>NZ_QJHB01000009.1 GCF_003260275.1 Homoserinimonas sp. OAct 916 | reverse complement strand
CCTCACGGCACAACTCGTCTTTGAACTCTTGGGTGAATCGTCTACGCGATGCGGACATGCTGCTCTCTCTTTCAGTAGCACCCTCATTTTAAGAGGGCCCACTGTCCGAGAACTCCTCGGCAGGCCACTCAGCCGCTTCTGACTCAGCACCTTTCTGAACCAGCATCTTTCTGAACCAGCATCTTTCTGAACCAGCACCTTTCTGAACCAGCACCGAACCGGCACCGAACCGGCACACGTTTGGCCCACCATCACCGAAGCTGGGGTGGGCAAACTGGGCAGTCAGGGAGGCTTACTTGGAGCCCTGCGCGGCGACCGCGGCAGCACCGGCGGCCGCAGCCTCGGGGTCGAGATACTCGCCTGGAGCCTCCGGCATGAAGTCCGCGCCGAGGTGGTAGACCAATGGAATTCCGGTCGGAATGTTCAGATCGGTGATTGCATCATCCGAGATCTTCTCCAGGTGCTTCACCAGCGCGCGCAACGAGTTGCCGTGAGCGGTGACCAGTACAGTGCGGCCGGTGGCGAGGTCAGGCGTGATCGACTGCTCCCAATAGGGCAGGAGGCGTTCGATCACATCTTTCAAGCACTCCGTGCGCGGCATCTCATCGCCCAGTCCGGCGTACCGCGGGTCGCGCGCCTGCGAGAACTCGCTGTCATCGTCCAGCGTGGGCGGCGGAGTGTCGAACGATCGACGCCAACTCATGAATTGCTCCTGGCCGTACTCGGCAAGCGTCTGCGCCTTGTCCTTGCCCTGCAGGGCGCCGTAGTGGCGTTCGTTCAGCCGCCAGGAGCGTCGAACGTCGATCCAGTCGCGGTCAGCCGTCTCCAGCGTCAGATTGGCGGTGTGGATTGCCCGCTTCAGCACAGAAGTGTGCAGGACGTCGGGCAACAGCCCGGCCTCGACCAGGAGTTCACCAGCGCGACGGCCTTCGGCGCGCCCCTTGTCTGTGAGCGGAACATCGACCCAGCCCGTGAACAGGTTTTCCTGGTTCCAGGTGGATTGACCGTGGCGAAGCAGGATCAGCGTATGGGTCATACTCTCAAGCCTATCGCCCGGCTCCGGCTCAGAACCGAGCCCGTGCGGTGCAAACCGCCCATGGCAGAGCGGGCAAACGCCTCGTCAGGGCGGGCGGACGCCTCGTCAGAGCCGCTGAGCGCGCATCAGCGCGGACGACGCTTGACTGCACCCAGTCGGGGAAGCCGCGGAACGCCGGCTTCGGCACCCGCGTCGGGTGAAACAATGATCTCCTGGGCCGCGGCCACCAGAGTTCCACCGGTTTCGACAGTGAGCGTCGCCGACGGGTCGGTGCGACGACGCACCACCGCGAGCGCGATCGGCCCGAGTTCGTGGTGCCGGGCGCTGGAAGTGATCCGACCGACCACTTTGCGGTCCTCCCCCTCGCCTGACACCACCTCGTCGCCCGGTGAAGGCAACTGGGATTCAGAGCCGTCCAGATGCAGGAAGACGATCCGTCTGGGTGGGTGACCGATGTTGTGCACCTTGGCTACGGTCTCCTGGCCCCGGTAACACCCCTTGGTCAGGTGAACGGCGCTCCGCAACCAGTCGAGTTCATGCGGAACAGTTCTCTCATCCACCTCGGTGACAAGGCGGGGCCGCCAGGCCTCGATCCGCAATGCCTCGAGCGCAAGCATCCCGGCCGCACGCACCTTCGGCACGCTCCCTTCCCTTACGAGCGCGACCACATCTGGTGTGCGGCTGCGTTCGATCAGACACTCCCGGTATTTCCAGCCGGCCCCCGGATGCTCGGTCGTCGTCGAGTAGGTCCAACCGCCGTTCTGCAACTCGCTCCACGGGTCGCTCCAGAGGACCGGAACACCGTTGCTGGCCGCGACCAGCGGCGACAGTGCGTGGGCGGCACCGGCATCCATCAGGTAACCGAAAGTGGCGAAATCGGCGGTGCGGTCGACAACGTCGACGCGCAGGCGAAAACGCATACGCGTGAGCCAGTCGAACAGGCCAGCAGCCTGGCTGGCATCAACGAGCAGCCAACAGGTTGTCCCGTCGTCGACCAATCGCACGGCGTGCTCAATCCGCCCGTTCGCGTCAAGAAGCAAGGTTTCCGCCGAGTCCCCCGGATGCAGACCGGTCAGCTGTTGGCTGGTCAGGGAGTCAAGCCAGGTCAACCGGTCCTCGCCTGACACCGTGAGCACAGCTCGGTCGGCGAGGTCGACGATCGCGTCGCCTGCCACCAACGCGCGTTGCTCCGCGACCGGGTTGCCGTAGTGTGCGACGAGCCCGGAATCAGTGACTGCGCCCGGTAACTCTGAGAACACGGCCACGATGTCTGGCGTGAGATTATTCGACACGGCCGAGCCTCGCAGACGCGTGGGTGCGCAGGCTCTGTTCCAGAGCCGCAATGTCCCACGCCCAGAGCAGGTGATTATCGACCAACCCGTACATTCGGGTGGCCGCCTGGTAGTCGGTGGCGCCGGGTGCGCGCAAAACAGCATCGGTGGCCAGGTCGATTCTGGGGCCGGTCACATGGCCAAGGTACAACTCGCTGACCCCGGTCGGGTGCACGAGGGCCACCTGCAGATCGAACCCGCCTGAATCATTGCGTAAGGATTCCACGTCGTCGACCGAGTTGAACGGAGCCTCCCCCTCGGCGGGGAGCATGCCAGGGCCTGGATCGGCCGGGGTCTGGTCGCGCGCGATGCGCCAATAGCCTGTCTCAGTGATCAACGGGGTGCGCTCGTCATCGAGCAGCCAGGTGTACGAGTTGTAGTTGAGCCAGCCAAGCCCATCGTGGCTGAAACTGATCCGTTGCCCGAACTCGTATTGGCGTCGTTCAGGTGACCCTGACTCGCCCGGTCCAACGGCCGAATCGCCGACCGGATCCGGATTCTTCGGATCGACCAGGTAATCGATCACCCCGGTACCTTCCCACACACCGATCAGCCAGCTGAGCGGTACCAGTTCCGGCGGCAGATGCGTCGGCAACTCGATCACAGCCTCACCTCAATTCCTGCGCCCACAAAACACATGACCGTATCCGTGCGGGCAGCGCGACAACGCTGAAACCCCGCCAACGACTCAGCGCTGGCCGCGGTAGAGGTTGAGCACCACCACGACGGAGATCCACGCGATGGAAAGCGTGGCAAGCCCGAGCAGGCCGACGAAGAAGAGTTCCAGTGCAAGCAGCATGGTTCGATTCTATCCCGAGCCCGCGGTCAACTGAAGGATCAGGGTGCCCGCGGCGAGCACAATCAGTGCACCCAACGTGCTCATGGTCGCCCGATGAAGAAACCCTTTGGGGCGCTGAAGTGCCAACTGGATCACAAAGGTGAGTACGACCGTGGCCGCAAAAACCATTGCCAACCATGCCGCGCGGGTCTCATGCGGTGCAAACCATGCGACGAGCAGGACCCCCACCACGGCAGACGCCCAGACGATCGCCATACTCACCAGATAGCGCCGCGGAGTTCTCGCCGTGGGTACGACGTTTCTTTTTTTCGGGAACTCCCCGACGGGTTGCGGGTTCGCTCCTGGTTGGAGATCGTCTGAGGTCACCCTCACAGTCTGCCCGAATTCCCACGGCAGTAGTATTGCCGGGTACACGAATGCGGGGATTTCATGGCGGAGTTGGTGATGCTGTCGGCCACTGCGGCCACGCACTCTCGCGGGCCTGTTCGCGCCGTGGGGGCGCGAAATCACACGAACACGGTGCTGCCGGCGCTGGATCTGCTCGACCACGCGGTCACGTGGCTGCCAGCGGAGCCCGCCGCATACTCTTCTGCTCCTGCGCACAGCCTCGTACTGGTCGACGCGACCGGCGAACTTGCCGCGGCCCGCGCGCTCACGACCGTGATCAGCGGAGTTGATGATCCCCCTGCGGTGATCGCCATACTGAACGAAGGCGGCTTCGCTGCGCTGGGTGCTTCCTGGCCGGTGGTCGACGTTCTGCACAGTGGCGCCTCCGTCGCCGAGGTCGAGGCCCGCATTCGGTTGGCGCTCAGCCGGCACGCCTCACTGGGCGCACGTGGCAGCATTCGGGCCACCGGGCTGGAGATCGACGAAGCCAACTACTCGATCTCGATGAACAACAAGCCGCTCGACCTCACCTACAAGGAGTTCGAGCTGCTGCGCTTCCTCGCGCTGCACCCGGCCCGCGTGTTCAGCCGGGAGCAACTGCTCAGCGAGGTGTGGGGTTGCGACTACTACGGCGGCACCCGCACCGTCGATGTACACGTTCGTCGGTTGCGCGCAAAACTCGGCGACCTCGATGCCCTGATCGGCACCGTACGAAATGTCGGTTACCGGTTCTGGGCCGAACCCGTGGCGCGAGCAACCGCCCCTGCATCGAACCGCCAATCAGGCCCGAACAGGCCAACAGCCGCGAACAGGCAACCAGTCGCGAACAGACAAATAGGAGCATGAGGAACAGTTATGGACAACTCCCCGATCCTTCGGACCGCGGATGCCCAGGACCCGCAGATCCGCGCGCGCCTGCTCAACCTGCGTAACGCAGCACTGGCCGTCGACGGCCAGAGTGCGTTCAACGACCAGGCACTGGCGGATCTCACAGCCGGCCGCCGAAGCCTGCTGGTCGTCGAGGACGCCCCGGGCGTCAGCCCATCAACAGATGCTGGCCTTCTGGGTGCAGCCATTCTCGGTCAGGGCGAACTCGAGTTCACGATCACACCATCCCACCGGCGTCGCGGCCTGGGGGCGAAACTGCTGGAACAGGCACTGGCCGAGCACGGTGCAGCTGAAAACAGTGCAGTGGAAAACAGTGCAGACGAAAACAGTGCAGACGAAAACAGTGCAGACGAAAATACCGGAGCCCTACTCGCCTGGAGCCATGGAGACCACCCCGGCGCCCGCGTCCTTGCGGCGCGCACCCGGTTTTCCCCGGTGCGAACCCTCCTGCAACTGCGGCGGGGCGAATCCGCAGAGCAGCTGGACCAAACGGTCCCCGACCCGTCGATCACCACGTTCCGGGTGGGCACGGACGAGTCGGCCTGGCTGAAGTTGAACTCCCTCGCGTTCGCACACCACCCGGAGCAGGGCCGCTTGACACTGGCCGATCTGGAGAACCGCATGGCCGAGCCCTGGTTCTCTGCCGAGAACTTCCTCGTGATGCACAATGCTGACGGCGACCTGGTTGGTTTCAACTGGCTGAAGGTAGAGCCCGAGAACCCGCAGACCGGTGAGATCTACGCCATCGGGGTGCACCCGGGCAGCGCGGGAAAAGGAATCGGAAGACGACTGATGAATGCGGGCCTGGCTCGGCTGGAATCCATCGGTGCGACCAGCACAACCCTCTATGTGGAGGCCGATAACGTCCCGGCGGTTGCGCTGTATCGTTCACTCGGTTTCACCGACCACACAGTCGATGTGCAGTACCTGCGCACCGGCGTCTGATCGCCACCCTCGCACAGACCGCATGTGCAGTGCCATGATTAGGACATGGACCCAGACAACACAGTGATCGAGTCCGAGCTGTCCAGCGATCTCGATGATGATTTCGCGCCGAGCCGCGCCTACGACACCGAACTTCCAATCGATCGGTACCTCGACCGCGAGTTGAGCTGGCTGGCTTTCAACCAACGTGTACTCGAGCTCGCCGAGGATACGACTGTGCCCCTGTTGGAGCGTGCCAACTACCTCGCCATCTTCGCCAGCAACCTCGATGAGTTCTTCATGGTGCGCGTTGCGGGTTTGAAACGACGCATCCTGACCGGACTTGCGGTTCCCACCAACATCGGGCGGGCACCGGCCGACGTGTTGGCCGACATCTCCGCGAAAGCCCACGAGCTGCAGGCACGCCACGCCGCCGTCTACCAGGAGTCGCTGGTTCCCGCGCTGAACGAGGCCGGGATCAGACCGGTGACGTTCGACTCACTGGACCAGGCCGACCAGGTGCGGCTGCGTGAAATCTTCACCCAGCAGATCTTCCCTGTGCTCACACCGTTGGCGGTCGACCCGGCACATCCGTTCCCCTACATCTCCGGACTGTCGCTGAACCTCTCGGTGCGGGTACGGCACCCGGTCTCCGGCAAAGAGGAGTTCGCCCGGTTGAAGGTACCCACCCTGTTGCCCAGGTTTGTGCGCATCGATGCGCGCGAGACGTTGGACGACATGCGTTTCATCACCCTGGAGGATTTGATCGCCAATCATCTGGGCGACCTGTTCCCCGGGATGGAGATCATCGAGCATCACGTTTTTCGAGTGACCCGCTATGAAGACGTGGTGATAGAGGAGGACGAGACCGAGAACCTGATCCAGGCGTTGGAGAAGGAGCTGCTGAGGCGACGGTTCGGGCCTCCGATCCGGCTCGAGATCACCGATGACATGGACGAGGTGACCCTGCGACTGTTGGTGCGAGAACTGGATGTCACCGAGAATGAGGTGTACAGCCTCCCGGCACCATTGGACTTGGGCGGCCTGTTCGACCTCGCCAAACTCGATCGTCCCGACCTCAAGTTCGCCAAAGCGGTGCCATCGACCAGCGTGAGCCTGTTGCCGATCGAAACAAACGAGGCACCTGACGTGTTCGCCTCGATCACCCGCGGCGACATCCTGTTGCACCACCCGTATGAGTCGTTCGCCACCAGTGTTCAGTCGTTTCTCGAGCAGGCCGCAAACGACCCCGATGTACTGGCGATCAAGCAGACGCTGTATCGCACCTCGGGTGACTCTCCAATCGTCGAGGCACTGATCGATGCGGCAGAGGCCGGCAAGCAGGTTCTGGCCCTGGTCGAGATCAAGGCACGGTTCGACGAACAGGCCAATATCGGTTGGGCCCGCAAACTTGAGAAGGCCGGGGTTCATGTCGTCTACGGCATAGTCGGCCTGAAGACGCATTGCAAGCTCGCACTCGTGGTACGTCGCGAGAACGGGGTGCTCCGGCACTACAGCCACATCGGCACCGGAAACTACAATCCGAAGACCAGCCGCCTGTATGAAGATCTCGGTCTGCTCACCGACGACCCCCAGGTGGGCAAAGATCTGACCCGGCTGTTCAACGAACTCTCCGGCTATGCGATCGAAAAGAAGTTCAAACGGCTGCTGGTGGCGCCCCTGCACCTGCGTCGAGGACTGTTGAAGCGCATCGATGGCGAGGCAGCCCTGGCCCACGAGGGCCGACCTGCCGGTATCCGCATCAAGGTGAACTCAATCGTCGACGAAGAGATCATCGACGCCCTGTACCGGGCCAGCCAGGCCGGTGTCCAGGTGGATATGTGGGTGCGCGGCATCTGCAGCTTGAAGCCGGGACAGCCAGGGCTCAGCGAGAATATCCGCGTGCGGTCAATCCTCGGCCGCTACCTCGAACATTCGCGTATATTCTCTTTCGAGAATGATGGTGACCCGCAGGTGTACATCGGCAGTGCCGACATGATGCACCGCAACCTCGATCGAAGGGTGGAAGCGCTGGTGAGATTGACCGATCCGGAACATCTGACCGAGATCGCCGCACTGTTCAACACCGCGATGGATGCCGGCACCTCGGCCTGGTCGCTGGGTTCAGACGGTGCGTGGACCAGACGCCACCTGGCCGACGACGGCACCCCACTCATCGACATGCAGGAAGCGCGGATGGCCGAAGTCACCGGTCGCAAGCGGAGCGGACATCGGTGAACGCCGCAATCTATGCCTCGGGTGCAGTGTGTTGGCGGATCATCGACTCCAAGCTGCGCATTCTGCTGATCCACCGCTCGCGGTACAACGACGTCTCACTGCCCAAGGGGAAGGTCGACGCCGGCGAATCACTCCCCCAGGCCGCGGTGCGCGAGATCGAGGAGGAGACAGGGCTGAAAGTGGCCCTCGGCGTGCCCCTGGGTGTGACTCGCTACACCATGCCGAAGGGCATCGACAAAGTGGTGCACTACTGGGCGGCCGAAGTGACCGACGAGGCCCAGCTGGCCTCGGCATTCCTGCCGAACTCCGAAGTGGCCGCGCTGGAATGGGTGAGCCTGAAGAAGGCACGCACAATGCTCAGCTACCCGCGCGACGCAGAAATTCTTGACAATTTCAAAGCCCTGGTCGACCAGGGTGTCACGTCGACCTACGCCATGATCGTGCTGCGCCACGGCAAGGCGATCTCCCCGGAGAAGTTCGACGGTGACGATCACGACCGCACACTGACCGACCGTGGCAGGGCGCAGGCCGCGAACGTGGCCGCGGCGATCGCCGCGTGGGGCCCTGAAAAGATTGTCACGAGTACGGCCAAGCGCTGCCGGTCGACAGTCGTGCCGCTGGAGAAGCTCATGGGGCTCCAGGCACGACGAACGGATGCGATCAGCCAACGCGCCTACGAGTGGGGTGAATCAGATGTGCGAGGCGTGATCGGAAAGCTGGTGCGCGCCAAGCAGTCAGCAGTGGTATGCAGCCACGGTCCGGTCATCCCCGAGATCATCAGGGAAATTGCCCTGGCGACGGGAACCCCCACCGGCTCGTATGTGCGATCCTCCGCGGCGCTGGAGACCGGCGGCTACTCGGTGGTGCACCTGTCTCGCACACTCCCGGCATCCGGGATCATCGCGATTGAATCGCACGAACCGCACATCTGAGAGCATTCTCAATCGGCCTTGTCGCCGGTTGTTCACCTCGTGTTCACCCGAGTAGGGGATGCTCGTCACGTACGGCCCGACGCGTCATGCCCCAACGCGGCGAGCAATCAAGCCCAACCGCCAACGCCCACGTGCGTGAAAGGAGTCCCATGAAGTTCACGCGACTGGGCTCCACCGTTCTCATCGCAGCCGTCACGGTCGCCGGGCTGTCATCGTGCGCAGCCAATGAGATGGCGCAGGGTGTTTCGCACTCCGAGCTCAGTGGCACCGTTGACGGTGCGGGCGCGTCCAGTCAGGGCAGCGCTCAGGAGACCTGGATCGCCGCCTTCCAGACCGCGCACCACCAGGTGACCATCAACTATGACCCCACCGGGTCAGGTGCCGGCCGCAAGACGTTCGCCGCGGGCGGCGCCGCATTCGCCGGCTCGGACTCAGCACTCAGCGAGGCCGAACTCAGGGGCACCTTCGCCTCCTGCGCCCCGGACAGCTCGGCGATCGACCTGCCGGTCTACATCGCTCCGATCGTGTTGATCTTCAACGTTCAAGGCGTCACCGAGCTGAACCTCGATGCGGCCACGATTGCAGCGATCTTCACCGCCGAGCTAACGCGTTGGAACGACCCGGCCATCGTTCGGCTCAACCCCGAACAAACAATGCCCGACCTGCCGATCACGGCGGTGCACCGCTCCGACGATTCTGGCACGACTAAGAACTTCACCGACTATCTCCACGCGAATGCACCCGCCGCGTGGGACGCCGAACCGGCAGACGGGTTCCCATTCCCCACCGGCGAGGGGGTCCAGGGTACGGCTGGTGTGGTCGACACCGTCAAAAACGGTGTGGGAACTATCGGCTACGTGGATGCATCGAAGGCGGGGTCGCTCGACGTGGCGAAGATCAAAGTGGGAGAGAGTTTCGTCACCTATTCCGCCGAGGCCGCCGCCGCGGCGGTTGACGCCTCCCCGCTGATCGAGGGGCGCGAGCCGGGAGACATCGCCATCGACTTGGATCGCACCTCCACGGCAGCCGGCGTGTACCCGATTGTGCTGGTCAGCTACCTGATCGCCTGCCAGAGATACTCCGACCCGGCCCAAGCTGCACTCGTCAGGGAGTATCTCGGCTACGTGGCCAGCCCCGAGGGGCAGGCTCGAGCTGCCGAGTTCGCCGGTTCTGCCCCCATCTCCGCCTCGCTGCGGGAAAAGGTGCAGAAGTCGCTGGACTCGATTCGGTAGTGTGCGCGCCGACCGTGACCGACCTACTCCCCGGTCTGCATGCACCCCGATCGCCGTCTTCGCCAGTTGTTCACCTCGTGTTCACCCGGGTGGGGGATGCTCGTCACATCCGGTTCGTAGCGTCAGTACTGAGCCAATCCGGCTCACCTGGCAACACAAAAACTTCCGAAGGGAATCTTGTGAACTTCATGCGAATCGGCTCCACCCTCGTAATCGGCGCGCTCGCCGTCACAGCGCTCACGTCGTGTGCGGCAGACCAGATGGCACAGGCCTCGCAATCGTCTTCGTCCGAGCCCCAGTCTCTCGCCTCACTGGACGGCACCCTCAACGGTGCTGGCGCCTCGAGCCAGGGCAGCGCCCAGGAGTCTTGGATCGCCGCCTTCCAGACCGCGCACCAGGACGTCACCATCAACTATGACCCGACCGGGTCTGGGGCGGGCCGCAAATCGTTTGCCGCCGGCGGCACCGCTTTCGCCGGCTCCGATTCTGCCCTCAGCGACACCGAATTGGCGGGCGGCTTCGCGTCCTGTGCCCCCGACAGTCAGGCGATCGACCTGCCGGTCTACATCGCACCCATCGCCGTGATCTTCAACCTGCAGGGGGTCACTGAGTTGAACCTCGACGCGGCCACGATCGCGTCGATCTTCACCGGGGAGATCACCCAGTGGAACGATCCGGCAGTCGTGAGCCTCAATCCCGGCCAGGCCCTGCCCGCGCTGCCGATCACCGCGGTGCACCGCTCCGACGACTCCGGCACAACCAAGAACTTCGCCGAATACCTGTACGCGAACGCGCCGACGCAGTGGACTGCCGAGCCGTCCGACGCCTTCCCGTTCAAAGCTGGTGAGGGCGCCCAAAGCACCTCCGGGGTAGTCGACACGGTCAAAAACGGTGTCGGCACGATCGGCTACGCCGATGCATCCAAGGCTGGCAGCCTATCCGTGGCGAAGATCAAGGTGGGCGACGAATTCGTGGCCTACTCGGCTGAAGCGGCAGCAGCAATTGTCGACGCCTCCCCGATGGCCGAAGGTCGTGAGCCGGGCGACATCGCCATCAACCTCGACCGGTCGTCGACGGCGGCCGGCGTGTACCCGATCGTGCTGGTCAGCTACCTGATCGCGTGCCAGGTCTATGCCGACCCAGCCCAGGCCGCCCTGGTGAAGAACTACCTCAGCTACGTCGCGAGCCCCGAGGGTCAGGCACAGGCAGCGGAGTTCGCCGGCTCCGCACCCATCTCTGCCGCTCTGCAAGCACAGGTGCAGGAGGCGATCGACTCGATCCGATAGCTCGCGCCCACGGCCGGCCGCAGTTTGCAGCACCACTGCGGCCGGGCGTGCACCGCCGTCAGTGAACCAGTGTCAGTGAACCAGCGTCACCGTACGGCGCTCGACCGCCCTTCAACCCCAAGGAATCCATCCCGACCATGTCAGCACCCGCTGAATTGCAGATCAGATCAACCCAGCGCATCGGTGACCGCATCTTCTCGCGTGCCACCGTGTTCGCCGGCGCCACGATCCTGGTCATCCTCGCGTCCGTCGCGGTCTTTCTGGTTGCCGAGAGTCTCCCCGCCCTGGTCGCAGACCCGAGTGAGCTACCGGGTACCCAGACCAGTTTCTGGTCGTACGCCGCGCCGCTCGCATTCGGCACCGTCTGGGCCGCCATCCTCGCCCTGCTGATCGCCGTTCCGCTGTCGATCGGGGTCGCGCTGTTCATCAGCCACTACGCCCCCCGCAAACTTGCCCAGAGCCTCGGCTACGTGGTGGACCTGCTCGCGGCCGTGCCCTCAGTGGTCTACGGGCTGTGGGGCATCGGGGTGCTCGCCCCGGCGCTGCAACCGGTCTATTCGGTGATGGTCAACGCAATGGGGTTCATCCCGCTGTTCGCCGGTCCGGTTTCCGGGACCGGTCGCACGATTCTCACGGTGGCCGTGGTGCTCGCGGTGATGATCCTGCCGATCATCACCGCCCTGTGCCGCGAGATCTTCCTGCAGACTCCGAAACTTCACGAAGAGGCAGCCCTCGCAATGGGTGCCACGCGCTGGGAGGTGATCAAGCTGGCCGTGCTGCCCTTCGGCCGCCCCGGCATCATCTCCGCCTCGATGCTCGGCCTGGGGCGGGCGCTCGGGGAGACGATGGCTGTGGCCATGGTGTTGTCGCCCTCAGCCATCATCTCGTTCGCCCTGCTGCAGTCGACAAACCCCACCACGATCGCCGCGAATATCGCGCTGAACTTTCCCGAGGCGCACGGGATCGGCGTAAACGCACTCATCGCCTCCGGGCTGGTTCTCTTCGTGGTGACGCTTGTCGTGAACATGATCGCCCGCCTGATCATCAACCGCCGCAAAGCATTCTCTGGAGCCAACTGATGCAACTTGTGACTGGCACGCAGCCGGGCCCGGCCACCGATGGCTCCGAGATCACTCCGGAGCCGTCCACCAACTCGCCCATGGCGAACTCGCTCACCGCCGGAATGTTGCCGAGGCATACTTCACTCTGGATCCTGCTGGCCAGCTGGGTGGTCTCGGCGGCCACCTTCCTGATCCTCTACCTGGCCGAGCAGTCCGCCCCCGGAACAGCAGCCGGGAGCGAAGGAGAATCGTTCAACTACATCGGTGCCCTCGTGGTCGGCACTGCCCTATACCTGGTCGTCATCTACTTGCTCAGCCGAGCTGTGGAGGGCCAACGCAAAGCGGTCGACCGCCTCGTCACCGGGCTGGTCGCTGTGGCGTTCGGACTCGCCCTGATCCCGCTGATCTCTCTCATCTCGACCACCGTCGCCTTCGGAGCCACCCGTTTCGACCTGACGTTCTTCACGAACTCGATGCGCAACATCGTCGGGTCAGGCGGCGGCGGCCTGCACGCCATTCTCGGTACGACATTGGTGACCGTCGCCGCGTCGATCATCTCAGTTCCGATCGGCCTGCTGACCGCCATCTACTTGGTGGAGTACGGTCGCGGCCACCTGGCGCGCGGCATCACCTTCTTCGTCGACGTGATGACGGGCATCCCGTCGATCGTCGCGGGCCTGTTCGCCTATGCGCTGCTGGCCATATTCTTCGGTCCGGGAATCCGTCTCGGAATCGGTGGTGCGATCGCCCTGTCACTGCTGATGATTCCGACGGTCGTGCGTTCCAGCGAGGAGATGCTCAAGCTGGTGCCAAACGACCTGCGCGAGGCCGCGTTTGCGCTGGGGGTACCCAAGTGGTTGACGGTGCTCAAGGTGGTGCTCCCCACCTCCAGCGCGGGAATCATCACCGGCATCACCCTCGCGATCGCCCGGGTGATCGGCGAGACGGCTCCGCTATTGATCATCGCCGGCTTCACCCAGAGCATGAACTACAACCTGTTCGACGGACGCATGATGACGCTGCCGGTGTTCGTCTACAACTCGTATGTGAGCCAGGGCACGGATGCCCAGGCCTACGTGGATCGTGCCTGGACCGGAGCCCTCACTCTCATCCTGATCGTGATGGTGCTGAACCTTGCCGCCCGCATCATCAGCCGCATCTTCTCCCCCAAGCCGGGTCGTTAGCCGGGCGTCAATCGAGAACCCACCCGCGACCATCCCAGAAGGAATCCATGTCAAAACGTATTGAAGTCAACGACCTGAACGTCTACTACAACAAGTTTCTCGCGGTCGAGGGCGTCTCACTGACGATCGAGCCCCGTACAGTGACCGCACTGATCGGGCCGTCCGGCTGCGGAAAATCGACCTTCCTGCGCACGCTCAACCGCATGCACGAGGTGATCCCGGGCGCGCGGGTCTCGGGAGAGGTGATGATCGACGGCAACAATCTCTATGGCCCCGGGGTCGACCCTGTGCTGGTCAGGCGGCAGGTCGGAATGGTCTTTCAGCGAGCAAATCCGTTCCCCACAATGTCGATCAAAGAGAATGTACTGGCTGGGGTGAAGCTGAACAACCGCAAGATCTCACGATCGGATGCCGACGACCTGGTCGAGCGCTCACTGGTGGGCGCCAACCTCTGGAATGAGGTCAGGGACCGCCTCGACCTGCCCGGATCAGGTCTGTCGGGCGGGCAGCAGCAGAGGCTGTGCATCGCTCGCGCAATCGCGGTCTCCCCCGACGTTTTGCTGATGGACGAACCGTGTTCGGCGCTCGACCCGATCTCCACGCTGGCAATTGAAGATCTGATCGAGGAGCTCAAGCAGGAGTACACGATCGTGATCGTCACCCACAATATGCAGCAGGCATCTCGCGTCTCGGATCGCACCGCGTTCTTCAACATCGGCGGCACTGGCCAGCCCGGCAAGCTGATCGAGTACGACGACACGACCACCATGTTCTCGAACCCGTCAGACCCGTCGACCGAGGCGTACGTGTCCGGCAAGTTCGGATAGCGCTCCCGCGGGGCCGGCAAGAAAGTAACGGGTCGGGCCGCAGAACGCCTCTCGGCGCGAGGCCGCTCGTAGCGGCGAATATTGGAGCCCGGGGTTACTGCGGCCCGAACCGAAACCAGTGTAACAAGGGGCAGAGCAGATTGCTCGGGTCTACGCGCCTGGCGAACGATGACTGAATACTCAGGTGACCGAATACTCAGGTGACCGAATGCTGAGGTGACCGGATGCTGCGCCGATCAGCTCCTGCGCCGACCAGAAACTCAGTCGAGCGAACCGGAGCGCCACAGCCGGGCGCAGGCGGAGAGTTCGGCGGCCAACTGGTGGAGCCGAAGCGCCCGGGCTGTGAGCTCGGTCGAGCGTTCCGGGTGCGCGGCATCCATGTCGTCGGCGACACTCGTGCAGCCGGCGCTCATGACTCGGCCGAAGGCGCCGGCGCGGTCGAGGGCGATCGAGAAGTCGCCGATGAACAACCCGCGCAGAATGGTGTCCGCGAGCGCGGTGATTTCGTCTGGCCCGGTCGGTGTCTGGCCACCGGCGATGAGAGGGTCGATCGTGGTCGCAACGTCGACGCCGCGCTGGTAGAGCAGGCTCGTGCCGTGCGGATCCTGTTTCACCAGTACACGCAGTAGGTAGATTCGCCAGAGCGCCCCAGGAAGACTGCGGGGGCTCGCGTTCGCCCACAGCTCCGCGATCGCGTCGACGCCGTTCTCATCCGTGTAGGCGACGAGACGTTCGATGACCTGCGGGTCTGGGTTCTCCCTCACTCGGGAAAGCAACGCATTGGCGGTCTCGTGGGCAACCCTGGAGACATCGGCCGGATCATCCCCACCGAGGTAACCCTCGAATCGGTTACCGGCGAACAGGGTCGGCTTGTGAAACTCTTCGGCCATGACGTGCCTCCTTTCGTCGCGGGCACTGGCACTTCATGCTCCCACTCTTCTCTGTGGAAGCACAGTTGCCATGACCAGGCCAGCGGTGCGCGAGCAGGCCGCGGCACTGGCCGGCCACTCACCTGCGGGATTCACGTCGGCGGCCTAGGCGGAGTCGGTCTCGGCGGAGTCGGTCTGGGCGGTGTCGGCGTGCACGATCAGCACCGGGCACGCCGCATGGGCTGAAACGGTGCGGCTCACCGATCCGAGCAGCATTCCGGTGAACCCACCCAGCCCGCGGGAACCCAGAACCAGCATGCTGGCTCCCTTGCTCTCTTCGATGAGCACTCGTGCCGGAGTACCGCGCAAGACCTCACTGCTGAACCAGTCGGGGGCTTCGTCACCGAACACGGTCTGGGCTGCCTCATCGAGCACTTTGCGGGCATCGAACTCAGGTGACCAGTCAGGGGTCGGCTCGTAGACATCGTAGATCGATGTCGGGTAGTCCCAGAGCGCAACCGCGTTCAGGCTGAGCCCCAGCACGGGAGCCAGGCGTGCCGCATGACGGAGTGCGGCGAGCGACGTTTTCGAACCGTCGACCCCGACTACGATCGGCCGACTCGGGTCGCTGAATGGCTCACGGGTGGTGATGGAGGCGTTGTTCTCGGTAGTCATGTCCTCAGCCTGACGGGTTTTCGTGGCCGAATCCACCCCCGGTTGATCCGCAATCGGGCAAGCCAACCGACGTAAGGCTTGTCTACACGATTCGCTCGCGACGCTCAACGCCCGGCCGACGTATACTCGGCGGCAGAGATGCCCCCTGGCATACGCAGCCGGATACGTGGTCCACGAAGCGGGCGCGACAGTTGTCCGTCCTGGAAGCACTGCAGGCGTCCGGATGAATTGCACAGCGGGACGCTGAGGCTTGATGCTTAGAAGGTGGGTAAGGTGACCGGGGCCTCGGACGAGAATGCTCAGGAGAATGAGCGTGAGCCGGGCAACACGGGGGCTTGACTTATCCCAAATATTGATGTCTTCTTATATGGACATGAATATTAGGCGCCCCTACACAATGACAGCCAGGGCGGCGGCAGCTGAAGAGACCAGGCATCGCATCCTCAGTTCGACGCTTGCCCTCAGCGGTGAGAAGTCCACCCTGGAGATCGTCCTCGCCGACGTTGCGGAGCGCGCGGGGGTCACGACGAAGACCATTCTGCGCCACTTCGGAAGCCGGGCCGGCCTGTTCGATGCGGTGGCCGAGTTCGCCCGCGACGAGATCGTGCACGAGCGGGTCGCTCCTGTCGGCAACATTTTTGCCGCTGTCACAGCCGTCGTCGGCCACTACGAAGAGCGCGGCGACTGGGTGATGTGGATGCTGGGTCAAGAGAACTCAGATGATCGGGTTCGCGGCGTGGTCGAAGTCGGCAGGGTGGTACATCGAGACTGGGTGGCGACCACCTTTCGACCACAACTCGATAGCACGCCGACCGCCGACCGGGAGACTGTGCTCGACCTGATTGCGATTGCGACCGACGTCTACACGTGGAAGTTTTTGCGCCGCGATCGAAACCTCGCCCGCGGCGACACTGAACAGCGGATGCGTGTTCTGGTAGAGGCAATCGTGAACCGTCACGCAGCGGAATGATCGCGAATCAACAGTAGGAGATGACGTGAGATGGAAAGCGTACTGTTCGTAACCTGGGACGGAGGCGGAAATGTTCCGCCGGCGCTGGGGATCGGCGCCGAGCTCGAAAGACGCGGGAACGAGGTGCGGTTCTTGGGGCACCCGAACCAGAAGAATGCGATCGAAGAGGCGGGATTCTCTGCCGAAGAGTTCCAGCGCGCCAGGCCGTGGTCGATGCTCGAGGTACGGTCCGGCCTGGCCGCATCACTTGCCGCCGCGGGAGTCTTCACCGATCGCGCCATGGGAGAGGATCTCATCGAATCGGTGAAGCGTGAACACCCCGACCGAGTGGTGATCGACGGCCTGCTCGTCGGTGCGATGTCCGCGGCGGCACGTGCCGGTATCCCGTACTCGGTGCTCGTGCACACACTGTACGGCGTGATGCACAAAACGCTCACCCGGGGTCCGCTCGCACTCATCGCACGCGGAAAAGGAATCAACCCGGCCCGTCTGTACGAGTCCGCCGACCACATCCTCGCGGTAACACTCGAGGAACTCGACCACGGCACTCCCGCCGACGTCGACTACACCGGGCCGGTGCTGCCTCAGAATGCGCGTGACGGCACTCAGGGCCCCCAGGTCGACATCGACGCGGCACCCGAGCCGGTCATACTGGTCAGTCTGAGCACCACCTACATCCCTGGACAACGGGAGGCACTGCAACGGATCCTCGACGCACTGGGCGGACTACCCGTGCATGCTCTCATCACGACCGGGCTCGGGGTCGAACCGGCAGATCTGCGCGCGCCAGTCAATGCGGATGTGTACCGGTATGTGCCGCACCCGCCGCTGATGAAGCAGGCGTCACTGGTGATCGGTCACGGCGGGCACGCCACCACCATGCTGGCGCTGGCGCATAACCTGCCGCTCCTGATCATGCCGATGAATCCGGCCTTCGACCAGCCCGCGATCGGCCGGGTCATCGCCGAGCAGAACGCCGGCCTGACGCTCGGCAAGAAGGCCACCGTCTCCCAGATCCGGGACGCGGTCACGCTGCTGCTGCCACGCTCCAGCTCGTACCGAGTCGCCGCCGCACGACTTGGCGGGCGCATCCGTTCAACAGACGGCGCGTCTCTCGCCGCCGACCTCATCACAACGGATCTACCGACACCTATCAGCGCGACGCAGAAACCATGAGCAGGTACATCTCAGGTATTTTGAGATTTCACGACGAGCGCCTCGAGAACGATCACCGGGGATAGACTTTGCTGGCCCGACGTGTCGCACGAGCCATTTCGATGCCAAACCCGACAACCGGCCCCGCAAGCGCCTTCCATTCCAGAAACCGCCGGAGCCCGCGTCACTTGGCCAGCGGCACACCGCTTCGAACCGATTCGACGACGTCAAGAATCGCTCGTGTAGTTGCGCTGGCACCCTCCTGCGTGGCGACCAGTCCTTCGTGTTCAGCCCCGTCAATGGTGCGGTGAAGGCTGTTGGCCGACAAGGTCGCCAGGTGGTCTTGCGCAGCGGGGTGGGCGGCGGCAACTCCGACACCGGCTGTCAGCACGATCAGAGGCTTATCGCCGAAGTCCCGCATCGATGTCGCTTCTTGACCGGAAGCGTTTGCCTGAACGTACTCGTCGATCGTGCTGCGAAGACTGTTCGCAGTCGCGATGCTGGCGCGCACCTCGTCTCGGGCCCGCGGCGGCAGGCTACCGGCTTCGACCGGGGCATACAGCCGGGCCAGACCAAATCGACCTGCAATGGAGACCAACGCGGCGACACGGCCCAGGACGTCATAGGAACCCACGGCGCCGGGCGATGCTGACCCCGGGTTCACCGCTGGCGATGAATCAGAGGAGTCGACCAACACCATGCCGGCGACCTCGTCGGGGTAGAGCGCGGCGAAGATGAGCGTGTAGTAGCCACCAAACGAATGCCCCGCCAGTACATAGGGCCCGGGAACGCGTGCGTTCTGCAGCAACGTGTGGAGTTCGGTCGCTATCTGCGTGCCATCCTGCCGTGTGTCAGCGGGCTCGCTCCATCCGCGACCCGCCCGGTCGTAGACGCATACTCGTGTGCTCTGGGCCACGGCTGGCGCAATCCACCCGAGATTTGACGACATCTCGCCGCCGCCGGGTTGCAACACGACTGTGGGGCTGCCGGAACCGGTGCAGTGCAGATGCAACCGGTGCCCGCCTACGTCGATCAACTGACCCGGCATCGGGTAAGCGCTGGCATCCACCGCTGCGCCAACGGCCGCGTAGCTGCCGCCGATGGCGACAAGAGTCAAGAACGCGATCAGCGGGTAGAGCAGCCATCGGGCACTTCGGCTCGGAAGTTGTCGATGAATACGAAGGACCATCCATACCGCTAAGACCAGCAATGCCGGAGGCCACACCCAATCGAGCACGACGCGCGCCGAGGAGCCGAATACCATTAAGAGCAGACCACCAGCCCCCATGAAGAGGGCAGGGACCGCAGCCCAGCGCTGGGGTTGGTCCGTGAACCGCGCCGAGAGAACCGCCAGCATCGCCCAGCCCAGCCCGAAATCAAGGAGAACTGCGCCCGTCACGCCGTTCTCGGTCGCCGGGATGAAGGGAGCGGCTGCGAGCAGCAGCGCGCAAACAAATCCCGTGGCAAGTGAGCCCGCCACGACCCAACCGATGCGGCCCCGCGGACCGCGATCGGGCCGGAGCGGAGGGACCTGGCCTCCGTGCTTCGGGGCGGTTTTGGCCGGGCCGCCCGTCATGGCCGGTGAGGCTCCTGCCGCATGCATGGCACGCGGAGTTCGACGTTCATGAGAGTACCGGCGTTGGCGTGAATGGGGAAGGTCCGACTCCGACTCCGACTCCGAGGGGCAGTGACTCCTCACCACCCATGTCGAGCCGGAACGGCGGATAGACGTCTGTCATCAGACCCACGTATGCGGCGACGCGAAAGGCCCAGCGGTTCATGCCCAGAACGAGGTCGTAGAGGCCGCTCGGGTAGCGCCCGACGAATAGGAGGATGATGCCGGAGATGAAGACCAGCAGGCCGATGAGGCCACCGCCGTACGCCCACACGTTGCCGTCGTTCACCTGGCTGTAGCCGGCGAACGCGGCGCCGGTGAACACACCGATGATCAGGTAGTGGGGCAGTGCGAGCAACCACCACTTGACGAGAACGAGCCCGCGCGAGAGCGACGCCGGGTATTCGACTTCGAGTCTGGCCGGGTAGTTGGGGTCGTCCTTGAGCGTGAACGGCGGGTACTGATCGGTGCCCAGGGCGCTGTATGAGTAGAAGCCCACTCGCCACGACCAGCGCAGAACGCCGACATTGAAATCGAACAGGGCCCGCGGGTAGCGGCCGACGATGATAATGGCGAAGAACGAGATCACGCTGACCACCGCGAACGCCAGCCAGAGGAATAGAAGCACGATGTAGTGGGGAACCGCCAGAAGCCACTTGATGAGCCAGAGGCCGCGGCTGAGCTCCGGCACGAACGTGCCCGTGATTTGGAGCGGGTAGTGATCTGTGCTGCTGATGTTGTCCATGACAGGAACCGACTTCCGTCGCGCGGATCACGCGAATGGTGGGGGTACGGCCATGAGTCTCGGCAACATTCTTGGGCGGGCGTCCAAGCGCCTTCAGCCAGCGACAGCCGCGCCCCACATTTCTGATTTCGAGGCTACTCGCGATCCTGGACGATAGCAAAGGATTTCTAGAAAAGTTTGTATACTTTTTAAATGGGCACCGAGTGGAGATTCTTGACCAACCATGCCCGAGTGCTGGTCTGTATCGCGCATGACGACGGTTTGCGGTTAAGAGACATCGCCGATGCGCTCGGGGTCACCGAGCGAACCGCCTTCGGCATCGTCGCCGAGCTGACCGAAGCTGGGTACGTCGTCAAGGAGAAGGATGGTCGCCGCAACCGCTACCGCGTCCAGGACCATTTGCCGCTGAGGCAGGCCATCGGCCGAGAGCCGACGATCGGCGAGCTGCTCGGACTCCTCGTGGACCCAACCGCCACAGGGTCGCGTGCAGATCAGAAAAAATAGCAAATCCGAACGGTTCAGATCCTTCATCGCACCCCGCCCGCGCCCCAACGACAGACTATTGCGATCGTTGGGCTGCGCTATCGATGCGAACCCGGGCCTCATCGCTGTTGACCATTTCGGTCAGACCAGCGTGCACGGGGTGTGGGCGGCAGGCAATGTTGTCACCCCGAGCGCCCAGGTGATCACCGCTGCCGGCGCCGGCAGCGCCAGTGCTATCGCGATCAACCGATGGCTGCTGCAGAAAGACCTCGATGTTGCCTCCGCAGCTCGACCATGACGGGGATGCCCCCGCGCATCACCGGTTGCAACGAACACCACTGAAAGGAGTACCACAGTGACATAAGCAACTGCACCCCTCGGCACCGCCCCAGCCACCGTCTAAGCACATTCGCGACGTCGGCAGCGCGCCATAGTATGAGCACATGGCGATGCCAGTTCTTGCAACAAAGCTCTACATTCCGCCTCCACGCGCCCAAGCCATCGCGAGGCCCCGACTCGTCACACGAACCGATGAGGGCCTCCGGTCCGGCAAAAGACTGACGCTCGTCTCTGCCCCTGCCGGATTCGGAAAGTCCACGCTCCTCAGCGAGTGGATTGCAGAGATCCAGAGTCGACAAACAAGCATTCGAGTGGCCTGGCTGTCACTGGAGGCACACGACAACGACCCGGTCCGTTTCTTGAACTATGTCATCTCAGCACTTCGGACCGCGGATCCAGAGATACGAGTAGACCTGCTCACCCCGCAGTCCGCCGTTGATGTAGCACTGGCGGCCCTGGTCAATGAGGTGAACCGGGTGTCGTCCGAGTTGGTTCTGGTGCTGGATGACTTCCAATTCATCGAAGAGCCATCGATTCAAGAGGCGATGGTCTTCCTCCTCGAACACCTTCCCTCAAATCTGCACCTGGTCATCTCCAGCCGGTCCGACCCTCTCTTGCCCTTGGCGCGGTTGCGGGCGAGGGGCGAAATTACGGAGTTGCGTGCAGCGGACCTTCGATTCACTCCTGACGAGGCCTCAGCATTCCTCACCCAGACAATGGGATTGGCGCTCTCCAGCGCCGATGTCGCCGCCCTGGAGGACCGAACAGAAGGGTGGGTTGCCGGCCTGCAGCTCGCCGCATTGTCACTGCAGAATCGTACTGACGTCACCGACTTCGTTGCGGCGTTCGCCGGCAGCAACCGCTTCGTTGTTGACTATCTCATGGAAGAAGTGCTGAATCGCACTCCGCTTCACGTGCGCGACTTCCTCTTCCAGACTGCCATCCTCGACCGGCTCAGCGGACCCCTGTGTGATGCGGTGACCAGGAAGAGCGACAGCGAAGCCATGCTCGAATCACTGGAGCGAGCCAATCTCTTCGTCATTCCGCTAGACGATCACCGGGGATGGTTTCGCTACCACCACCTTTTTGTAGACGTGCTCCGGGCGCGCCTCCTGGCCGATGGCCCGGAACACGTGGCGGCTCTGCATCGTCTGGCCAGCGAATGGTTCGAGAAGAGCGGCGATAGTGAGGATGCCGTGCGGCACGCGCTCGAAGCTCAGGACTTCCCGCGAGCGGCGAGAATCATTGAAGCGACCATTCCACTGGTTCGAAAGAGTCGGCAGGATTGGGGCGTACTCAACTGGCTTGCCGCGCTGCCGGAGGAGACAATCGCACGCAGACCCGTGCTTGTGGTGTTCTCTGCGTGGTCATCCCTGGTCTCCGGTGACATTGCGGCCGTCGAGCCGCAGCTCGCCCACGCAGAACTCCTGCTGACCGCACCGCCATCCGAAGACCTGCCAGCCCACGATTCCGAGCCCGGCCCGGAACTCGCGGCCCTCCCCGTCACGATCGCCCTGTATCGCGCATCACTCGCCCTGGCCACAGGCGATCTCCCGAAAGTCGAAGAGCAGGCTGCGTTAGCGCTGGCGCTTGCTCAGCCAGTGGATTACCTGGGCCAAGGCGCGGCCGCCGGGCTTTTGGGCCTCGAGCGCTGGGCCAGCGGCGAGCTCGAAAACGGGGTGCGCGCATTCGGGGAATCGGCGGCGAGCCTGCGTCGCGCGGGAAACCTCACCGACGCCCTGACAACAACACTGGTGATCGCAGACATGCTTGTACCCTTGGGCCGCTTGCGCGAGACACAGGCTGCCTACGAGTTAGCGCTTCGAGAAGCTAGCGATCAGCTCAACGGTGGGTTACCTGCCGCGGATCTTCACTCCGGCATCAGCGAGGTACTCTCGGAGCGCGGTGAACTGGAAGTCGCGGAAGAGCATCTGCTGGCCGCTGAAAAACTGGGCGAAGCAGCGTTCTCTCATGAGCACCGCTATCGGTGGTTCGTGTCGATGGCCCGGGTCAGGCAGGCCCATGGACAGTCCGATGCTGCACTCGACCTTCTGGCTGAAGCAGAAAAACGCTACCGGCGCGGATTCTTCGCTGAGGCGCGCCCGATCGACGCCATGAAGGCGCGGATCTGGATCACACAGAACCGCCTGGCAGAGGCTCGGGCGTGGGCGGACCAGCAGTCGCTTACTTCCCGAGACAAGCTGAGCTACCTGAGCGAGTACGCGCACATCACTCTGGCGAGGCTGCTGCTTGCGGAGCGGGCTCCGGGGGCGATCGGCCTCCTGGACAGGCTTCTCGAAGCCGCAGAAGCCAGTAGACGCTCAGGAGTTGCCAACGAGATCCTTGTTCTTCAAGCGCTTGCCTACAGCCGACAAGGCGATGACGCCCACGCCCGCGAGGCTCTGAACCAAGCACTCGAGCACGCAGAACCGGAGGGCTATGTGCGCCTATTCGTTGACGAAGGTGCACCCATGGAAAAGTTGCTTCGTGCGGCAATCGTCAAGGGGCGCCAGTCCGACTATGTTCACGCACTTCTTCAGGCGTTCAGTCAAGGTGAAGACGCGACGCCGGCAACCGGGACAGAACTTGTGAGCGACCGCGAACTGCAAGTGCTCAAGCTCCTGGCGAGCGAACTCACCGGCCCCGAGATCGCCCGGGAGCTCTTCATCTCCCTGAACACTTTGCGCACCCACACGAGGCACATTTTCGAGAAGCTCGGCGTGAATAGTCGAATTGCGGCGGTGCAGCACGCCAGAACACTGGGTTTGATCTAGACAACGCCGTTTGATCGAGACAACGCCTTTCGTTCGAGACAACGCCGTTTGATCGAGACAACGCCTTCACAGAATCACCCCCTCGATCACCATCTGTGGTGATGCCCCGTCACCACGGGTCTTCGTAGATTCGGTACATCAGGCAACCACCTGAAAACACCGACACATCGGAGATCAACCGTGAAAATCTCAACTTCCTCCCTCATCCGTGGGGCCGCCGGGGCCGCCGTGCTTGCGGGCATCCTATATATTGCTATCCAGTTCATTCACCCCGCTGACGTCGTCGCGTCGCTCACCACCCAGCGGTGGCAGATCGTGCACGTCATCAGCTTCGCCGAGGCCGTTCTCGCCCTGATCGGGATCACCGGGATCTATCTTCGCCAGGTACCACGATTCAAAGTCCTGGGCTTCGTGGCCTACTCGATGTTCGGGCTCTTCTTCGTGCTGCAGGCTTCGTTCAACTTCTTTGAAGCCCTCATCGCCCCGCTGATCGCTGTCAAGGCCCCTCAGCTCGCCGTCGATATCGTCGGCCTGTTCGGCCGGGTCGCTCCCGTATCCGATCTCGGAGTTCTCGGAGCCTTACCAATCGTCGGCAGCCTGCTCTATGTTGGCGGGGCCCTGCTCTTCGGCGTGGCGATCATCCGCGCACGCGTGCTGTCCCGGGGTGCCGGCATTCTCATGATCGCCGCCGCAATAGTGACCCCCGTCGCCGGCGCACTGCTTCCGCACACACTCGAACGGATGGCTGCACTCCCGATGGGTGCCGCTCTGGCCTGGCTGGGCTATTCGCTCTGGGCCACTATGCGAGGCACGTCCGCGAAAACGCAGGTCACCCTCGACAAGGCCGATCGAGACCTGACCTCAGCGGTCTGACGCTCTCATGCATGAGATTCGCATCCGCGGGCACCTTGATGAGCGATGGAGCGAGTGGTTCGACGGATTCACGCTGGTGCAGGGCAGCGACGGAAACACGACCCTCACCGGTCCAGTCATCGATCAGGCCGCCCTGCACGGACTGTTGAGACGCATCGGCGATCTCGGCCTTACCCTCATCTCCGTCAACCTTCTCGACGAGAAAGAACAATCATGTCAATAGCGACCCGCACCGCACGGGCTCGAAAGACCCGCAGCCCGCAGTGGCCCATACCCACGGGGCTGATCCTTCTGAGTATGATTCCGGTTCTCGCGGGCGGTGCCCGAATGTCCGAACTCGCCAGTGGCGCCGTCGAGACGGCACAGAACGCGCGCTTCCTGGACTCGCCCATCCCCGTTATCGTGCACATCGTGGGCGTAAGCATCTTCAGCCTGCTGGGAGCCTTTCAATTCGTCCCATCGCTGCGACGCCACAGGACCGGCTGGCACCGCCGGGCTGGCCGTCTCCTCATCCCTGCCGGGGTGGCTGCTGCGCTGTCGGGCATGTGGATGGCGGCCTTCTACCCCCACCCAGCGGGCGACGGAGAACTTCTTGTTGTGCTGCGCCTGATCTTTGGGCTCGCGATGCTCACCAGTATTGGGTTGGCAGTGCGCGCGATAGGCCGACGCAACTTCGTGGTACACGGGGATTGGATGACCCGTGCCTATGCCATCGCGTTGGGCGCCGGCACTCAGGCTCTCGTCCTCATCCCGGAATCAATCGTCTTCAAGCCCACCGATGAGCTTCCTCGAGCCCTCTGCATGGGAGCCGGGTGGGTCATCAACCTGATGGTGGCCGAGTACGTGATCCACCGACGTGCGCAGCAATCCCGCCAGTCGAATCAAAGCCTCGGGGTGGTGACGCCGTGAACCGCGCAGATCAAAGTCCGCTGCAGTGTCAGCTCTTTAACTAGAAAGAACTTGTCCCTAGTCTGGAATCCCACCGATCGTGATGACGGCGCTGCCGGTCTTGTGCCCGGTGTCGACGAGACGGTGGGCGTCGGCCGCCTCTTCGATCGGATACGTGGCCCCAATGACGGGGACGAATCTGCCCGCTTCGGCCAGTTCGGCGATGAATGCGAGGGTCCTCACCAGTTCGGCCGGCTTGGCCAAACCGGTGAACGCGATTGCGGCCTTCTTCCCACCGATCAGGGAGGTGTACGCCATTTGCGCCAAGATCATGGGCGACGGTGTCGTCGTCAGGTAGCTGCCCCCGCGTTTCAACGCTCGCCTGCTGCGCGAGAACGAGCTGGTCGCGACGGTGTCGAAGATGACGTCGTACGTGTCCAGGTTGCGGGTGAAGTCATGCGCCGTGTAGTCGATCACGGCATCCGCCCCCAACAGTTTTGCCCGTTCGAGATTGGCCGTGCTGCACACCGCTGTGACCGTGGCGCCAAAATTTTTGGCGAGCTGGATCGCCGCCGTTCCCACGGCCCCGGATGCCCCGTTGACGAGGACGGACTGACCGGTCTGAAGCCGTGCGGAGTCCCGCAGGTACGGCAACGCGGTGACCGCCCCGTCGAAAACGGCTACCGCTTGACTGTCACTCAGGCCAGCGGGCCTCGGGACGACCGCGCCGTCCTCGGTGACCAGAAGGTATTCGGCGAAGGCACCGAAGTTCGTTGCGGTGGTTCCCGCGACGTGGTCACCCACCTGGAAGCGTGTCACGGTGCCGCCCACTGCCTCGACCACGCCAGAGAAGTTAGTACCGAGAACGGGCCACTTCGGTTTTCTCAGACCGAAGTACAGCCGGGTCGAAAGACCACGACCGGCGCGCGCGTGGCACAGCGCAGCGGTCACCACCGACGCGCGGTTTCGAATCAGTAGTTCGCCGGCGCGGGGAACCGGCTTCGCAACCTCTTCGATCGCCAGAATGTCTGGCCCGCCATATCGTCGAGCAACGAGGGCTTTCATCGTGCCGTTGTCGCGGAGGTCTGGGTGTGCGGGTGCGGGCGTGTTCATGAGGGTCGCTCCTTCGGATGTGGAAGGTCAGTTGGCGGGAAGTCGGCGGCCCCTGATGAGCAGCCAGAAGATGATCGCGACTTCACCCGCGAACAGAAATTGGGCGAACACCGCGGTGAACTCGGGGAGGAAGGCCATGCCCACAGCATCCGCCAGGTATCCGATGCCGGCGACTACGAGCAGGATGCCGAAGACCTTGGCGATGAACCCGGAGCGGAAGGCGAGGTAGCCGATCAGCAGCAGGGACATGCCGAACAGGCCCAGGCTGATGACCCAGATGGTGTTGAACGACACCAACACCGGCAGGGCCGCCTCTGGATCGCCGAGCATCAAGAACCCGATCACCAGCCGGCTGATTGCCACCAGAAGCAGCACGGCATACACGGTTCTCATCCAAGCGGCTGTCGCGGAGAGGCGGCGACTGACCGGCCTGAACAGTACGAAGAGGGCGCCCGCCACGATGATGTCGAGCACGGCAACAATGACGAAACTCGCCACGCCCGCGAAGAAGAGCAACGGGGAGCCAGAGATGTTCTGAGCCGTCAGCACGGCATCTCCCGGAATGATCAGAGGCACCAGCGCACCAAAATTGCCGAAGCCGCCCAGCACCGCCATGACGGCGAGAGCGACCCCCGCGACCAGCGCCGCGGTGCGCGGTGACCAGGCGGTGAAATCCAGCGCATGCCGGGGAGCCTCGGAGACGTTCGAGTCGAGCCTGTTCGAGGCACGTCCGTTCGGGTGAAGAGTGGTCAGAAACATGTCAATTCCTTACATTGTATGTTTACGTTGTAAGTAAATTACATCTACATGGTAAGGTTGTCAATAGTCCAGATAGGGGAATTATGGGGAAATCATCAAGTACGGCGAAGGTGACGTCGCGAGCGCGACTGAATCGAGAGCGAGTGCTGAGAACCGCCATCGAACTTGCCGACGCCTCAGGCATCGAATCGCTCACGATGCGCAGGCTCGGTGAGGAGCTCGGCGTCGAGGCAATGTCGCTGTACAACCACGTTGCGAACAAGGACGAGCTGCTGAATGGCATGGTCGACGCGGTGTTCCACGAGATCGAGCTGCCGTCGCACAGTGACGACTGGAAAACGGCAATGCGCAAGCGATCACTCTCGTTCCGTGCGGTGTTGTCACGGCATCCGTGGGCTACCACCCTCAAAGACTCGGGCACGAACCCGGGGCCCAGCACACTGCGGCATCACGATCGGGTCATTGGTACCCTTCGAAACGCGGGGTTCTCGGTTGCGATGGCGGCCCACGCGTTCTCAGCGCTTGACAGTTACATCTACGGTTTTGCCATGCAGGAGAAGAGCCTTCCGTTCACCACCGAGGAAGAGACAGCCGCCATGGCACACATCATGCTCGCTCAGCTTCCGGCCGACGAGTATCCCTACCTTGCCGAGCTGACGGCAGACCACGTTCTCAAACCCGGCTACAACTACGCCGACGAATTCCCACTCGGCCTCGATCTCATCCTCGACGGCCTCGAACGTTGGATCGAGCAGCCCGCGCCGGAAACCCTCCGCCCGAAACAGTGATCTCGTGGGCCGGCGCACACGCTCAGCCAGCCGCGCGCTGCAACACGGATCACGGCGTGGAGGGCGCGTCTTCAGCCGGAACGGCGCTCACGTGCACGACCAGGCTGCAAACGCTGCGGCCAAGTTGTCAATAATTCTGGCGAAGCTGCGGTCGAGGTCATTCGGAAGTTCGAACCCGCCCGAGGTCTCCAGCGACACAAAGCCATGAATGGCGGACCGAAAGTATCGAGCGGCATCGACGGCGACGTCTTCGTGGAGGTCGTAGCCGGCCAATACCTTGAACAGGATTTCGATGAGCTCTCGCGAGACTTGTTCGTCCGCATCATCCCCGGGGACGGGCGCGTGCACGACGGCAGGATACTGACCAGGATGTGCGAGTGCCCACTTTCTGTACGTAACGCAGATCGCCTCGATGGCGTCGTCGCGTGACGCGCCGACCGCAGCGCGTCTCAGGGCGTGGGCCAGCTCACGTTTGGCGTTGAGCATGATGCCGCGCTGGAGGCCGGGCATTCCGTCCACGTGTTTGTAGATCGACGGGATCTTCACTCCGAGGCTGTCGGCGAGCACCGCCAGCGTCAGTGAGGTTGGTCCGAGCGCGTCGACCAGTCGGGCCGCCTCAGCGATGACGGTCTCACCGTTCAGCGCGGCCCTAGCCATTATTTTTCACCTTGCTCAAGAATTGAATGATCGCACGTGCTGTGGGTCTCGGTTGCTGTGACTGTGGGTAGTGTCCGGCATCGTCGATCATCACGACGGGTGCGTGGAGTGCTGCGCCGATCCAGTCTGCCTCCGCGCGCGGATTTTTGAAATCGGGATCCTGGGCCCCCATGACGACCAGTGTCGGAGCCGTGACGAGGGTGAGTCGGGCCTCGGCATCCGAGTGGCTGGTCCTCGTCGTCAGGCTGAACGACTTGGCATATCCGGGGCGGCGAAGCCCGGCGACGACGAGGTTGCGGTACGAGTCAAAATCGACCGGTTTGGCTCCCGCATACAGTTTCGGCAGATAGGTCCTCCACATCGTTGCCGCCCACGGCGTGGCCATGAGCACGCGCAAAAAACCTCGTGACAGCGCCGAACTGGAAGCCGGCTGCCGAACGAATGGACCTATGAGCACCAACCCAGCGACCAGGTCTGGTCGCGCCGCAGCCACCAGCACTGCGGATCCAGCCGCCATCGAGTTGCCGATGATGAATGCCGGGCGATGAAACGACTCCACGAGCGCCGTGATGTCGCGCGCAGTCTCGACGTCGCCATACGAGCCGAAAGTGGCATCGCTCTCGCCGTGGCCGCGCAGATCGGTGGTGACCACCGTGTACCCGGCGGCGACCAGTTCGGGCGCAAGAAACCGGTAGCTCGAGCGGAGGTCGCCCATGCCGGGAACAAGCACGACGAGCGGACCCGCTCCCGTCATGTCGTAGGCGATGCGACCTTCCTCGGTGGGGAGGAACCGTGTGGTTGCGTTCTGAGTGGCGTCATCGGAGGACATGTGGCTATATTAGTTAGCTGAATGGCTAAAATCAATAATTAGCAGAGTTTACGACTCCGCTCGTGACGAAACAGCGCGTCGCGCATACTCGAACGCGCCACGCGCACGGCGCCGTGAGGCTTGAATAGTGGCGTCTGCCGACAGATGGAAGGGGCCGCTTTCAAACACTGCGCAGCAAGCTCTCTCCCACGGCCAGCACCCGTGGCGGATTCTCCAATGGGCTCCCGTAACTGCCAGATACTCACTGGGCTCACGCCTGCTTCGAAGGTGCCCCCCCTGGGTTTCGATCCCAGTACCCACAGATTAAAAGTCTGTTGCTCTTCCGAATGAGCTAGAGGGGCTCACCGTGCAATTATGCCAGACCATCACGTGCGCCGTGAACGCGCGACCCGCCCGATCATCAGGCCGTCCCAACGAGGGCTCTGGCCGTGCTGCGCGGTGTGCACCACGCGCTGCACGGCAAATGTGGGATTGAAGGGGCAGATGCCGGGGAGAGCATCCTTCAAATTCCACTTTCTCCTTGCACCCGGAAGACCGCGATATCGTTGACGGATGACGACCGGGCGCATAACCAAGCGTGAATTCCGTCTTGCCGACGGCCGGGAGCTGATCTATTTTGACGACGCCGACACCCGGTTGTCTCCGGAACGCAAACCTGACCTGCGCGAGCTGGACCCGCGGCCCGACACCGCCACGATGCGCCAGGACCCGCTCACCGGCGAGTGGATCTCGATCGCCGCCACCCGGCAGAACCGGGCGTTCCTGCCGCCCGCCGACCTCGACCCGCTGGCGCCGGCAACCCCGACCAACCCGTCGGAGATTCCCGACAACTACGACGTGGCCGTGTTCGAGAACCGGTCGCCGTCGTTCGGGCCCGCGCTGGGCGACGCGGGAGATCCGTCGCCCACCGGCATCGGACTCGAGCGCACCGCCGAGGCGCAGGGCCGCTGCGAGGTGGTCTGCTTCAGCCCCGAGCACGAGGGCTCGTACAGTGGGCTTTCGGTGTCACGATCGCGCACCGTGATCGAGGCGTGGGCCGACCGGACCGCCTGCCTGAGCGCATTGCCCAAAATCCAGCAGGTCTTCCCGTTCGAGAACCGCGGCCAGGAGATCGGGGTGACCCTGCCGCATCCGCACGGACAGATTTACGCGTACCCCTATGTCACCCCGCGCACCACCACCGTGCTGCACGCGATCGACACGTATGGGCCGACCCTGTTCCACGACATCCTGACGAAGGAACGATCCTCGGAGCGAGTGATCCTCGCCGGCGAGCACTGGAGCGCCTTCGTGCCGTTCGCGGCCAGGTGGCCGCTCGAGGTGCACATGCTGCCCCACCGGCACGTGCCCGACCTCGCCGCGACCACGAGCGACGAACGCGACGAACTGGCCGTTCTCTACCTCACCCTGCTGCGCGGAATCGACGAACTCTATGACACCCCCACCCCGTACATCGCGGCCTGGCACCAGGCCCCCGTGCACACCCGCCGGGACGAGGTGCGGCTGATGCTGCAGGTCACCTCTCCCCGCCGGGCGGCCGACCGGCTCAAGTATCTGGCCGGCTCCGAGGCCGCCATGGGCGCCTGGATCGGCGACATCGTTCCGGAGGCCGCCGCTGGCAGCCTGCGTGCCGCCCTGGCCCGCAGCGCCGCGAAGCAGTCCACCGCGGCGGCACCGGCTCCACGCATCACTCCCACGTCACCGATCGGACCAGCATGAGAGATCTCCGCGACGACACCCGAGCGGGTTTTCTGGACACCTTCGGCCGCGAACCGGTCGGCCTCTGGACCGCGCCGGGCCGGGTCAACCTGATCGGCGAGCACACCGACTACAACCTCGGGTTCGTTTTGCCGTTCGCGATCGGGCTGCGCACTGCCGTCGCCCTCGATCCCCGGGACGACCGCGTCGTCCGGGTTGCCAGCGCCCTCAGCGAGGAGGTGGCCGAGATCCACCTTGACGACCTGCACCCGGAGATGTTGAGCGGATGGTCGGCCTACGTCTTCGGTGTGGTCTGGGCGCTCGGCGAGTTCGGCGCGGATCTGGCGGCGGTGCCCGGATTCGACGCGTTCATCGACTCGGATGTTCCCATCGGTGCCGGGCTCTCCTCCTCGGCTGCGATCGAATGTGCCGTCGCGGTCGCACTGAACGACAGTTGGCAGCTCCGTCTCGACCGACGCACCCTCGCCGCGGTCGGGCAGTTCGCCGAGAACCATGCGGTCGGCGCCCCCACCGGGGTGATGGATCAGACCGCGTCGCTGCTGGGCGAGCACGGGGCCGCGGTCTTTCTCGACTGCCGGAGCGGCACATCCGAGATCGTGCCGATGCACCTGGCCGAGGCCGGACTGGAGATCCTGGTGATCGACAGCGGTGTCAGCCACGAGCACGCCACCGGCGGTTATGCCGACCGGCGGGCCTCCTGCGACCTCGCCGCCCAGACCCTCGGGATCGCATCGCTTCGCGAGCTGACCGAGGCCGACCTACCCGATGCCGCCACCCGGCTCGACCCGGTCACCCTGCGGCGGGTGCGCCACGTCGTCACCGAGAACCAACGGGTGCTCGACACCGTCGCCCTGCTGCGCCAGGAGGGCGCCGCCGCGATCGGCGACCTGCTCGACGCCTCGCACCGCTCCATGCGATTCGACTTCGAGATCTCCGTGCCTGAACTCGACCTCGCCGTCGAAACCGCCCAGTCGAACGGTGCGATCGGCGCCCGGATGACCGGTGGCGGATTCGGGGGCGCCGCCATCGCTCTCGTTCCCGATCACGCCGTCTCGCACCTGCGCGCCGCCATCGACGGAGCGTTCGCCGAGCACGGCTTCGGGCAGCCCGACATGTTTCTCGTCCACGCCTCCCACGGCGCCATTCGCGAAGAGTAAGGAAAACAATGACCAGCCACCTGGATGCCCGCATCCTCTCCCTCGAGACCATCCCCACTCCCACGATCGCCCAGGACGCCTGGGTGGCGCCGGGCGCCGTCGTGGTCGGCAACGTACATCTGGCCGCCGGCGCCAGCGTCTGGTACAACGCGGTGCTGCGCTCCGACTACCCCGAACCGATCACCATCGGTGAGGGTTCGAACCTGCAGGACAACGTGTCCTGCCACGTGGACAGTGAGTTTCCGCTGACCCTTGGCCGCGGAATCTCGGTCGGCCACGGCGCTGTACTGCACGGCTGCACCGTCGAGGACGACGTGCTCATCGGTATGAGCGCGACCGTGTTGAACGGGGCCGTGATCGGCGCCGGATCCCTGATCGCCGCCGGCGCCGTCGTGCTCGAGGGAACCCAGGTTCCGCCGCGTTCGCTCGTCGCCGGGGTGCCGGGCAGGGTGCGCCGCGACGTGACCGATGAGGAGCTCGAGCACATCCGTGCCAACGCCGCCGGATATCTCAGGTTGACCGCTCTGCACCGCTCGAATACCCAATAAGGTGATGATGCGTATCCGCGTCACCGAGGAGTGAGATGAGCGACACATCCCCAGCAACACAGCCCCGGGTCGCCGTTCTCGGCGCCGGCCTCGCCGGCCTCTCCGCCGCCCGCACCCTGGCCACTCGCGACTTCGACGTGACCGTCTTCGAGGCGCGGGATCGGGTGGGCGGACGCGTCTGGTCGGAGACGATCAACACCCCCGAACACGGCGGTGTGACCATCGAACGTGGCGCGGAGTTCGTGCTCGACGGCTATGAAGCGCTGCGAGCCGTGGCCGAACGGCTCGGACTCTCCCTGGTGGAAACCGGCATGAGCTACTACGTGCGCGAGCTCGCCGAGACCCCGCACATCCACACCTCCCAGGTCGCGGAAGCCGGCCGGCAGGCCACCGAGCTGGCGCAGACGTTCGAGGTGGAACCGTCGGTGTCCGACGTGCTCGACCAGTTGGAGATCGACGCCGAGATCAAGGCGGGGCTCAAGGCCCGGATCGAGATCTCGACCGCCTGCGAGGCCGATACCGTGGCTGCCTCCACCCTGCAGCACACCGCGGCGTTCGACCCCAAGCCGAGCTGGCGGGTCGGCGGCGGCAACCAGCAGATCGCCCTCGGCCTCGCGGCCGAACTCGGAGAGCGGGTGAAACTGACCACACCGGTCCGAGGGGTTTCATTCGACGGCGACGAGGCCGTCGTGCACAGTGCGGCCGGCGATGAGCGCTTCGACTTCGTCGTGGTGGCCCTCCCGCTGTCGTTCGTGAACAACCCAGAACTCTTCCACTTTCCGATCACCCGGCGCCGCCGCACGGTGCTCTCCCGCATCGTCCAGGGCCACGTCGCGAAACTGCACATCCCCCTGGCCGCCCGGCCCGAGACCAGCGCGATCATGTCGGTCGCCGGACGGTTCTGGACCTGGACCGCAATGGATGCCTCCGGCGAGGTCGGCGCGGTGCTCAATTCGCTCGTCGGGTCGCCCTCCGCGGTTCGCGAAAGCGAGGTGCACGACGGCGACGGCAAACTGTATGCCGCGATCAAGGCCATTCGGCCCGACCTCGACCTCGACGATGACCTGGGGCGGGTCCTGACCGTCTGGGATGAAGACCCCTGGGCCAGGGGAAGCTTCTCCTCGCACGCGCCCGGCTGGTCTGACGCCGACAGCATTGAGGTGGGCAGCCCCATCGGCAACCTCTACTTCGCCGGTGAGTACGTTGACCCCGAGTTCACCTGCCTGATGGAAGGCGCATTGCGCAGCGGGATGAAAGCCGCCGACGACATCGCGGCGGCCGCGCTGGCCTGAGCCCGCCACGACCGGCCGATTCGCCCCACCGAAGCTGATGGTCTCGTGGGTTCCGCTGAGAATTTCGGGTGTATCTCACGAACCCTGAGAGTGCCATATTCCCCACCGCGCCCCAGACCGGGAGAGATAATCCCTGATCCGCGAGACGTTTGGGGAAGCGCGCCTCGTCTTCGTGCACCAACCGGCACGGTGACGGCCGACCAATACTCACGCGACGCCCGAAAACTTCGCCTACTGTAGCGCGGGTATGCTGCCCCCATCACACTCCCCGTTACACTCTGACCTGCCGAACCCCGTCGCCGCCTCTCCGTCACGACCCGCTCCCCTCACGCGGCGCGAACGCCGTGACGCCGAACGAGCGGCACTTCACGCAGAAGGCGATGCCACCCAGCCTCACGTGCGCACAAAGCACAATCCCGCCGGAGCCGCGCCGCCGCGGGCCGCCCGCAAGGCCCGCACGCAGCGTCACCCCCGACCCGCACGCCGACCGGCCGACTCGCGGGCCCATTGGAGCGCAAGCTTTGTTGCGGGAACCCTGCTGATCGTCGGGATCACCCTCTTCACCACGTCGACCCCCGCAAACGCGGTCAGCGTCGAAGAGAGCACCACGACCACCGCTCCCACCTCCACCATCGTGCCCGCCCCGAAACTGGACCTGCAGGCGCTGACCGTCACCGGCTCCGCGACAACTCCGGTCGCCCGCGACGGTTTCACGGTCGGCGCGGTTCCGGCACCGCCAGAGCCCGAACCCGAACCGGAACTCGCCATTGCCGGACTGGGTTCCGGCGGGCTGCAATGGCCCGTCCCCCACGACACGTTCAGCGACTACTTCGGCCCGCGCTCCGCGCCGTGTGGCGGGTGCTCCACCTACCACGACGGGGTCGACATCACCCCGGGCGAAGGCACCCCGATCCTTGCGATGTACGAAGGAGTCGTCGTGGCGACATCGAGCTACGACGACGGCGGTCTCGGCGTTCATGCGATCATCGAGCACCAGATCGATGGGCAGACCGTGCGCAGCACCTACGGCCACATGACCGAGGGCTCGCTGCTCGTAGCCGTCGGTGAAGTCGTCGGCGTCGGTCAGATGCTGGGCAACGTGGGCAACACCGGGCAGAGCACCGGGCCACACCTGCACTTCGAGATCTACGTCGACGGGGTCGCCACCGATCCCATCGCCTGGATGGCCAGTCACGGCCTCTAGCCTCGGGGTTCGTCCTCCACGGAATTACGCGTCCGGATGCCCGAGCAGATTCGACTGTAGCGGTCGAGCGATACCGCGCGCGACCATCGCTCGACCTCATGACCATCGCTGGCGGAATGAGCGGGTGAGTCGGCGCCCGGGCGAGCACTGGACCCCGCCTCTGGCCCTTTAGCTGGGGGGCGAAAGCGGCCACTATATTCGCCTAGCATGGGCCGTGAATGCTGAACACGACATCTTTTCATCTTGGTTGTTCGAGCGAAGTGGAACTGCCGGCTCCTCGCCAGTTGGCTGCCCATCCGACTCGACGCGAATTGCGAGAAGCGGAAAGAACCGCATCGCGACCGCGTCGGCGCGCCACGCGCATCCAACGGTCGCGCCACCGCGGCGCAGCTACCCGGAGGTCTCCGGCGAGCTCCGCACGCCGACTGCGGGCCGGCTCCGGGCGGTTTGGTATCTCATTCGTGTCGGCCACCGTGCTGTGCGTGGGAATCTCGGTGCTCACGATGTCCACTCCGACCGCGGCGGTGCGGGCCGAAGGCAACCGTTCGCTCCTTTCGATTGCCAACCAGGCCGTCCCGGCGATCGCCCAGCAGCTGCAATCGCTGGCCGTCGTGGGCCTCACGGCGTCACCGGTCGTGCGCGACTCCTTCACGATCGGGGAGGTTCCGAAGCCGCCGCCCAAACCCGAACTGGTCATCGCGAGGTCGGGGACATCCGGGCTGCAATGGCCGGTTCCGCCCTACCAGTTCAGTGACGGCTACGGCCCGCGCATCGCGCCGTGCGAGGGTTGCTCCACCTTCCACAAGGGCATCGACCTCAACCCCGGCGAGGGCACCCCGATCTACGCCATGGCCGACGGTGTGGTCGTCGCGACCTCCGCACTCGACGACGGCGGCCTCGGCGTGCACGCGTTCATCGAGCACCAGATTGATGGGCAGACGGTTCGCAGCACCTACGCCCACATGCTCGTCGGAACCCTGCGGGTCTCGGTCGGCGACTGGGTGGGTTCGGGCCAACTGCTCGGCAACGTCGGTGACACCGGGCAGAGCGTCGCCCCCCACCTGCACTTCGAGCTCCATATCAACGGCGGCTACATCGATCCCGTGCCGTGGTTCGCGAACCACGGCCTCTGATTGAGAACCACGTATCACGGTGTTCGCTCGCGGGCATCGGTCGCGACTCGTGACGCTTGACCCGCGAAACCGCGAACGTGTGCCACGTCGGCGGCGCGCGTCAAACGGATGCGGAGGCGCGCGTCAGTCGGGCACGACGGCGCACGCGGTGCCGTCGGTGATGCGCAGCAATTCCTCGTAGGTCAGCGGGAAGACCGTGCGGGCATGCCCTGCTGCGGCCCACAGCACCGGGAACTCGGCGAGCGCCTCATCCACCAGGGTGCGAAGCGGTGCCGGATGCCCCACTGGGGCGACCCCTCCGATGACCTGGCCCGTGGCATCCTTCACCACCTCTTTGGATGCCCGGCCGATCGTGCCGCCCAGCTGCCGACCCAACCATTCCGTGTCGACCCTGTGCCCGCCAGAGGTCATCACCAGCAGCGGCTCACCGTCGAGGGTGAACACGAGGGAGTTCGCAATCGCACCGGGCGAAACCCCGAGCGCCTCGGCCGCCGCCACAGCAGTGGTGACCGCGTCAGGAAGCCAACGGGTCGCACCCATTGCACCCTTGGCGCGCAGCGCCTCTTCGACCCGGGTGACCGCGGGATGCGTGTCAAAAGGCTGCGTTTCCACCTAGAGGTCTCCGTCCACTGTCCTGTAGGCCGCGGTCATCGGCCGACTCGCGCGCGCATTATCTGCGGCTACGCCACGCTCAGCTGACCCAACCACATTTTCCAGCAACATTGCTCGGGTCATCGGACCGACCCCGCCGGGCATCGGTGTGAGGAAGCCGGCAACTTCGGCCACATCCGGGTGCACGTCGCCCCGCAACTTCGTCTTGCCCGTCTCTTCATCCACAACCCGGGTTATCCCGACGTCAAGTACTGCGGCACCCGGCTTCACCCACTCCGGGCGGATCATCCGGGGAACCCCCACGGCAGCAACGACGATGTCGGCCTGACGAACGAGTTCGGCCACATTTCTCGTGCGCGAGTGCGCCAGGGTCACCGTCGCGTCGATTCCTCGTCGGGTGGCCAGGAGCCCGAGCGGCCGTCCCACGGTCAGCCCTCTCCCGACGACGACCATGTGCTGCCCGGCAATCGGCACGTCGTACCGATTCAGAAGCTCGATGATGCCGGCGGGGGTGCAGGGCAGCGGTGAGGCGAGTTCGCCGTCAACCCCGAGCACAAGCCGCCCGAGGTTCATCGGGTGCAGACCGTCGGCATCCTTGTCAGGATCCATCTCCTCCAGCAGGGCGCGCTCATCCAGACCTTCGGGCAGCGGCAACTGGATGATGTACCCGGTCGTAGCGTTCGACTCGTTCAGATGACGGATCGCCGCAAGCACGTCGCGCTCACTTGACGTACCGGGCAGGTCGACCCGGATCGATTCGATGCCGATCTCGGCACAGTCGCGGTGCTTGCCCTTGACGTACGACAGCGAGCCCGGGTCATCTCCAACAAGTAGGGTTCCGAGGCCCGGCCGCACGCCCAGTGCATGCAAAGCCACGACCCTCTCTGACAGTTCGTCCTTGATCGCCGTCGCGGTCGCGCGCCCGTCGAGTTTCGTCGCAGTCATCGAAGTTGCCCTGCCTTCGGGAAGCCGATCACCACGACTCGAGACCGGGGTAGAGCGGGAACGCCTCGGTCAGCGCACGCACTCGCGAGCGCAGGCTGTCGACGTCAGCACCCGGCATGAGTGCGGCGGCCACGATCTCGGCGACCTCGACGAACTCGGCGTCGTCGAAGCCACGCGTTGCCAGTGCCGGTGTGCCGATTCGCAGCCCGCTGGTGACCATCGGCGGACGAGGATCCCACGGAACCGAGTTGCGGTTGACCGTGATGCCCACCTCATGCAGAACGTCTTCGGCCTGTCGGCCGTCCATCGGCGAGTTACGCAGGTCGGCGAGCACCAGGTGCACGTCAGTTCCCCCGGTGAGCACGTCGATGCCGGCCGCCTTCGAATCCTCGGCGACGAGGCGCTCGGCCAGAATCTGTGCGCCGCGCACGGTGCGCTCCTGACGGTTCTTGAACTCATCGGTCGCAGCCAGTTTGAACGCCGTGGCCTTCGCCGCGATCACGTGCATCAGCGGCCCGCCCTGCTGGCCGGGGAACACGTTCGAGTTCAGCTTCTTGGCCAGCTGCATGTCGCGGCTGAGAATGAATCCCGAGCGCGGCCCGGCCAGGGTCTTGTGCACCGTCGATGAGACCACATCCGCGTGCGGCACCGGGTTGGGGTGCAACCCTGCGGCGACCAGTCCGGCGAAGTGGGCCATGTCCACCCACAGCTTGGCACCGACTTCGTCGGCGATCTCTCGGAAGGCGGCGAAGTCGAGTTGGCGTGAATATGCTGACCAACCCGCGATGAGCACGGTCGGGCGGTGTTCGAGCGCTTTGGCGCGCACATCATCCATGTCGACCCGGAAGGTGTCAGGGTTCACACCGTAGGCGGTGGCGTGGTAGAGCTTGCCGGAGAAATTCAGGCGCATCCCGTGGGTGAGGTGCCCACCATGCGCGAGCTCGAGGCCGAGGATGGTGTCGCCAGGGGTCGCGATCGCCGCGAGCACGGCCGCGTTCGCGGTGGCGCCCGAGTGCGGTTGCACGTTGGCGTACTCGGCCCCGAACAGGCTTTTGGCGCGATCGATCGCCAACTGCTCGGCGACATCCACATATTCGCAACCGCCGTAATAACGGCGCCCTGGGTATCCCTCGGCATATTTGTTGGTGAGCACCGAGCCGGCCGACTCGAGGATCGCGCGGGGCACGAAGTTCTCACTGGCGATCATCTCCAGGTAGTCGCGCTGGCGGCCCAGTTCCTGGTCGAGAACAGCGGCGATCTCGGGGTCTACGACGGAGAGTGGGTCGGTGAAGGTTGAGGGCAGTTTGTCAGTCAAGACGGGGGCTCCTTGTATTCGCGCGTTTCGTCAGCAGCGGGCTCGGCAACTGGGCCGGCGGCATCCGAACGGATGACCCTACAACGGTACCGCACCGCGCCGCGCATGCTACTGCGACTGTTGACACAGTGCGGCTACTGACACAGTGCGGCTACTGACATCCTGCGACTTCTGACATGCTGCGGTTTCTGACATCCTGCGGCTACTGACATCCTGCGGCTACTGACATCCTGCGGCTACTGACATCCTGCGACTGCCCGCCCCTCGCGTCGCGCACCCACTGCTCCCTTAGAGCCACCACCGGCCCCTCGCCAAACTCACGACCGGGGATCAGGATTGAGCGGATAGCCACCGGATTGCCGACGGCATTCCTGTCCCCCACACACGCAGCCATTCACACAACCGGCTCCCAGCGTCCTCACCTCAGACGTTGATATCGCACCAAAAGCAGGCGACTTTATACTGATTTCGTAACAATTTGGACCATGACGGCGGTATTCAGCCGTGACGATGTGGAACCACGGCCGGAAACATGGCACAGTAGACGAAAACCGGCTCGCGCGCACATTGCTCGCCAAATCTCACATTGCCGTGAAGGAGATCGAAGACATGACCCGACCCCTGCCCCAAGACCCCATGTTGCGCCGGTTGGTGCTGCAGGCGCAGCAGGCTCAGTTCTCACGCCGTAACGTCTTGAAGGGCATGGGCGTCGGCGCCGCCGCCCTGACGCTGGCGGCCTGCTCCTCCGGTGGGCAGTCTGAGCTCAGCCCGGCCACAGATGTCTCTGACACCGAGAAGGTCGTGCGTTGGGACAACTGGTCGTACTACCTCGACGTCACCGACGGCGGAGACTACCCGTCGCTCGATATGTTCGAAGCGGCAACCGGCATCAAGCCGACATACACCGAGGCGATCGACGACAACAACTCCTACTACGGCAAGATCAAGGACCAGTTGAAGCTCGGCCAGGACATTGGCGCAGACATCGCCTGTATGACCGACTTCATGGTCAGCCGTCTCATCCGGTTCGGTTACCTCGCGCCGTTGGATTACGCCAACATGCCCAATGTGACCGCGAACCTGGTTCCGGCACTCAAAGACCTCGACTATGACCCGGGCCGCAAGTTCACCCTGCCCTGGCAGGGCGGTTTCGCCGGCATCGCGTGGAACAAGAAAGCGCTGCCCGGCGGGCTCACCTCCGTCTCAGACCTGTGGGATCCGTCGCTGAAGGGCCGCGTCGGCGTGCTCTCCGAGCTGCGCGACACCATGGGTTGCCTGATGCTCGACCAGGGCACCGACATCTCGGGCGACTGGGGCGACGACGAGTTCGACCAGGCGATGGCTGTGCTGAGCGAGAATGTGGCCAACGGTCAGATCCGCAACATCAAGGGCAACTCCTACTCCGAAGACCTGCAGAACGAAGACACTCTCGCGGCGATCGTGTGGTCGGGCGACATCACCATGCTCAACGAAGAGGCCGGCGACCGCTGGGAGTTCGCGTTGCCCGCGAAGGGCGGCCCGCTGTGGAACGACAACTTCATGATCCCGATGGGTGCCACGCACAAAAAGAACGCCGAGATGCTGATCAACCACTACTACGACCCGGAGATCGCTGCGATCGTTGCCGCGTACGTGAACTATATTCCGCCCGTGGTCGGCGCCAAGGAAGCGGCCATCGCGATCGATCCCGAGCTCGCCGAGAACCAGTTGATCTTCCCGAACGATGAAACTCTGGCCAACTCAAAGGTGTTCCGTACCCTCACCTCCGAAGAGGAGCAGAAGTACGGCGCCGAGTTCCAGGCGCTCATCCTGGGGGCTTAGTGATGGCGACAGGATCCTTCGCCACCAGCGGCGCTGACCTCGAACTCGTTGGGATCCAGAAACGGTTCCCCGGATTCACTGCGATCGAGCACCTTGACCTGGTCATCCCCGCGGGCTCGTTCTTCGCGTTGCTCGGTCCATCAGGTTGCGGCAAGACGACCACGCTGCGCCTGGTGGCCGGTCTCGAGGATCCCACCCGGGGGTCGATCCTGATCGGCGGGGAAGATGTCACCCATCGCAAGCCGTTTCAGCGCCCGGTGAACACCGTTTTTCAGTCGTACGCCCTCTTCCCGCACATGACGGTGCTCGAGAATGTGGCCTTCGGCCTGCGCCGCCGCAAGATGGCGAAGCCACTGGAACTGGCGCAGGAGGCACTGGAACTGGTGGAGTTGGAGCACCTCGCGTCACGCAAGCCGACCCAGCTTTCTGGGGGCCAGCAGCAACGTGTCGCCCTGGCGCGCGCGGTGGTCAACCGCCCGGCGCTGCTTCTGCTGGATGAGCCGCTGGGTGCGCTCGACCTGAAGCTGCGACGCCAGATGCAGCTCGAGCTGAAGTCGATCCAGGAAGAGGTCGGCCTGACCTTCCTGCACGTCACCCATGACCAGGAAGAGGCCATGACCATGGCTGACACCGTTGCGGTGATGAACAAGGGACGGATCGAGCAGCTCGGCGCCCCGGAGGATCTCTACGAGCTTCCGCACACCGCTTTCGTGGCGAACTTTCTGGGCCAGTCGAACCTGTTCACCGGGCCGGTGCTGGAAGCCACGTCACACGCCATCGCCGTCGAGGTGGCCGGCACACGGGTGCTGGTGCCCAAGGCCCGCGCCCGCAAGCACAGCGGCGAAGTGACCGTCGGCATCCGGCCCGAGAAGCTGCGCCTGCTCACCGAGGCCCCGCCGACCACCGCCGGCGTCAACACCCTCGGACCCGGCACGGTCACCGATGTCTCCTTCAGCGGCGTCTCCACCCAATACCAGGTGGATGTTCCCGGTGCGGACAGCGTCACCGTGTTCGCCCAGAACCTCGACTTCGGCCCGGTGGTGACCCCCGGCACCGAGGTGTGGGTGTCGTGGAAGGTCGATCACGGTTTCGGCCTCGAAGACTCTGCCTCCGAAGAAGCCAAGTTCGCGCCCGAGCTCGACACTGCGACGATCGCAGTGCAGGCGAAGCGCGATCTGGCGGCCGAACTCGAGGTCAGCTGACAATGGCGTTCGCCGCATTCGCAACGGGGACCGCAAAGGAGCAGGCCCCCCGTCGCAAGAGCAGGATCGCGCTGTTGCTGCTGTTGCCGGGCATCCTCTACATGATGCTGTTCTTCTTGGTGCCACTGGTGTCGCTGGTGATGACGTCTTTGCAGGCACCCGTCGAATTCGGTGACATCGGCGAGTACGAAACCGCATTTCGCTGGGAGAACTACGTCGTCGCGATCTCCACCTACGGCGAACACATTCTGCGGTCGTTCGGCTACGCGTTGATGGCCACCATCTTCGCCCTGCTGTTCTCCTACCCGTTGGCCTACTTCATCGGGGTGAAGGCCAGGCCGTGGCCACTGCTGCAGAAACTCATGCTGGTGATGGTGATCGCACCCTTCTTCATCAGCTTCCTGCTGCGCACCCTGGCCTGGAAGTCCCTGCTCTCGGATGAAGGATTCCTGGTGAGCTCGCTGAAGGCGCTGTCGCTGATGGCTCCGGACGCGCACTTCACCGGTACCGGCGCCGCCGTGGTGTTCGGCCTCACCTACAACTTCATTCCGTTCATGACATTGCCGCTGTACGCCAACCTGGAACGGTTGGACACCCGGTTGGTGGAGGCTGGCGGCGACCTGTACGCCAGGCCGGCGACCACGTTCTTCAAGGTCACCGTGCCACTGTCGATGCCCGGCATTGTCTCTGGCGTGCTGCTCACCTTCATTCCGGCCGCCGGTGACTACATCAACGCAAGCCCACAATTTCTGGGGGGGCCGTCAACCGCGATGATCGGGAACGTGATCGAGAGCAACTTCCTTGTCACCAACAACTATCCGGCGGCGGCATCCCTGTCGATCATCCTGATGGCCGTCATCCTGGTGATGGTCGTGGTCTATATCAAGCGAAGTGGAACGGAGGACCTGCTGTGAGCACCCAAGAGGCCCGCATACTCTCCGAAGCGGTCACCGACCGCACCGCGACGGCGCGACGCGGCCGGATCGGCTTCGGATCCTGGGTGCTTCCGGTCTATGCCTTCGTCGCGCTCGTGTTCCTCGCGATCCCGATCGCCTACACCTTCGTCTTTTCCTTCAACGACGCGCTCAAGTCGAACGTTGTCTGGCGCGGGTTCACCCTCAACAATTGGACCAACGTCTGCGCGAAGATCGAGGTGTGTGAGGCCTTCGGCAACTCGCTGGTGATCGGCGTTGTCGCCACCGTTATCGCCACCACCCTCGGCACCATGATTGCGATCGCGCTCGTGCGTTACCGGTTCCGGGCCAGATCCCAGATCAGTCTGCTGTTGTTCCTCCCGATGGCCACCCCCGAGGTGGTGCTGGGTGCGGCCCTGGCTGCCGAGTTCCTGACTGCCGGCGTTCAGAAGGGCATCGGCACGATCATCATCGCCCACACCATGTTCTGCATCAGCTTCGTGGTGGTCGCGGTCAAGAGCAGGGTGTCAACCCTCGACCCCGCGTTGGAAGAGGCCGGGCGCGACCTGTACGGCTCCCCCGCGCAGGTGTTCTGGCGGGTCACGTTCCCGCTGCTGCTGCCGGGCATCATCGCCGCTGCACTGCTGTCATTCGCACTCAGCTTCGATGACTTCATCATCACGAACTTCAACGCGGGCACCACCAGCACCTTCCCGAAGTTCATCTACATCTCGGCGGCACGCGGCATCCCGGCTGAAGCGAACGTGATCGCATCCGCAGTGTTCTTCCTGGCGATCATTCTCGTTCTGATCACTCAGATCTCGGCGGAAGCACGACGCAAGCGCCTGGAGAAAGAGGGCAAGTAGCGCTGGGCAACGAGCGCTGTGCAAGTGGCGCTGCATCGGCTGCCTGACAGTGTGCCGGCTACCTGACAGAAGTGTTGGCTGACTGACGGGCGGCACGGTGCGTGCACGACGGGCCGCTGACTGTTATCGTGACCGGATCGTCGAGAGTTGAGCGGTGACCGGCATCGGCACGAACCGGTCACCGACGAGAACCAGGGTGAGCGCGACCAGGAGAATGCCCACATAGACGAACGGGAGCGCGACGAGGCCGATCTGGTCGAACACGATCGCCCCGAGCAACGCGCCGCCACCGATGCCGATGTTGAACCCGGTGGTGTAGAACGAACTCGCCGTGTCGCGGATGCCAACGGACGCCACGTGCAACAGTCGGGTCTGGAGGAGCGGCGGCAGTGCGCCGAACGCCAGCCCCCACAACACGTAGGCGATCATTGCGATCGCCGTCTGATCGGCAAACAGCCCCAACACGGTCGCGGTCACGGCAGAGGCGACGAGCGCGATCAGCAACCACATCCGTGGTTTCTGCGAACCGAGGGATCCGGCCACGATCAGCCCGCCAGCGCCGGCGATGCCGAAGACGAACAGGAGCGGGCCCACCGCATCGGTGCTCATTCCCATCGCGTCGATCAGGTACGGGGCGATGTAGGTGTAGAAGGAGTAGTGCCCGATCATGACGATCGAAGTGATTGTGCAGACCAGGGCGACAGCAAGAATGGTCGGATCCCGACGAGCGCGGCGCGCGGCCCTGGCCGATACCGGATCAGTATTTGTCGTCAGCGTGGATGTCGCACGGGCGGCTGTCGTCCGTGCCGGGGCCGGTTGGTCACGGACCACGGCAGGCAAGAACCGCGCCACCATGATGGTGATCAGGAGGGTCACGCCGGCCAGCACTCCGAAGGCGAGTCGCCAGCCGAGCATGTGGCCGAGCCAGGTGCCGAGCGGCACGCCGAGGATGAAGGCGAGGGTTCCCCCGCTGATCACCAGCGAAACGGCCCGACCGATCAGGCGCCTGGGCACCAGGTAGCTCGCGTACGCGCCGACCACCGCCCAGAACACGCCGTGCGCCAACCCGCCCAGCACTCGCGATGCCACCACCATTTCGTAACTGGGGGCGAGCGCGGTCCACGCGTTGCTGGCCGCAAAGATCAGCAGCACCGCGATGACCAGTGCGCGCCGGGGCAGTCGCTTGGTGAGGATGGTCAAGGGTGCACTGGTCAGCACCACGGTGAACGCGAAAATACTCACCAGCAGGCCCACCTGTGACTGGCTCACTCCGAGTCCTGCGCTCATCTCGGGCAGCAGTCCGGTCGGCAGCATCTCTGAGGAGACGGAGAGGAATACCGCGAACGACAGCATGCTCAGGCCGAGCCAGGGGAACCTGGCATCCGCAGTGCGGGTCGCCTGGGTGTTCACGAACAGCGGTGGTGTCGTCGGAATCCCGGCTGTGGTCACCGGAACGTCGCCTGGGCCTTGGCCGGTGGGCTGAGCTGGGGAGGACACCTGTGTGTGCGGGGGCAGTGAAGTAGATGGGGTCATAGGGAAAGCACTTTGGGGAAAAGGATCCAAACTATTTCCTACCACGCCTTGGGCGGGGGAACGATGAGGGGATCGACTACGCGTGAACGGACGCGCCCGGGGCCAGGCGGAACACACCGGCCAACAGCAAGTGTAGCAAGCGCTGTCAAGCCCCCGGCTCGCCCAAGTAAGTAAGCTGGTCGGGTGACTCCAGACCCTGCCCAGACCACTCGACCCGGCATCAACGACATCATTCGATTCGTGCTCGAGATCTTCGCCTTCGTCAGCCTCGGAATCTGGGGATTCCTGGCGTGGCCCGCCCCGTGGCAGAACATCGCATTCGGGCTCGGCGCGCCGGTCTTCGCGATCCTTGTCTGGGGGCTGTTCCTCTCGCCCAAGGCGGTGTTTCGCGTCGACCTGTTCGCCCGGTCTCTGATCGAGATCGTCATTTTCGCATCCGTTGCGTTCGCGTGGTGGTCGCTCGGCCAGCCGATCGTCGCGCTCGTCTTCGGTGTCGTCGCCGTGGTCAGCGGCGTGATCCACGGTCGCAGACAACTGGCCTGACCCGAGCGGTCACGGCTTCGGGCTGAATGCTCCCGGCTACAACCGCTGCCAGACCATCTTCTGCTCCCAGGCACGCTGGTAGTAGGTGAGGTTCTCGAGCCGGCTTGCCGCCTCGGCATCGACCAGCACGGTGGCGTGGCGGTGCAGCTGCAGGATCGATGCCGGCAGACTGGCGCTGACTCCGCCCTCGACCGCGCGTTGCACGGCCTTTGCCTTCGATTCGCCGAACGCCAACATGACTGCGTGCTCGGAACGAAGAATGGTGCCCAGGCCCTGGGTGATGGAATGCATCGGCACCTCGTCGATCGTTCCGAAGAACCGGGCGTTGTCCTGACGGGTCTGGTGGGTGAGGGTCTTCACCCGGGTCAGTGATGAGAGAGAGGACCCGGGCTCGTTGAAGCCCAGGTGACCCACCGTTCCGATACCCAAGATCTGCAGGTCGATCCCTCCGGCAGCAATGATGGCGTCCTCAAAATCCTGACCCGCGTGCTGGATCGAATCGAGTGCGCCGTTCGGAACATGCACCAGGTTCGGGTCGAGCCCGAGCGGGCCGATCACATCACGTTCGATCACCGAGTGATAGCTCTCCGGGTGAGCCTCGGAGAGCCCCACGTATTCGTCCAGTGCAAAACCTCGCACACGGCTCAAGTCGCACTCACCCCGCTTGACCGCGGCCGCCAGTTCGTTGTAGATCACCAGCGGCGTGGTCCCGGTCGCGAATCCGAGCACGGCGTCGGGTTTCGCCGCCACCAGGTCGATGATCGAACGGGCGACCAGTTGCCCGGCTTCGCGTGGACTCTCGACAAGAACGACTTCTACCATGCACTCACTTCCAGCTCGGGCGCCGGCCGATACCGAGTCGCCTCGATCCATTCTGCCAGTTGCACGCTCACGCCGCTTCGCCCTGACTCCCAAGCCAGGATTCCCCCGAAACTACACCGGCGAACTCGCCGAGGAGCTACCCGCTGCGCCAGCTCTGAGGAGGCCTCTCGCCGCTAGTGCTTTCCGAGCAACTGTCCGAAACCGGCGATCTGGTCATCGATGCCGTTCGCACGAAGCGCGTGCCACAGTGTCACAGCGTTGATGGCCAGCACCGGCTTACCCAGCCAGCGTTCGGCTTCGGCGGCCACCCGCAGCATCGAAAGATTCGTACCCACTTGTACGATCGCGTCGATATCGTCGCCGTCGATCTCCTTCAGTTCGTTGATGAGGCGGTCTTCCTGGACCTCCGCGATGGCTGTCGCCGTCTCGCACTTGAGTCCTTTGATGCGCACCACCTCGAGTCCGGTTTCGGAGAAGAAGGTATAGACCTGGTCATCGGCGACAGGCTGGTACGGCGTGATGACGGCAATCCGTTTGATTCCGAGGACTTCTGCGGCCTTGTGGCAGGCGTCAGCACCCGTCGACACCTCAACACCCGAAAGATCCTTCATCCGCTGCGTGAAGGCCTCATTGCCGGCCTTTCCGCCCCAGAATGTTTCGGCGGACATCCCCATGACCAGGTAGTCGGGCTTGCAGGTCATGACAACCTTGACCGCTTCGGCCGTGGAAGCCCTGATCTGGCTGATCAGCTGCTCAAACGCATCATTGTCGCCGGCCGCGCCATCTTCGAGGTAGATTCGTCCGAAGTGACAGGTGACGCCCGGGATCTTCATCGCGGAGTAATCATGCTCGACCACCGTATTGGTCGAAGGCATGATGATTGCAAATTTCCGCCGATATCCAACTGAGTCAGTCAATGCTCGTTCCTTCCACTCGTAAAAATAACATCCACAGGATTGCTTCAACGCGCTATCCACTTGAACAGTGATTGCTCGTGAACAGGATATTGCCGTCACCCCGGATCACGAGGTTGTTGTTCACCCTAGCTGATGGTTGGGCGGATTGTATACTGATTGGCGACAGAATTAGATTGTGCTGGGAACCCAACTGGCGGCCTCAGTGACCCGCCCCACACTCGCGCCCGGTCTCCCCTGAACGAAGGTGCTCGCTGAATATGAGCGATTCCGGGCCGACAGCAACTACAATTGCGGCGGGATCGGTTCGCGAAACTCGCGGGAGTCCGGTTCCTGGACGGTGGATGGACGAATCCGCGCGAGCCGAGGTTGTACACAATCTCGATTGTTGCTGTTCAGCGCCGGTTCTTCCCGTCGATCCAACCCAGTATCTTCTCGGGCGTCATGGGAACTTCATCGATAGCGCAGCCAAAGGTCGAAAGTGCATCCTCCACTGCTGAGACGACGGCTGCCGGCGCAACCATCCGGCCACCTTCGCCCACGCCTTTGACGCCGTTGTAGGTGAAAGGTGAAGGCGTCTCCAAATGTTCAATACGAATATTGGGCATGTCCAGAAAAGTGGGGATCAGATAGCTCCGGAAATCACGCCCGATCACAGAGCCGTCATCCTGGTAGTGGAGTTCTTCTGTCAGTGCGGTACCGATTCCCTGGCAGATCCCACCGATGAGCTGGCCTCGCACTGCATCCGGATTCATGACGGTGCCGCAGTCATGGACGACGGCATAATCGAGGAACGTCACCCCTCCGGTCTCAAGGTCGACTTCGACAACGGGAATGTGAACCGCATGTCCGATGATCGGCGCGAATATTCCCCAGTCTGAACCGTTCGGGAGGGTCGCCATGGGGTGATCGAACGTATATGTGGATTCAAGACCACTTCGAGTGCCGTCAGGCAGCAGATACGCCGAAGAATACGCAACATGCGCTATCTCGGCCATCGAGGCGTGAGCGTCGGGCGCGCCCTTCACAAAATAGCCCAACTCGTCCTTGTTCCAGACGAGGTCGTCGGGCGCTGCCTCCAGCATGTTTGCCGCGATCGGGCGCATCATCTCGCGAATCTCGTGGATTGCGCCGGACACGGCCCCAGACAGCATGACCGTCATTCGACTGGCAACGGGACCCATCGCCGGCCCGGCTACCGCCGTGTCCAGGTGGCGCACCGACACATCGCCGGGATTGACGCCAAGTTCTTCACCGACAACGGTTGCAGCCACAGTTTCGATCGGAGTCCCGAGCGATGGGGAGTGAAGCGCCACGGTGACCTTCCCGTGCCCGTCCACACGGCACGTCGCGGTCTCCGCGGCCGTTGTCACGCGACCATGGTTCTGGTCGAACATGAGCCACAAGGCGCTGCCGGATTGCACACTTCGCTCCTGGCATGTGGCCAAGCCGATGCCGATGGCACGACCCTCACGGCGTGCATCCTTCTGGTAGTGACGCCAGCCATCGACATCCGCCAGTTCGAGTGCCCTGTCCAGGGCCTGGGGGTAATCACCGGAGTCGTAAAGGTTGCCCGTGGGCGTCGTGTAAGGGAACTGCTCTGGACGCAGAAGGTTTCGTCGGCGGATCTCCTCGGCCGTCAATCCAAGTTCACGGGCCGCAGCATCCGTCATTCGCTCGAGAAGGAAGTTGAGTGACGCCCCGCCAAATCCTCGGAAAGCTGCTTGCGGTGGCTTCGTCGACAGTACCGCCGTGAAGTCGACCCCCACCGCTTCGATACCGTACGGGCCGACTGCTTGCGCCAATGGCTCCGAGTTGTTGATTGATCCCAGAACGAAGGCAGAGCCGTAGTCTTCGACGATGTCGAAGCGCAGCGCGAGCATCTTTCCGTCTTTATCGAGCGCCAGTTCTGCGTCGTAGGTTCGATCTTCGCCGTGGTTGTCCCCCGACTCGAGGTGCTCCACCCGATCTTCGACGAATCGCACCGGCCGTCCCGTGTCGCGGGACAGGAGCGCGCAGACGACCATCCCACGCGGTTGCCAGAACTTGCCGCCGAATGCTCCACCGATGTCGCAAGAAATTCCCCGCACCCGGTGTGACGGCACGCCCAGCGTCGCCCCCAGGGTCCACAGTAGGACGTTGCTCTGGTGGTTGCTCCAGAATGTGATCTCATCCGTGCCCGGTTCCCATTGAGCCACACAGCCGAATGTGTCAAGCGGTGCGCCGGTCTGCCGGGGCCAGGAGAGCTTTCGTCGCACAATTGTCTCAGCGCGCTCGAAGCAACCCTCCACGTCACCGAAGTCGTACTTGCGGTGCATGATCACGTTGCCCGGGGAACCGTCGTGCACGAGGGGCGCCCCCTCGGCCATCGCCTGTGTTGCGTTGGTGATTGGTGGCAGCGGTTCGTACTGCACCCGTACCCGTTCGGCGGCATCCTCTGCCAACGCCCGTGACGTCGCAGCGACCGCCGCGACTGCTTCCCCCTTATACCGGGCCTTGTCGTGCGCCAGGGCGGGCAGTGGTATATCGAGCGGAGGATCGTGCAAAGCGGCGAGGGTGAAGATCGGCTCTGTTCTGGCACGGACGTCGGCACCGGTGATCACGGCGTGGACTCCGGGCATGGCCAGCGCCTCGGACGTATCAACGGACGTGATGAGAGCATGGGCGTGCGGGCTCCGAACCATCACGACGTGCAGCATCCCGGGCAATTGGATGTCTGCCACGAACTTTCCGCGACCGCGAACATGACGCGCCGATTCGAATGTTGTTCTCTTCTGGCCGACGAACCGCCGGTCTCGTTCACTCGTCATGGCGTCTCGGTCGCATTCTGCTCTGCTGCCAATTGCACGGCCTCAATGATCTGCTGGTAGCCGACACAGCGGCAGATGTTGCCGTGCATCCAGTCACGAATCGTGTCCTCATCGGGATTCGGATTCTCGTCGAGCAGCGCCTTGGCCGTCAGAAGCATTCCGGATGTGCAGAAGCCACACTGCACTGCATGGCCCTGCCGGAATGCGTCCTGGATGGGCGAAAGCTCAGTTGCGTTCGGGGCAAGGCCCTCAATCGTCTCGATCTCTTGCCCATCGGCCTGCACTGCCAGATAGAGGCACGCGCGGACGGGGCGCTTTCGCACGATGACCGTGCACGCCCCGCAGACGCCTTGCTCGCACCCCAGCCGTGTGCCGGTCAGTCCTTGCTCGTCGCGGAGATAGTCGGCAAGCGTCATGCGGTCCCCCACGATCGAGGTCGTGGATTTGCCGTTGATCACAAGGTTGATCACTTTCATCAGGTCTCCACTCGCAGTACGTTCGCGACGGCACGCCGCGCGAGGACAGGAATCACACGTTGACGGTACGTCGACGTCGCGTGCTCATCGTCGAAAGGCGCCGCCCGGTCAGATGCTTGTTCCGCGGCATCGGCGGGATCACTGGTAACGATGAGGATCGGGGCGGGTGCCGCCCCGAAAAGCGCGACCCTGATGGTGCCCGCATCGGTGCCGACGGCCGCAGCCCCGGCGACCGGCCAGGTGATGTAGGTGCGTCGAACCACTTGGAGGTCGTGATGCCCCAACGATGCTGAGGGGATCTCGAAGCGGAGCACGAGTTCATCATGGTTGAGTGCGGTCTGTCCGTGTCCGACGAAGAACTCGTGTGCTTTGATGCGACGAGTTGACGACACGATGGTGGCGTCAAGCGCCACGAGCGTCGCCGGCAATTGCGACGTGCGATCGGCCCATCCGGCACTCCCGCCGAGGGTTGCCCGGCTGCGAATTCCTGCCGCCGCGACTGTTGACAGCGCCCGGGTGAGCAACGGCAGGTGCGTGCGGATCAACTCTGACCGCTCCAGGTCCCACATGGGCTCAGCCGCCCCTATTGTCACGCTCGTTCCGCTGAAGGAGATCCCCCGCAAGTCATCGAGGCGCGAAATATCAACCAATAGGTCTGCTCTCCGCTCCTTCAGCGCAATGGCCGGCATCAAACTCTGCCCGCCCGCCAATGGATAGGACGCCGGGTCGCCGGCCAGCAACTCGATAGCCTCCGCAACGCTGTCGGGGCGACAGTAAGTGAACGGGCTGAGTTTCATGATCGCTCCTCCGCTTCGGCTCGTGCAGCACGCAAACGATCGTACGTTCTGTCGCGATTCGCCAGATCACATACAACCATGAGGAATCCTGCCGCACCGGAACACCGGCCGAATCGTTCTCAACAGAGTACACGCAAAACAAGTCGGCCTCGCAAGGGCCACAGATTCCTCAGTGGCGCGTACCGCGGTTCGGTTCGCGCACCCCCTCTGCAGGGGCACACACATCCGCCAGAAATACCGACAATCCGCGGAACGGTCGCATTATGCACAGCGGTGGCCATCGCACCCCCCACGAATCACGTCACCCTGGGCAGGCATCGGTGAACGAGAGAATCCCGCGAATTCGTCCCAGTGCTATTGACGGCCAGTCAATGCTCTGATTGTATACAACTATGACAGTCAAAGTTGACTCCGAGACGACGCGAATAGTCGGTACGTCGGAACGAAAGCACAATGGGGAACTATTCCTTCGCGGTGAAATGGTGTATATCGACGACATCCGCCTCCCGAACATGCACTTCGCGGGGATCCTGCGAAGCCCCCATCCGCATGCTCGGATCGTCTCGATCGACCTGACACGCGCCAGGCGCGCCGAAGGCGTTGAGTTCGCGCTGACCGGAGCCGAGGCTGCAGAGCATACCGACCCCATTCCTCACTTCATCAGCCCCTTGGCCTTCGGAGGTAAGAGCACAGACGTTCGTTGCCTGGCGCTCGGCAAAGTGGTGTACGCAGGTGAACCCGTCGCAGCAGTGGTTGCGGATTCGCGGCAGAATGCTGAAGCCGCGATCGAGCTGATCGACGTCGAGTACGAACCTCTGCCGTTCGTCATTGATGGTGATGAGGCGTTGGCAGCCGATGCCCCTCGCCTCTACGAGGATTGGGACGACAACGTGGTCATCCAGATCCCGTTCGGTGGTGGCGACCCGGCAGCCGCATTTGCCGACGCGGAGCACGTGATCGAAGACGAACTGCAGATCCAGCGTTACTCCACCCAACCGATCGAGCCTCGTGGCTACATCGCCGACTGGGACAAAAGCGCACGCAGCTACACCTTTTACGGAGCTTCGCAGAACCCACACCCACTGAAGTGGGTCTTGTCTCGCGCGCTGCGAGTCAAAGAATCACAGGTGCGGGTCATCGCCCCCGCCGTCGGTGGCGCATTCGGTCTGAAGATGCACGGTCACCCCGAGGAATCGTTGGTCTGCCTCCTCAGCCGGCTCTCGGGAAAGCCAGTGAAATGGATCGAGGACCGCAGCGAGACCCTCCTGATCGGTGCCCGTGAGCAGACTCATCGCTTCAAGGTCGGCTTCAACTCCCAGGGCAAGATCTCAGCCCTGAAGGATCACTTCGTCGCCAACGTCGGCGCGCTGGGCGCCCCTCCCGGGTGGGGGATGGCCTTCCTGACAGGAATGTCGATACCGACCGGTTACAAGATCGAGAATGTGGACGTTCTCGTGACGGTCGCCACAACCAACAAGAGCCCGTGGAACGCTGCACGCGGCTACGGAAAAGAAGCCACGAACCTCGTGATGGAGAGGATCATTGATCTCGTGGCTCGCAGCCTCGATATGGATCCGGTGGAAGTGCGTCGGCGGAACCTGATCGAATCACATGAGTTTCCGTACAAGACGACCGGCGGACTGAACATCGATTCCGGCGACTACCATGCGGCGCTCGACAAGGCCGTCGAAATGATCGGCCTGGATGATGTGCGAGCCGAGCAGATGCGGCTGTTGCAGGAGGGCCGCCACCTTGGGGTCGGGTTTGCTTTCGAACTCACCCCGGAGTCCGGGGATATCCCCGGAACACTCGTCGGCGGATTCGATACCTCCACCGTCAAGATGAGCCCATCGGGAGAAGTGACGGTTCTCACGGGAGTGACAACGCCCGGTGGCGGAAATGATACGTCGATCCTGCAGATTGTCGTTGACGAACTCGGTGTCACGATGGCCGACGCCTCGATTCTGCAGGGTGACACGTTGACGACTCCGTACGGTTTCGGAAACTACAGCGGCCGCAGCATGGTAACTGGTGGCAATGCGGCTTATCTCGCGGCCTGCGACATCCGTGTGAAGCTCGTCGAAGTCGCTTCACGGATTCTGGAAACGGACAATACCGACGTCGAGCTTGGTGGGGGCTTCGCCAGACGAATCTCGGATCCCTCCAGGTCCATCCCGATCGCCGATGTGGCGTACACGATTTACACGCTGGCTTTCGCGACGGCGACTGGAGTCGAGCCTCCTCTGGAATCGACCCGAACCTATCTGCCCGGAAATATTCAGCAGACGCCGGATGCGGACGGCAGGATCAACATCTACCCGACGTATTCCAATGCGGTGCATGTCGCGATCGTCGAGGTGGATATCGAGACCGGAAAAGTCGACCTGCAGCGGTATGGCGTCGTGCATGACTGCGGAACCATCATCAACCCTCGTTTTGTCGAGGGCCAGATGGAGGGCGCGATCGCCATGGGAGTCGGCGCTGCGCTCATGGAGCATTCGATTCACGACCCGGAGACCGGTGTGCTGACCACGAACGGCTTCAAGTCGTACTTGATGCCACGCGCGAGCGATCTCCCCATGATCGAGACGATGCACCAGGTGACGCCGAGCCCGTACACGGCACTTGGTCTCAAGGGGGCGGGCGAAGCGGGTATTGGCGGGGCGCAGGCCGCAGTATCGAATGCCGTACACAATGCTCTTGCCCCACTGGATATCACCATTCGGAAGATGCCGCTCAGCCCGGGCACCGTGTTGCATGCGATCAAGTACCGCGAGAAGGAGCTAAAGAAATGATTCTGGACCGTTTCGAGTACTTACGCCCCTCAAATGTCGACGAGGTGGTGACAGCGATCACGACCGAGGATGAGGTCGCGATCATCAGCGGCGGCACCTGGGTTGTCCAGCAGATGGGGCAACACCTGCGTCGGCCGAAAGTCGTCGTGGATCTTTCAGCTGCCGGGCTGTCGGGCGTGTCCACAAACCAGGACACGATTTCTATTGGTCCGAGCACGACGTACACCCAGCTGCTGGAGGCCGGCGACACTCCCCCGTTCTTGAGAAAGGTGGCGTCGGGGATCACCGGTGGGATTCAGATTCGGAACGCAGGCACAATCGGCGGATCAGCGTGTTTCGCGTATCCCCCGTCCGATGCTCCCGGAGCACTCGTCACGCTGAACGCCACCATGGTTCTCAGATCGGGTGACGGTCAACGAAAGGTTGCGGCAACCGATTTCTTCCTTGACGCGCTGACGACGGCACTTCGTCCCGGCGAGTTCTTGGAGGAGATCCTCGTGCCGATCGCCGACACCGAGCGGATCTTCTCCTATCAGAAGTTCAGGAACGTGACAGGCAGCACGCCGATCGTCACCGCCGGGTGCATCGCCTCCGAAGACGGGCTCGCCAAGCGCGTCGTGATCGGCGGCGCCGCGACCACGCCGGTCGTGGTCGACCTCGCCGGAGACGAGTCCGAGGATGAGATCGCCGACCTCACGCGTTCGCTCATCAGCCATCCCTGGAGCGATGCACTGGCCAACGCGAACTACAGACGCCATACCGCAGGAACCATGGCCACACGCGCCGTGAGGGCTGTCCGCGAACAGATTGAAGGAGAAGAACGATGACCACTCACGAGGGCGTTGGAATCAACGTGACGGTAAACGGAGAGAGTCGCGACGCGATCATAGACGTCCGTGAGACATTGGTGGATTTCATCCGCGTGGACCTCGGCCTCACCGGTACGCATGTCGGTTGCCGCACCGGCGACTGTGGAGCATGCACGGTCACTGTCGATGGCGAAGTGGTGAAATCGTGTCTTGCCCTCGGTGTCAGCGCCGACAAGGCCGAGATTCGCACGATCGAGGGCTTTGCCGAGAGCAGCGAGCACCTGTCGATCATTCAAACGGCGTTCTGGGAAGAGTTTGGTTTTCAGTGTGGTTACTGCCTGCCCGGCATGCTCTTCTGCACCGAAGAGCTGCTCAAGAAGAACCCCGATCCGAGCGAAGCCGAGATTCGAGAAGCGATTGACGGAAACCTCTGCCGGTGCACCGGATACCACGGGATCATTCGCGCTGTCAGAAGGGCCGCCGAAGAAACGTCTCAGGCACAGCGAGAAAAGGATGAGCTCCGGGACGAGGAAGTCTGGGCGCGGCCCGGAGAACGTGTTGACCGAGCGCTTCGAGGACGAGAATCGGAGAGTTGATGGCTGTGCAGCTGGGCCGGTGAAGATTTCGGATTAACGATTCGCGTCCTGCTCTGCACGCTGCTTCACGCCGTGGGCTGGTGCCGCAGCTCCAGCAGGTCGACAACATCGGCGAGGGAAAGGCCGCGGGCTCGCAGCAACACGAGCACGTGGTAGATGAGGTCAGAGGCCTCCCCCAGTAGGTCATCGTCTTCCTGGACGACCGCGGCCAGCGCCGTCTCGACGCCTTCTTCCCCCACCTTCTGGGCGATGCGGCGGATACCCGACTCGAGGAGGCTCGTTGTATAACTGCCGGCGACCGGTGTGGCCGCACGGTCGGCGACCAGGGCGTCGAGTTCGCCAAGAAAGTTCCCGGGAGCATCCGCGAAGCAGCTGGTGCGGCCGGTGTGACAGGTCGGCCCGGCCGGGATCGCCTGCACCAGCAGAGTGTCTGCGTCACAATCGGCTTCCATGTGTACGAGGGTGAGCGTGTTGCCCGAGCTCTCTCCTTTGACCCACTGCTTCTGGCGACTGCGGCTGTAGAAGGTGACCCGCCCGGAATCACGGGTGGCACGGGCAGCCTCCCGATTCATATAGCCGAGCATCAGCACCCGCCCGGTGGCGGCATCCTGAACAATGGCGGGGACCAACCCGTCCATCTTCGCCCAGTCGAGCGCGTCGAGATCGATCGTGTTTGGGCCCGGCCCCGCTGGACCCTTTTGTTCAGGCAACATCACGTACCTCGATTCCCTTGCGCCGCAGCTGAAGCTTCAGCTCCGGAATGAGTATTTCCCCCGAGTGGAACACGGTCGCTGCGAGGGCGGCATCGACGTCGGCCACGCGGAACACATCGACGAAGTGTTGCATGGTGCCGGCACCACCACTGGCAACCAGGGGCACATCGCAGACCTGCCGAACCGCGCCCAGCTGTTCCAGATCGTAGCCGTCACGCACCCCGTCGCTGCCCATGCAGTTGAGCACCACTTCGCCCGCCCCCAGCTCCTGCACGCGGGTGACCCAGTCGAGCGTGCGGGTGGGCAGCGCGCGCGTGCGCTCCACCTGCCCGGTGTACTGCCGCACCCGCCATTCACCGTCGTCGTCGCGCAGGCTGTCGATGCCGACCACAACACATTGCACGCCAAAGGCGTCAGCCAGTTCAGTGATCAGCTCGGGCCGCTCCGTCGCCGGGGTGTTCACCGAGACCTTGTCGGCACCGGCGTTGAGGATCGCGCGCGCCGTGTCGACATCCCGGATCCCACCGGCAACGCAGAACGGAATATCGATCACACGCGCCACCTTCTCGATCCATTCCATGTCGGCGCTGCGCCCGTCGGGGCTGGCCGTGATGTCGTAGAAAACCAGCTCGTCGGCACCCTCGTCACGGTAACGCTCGGCCAGCTCAACGATCCCACCCATGTCACGGTGGTCACGAAACCGGGTGCCCTTGACCACGCGGCCGTCACGCACATCCAGACAGGGCACGATGCGTCTGCTCAGCATCAGGCGCCCGCCGCCGTGTCGACCGCTGTATTGTTCGCCGCTGGATTCTTCACGGCGATATTCTTCCCGGCTGTATTCTTCGCCGCGGTGTTCTTCGCCGCGGCGTTCTTGACCGCAGCGAGCGCATCGGCCAGTTCCAGCCTGCCGTCGAGCAGGGTCTTGCCGATGATCGCACCGGCGCACCCCACGTCCCGGGCGGCCAGCACGTCGGCGACATCACGCACACCTCCCGAGGCCTGAACGGCCACCCCAGGCGCGATCGCCACGACTTCCTGGTAGAGGTCGGTGTTCGGGCCGGCCATCATTCCATCGCGGCCGATGTCTGTCGACAGCAGGTGGCGCATGCCCGCATTGGCATATTCATTGACGAGAGGCAGCAGATCGACATCGCTGTCTTCTGTCCAACCGGCGATCGGCAGGGTCCACCGACGGTTCGATTCTCGGGCGTCCAATGCGATCGTGAAGCGGTCGGCACCGAATCGTTCCATCCAGGCCAGAACCAGGTCAGGCGCACGCACCGCGAGTGAGCCGATCACCACCCGGTCGGCGCCCCCCTCAAGCAATGCCTCCACGTCAGTCTCGTTCCGCACACCGCCACCGGTCTGCACTTTCAGGCCGGTCTCGTCGGCGATTCGGCGAAGCAGGGGGCCGAGCGTGTAGCCGCCCGCCTTGGCCGCATCGAGGTCGACCAGGTGCAACCAGGTGGCACCATCGGCGGCGTAGCCGGCGGCCGTCTGGATGGGTGTCCCTGGATAGCGCGTCTCGCGGGCGTAATCGCCCTGTACCAGCCGTACGACGTGACCCTCGCGCACGTCGATCGCAGGGTAGACAATGAAGGCGGGTTCCTGGCCCTGGGTCATGAAATCTTCTCCTCAAGGAATGTGCGCAGCAGTTGCTGCCCGAATGACCCGGAACGTTCCGGATGAAATTGCGCACCGCGCACCGTACCACGGCCGACGATGGCCGTGTAGGTGCCGCCGTGTGTGAAGGTCGAGATCGTGTCTTCGGTGACCGGCGCCGCGTAGCTGTGCACGAAATAGGCCGGGGCGCCGTCTCTCAGTGCCACCGTGAGCGTATCTCTTCGCAGCCGGTCAACCTTGTTCCACCCCATCTGCGGAATGCGAACGTGCTCGGCCGGCTGCATGCGTTCGACTCTGCCGGGAAGAATGCCCAGGCACTGTGTTTCGCCCTCGTCGGAAAACTCGTACAGCAATTGCATTCCGAGGCAGATGCCGAGCAGCGGAACGGTGAGGTTGCGCACGAATTCGACCAGCCCAGCGTCACCCAATCTGGCCATGGCGTGCCGGGCGGCGCCCACCCCGGGCAGGATCACCCGGTCGGCTTCCTCGATGACGGCAGGGTCGACCGTGATCACAGAGTTTGCCCCCAACCGGTCGAGCGCGAACTTCACCGAGCCGGTGTTGGCGCCCCCGCTGTCGATCAGTGCGACCCGTACCGGGCGCGCTGCATTTGAATCTGCTTCACTCACAACAACCCTTTGGTGGTGGGCAACTCGGTACCGCTGCGGGCAATCGCCTGCCGCAAGGCACGAGCGACCGCTTTGAAACCGGCTTCAATCATGTGGTGGTTGTTGTCACCGGTGACGGTCAGGTTCAGATTGAGGCCAGCCGACTCGCACAGCGACCGCCAGAAGTGCTCGACTAGCTCGGTCGGGAAGTCACCGACGATCTCGCGGGTGAAGTCACAGTTGAACACCAGGTAGGGTCGCCCGGAGAAGTCGATCGCCGCCTGGGCCAGCGCCTCATCCATCGGCAGGGTGAACCCGTAACGGCCGATCCCGCGTTTGTCGCCGAGCGCCTCCTTCAGCGCCTGGCCCAGTGCGAGCGCGCTGTCCTCGATGGTGTGGTGCTCATCGATGTGCAGGTCACCGTCGCAGGTGAGAGACAGCGCGAACCCGCCGTGCTTGCCCAGTTGGTCGAGCATATGGTCGAAGAAACCCAGCCCCGTGCTCACTTGGGCATCGGCCACGGTGTCCAGGTCGACCGAGACGGTGATCTTCGTCTCGCGGGTGTTGCGCACAACGCGGGCACGGCGTGGCGCATCGATCAGCTCCTGGGCGATGCCGGGCCAGTCCCACTCTCCCTCGGAGAACGCCTCTGACTTCAGGGTGAAGGAGCGAATGCCGAGGTTGTCGGCGAACTCCTTGTCGGTTGCACGGTCTCCCACCATCGCCGACCTGGCCCAGTCGACCCCGCGGTCCTTGAGCAGTTCGACCATCAACCCGATCCCGGGCTTGCGAGTGGATGCATTGTCGGCCGGGAACGAGGTGTCGATGAGCACCTGGCTGAAGGTGATCCCCTGGCTGGCGAAGATCTCCATCATCAGGTTGTGCGGCCCGTCGAAGTCGGCTTGGGGAAAAGCGTCGGTTCCGAGCCCGTCCTGGTTGGTGACCATCACGAACTCCCAGCCGGAGTCACGCAGTCTCAGCAGCGGGGCGATCACGTTCGGAACGAATCGCAGCTTGTCGTAGGCGTCGATCTGAAAATCTTCGGGCTCTTCGATCAGGGTGCCGTCACGGTCGATGAAGAGGATGGGGCGTTGGCTGCTCACGGGGCTGTACTCCTGGTTGCGGGTTCGGTCGGTCGGGTCTGGGTTGACGAGGGCTGGGCTGAAGTGTGTTGGCGCGCGGCAGGCTCTGCCGGAAGGTCGGCAAGCACGGCCGCCACCCGGTTCAGGGCATCGCCTGTTCCGACACTGATACGCAGGGCATCGGTCAGTCCGGGTTTGTCGCGCATGTCTCGCACCACGATCGCCTGGTCTTCGAACCTTTGCAACGCCCATTCGGCATCGACGAAGCGGGCCAGCACGAAATTCGCGTCTGAACGGTAGACCCGGCTCACCCCGGGGCTGGCCTCGAGCAGATCGGCGAGCCTCGCTCGCCCGGCAACCGCCTCGCGCACCGCGGCCCGGGTGCGCTGCACCGAGTCGGCTTCGAGCGCGGCGCAGGCGAGATTGACGCTGCAGACAGGCAGCGGGTAGGGCGCCTGACAGCGACCGAGAACCGCGATCAACTCCGGCCGCGCGATCACGGCCCCGATCCGCGCTCCGGCCAGCGCGTGTGCCTTCGACATCGTTCGCAACACGGCCACGTTCGGCACGTCCGCGAGCAGGGTGACCGCGGACGCCTCGATCGCGAACTCTCCGTAGGCCTCATCGACCACGACCAGAGCCTGGCCGGCGAGCGCGAGCGCGAGTTCGCGTACACGGTCCAGCGGAATGCTGGCCCCAGACGGGTTCCCGGGCGAGGCCAGAAACACCACTCGGGCACGTTCGGCGAGCGTGACCCGGCGGACGGCATCGAGGTCGACCCGAAGCCCATCTGCCTCATCCAGCTGCGGCACCTCCAACACGCGGGTGCCGTTCAGGCGGGCGCTCACGGTGTACATGCCGAACGTGGGCGGCGTTATCACGATCGCGTCGCCGCCGGGAGCGCAGAGTGCGCGCACGAGAAGATCGATCGCCTCGTCGCTTCCCCGGCAGGCGAGCAACTCAGCACTGCTGCAATCGTAGAGTTCGGCCAGCGCCCGGCGCAGGCGATCCGGTTGTGGCTCGGGGTAGCGCCGCGCTGCGCCCGCATCGTCGGCAGGGTTGTCCCACGCCGACTCATTCGCGTTCAGCCACAGTCGCTCGGGCTGCCCACTTTCGGCCGGCACCTCATCCGATGCATCTGCCGGTGTCTCGAGCCTCGCCGATGAGTAGCCGGTGAATCCCTTGAGGTCGGGTCGAACCAGGTCGAGCGGCGACGCGAGGTTCTCGGAGGCGGATGTCGTACTCACGCCAACATGCCCTCGACCGGAAGCACGAAGATGCCGTTGGCACCGGCCCGTTTCAGGTCTTCAAGACGTTGCCAGGAGACGGCACCACGGCTGAGGACCTGCACCGACACTTCGGCGCCACCATCGACGGCGGTGATTGTGGGTGTCTCGCCCGGGGGCAGTTCGGCGAGCACGGCGTCGAGCGTCGTGCGGTTGGTGCGAAGCAACAACAGTCGTCCCTCGCGTGCGCTCAGCGCGCCGTCGAGGCGGCGCATCAACTGGTCAGCGATCCGGGCCCGAGTCTCATCGAGTTCGCCCGTCGGTCCGACGATGATCGCCTCACTCTGCATCATGGTGTGCACCGGCTTGAGTTGGTTGGCTGCCAGGGTTCCCCCGCTGGAGACCAGGTCGCAGATGATATCGGCCTGGCCGAGCCTGGGTGCGATCTCGACCGATCCCATCAGTTGCACCACTTCGGCGTCGATCTGTTGCCCGGCCAGCCAGTCGCTGAGCAGGTTCGGGTAGCTGGTCGCGATCCGGAGGCCTTCCACGTCTGCAGGTCCCGTCCAGTCGAAATCCTGCGGAACGGCCAGGTCGAGCCGGCAGGCCCCGAACCCGAGCGCCCGCCATTCGCTGTAGCTGGAATCGAGGCCGCGAGACCGCCGGGCCGAATCGTATTCGAGGGCAACATTGCGACCGAAGATTCCGAGATCGCAGACACCGTCGGTGATGAGTCCCGGAATGTCATCGTCGCGCACGAGCAGCAGGTCGATCGGCAACGACTCCCCGTAACAGAACAGCCGGTCGCGGCTTTCGCGCCAGCTGAGCCCGCAGGCGGCGAGCAGTTCGCGTGCAGGATCAGCGAGCCTGCCCGACTTCTGGATCGCGATGCGCAATCGGTCGCGTACCGGTTTGGCCGGAGGCGCTTCGGTGGCGGCTGCGACGGTGGTGGGGAGCATGTGGTCTCTCGATCAGTTGAAAAGGGCAATCAGGTCAGAAGGGAAATCAGGTCAGACGGGCAATCAGGGAAGAAACGCGATCAGGCGGGAGGGCAAGCGGCGGGAAATGGTCAATCGGTGGGGAAGGGCAATCGGTGGGGAACGGCAATCGGCGGGAGCACACATGGCCACCGGATGGTGGACGCTCGGACAGTCGCACCGCGGTGGCCGCTGGTCGGCGTTCAGCCGGCGTTGCCTGTCCGACGGCCGGCGAGCGCTGCCGCATAGCCGCCCGCACCATGCTCCAGATGTCGGGCAACACGGCCAACGGTCGTGACGCTCACCCCGGTATTCTCGTGGATCTGCCGATACGAGACGCCGCCGACCAGGGCCGGAACCACTCGCCAGCGATCGGTCATCGCCTCCAGCTCGGCCGGAGTGCACAGGTCGGTGAGGAACGCCCGCATGTCGTCGACATCGGTCAGCCGGACGAAAGCATCGGCGAGGTCATCCAGCGCATCTGTTGAATCATTGGCGCCGGGCGTAGCCGTGGTGTTCCGCTTCATGCTCATCCGTTCCTGTGTAATAGCACGCTATCACACTAGTGCATGGTGACGGGCACCTTCTCCACTCGCTGGGCGGGTGCCGCACGACGGGCCGCGCGGCCAGCAGTGAGCGCGCGCAACGAGTTCAGAATTGTGGCGAGGTCGATCACCTCTTGCAGTGTCGCCCCCACGATGGCCGGCAACCATCCGAAGGTGGCCACCAGCATCAGTCCCACGCTCAACCCGATGCCCAACCAAATACTTTGCGTCGCCACACGCATGGTGCGCTGCCCGATCAGAACGGCGTCGACCACCCGTGAGATGTCGTCGGTCATGATCACCACGTCGGCGGAGTCAGAGGCGGCCGTCGACCCCTTTGCCCCCATCGCGACGCCGATATCCGCGGCCGTCAGGACGGGGGCATCGTTGACACCGTCGCCGATCATCATGACGGGGCGCGCGCTGATCGCTTCGACCGCGGTCACCTTGTCCATCGGCAGCAGGTCGGCACGCACATCGGTGAGCCCCAGTTCCTGACCCATGTGTTCGGCGGTGTGACGCGCATCTCCGGTGAGCATCAGCGTGTCCTGCACGCCGAGGCTGGCCAGCGCCCGCAGCGTCTGGGCCGAATTGTGACGGAGCTGGTCGCGCAATAACAGCGTTCCGGCGAACACACCGTCGACACTCACATAAACCGCCTGCTGCCCTCCCAGCATGTCGGGTTCCGGCACGCTTTCGGCAGCGGAGTGCTGCTCGACGAAGGCGCGCTTGCCGACCACCGTCTGGCGGCCCGACAGGGTGGCCGTGACACCGTTGGTCGCGTATTCGCTGGCGGTATCGGTGGTGATCAGGGACAGCGAACGCGCGAGGGCGGCATCCACGACCGATTTGGCCAGCACGTGTGTGGAATACTGTTCAGCCGATGCGGCCAGTTGCAACAACTCGTCGTCGGTGAATCCCGGCTCCGGGTGGATCGACTCCACCGTCGGTGCCCCCTCGGTCAGGGTTCCGGTCTTGTCGAATGCTGCCGTTTTCACCCGTGACAGTTGTTCGAGGGTGCCGCCATTCTTGACGATCACACCGATCCGGGATGCCCGGCTCATGCCGCCCATGAATGCCACCGGAGCCGCGATCAGCAGCGGGCACGGTGTGGCCACCACGAGCACTTCGGCGAACCGCACCGGGTCCCCCGCCATCCACCAGGCGAACCCGGCGATCGCGAACGAAACCAGAGTGAACGGTACCGCGTAACGGTCCGCAAGGCGCACCAGCGGGGCGCGACTGGCTGCCGCCTCCGAGACCAGCGCGACGATGCGTTGGTACTGGCTGTCCTCGGCCAGAGCCGTGGCTCGCATGGTGATGGCGCGGTCGCCGTTGACCGCTCCGCTGAGCAGTCCGTCACCGGCCACCCGGTCCACGGGAAGGCTCTCGCCCGTCAGCGAAGACTCGTCGAAGGTTGCCTCGTCGGTGACCAACTCGCCGTCGACCGGCACGATCTCAGACGGTTTCACCAGTAGGAGATCGCCGATCAGCACTTCGGTGACCGGAACGTCGACGGCGTCGGAGCCCACGAGCCGATGCGCGGTCTGTGGGCTCCGGGCGAGCAGGGCGCTCAGTTCACGTTTCGCTCGGTTGCCCGCATAGTCTTCAAGCGCCTCGCCACCCGACAGCATGAGAACGATGACCAGGCTCGCCCAGAATTCGCCGACCAGCACTGTGGCGACGATAGCTGTGACTGCGAGGAGGTCGATTCCCCAATGCCCGCGCAGCACGTCTTTCACCATGCCGACCGTTTGGATCGCTGCGACCGCCAAGGCGTACACGCTGATGATCCAGCCGCTGACTTCCGGATGCCCGCCGAGCGCGATGCCGATTCCAACGATCCCGACCACAAGGGTGATGGCGACTATGGGGTAGCGACGCACCGCGGCAGACAACCAGTTCATACTTCAAGTTCTAGCCGGATCCGCCGCCGATTTCCAGCGAGGCAAGGCTCACCTCACCCGATCAGAAGACCACCCAGACCCACTCGGTCTGGCTCGTCGAACCGGCGATCCCGGCGCCGTCGGGGACAAACGTGGCCTGCACCTTGTTGAGGCCTCGACGCAATTTCAGCGCCGTGGTCTTCACCGTCCCGTTGTCTGCCGCGGTCAACGGCACTGTGGTGGCCTTCCCGTTCACGGTGAGCGCAACCGACCCGGTCGGCGCCTGGCTCGAGGGCGACGTCACCCGCACCTGTGCGGTCACGGTGTTCCAGGAGAAGGCGATCAGCCTGTTGAGCCGCAGGGTTGTCTGCGACGGGTAGGCGACCGTCACCGCCTCGGAGACAGCCGTTCCGTCGGGCAGCCCCTTCTTGCTGGCCGTCACCGTAACCGTGATGGCCTTGCCCGCATCGCCCGCACCAACCTTGTACTTCTTTCCGGTTGCCTTCGCGATGTCGACCCCGTCAGCCTGCCACTGGTAGGTGAAGGTCAGCTTCGCCACATCCCAGGTTCCGGGGGTGGCGGTCAGGGTCTTGCCCACCGCCGGAGTGCCGGTGATCGTCGGCAGCGCAGTGTTCACCGGTGCCGGGGGCCCGGCTGGGATCGTCACCGCCTCGGAGACAGCCGTTCCGTCGGGCAGCCCCTTCTTGCTGGCCGTCACTTTAACCGTGATGGCCTTGCCCGCATCGCCCGCACCAACCTTGTACTTCTTTCCGGTTGCCTTCGCGATGTCGACCCCGTCAGCCTGCCACTGGTAGGTGAAGGTCAGCTTCGCCACATCCCAGGTTCCGGGGGTGGCGGTCAGGGTCTTGCCCACCGCCGGAGTGCCGGTGATCGTCGGCAGCGCAGTGTTCACCGGCGCCTTCGGCCCCGCCTCGCCGGTCGCCACAGTGACAACGGTGTAGACGCCGGTGTCACCGTAATCGATCAGCCCGAGGTAAGCGGTCTGCGGGATGAGATCCTGCCACGACGCGGTGAACGTCACGGGGATGCCGGTCTGCCCGTTCAGGACGTCAGGCGCGAGTGCAAGCGCCTCGCCGCTCGGCATCACAGAGGTCGTCGTGAGGTCGAACGCGGTCGTCCCGGTGACGGAATAGATGTCCACGAACACCCGGTAGGTTCCGGCGTCCGGATCGACCAGGTCGACACGTTCGTCACCGGACGCCGTGGCCGACTGCCACCCGGCGATCGGCGCGCCCGCATCATTCAGCAGGTAGACGGTGAGGTCGAGGTCGGCAGCCTTGTCGACAGTGACCAGATCGAACCGCGCAAACGCGGCGCCCTCCGGCACGGACACCAGATAATCGAACTCGGCGCCCGCAGCGCCCGAGCCGGAGTGGTTCTTCTCGGCGCCGGTTGGGTCGGGCTGCAGCACACTGGCGGTCAGGCCGGTGCTCGAGAGCGGGATCGGGCCGTCACCACCGGGGGTGACGGTGACGTCAACCGACCCGGTGACCCCGGTGCCTGCGACCTCGGCCGGCGCCACGATTGTCACCGGGCGCACCGCGAGCGGCGAGCGCACCACGGTGGTGTTCCCGTAGCCACCGGTCCAAGTCAACTCGCCCGTTGAGAATGTGTCCAAGGGGGCATCCGTTCGGGTGAAGGTGATCTGGAACTCTTTGCTCTCCCCGGCCTGGCCGAAGGTGAGGGTCGAGGGCTCAACCACGGTTTCGAATCCGGGCATCGAGACGGCCGCAGTGAAGTCTCCGGCCTGGGTGGAGGTCACCGTGCGCGTGATCGTCTCGGGTGCCGTGAACTGGCCGATGGCGATCGACGCGAGGTTGAGGTTGCTCGGATCGATCGGGTCGACACCGGCGTCGTAGCCGATGCCCTGGATGTAGGCCAGCCAGTCCCCGAGATCGTTGAGGTAGAGCAGGCCGGGTTCGAAGAATTTCGTCGGGTCGACGTGGCCCGCACCCTGGATGAACGGGTCGGTCACCGGGTTGTCGTCGCCGTCGACGGTGTTGTAGGCCGTCGTCATCATCGCCGATTTGATCTCGGCCGGACTGGCGTCAGGCCTCTCGCCCAGGTACAGGGCGGCGAGACCGGCGATGTGCGGCGACGCCATCGAGGTTCCCGACAGGAACTCGAAGGTCGGCGCCTCACCGGCTGCGTTCGGTCCATCGGCGAGGATCGCCACGCCGGGTGCGGAAATGTCCGGTTTCAGCACGTCGCTGCCGTCGGCCTCAACCGGGCCGCGGGACGAGAATCCGGCCACCTGCGGCGTGGGCGGCGTGTAGTCGGTCTGGTTTCCGGGCGTGAAGGTTGCCGTCGCATCCGGTGTGGCCGAGTAGGCCATCACGGCGTCGTGGTAGCGAGCGTCCAGGTGAATGGTCGGCACCGTGTGCTCGTCGAGGTCGACGGAGCCTGGCACCACGTTGACCAGGATCATGCCGATCCCGCCGGCACGTTTCACCTCGGCCGACTTGTCGACCCGGGCGTTCACGCCACGTTCGCAGGTCACGATTTTTCCGGCGGCCAGTGCGGGGTCAAGTGTGCCGGTCAGGCACAGGTTGGCCGATTCCGCACCGGCGAGCGCTACCGCGGCGGCGGTGACCAGCGGGCCAGTCAGCGGGACGGCTGTGGGGTCCATGTTGACCGTGATCGAGCCGCCCGCATATTTCGCCCCGTCACCGAGGGTGACGGTGGCCTCGTAGCTGGGAATCGTGCTGGCGGCGACCGTCGTGATCCACGGCGACGCGTTGTCGAGCGTGGATGAGGCCGGTCCGGAGTTTCCTGCAGATGCCGCAACGAAGATACCGGCGGCGGCGGCACCGAGGAATGCCTCATCGGTCGGTGAGATCGTGGTCTGGGCTGCCCCGCCGCCGATCGAGTAGTTGAGCACGTCGACGCCGTCGGCCACGGCCTGGTCGATGGCCGAGAGGATGTCGCTGGTGGCGCAGCCGTCATCGTCGGTCGTTGTCGGATCGTTTCCGGTCCAGCACACCTTGTAGGCGGCGATCTTTGCGGCAGGCGCCATCCCGCTGATGGGGCCGAAGTCCACGCCGTTGATGCTGGTGGAAACACCAGCGTTTCCGGCGGCGGTGCTCGCGGTGTGCGAACCGTGGCCGTTACCGTCACGGGGCGAGAGGTACTCGCCCTGGCTGACATCTCCGATCGCCCCGAAACCGTCAACGAAGTAGCGGGCACCGATGATCTTGGTGCTGCAATCAGCGGCTGTGAACTGTACGCCGGTCTCACAGGTTCCGGTGAAGGTGCCACCGTCAGCCTTCTCGAACCGGATGGTGTCACCGTCCAGGTAGGGAGCGGCGCCCGACGCGGTTCCGAGGGCTTCACCGGCGAACGACGGATTCTCCGGGGCGACGCCGGTGTCGAGCACGCCGACCACCACGCCCGCGCCGGCACTGTCGATGCCCCCCACTGCTTCCCAGACCCCACCGGGGCCGGAGAGCCCCAGGAACTCCGTGGACGGCTCGGCGGTCACATGCTTGAGCTCGTCTGGGGTGATGTTCGCCACTGAGCGGTCCGCTGCCAGTTGGGCGGCTTGTTCGGCGGTGAGGTCGGCCGCGAAGCCGTTGAGGGCGAGCGTGTAGGAGTGGGTGATCACCACCCCGTCGGCGTCGGCTGCGACCTCCTCCTGCCGCTCGGCCAGGTGATCGGTGTACTTCTGCACGGCACGGCGCTGCAACTGTTCGCCATCTTCTGGCGCGGTGGGCGCAAATCCGTCGATGCCTCCTTCGTATGTCGCGGCCGACGGCTCAACCAGCGTGACGATGTACCGGCCGGGCTCGAACGACATCTTGCCGCTGCCGCCGATGGACTGCGGGGCGGCTGCGGCGGGAGTGGCCACGAGCACGAGGGAGGTGATGAGCGCGGCACAGGTGGCGGCGCTGAGAGTGCGAATACCCACGATCGAATCCTGTTCTTCATTGGACAAGGACAACGAGCAGTCGGGCCTGCACGCAGACTCAGTAAACCGTGTTGTACCCCGTTTTGGGTACGGGCGTTACCAAATCGTGATATTAATCCGCGTCACGACGAAAACGCCCGTGCACCCTGTGGGGTACACGGGCGAGTGTCGCTCGTGAAGTTGTGCCGGGCACTGAGTCGGCCCCGGCGCTGACTCAGGCCAGGCGAATCTTAAGGTTCTCTGCCAGCGAGGCGAGGAACTCCTCGGTGGTCTGGAACGGCTGCTCCGGCCCGACGAGCAGCGCCAGGTCCTTCGTCATCTTGCCGGATTCCACGGTCTTGATCACGACGTCTTCCAGCGTGTGGGCGAAGTCGACGAGCGCCTGGTTCTCGTCGAGGTGACCGCGATGCGCGAGGCCCCGGGTCCAGGCGTAGATCGATGCGATCGGGTTCGTCGAGGTGGGCTTGCCCGCCTGATGCTGGCGGTAGTGCCGGGTGACGGTGCCGTGCGCGGCCTCGGCCTCGACGGTCTTGCCGTCGGGCGTGGTGAGCACGCTGGTCATGAGCCCGAGGGATCCGAAGCCCTGCGCAACGGTGTCTGACTGCACGTCGCCGTCGTAGTTCTTGCAGGCCCAGATGTAGCCGCCCTCCCACTTGAGGCTGGCCGCGACCATGTCATCGATCAGGCGGTGCTCATAGGTGAGACCGGCGTCCGCGTAGCGTGCAGCGAACTCGGCGTCGAAGACCTCTTGGAACAGATCCTTGAACCGGCCGTCATACGCCTTCAGGATGGTGTTCTTGGTCGAGAGATAGACCGGGTAGTTGCGCTCGAGACCGTAGTTCAACGACGCGCGGGCGAAGTCGCGGATCGAGTCGTCGAGGTTGTACATGCCCATTGCGACACCGGAACCGGGTGACTGGAACACCTCGAACGACTGGGCCTCGCCGCCGTCCTTGGGCGTGAAGGTCATGGTGAGGGTGCCCTCGCCCTCGAACCGGAAGTCGGTCGCGCGGTACTGGTCGCCGAACGCGTGACGGCCGATGATGATGGGCTTGTTCCAGCCGGGGACCAGGCGCGGGATGTTCGAGATGATGATCGGCTCGCGGAAGATCGTGCCGCCGAGGATGTTGCGGATGGTGCCGTTCGGCGAGCGCCACATCTTCTTCAGGCCGAACTCCTCCACCCGTGCCTCGTCGGGGGTGATGGTGGCGCACTTCACGCCGACACCGTGCTTCTGGATGGCGTGCGCGGCGTCGATGGTGATCTGGTCGTCGGTCTCGTCACGCTTCTGGATCGACAGGTCGTAGTACTCGAGGTTCACGTCGAGGTAGGGCAGAAGGAGAGTGTCTTTGATCTCCTGCCAGATCATTCTGGTCATCTCGTCGCCGTCAAGCTCGACGACTGTTCCCTCTACCTTGATCTTCGACAAATTCTTACTCCTCATGAGGCCGTCGGCGCGAACAGTGCTGGCGCGCCATTTGATTCGAGTGAACCGGATCCGCTTTCGAATCGATCGGATCCGTATTCAGGTCAACCGGTACAGTTTAGCCGATCCGCACAAATATCTCGACATCAAGATAAATTGCCGTCCGGGGGCGCCTCGGACTATCGGCCACCCCCATACGCGGGCTAGGTTGTTGACATGAGTGAATTCAGACTGGACGAGTTATCAGCGTCGAACATCGTTGCCGCGAACAGCCTCACGCTCAAGCCGGGTCAGGAACAATTCATCGCCCCGGTCTCGTATTCAGTGGCCGGGGCCTTCATCAACCCGTCGACATCGTGGTCGCGCGTGGTATTGGATGCCGAAGACCGCGTCGTGGGGTTCATCATGGGCAACTTCGATCCCGAAAGCCGGCACGAAGAATTCCGCAGCTGCATCTGGCGCATCAACGTCGAGGCCGACCAGCAGAGTCGGGGCGTCGGACGTTTCGCCGTTTTGAGCCTCGCGGAAGAGGCACGAAGCCGCGGCTTCAAACGGGTCACCGTGATCTGGGAACCGGGCGATGACGGCCCCGGCGCGTTCTTCACCCGCGTCGGCTTCAAAACGGTCGGTGAGACCGAATACGGCGAGACCATCGGGGCGATGGAGCTGTAGCGCATGGCGGAATCCACCCCCTCCCGTGCCGAGTTTGCCGAGAACGTGCTCGAGATCGTACAGGCGATCCCTCCCGGCCGAGTGATGACCTACGACGACATCGCCGCCGTGCTCGGTTCACGGGCATCACGCATGGTCGGCCAGGTGATGAGTCGCTCCGGTGGCGATCTGCCGTGGTGGCGCGTGATCCGCGCGGGCGGCCATCCGCCGCTCTGCCACGACGCCGAAGCGCTGGAACACTATGAAGCCGAGGGAACCCCCCTCCTGCCGTCAGCGGTCGAGGCCGGCTACCGCATCGACTACAGAACCTCCAGGTGGACTCCCCCGTTCGACTGAGGGGCAGGGCGCGCCTGCCCGGAAGTGGTGGTGCCGCCTCCCGGCTGTCGATACTCCGGAGCCGGATGGTGGCCAGGATCCACATCTTCCAGACTCATCCTTCGCCGACCGTGCAGTTGTTGGGGTTATCGCCTTCGAATAACCCCAATAATTGCACTCTGGGCGGGGTGGATGAGGGCAGGGTGGCTGAGGGCAGGGTGGATGCGCGGGAGCGAGGTCGGGTGCTGGTCAGGCGTCGGGCGCCGCGTAGACCCGCTCGCCGTCGACGAAGGTCTGCAACACACGGGTGTGGCCTATTTCCGACTCCGGATGAGCGAACGGATCACGGTCGAGCAACGCAAAGTCGGCCAGCTTGCCGACCTCGATGGTGCCCGTCTCATCGAGGTGGTTCACATACGCTGAGCCCGCCGTGTACGCGGTGAGGGAACTGGCCAGGTCGATGCGTTGTTCGGGCAGAAACACGTCATAGTCACCCTCTGCCTCGCTGGGAGCCGCCAACCGGTTCACGGCGACGTGGATCGCGGCAAGGGGGTCGGGGGTTGAAACCGACCAGTCGCTGCCGGCGGCGAGGATCGCACCAGAGCGCAGCAGATCGCCGAACGGATACTGCCACGAGCTTCTCTCCGCCCCGAGGAACGGCAGGGTGAGGTCGACCATCTGCGGCTCCAGTGCTGCCCAGAGCGTCTGCATGTTGGCCGCGACCCCCAGGTCACGGAACCTGTGCACGTCATCCGGGTGCACGACCTGCAGATGAGCGAGGTGGTGGCGGTTGTCGTTGCGCCCGTTCGTGGCCTGGGCCTGCTCCACCGCATCCAGACACTCCCGCACCGCCCGGTCGCCGATGGCGTGAAAATGAACCTGGAAACCGAGTGCATCCAGGGCGGTGACGTTCTCGCGCAATTCGTTCGGATCCACGAAGGAGATCCCCGAGTTGTCACCGCGATGTCCGCAGGCATCAAGGTACGGGGCCAACATGGAGGCCGTGAAGTTCTCGGCCACACCGTCCTGCATGATCTTCACGCTGGTGGCTGCAAACCGGCCCACGCGGCACGCGTCGCGCCGGGCCACCAGTTCGGGAATCTGTTCGGCACCCCGTGCGCGATCCCACCACAATGCGCCCACCACGCGTGCCGTGAGCTCGCCGGACGAGGCCGCGGCCATGTAGGCGGGCGTGACATCACCCGCATCACTCGCGGATCCGAGGATCGCATCCTGCCACGCCGTCACGCCCAATGAGTGCAAATACTCCTGCCCGAGGAGCAGGGCTCTCCGGTAGTCAGCCGCGCTGGTCTCCGGCAGGAGCCGGCTCACCAGTGTCATCGCACCTTCATGCAGCGAACCGGTGGGTGTGCCATCTGCGTCGCGCTCGAGCCGGCCGTCCACCGGATCGGGCGTGGCGGCGTCGATTCCCGCCATTTGCAGCGCCCGGTTGTTGACCCACGCACCGTGCCCGTCAGCATTCGGCAGAAACACCGGGCGGTCGCGGGCAACCCGGTCGAGGTCGTCAGCCCGCGGGTTTCCCCCCTCGAACGCCGCCATCGACCAGCCGCCACCCAGGATCCACTCCGCGTCGGGGTTCGCGGACGCGTACCCGGCGATGCGGTCCAGATAGCCGGCCTGCGTGGACTCGCTCGCGAGGTCGCACCGGATCAGGTCGAGGCCGCCCCAGACGGTGTGCACATGGGCGTCCTGAAAGCCGGGCACGAGCATGCGGCCAGCCAGGTCGACCACCTCGGTGTTCGGGCCGACCATCTCGCGCACCTCGTCGTGGCCGACCGCGGTGATGCGGTTGCCGGTCACGGCCACAGCGGTCGCCCGTGAGCGCACGGTGTCAGCGGTGAAGACCGGTCCGCCGGCGAAGACGATGTCGGCGTCTGGCATTCTGGTACTCCTAGGCTCCGCCCATGGTCTTCGCGATGTCGGTGGCGGAATCTCCCGACCGGCGCAGCACGACGGCGACCAGAGCGATCGCTCCGAGCGTGAGCACCAGCATGATCGTCGAGACCGCGGCGATCTCGGGCCGAAGGCCGGTGCGCACGGCACTCAGCACGTAGACCGGCCACGGCGTGGAGCCGGAGACCTGGATGAACGCGGCGACGATGGTGTTGTCAAGACTGAGAGTGAACGCCAGCAGTCCACCAGCCAGCACAGCCGGCATCACCAGGGGCAGGGTGATCTGGGTGAACCGGCGAAGGGGTGGCGCGTACAGGTCCGCGGCCGCCTCCTCCAGGCTTTCATCCAGGCCGATCAACCGCGAGCGCACGATATAGGTGACCACGGCGGTGGAGAACAGAGAGTGCCCAACCACCAGTCGGGCGATCCCGTTATCGAAGATGCCCAGACCGAGATCTTGGCCGAGAAAGACCAGCCAGGGCAGCAGGGCCACAGCATCGACGATCTCGGGGGTCACAGTGACCAACACCAGCAACCCCAGGAACCACGGCACCCATCGGCCGGCGCGGCGCGCCAGGGCGACACCGGCCATGGTGCCCAGCACTGTCGCAAGAACCGCCGAGATGATCCCGGTCTGCAACGACACCACGACGGCGTCGCGGATGGCCGGCTTCGTGACAATCGCAGCGAACGAACCGAACCCGAAGTGATCCCAGGAGACCAGGAGCCGGCCCTCGTTGAACGAGTAGATCAGAATGACGAGGATGGGCGCGAACAGGAACAGGAACACCAGGACCGCCCAGGCCCTCATCGACAGCTCCATCAGACCAAGACGTCTCATTTCTCCACCCCCAGAACCAGTCGGCGGCGAGCCCGCATCGGCCAGGTGCCGAGCCAGGCGATCAGGCCAGCCAATGCAGCGGTACCGAGGATCGTGAGAATCAACACCACCGCCATGGCCGAGCCCAGCGCCCAGTTCTGCGCAGTCTGGAATTGGTTGGCCACCATCTGGCCCGCCATGTTCCCCTTGGCGCCGCCGAGCACGGTGGCCGTGATGTAGTCACCCATCAACGGGATGTAGACCAGGAGCACCCCGACGATCAGCCCGGGCTTGGCCAGAGGCAGAGTGATGTGCAGGAAGGTCGACCATCGCCCGGCGCCAAGATCCTTGCTCGCCTCACGCAACGACAGGGTGACCCGGTCGAAGGCGACGAACAGCGGCAGCACCATCAACGGCAGGTAGTTGTAGACCACCCCGATCAGCACCGCGGTGCGGGTGAACATGATTTCCAGCGGCCCGTCGGTGATCCCCAGGGTCTGGAGCACCTGGGAGAAGAAACCCTCCGGCGCCAGAATGATCTGCCAGCCGATGGTACGGATCAAGAAGTTCGTCCAGAACGGAATCATCACCATCGCCAACAGGATGCCCCGATGGCGCATCGGCGCTTTGAGCGCCAGCCAGTAGGCGAACGGAACCGAGATCGCCAGAATGATCAGTGTGCCGGTCACCCCGACCCAGAGGGTGTTCTGGAAGGTGGCGAAGAACGTCGGCGAGAGCGCCTCCGCGTAGCGATCCAACGACAGCACGTCATTCGCGTGGGTGCCGAACATTCCCGGCTTGTAGCCGAAACTGAACCAGATCACCATGCCGACCGGGGCCAGGAAGAAGGCGATCAGCCAGGCCCAGGCGGGGAACGCCAGAATCGCGCGCGGCAGGCGTTTCCAGTCGCGCCCCGGCGCCGATGCCGCCGAAGGCGGCTCCGATTGCAGCGCGGCCGCGCCGATCGCTTCCAGTTGCGTCGTCATCTCATCCTTGGTGTGGTCGGGTCACCGCCGGTGCCCTCAGGCGCCGGCCGCGGCCTTTGTCTTGTCCCAGATCTGGACGATCCGCTGCTGCTGCTCACCCAACACCTGGGTGTGCATGGTCTCGATCTGCTGGGGAGAGAAGAAGACCAGGTCGAGCATCTCCATCCCCTCGGCCTTGGCCGCCTCCTCGATGCCGGTTGCCCCGGTGTGGTAGCCGTTGTAGTCGAGTTCGCGCAGCGAAATCGCCGGATCCATAATGAAGTTGATGAAGGCGTGCGCCGCCTCAGGGTTGGGAGCACCGGTCGCGATCGCCCAGTTGTCCATCCACAGTTCCGTATCGGGGGAACCGAGGCGCCAGACCCAGCGGTCCGGCTCGTCACTCTCCTGGATGCCGATCCGGGCGTCACCGTTCCACACCTGCATGAGCATCTGCTGCGCCTGCGGAATTGCAACGCCACCGGGATAGGAGTCGAAGGTAGAGATGTGCGGGGCGAGCGTATTCACCAGAAAGTCCTCACCCGCGTCGAGGTGGGCGGGGTCAGTGGTGTTCCAGTCGATCCCGTTCGACCAGAAGTAGAGTCCGAGCAGCGGCGCCGGGTCATCCAGCACGCTCATCTTGCCGCTCGCCTCGTTCTGGGCGGCATCGATGAAGTCGGCCCACGTGTTCAGTTCCCGGGTGATCTTGGTCTTGTCGTAGACGAAGCCGGTAGTCCCCCACGCCTTGCAGATCGAGTAGTCGTTGTTCGGGTCCCAGTCGCGTCCGAGGAACGCGGGGTCCATGTGTTCCAGGTTGGGCAAAAGGTCGTGGTTGAGTTTCGCCAGCAGACCGTTCTCGACCATCTGCGGAATGAAGGGGCCGGTCGGAATGACGATGTCATAACCGCTGGTGCCCTTCGCCGCGACCAGTTTGGAGATCATCTCCTCGTTGGAGTTGAACGAGTCGAGCGTGATCTTGGGGCCGAATTCGGCGGTGAAGTCAGTCAGCACCTCGGGGTCGTCATAGTCTCCCCAGGTGAAGATGGACAGTTTGTCCTCCAACGGCCCACCGACGGCGCCCGCAACCTCTTCGGGCCCCGATCCGGTGCCGCATGCTGCCAGCAATCCGGTTCCGGCGGCCGCGGCGGTGAAGCTCAGGAACCGGCGCCGGGAGACCTCGGAGCGGATCATTTTGACTGCGGTGGTGGACGCCAGGATTCTGACGGGTGTCGACTCGGGCATGCGGTTCTACTCCTTGATTGAAATGGCTCGGGTGCTGGCTGCGGGGTCAACCGCATCCTTCGCGATCTTTGCTTTGGCTGCTGCGGCCTGTTTGGCCGGGAAGAAGTTCACGCTCTCGTCAGACCAGGAGCACCAGACCCGGTCTCCCACTGCCAGGCGGGGTGCCGCCGGCCGGGGCAGACGGGCCAGAAGCGTGTGCTCGTGCCCGATCTGGACGAGGAACTGCAGGGTCTCACCCAGGTGAGAGACCCCGATCAGCTCGCCGGGCACGACGTTCGGAGTGGTCACCGATGCCGGCTCTTCTGCAGACACCGTGACCGCTTCGGGCCGAACAGCCGCCTGAGCATCAGAGCCGACGATGAGCTCGCCGGTCACCGTGGTTGCGCGCAACTGGCCGAACTCCGTGTCCATCACGTGCGGGTCGACTCCTATCCGACCGCTGAGAAAGTTCTGCTGGCCGACAAATCCAGCCACATAGGCGTTCGCCGGAGAATCATAGATCGTGTCGGCGTTCGCCAATTGCTCGATCCGGCCGTCGCGCATGATCGCGATGCGGTCGCTCATCGACAGGGCCTCCCCCTGGTCGTGGGTGACGAAGATGAAGGTGATGCCGAGGCGCGACTGCAGCAGCTTGAGCTCCAACTGCATCTCTTCGCGGAGTTGGCGGTCGAGAGCACCGAGCGGCTCATCCAGCAGTAGCACCGCCGGCCGGTTGATCAGGGCACGAGCAAGCGCGATGCGTTGCTGCTGTCCCCCGGAGAGCTGGGTCGGCCGGCGATCGGCGAACGACACCATCTGCACCATGTCAAGCGCCTCGGTGACCTTCTCGCGGATCTCCTGCTTGCCGACGCGCTTCTGCCTGAGGCCATACGCCACGTTCTCGGCGATGCTCATGTGCGGGAACAGGGCATACGCCTGAAAGACGGTGTTGACATTGCGCCTGTGCGGCGGCACACCGATGACGTTCTGACCGGAGATGCGGATACTGCCGGCATCCGGCTGCTCAAAACCCGCGAGCATTCGCAAGGTCGTGGTCTTGCCGCAGCCAGACGGGCCGAGCAGCGAGAGGAACTCGCCAGCTTCGACCCGGAGGCTGATGCTGTCGACGGCGGTGGCTGTGCCGTACCGTTTTGTCACCGACTCCAGCACCACCGTGCCGGTCTCTTCGGTCTGCGCGCCTTTATTGCGCGTGGGTTCGCCTGAAACGGGCACTACGGGAATCGTTGCGCTCACGGCACCTCCGGGGTGGTACGCCTGAAAATCGACTGGCTGTTGAGTTCCCACATCGTATCGCGCGGTTTGCGGATGCGCACATCGGCGGGTGCTTTTGCCACGACTTTCGCAGTGAATTCGGCCCAGCGCTTCGGAAAGCGTTGCTCAGACCCACCCTTTTCCGACAACGGGAGCTCGAGCCACGAAGGCTCAGACCAGAGAGTCCCGCCAGGCAGCATGAAGTTTCGCGAACCGGCCGGTTCCCGAGATCAACTCCTCGGGTGTGCCGTCTTCAACCACCTTTCCGTGCTCCATCACCAGCACCCGGTCGGCGATCGCGACGGTGGACAATCGGTGTGCAATGATCACTGCGGTGCGGTCGGCCAGCAGGGTCTGCAGCGCCTCCTGCACAAGACGTTCGCTCGGGATGTCCAAGGAACTGGTCGCTTCGTCCAGGATCAGAACGGCCGGGTTCGCGAGGAACGCGCGCGCGAACGAGATCAACTGCCGCTGCCCGGCCGAGACCCGGCCACCGCGCTTGTTCACCTCCGTGTCGTAGCCGTGCGGGAGCGCCTCGATGAACTCGTGGGCCCCCACCGCCTTCGTTGCTCGAACGACATCGTCGAAGGTCGCCTCCGGGTCACCGATCCAGACGTTGTCAGCCACAGTGCCCGAGAACAGGTACGACTCCTGGGTGACCATCACGATCGCTCGGCGCAAGTCCTTCGGGTGCAACTTCCTCAGGTCTACACCGTCCAGGGTGATCGAGCCCTCGGTCGGGTCATAGAACCTGGACATGAGCTTGGCGAGTGTCGACTTGCCGGCGCCGGTCGACCCCACAAGGGCGATCGTCTGCCCGGCGGTCATCGACAGGTCGAACTTCGGCAGGATCACCCGGTCTGCCGCGTAGGCGAACTCGACGCCTTTGAAGCACAGGTTCCCCTTGGCCTCCCACAGATCCACCGGATCCACAGGGTCGGGCACGCTCGGCTTTTCCTCCAGCACACCGGAGATCTTTTCCAAAGCTGCAGCCGCCGACTGGTAGGAGTTGTAGAACATCGCCATCTCCTCCATCGGGTCGAAGAAGCGCCTGGTGTAGAGCAACGCGGCCAGCAACGCGCCGATCTCCAGCTGGCCCTCCGCCACCCGGAACCCGCCGACCAGGAGCACCACGGCGACCGTCACGTTGCCGATGAGTACCAGGCCAGGGTCGAAGATACCGAACAGCTGGATCACGTCGTTGTTGACTTTTCGGTAGGCCTCCACCTGAGCACCGAATTCCGCCTGGTTGCGCTTCTGCTTGCGAAACGCCTTCACGGCCCGGATCCCGGTCATCGTCTCGACGAAGGAGACGATCAGTCTGGCCGAAGCGACCCGCGACTGGCGGAACATGGTCTGCGAACGCAGCTGGAACCACCGGGTGAGGATCCAGAGCGGAACGAGGGAGCCGAACAACACGACACCGCTCACCCAGTCGAGCGAGAACAGGGCGACGGCGATGAATAACATGTAGAGAAATCCCTGAATCAGCGAGTTGATGCCTGAGTCAAGCAGTTCCCTGATCGCATCGAGGTCGCTGGTCTGCCGGGAGATGATGCGGCCCGACGTGTACTTCTCGTGGAACTCGAGGCTGAGTCGCTGCGTGTGTAAGAAGACCCGTTTGCGAAGGTCAATCAGAATGGCCTGGCTGATCCGTGCCGACATCACGGTGTACTGCGCGATGAAGACGGCGCCGACCACACCGGTCACGAGGTAAGCGATCACAATCACGTACAGGGGCGCCCAGTCACCGGCGACAACCGCTGGCAGGCCGCGGTCGATTCCGACCGCGATCAGCGCCGGGCCGGCCACCTGGGCTCCGACGGCGACGATGACCACGATGCTCATCCAGATCACCCGAACCCGCAACGGACGCATCAATGATCCGAGCAGGGCGAGCGACCTCGAGCGGATCTGCCTGCTCTCCTTCTTGGTGAAGTCGTTGCGCTCCTCTCCCTGCACCCCGTACACGCTCACAGTTCCACCTCGGTGCGCATCCGAGTCTCGCGCCGGTTCTCGTCTTCAAGGCTCGAGATCACGAAGGCGTAATGTGCGCTCGTTGCGAGCAGCTCGGAATGCGTGCCAACCGCCGTGATTCGCCCGGCCTCGAGCAACGCCACCCGGTCGGCGAGCATCACTGTCGACGGCCGGTGCGCCACGATCAGGGCGGTGGTGGTGGCCAGCACACGCCTGAGCGCCGCCTCCACCAGAGCCTCTGTGTCCACGTCGAGCGCGGACAGTGGGTCGTCGAGCACCAGAATCCGGGGTCGGGCGGCAACCGCGCGGGCAAGCGCCAGCCGCTGCCGTTGGCCTCCGGACAGACTCATGCCTTCTTCGCCGACCACCGTGTCAAGCCCGTCGGGCAGTTCGTGGACGAAGTCGGCCTGAGCAATGGCCAACGCTTCCAGGAGGTCCTCCTCCCGCGCATCGGGCCGGCCGAGCAACACGTTCTCCCTCACCGACGTGGAGAACAGGGTGGCATCCTCGAAGGCCATCGCCAAATGTGTGCGCAACTCGTCCAGGGTGAGGTCGCGGGCGTCGACGCCGTCGACCAGGACAGCGCCGCCGGTGACGTCGTAGATGCGGGTGGCCAACGAGACGAGAGTGGTCTTTCCGCTGCCGGTCAGGCCAACAAGGGCCATCGTCTCACCGGGGCGGATCGTGAGGTCGACCCCATTGATGAGGTCGGGCACCCCCGTGGGCGAGTCCTGGTAGCGGAAGTGCACGTCTTTGAAACGCAGTTCGCCGCGCGGGTCGACGATGGTCTTCGGTTGAAGTGGATCGACGATCGTGTTCTCGGCGTCGAGCACCTCAAAGAACCTGTCGGCGGCTGTGCGGGTGTCGAACGTCATCGACAACAGGAATCCAATCGACTCCACGGGCCAGCGCAGTACGGCGGCCGTCGCGAAGAACGCGAACAGTTCGCCGACGCTGAGCTCCCCGACCGACGCCAGCCATACGCCACCGAACAGGCAGAGGGCAAACGCGACGTCCGGAACCAGGACCAGCCAGAGCCAGATTCCGGCGATCGCCTTCGCCTTCTCGATCTCCGTGCCCTGCAGGTCCTCGGCGCGGGTGGTGAAGTTCTTCAGCGCGTGTTTGCCGCGGCCGAATGCCTTCAGCACGCGGATGCCGTGCACCGACTCCTCGACGGCAGTGGCCAGGTCGCCAGCTTGGTCCTGGCTGCGGCGGGCGATCGTCGAGTACTTCTCCTCAAACACATACCCGTAGATCCAGAGCGGAATCGAACAGACGATGAAGACCAGCCCCAGGATCCAGCTCCAAGAAAGCAGTATGCCAAAACCGACCATGATCGTGATCAGGTTGACGACCAGCAGCACAATTCCAAAGGAGAACCAGCGGCGGATCAGGCTGAGGTCACTGATCGCTCGGGAGAGGAGCTGCCCCGACTGCCAGCGATCGTGGAAGGCCACCGGCAACGCCTGCAACCGGTTGTAGAGGCTGTTGCGCATGCGCGCCTCGATATGGGTGCCGGGGGTGAGCACGAACCAGCGGCGGAGTGCGATCATCACTGCCTCGACGATCCCCAGGCCCAGCACAGCGAGCGCGGCGGGCCAGACCTGGCCGGGGTCACCCTTGGAGAGCGGTCCGTCGACCAGTTGTTGCAGAACCAGTGGGATCGCCAGCGCGACGAGACCGGCGAGAAGTGCAGCGATCATCCCCATGTAGATGCGGGGCATGGCCGGCTTCGCATACGGGTAGACGCGCATGATGGCGCGGAACGTGCTCGGCTTCTTCGGTGGGACACCCGGTTCAGGAAGGTGTTCGGCCTGGATTGTGGCAGACACTGAGGTCTTCTTTCAAGTAGTGACGTTTCAAGTAGTGACGGGCGAGCTACCCGCAGGCTGTGACCCGATCGAGCGCGCCCGGGACGGGGCGATCATGGGATGTTTTCTGAGGACACGTCAAACGGGTGTGTCCTGGCGAACGTTGTGGAAAGTCTCTGGCGATCGGCCGTGCAAAGTCCCTAGTGGGGCTTCACCGGTCACGCCGGGCGGGGTGGGCTGTGACCGAGGTGAGTGTGGTGGCACCGGCCATGACGACACCGGCGCCAAGATTGCAGGCCACGCCGCATTCCGAGGTGATTGTGTATGTCATGGCATCCTCCCGAGTGCGTATTTTTTTCCCGACGACCGCCGATCGATCAGGGACCACCCGTGGCAGGCAGCCTTTCAGGATAGTTCCACATCGGGCCGGGCCGCAAGCGATGATTCCCTCAATTAGGCTTGAGACTATGAAGTCGACCATTTTCGAGCGATCCGTTCCCGCTGCCTCAACCGTGCAGCACTCCCTCGCCGGCACGAAGCACGCCCCGTTCTGGCTGGATGATCTGGTGGACCCCGGACGCTACCCGGCGCTTCAAGGCGATCTCGACGCAGACGTAGCAGTCGTCGGAGGCGGCTATTGCGGGTTGTGGACGGCGCTCAAGGCCAAACAGGCGAACCCCGACGCGCGCGTCGTGCTACTCGAGGCCAAGACGGTCGGCTGGGCGGCATCCGGTCGAAACGGCGGTTTCATGGAGGCCAGCCTGACCCACGGTGAAGACAACGGCGCCAGCCGCTGGCCGAAGGAGATCGATCGGCTGAACGAGTTGGGCTTCGAGAACCTCGATGCCCTGGAGCGCCAGATCGGCGCATTGGGCCTGGACTGCGAGTTCGAGCGCCCCGGCTCCATCTCCGTGGCCGTCGAGCCGTACCAGGTCGACCAACTGCGCCAGCTGGAGACCGACGCCGACAATGTCTTCCTCGACCGTGAGGCGTTGGCCGCCCAGGTCATCTCACCCACCTACCTCGCCGGAATCTGGAACAAGCGCAGCACCGCCCTCGTGCATCCGGCCAAGCTGGCCGTGGGGCTCGCGAAGGCTGCGACGGATGCGGGTGTGGAGATCTTCGAGAACACCAAGGTCGACACTTTGAACAGTTCCAGGAGCACCCCGACCGCACCCGTTGACGTGGTCACTGGCGGCGGTACGGTCCGTGCCCGGCGCGTCGCGCTCGCCACAAACGTATTCCCATCGTTGCTGAAGCGCACCAAGCTGCACACCGTCCCGGTGTACGACTATGCGCTGATGACCGAACCGCTCACCGACGAACAGATGGCGAGCATCGGGTGGGCCAATCGGCAGGGGCTGAGCGACATGGCCAACCAGTTCCACTACTACCGGCTGAGCGCAGACAACCGCGTTCTGTTCGGTGGTTACGACGCGATCTACCACTACGGGCGCAAGGTTGACCCGAGCTATGAAGACCGCACCGCAACCTACAGATTGCTCGCGGCCCATTTCTTCACGACCTTCCCGCAGCTGGAAGGCCTGAAGTTCTCGCATCGCTGGGCCGGCGCCATCGACACCAGCACCCGGTTCTGTGCCTTCTTCGGCCAGGCCAGACAGGGCCGGGTCGCGTATGCGGCCGGGTTCACCGGGCTCGGTGTGGCCAGCACGCACTTCGCGGCCGACGTCATGGTCGATTTCATGGCGGGGCAACGGACAGAGCGCACCCAACTGCAAATGGTGCGTCAGAGCGCCATCCCGTTCCCCCCCGAGCCGGTTGCCTCCATCGGCATCCAGGCCACCCGAATGTCCCTGAACCAGGCCGATCACAACCAGGGACGCCGCAACGTGATCCTCAAGACTCTCGACGCCCTCGGCCTCGGTTTCGACTCCTAGAAAAGGTACGAAATGGTTTCGACAGCACAGGCGGGTCAGGCAGCGCCGACCCAAGCGGTGAACGCGGCAGCGCTCCGGCTCGAGCACGAGGCGGTGCCGGCGGAGCAGAGTGTGGCGAACTCGCCCACAACCGGCTCCGCCCGCTTGGGTGAGTTCAAAGGCTTAGAAGTGGGCGTCTGGGAGATGTCGGTCGGCACCATGACCGACGTCGAGGTCGACGAGGTGTTCGTGGTGATTTCTGGTCGGGCGACGGTCACCATCGCGGGCCAGGACGAACCGCTCAACCTGGTCGCGGGTGACGTGGTCACCCTGCGCACCGGCATGGAAACCGAGTGGACGGTCACCGAGACTCTGCGCAAGGTCTACCTGGCGTAACGGCGAACCATCGCCGAGAGTTCGAAAGATGCTCGTGCGCCGCTATCGCTCGACCTCACGGCCGTCTTTTGACGCCAGAGGTCAGAGCCGAGCTCAGCGGATGCGCTGGCTCATCCGACGGGATGAATCATCTGACGCGCCGACTCAGCGGATGCGCACGGACAGGCAGGTCACGCAGCCCTCGAGTTTCTCGAACTCGCTGATGTCCACGGTGATCACCCGGTAGCCGAGGTCTTCGATCAACGCGACCGATTTCGGCGCTGATGTTGCCATCAGAACGGTGTCATCGGCCAGGATCACAACGTGCGCCCCAGCCTCCTCGGGCATATCCAGGTAGCGACCGAAGATCGTCGGGTCGTCGACAACCGGTCCGTAACCGATGACGGTGCCGTCGGGAAGGGCGGTGACGGCGCTCTTCAGGTGGAGCACGCGGGTTAGCGGCACCGCGACCACGGTGAAGCCGAGCGGTGCAACCAGTGCGCGCAACTGGCGAATGCCCTCGCCGTTGGTGCGCCCACCCCGGCCGACGAACACGGTCTGGCCGACCTTGAGCACGTCGCCGCCATCGAGGGTGCCTGGGGCCTCGATGCGCAGCACGGGCAGGCCGAGGCCGCGCACGGTCGCTTCGACATCGACGATTTCTCCCTGTCGGGATTCGGTGCCGGGGTTGGTGATCACCGCGGTGCGGCCAAACATCACGACGGTATCCTCGACGAACACGGAGTCGGCCATCTCGGGCGCCGGCGGAACCTCGACGGTTTGCCAACCGGCTTCGTGCAGGGCATTGACGTAGTTGTCCCACTGGCTGTCGGCGAGGTCGGCGTCGACGGGCACACGCTCGATGTGAGTGAGTTCCCCGGCGTTGAGGTTCGAAGCAGGTACTCGGATCAGCGCGGTGCGCCCCTGCCCGGCTCGGATCTGGGTTCCCTGGCGGAGCATTGCGGAGTAAACGACCCGCGCCAGGGTGGCGGTGAGAATTCCGGTGGCGAGCACGAACACCAGGTTGATGCCGATGATCGAGTCGAGCAGGGCGAGGAACAGTTCACCGGAGACCTCGGCCTTGGCGCCGACGACCGCGGTGATGATGTTGCCCACGACCACGGCGATGATGCCCGCGAGCAACCCGCCGACCAGTGCCGTGTACCACCAACGCAGCCCGCTGAAAATCGCCAGGACCGCTACCAGAATGAATACGAAGACGGTCGGCAGGGCGAAGAAGTCGCTGATCGGCAGAAGCATCTGGCTATTCGTCTGATTGCCGATGAACAGCGCGATCACAGTGATCGCGTGTGCGGCGAGCGCGACCGCCAGCGCGGAGACCCCCGATGCTGCGATTCGGCGTGCCCACGATTGGGGGGCGGTGGGTGAGAGCGCGGCGGTTGGGGCAGAAGTCATGACTTCGAGCCTACCGAACGCTCGCTGGGAGCGAACCCACACAATCTCTTGAGTTCGCTGGGATCCCTGGAAGCTGAGGATCAGTGGAAGAAGTGCCGTTCGCCGGTGAAGTACATCGTCACGTCGGCCGCCTGCGCCGCGGCGATCACCTCTGCGTCCCGCATCGATCCACCCGGCTGCACGACCGCACGCACACCCGCGTCGATCAACACCTGCAATCCGTCGGCGAAGGGGAAGAATGCATCAGATGCGGCCACCGACCCAGCCGCACGATCCCCCGCCCGCGTCACGGCCAGATGGCAGGAGTCCACCCGGTTGACCTGCCCCATGCCCACCCCGACAGCGGCACCCCCGGTGGCGAGCAGGATCGCATTGGACTTCACCGAACGGCACGCCCGCCAGGCGAACTCGAGGTCGGCCAGGGTCTCGTCCGAGGCGTGTGCCCCGGACATCCGTTGCCAACTCACCGAGGAGAAGCCGTCGAACGTGTCTGGAGTCTGTGCCAGCATTCCGCCGGAGATCTGTCGCAGTTCAACGGCGTCGCGCGCAAACACGGTGGGCAGCTGCAGCAGCCGCAGGTTCTTCTTCGCTGCCAGGATCTCCAGTGCGTCGGCGTCGAAGGCCGGCGCCACCAACACCTCGGTGAAGATCCCGGCGACCGTCTGCGCCATCGCGGCGGTGACGGTTCGGTTCGCGGCGATGACGCCGCCGAACGCCGACTTCGAGTCGCAGGCGTGTGCCCTGAGGTGCGCCGACGCGATCGAGTCTTCGGCCCCGGCCTGCGCCACGGCGATGCCGCACGGGTTGGCGTGCTTGACAATGGCCACTGCGGGTTCGTCGAAGTCCCACGCGGCACGCACCGCCGCATCGGCGTCGACGAAGTTGTTGTAGGACATCTCCTTGCCCTGCAGCTGGGTGGCCTGCGCGATTCCTCGCCCATTGGCGTCACGGTAGAGCGCGGCCCGCTGGTGGGAGTTCTCGCCATAGCGCAATGCCCGATCCTGCGTCGCTGTGAGGCTGAGTGCGGCTGGCAGCGCCGGAGGCTCTTCCCCGTCGCCCGCCGCACCCGACGGTGTCGGCACCGCGGCCTGGGTGCTGGAACGCAGGTCATCGCTGAGCGACATGCCTTGGGCGAACCAGCCCGCCACGGCGGCATCATAGGAGGCGGTGTGTGCGAACGCCTCGGCCGCCAGGCGCTGCCGTTGAGCGAGCGTGGTCCCACCGGCCGTCACCGCTTGGGCCAGGAGCGCATATCCCGCGGGCGACACGACGATCGCCACATTGGCGTGGTTCTTCGCCGAGGCGCGCACCAGGGTGGGCCCGCCGATGTCGATTTTCTCGATGATCTCACCACTCGGGGCACCGGAGGCGACTGTCTCGCGGAACGGGTACAGGTTCACAACCACCAGTTCGAAGGGCTGGATGCCCAGGCTCGCCAGTTGCGCTCGGTGTGACTCCAGGCGCAGGTCGGCGAGGATTCCGGCATGGATCGCCGGGTGCAATGTCTTCACGCGGCCGTCGAGCGACTCGGGAAATCCGGTCACCTGGCTCACCTCGGTCACCGGGTACCCGGCATCCTGGATCGCCTTCGCGGTCGACCCGGTCGAGACGATCTCCACGCCCGCACGGGTGAGCGAACCGGCCAGGTCGAGCAGACCGGTCTTGTCGCTGACCGAGATCAGCGCACGGCGCACGGGGATTCGTTCGGCCTGGTCGTACGGGCTTGTGGCGCCGGCGACCTTCCCTGCGGCCTGGGCCGTGGATTCTGGTTCGTGACTCATGCCGGTTTCAGCTCCCTGAGATTGATGGTGTTGTCTGCGATCTGCCGCACGCATCGCACGATGAGTTCGCGTTCGATCACTTTGATGCGGTCGTGCAGGGTCTCTTCAGTGTCGTTGGGGTGGACCGGGCACCTCTCCTGCGCGATGATCGGGCCGGTGTCCACCCCGCTGTCGACCACGATGAGGCTGGCCCCCGATTCTCGCACCCCGGCGGCCAGTGCGTCGCGCACGCCATGGGCCCCGGGAAACTCCGGAAGGTAGGCCGGGTGCGTGTTCACGAGGCGTGGAGACAATGCGTCGACCACCGATTCGGGCAACAGGCGCATGAATCCGCTCAGCAATACCAGGTCGGGTTGCCAGGATCTGATGACCTCGAGTAGCGCTTCGCCCCAGCTCTCCCGGTTCTCGAAGTCTGTGAACGGCACGACGAAGGTGGGGATGCCCCGCTCGTTCGCGTGCTCCAACCCCGACGCCGGCCGATCGGCACCCACCGCGACGACGCGGGCGGGGTAGTTCTCGGCTTGGGCAGCCTCGAGGAATGCACGCAGGTTCGACCCCGCGCCAGAGACGAGAACCAGCACTTTCAGCACGGGTCAAGCCTACCCGCGCGCGTGTGAGCCCTCGTCCGTCGCCGGATCCCCGGGCAGCGTTATCTCCTGGGTATCGGTGTCGTCGGCCGAGCTGGAGACGGGTGGGTCTGCGGGCTGGTATGCGGATTGCCAGACGGGCAGCCAGGAGGACCCATCCGGGGCACTGCTGGTACCATCACCGGTGTCGTTGGCGGAGTCATCATCAGCGCCGTCGGAGGCGGCTTTGGGCGGTGCGATCAGGGGTGTGCCGGTCTCGTCGTCGGCCCAGCCGAAGCCGGGTGCGGCACCTGATACGGCGTCTGTCCTGGCTCGCGCTCCCACGAGCATCCCCACCGCGGCCCCGATCCCGATCTCCAGTGCCGCGAATCCGGCGACCTGCCAGGGGTGCGGGCCAACCTCGACCAGCCGTCCGGGGCCGAGCGAACCGGCTGAAAACCATGCCAGGGCGCCGATTATGGCCCCGCCGACGACCCCTACTCCGACCCCGGCGCCGGCCTGCCAGCGCCAGCTTGCCATACCGGAGAGGGCACGAACCACTGCCGGGCGAAAAAGCACTCCGGCGAGAAAGCCTGCCAGCACGGGTACCAGCAGACCCAGGTAGCCGAGCGCCAACTGACCCTCCGGCAGTGCCCCGAGAATCGGGAGCGCCGGAACGGGCCCCAGTTGCGTTCCGAGTGGCGACACCGACGAGCCCACCCCGATTGAGAATCCCGGCCCGATCAGCCACGCCGCAGCCCAGATCACGAGGTTCGGCAGCAGAAGCAGTTGCGCACCTGTCAGTGTCGCTCCGCCAAGAACCCCGGCCTGCAGACTCTCGTACAACTGGATGATGGTGGCGTAGTTCAACACCAGACTGAACGCCACCGCCACCGCTGCCAGCGCGACGATGCTCGCTGCGGCCGCCGCACCTCCGGCGAGCACGGGTCGGGTCATGGCCCGCACCACAACCGGCACTCGTTCCCATTGGATGCGCACAAGGCGGCTGAGCGCGTCCTTCTGCTCGGCCGGTTGACGGTTGCGCACGAACGCCCCCGCGAGCACCCCGACCGCGTACACCAGCGCCGGCAATACGATTCCCTGCACGGCATTCACCTGCACCGCAGGGTCATTCGCGCTCCAGGTCACCAACGCCGCAATCAGGGCATACGTGCCGATCGCCACTGCAAGCGCCAGGGTGCGGTGCCCGCTGGCTGCCCCTCGGGTTCCGGCGCGCAGCCCGAAGAGCACTGCGACCAGCGCGAATCCGAGGGGGGCGAGCGTGACGGCGAACGCGCTCCCGGCCTCAGGCAGCCCCAGGGCCGTCGCGGTGGATGGGTCCAACGCGACCATCAGGTCCGTCCCGTGGCCGAGCAGCCAGGTGTCGGCGGCTGCGCGCCAGAAGATCGCCCAGTCGACCATCAGGTCGAAGTGAGTGGCCCAGAGTACGGTCAGTGGCACGAGGGCGATCCCGATGCCCACGGCCGCAGCAATGACCGCCTCCAGGGAGGCGAGCAGGGCAGCGGTCATCCGGTTCATTCGAATATGGAGCCTACTCCGGCCGAACGCGCATTCCCCGGTGGCGCGCCCGCCTTCCCGCCGCTCCTGTGGCTTCCAGTCGTTGTGGACCAGATGCAGAAGCAGATCGGAGCCGACGAAGCCCTGAAGCCGAGAAGGCGCCTCTGAAAAAATTGCCTAGATGGACTGGCTGTACCCGAAGAACTCGTGGTCATTGTTGTATCCGCCCTGGCCACCTCCGACGTCAGAGAAACTCTCGACGAATTCGATGCCCTTGATCCACTTGACCATTTTGAACCCGAGTTGAACCTCGTTGCGCAGACGCAACGGCGCGCCGTGGCCGAACGACAGTGCTTGGTCGTTCATGTCGTAGGCCAGCATCGTCAACTCATAGCTCATTTGTGCGATCGGTTGTGCATCGTAGTAGATTCCGCCGTCGGAACCGTCGGCGAACGAGTAGAACACCACCCACTTCGCTTCCGGTTTCGGCTTTACCACGTCCATGATCGCCTTCATCGAGACACCGCCCCACTTGGCCACCCCCGACCAGCCCTGAATGCAGTAGTGCTGGGTGATCTGCTCGTGATGGGGCAGCGCCCGCAGCTGCAGCAGGTCCAACTCAACGGGGCTCTCCACCAACCCGTTGATCCGCAACCGGTAGTCGGCGAAGTTTTTATCTCGCAACGAGTGATACTCCTTGCTCTCGGGATACTTGCCGTTGTGCCAGAAGTACGGCGAGATATCCTTCTCCGTGTATTGGCCGGGTTTGGAATCGATGTGCTCGAACAATCGCTGCGCCGGCCCGATCAACGCGTACCCAATCTTCTGGATCATCCGTGGATACCGATAGGTCACCGGTGTTGCCGCAACCCACGCGACGACGATGACGACCATGGAGGCGGTGAAGATCCAGAACCCGGCCCACGAATCGTCGTTGCGCATCGCGTACATGTGGTTGAGGTTCTGAAGCGCGCCGGTCGCCATCACCAAGGTCACATGAATGATGATGAAACCGACGAACCAGAGCATCACAAAAAAATGCAATGAGCGGGCGACCTGGATGCTCAACACTCGGCTGACCCAGCGAAATTTCGTGGACAACGCCGGAGACATCCCCAGCCCGGTGATCAACGCGAGCGGTGCGGCGATGAACACAGTGATGAAGTAGGCAATCAGCTGCAACCCGTTGTAGTTCGTCCAGCCCGTTTCCAACGGCCAATCCATCGACAGATATTGGATCGCCACCGAAATCGAATTGGGGATCACATCCCAGTGAAGCGGCACGAGACGCACCCACTGCCCGGTGCTGAAAATCAGGATGTAGAAGATGATGCCGTTCGCTAGGAACAGGGTGTCCATCCCCAAATGCCACCACCTGGCAAGACCGATGGTGTGCCGGCGCCCGGGCAGGCCGACGGCGGACGGCAACGAGATGGAGTCCTCCTTCGCCGTGTACAGCGGGTTCGGCGGGATCGGCTTCTGCATGCGAAACCAGTTCTTACCCGGGCCACTGTGCCGCGTCCAGTACAACCGTGGGTGGTCAGCCAGAATCTGCCACCCGGAGCGGATGATGAAAAATATCATGAATGCATTCAGAAAATGCTGCCACCCGACCCAGGCCGGAAAACCGACCGGCGCCCAGGCGGGCAACTCGGATGTCCCGGGGTACGTGATCAGGAAATCCTGTACGGCCGGGACCGTGCGCAACCCGCGTGCGACCGCGATCGCTGCGATGAGAAGCACAAATCCGATCGGAATGAACCAGAGCAGGTTGAACCACTTCGAGCGCCCGATCCGAATCCGTGGGGCAACACCGTACTGTGCCGGAATGCTGCCCGCCCACTCCGGGTCGATGACATCATGTTTCTTGCGAGTCAACTCAGAACGAAAACTGCCCAGGATCTCCGGCAATAGGTCGGGCGCCGAGGCGGGTAGATCGTCGGAAGTCGGATGTTTGCTGATCGTCATGTGCCGCTCCTCCGCCACCGGGAAATGGCGCCAATCCGAGAGATGGCTCTCTCGTTGTTCGGCAGACCGACAGACTCCAGTCGGATGGACGAGGCGTGGCCGGACACCTTCTCGGTAGTTCACCTAAAACGGTACTCGCCCCTTGTTTTCGTTGGCAGTGCGGCTGCGCTGTTTCGGACCGCACACCCCATTTATCGATAGCATCACTGAAGTGAGCAGAAACGGACGGTCTGACGTCCGCCACCACGACTTTACGGAGGCACCGTGCTGAAACTGGGTTTGAAGGCGTCTGCGGAGCAGTTCGCACCGCGGGAACTGGTCGAATTGGGGGTGATGGCCGAGGAGCATGGATTCGACTCGGTCACCGTCAGTGACCATTTTCAGCCGTGGCGTCACGAAGGCGGGCACGCGCCTTTCTCCCTGGCGTGGATGGCGGCGGTGGGCGAGCGCACCGAGACGATCCAGATCGGCACCTCGGTTTTGACGCCGACGTTCCGTTACAACCCCGCTGTCATGGCCCAGGCGTTCGCGACGATGGGCTGCCTGTACCCGGGTCGCATCATGCTCGGGGTCGGTACCGGTGAAGCACTGAATGAGATCGCGACCGGTTTCGTCGGTGAGTGGCCCGCGTTCAAGGAACGTTTCGCCCGGCTGCGCGAAAGCGTCGACCTGATGCGTGAGCTGTGGCTCGGCGACCGGGTCGACTTCGACGGCGAGTACTACCAGACCAAGGGGGCATCGATCTACGATGTTCCCGATGGCGGTGTGCCGATCTACATCGCCGCCGGAGGTCCGCTGGTCGCCCGATATGCGGGCCGCGCCGGAGACGGGTTCATCTGCACCTCCGGAAAGGGCATGGACCTCTACACAGAGCGCCTCCTGCCCGCCGTCGCCGAGGGCGCTGAGAAGGCCGGCCGCCAGCTGGCCGACATCGACCGGATGATCGAGATCAAGATCTCCTACGACACCGACCCGGCCGCCGCGCTGGAGAACACCCGCTTCTGGGCCCCACTGTCACTCACCGCCGAGCAGAAACACTCGATCGACGATCCGATCGAGATGGAGGCGGCCGCAAACGCGCTGCCGATCGAGCAGGTCGCCAAACGCTGGATCGTGGCCTCCACTCCCGACGACGCGATCGCCCAGATCAAGCCATACCTCGACGCCGGCCTGAACCACTTGGTCTTTCACGGCCCCGGCCACGACCAGAAACGGTTCGCCGACGAGTTCGCCCGCGACGTGATGCCCGGCCTGCGCGCGCTCGCCTGATCAAGCGCTGGCCTGATCCAGAACTGGCCGGCTCGGGGGTCACCCGGGCCGGCTCAGGCTTTGGCGGCTGCCTTTGTTGCCGCCTTGGCCGCGCGTTTGGTCTCGCGCACCCTCACCAGCGAATCGGCGTCAACAATGTCTGCAACCGAGCGGTGGCTGCCTTCTTCGCCGTAGCCGCCTGACGCCTCGCGCCACCCGTCGCCGGCGAACCCGTACTGTTTGCCGAGCAGGGCAAGGAAAATCTTTGCCTTCATCTCCCCGAAGCCGGGGAGCCCTTTCAGCCGACGCAGCACCTCGGCCCCGTCGGGCGCACCCTGCGTCCAGAGCGCGTCCGCGTCGCCGTCCCAGTCGTCAACCAACGTCTGGCACAGGCTCTGCACCCGCCCAGCCATGCTTCCCGGGTACCGGTGCACGGCGGGCGAGGTGCGAAACAGTTCCACCAGGGCCTCCGGCTCCCAATCGGCGATCGTGTGGGCGTCAAATGACCCCAGGCGCTGCTTGATCTTATGGGGGCCCGCGAAAGCGGTCTCCATCGGCACCTGCTGGTCGAGGAGCATCCCGATCAACAGCGCCAATGGGTCTTCGGACAACAAGCGATCGGCGTCTGCATCACCGGTGATGTGCACGGTGTTGGTCTGCCCGGTGTTGGTCAGCCCGGTGTTGGTCGAGTCGTCGTTGGTCAGGTCGTCGTTGGTCAGGTCGTCGTTGGTCAGGTCGTCGTTCGTCATGCCTTCCATCCTCCTCCATTCTGGAACCGCGGAGCAGAAGCGTGCGGGCACGAACGACGGCCGCGGGCCCGCCCGGCTGCAATCAGCCTGACCGGTTGCGAAAAAATCGGCAGGCTACAGGTCGGCGTAGAGGGCGAGCGGGTTTTCGACGGCATCGGCGACGAAGCGAAGCAGCCCGGCAGCCTCACCACCGTCGCAGACGCGGTGATCGAACACGATTGACAATTGCGTGAGCTGCCGCGGCACGATCTGCCCGTCGACCACCCACGGCCGTTCGATGATCCGGCCGAGCCCGAGAATGGCCACCTCCGGGTAATTGATGATTGCCGCCGACCCGTCGACGCCGAACACGCCGTAGTTGTTGATCGTGAACGTGCCGCCGCCGAGGTCGGCTGGTGTGGCTTTCCCCGAGCGTGCCAGTTCGGACAGCCGCACGATTTCGGCGTCGAGTTCGCGCACGTTCAGGGTGTGGGCGGCTCGAATCGCCGGAACGACAAGCCCGCGATCGGTCTGTGCGGCGAACCCGAGGTTCACCCCGTCAAATTGCAACTGCTCCCCGGAATCGGGGTCGATCCGCCCGTTCAGTGCCGGGTAGCGCTCGAGACCGGCAACCACGAATCGCGAGACCAGGGCAAGAACCCCCGGTGTGCGACCCGCGTCGGCGTTGAATTGACGGCGCAGATCGACGAGCGCGGTGGCGTCGACGTCGACCCAGACCGTCGCTTCCGGGATCTCGGTTCGGCTCTTCGCGAGCGCGGCCGCGACCGTGCGCCGAAACATGCTGGGCATCGTTCGGCTGCTGATAACCAGCCCACTGCGCGGATCGGTCTCGGGCTGAACGCTGCCGTGTTGGGGGGTGCCGTGTTGTGAGATGCCGTGTTGCGGGGCCCCGTGTTGCTGGTTCTCGGCCCGGTCCGATCCGTGCGACTGAGCCACGGATGCTATCGCCTGTTCCACGTCGCGGCGCATGATCGTTCCACCATCGCCGGTGCCGGTGATGGCGCCCAGCGTGACACCGTGCTCGCGGGCCAACTGCCTCACCAGCGGAGAGCTGACCCGTGGGGCAGAAACGTTGGCAGATTCGCTGACTGAGACCTCGTCAACAGTGATCTCACTGACAGAGGCTTCGCCGAACAGGGCATCGCCGACCAGGGCATCGCGTCCCGGGGCTTCAGCGACTCGGGCATGCTCGACACGCGAGCCCGTCGGAGTGCCGACCGGTGATCCTCGACGACGGCGTGTGCGACCGCGCGCGCCCGTGTCGGTCGTTCCGTAGCCGATCAGAACATTGCCCGACCCGGTGCTCTCCGCGGTCGCCTCGGCGGCCTCCCCCACGGCTGCAGGGCCCTCGCTGGATGGTAGATCGACCGAGAGGAACGGTTCTCCCACCGTGAGGGTCTCGCCCTCCGACCCGTGCAGGCCGACCACCACTCCCTCGAACGGTGAGGGCACCTCGACGATCGACTTGGCGGTCTCCACCTCGGCGATCGGCTCATCGACAGCCACCGTGTCTCCCACCGCGACCAGCCACCGCACCAGGTCGGCCTCGGTCAGTCCTTCCCCGAGGTCGGGGAGCCGGAATACTTGAAGCGACATCAGTCCTCCCACTGCAGGTCGTCGACGGCGTCGAGTATGCGGTTGACACTCGGCAGGTGGTAACGCTCGAGTTTGGGAGGCGCGAACGGAATGTCGAAGCCGGTGACTCTCTTCACCGGCGAGGCCAAGGAGTGGAAACAGCGCTCCGAGATTCTGGCCGAGATCTCACTGGCCACGGAGGCGAAGCCCGATGCCTCGGCAATCACGACGGCGCGTCCGGTTGACTCGACCGCCGCGCACACCGTCTCGTCGTCGAACGGGGTGATCGAGCGCATGTCGACAACCTGGAGGCTGCGGCCCTCTGACTCGGCGGCCTCGGCGGCCTCGAGCGCCACGGGCACACTGGTGCCGTAACAGATCAGGGTGGCGTCGGTGCCGGCCCGGCGCACCACGGCGCGCCCGATCGGCGGAACCGGCGCAGTGAGGTCGACGCTCTCCTTCGACCAATACAACTTCTTGGGTTCGAGAAAGACCACAGGATCCGGGAACGCGATCGCTTCGCGCATCAGCCCGTACGCATCCGACGGTGTCGCCGGCGCCACCACGGTGAGCCCGGGAGTGTGGGCGTAGTATGCCTCGGATGAATCACAGTGGTGCTCGACTCCGCCGATTCCACCGCCGTACGGGATACGAATCACTATGGGCAGCCGCACCGCACCCTGAGTGCGATTGGCCATCTTCGCCACGTGGCTGACCACTTGCTCGAATGCGGGGTAGGCGAAGGCGTCGAATTGCATCTCGACCACCGGCCGCATACCGTTCATGGCCATTCCGACGGCCATTCCCACGATGCCTGACTCCGCCAGCGGGGTGTCGAAGCAACGTTTGTCGCCGAAGCGTTCGGTGAGTCCGTCGGTGATCCGAAAGACCCCACCCAGGGCGCCGACGTCTTCGCCGAACATCAGTACCCGCTCGTCCTCCTGCATGGCATCGCCGAGTGCGCGGTTGATGGCCTGTGCCATCGATAAGGTCTCGGGCACCGATGCCGATATTCCAGAAACAGAATGTGTCGCCGAATCCACCATGGTCACTGTGCGTCCTCCCGCTCCAGTTCGTCCGCCAACAGGGCCGCCTGCTCGCGCAACTGGGGGGTCGGCACGCTGTACACGTGCTCGAACAAGACGGCCGGATCGAGCTCCACATCTTTGTTCAAGCCGTGACGCAGCACGGCCGCCTGCTCGTTCGCCTCGTGTTCGATCAGCTTCTGCAGGTCTGAGTCGAGCAGACCCGCGTCGGTCAGGTACGTCTTCATTCGGATCAGTGGATCCTTGGGGATCCATTCGGTCACCTCGCTCTGGTCGCGGTACCGAGCGGCGTCATCGGCGTTCGTGTGAGCTTCGATTCGGTAGGTGTGGGCCTCGACGAGGGTGGGGCCCTGTCCGGCGCGCGCCGAGGATATCGCTTCGGTCACTACTGCCTGCAGCGCGGCGAAGTCATTTCCGTCGACACGAACACCCGGCATCCCGTAACCGATCGCCTTGTGAGCGAGCGACGGCGCCTTCGTCTGCCTGTGAAGCGGAACCGAAATGGCGTACTGGTTGTTCTGCACCAGGAAGACCACGGGGGCGTTGAAGACGGCGGCGAAGTTGAGCGCTTCGTGGAAGTCGCCCTCGCTCGTCGCACCGTCACCGCACAGGGCCAGTACGACGGTCTTCTGTCCCTGCAGAGTCGCTGCGTGGGCTACCCCGACGGCATGCAACAACTGCGTGGCCAAGGGAGTGGCCTGCGGTGCAACCCGGTACTTGGTGGGGTCATAGCCCGAATGCCAGGTTCCGCGCAACAACACCATCGTCTCAAGCAGGTCGACGCCGCGTGCCATCACCGCGATCGTGTCGCGGTACGTCGGAAACAGCCAGTCCTCATCACCGAGTGCCAGCACGCTCGCGAGTTGGCAGGCTTCCTGCCCGTGCGATGACGGGTATACCGCCAGCCGGCCCTGACGCACCAGCGCCGAACACTGGTCGTTGATGCGACGGCCGATGACCATGCCTCGGTAGCCGGCGACCAATTGCTCGGCAGACGGCAGCGCATATCGCCGGTCGGGCTGTGGCCTTCCGTTCTCGTCTATCAGGCACACCGGATGCTCTGAAGGCAGCATCGCCCGCTCGCTCAGTTCTCCGATCGCCACATCCGGACGCATCTTTCCTCCATCGCAAAGTCAATTAGTATGCTCAATTCTCGAATCACTGCGCAGATGTTTCCACTGTCCCGACGAACTCAAGACGTTCGGTCTTAATCCACTCTAGAATCAGACAGAGTGACAATCATCGGATAGCTAAGGACGGGAGCGCGACAGGTGACCACAGAGTTGGATGCGATCGATCGGCAGATACTCTCCGAACTCACTCGAGACGGCCGCATGTCGGTTACGGCGGTGGCCGAGGCCGCGCACATTTCGAGGGCGAACGCCTACGCCCGCATCACTCGACTGACTCAAGAGGGCGTGATCCAGCGCTTCTCCGCAATCATCGACCCCGAGAAATCTGGCCTGCGGGCTTCGGCCTATGTCACCCTGAATGTGAGGCAGGATTCCTGGCGCGAATTGCGCCAGCAGTTGACGATGATCCCCGAGGTGCAACACATCGCGCTGGTCGGGGGCGAATTCGACGTCTTGCTGCTGGTGCGCGCCACGGACAATGCCGACCTGCGGCGAATCGTGTTCTCTGTGCTCCAGCCCATCGCAGGGGTGATCAGCACACGAACCCTGCTCATCTTCGACGACGTCGACGCCCGCTGACGGCGACAGGCGCCGTCACGGGAGCCTACGCTACCGCGGCCAGGTTGTACGAGGCCGAGACGAGGATCGGCATGTGGTCTGAATCGCCCGCGGGCAGCGTGCGAACGTTGCCAATGTTGAGGTCATAGGAGGTGGCGAAGTCGAAATGTCCGTTGAAGAACTTGTAGCGGGTATAGGTCGAGGAGTCACTCGCAGTCACTTCATAGCCGGTGTCACGCACTCGCGCGGTGAGGTTCTTCCGAAAGAACGGGTAGTTGAAGTCGCCCACCATCACCGTCGGCAAGCCCTCCCCGATGCTGCCCAGCTCGGTGTGCGCCGCGTGGATCTGCTTGCGCCTGAGCGAGTTCGATGCGGTCAACGGCGCGGCGTGGAATGAAGCCACAACTAGCGAGCGGTCGTTGGACTTGTCGATCATCCGCGTACCGATCAGTCGCTCGTGCGCCGGTGCCATCACATGGTCGTGAAGGGACTTCTTCAGCGCGAAGGTCTTGGTCTCCTCGGCGGTGAACCGGTCGAACCGATAGTAGATGGCCAAGCCCAATCGGTTCCGCTTCGTCGAATCGGCGAGTCGCAGACCCCCGACCGTGTCAGGCAGAGTGGTGGTGTCACATTCTTGGAGACAGAGCATGTCAACACTGAAACGCTGGGTCAGTTCGAAGAGTTCACCGATGGCGCGGTTCTCGCGCAAGTTATAGCTGATGATGTTGAACAGAAAGATTCACCCCATTGGCTGATTCGGCACGACGCCGATTATTTTCACAATAGTTTTCCGAGCTGGGTGCTCGCCGTATGCCACCTGTGCACACTGCCGTGTCGCCACAGCCGCATGCGCCCACGTGACGGGACGAAAGCCCCTTGAAATCGCACATCCCCACTTCGTGAATTCTAATGTAGCAATGGTCTCTGCACAATGATCGAGGAAACGTGTTCATCCCCACTTCGAGGGGACGCGACTCACGTGTTTTCTGGTGGTGAGGCCTCCGGCGCGATTTCGGGTGCGGTGGGATGCTCGAGAGATGAGTCCGTCGTTTTCACGGTCTGCTCTTCGAAATTGTGGCCGGAAACGTCGTCGTGACGGCCCAACGGCTGGCCGTCGTGCACGCGATGGGTGATCCGTTCAGACAGGAAGGAGACGATGAGCGCGCTGGAGGTTCCAATGATCGCCACCCCACCGATCATCAGTACGACACCAAACACACGGCCAAGCCAGGTGACGGGGGTGAAGTCTCCGTAACCCACAGTCGCGATTGTGACGCACGCCCACCAGACGGCATTGCCGAAAGTGATGATAGTCGCATGCGGTGCGCCCCGTTCGACTGAGAGCTCTGTCAGGGCGATGACGTACACAAACACGGCCGTGGATGAGATTGCGATCACCACCACGCGCGATCGCAATGCCGTGCCCCCATTGCCCTGAAAAGTTGGCATCCGGTTCAGCAGTCGTAACAGCCAGAAGAGGCGCAGAAGGGGCAACACGACCGAGGCCAGATGCACCTTGTGACTGCGCACGTACCCGGCTCGTCCACCTCGGGGCGTCATCGCAACTCGTACCGAGAAATCCACGATGAAGGCGACCCAGGCAGCGGCGAGCACCACGGCGAAGAACAGGTGAAGGGCCGCGGGCGCCTCAGGCGCGAGCACCAGGAACGAATAGGCCACGATGAACGCCACAGAAAGGACAAGCAACGGCCAGCGAGTTGTGCGCTCCCACCGGTCTCTGAATCGGATGCCCGAGGCCACACCGGCCCTTCGAGCCGGGGGCGCCGAGGGTGTGCCGCCGACCGGGGCAACGGGGCCATCGCTGTCGGGAGTCTCGTGCTCCGTTCGCCGCGCCATCAGGAGGTGTCACCGGCCGGCTCTGTCTTCGGTTCCGGCTGGGTCTCTGGGTTCGGCTCCGGCACGTGCGCGATCATCGGTGGTGCCTTCGACACGATCAGCCAGGCGGGAAGAATGGCGATGCACAGCAGCGGCAGCACGACGATGTTGCCGGCGACAGCTGCGCCGATGAAGAGGGCCAACCAGCCATCGCGTGCCACGGCCAGGACCATTCCGACAACTCCCGCGGAAACGGCGACGGTCAACGGTATCGACGGCAGCAGGCCGTTGGCCAGCACACCGATCGCCACGCCGATGAACACCGAGGGAAAGATGCGGCCACCGCGAAAACCGGCGGCGGCCGCGATCACCAACGCGACGGTCTTGACCACCACGATCAGGAGGATTTGGTCATTGCCGTAATCGCTGCGATCGGTCACCAGTTGGTTCATCTGGGACAGCCCCTTGAACATTGTGATCGGGCCGCCGACCGCCCCCAGCACGCCCAGGAGAACGCCTCCGAGCGTCACATAGAGCACCGGATTGCGCAATAGGCGAAGCCACCGGTGCACGTGGGGAAAGATGAACACAGCAACCAGGCCGAACGCAGCGGTGAGTGCCGCGATCACTGCGGCACTGAACAGGTCAAGAGGGGCAATCGCGGTGTAGGCGGGCATCACGATCACAAAGGTCGGGTGTGCCAGCATCAGCATGGTGATGGCGCCAGCGCCCGCCGCAACGAGCGGCAGAAAGAGCCGGTCCCAGAGCGCACCTCCCGCCGCGTACGATCCGACGAGACCCGTGAACACCAGGGCCGCAGCGACCGGTGTGCCGAACAGCGCGCCGATCGTGCCGGACAGCGTGACCATGACAACCAGTTGCGACGGCACCTTCGGCCAGATCTTGCCGACCAGAGCCACCAGGACGCCGATGTTGATGGCGATGATCGGATTCTCCGGGCCGAGGCTCACTCCCCCAGCGAGCGCCAGGACCGTCACCAGGACAACCGAGGGCAACGCTTGGAGCCGGAGCGTCGGCGCGAGTAGCTCCACCGTCGCGGAATCGTGTCCCCCGTGCCCGGGCACCAGCCAGAGCACAAGACCAACAGCCAGTCCGGTCAGGGAAAGTACACCGAAGATCCACCAGCCCGAGTTCGGGTCTACGCCAAGATTCGTGGGCAGAACCGACCAGATTCCGTGGTCGAGCAAGCCGGCAAGTTCATCCAAGCCATACAGGATCAATGCCGAGAGGACTCCCGCCAGAACAGCCGGAACGGCAAGCACGACCTGTGTTCGCACCGATGGCGCGGAATTCCCTTCATCTGGGGTCGTCATTGCGATACTCCTACTCAGGCGTCTTCGACCAGTTCTACCCGCAGCGACGCCGTGCGACGACATCCAAACCGGGTGACATCGGTCGGACTCGTCGCGCCATGTCACGCACAGGGGCGTCAGTTGAGACTCCGTGGGTTGCGCAGGCGATCAGAAGGCGCCACTCGCCGGCTTCTACTTCAAGAGCATCTTCAGCACAATGATCACCACACCGAACGAGGCCGTGACGACTCCCCCCAGTAGCCCGTACCAGACATTCTTGCGGCGCTGGAGAAGGGCCACGTACCCGTGCACGAACAGAATCCCCACCCCCGACCAGAGGGCGATGGTGATGGCCACGGCGTCCGGAACCCATTTGAGCCCTCCCAGCAGAAGAATGGCGACGGGAATCAGCGTCGAGGTGAGCAGGCCGACGGTGTGCGTCACTGATTCACGGAACGCATAGCGGAGCCCCACCTCGTGGCCGGCATGCACACCGTGCCCGGCGATCGTGCGCGCGTAGACGTGCGCTGCCCAGTAGATGACCACGGTCACCAGAACAATCAACACGACGTCCCATGGCGAATAGGTCGGCTCGTCAGTGGCGGCGATCAGCGCGGTGACAAGAATCGTGCCGTAGACGGACTCCTCGCTGCCGGTGATGGAATAGGCCCGCGCTCGGATCCTCCCCCGCAAACTGCGAGCGTGCCGAGGAGAAGCGGGCGGCGTCTGGGAGGAATCGGGCAATTCTCGGCTCATTCCCCTTGGTGCGGACACAACAGACTCCGGCGGTCGACCGAGGTCGCCCGTCCGCTCCAGAGTATCGGGATGCGAAGGATCCAACGTGTGTTCCACGGCGATCGTGCCTGCCACTTGTCTGCCCGGGCCCAGGCGAGTGAGGGTCGGCCGTTCACACGGCCGGGCCCTCACTCAGTCAAGAAGCGGAAGAACTACAGCGTCTTCAGCAACTCTCGCATCAGGTCGGCCGTCTCGCTCGGGGTCTTGCCGACCTTGACACCCGCGGCCTCGAGCGCTTCTTTCTTGGCCTGGGCGGTTCCGGCGGAACCGGAGACGATCGCTCCGGCGTGGCCCATGGTCTTGCCCTCGGGTGCGGTGAACCCGGCGACATAGCCGACAACAGGCTTGGTGACGTGTGCCTTGATGTATTCCGCGGCACGCTCCTCGGCGTCGCCGCCGATCTCACCGATCATCACGATGGCCTTCGTCTCTGGGTCGGCTTCGAACGCCTCCAGCGCATCGATGTGGGTGGTACCGATGATCGGGTCGCCCCCGATACCGATCGCGCTCGAGAAGCCGAGATCGCGCAGTTCGTACATCATCTGGTAGGTGAGCGTACCCGACTTGGAGACCAGCCCGATCGGGCCCTTGTGAGTGATGTTGGCGGGCGTGATGCCGACCAGGGCCTCGCCCGGGGTGATGATACCGGGGCAGTTGGGGCCAATGATGCGGGTCTTGTTGCCGGTGGCCACGGCGTGGGCCCAGCACTCTGCGGTGTCTTGCACGGGCATGCCCTCGGTGATGACCACGAGCAGTCCGATGCCGGCATCGATGGCCTCCATCATTGCGTCCTTGGTGAAGGCCGGCGGCACGAAGGCGATCGAGACATCCGCACCGGTCTTCTCCATCGCCTCGGCGACCGAGCCGAACACGGGCAGCTCGACGTCACCGTGGGTGACAGTGGTGCCGGCCTTGCGCGCGTTCACTCCGCCGACGACCTGGGTGCCGGCCTTCAGCATGAGTGCAGTGTGCTTGGTGCCCTCGCCGCCGGTGATGCCCTGCACGATGACGCGGGAATCCTTGTTGAGGAAGATTGACATTGTTGTTCCTTCAGTCCTTGGGGTTCGTGGGCGTCAGCGGGCGGCGTTGGCGAGTTCGGCAGCCTTGGCGGCGCCCTCGTCCATCGTCGCGGCCAGGGTGACCAGTGGGTGTGCCGCCTCGTTCAGGATGCGGCGACCCTCTTCGACGTTGTTGCCGTCGAGGCGCACCACCAGCGGCTTGTTCGCGGCGTCGCCCAGTTTGGCGAGCGCGCCGACGATGCCATGGGCAACCGCGTCACAGCTGGTGATTCCGCCGAACACGTTCACGAACACACTCTTCACCTGCTCGTCGCCGAGGATGACGTCGAGCCCATTGGCCATCACGTCGGCAGATGCGCCGCCGCCGATGTCGAGGAAGTTGGCGGGCTTCACGCCGCCGAAGTCCTCGCCCGCGTATGCAACCACATCCAGGGTCGACATGACGAGCCCTGCACCGTTTCCGATGACCCCGACGGAGCCATCGAGCTTGACGTAGTTGAGGCCGGCGGCCTTCGCCTTGGCCTCGAGCGGGTCTGCAGACGCCGCATCTTCAAGGTCGGCATGGTTCGGGTGGCGGAAGTCGGCGTTCTCGTCGATCGTGACTTTGCCGTCCAGGGCGATGATTTCGCCGTCCTCGGTGAGCACGAGCGGGTTCACCTCGACGAGGGTCGCGTCCTCGCCCGTGTACACGTCATACAGCGCGACGATCACCGGGGCGACCTTGCCGATCAGCTCTTCTGGGAACTTCGCCGCCCGCGCGATCTCTTCCGCCTTGGCCAGATCGATACCGGCCAACGGGTTCACGTCGATGCGCGCCAGCGCCTCAGGACGCTCCACCGCCAGAACCTCGATCTCCACGCCGCCCTCGACGCTGGCCAGCGACAGGTAGGAGCGGTTGGCGCGGTCCAGCAGCACCGAGAAATAGAACTCCTGCGCGATTCGTGCGCCACCGGCGACCATCACCCGGCGCACGACGTGCCCCTTGATGTCAAGGCCCAGGATTTCGCGGGCTGCCGCCTCAGCCTCATCCGCGTTCTTGGCGACCTTCACGCCGCCGGCCTTGCCGCGGCCACCGATCTTCACCTGCGCTTTCACGACGACCACACCGCCGATCTTCTCTGCGGCTGCACGAACCTCCTCAGGAGTGTCTGCGATGATGCCCGGCAGAACCGGAACCCCGTAACTCTCGAACAGGTCTCTGGCCTGATACTCGAACAGATCCACGCTTATCCAATCCACGGCTGGCGCACGGTCAGGTGCGCATAAAGTTGCGTATGAACGGCGAATTTTCGGCAGAACAAGTCAATGCCCAGAACCCTTCGCCATAAGAACTCTATTACGTCTTGCGCGAGGACTATAAACATTGACAGGGAATCGGACGCTCTCTCTCACCGACATCGGTGCCGAAGGGATCCTTCTTGCGGGAGGCGCACGCGCGATCCTGCTCCAGGTGGCGAACCCGCACGTCGGGCAGGGCGTGGCCGGGCACAGCGACTTCTCCTCCCGTCCGCTCGACCGGCTGAAGGCGACCATGACCTACGTCTACGCCGTGACCTACGGTACCGACGACCAGAGGGCCGAGGTGGTGCGCCGGGTCAACCGGGCGCACGGCCCGGTGCATGGGTCGCCGACTCCAGTTGCCGGGCCGGCAGGGTCTGAACCGGTCGGCTACAACGCGTTCGACCCCCAGTTGCAGCTGTGGGTGGCGGCCACCCTCTACGAAACCGCCGTGTCGGTCTACCAACGGGTCTTCGGATCGCTCGATGCGGAATCCGCCGACCGCATCTACCAGGACTATGCCGTGCTCGGCACGAGCCTGCAGGTTCCGGCCGGTTCCTGGCCGGCGAATCGCATGGAGTTCACCACCTATTGGAACGGCCAGCTCGACTCGCTCCTCATCGGAGCCGCCGCACGCCACGTGGCCCGTGATCTGTTCCATCCCACCGGGGCACCATGGTGGCTGCGAGCGCTGCTGCCATCGTTGCGCTTTGTGACCGCCGGGCTGTTGCCGCCCGGCGTGCGAGCCGACTATGGGTTTCGCTGGGATGCGCGAAGACAACGCCGCTTCGATCGCGCAGTGCGTATCATTGCAACGATCTACCCCCCGCTGCCTCGCCGCCTGCGCTTTCGTCTGCGCGACCGCTGCCTGGCTGCTCTCGACCGCAGTCTGCACGCACGCTGAATCTCAACCCGGGCTTCCGGGCATCCCCGAATCGATGGGTCAGGCGTTGCGTCGGATCACCCTCATCAGCCACATGATGATGCCGATGATCAGGATCACGATGCCGATCCACAGGAGAAACTTCACGGCTGCGACGAAGACGCCGAAGAACAGCGCGATCAAGCCGATAACAATGAGTACTACTGCAAGTGTGGTCATGTTTTCACCCTACCGCGACCGGGGGTGGTAGGCACGGACATCTGGTCGTACAGTGAAAAAATGAAACGCACGGCGTTGGCGCCTCTGACAGTGCTCGCGACACTTGTTCTCGGCGGATGCGCCGGAGCACCGTCCGCAAGTTCCCCCGCTCCCGCTCCGACCACCACGGTGACCCGGGCCCCACCCGAGACGACTGCGCCGTTGCCGTCGCCCTCCGTCGCCCCGAACGCGCCCGCCGGCCAGTGCCTGAACGAGAACCTCGCGCTGTCACTCGGCCAGCCGGATGGGGCAGCCGGTTCCGAATACGTTGACATCATCTTCACCAACACCGGCAGCGAGCCCTGTGCGTTGCGTGGCGCTCCGGGGGTTTCGGTGGTCGGCGGCGGCAACGGTTCCCAGATCGGGGCGGCCGCCGAGCAGACCGAACCCGCGAATCCGCCGACGATCCAGTTGGCCCCCTCCGGCACCGCGAAGGCCACCCTGAAATCGGTCAACATCGGCACCGACGGCGGCCCGCTCGCCGACCAGTGCACCGTCACAACCGGCGACGGCTACCGGGTCTATCCGCCGCACTCGTTCGACTCGGTCTTCGTCGCCTCACCAGGCGTGCCCGCCTGCTCGAACACAGTGGTCTGGATGTCCGTCACTGCCGTGGCCGCCGGTTGATCCGGGGTTAGATTGAAATCATGGCCGACGAACTCATCGCGCAGCTTGGAGGGAGCCTGGCCGCGGTGAATGACCGCATCCGCGTGGCCTGTGAGCGTTCCGGACGCGACCGGGCCTCGGTTCGCCTCCTGCCGGTGAGCAAGACTATGGGGATCGACAAGATCCGCGCCCTGCACGCGAACGGGTGTGCCCTGTTCGGCGAGAACAAGGTGCAGGAGGCGCAGCACAAGGCCGAGTTGCTCGCCGACACCCCGTCGATCCAATGGTCAGTGATCGGGCACCTGCAGACCAACAAGGCGCGCTTCGTGGCCCGCTTCGCCTCCGAGTTCCAGGCGCTGGACTCTCTCCGTGTCGCCCGCGAGCTCGACAAGCGCCTGCAGGCCGAGGGGCGGGCAATCGACGTCTTCGTGCAGGTGAACAGTTCGGGCGAGGAGAGCAAATTTGGCCTGCCCCCGGACGAGGTGGAGGCATTTGCCGAATCGCTGCATCCGTTCGAGTCGTTGCGCATCCGGGGTCTCATGACGCTGGCGGTGTTTTCCGAATCCCACGAACGTGTCGGCGCCTGCTTCACCCGAATGCAGCAGTTGCGTGAGCGGCTGCGTGACAACGACAGGGCCAGCGGCGACTACGACGAGCTCTCGATGGGGATGAGCGGTGACTTCGAACTCGCGATCGCACACGGCGCCACGGTGGTGCGTATCGGCCAGGCGATCTTCGGCGCCCGACTGAACCCGCTCGACTACTGGCCGCCGAGCGGCTGACTCAGGCACCCCATTCACACCACCCCGTTCACGCCACCCCGTTCACGCCACCCCATTCACGCCAGCCCATTCAGACAACTCGCTCACTGCCCCCGGCGAGGTGGCAGACTGACCGGGTGACTTCTCGGATCTCTGAAACCCAATTGGCCCTCATCGACACGATCTTTCGGGCACATCACGCTCGCGGCGCGGCACCGACCACGGCGTGGGGCGTCTTCGACCGGAGCGGTCTGGTGCACTTCGCCTCGGCCGGTGAGCTCTCGCCCGGAACACCGCCCAACGAGCACACCGCCTACCGGGTCGCCTCGTGTACCAAGAGCTTCACCGCCGCCGCCGTTCTGCGCCTCCGCGACGCCGGTGAACTGCAGCTCGATGCTCCCATCACCGACTTCGTCCCCGCGTTCACGAAGGTGAGACTGCCATCGGCGGATTCCCCCGTCCCCACGGTGCGGATGCTGCTCACCATGTCGGCTGGGTTCCCCACCGACAACCCCTGGGGCGACCGGCAGGAGTCGCTCACCGAAGCCGAGTTCATGGCGCTGCTTTCGAATGGCCTCCGCTTCGACAGCATCCCGGGAACCCGATTCGCGTATTCGAATCTCGGCTACGCCCTGCTCGGGTACGTGATCGAACACGTCACGGCGCAGCCGTATCGACGGTTCATCCAGGAGCGCTTCATCGGCCCGCTGGGCCTGACCGGCACCGGTTTCGACCAGAGCGTTCCGGCGGCCGGCGGCATCGCCATCGGTGCCCGCTGGTTGCGTGGTGCCTGGGAAGACGTTCCGTTCTCGCCACCCGGCGCGTTCTCCCCCATCGGCGGCCTGTTCAGTACTGCTGCTGACCTCGCACACTGGTCGACGTGGCTTGCCAAGGCGTTCGACCCGGCCGCAGCGGAGGAAGCGGATGCGCCCCTGTCCCGCGCCTCCCGCCGCGAGCTGCAGCAGTTGCACCGTCCGACCCCTCCCGGTGACACCCATGCCAGCGGCTATGGCTTTGGTGTGTTCGTGGAACATGCAGCGGCACGTCGCACGGTCGTGTCGCATTCTGGCGGCTACCCCGGCTTCTCGTCACACATGCGGTGGTTGCCAGAGACCGGAGAAGGCATCGTGGCATTCGAGAACGCCACGTTCTCACGTTCCGCGGTTCCGGCATCCGCTGCCCTCGATGCTGCGTTCCCCACCCTCCCGCGCCCCGTTGACGTCTGGCCCGCAACGCGGGCCGCACAGGCAGCGATCACTGCGCTCATCCATGAGTGGTCGGATGACGCAGCCCGCACCGTGTTCGCCGAGAACGTCGCGTGGGACATGCCATTCGACGAGCGCCGCCGGATCATCGGCGAGTCGCTCGACGCCATCGGAGGTTTGGTCCCCGAAGAAGCGGCGACTTCTGACCTGCCGACCACTGAGCTGCCGACCGACGCCAGAAGCGCGGGTCTGGCGGCCGGTCTCGCCGCGGCCGGTCTCGCCGGCGAAAGCTCCGCGGCACCGTCGCACCTGGTCTGGTTCATCCCCGGTGCGTTCGGACGGTTGCGGGCCGAGATCGAGCTCACCCCAGAGAATCCGCCCCGCGTGCAGAGCCTGGCTGTTACCGTCGACCGCGTGTAGTTCACAGCGACCGCGTGTAGCTCACGGCGGCCGCCTGCGCCAGGGCACGGAACCCATCGCAACCGAACACGACGCGCCGCCTGGGTGAGGCTCCGTCATTCTTGAGGCGCCGACCCCGCTAAGGCTGGCGCTGCGATGACAAGCTTACTTGACAGCCGGCAATGGGTCGATTATCGTGAGACCTGTCAAGCGGACTTGTCAGGAGGGGAAATGCGAAACGACGTACGCGAGTTGCGCGAGGCACGCGGACTGGCCCAGGGCCAGCTCGGGGTCGCCCTCGGAGTCTCCCGCCAGACGATCAATTCGATCGAGACCGGCCGCTTCGACCCGTCACTCCCGCTTGCCATCACCATCGCCCGCTACTTCAATTCAACCGTGGAGGAGATTTTTCATGTCGACCACTAACCTCTCAGCGACCGGACGACGCCTCATCATCGGAGCCACTGTAGTGGTCGTCGTCGTCCTGCTCGTCGCAGTCGGACTCGTGCTACGCGAGTACGGCCCCGGCAACATGGGCAATGGTTTCCTCATCGGCGCCGGACTCGCAGCGCTCGGTGCCGCAATCGCTGCAGTGCGGGTCACCCTCACCCCAACCAGCACGACGATCGTCGAGCGCGCCATCCTTCAACACGGCGACGAGCGCGATGACGCCATCCTGACCCGCAGTCTTGCGGTGGTGGGGGCGGTGTCGCTACCGCTGACCGGCGTCGCCGGCATCGCGTTGGCCCTCGGCGCACCGGTGGCGGTCGTGGTCGCGCTCCTGCTCGCCGGTCAGATCGGCGTTCTTGTCGTCGCCTTCGTCATCATCAACCACCGCAACTAACTAGAGCTTCTCGATCGGTGCGATCTTGATCAACAGTTTCTTGGTGCCCGCACTGTCGAATTGCACATGCGCCACCTTCTTGGTGCCTTCGCCCGTGACCTGGTCCACCCGGCCGTCGCCGAAGTCCACGTGCCGGATACGGTCGCCCGGCGCCAGGGTCAGATCGCCGTTGTCGCGCACCTGGGCCGTGATCTTGTTCGCCCATTCGGTCTTGGGCTTGGCCGCTCGAGGTAGCGCCGCGGGTTCGCCGAAACGGGAGCCGAAGCCGCCGCTGGTGCGCCCGTCGCGCCTGGCGTTCAGGGCCCTCGACTGGGTTCCCCCACGCGAGTTCGCCATCCCCGGCGATTGCCGCCAGTCGATCAGGTCTGCCGGGATCTCCTGCAGGTAGCGGCTGGGCATCGCCACATTCGTCTCGCCGAACTGCGCACGTGACATGGCCAGCGTCAGGTAGAGCCGCTGTCTGGCCCGGGTGATGCCCACATAGAACAGGCGCCTCTCCTCTGCGGGCCCGCCCGGTTCGGTCGCCGACATCTGGTGGGGCAGCAGCCCCTCTTCCACACCGGTGAGGAAAACGGCGTCGTATTCGAGGCCCTTCGCGGTGTGCAGGGTCATCAATGACACGGTTCCAGACGAATCGTCGAGGTCGTCGGCGGCCGCCACCAGGGAGACCTGGGTCAGAAAGTCGACGAGCCCAGCATCCGGGTAGTCGCGGTGAAAGTCCTTCGTCTGCGCCAGAAGTTCTTCGATGTTCTCGGCCCGCACCTCGTCCTGGGGGTCACGGCTGGTGCGCAGTGTCGACAGAAGCGTGCTTCCGTCGAGCAGAAACTGCAGCACATCCGCCACGGTGGAGACACCCGCCGGGTTCTCCGGGTCGAGCATGAGTGCCGCCTCATCGAGCAGCGTGGCCAACTGCCTGATCGCACCGGTGACCTTCGGCCCGAGCCCCAACGAGTCGGCGTCGCGCATGGCCTGCCGGTAACTGAAATTGTTCGCTTCGGCGAAATTGGCCAATTGTGTCTCGGTCGCGGGCCCGATGCCGCGCTTCGGCGTGTTCAGGATGCGGCGCAGGGCGAGTTCGTCCTGCGGGTTTGCAACGGCGATCAGGTAGGCGAGAGCATCTTTGATCTCGGCTCGCTCATAGAACTTGGTGCCGCCGACCACACGGTATGGCAGGGCCGCGCGCACGAAGATCTCCTCCAGCGCACGCGTCTGCGCGTTCGTGCGATAGAAGACCGCCATCTCCCGGTACGGCATGCCGGCACTGCGCAGTCGTTCGATCTCATCGGCGATGAACTGGGCCTCGTCGTGCGCCGAATAGCCGGTGTAGCCGACCACTTTCTCGCCATCGCCGACAGCCGTCCACAGCTTCTTGTCCTTGCGGTCGAAATTGTGTCCGATGACCGCGTTCGCGGCCGACAAAATATTCTGGGTCGACCGATAGTTCTGCTCGAGCAGCACCACCGAGGCGCCAGGGAAGTCGCGCTCGAATTCGCTGATGTTGCGGATGTCCGCACCGCGGAACGCGTAGATCGACTGGTCGGAGTCGCCCACGACCGTCAGCGAGGCTCCCGGGATCTGACCCGTCGCGTCTTGCAGCGGCCGGACACTCATTCCTTGTGCCTCGAGCCCCTCGGCCTGCGCCAGCGCCACCGGCAGGGTCAGTTCGCGCACCAATGCGTACTGGGCGTGGTTCGTGTCCTGGTACTCGTCAACCAAGATGTGCCGGAACCGGCGACGATACAACGCCGCCGTCTCGGGGAACGCCCGAAACAGGTACACGGTCTCGGCGATCAGGTCGTCGAAATCGAGCGCGTTGGCCGCCCGCAGCCTGGCCGAGTATTCCCGAAATATGGCGACGAACATCTCTTCCTGCGGGTCGTCCATGTTCGCGTTGCGGGCGTACGAGCTGGCATCGGCCAACTCGTTCTTGAGGTTGGAGATCCTGGCGGCGGTGCCGGCCGGGGTGAAGCCGAGGGTGTCGGCGTTATATGCCTTGATGATGCGTTTCAGTGTGACCCGGGTGTCGGCCGAGTCATAGATGCTGAACGTGGGGCTGAGACCCGCCCTCTCGGCCTCCCGGCGCAGGATGCGCACACAGGCCGAGTGGAACGTTGAGATCCACATGCCGTCTGCCGCTTGGCCGAGCAGGTGCTGCACCCGCTCGCGCATCTCCGCTGCTGCCTTGTTGGTGAACGTGATGGCGAGGATCTGGCTCGGCCACGCCTCGCGCCCCGCAATCAGACTGGCGATGCGCCGGGTCAGCACGCTGGTCTTGCCCGAGCCGGCGCCGGCGACGATGAGCAGCGCGGGCCCGCGGTATTCAACGGCTCGGCGCTGCTCGGGGTTCAACCCGTCGAGCAACGCGTCGGCCGATTCGTCGGCGCCCCTCCCGAAGCCCGGCCCAGTGCCCGGTCCCGCACCCGGCGCGACGATGACTGGCATGCTCGACGAACGTGCAGTCGAAGCCATGTCAGCGGCGGCATCAACGGGTGCACTCGATCCGCCGAACAGGTTGCTGGATGGGGAGAGTTCATCTGGGTCAAAAGAGCGCATCATGTCACCATCGAGTGTAGAGCCCGTCTCTGACTTCAGTCGCGTGCGGCCCTGGCCCACTCTCTGGCCTTCGTGCTCGACAGCGCGAGCAGCACCAGAATGTCGAGGGCGAGCCCGGGAAGATTGGTCGTGACGGTGATCGGCGACCCACCGTTGAAGAAGTCGACCGCGGTCAGGATGACGAGCACCGAGCTGACCATCATCGCGGCGACACGGGCTCGGTTGCTTCCCCGAAACGCCAGCACAGCCAAAAACAGGTAGAACAGAACCGGAATCGCCAATGCGATCGCCACCAACCAGACCGCAAGATGAGCCTGGTCTACTGAACCGCCAGAAATCGTCGCGTCTCCCCGGACGACTGCATCATGGATGAGCTGCTGGATACCGTCGAAGGTGACCACGAGGAACAGGATGCCGGCCAGTGCGCGGGCCACCACCAGCGCCGCTCCGATCGAGGTCTGGATGGGGCGTGCGCCCACAGCGGCCTCGGGGCCGATCGGAGCGGCAGCAGCCGACGGCTTATGCTCCAGCCGAACCTCACGCAGGTCGATCACGGGCAGGTGACCATCGGTCTCGATCAGGTCGCCACCGCCGTTGCGGGAATGGTAGCCCGTGGAGAAGTTGAGAATCAGCTGCACTTCGGCCCCGACTTCTGCGTTCAGTACCGACTCGACAATGTAATCGCGCTCGATGTCGGTGTTCGCTTCGATCTTGTGGGTGATCTGCAGGGTGAACAGCGAGAACCCCACGCTGCGGTCGAAGGTGCCGGCAGCCAACCAGTCCGTCCGATGCCCGCCGGGAAGCAACCAGTCATCGGGGCATCGCCAGAAACGCACATGGTGTCGCTTGGCGGGGTTGCCGAGCATCTCCTGCTGCCACGCGACGTCCTGCTGCCGACCGAACAGGAGCAGCGGACTGACCGGCGCCTGATCGTAACTGCGCCTGAGGACCGTCGACGTGACCATACGCCAACTACTGGCCGGTGTGATCGGATCGGCCCGGATCCAGCCCGCTGCTGTCATCGCCTCGGTCAATTGCTCGCCACTGCCGAGCACCGCCACGTTGATCGGATCCCCCATCAGGCCGTCACTGGTGCGGGCACGACCGATGAAGTAGTCGGGCAGGTAGATGCTGGTCAGGATCCGGGTCAGCCGGGGCAGGGCGATGTAGGCGAGTACAAGCCAGAACAGGAGGAAGACGGCGATCATCCATGGCCCGGCACGCACGGACTCGGTGAATACCAACCACGCGAGCCACACCGACGCTACCCCGCCGAAGACGAAGAAGATGTTATCGTAGAGGGCGGGAACCGAGCGTTGGACAAGCTGGCCCGATCGCACCGATCTTCTTCGGGACTGCCTCATGGCCTCAACGTACCAGCGGCGCAGTCCGTCAGGCAGTCAGGTCGTTGCGCACCGAAATCGCGAGGTCGGGATGATCGGCGAACACCCCGTCCACCCCGGTATTCATGACCAATGCGAATTCCTCCTGCCACCGCCCGAACGCCCCGTCGCCCGCACCCGTCCGGAACGCCTCGCTCAGGTAGGTGTTCTCCGGGCGCAGTGTCCAGCAGTAGACGTCGAGGTGCGCGGAGTGCGCGGCGTCGACCAGCGCGGCACCGGCAAACGCCGTATCGGCTGGCGCAGTATCGGCTGACGCTGCACCGTCCACCGAGGGGACTGGGGACACCCCGCCGTCTGCCTCTGCGCGGATCAGCATCGCCTTGTCCACGCTGATGCCCTCGACCTGCGTTGCCAGTCGCTCGAGCCCGTCGTGGCCGAGATGGGCGGCATACGGCGTCGCAGCGCTCCCGTGGGCGGCGATCTCATCGGCCGGTGCACCCTGCGCCTCCAGCAGGAAAACCTGGCGCGCGCCGAGGCCGCGCCTGCGCAATTGGGTCAACACAGTCAGCTCGAAGCTCTCCACGACGAGCCGCGGGTCATCCGCCCAACCGGCGTCGGCCAGCTCGCCGCTGAACAGATCATCGAGCGGCAATCCGATCGACTCGAAGTAGCTGGCGTGCTTGAGCTCGGCGACCAAACTGAGGGCGCGCGATGTTGCGGCCGATGCCTCGTCGACCAGGGTGAACAAGTCAGCCAGACGCAGAATCGGGTAGCGGCCGTCGTACGCGGTGTTCGGGGGCCGAATATGGGGCACGCGTTCCCTGGCTCGCAGAGTGCTCAGCTCGGCCCAGGTGAAGTCTTCGGTGAACCAGCCGGTCTCACGGTGCCCGAGAAACTCCTTGGTGGTGCGTCTGTCGGCGAATTCAGGCCGGTCGGCGACATCCGTCGTGCCGGAGATCTCGTTCTCGTGCCTGACCACCAGCACGCCGTCTCGAGTGGGAACGATGTCGGGTTCCACGGCGTCGGCCCCGAGGGCGAACGCGAGCTCGAACGCGGCCGTGGTGTGCTCCGGGCGATACCCGCTCGCGCCGCGGTGGCCGATGATCATCGGGAGACTCCGGGTCATGCGGCAAGGCTAACCCACGAAATCGATGCACTGGGCTGTCCCCACCCGGACCCCTGACGACTGTTTCGCAAGAAAGTACCCGCTCAAACGGTGTTTTCAGGTTCACTGGGATACCCTTGGGTTCACTACTTTGACGGTGCGCGACAGCCACACACGGCAAGTCATGACGCGCACCAGCGCCTAACTGAGAGAACTGGATCCACATGGCAATGTCCAACCCGGCCTTCACCCGGTCATCGGCCTTTCAGGCGCCGACCGCGGCACAGGCGACCCTGAGCGCCGCCGAACTGCAGAAACTGTATGAGGGGCCCGACGCAACGGGGCACGACACCGACCGGATGACCGTCGAAGACACCATCGTCAAGACCGTCGCCTCATTCGTCATCCTGGTCGCCACCGCCGTGATCGGCTGGATGTTCCCGGCCGTGATGATCCCGGCGATGATCGTCGGTTTCGTGTTGGCGCTGGTCAATATCTTCAAGAAGGAGCCCAGCCCCGGGCTCATCCTGCTCTACGCAGCGGCCCAAGGGCTGTTCATCGGTGCGATCTCAATGTTCTTCGAGCAGATGTACGCGGGCATAGTCACCCAGGCGGTGCTGGCGACCCTCGCCGTGGTGGGGGTGACCCTCGCGCTGTTCGCGAGCGGCAAGATACGGGCGTCGAAGAAGGCCACCAAGGTGTTCCTGATCGTCATGGTCGGCTATCTGGTGTTCTCGTTGATCAACTTCGCGCTGATCTCGTTCGGCACGATCGAGAGCCCGTTCGGGGTGCGCAGTATGACGATCTTCGGCATCCCGCTCGGCATCGTGCTCGGCATCCTCGCGGTGCTCCTCGGCGCCTACTCCCTCGTGCTCGACTTCGACTTCATCCAGCGTGGTGTCGCCAACCGCGCCCCGCGCAAGTACGGCTGGAGGGGCGCATTCGGCATCATGGTCACCGTGATCTGGCTCTACGTCGAACTGCTGCGCATGTTCGCGATCGCAAGGGATTAGCGGCTTCTACCTGCCTCACACGAAACCCCTCGTATCCGTATCGGCTCGAGGGGTTTCGTGTCTGCGCGGAGGTACCACACGGCATCAGTCACGGCCCGTTACCGAACCGGCCATCGGGTGTTCCGCTGGTTCCGTGTAGCTGACGACCACACCACCAGACGGATGGGATGGGACAGGTGACTTCGGCGACGGGACAGGCGTGAGAGCAGTCGACGGCGCCCCTTGCCGCTGGCAACACAAGCGTTTAGTATACTGAACATGAGTTCAATTCGCGACGAGAGGGACCTGACCGCCCGCGCGAACATTCGCAACGCCGCGCTGCGGATGTTCGCAGAGCGCGGACACGACGCGGTGACGGTGCGCGAGATCGCTATCGGCGCGGGGGTCTCGCCAGCTCTCGTGGTGCACCATTTTGGGAGCAAGGACGGCCTCCGGGCCGCCGTCGACGCCGACGCGGTCGCATCATTCGACGCGGTCTTCGCCGAGTTCGGCGGAGAAGACCTCGCCCAGGTGCTCGCCAGCGGCGAGGTCACGACATCGGTCGCGGAAGCGTTCGCCCGGTCTTTCCCCCACGGGTCCCCATTGCCTGCATACCTGCGCCGTCTCCTGCTGACCAACGACCCGGCGGGGGCAGCGATCTTCGGCCGCTGGTACGCCGTCACCCGGCGAGTGCTGGACGCCATGGTTGAGGTGGGGGCCGCCGCGCCCAGCGAGGATCCGCCCGTGCAGGCGGCGTTCCTGCTGGTCAACGACCTCGCCGTGATCCTGCTGCGCAACCAGATCGCCACCGCGATCGGCGACGACCCGCTGACGCCCGCGGGCCTCGATCGCTGGGCCAGATACGCCACCGCCGTTTACGCCAGGGGCGCGTTCTCGCCCCCCTCGAAAGAGCCGCCGTCATGACCGATACTGCCCCCGTGATCCGCGTCGAGGGGCTCACCAAGAATTTCGGCAGGGTCCGCGCCCTCGACGGTCTGGATCTGACCGTGCGCCGGGGCGAGGTGCACGGCTTCCTCGGGCCCAACGGCTCCGGTAAGTCCACGACGATCCGAGTCCTGCTCGGACTCATAAAGGCAACCTCAGGCCGCGTCGAGCTGTTCAGCGGCGACCCCTGGCGCGACGCGCCGCGGCTGCACCGCAGGCTGGCCTACGTCGCCGGCGACGTCGCCCTCTGGCCGGGGCTGACCGGAGGTCAGTGCCTCGACGTCCTGGGCTCCACCCATGGCGCCTTCGACGAGCGACGTCGTGCCGACCTCGTCGAGCAGTTCCAGCTCAACCCCACCACGCGGGTCCGGGACTACTCGAAGGGCAACCGCCAGAAAGTGGCTCTCGTCGCGGCCCTGGCGGCCGACGCCGAGCTGCTTGTGCTCGACGAACCGACGTCAGGTCTCGACCCGCTCATGGAGCAGACGTTCCAGCGGTGCGTTCGCGACCGGCGTGAGACGGGCGTGACGGTGCTACTGTCCAGTCACATCATGGGCGAGGTGGAGGCCCTGGCCGACCAAGTGACGATCATCCGGCGCGGCCGCACCGTCACCTCCGGTACTCTGTCGGACATGCGCCGGCACACCCGGACCGTCGTGCGTGCCGTCACCATGGCCGACCCCGGAGTGCTGACCGACATCGAGGGTCTCGCAGACCATCAGCGCGAGCGGCTCGCTGAGCTCACGGACTCCCGGTTCACCATCGACACCGCCCACCTCGACACCGCCATCGGACGACTCCACGAGGCCGGCATCCACACCCTTACGGTCACGCCCCCCAGCCTCGCCGCCCTGTTCCTGCGGAGCTACGGCGAGACACCTGGCCCCGATGAGAGCGTCGGCGAAGAGAGTCTCGCGGAGACCGGCCGATGAGCGCCCTGCATCTGGCCCCCGACGACCGCCCGCGCAGCCTGGAAACCATGCTGCGCATCGTCGCCCGAATCCAGCGGCGCAGCGCGCTGACGTGGGTGCTGGTGCTGGGCGCGAGCCTGGTCGGCACCGCAGCCGGCGTCGCCGCACTCTACGACACCACTGCCAAGATCCACACCTACGCCGCGGCCGTCACCACCGGTAGCACTTTGGTGGCGATCAACGGCAAGGTGGAGGGCATCGACTCCCTCGGTGGGGTGATCCAGGATGAGTTCGGCTTCATGGTCGCCTTTCTGATGCCGCTACTCGGTATCAGCCTGGTGGCAAGGGCGACGCGCCGTGAGGAGGAGTGCGGCCGGCTCGAGCTGCTGCTTGGAGGCCGCATCGCCCGCCACGACCCCACGGTGGCAGCGCTCCTGGTGACCACCGCAACGATCGTCAGCACCGCAGGGCTGTTTGCCGCCGGGTTGGCGCTCTTCGGCGTTCCGCTGGCGGGCTCGGTGCTCTACGCCCTCTCGGTGGGCGGTCTGGCTTTCGTCTTCGCCGGCCTCGCGGCCCTGCTGGCACAACTCACCCTGCACTCCCGCGGGGTCTACACCTGGAGTCTGATCATCCTCGCAGCCTCGTACGCCCTGCGAGGTGTCGGTGACGTGACCAACACGTGGGTGACCTGGTTGTCCCCTCTCGGCTGGGCCGAGAAGGCGGCGCCGTTCGGCGACCAGCGGTGGTGGACCCTGGTCATCCCCCTCGCGGCCGGCCTCGCCCTGGGCGCCGCGGCGTCGTGGCTTGCCGGCCGCCGCGACCTGGGCAGCGCCTTGGTCCGGGGCGGCACCGGTCCCGACCGGGCCTCCGCGCGACTGCGCAGCCCAATCGGGTTCGCGGTCTGGATCCACCGGCCCGCAATTCTCGGCTGGTTGGCCGGCGGCGTGCTGCTCACCGGGATGATGGGCGCCCTGTCCCATCAGTTCCTCGGCGCGATGGCAGGCAACCCCGCTCTCGCCCAGGCCATCGGCATCGGTAACGGTCCGCCCATGGACGGGTTGGTCGCGGCTACCCAGCTCTACCTGGCCGTCATCGCCGCGGGGTACCTCGTTCAGGCCGTTGGCACGCTGCGAAGAGAGGAAGGCGACGGCCGTCTGGAGACCCGGCTCTCCGGGGTGCTTTCCCGCAACCGTTGGCTGGCGTCACACGCCGTGGTTCTGCTGGGGGGCCTCATGACGATCGTGCTCATCTCGTCGCTCGTCCTGGGGCTGGCGACCGCGTTGTCGGCTGGCGACATGGCCGAGTTCGGCCCAGCCCTCCTGTCGGGACTGGCGTACCTTCCAGCAGAGCTGGTGCTCGCCGGGGTAGCTCTGGCGGTCTACGGAATGCGCCCTCGGCTGTTCGGGATCGTCTGGGCTGGATATGCCGCGATGACGTTCATCGCTTTCCTCGGCCCCGGCCTGAACTTTCCACAGTGGGCGCTCGATCTCTCCCCGACCACGCAGGTGGGCAACCCGCCGATGGGCGCGGTCCAGTCCGGAGCACTCATCGCGCTGTCAGCACTCGCCGGCGTCCTCGTCGCGGTTGGTTTCGCAGCCTTTCGGCGGCGAGGCGTGCCCCAGAACTAACGCGTCGACGGCCCAGACGCCCCTCATATCGAATTCGACGCGCGCGACCGATCCCGCACCCACCCTCGCGAGCTAGCGACAACAGGGTCGAAAACGGTGAGGCCCGATTTCTGTCAGGGGAACCGTCCTTCTCGAGCGGCCCCACTGATCACTCCCACTCGATGGTGCCGGGCGGCTTCGAGGTGATGTCGAGCACGACGCGGTTGACACCGTCGACCTCGTTGGTGATCCGGTTCGAGATGCGGGCGAGCACGTCGTAGGAGACCCTGCTCCAGTCGGCGGTCATCGCGTCTTCGGACGACACGGGCCGCAACACGATCGGATGCCCGTAGGTGCGGGCATCTCCCTGCACGCCGACAGAGCGCACGTCGCCCAGCAGCACCACCGGGCACTGCCAGATCTCCGTATCCAGCCCGGCAGCGGTCAGCTCGGATCGTACGATCGCATCCGCCTTGCGCAGCAGTTCGAGACGGTCGGGGGTCACCTCGCCGACAATGCGGATGCCGAGGCCGGGCCCGGGGAACGGCTGTCGGGCGACGATGGCCTCCGGAAGTCCCAGTTGGCGCCCGATCGCACGCACCTCGTCCTTGAACAGGGTGCGCAGTGGCTCGACCAGGGCGAACTTCAGGTCTTCCGGGAGTCCACCGACATTGTGGTGGCTCTTGATGTTCGCGGTGCCCTCACCGCCACCCGACTCGACCACGTCGGGGTACAGGGTTCCTTGAACCAGAAAGTCGATCGACTTGCCATCCATGGCTGCTTCTTTGACGAGTTCGTCTGCGGCGCGTTCGAAGCTTCGGATGAACTCGCGCCCAATGATCTTGCGCTTCTGCTCCGGATCGGTGACCCCGCGAAGCGCATCCAAGAACTGATCCCGGGCATGAACGGTGACCAGACGAACGCCAGTCGCCTTCACGTAGTCTTCTTCGACCTGGCGCCGTTCGTCCTGCCTGAGCAGCCCGTGGTCGACGAACACACAGATCAGCTGGTCGCCAACCGCTTCGTGGACGAGGGCAGCAGCCACGGCAGAGTCGACCCCTCCGGAGAGTCCGCAGATGAGCTTGCCGTCACCGACCTGCGCACGGATCAGGGCAATCTGGTCGGCGATGACGGTTTCACTGTTCCAGTCCGGGCTGATATCGGCCGCACGGTGGAGAAAGTTCTCCAGCAAACGTTGGCCGTTCTCCGTGTGGCGCACCTCGGGGTGCCACTGCACCCCGTAGAGGGCGCGTTCCTCGTTGGCGAACGCGGCCACCGGGGTTGCCACAGTGGAGGCCAGAACGGTGAACCCGGCCGGGGCCCTCGCCACCTGGTCGCCGTGGCTCATCCACACTGTCTGGTGTGCTGGCTGTCCGGCGGTCAGCGGGCTGTCAATGGCGTCGACCGTCACGTCGGTGGCGCCGTACTCTCGCAGGCCGGTGTGCGCGACATCCCCGCCCAGGGCGCGCGCCATGAGCTGGAATCCGTAACAGATGCCCAGAACCGGAATACCCAGTTCGAAAACCGCGTCGTCGAACCCGGGAGCACCCTCTTCGTAGACACTCGATGGGCCTCCGCTCAGGATGATCCCCGCTGGTGCCCGCTTGGCCACCTCTTCGGCGCTGATCGTGTGGGGCACGATCTCTGAATAGATTCCCGCCTCGCGCACCCTGCGCGCGATCAGTTGGGCGTACTGGGCGCCGAAGTCGACCACCAGCACGGTACGCGGGTTGCCGGGCACGCCGGCCGGCGCACTAATGGGACACCGCCACGGGTGCCGTCTCGTGTGCCTCACGGCGTTCGAGGTACGTCTTCACCTCGCGGGCGACACGCGCCTCGACGATGAACGACAGAAACGGCACCACACCGCCCAGCGCGATCAGGAGAAACCGTTTGAGGGGCCAGCGCATGAGCGACCACAGCCGAAAGTCGGAGTACAGGTAGACGACATAGAACCAGCCGTGCACCATCAGGATGCCGGTGCTCAGGTTGATGGCCGTGGTGGTGCCATCGGGCACCAGTGCCAGAAACCCGCTCTCGCCACCGAGTTCGACCACCAGGCCGAGCGGTGTGTACTTGAGCACCATCTCGACCACAAGCAGAAGCAGCAGTACACCGGTGATGATGGAGCAGATCTGGTAGAACTTCAAAGAGCCACGGATGCGCGGAAAATCGACGCGCTTCGGTTCAAGTGCCATTCCGTTATTCTACGGTCGAAGGTTCGGCTCCTGCTGAGCGCCCGCGCCCAGCCCACCGGTTTCGGCTTCGCGGGCCTCGATCTCGGCGAGTTCCTGCTCGCGGAGCCAGGCGTCCTTCGCCAACCGGTACCAGAAGAAGATGGCGAAGCCGGCGAAGATCGCCCATTCTGCGGCGTAGAAGATGTTCAACCAGTTGACGGCGATGATCGGCTCGGGCACCGCGGAGTCGATCGTGGTGAGGCCGGCCGGCGGATGGTCGAGCACCAGGTAGCCGCCGTAGACGGGCACCTCGTCGAAATCGTGCCACAGGTTGATCAAGGCAGCCACCGACATGGTCGTCATCTGGTCCGCTGGCGCACCTGTTGGGGGCACCTCGGGCGCCTCGGCGGCCAGATAGCGACCGACGATCTCGGTCTGGTTCTGCGCTTTGGTCAGTTCCCTGCGGGCATCCTCGGCAGCCTGCCGGTCGGCCGACCAGCCGAGGCCGACGGCGAGCCCGGCAGAGTCGGGATCCACCACGAAATGACCCACCAGCCAGAATCCGGGTTCACCGCCGTTCAGCCGCCCGGTGAGAATGTCGTAGTCGCGCGGGTCGAAGTGGCCCTGCACGGTGACCCGTTGGCCGTCGACGTCGGTGGTGACCGGTTCGGTCGGCGACGTCCATTCGGTCAACGCAACCGGGGTCTCGGTGTCACGGTACGTGACCTCCCCGGTGATCACCGAACGCTCGAGCTGCCACTGCCCGAGCAGGGCGAAGGCAGCCGCGACCGCGAGTGCCAGCGCGAGCGCCAGCAGCCACCGGGGGCGCAGCATGACACGCAGCATGACAGACTCGTTTCCTTGAATCGTGCCGCGGGCACAGCACGCCGGCAACCACAATATTCTAGCCACCGGCGGCTGAGTCTTTGCCTGCTCGTGGGCGGGTTACTCCTTATATAGGGGATGGCCCCCTTAACGACGCAGTCGGACCCGTCCGAAGACGGGCCCGACTGGCAGTGTCGACTATTCAGCTATTTGCAGGCCTTCAAGTCGGCAACGTTGTTGCTCAGCGCCCCGGTACCACCGAACAAGGTGATCGCAGACGGTGCCGCCGCCGTGATCTGGTTCAGTGTGGGCTTCGGAACACAGTTCGGCTGCACCAGGTACAGCGGCCCCTTGTTCTGGCCCGACAGGACAGCGCCGGCCAGAGCATCCGGGAACTGGGCCCCGGTCGCCAGGTAGACGCTCTTCGCTGGAGCGAAGACATCCGCACCGATCATTCGACTCGTCTCGTAACGGTCCGATCCGCCACGGCGGTCAGGAGCCACACCGGTCGCCGCCTTCAGCCCGTTCGCGACACCCGTGCTGACCGCTGCCGTTCCACCGGCGATGATCGTGTTCTTCACCTTGAGCTTCGACAGTTGCGACTTGGTCGCACCGTCCAGCTCCTTGGCAGAGCCGTTCACCAGGATGACCGGTGCTCCGACCGCCGCACCCGCGGCCGAGGCCGACAGTGCGTCAGGGAACATCTGGCCGGTCGCGACATAGGCTTTCGCCGCCGTCTGGAAACCGTACTTGCTGGTGTTGATGTTGTACGAGGTCGCGTAACGGTCGTTGCCCCAGACTCGCTCGGTCGACGCAATCTTCTTCAGCTGGGTCATGACCGCGTTCGAGACCGCGCCGGAACCACCAACAATGACGATCTTGGTCGGCTTCAACCGCTTGATCTCGTTCGCGACCGAAGCCGGCAACGAGTTCTTCAGCGTCAGCAGCAGCGGACCACCCTGCTTGGCGGCCACCGGAGCGGCCGACAGTGCGTCGGGGTAGTCCTGTCCGGTTGCCACGAACACGGTCTTTGCAGACGTGAACCCGGCCTTGGAGATGTTGATCGCCGTCACATAGCGGTCGTCACCCTGAATGCGCTTGACCGTCGGAGCCCATGTGACCACGGCGGTCGGTGCCGAGAGCGTGTAGGCATCGCCGTAGCCGACCTTCTTGCCCGTGACGTTCACTGTCATCTTCGAACCGACATCGGCAGCGCCCAGGGTGTAGGTCGTACCGGTCGCCCCGGTCACGAGCGCACCGTTCCGGTACCACTGGTAGCCGAGCTGCGCATCGGCGGGCGTCCAACCGGTGACCGAAGCCGTGAGCTTCGAACCGCTGGTCGTCTTACCCGTGATCGACACAGCACCCGACGTCTGCCCGGCGCGCTGCACCGTGTCTGTGCCACCCGACGGCTTACTCGCCGTGGTGTAGCCGGTCTTGGTACCGGTGACCCTGACGGAGATGCGCTTACCAGAGTCTGCACCCTGGATCGTGTAGGACGATCCGATTGCTCCGCTGATCAGCACGGTATCGGCGAACCACTGGTATGTCAGCTGAACTGGGGCGGGCCCCCAGTCTCCTGGGATCGCGGAGACCGTGTTTCCGACCCGAACGCCCAGAGCCGGCGTGACCTTCGGGGTCGTCTGCGACAACGTACCTGCTATGACCGGACCGGCCTGAAGCGATGTCGCCGTTGCGGTCGTGTAGCCGGGCTTGGTTCCGGTCACGGTGAACGTGACGTTCTTGCCGAGGTCGCCAGCTGCAACCGTGTAGACCTTGCTGGTGGCTCCGGTCACGGCAACGCCATCGACGAACCACTGGTAGGTCTTCGTGGGGGCGACGGGTGTCCATTCGGGGTCGGTGGCCGTGAGGTTCTGGCCGACTTGTGCTGTGCCGTCGATCACGGGCTTCAACGAGACGAACGTTGCCTTGGCAATCGTGGCCGTTTCTGCAGAGGTCTTGGTGACATCCGTATAGCCGGTCTTCGATCCGGTAATCGAGACCGAGAGCTTGGCGCCCTGGTCTGCGGCAACCAGCGTGTACGTGGTAGCAGTGGCTCCGGTGATCGGGTTGCCGTTGCGCAGCCACTGGTAGCCGAACGTCACGCCGGTCGGAGACCAATTGGGCTCAGCGCCATCTGCGGTCAACACCTGGTCAACTTTGGTGGGCCCGGAGATCGTGGGCGTGGCGCCAACGATCCGTCCCTCGAAGGAGTATTCCACGCAGCCGACCGTGATCGAGTGGATCACCGCAGAACCCTTGAGACCAGAGCCCAGGCTGTAGCCGAAGCTCACGACCCTTGCGTTCGGGTTCGCGGCGATGTATTCGTCCAAGGTGCCGAGGCTGTCATAGCCACCGCCAGCGGGAACCCCGAAACCGGACTTGTTCGTCCACCACATTCCTGCGCCGTAGAGGTCGCCTTCATTCACGAGGTAGCCGTCCCAGGTTCCGTTGCCGTCGCGGTCGACACCCAGCTGGATGCTCGGCAAGCCGGCGACTCCGTTGCTCAGGTCCATCGAGACACTTCCGACATCAGCCAGCGGAATGCTCAGTGCGCGGTAACCCGCCGTCTTATCGGTCGACGTGTCGCCTTCTGTCCACACGTGCAGGCCGTCGGCAACGAAGTCGTTGTGACCTGTTGCCCGTGTGTCGCTGAAATTCCACCCGTTGTTGTCAATGTTGGTCGACAGTGGTCCAGCGTCAACGTCCGTGCACATCTCGACCACCGCGGGAACCGTGACGACCCCCGTTGGTCCAGACGTTAAGGTCGCCGCGCTGTAACTGGTGGCTAAGCCGGTGATGGCGACGGTGATCATCGCCCGCATGTCCGCAGACGCCAAGACATAGGTCTTGGCCGTGGCACCCGAGATGGCGACGCCGTTGCGGAACCACTGATAGGTGAACGTCGCGTTCGAGGGGTTCCAAGTTCCGGTCTCCGCCGTCAGCGTGTCGCCCACGACCGTCGTACCGCTGATCGACGACTGGCCGGCCATCGAGGCGGGGACGACTGTTCCAGTGGGCGCCGAGGGTGCAGAAGCACCGGTGTAGTCAGTCTTGGCACCGGTCACGATAACCGTCATCTTCTTGCCGATATCGGCCGCAACCGGGGTGTAGGTCATGCTCCTGCCGGACGTACCGACGCTCACACCATCGCGGTACCACTGGTAGGTGAAGGTAGCGTCGGTGGGCGTCCAGTCGGTGCCCGGGTTTGCGGTCAGGACTGAGCCGAACACAGCGTTGCCGCTGATGGTCGGGGTTCCCGGCAGAATCACCGGGGCCAGGTCGAACGTATACTCCGCACACCCGACCGTGATCGACGTGATCGTCGCGTCGCCCAGAACGCCGGAACCGAGGCTGTAGCCGATCTGGTTGACCTTCGCGTTCGGGTTGGCAGCCAGATAGTCGGTCAGCGTGCCGTAGCTCTTGTACCCAAGGCCGCCTCCGACGCCGAAGTCAGTGGCGCTCCACCACATCCACTGGTCGTAGGCCCACGGCTCACCGACGACATAGTTGCCACCGATCGAACTACCGGTCTTCGATACCCGCAACTGGATGCTCGGGCGGACGCCCGTGTGGCTAGCGAATTCGATACTGGGCTCGCCCAGCTGCGCCAGAGAGATTGGCGTGATGCTCTTGTATCCAGAGACTTTGGAGACCGTCGGCGCGTTGCTGGTGGTCCACACGTGAAGCCCGTTCTCGACGTACTGGTAGCGTCCGGCGCTCCCGGCGCTCGAAGCCCAACCGTTGGCCGCGTTGAACCCATTGGTGGACACGCCACCGTCGGTGACGATCTCACACAACTGGATGTTTGTCCGCACCGCGTTGGATGCCGCGGACTTTGCCGAGGTTCCCGCACTGTTCGTGGCGGCCACGGTCGCTGTGTAAGAGAGCGCTGCGGTCAGGTCGGCGAACACATGCGAGGTCTCACCTGCGCCGACCGTGGCGACGAGCGGAGAGCTCCCGCCGGTTGTCGGGGTGAGCGTCACGGTGTACTCGGTGATCGCGGATCCGCCATCGCTGGCGGGCGCAGTCCAGGTGACCTTGATGTCTGAGTGGCCCTCGAGCGCCGCGGACGGCGCCTCGGGAACGCTCGGGAGGAAAATCCCGTTGAAAAAGTAGCTCGCGCAGTTGACCCCGGCGGACCGCAGGACTACAGAATTGAGCTCTCCAGCGGAGTAGAGCACCGTCACCTTGGTGACATCTACGTTGCCGATGGTGTCCAGGGCATCCTGCAGGCTACCGCTGTAGTCGCCGCCCTGTCCTGTGGTCGGCCGAAAAGGCAATACCGCATCATTACTCCAGAACTCGGAAGCATAGATCCCTTCCCAGTGCAGGGCGCCACTCGCGGTCTCCAGAATTATCCCCAGCCCCTGGCCCGCGGGAACGGTCTCCGGGTCGAGCATCAGGTTGCGCGCGTCGGCCAGCTTGAAGTCAACGTTTCGAGTGATCTCGATGTCCTCCCACGCGTCCGAGGTCAATTTCAAGCCACCCTCAACGAACTCTGCACCCGAATTGGGGATCGTCCAACCGTTGAAGTTCAGGTTCGAGGCAACGCCACCAGCCTGTGGATCAACGCATTCATTCGCCATGACAACGGGAACCAACGTGAGCGTGGTGGTTGCTTCCCCGAATGGCGCCTTAGTGGGAGGGAAGTCGAGAAGAGTGGGCGCATTGCCGTCGACAGTTGACGATGAACGCTCAAGGTAGACCACGCTGTCGTCGAGATTGGCGACAAAGGCTGAACCGCCGGTGAAGTGGACGGTGCCGAGCTTCACTGGACCGTTGTCGGTACCTCTGACACCGTTGACATCGCCTGGATCACCAAACTGGATGCCCCTGGCATTTCCGGTGAGGGTCGTCACCCCGGCAAAGGTCACATCGGAGATGTCAGTGTTGATGCCCAGCGAACTCTTCGTGTAGAACGCAATACCAGCCCACGCGCTGTTCACCACCGTCACGTTGTTGAAGTGAATATTTTGCGACTGGTTGGTCTCGGTGCCACTGTACGATGCGGAAACGGAGATGCCGTTCTTCTTAAAATCTGCCACCGTGACATTGGACAGGGTCAACCCGTTAACACTGTTTACGTCAATTCCCGTTGTCTTGTTGGCTTGCGTCGTGGCGCTGCCGTCCAGAGCGAAATTTTCCAGAACGACATCGTTGGTGTCAAAGATGTCGATGAACTTGCCTTCACCGGCAGAAACTTGCTTGAGAATGACCGGCCCGTCGTCGCTTCCCCGCAACGTCAGACTTTTGACGATTCGCAACGTGTTGCTGACGTCGTACTCTCCAGGAGCCAATGTGATCACGCCGCCCGAGGCGATGTCGTTGATAGCACCCTGAATGTTCTCACCGGGAGTCACCGCGATGCTCTCATCCCCTGCGGCGGCAGAGGCCGGCGATGCCACCAACACCCCCCCAGTCAAGACCATTGCACTAGCGGCGATGCCACTGACGATGCGCATGAGGCGCGACGATGTCACAGACAAGATAGAACTCCCGAAAAATAGCTCCGGCGCCGTGTGCACGGGTGAGCACAGCGATAGACGAGCGAAACTCAGGAAACACTAACAGGAGATGAGGATTCTTAAATAGTTTTCCTCAGCTGGGCACGGCCAATGAAAAAAAGAAAACGCTGGTCAAGATGAATATTCTTCACCCCTCCAAGTGGGGGGTGAAGATAATTCATTACTCGGCGATTTCATGTCTGCGGGGTGCTCGAAGGCAACGACTTCAGCCGCATCGCAGAGGCGCCTCTGAGCCCGTCTCAGCTCCCCGCATGCCCCGGGGCACGCATGCCTGACGCCTGCCTACGCGTCTGGCTGCGGAGCCGCGGTAATGTCGGGCGCCTTCAGACGCACCCGGTCGGCCGATTCATCGTCGGGTTGCTCCTGGCTGTCACGCTCCGCCTGAACCCGTTCCAGGTAGAACGCCACCTCACGCTGCTCGCGCTCGGCATCCCAGCCGAGAACCCCCGCCATGAGCGACGCGGCGACCGGCGCCGCCGCCACTCCGCGGTCCCACGCCTCGATCGAGATGCGGGTGCGCCGGGCGAGCACATCGTCCAGATGCATCGCCCCCTCGTGAGACGCGGCGTAGACCACCTCAGCGCCGATGTAGTCGTCGGCGCACGGCAACGGCTCCGCCAGCGAGGGATCCTCTCCGATGATGTCGAGCAGTTCGTCCGTGAGCGTTCCGTACCGGTTCAGCAGGTGCTCGATCCGTACCGGGTGCACACCGAACGCCCGGGCGATCTTGCCGCGCTTGTTCCACGCGGCCTGATAGCCCTCGGCGCCGAGCAGCGCGATGTCGGCGGTGGCGGAGGCCGGGATCTTCCCGTCGAGGGCATCGACTGCCGCGTCGATCGCATCCTTGGCCATGATGCGATACGTGGTCCACTTGCCGCCGGCGATCACGACGAGGCCGGGTACCGAGTGCCCCACCAGGTGCTCCCTGGACAGCTTCGACGTTTCATCCGATTCACCCGCCAGCAGTGGCCGGAGCCCGGCATAGACGCCCTCGACGTCTTCGCGGGTGAGTGGCACGTTCAGCACCTTGTTCACGTGCTCCAACAAATAGTCGATGTCGGCTGCGGTGGCGGCCGGGTGCGCCTTGTCGAGGTTCCAGTCGGTGTCGGTCGTGCCGATCAGCCAATGCCGGCCCCAGGGGATGACAAACAACACACTCTTCTCAGTGCGCAGCAGCAGGCCCATCTTCGACTGGAACCTGTCTCTGGGCACCACCAGGTGAATGCCCTTCGAGGCCCGCACCTTGAACGTGCCGCGCTCCCCCACCATGCGCTGGGTGTCGTCGGTCCAGACCCCGGTCGCGTTCACGACCTGTTTCGCCCGCACCTCAAACTTCTCGCCCGTGATGAGGTCGTGCGCCTCGACACCGACGACGCGTTGGCCGACCTTGAGGAATCCCTCCACTCGCACTCGGCTGGCCACGTGCGCGCCATATGACGAAGCGGTGCGTGCCAAGGACGACACGTAACGCGCATCATCAACCTGGGCATCCCAGTAGGCGATCCCACCGACCAGGGCGTTCGACGACAGTGATGGCATCGCCTTCTGGATCTGCCTTTTGGACAGGTGCCTGTGGTGCGGCACCCCCGGTGGCCGCCCGCCCGTGTAGGAGAACACGTCGTAGAGCAGCATTCCGGCACCCACGTACAGTCGTTCGATGAACCGTCGCTTCAGCGGGTACAGAAAACGAACCGGTTTGACGAGGTGTGGCGCGATCCGCTGCAACAACAGGCCACGTTCGATGAGCGCCTCCCGTACCAGCCGAAAGTCGAGCTGCTCAAGGTATCGGATGCCGCCGTGCACGAGCTTCGATGAACGGCTCGAGGTTCCCGACCCCCAGTCGCGCGCCTCGAGCAGCCCCACGCTCAGTCCACGGGTCACGGCGTCCAGGGCGGCGCCGGTGCCGACGATTCCGCCACCGATCACCAGCACGTCGAACTCGCGTGATTTCAGCGCCTTCAGCGCCTCATCACGCTCGTCCATCCCGAGCTTCGTCGAAAGAGTGACCGATTTGAGTCTGGCCATGTGCGTTGCCCTCCTTCCGACCAGTCGCCGCGTGGCGATGGTGAACTATTGCGACACGTATGGCGCGACGACCACGTCGACCCGTTGGAACTCCTTCAGATCAGAGTAACCGGTTGTCGCCATCGAACGCCTCAGCGCACCGACCAGGTTCGCGGTGCCGTCGGCGACGGTAGCCGGACCGTACAGAATCTGTTCCAGCGGCGCGATCGTTCCGACACGAACCCGCTTGCCGCGCGGCAATTGGCCGTGGTGCGCCTCTTGCCCCCAGTGCCAGCCGCCACCCGGGGCATCGGAGGCCCGCGCCAGCGACGCTCCCAGCATCACGGCGTCGGCGCCCATGGCGATGGCCTTGACGATGTCGCCGGAAGTGCCGAGGCCGCCGTCGGCGATCACATGCACGTATCGTCCGCCCGACTCGTCGAGGTAGTCCCGTCGCGCCCCTGCGACATCCGCGACGCTGGTCGCCATCGGGGCGTGGATTCCGAGTGCCGCCCTCGTGGTGGCCGCCGCGCCGCCGCCGAAGCCGACGAGCACCCCGGCAGCGCCAGTTCGCATCAGGTGTAGTGCCGGTGTGTACCCGGCCGCACCGCCTACGATCACCGGCACATCGAGTTCGTAGATGAATTTCTTCAGGTTGAGTGGCTCACGCTCCTTGGAGACGTGTTCGGCCGAGACGGTGTTGCCACGGATGACGAACAGGTCGACCCCGGCGTCGACGACGGTCTGGTACAGCTCCTGTGTGCGCTGCGGCGACAGCGCACCAGCGACCGTGACACCGCCGGCGCGGATTTCGGCGAGCCTGCTGGTGACCAGCTCGGGCTTGATCGGCTCGGCGTAGATCTGCTGCATCCGAGCCGTGGCGGCGTCGGGAGCAAGCTCGCGAATCTCGGCGAGGAGCGGTTCCGGGTCTTCGTAGCGGGTCCACAGCCCCTCCAGGTCGAGCACGCCGAGCCCGCCGAGCTCCCCCATCTGGATAGCAGTGGCCGGCGAGACCACCGAGTCCATCGGGGCGGCCATAAAGGGGATGTCGAATTGGAACGCGTCGATGCTCCAGCTGACCGACACGTCCTCGGGGTCACGGGTGCGCCTCGACGGCACGATCGCGACATCGTCGAAGGCATACACTCGGCGCCCACGCTTCGCGCGGCCGATCTCTATCTCCATGCTCACCGTTCAAGACTAGGACATGATGCCGCGTTGCGGTCCGCGCCCGGCGGTTGACCGGCGACCCGTGCCACTGTGGGGGTTCTGGGGTTGTCAAAATTTCAGGAGACGAGGGTTGCGGAGGTGTAGAGCGGGTCGGCGTTCCTGCCCTCCTGCATTTCTGCAGGTGACAAGTGGGCGACTGACACAGGCCCGGCGATGGGGCAGGCTAGGGTCATGACCCCTGCACCCATCTTTGACTCCCTCGAAACACTCCGCACCCGCACCAGCGCGAAGTGGACGGTGTTCGAGCCCGACGTGCTGCCGCTGCCGGTCGCCGAGATGGACTTCCAGCTCGCCGAACCGATCGCCGAGACCCTGATGGCGGCCATCAGGCGCTCCGACACCGGCTACCAGTTTCCCCACACGGCACTGCCCGAAGCGTTCGCCGCATTCGCCGGCCGCCGATGGAACTGGACAGTCGACCCGGGCCAGGTCTGGACCACCACCGATGTGAGCGTCGCCATCGTCGAGACGTTGCGCCGGGTTGCCCCTGTCGGCAGCGAAGTGGTCGTCAACCCACCGATCTACCCGCCGTTCTTCGACCTCATCCCCGAGGCCGGGCACCGGGTGAAGGAGGTTCCCCTCGCCCCGGACGGTGCCGGCGCCTGGATGATCGACCTCGATGGCCTCGAAGCGGCCTTCGCCGGCGGTGCCCGCGCCTTTCTGCTCTGCAACCCGCACAATCCGCTCGGTCTACCGCATTCGCGCGAAACTCTGGCCGCAGTGGCCGAACTGGCGCAACGCTATGACGTGGCTGTCGTCAGCGACGAGATCCATGGGCCACTCACCTATCCGGATGCCACGTTCACCCCGTTTCTCGACGTCTCCGATGCCGCACGCCGCCAAGGCGTCTGTGTGACCGCCGCCAGCAAGGGATGGAACATCGCGGGCCTCAAGTGCGCTCTGATGGTCACCGCACACCCGAACAAGGCGACGATTGTGGGCGGTATGCCCGACGAGGTGAACTGGCGCACCAGCATCTTCGGCTACCTCGCCTCAGTGGCGGCGTTCAGCCAGGCCGAGGAGTGGCTCGACAGCGCCCTGGTGCAGTTGCGGTCCAATCGCAGCCTGCTCGGCAACCTACTGGCCGAACACCTGCCGGGCGTGCGCTACGCGGAACCACAGGCGAGCTACCTCGCCTGGCTTGACCTGCGCGCGCTCGGCTGGGGCGACGACCCATCGGCGCACGCCCTCGAGTCGGCCCGGGTGGCACTGAACCCCGGGCCGACATTCGGAGCCGAGGGCAACGGATTCGTGCGACTCAACTTCGCCTGCTCCCCCGAGATTCTGGTCGAGGCAGTCACCCGCCTCGCCGGCTGACGGCCCGGTCAGGGCCACGGCCCAGCGGATTACTTGCGATAGTTGGGCGCCTCGGCGATCATGTGAACGTCGTGCGGGTGCGACTCCTTCAAACCGGCCGCGGTGATGCGCACGAATTTTCCGCGCTGTTTCAACTCGGTGATCGTGCGTGCGCCGACGTAGAACATCGACTGCCGCAGCCCGCCGATCAGCTGGAACGCCACCGCTGACAACGGCCCGCGGTACGGCACCTGTCCCTCGATCCCCTCCGGGATGAGTTTCTCGTCGCTCGGAACATCCGCCTGAAAATAGCGGTCTTTCGAATACGACGTCTGTTCGCCGCGCGTCTGCAGCGCACCCAACGAACCCATGCCGCGATAGTTCTTGAACTGCTTGCCGTTGACGAACACCAGGTCGCCCGGGCTCTCATCACAGCCGGCCAGCAGCGACCCGACCATGACCGTGTCTGCCCCGGCCACCAAGGCCTTGGCGATATCACCGGAGTACTGCAACCCGCCGTCGGCGATCACCGGCACACCGCTGCCCTTCGCCGCCTGCGCCGCCTCATACACCGCGGTCACCTGGGGCACGCCCACCCCGGCCACAATGCGGGTCGTGCAGATCGAGCCCGGCCCAACTCCCACCTTCACCGCGTCGACGCCGGCCTCGATCAACGCCAGTGCGCCGCCGCGTGTGGCCACATTGCCGCCGATCACGTCGATGTGGTTGAACGCCGGGTCGGCCTTCAGCCTTCGGATGATCCCGAGCACCCCTTCACTGTCGCCATTCGCCGTGTCCACGACCAGCACATCGACGCCCGCGTCGACCAGCGTGGTGGCACGCCGCCAGGCGTCTCCGAAGAAGCCGATGGCCGCGCCCACCCGCAACCGCCCGTCCTCGTCCTTGGTCGCGAGCGGATACTGCTCCGACTTGTCATAGTCCTTCACCGTGATCAGCCCGCGCAGTTTGCCCGCCTCATCGACGAGCGGCAGCTTCTCGATCTTGTGCTTCGCAAAAATGGCCACCGCGCCGTCCTGGTCAATACCGACCGGAGCGGTGATCAGGGGGGTTCTGGTCATCACTTCGCGAACCAGCGTCGTCGCCTTTGCCGTGTTCGACACGAACCGCATGTCACGGTTGGTGATGATCCCGACCAGCAGCCCATCACCGTCGACGACGGGAAGCCCGCTGATCCTGAAATGCCCGCAGATCGCGTCGACCTCGGCGACCGTGGCATCCGGCGTCGTTGTCACCGGATTCGTGATCATGCCCGACTCGCTGCGTTTGACCTTGTCGGCGTGCTCCGCCTGATCGGCGATGGACAGGTTGCGGTGCAGGATGCCGATACCGCCCTGGCGCGCCATGGCGATTGCCATTCGGGCCTCGGTGACCGTGTCCATCGCCGCGGACAGCAGCGGGGTCGCCACGGTGAGGCGCCGGGTCAACCGTGAAGAGGTGTCAGCCTCGCTGGGGATGACGTCGGTGTGCCCCGGAAGCAGCAATACATCGTCATACGTCAAGCCGACAAAGCCGAACGGATCTGACTGGTCCATCAACACCCCTTATATTCACGCCGATTCCCGCGCAGACATTTGCCTCAGCGGGTGAAAGACAACCGTCTCATATTAATCGATTCCCGGGCGGTGTGCCGAGTGAAGATTGGGGCCCGGATGTTTCACTCGGGTAACGACGTACTGATGAGTTCGCAACCGAGACTGAATATGAGTCATAATCGTCAGGTATCGCCGACGAGGCAGTCGGCGACAAACCTGATGCCCAGCGCCGAAAATGTCGCGAGGTGTTCCGATGGAGGTTTAGTGGCTTACCACCGCAGGGCGTTACGCCTACGCAAAAATATCTTTGTTGCATTGTTCGGGCTCATTTTCGCGGCGTTCATGCTCTCATCGTTGGCAGTGGCTCCGGCCGCGCACGCCGACGAAGTCGGCACAGACGAATACGACTATGCGATCTCGGGCTTTGTGAAGTTCCAGGACGAACCGCTCGACGGAGTCCTGATCAAAGTCGAAGGAAACGGCTACAACGCCGAGGTCAAAACCGGTGCCGACGGCAAATGGAAGATCGGAGTTCCCGAGGCCGGCACCTATACGGTGACCCTCGTGGAGGACACCCTCCCCGAGGGTGTGATCGTCGCCGAGGAGGGCAAGGATGTCGCCGAGGTGACCTTCGGCCAGTCGAAGACGAAGGCGATGAACTTCTTCCTCGGGCAGGGCGAACGGGTCACTGTGAGTTTCTTCGACCAGTTCCTCGACCGCGCGTTCAACGGTCTGAGTTTCGGTCTGCTTCTGGCGTTGGCCTCCATCGGCCTGTCGCTGGTGTTCGGGACCACCGGGCTGGTCAACTTCGCGCACGCTGAGATGCTCACTTTCGGCGCGTTCATGACCTTCACCTTCGGCCCTGTTCTGGGGTTCCCGATCTGGCTGGCCATCCCCATCGCTGTGCTGCTGACCGGGTTGTTCGGGTTCCTCAACGACTATGCGTTGTGGAGACCATTGCGCAAGCGCCGGGTGGGCATCGTGCAGATGATGATCGTCAGCATCGGCTTGTCGATCACCCTCCGCTACCTCTACCAATACATCTACGGCGGCCAGACCGAGCAGTTGCCCGGGGCGACCGGTGCCGAAGTGATCACCGTCGGTCCGATTTCGTTCACCATCGTGGATGTCTGGAGCATGAGCATCAGTATCGTGTTGCTCTTCGCTGTGGCGTTCTTCCTCACCAGGACGCGCATCGGCAAGGCCACCCGCGCGGTGTCTGACAACTCGGCCCTCGCCGCCGTCAGCGGCATCAACGTCGAGCGCGTCACCAGCATCGTCTGGATCATCAGCGGTCTTCTGGCCGGTACCGGCGGTATCCTCTGGGCTTACTTCCGTCCGGGTGTGAACTGGGACATGGGCTTCCAGTTGCTGCTGCTCATCTTTGCCGCGGTGATCCTCGGTGGGATCGGAACCGCCTTCGGGGCCCTGGTCGGCTCACTCATCGTCGGCATGTTCGTGGAGCTGTCCACACTATGGCTGCCGTCCGACATGAAGTACGTCGGTGCGCTCGGCATTCTGATCCTCGTCCTATTAGTCAGACCCCAAGGAATTCTGGGTCGTAAAGAGAGAGTCGGTTAGGGGCCATCATGGATTGGGGATCACTTTTCACCAACGCCGCCTACGAAATTATCAGTCCCACCACCGCGGCCTACGCGCTTGCGGCAATGGGTCTGGCAGTTCACTTCGGTTACACCGGCCTGCTCAACTTCGGCCAGGCCGGATTCATGGCCGTCGGCGCCTACGGCTTCGCGATTTCGACACTGACCTTCGGGTTCCCGTGGTGGGCAGCGTTGCTCACCGGTATCGCCGCCTCCGTCGTGCTCGCGTTGATCCTGGGTATACCGACCCTGAGGTTGCGGGCCGATTACCTGGCGATCGTCACCATCGCCGCCGCTGAGATCGTGCGCCTGTTGTTCACGACGAACACCTTCGCGGCTGTGACCGGCTCCGCTGCCGGGCTCTCCGGATACAAAACCTCCTGGCAGGCGATGAATCCCATCCCTGCGGGCAACTACAATATCGGCCCGTGGGTACGAGACCACAACGAGGTCTGGTTGCTCATCGTCGCCTGGGGCCTGGTCGGCCTGGCAGCACTGCTGATCTGGCTCCTGATGCGAAGCCCCTGGGGTCGAGTCATCAAGGGCATCCGAGAGGATGAGGATGCGGTGCGGGCGCTCGGCAAGAACGTCTACTCGTACAAGATGCAGTCTCTGGTGCTCGGAGGCGCGATGGGTGCATTCGCCGGAATGGTGTTCGTGTTGCCGAGGTCGGTGCAGCCGGGCAACTTCCAGCCAACGCTGACATTCTTCATCTACGCCATCCTGTTGCTGGGTGGGGCCGCGACGATCTTCGGACCGATCATCGGCTCGATGATCTTCTGGACCCTGCTCTCCATCTTCTCTGGCTTCACTGCCCGGGCAGTAGAAATCGGCTGGCTGCCGTTCATGACCAGCCTGCAGGCGGGCCAGGTGCGGTTCATCCTGGTGGGTATTGCACTGATGGTGATCGTCATCTACAGGCCGCAAGGCATCTTCGGAAGCAAGAAGGAGCTCGCTTTTGTCAAACAGTGATATGCAAACGAAGACCACGGCCAAGCCTGTGAAGGCCACCGACCTTCATGTCGGCGGCCCCGAAGACATGCTTCCCGGCGTGCCCAAGCGTGACCCCATCGTCGTGGCAACCAACATCACCCGAACCTTCGGGGGGTTGAAGGCAGTCGATGTCGAGAGCCTCCAGATTCCACGCAACGCGATCACCGCGCTGATCGGGCCCAACGGGGCGGGCAAGACCACCCTGTTCAACCTGCTCACCGGGTTCGACAAACCCGACACCGGTGACTGGGCCCTGAACGGCAAGTCGTTGAAGGGTGTGCCCGCGTTCAAGGTGGCCCGAATGGGCCAGGTGCGCACCTTCCAGCTCACCAAGGCACTGGGCATGATGACGGTGATGGACAACATGCTGCTCGGTGCCCAGAATCAGACCGGTGAGGGCTTCTTCCAAGCCATCATCCCGTCGATGTGGCGCAAGCAGGAAGACGACATCACCGAGAGGGCCCTCGACCTTCTGGAGCGATTCAAGCTCGTCAAGCTGAAGGATGACTACGCGGCCAGCCTCTCCGGTGGCCAGCGCAAACTGCTGGAGATGGCGCGTGCGCTGATGTGCCGGCCGGAGCTGGTCATGCTGGACGAGCCCATGGCCGGGGTGAACCCCGCGCTGACACAGTCGCTGCTCAGCCACATCATCGACCTCAAGTCAGAGGGAATGACGGTTCTGTTCGTCGAACACGACATGCAGATGGTCAAGCACATTGCCGACTGGGTGGTGGTCATGGCGGAGGGCCGCGTGGTAGCAGAAGGTGACCCGAAGACGGTCATGCGCAACCAGGCCGTGATCGACGCCTACCTCGGCAGCAACCACGGCAAAGACCTCGGGACCGACACCGACACCGTCAACACCATGAAGGAGCTGCTCGATGACCAACGTTAAACCGGAGGCGGCCACTGAAGTATCCGCCGCAGAGCCAGGCTCCCCCGTGGCTGAGACCCGCGAATTGGTGGTCGAGGCGAAGAACGTCACGGCCGGCTACCTGCCAGGGATCAACATTCTGAACGAATGTTCGCTCACCGCCTACAAGGGAGAGCTGATCGGTATCATCGGCCCGAACGGAGCCGGCAAATCCACTCTGCTCAAGGCGATCTTCGGCCTGGTGCAGGTGCGCGGTGGGGAGATCAACCTCTACGGTGAGGACATCACCAACCTGAAGGCCAACGAGCTGGTCTCCCGCGGTGTCGGTTTCGTGCCGCAGACGGAGAACGTGTTCCCCACGCTGAGCATTCGCGAGAACCTCGAGATGGGCCTGTTCCAGAAGCCCAAAGAGATCGATGAGCGGCTCGCGTTCGTGCTGGGAATCTTTCCCGAGCTGGAGAAGCGCCTGAAGCAGCGAGCGGGCTCACTCTCCGGTGGTGAACGCCAGATGGTGGCAATGTCGCGCGCGCTCATGATGGGCCCACACGTGCTGCTGCTGGATGAGCCCAGCGCCGGTCTCTCCCCCGTACGCCAGGATGAGGCGTTCCTCCGTGTCAAGGAGATCAACCGCGCTGGTGTCACCACCATCATGGTTGAGCAGAACGCCCAGCGCTGCCTTGAGATCGCCGACCGCGGCTACGTGCTCGACCAGGGCACCGACGCCTACACGGGAACCGGGCGCGAGTTGCTGGGCGACCCCAAGGTCATCTCGCTGTACCTCGGCACCCTCGGGGATGAAGACGACGACTGACCCATTGTGAATCGGGGCCCGGGTGCAGCGCACCCGGGCCCCTTTTCGTTGTGCCCGTTCCGCACTCGCGGGTCGGAGGCGGGTTGTGTGGCTTCGCCCCTGTCCCACAATCCGGTCCCACAACGCTGTCGCACGCAGTACGTCAGGAGGAGAGCACTCCAAAAGGAGAGCACTTCAGGAGGAGAGCACTTCAGGAGGCGAGCGCCGTCGCCGCACCCAACGCGCCCACCCTGTTCTCCTCCTGACTTCCACGCACTGACGGATTCAGAAATTCAGGCGGAGAGCCGCGCCGATGCACCCAGTGCATCCGCGATCCCCAGCTCCTGAATTTTCACAATGGTGGCTGACCGCGTTCGGCGGAGCGATGGGGCGCGGCCCCGCCTGCGAGGAGCCTGCACGACGCCGCCTTGAGACCCGGGCGGAGGTGCACCACGCACACAAAAGGCCCCCGGCAGAACCGGGGGCCTCGTGCTCGAGCGGATCAGTTATTAGTTGATGCGCTTGATGGTGTTGTCCTTCTGGTACTGGAAGATACCGATGGCAGCCTCAGTCGGGTCACCCTTCTCGTTGAAGGTGATCGGACCGGAGGGGCCGTCGTAGTCGGCTACTCCGCCGTCCAGAATGATCTTGGCGGCGTCAGCGAAGGTGGTCGCCTTCGTGCCGTCACCTGATCCACCGGAGACCTCGACCATCTTGCCAGCCATGGCCTTTCCGGACGTGTCCTGGGCTGCCAGCGCAGCCAGCGCGAGGAGTACCACAGCGTCATAGGACTCGGCCGCGTAGTTGAAGTTCTTCAACGTCGGGTCGATTGCCATCAGCTTGTCGTGGAAGTCAGCCGACAGCGCCGGGCCGGGCTGGGTGCCCTTGGAGCCCTCGAGCGTGCCCGGCTCGAAGTCCGCGCTGAAGTCAGCGAGGTTTCCGTCAACCAGATACATGCTGTCGTTCGGCGCACCGGCAGCAACCAGCGCGGGAATGATGACCTTGGCCTGCTCGAACGTGATCACGGCGATCGCGTCGGGCTTGGCCGCCATGACCGTGGAGATCTGTGCATCGAAGGTGGTGTCACCCTCGTTGAACAGCGCCTCGGAAACAACCTTGCCGCCAGCGGCCTCGTAGTTCTCCTTCAGCGACGCCGCCAGACCGGTGCCGTACGGGTCGTTCAGCACGATCATGCCGAGCGCGCTTTTGCCGTCTTCAGCGATCTGGTTGGCAAGCACCTCACCCTGCAGGAGGTCAGACGGAGCGGTACGGAAGTACAGTCCACCGTCGTCGTAGTCGGTGAAGTCTGGCGAGGTGTTCGCCGGCGAGATCTGCAGAACGCCTGCATCGGTGATCTTGTCGATGATGTTGAACGACACGGCCGAAGAGGCCGCCCCAACGATCGAGGTCACGCCTGCGGCAAGCAGGTCGGTGGCCGAGATGGTTGCGATGTCAGTGGTGGTGTCACCGGAGTCACGGAATGTGGCTTCGACCTTGATGCCCATGTTGGCTTCGTTGATCTCATTGACTGCAAGCTGCACGCCGGCTTCTTCGGGCGGGCCGAGGTAGGCCAGTTGTCCGGACTGCGGCAGGATCGTTCCGATCTTCAGCGTGAGGTCCGAAACGATCGGCTCTCCACCCGGCGCTGGTGCGGCCGACTCCGAAGGATCGGCTGTCGTCCCTGCTGCACAACCGGCAAGCACCAGTGCACTCGCGGTCAGGAGCGCGAGGCCTCCAAGTCTGCCGATTTTCTGAGAGCGGGAGGACGCCTTTGTAAATACGCTCATGTTTCTCCTTTAATGAATTGAAATTCGCAGTCCGATTGGAGACTGCTAGGTGTCACACTACGGGGCGTAAGTCAGAGTCGGGGCAAATCGGCATCACAACCGAAGTAACGGAGCTAAATCGTTACGTTACGAGCATTACTCGGTTGCCGTCCAATCGCCGGCACAGACCATATGGCCCGCGCCTGCTTTCATCTCAGTAGGAAAAATCCCGATTCAGGCTCTGACTCAGAAGCGAACTCAACTCTTTGCCCGTCGTACAGCACCTGGACTGCGGGCTGGGTCGACAGAGTGTCTGCGCACTCGCCGAAGCTGGAACAAGGGATTCCGTCGCCCGTGATCTCGGTCAGACCGGCGGCGATCGATCTCGCTCCATCATCGCCGCGAACCAGCGCAGCGAGAGCCGCGAGCACCGTCGCCTCATAGGCCTCCGCGCCGAAGCGTGTGTCCGTGACCGCCGGATCTGCCATCTTCAACTGCGCCACCAGGTCAGCGTCAGCCGTCCAGCCTTCGGCGATTTTTCCGTCGGCTCCAACCGCATCGAACGTGACAATGGTCACCTTTGCCGACTCGGGGTCGGCTCGAAGAATTTCTGCCAGGGCTGCGCTCGGGGGGCCCACCACGACGTCCACCCCGCGCTTGATGAGGTCGGCAAGGGCCGCGGCCATGACCTCCGGCTTTCCGTCGCCAGAGTTGCGGTGCAGAACTTCCACCGGAGCCCCCAATACGCCGCCCTGCTGGTTGATCTCCCGAACAGCGACCTCGACGCCTGCCGCAGCCGCAACCTGCACTGACGCGAGGTCACCGCTCGCGGGGAACAGTGTCCCGATGCGCAGCACGCCATCTCCGGATGCTTCGATCGGCGCCGCGGTGGCACTCGGCGAACTTGAGACCGAGGGGGAGGCGCTGGGCACCGTCTCCGCCGTGCACCCGGAGAGCGCGAGCGCGGCGATCGTGCCGAGCACGATCAATCTGGTCTTCGTCAACAGCGGCATCTGCGTAATTCTCCTTGAAGATTGTGGGTGGGCACGGATCGGGTCACGCGGGCGCGACGGGCATGCGCGATCGTCTGAGGCCCCGCGAGCTCGCCAACATGTCGACGGTGAGAACAATGAGTGCCAACCAGACGATGGCGAAGCCGACCCAGCGACCGGGCGGCATGGGCTCCATCAAGATGAAGGCGCCGAAGGCGAACTGAAGCACCGGCGCCAGGTACTGCAGAAGCCCAACGTAGACCAGTGGCAACCTGCGGGCCGCCGCCGCAAACAGAAGCAGGGGCACCGCAGTGATGATCCCCGAGGCCATCAGCAGCAGGCTGTGGCCCAGACTGATCTGGCCAAAGGTGAGACCACTGATCGAGCCGACGATGATCAGTTGGATGACCGCGATCGGCACCAGGAGCGCGGTCTCCACGGTGAGTCCGCTGACCGCGTCGACGCGACCGCCGACCTTGCTCTTGGTCAGGCCGTAGGAGGCGAACGTAAAGGCCAGCACGAGAGAAATCCAGGGCACCGCACCATAGTTGATCGCCAGAACCACGACTGCGACCCCACTGATTGCTACGGCTGCCCACTGCGCCGGGCGCAGACGTTCCCGCAGCACCACCACGCCGAGGAACACGGTGACGATCGGATTGATGAAGTATCCCAGCGCCGATTCGATCACATGCCCGTTCAGCACCGCCCAGGCGTAGGTCAGCCAGTTGAGATAGATGAGGCCCGCCGCAATGGCGAGGATGCCCAGCGGCCGTGGGCTCCTGACCACGATTGCCAGCGGCCTCCACGCCCGGGTCACGAGGATGATCAGCACACAGAAGACCAGCGAGAACAGGACGCGCATGGCGACCAACTCGAACGCACCCGTGGGTTCCACCGCGATGAAATAGACCGGCAGAAACCCCCAGATCATGTAGGCGAGAACACCGAAGACCAGTCCCGGGCGCGAAATACCGGCCTGGGCGGCCGGGCCGGGCCGATCGGTCGCGGGCATCGGCACCGTCGGGGCGGACTCTGGGGATTGTGGCACTGTTAGATCGTACTCCGCACGCAGATAGGCGAAGACCCGGACGGCCGATGGCCGTCCGGGTCTTCTGCAGGTTGTTGCGAGTGGTCAGCGAACCACCACGGCGAGAACGTCGCGGGCCGAGAGCACCAGGTAGTCCTGGGCGTCGTACTTGACCTCGGTACCACCGTACTTCGAGTAGATCACGCGGTCGCCGACAGAGATGTCGAGCGGCACGCGGTTGCCGTTGTCGTCAATGCGGCCGGGGCCGACTGCGACAACTTCGCCCTCCTGGGGCTTCTCCTTGGCAGTGTCCGGAATGACAAGACCTGAAGCAGTCGTCTGCTCCGCATCGATCTGCTTGATGACGATGCGATCTTCGAGCGGCTTGATGGAGACCGTCACGTTTGACCTCTTTCTACATAAGTTCTGAGTTAGCACACGCACCATGCGAGTGCTAACTATGAGTTTAGGGGGTGGGTTGGCACTCGCGCAATGTGAGTGCCAATTCTCGAGTGATACCGGTACGGTGAACCCATGGAAAGAACGGAGCTCATCGAACTGTTCTCGGCCGACGGCCTGGGGCTGCTCGACTCCTTGCCCGCCTACGACCCGGGCGTTGATGTGCTCGCCCTGGTCACTCGTCTGCGCCGTGAGGGCCACCCGCCGGCACTGGTGGCCGTCGTTCTCAGCCAGTGGAAGTTGCGCGCGAAGGCGCGCGTGAAATTCGGTGACTTCGCCGCACGGATGCTTTTCACCACGGCTGGCCTCGAGCAGGCCACCCGGCTCAAGGTGGCCGCCGGGCATGCCGGCCGGTTCGCGACGGCAAAGGTGGGGCGGGTCGCAGACCTCGGTTGCGGAATCGGCGGTGACGCGATGAGCCTGGCCGCCCTCGACCTGGCAGTGACCGCCGTCGATCAGGACGAGGTGACCGCGGCCCTAGCCAGCTACAACCTTGCCCCGTTCCCGAATGTGGAAGTGGTGCATTCCGCCGCTGAATCGTTCGACCTGGCCGGCCACGACGCCGCGTTCCTCGACCCGGCCCGGCGTACGGCCGGGCACAGCGAGACGCAGCGAGTTCGGGCATCCGACTACTCGCCGTCCCTTGACTTTGCCTTCGCCCTTACCGAGCGCATGCCCGTGGGGGTGAAGCTCGGCCCCGGAATGGACCGCGAGCTCATCCCGCCCGGCTGCGAAGCCCAATGGGTCTCGGTGAACGGCCAGGTCGTCGAGATGGGGCTGTGGTTCGGACCTCTTGCCCGGCCTGGAGTGGGCCGCTCGGCCCTGCTCCTTTCTGACGGTGCCGCCGCCGACCTGACGGCGACCGCTGACAGCCCAGACGAGCCAGTGGGCCCCGTGGGCGAGTACCTGTACGAGCCAGACGGAGCCGTGATTCGCGCCCGCCTCATCGGTGATCTGGCCCGACGCCTGAACGCGCATCCGATCAGTGAGGCGATCGCGTACCTCAGCTCAGATCAGTACCTGCCCACCCCGTTCGCGGCAGGTTTTCGGGTGCTGGAATCATGGCATCTGGACGAGCGGATGCTCAGAGCCGAGCTGCGCCGTCGCAACATTGGAGTGCTCGAGATCAAAAAGCGCGGCGTCGACGTTGACCCGGCCGAACTGCGCAAGCGGTTCGCGCTGCGTGGTTCCGAGAGCGCGACCCTGGTGCTCACCCGCGTAGCCGGGCGTCACACCGCGCTCCTGGTTGAGCGCCTCGATTAGCGTCGGTTCCTGGACTGGATCCCGTGCGCCCCATCCCCTGCGTCACATGCCGCCGAGGCCGACGAAGGCGGGGGCGAACATACCCATCATGACCAGCGGCAGCACCAACGAGAAGACGATCATCAAGAGGATCAGGGCTGCCCACACATAACCGATGATCACGCCGGCGAGCGCGAGGCCGCGACCGGACTCCCCTGTGGTCTTGATCTGCCCCAATGCAATGTGGCCGCAAACGATTCCGGCCGGTGGAAACACGAATGCCGCGATCAACGCGATGATCGCGAGGGTGTTCGTGCTCGGCCCCGTGGCGTACGGCTGGGCGTACGGTTGTGCGTACGGCTGGGAATAGGGCTGGCCGTAGGGCTGCGAATATGGCTGGCCCTGCTGGCCGTACTGCTGCTCATTGGGCTGGGCGTAGGGCTGGGCGTACGGCTGTGCGTATGGCTGGCCCTGCTGGCCGTACTGCTGCTCATTGGGCTGGGCAAATGGCTGGCCATGGGGCTGCTCGTTCGGCACGGCGTACCCGTGCTCGTTCGGTTGCTCCCACTGCGGGGCGATCGGCGGCGCCTCCGACGACCCATCAACTTCATCCGGCTGCGGCTGCGACCCCGGCTTCGGCTGCGGCTCCGACTGGTGTTCCGACTGCGGCTCTGTGGCCCCACCATTGACCCCATCATTGGGGGTGTACTGCTCCGAGGAGTTTGGGTCGGTCACGTGGCTCTCTTTCAGTGGGTCTGGCTCAATGATTCGGTTGGACATGCGGCACGAAATGACCAACGGGCCCCGACTGCAACCTTAATCGCAGTGGGGCCCGTTGGCTATTCACAAACTATGCCCTCAGGCCGCATCGCCCGATCGGGCAACGAGCACGGGAGGTGCGAGACCAGATCAGTACGAGCTGATCGAGGCCATGCTGCCGAGCAGGATCATCGGCATGATCACTCCAAAGATCATGATGAGCAGCCAGAGCGCGGTGAACACGTAACCCAGGATTGTGCCCCAGAGCGCGAGACCGTGCCCGGCTTCTCCGGTTTTCTTGATCTGTCCGAGTGCCATGTGGCCGCAGATGATGCCGACCGGCGCGAACACGAAAGCACCGATCAACGCGATGATGGCCAGTGTGTTGGTCTTCGCGCCCGCGGCGGGCTGCTGCGCGTACGGCTGACCGGGGGCGGGCGCGTAAGCGGGCGGCGGGCCGGCGGGCGGCTGGTTGAGGTTCTGGTTGGTCATGAGTGTTGCCTCTCTGGGTGAAAGCTCAAAATACGTCGCGTGAGCTTCGCGTGAATTATGTTCGCCAGATAGCGATCGGTGTCATAGTGACAGTCCGATGTGTGCTTGTCAAACGGGCACTCCGGTGGATCTGTATCCGAAATTGGCGGCACCCTCGGCCCAGAGCACCATCCGCCCCACCCGGGCACCGGCGGTCACAGCACCTGAATCTGGGTGACCGGCAATGTGGAGTCCGCACCGAAATCGAGCGAAGACGGGTCGGCGCCGGCCATGATCAGCTGGGCGGCCAGTGAGGCGATCATCGCCCCGTTGTCGGTGCACAGGGCAAGAGGCGGGATTCGAAGCGTCACTCCCGCCGCAGCCGCACGCTGCTCGGCGATCTCCCGAAGGCGCTGGTTGGCCACCACTCCCCCGCCGAGCAGCAACCGGGGAACCCCGAGGTCGGCGCAGGCCGCCAGCGCCTTGCCGACCAGCACGTCGACGACTGCTTCACGAAAACTGGCCGCGACATCGGCGATCGGAATCTCCTCGCCGGCATCCTGTCGCTGCTCCACCCACCTGGCCACCGCCGTCTTCAGCCCGGAGAAGGAGAAGTTATAGCGATTCTTCGCCATATCCTTGGGCTGGGTGAGCCCGCGCGGGAACCGAATCGCCCGAGGGTCGCCGTTCGCCGCCGCCATGTCGATGCGGGGGCCACCGGGATACGCGAGGCCGAGCACCCGGGCCACCTTGTCGAAGGCTTCACCGGCCGCGTCATCGATGGTCTCGCCGAGAAGTTGCACATCGCTGACCAGGTCGCCGACCAGCAGCAAGGAGGTATGCCCGCCCGAGACGAGTAGGGCGATGGTTGGAGTTTCAAGGGGCGAATGTTCTTCAGCCGATTCGCTGGGCCCCTGCAGCAGGTCTGCACCGACATGGCCCACGAGGTGGTTGACCGCGTAGAGAGGAAGCCTCCGTGAGACGGCGAGCGCCTTCGCCGCACCGACACCGACCATGAGGGCCCCTGAGAGGCCCGGCCCGCTGGTGACCGCGATCGCGTCGAGGTCGCCGAAACCCACGTTCGCGTCCGCGAGCGCCTGTCGTATCGCCGGGCCAAGCGCCTCCAGGTGAGCGCGGGCAGCCACTTCTGGCACCACTCCGCCAAAGCGGGCGTGCTCCTCCATCGACGAGGAGATCACATTCGCAAGCAGCTCGGTGCCGCGCACGATGCCGATCCCGGTCTCGTCACAGGAGGTCTCGATTCCGAGAACCAGCGGGTTGACACGGTTCGGCACGTCGGTCTGTGCTCGGGTCATCGCGTTCACTCCTGACCGACCGCCGGCGCTGTGACCGGATCTGGAACGGTCAGTCGCATCACCTCGGCATCCACGTTCTCGGGTTGGTAATAGCCGGGCCGCACTCCGAGCACTTCGAAGCCGAGCTCTCGATAGAGGTGCTTTGCGGGCTCGTTGTCGACCCGCACCTCCAGGAAGATCTCCCGGGCGCCCCGCCGCCGGGCCTCGTTGACGAGGCTGATCACCAGCGTGCGCCCCAGGCCGTGACGGCGAGCACGCTCGGCCACGGCGATCGTCTGCACATCGCCTTCAGCGGAGCCCGCGAGACACCGCAGTCCGGCGTAGGCGTCGATCTGCTCTGGGGTGGCCGGGTTGAAAGCGACCAAATAGTAACTGTCGGCGAAGGCGAGTTCGGCCCGCATCATTTCCGGCGACCAGGCATCACGGCTGAAGACCGTGGTCTCGATTGCCATGATCGAATCGAGGTCGGCGGCGTTCGCCCGTCGCAACTGCCAGACCATCAGCTCACCCGCTTGCGGGTTGAGAGCGTCACATCGGGAGACCGCAGGTAGAGCGGCTCGTCGGCGGCGAACGGAACGTCATGCTGACGCATGCGCTGAGCGAGAATTCCGAGTGCCCCGGCCGGAACCCGGTGGGCATCCACCCGCTCGGCCGAGTCGCCTTCGGTCGCTGGCAGAGCATCGGGCTTGGCCAGCCCGGGCCCGTCAAGCCGCCGGGGCACGCCACGCTCGTCGAGCCCGTCGTACCGGGACCAGTACAGCTCACGCCGTCGCGCATCGGTGACCAGGAGCATCCTCCCTGCGAACCCGGCTTCGTACCGATCGAGAGCGATGGCGTCGTGGCTGATCACGGGCAGAAGCCGGACGCCCGCCCCGAGGGCGAACACACGCGCCGCTGCGATGCCCACCCGCAACCCGGTGAACGGGCCTGGGCCCATACCCACGGCGATGGCAGTGAGCTCTGTGGGCCGCACACCGGCTTCGTCCAACGCGTCAGAGAGAAACCCACCGATGACTTCGGCATGGCGCATGGTGTCGTCGGTCGAGCGTTCGGCACGGATGCCGCCACCAGCGTCGACGATGGCGACACTGGTTCCGGCGGAGGTGTCGAGAGCGAGCAGCACCTCTCAAGCGTAGTCGCCGGCAGGGTCGACGCCCGCCCAGCGCGGCCCGACCGCGATCATCGTCACCGTGCGAGGTTCGACGGGCTCCTCGCCGAAATCGTCATCAGCATCAGCACCAGCACCAGCACCAGCACCAGGATGAGCATCAGTGGTATCAGCATCGTCGTCGGAGGACACCGAGGCCGCAACCCCTGGGGCCACGGTTGCCCCAACCGGCCGCTCGATCCTCACGTCCAACCAGGATTCAGCGACCCCGTCGAGCATTCCGGCCCCCCACTCGACCACAACGACCGAACCGGCGAAGTCGATGTCAAGATCGTCGAGCTCCACAGCGCTGCCGAGCCGATAGGCGTCCACGTGCACCAGAGGCGCACCTCCCACCAGCGAAGGATGTGTACGCGCCAGCACGAAGGTCGGGCTGGTCACCGGCCCGCGCACTCCCAGCCCCTCCCCGATCCCTCGAACCAGGGTTGTCTTGCCGGCTCCCAGCGGCCCGCTCAGCACGACGAGGTCGCCCGCGCGCAAGTGGCCGGCGAGCTGTACCCCGAATTCAGCCATAGCCTCCGGAGTTTCTACCCGCACCGCGCCGACCTGCACATCGCTGACCTGCACATCGGTGACCCGCGCCTCGCAGTTCTGCTGGTCGTTTTCCGGCCCGACGGTGTGCTGCTCATCATTGTCCTGCTCGTCACTGTCCAGCACCATGTCGGCTCGTGCCGTCACGCGTCAGGGTCTATGGGCGCTTCGCCCCCGACATATCGGCGCACCACCCTGGCACCGATGCGGGTGACGATCTCATAGCCGATGGTGCCAGCAGTCGTCGCCCAGTCGTCGGCGCTCGGTGCGCCCGTGGTCGGGTCACCGAACAGCACCACCGGATCACCGACTTCGACGCCCTTGTCCCCCACGTCGACCACGAACTGGTCCATCGCCACGGTGCCACTGATGGTGAACCGCTCGCCGTTGATCAGAACCTCTCCTGCGTTCGACAGTTGCCTGGAGACTCCGTCTGCATAGCCCAGAGGAACCAGCGCGAGCGTTGTCTCCTTCGTGGTGCGATACCGGTACCCGTAGGAGATGCCGGTGTCGGCCGAAACCCTCTTCACTCCGGCGACACGACCGCGCAGGGTCATTGCCTGCGTCAGGCCGAACTCGTGGGCGGACTGTTCCCCGAACGGGCTCACCCCGTAGATGCCGATACCCAGTCGCACCATGTTGAATCGTGCCTCGGGCGTGCGCAACGTTGCGCCTGTGGCCGCCGCATGCACGAGTTCGGGTTCGATTCCAGCCTCGGCCGCAGCACGCTGCGCCCGACGGAACACCTCGACCGCATCCAGGTCGTCCTGGACCGAGGTGAGCGAGAGATGCGTGAAGATGCCACGCACGTGAATGACGCCTTCCTCCGCGAGTTCCTGAGCCGCTTCGAAAACCTGCTTCCACTTCTCCTCCGGCATTCCGTTTCGGCTGAGACCGGTGTCGACCTTGAAGTGCACGCTCGCCGTCGAACCCAGAGAGCGTGCGGCCGCCGCTGCGGTCCCCAACTGCGCCAGTGAGGAGATTCCGAGGTCGATGTCGTCGTTGATCGCGCGGATGAAGTCGTCGGCCGGGTCGTGCAGCCAGGCGAGAATTGGCGCACGCAGACCCGCCTGACGCAGAATGTGTGCCTCATTGAGGTCAGCCACTCCCAGCCAATCCGCACCACCGGCCAGCGCTGCTCGCGCCACCTCGACCATTCCGTGACCGTACGCATCCGCCTTCAACACCGCCATCGTGTGGGGTGTGCCGGCGATCGACCGGAGGTGCTTCACATTGCCGGTGATCGCGTCCAGGTCGATCACCGCTTCACGGAACGCGCCGACACCGTCGTCAGCAAACGTGCGCGATTTCACAGAGCCTGCCTCCAACGCGCTTGTATCCACAGCGTCGGCCCCCGCCCTGCCTGCCGTGCTCGTGTCTGTGGCGGCTGAGTCTGTCGTTGTGCCGGCTGCTACCTCAAGCGGGGTCATGCTGCGCTCCTCTCGGCCACGACGAACGCGCAGGCGACGCCGGCGTCGTGCGTCATGGACAGGTGAAAACTACGAATGCCCAGGCGATCGGCCAATGTTGCCAGGCCTCCGCCGATGCGGAAGGACGGGTTGCCCTCCGCGTCGGAAACGACCTCCATGTCTTGCCACCCGAACCCGGTGGAATGGCCGACGGCTTTGACCAATGCCTCTTTGGCGGCAAATCGTGCCGCCAGGGAATGGGCTGGCAACTCTCGTTCGCCAGGAGCGAACAGTCGCGGGATCAGGGCCGGCGTACGTCGCACCGCACGTTCGAACCGTGCAATATCGACCAGATCCACGCCCACCCCCACAATCACTCGTCAGCCCCTGTGCTCATTCGACCGTAACCGACTTGGCAAGGTTTCGGGGTTGATCGACATCGAGTCCCTTCGCCTCGGCCAGGCGCATCGCGAACATCTGCAATGGCACCACGCTCAACAACGGCTCGAACAGGGGCTCTGCCAGCGGAACCCTGATCACTTCATCGGCGAACGGCAACACCGACACATCACCGGCCGCGGCGATGGCGATCACTCGGGCGCCCCTGGCGCGGATCTCTTGAATGTTCGAGACGACCTTCGAATGGATCAATTCAGAGCCGAGCGGGCTCGGTACGATCACGAAGACGGGCTGGCCCGGTTCGATCAACGCAATCGGCCCGTGCTTGAGTTCTCCAGCGGCGAAACCTTCAGCGTGGATGTAGGCGAGCTCTTTGAGTTTGAGCGCCCCCTCCAACGCCACCGGGTAGCCGACGTGGCGGCCGAGGAACAGCACTGCCCGAGTGTCGGCCATCCAGTGCGCCAGCTGCTCGATTCGCTCGCCCTCGAGCAGGACTTCGGTCAGCTTCTCGGGGATCGCCTGCAGACCGGCCGCGCCCTCGGCCTGCTCGGCGTCGCCCAGCGTGCCGCGCAACGCGGCCAGGTGCAGCCCGAACAGATACAGGGCAGCGACCTGGGCGACGAACGCCTTGGTGGAGGCGACAGCGACCTCCGGCCCCGCCCGCGTGTACAGCACGGCCGATGATTCCCGGGGGATGGTGGCCCCCTGGGTGTTGCACACCGAAAGAGTGTGCGCACCGGCCTCGGCGGCGTACTTGACGGCCATCAGCGTGTCCATGGTCTCGCCCGACTGGCTGACCGATATGACCAGTACTGAGGAATCGAGGACCGGTTCCCGATACCGGAACTCGTGGCTGAGTTCCACTTCAACCGGCAGTTTCGCCCACTTCTCGATTGCGTACTTCGCGACCATGCCCGAATAGGCGGCGGTGCCGCAGGCGACAATGACGATGCGGGTGATGCTCCTGAGCACGTCGGCTATCCCAGCCAGCTCCGTCAGATCGACCCGGCCGGCCGTGATCCGACCGGCAAGCGTGTTCGCCACGGCTTCGGGCTGCTCCGAGATCTCCTTGGCCATGAACGACGACCAGCCGCCCTTGTCGGCCGCCTCGGCGTCCCAGGCCACCTCGAACTCCTCAACGGGGACCATTGCCCCCGAAAAGTCGGTGATCGATATTCCGTCGGCGGTGATCGCCACGATCTGGTCGTGGCCGACTGCGACGGCACGGCGGGTGTGCTCGATGAACGCCGCCACATCGGAGCCGAGGAAGTTCTCTCCGTTTCCGAGCCCCACCACCAGCGGCGAGTTGCGACGGGCGCCGACCACCAGTCCCGGCTGTTCCTGGTGAATGGCCAGCAGGGTGAAGGCACCGTTCAACCGCCCGACCACGCGACCGAAGGCCTCGACGAGGTCGCCGGTGGCACGGTACTCGCGGCCGAGCAACACCGCAGCCACCTCGCTGTCGGTATCCGAGCTGAACTCATAGCCTTCGGCCACCAGTTCGTCTTTCAGCGCAAAAAAGTTCTCGATGATCCCGTTGTGGATCAGGGCAAGCTTTCCGTCGTCGCCGAGGTGCGGGTGCGCGTTCGCATCTGTCGGGCCCCCATGGGTCGCCCAGCGGGTGTGCCCGATGCCGGTCGCCCCGTCGGCCATCGGATGCGCCGCCAGGTCCTCGAGAAGAACACGCAACTTGCCCGATTTCTTACGGATGTCGAGCGTTCCGTGTTCGTCGATGACTGCGATGCCCGCCGAGTCGTAGCCCCGGTATTCCAGGCGCCGCAGGCCCCCGAGCAAATTATCTTGGGCTCCACGCGATCCTACGTATCCGACGATTCCACACATGGGTTCAATTTTAGCGGTACCCATCCCCTAGCATTGATCCTTATGGCCGACCGGCAAGCTACGAAGTCACAGGGCAGTGGACACCCAACGCCGTTCATCGAGATCGCCCGGCCCGACTGGGCCGAGATGGCCAACGCGAACTCCCATCCGACTCCGCTCACGGAGGCCGAGCTTGTGCAACTGCGCGGACTGGGTGACCCACTCGACCTGGCCGAGGTCAGCGAGGTCTACCTTCCGCTCAGCCGACTGATCGGGCTGTATTCTGCGAGCGCCGCCCAGTTGCACCGGGCGACCAGCGATTTTCTCGGTGAGCGCGCCGAGCGCACCCCGTTCGTGATCGGCATCGCCGGTTCGGTTGCGGTGGGCAAATCCACCATCGCGCGGCTCATGCGGGAACTGCTGGGACGCTGGCCACACACACCCCAGGTGGAACTGGTCACGACAGACGGTTTCCTGTTCCCCAACGCAGAGCTGGAGATGCGGGGGCTGATGGAGCGCAAGGGCTTCCCCGAGTCGTACAACAGGAAGGCGCTGCTGCGTTTCGTCAGCGAGGTGAAGAGTGGCGCGGCCGAAGTACGTGCACCCTATTACTCGCACCTGAGTTACGACATCGTGCCCGGCCGGGAGATCATTGTGCGGCAGCCCGATGTGCTGATCGTGGAGGGCTTGAACGTGTTGCAGCCGCCGGTTTCTGGTTCCGGGTTGGCGGTCAGCGACCTCTTCGATTTCACCATCTACGTTGACGCTCGCACCGCAGACATCGAACGCTGGTACGAAGAGCGTTTTCTCAGGCTGCAGCGCGGAGCGTTCGCCGACCCGTTGTCATTCTTTCACCGGTACGCGGACCTGACCGAGGTCGAGGCCAGGGAGAAGGCGCACAGCATCTGGAAACGCACCAACGAACCGAACCTGCTCGCGAACATCCGCCCCACTCGCAGCCGCGCGACGCTGGTGCTCCGAAAGGGCAGCAAGCACACCGTGTCGAAGGTGCTGTTGCGCAAACTCTAGGCGCGCCAGGCCAGCCGGCCGATGCTGGCCTGTCAGCCGATGTGTGCCGCGGCCGTCCACACGTCGGTGCCGAACGGGTGCAATTCCGGTTGCCCGGCGTAGCCGAGGTGGCTGACCCCAAAGATGTCCTCGACGGTGCGCAGCAACGAGTAATGGTTGTACGGCACTGCGCTCACGGCCCCAGGCACCACGAACGGTGACAGAACGAGCGCACCGGTCCGCCCGCCGCCCTTGCCACCGCCAGCCGCCTGCATCAACGCGGCATCCGTGCCTCCGGGATAGGCGATATTCGGGCCCGACGGCTCGCTGCAGCACGCGCTGGAATCGCCGGAGGCCTCGTCGTTGACGATGATCAGGGCGCCGTCAGTTCGAAACGCGGCCGACTGGGTGATCTGCGTCACCCAGGTCTTGAGCCACGCGTCTTCAGCCGCCGGGCCAGCCGGTTGCCCCTGGCAGCTGTCGTCGTGGCCGTCATTGCACAGGCTTGGTGAGATGAAGGAGAAGTTGGGTGTCGATTCGATCGAGCCGAGGTCTTTCGTCAGTTGGCTCAGCGGCACCACATTGGTGATACACGTGGGGCTGTTCACCACCGAGTCAAAGTAGAGAAACGGATTGTGTCGGGCGGCGTAGGCGTCACCGGCAACCGCCTTCTGTGTCAAATCGGCGGATGCGTTCCCAAGTGACGGCACCCCGCAGGTGCCCTGCTCGCGACCGCTGACATTGCCCATGTCCTCCATATATCCCTTCCAGCTCAGGTTCGCCGCGGTGAGTTGGCCGGCCAGGGTCGGCGTTTGCTCCGGGAAGATGCAGCCGCTCCGGGCACTCACCTGCCCGTCGGCGGCGTTTGTCGGGTTAACCATGGCCTGATAATTGCCGCAGTCGAGCTGGATTTCCTTGTTCGGGGCCACCCCGCCGATAATTGCCAGGTAGTTACCGAGGCTGTAGTGAGCGGTCGCGTAATACTGGCTGAGCAGGGTGCCTTGAGGGCGCAGCGTCTGCGCGAGATAACGATATTTGGAATGAAGACCGTACGATTCGGCATACGGGGCGTTCTCCAACACGATCACGAACACGTGATGAATGCCCGAGGCGGATGCCGCCGGCGAGGTCCCGGGCGCGGGTGCCGTCGGTATGGGGGAGGCGAGCGTCGGGGCGAGCGGGGACGACGTAGCACAACTGGCGAGGGCGACCGCCGAAGCGAGGGCCGCAACGGCGGCGAACACCCTGAACATTTTTCGCATGGCTTTTACTTTCGCTCGACCTGAGGCGGCGTTGCTCTGGGCACGAACCCACTCACCTGGGCGCGATTTGCACTTCGGGCCCACCATCTTCGAGCGCGACACCCGCAGCAGCGAAAACGGCCGCCACGCGATGCGCCTGTGGGCGTGCGTCCTTGAACGCGTTCGCATCACCTTGCTCGATGTCGTTCAGGCACTCCCCCACCGCGTCAAGGTCGACACGCACCCCGCGGGCGAGCCCCACCGGGTCGTGGGCTTCAGCCAGCAGACCGGGAAATTGGTGCGTGACCTGCCAGATGCAGGAGCGCAGGCTCCCGGATGCGTGTTCTTGCGTTTGGTCCGGCCAGAAGAGTCCGGCCAGATACGCCCGCGACCGGTTGCCATGCACTGCGAGAGCCGCGATCAGGTTCTGCTGGCGTGCGCCAACTGTGTGCCTACTTCCGTCACGGCTCAGCTGCCACGCGCCAAGCACGTTGATGAACCACGGGCAGTCACGATGATCTCCATCCGACATCAATTACCGCCGATCTGGTGTTTTCGATTCGACGAGCACTCGAGATGCTCGGGTCGGCACCCAAGGTCGCGGCGGAAAACGCTTACGATTCAGTTTCTGCCCAATTCCTGTGATTCGCAAGCGGCCCCTCCCGCCACGGGTTGCCCCGTTCGCCCTGACAGGCGCAATCGAAACGGCAGTGATAACGCCGGCTACGAGGTTGTACTCGTCGACGGGCGCACCAGCGATCGAACTGCCGAGGTTGCACCAGACACTGCAGCTTGACGGATTCCCCAGCGGCAAGAAAACAACGCCGGCGTCGATGCACGTCGACTGGGTGAGGGTCTACAAGTAGCAATAACGAGGTTCGCCCGACGCCGGTCTCAACGGAAACGTTGCGGCCGGCGTGTTTTCCCGGCGTGCGCTGCGGCTAGGCCGATGACCGAGTAACCACGGAATCCACAGCGGAGGTTCAGCCGCCGAGACGCTCGCGAACGACACCTGCCAGTTCGTGGGCGAGGCGGTCGGCGGTCAGCTGGTCGGCGGCTTCCACCATCACCCGCACCATCGGTTCGGTGCCGGAGGCGCGAAGCAGCACGCGCCCGCTGTCGCCCAGGTGGGCCTCAACGTCGCAGACGGCTTGGGCCAGAACCTCATCGCGGGCGAAACTGTGATGGTCGACGTCGCGCACATTGACCATGGTCTGCGGGAACACGGTCATCACGCCGGCCAGCTCGGCCAGCGACTTGCCGCTGCGTGCCATCTCGGCCAACAGATGCAACCCGGTCAGGATGCCGTCACCCGTGGTGGCGTGGTCGGCCATGATCACGTGGCCCGACTGCTCGCCACCGAGGTTCAAGCCGCGCTCGTTCAGCGCCTCGAGCACGTAGCGGTCACCCACCCGCGTCTCGACGACGTCGATGCCGTTGTCGGCCATGGCGCGACGCAGACCCAGGTTGCTCATCACCGTGGTGACGAGGGTGTTCTGGGCGAGCAGGCCGCGATCCTTCATCGAGATGGCCAGGATCGCCATGATCTGATCGCCGTCGACGATGTTTCCCTCATGGTCGACCGCGAGGCAACGATCGGCGTCGCCGTCGTGGGCGATCCCCACGTCGGCACCGTGCTCGAGTACGGCCTTCGCGAGGTTGTCAAGATGCGTCGAGCCGACACCGTCGTTGATGTTCATACCGTCGGGGTCGGCACCGATCACGGTGACCGTCGCTCCGGCGTTCGTGAAGACCTCGGGGGATACTCCCGCGGCGGCTCCGTTCGCGCAGTCGAGAACGACATGGATTCCGTCGAGCCGGGCGGGGAGGGTACCGAGCAGGTGCACCACGTAGCGGTCTTCGGCATCGGCGAAGCGGATGATCCGGCCCACCCCAGCGCCAACCGGCGTCAGCTTTTCCCAGGCGAGTGCCGCCTCGATCCGGTCTTCCACCTCATCGGGAAGTTTGGTGCCCCCCGAGGCGAAGAACTTGATCCCGTTGTCGGGCGCCGGATTGTGTGAGGCAGACACCATCACGCCGAAATCGGCGTCGATGTCTGCGATCAGAAATGCAGCGGCCGGAGTCGGGATGACACCAGCATCGAGTACGTCGAACCCGGAGCTTGCGAACCCAGCAGCCATCGCAGCAGCGATGAACTCGCCAGAAACACGGGGATCCCGTGCTACCACGGCCACCGCACGGCGGCCCGCGCGACGGCGGGCGTCCGCCCGGTGACCCTGGTCGAACACTGTGGCGCTGGCCTGGGCCAGTTCGAGGGCGAGGCCAACAGTGAGATCCCTGTTGGCCAGCCCACGAACACCATCGGTTCCGAAAAGACGAGGCATGATCTGAACGACTAGAGCCGAAGCCGGATCAGCGCTTGGAGAACTGCGGCGCCTTACGAGCCTTCTTGAGGCCGGCCTTCTTGCGCTCCTTGATGCGCGCGTCGCGCGAGAGGAAGCCGGCCTTCTTCAGGGTGGCGCGGTTGTTCTCCTCGTCGACGACGTTCAGCGCACGGGCGATGCCCAGGCGCAACGCACCGGCCTGACCCGAGGGGCCACCACCGGTGATCTTCGCGATCACGTCGTAGCTGCCCAACAGGTCGAGCACCTTGAACGGGTCGGTGACCAGCTGCTGGTGCAGTTTGTTCGGGAAGTAATTCGCGAACTCGCGGCCGTTGATGGTGATGCTGCCCGAGCCGGGTGCGATACGCACCTGCGCGATGGCCTGCTTGCGCCGGCCGACGGCGCCGCCGGACACGCTGAGCACGGCGCGGGGCGCCTTGGGGGCCTGGGCCTCCGGGGTTTCGGTTGTGAAGCTCTCTGGTGCCGCTTCGATGGAATCTGCGATCTTCGCCACGATGTGTGAGTCCTTTGTCTAAAGTCTGCGGTCGAGCGCTACTGCGCGACCTGGGTGAGGGTGAACGGCTTGGGCTGTTGAGCGGCGTGCGGGTGCTCTGCTCCTACGTACACCTTGAGCTTCGTCAGCTGGTCACGGCCGATGCTGTTCTTCGGCAGCATTCCGCGCACCGCCTTCTCCACCGCGCGCACCGGGTTCTTCTCCAGAAGCTCGGCATAGGTGGTGGAGCGCAGGCCTCCCGGGTAACCGGAGTGGCGGTAGGCACGCTTCTGCTCGAGCTTGGCGCCGGTCAGGGCCACCTTCTCGGCGTTGATGATGATGACGAAGTCACCCGAGTCCAGGTGTGGGACGAAGGTCGGCTTGTGCTTGCCACGCAGCAGGATCGCTGCCTGGCTGGCCAGCCGGCCCAGGATGATGTCGGTGGCGTCGATGACGACCCAGTCACGCTGGATCTCGTCGGCTTTGGGGGAATAAGTGCGCGTCACAGTAGTGCTGCTTTCTTGTGTCGAAATGAGGTGTTCGTGAATCCCGCTCCGGGCACGTGCTCATCGGAGACCCGATGAGACGATTGCAGTGGAGGGCTCAACTTCGAGTGGGCACGCCATGGATTCAGCGCACACACCAACGCCCTATCCTAGATCACCCGGTCGCCGTGGGTCAACTCGCCGGTTGTCGCCAGCTTCGAGTTACGGCCCGGCGGCCCTCGACCCCTCGTCGAGCGATGGTGCTTACTTTGAGTGATTAGGGGCGTGCGGGCATCTTTCGCTCGGATGCCTTGCGCGCGATGCGCGTCTCCCCATAGCGCCTTCCCCTGGCGCCGAGTGGCGACCGGTCAAGCCACGAGCGGTTGAGGCGACGTGCGCGGTTCAGGCGAGGGTGCGGTGGGCGCGGGTCTGCAGGGCACGGATGCCGAGCTCGTGATCGGGCGGATACCCCACCTCCATGAGGGTCAGCCCGCGCGCGGCCATCACGCGGAACGCGTTGGTGCGCTCCCGCTGGTCGCGGAGCCGCGCGAGTTGGCCGACCTCGAGCCGGCCCGCCCCCACCGCAGCACAGGCCCCGACCAGCGCACGCACCATGGAGTGACAGAACGCGTCGGCCGTGATGTCCGCGACGAGAACGCCGTCGTGTTCCCGGTGCCACGAATAGTGCTGAAGCGTGCGGATCGTCGTGCTCCCGTCACGCGGACGACAATAGGCGGCGAAGTCGTGCAGGCCGAGCAGCGTGCTGGCCGCCGCATCCATCGCGTGCACATCGAGTGCGGCCGGATACCACTCGGTGCGATGGCGTTGCAGTGGATCGAAGGCGGTCACGGTGTCGGCGACCCGGTACTGGTATCGGCGCCAGACGGCCGAGAAGCGAGCATCGAACCCGGCAGGAGCCGGCGTCACCCCCGTCACGACGATGTCGCGGTGGGCGCTCAGGATGCCCCGCAGGCGGCGCTGGATCACCCGGGCAGGAGCATGCTCCCCACTGCGTACGGAGTCTTCTGCCAGATTGTCTGCCAGATTGTCTTCCGGGCTGACTTCCCGGCTGCCTTCCGGGCTGGTCGGCTCGCTCGGCGCGATTTTGCGCCGGGCGCGGTGCGCGTTGCTCGACCGAAGCGAGGCCACGAGCTCGGGCGCGAGATCCAGGTGCGCGACCTGACCGGCGGCGTGAACGCCCGCATCGGTGCGTCCCGCGACGACCAACCGCGGTTGCACCCGGTATCGGCGAAAGATCTCGGCGAGAGCGCTCTCCACGGTGCCCTGCACGGTGCGGAGCCGAGGTTGCACAGCCCACCCATGGAAGTCGGTGCCGTCATAGGCGATGTCCAACCGGAACCGAAGCGTGCCCGGGGTCACGTTCGCATCCGCCGTCGTTTCGATCACACCGGCAATCCTATTGCCCACCCCTGTCACCCGTGCCCTGCTCCAGCGGCCGAGAACGACGCCACTCGGGTGCGCGTGGCGGTGAAGCACGCAGAAGACCCCGGGGCTCGATGAGCCCCGGGGTCTTCAAGTCTTACGACTGAGCGCGTTGCTTACTTGGCCTCGTCCTGCGTGGCCTCGTCCCGCGTGGCCTCCTCCTGCGTGGCCTCGTCGGCGGGAGCCTCAGCGGCCTCGGTGTTCTGAACCTCAGCGGTCTCGTCGGCGCTGGTCTCGGTCTCGGCATCTTCTGCCACGACGTCCTCGGCAGCTTCTTCGACGACCGGCGCCGGGGCAGCCGGGGCGGCCTTCTTCGCAGACTTGGCCTTGGGGGTGACCGGCTCGAGAACGAGTTCGATCTGCACCATCGAGGCCTGGTCGCCCTTGCGGAAGCCAAGCTTCGTGATGCGCGTGTAACCACCCTGGCGGTCGGCGACCTGCGGCGCGATCTCGGTGAAGAGTTCGTGCACGACCGACTTGTCGCTGATCATTCCCGCAACGCGACGACGTGCGTGCAGGTCGCCGCGCTTGGCGAACGTGATCATGCGCTCGGCGACCGGACGCAGGCGCTTGGCCCTGGTCTCGGTCGTCTTGATGCTCTTGTGGGTGAACAGGGCAGCGGCCAGGTTGTTGAGCATGAGGCGCTCATGCGCTGGTCCACCGCCGAGGCGTGGGCCCTTGGTTGGGGTAGGCATTTTCGGTATTCTCCAGAATCAATTAGTGAAAGACGTGTCGCGAGCGACGTGCCTCAGACGGTTTCGTCGTCGTAGCCGCTGTAGAAGTGGGCACCGTCAAAACCGGTGACCGTATCCTTCAGCGACAGGCCGAGCTCTACGAGCTTGTCCTTGACTTCATCGACCGACTTCTGGCCGAAGTTGCGGATGTTCATGAGCTGTGTCTCCGAGAGGGCAACCAGTTCATTCACGTTGTTGATGCCCTCGCGCTTGAGGCAGTTGTAGCTGCGAACCGAAAGGTCCAGATCCTCGATCGGCATGGACAGCTCGGAGCTGAGCACCACATCCACCGGCGCTGGGCCGATCTCGATGCCCTCAGCGGCCGTGTTCAGTTCGCGCGCCAGGCCGAACAGCTCAACCAGCGTGCTTCCGGCCGACGCGATGGCGTCGCGCGGGCTGATCGCCGGCTTGGTCTCCACATCGACGACGAGGCTGTCGAAGTCGGTGCGCTCACCGGCACGAGTCGCCTCGACCCGGTAGGTGACCTTGAGGACGGGCGAGTAGATCGAGTCGATCGGAATCTGCCCAGCCTCGGAGATCTCCGGGCGGTTCTGGGTCGCGGTGACGTAACCACGGCCGCGCTCGATGGTCAGCTCAAGCTCGAACTTGGCCTTGTCGTTCAGGGTCGCGATGACCAGTTCCGGGTTGTGGATCTCCACACCCGCCGGAGCCGAGATGTCGGCGGCGGTGACCTCGCCGGACCCCTGCTTGCGCAGGTACGCGGTGATCGGTTCGTCGTGCTCGCTGGAGACGACGAGACCCTTGATGTTCAAGATGATCTCGGTGACGTCTTCCTTCACACCGGGGACGACGCTGAACTCGTGCAACACCCCGTCGATGCGCACACTGGTGACAGCGGCGCCCGGGATCGAGGACAAGAGTGTGCGGCGAAGAGAGTTACCGAGCGTATAGCCGAAGCCGGGCTCGAGCGGTTCGATGGTGAACCGTGAACGGTACTCCGAGATGTTGGCTTCGGTGAGCGTTGGGCGCTGTGCAATGAGCACTGTTGATTCCTTTCGGCGAAATGTCCGCTATATGACATTTTCGTGAGCGAGGTATTGAGTTGTGTAAGAGCGTGTCGGGATTCATCGGCGACCCGAGGTCGCCTCCGTCCCGCGCGACCGGCGCGGCGTGGGGCGAGACTGTGTGTCTCGCGCCCTCGTCGCGCCCGTCAGCGGATACTTAGACGCGGCGACGCTTCGGCGGGCGGCATCCGTTGTGCGCCTGCGGCGTCACGTCGTTGATGCTGCCGACCTCGAGGCCCGCGGCCTGGAGTGAGCGGATCGCGGTTTCGCGACCGGAACCCGGTCCCTTCACGAACACGTCGACCTTCTTGACACCGTGCTCCTGCGCCTGGCGGGCAGCGGCCTCAGCCGACATCTGCGCGGCGTACGGGGTCGACTTGCGCGAACCCTTGAAGCCGACGACCCCGGAGGACGACCAGCTGAGCACAGCCCCGGTGGGGTCGGTGATGGTGACGATGGTGTTGTTGAACGTCGACTTGATGTGGGCCTGGCCCACTGCCACGTTCTTCTTGTCTTTACGGCGAGGCTTGCGCGCGACCGATTTTGGTGTTGCCATGATTTCTCCTGAATCCTAAAGGCGTTGGCGGCTAGGCGTTGGCCTAGCGGGCCTTCTTCTTGCCGGCTACGGTGCGCTTCGGGCCCTTGCGGGTGCGAGCGTTGGTTTTGGTGCGCTGCCCGTGTACGGGCAGGCCACGGCGGTGACGGATGCCCTGGTAGCTGCCGATCTCGACCTTGCGGCGAATGTCGGCGGCAACCTCACGGCGAAGGTCACCCTCTACCTTGTAGTTGCCTTCGATGTGATCCCGGAGCGCGATGAGCTGGTCATCGGTCAGGTCCTTGACGCGGATTTCTCCGCTGATGCCGGTGTCGGCGAGAGTCTTGAGGGCTCTCGTGCGGCCGACGCCGTAGATATATGTCAGTGCGACCTCCACGCGCTTATCGCGTGGAATGTCTACGCCTGCTAGACGTGCCATGGCGGCTTCTCCTGTTTTTGTTTCAGAGGTCTGTCGTGACGCTGGCACCGGCCTCTTCCGGTGGTGTCCCCCGCCCGGCCCTGAGGCCGAGCACGTTCTTACGCCACGATTTTTAGTTGTACTTCTCGTTGAATCTGTGTTGCGCACACCGCCGTGCGTGCGCGCGCCGGATGCTTCTAGCCCTGGCGCTGCTTGTGACGCGGGTTCTCGCAGATGACCATGACGCGGCCGTTGCGACGGATGACCTTGCACTTCTCGCAGATCGGCTTGACGCTGGGGTTGACCTTCATTGTGTGTCCTTATTTCGCTGTCGTCGTTCCGGCACAGGCTCGCGTGAAAGCGGCTGCCCGGTCGTTACTTGTGCAGCAGTCGTTACTTGTAGCGGTAGACGATCCGGCCACGGGTCAGGTCGTAAGGGCTCAGCTCCACGATCACCCGGTCCTCCGGAAGGATTCGGATGTAGTGCTGACGCATCTTGCCGGAAATGGTGGCAAGAACCCTGTGTCCGTTAGTCAGCTCAACGCGAAACATCGCGTTGGGCAGAGCTTCGACCACTGCGCCCTCAATTTCGATGACACCGTCTTTTTTGGCCATAGCCTCACTGTCGCTATTAGTATTGTCTGCTGGTCATGCGTGGATTGTCGGTGCCCGAAGAAGCGCCCATTGGGCGGGATTCGCGCGCACGAAAACGTGCACAAAACACCAAGGGTCAATCTTATGGGATTAATCGTCCGATTGCCAACTCCGGCTCCACGTGAATCTCCAACCCGCCGGCGGCGACACCGCTGACGCCGCCACAACCGGCGTATCCTTCGGAACCCGGCCGCGATCAGGCATCAGCTGCGGTCAGCATCTGGGCCTTCTCGTAGTCATCCTCTGGTTCGATCTGTACGCGGGCGAGCACGCGATTTCCGGCGAGGATGACGATCAATGCCACCACGACCGCCCCAGCCCCGAAGTAGTATGCCGCTTGCGGCGCAAGCCACACCGCGATGAGGGCTGCCGCCGGGGGCGCGATCGCCCCGCCCAGAAAGCGCACTCCGGAGTAGGCGCTGGACGCGACCGAGTGGGGCAGGTCGGTGGAGCTCATCACCGACTCCGTGAAGACCGTGTTCAGAACGCCGAGGACGAGTCCCCCGAAGATCACGCAGATAATCAGCCCGACGGTCGAGTTGATGAGGAGCCCCGCCGCTATGAGGTCGGCTGCCAAAAGTGGCAGCATCAGTGCAAGCACCCGGCGTGCCGGCATCCGGGCGGTCAGGAGAGGGGCCACGAAGACGCTGGTGACGGCAAGGCCGACACCCCAGCCGAAGAAGGTGAATCCGAGCCCCATGGCATCCAGGCCGAGCGGGAACGGGGTGTAGGCCAGAAGAACGAAGAATCCGATGTTGTAGAACAGGGCCGCGGTCGCCAGCACGCCCAATGCGGGGATGCGCAGCGCCTTGAGCGGGGCTGTCAGGGCGGTCGGCGTGGGCCGCGCACCGTCAGTTTTCAAGAATACGGCGATCGCGATGAGGCCGACGGCCATGAGGATCGCGGTGCCGAAGAACGGACCCTGCCAGGCCCACGACCCGAGCAGGCCCCCGAGAAGCGGCCCGACAGCGATGCCGAGGCCGAGCGCGGCCTCGTAGAGAATGATGGCTTCTGCCCGTCCGCCGCTGGCCGCACCCACGATGGTCGCGAGGGCGGTCGAGATGAACAGCGCGTTGCCGAGCCCCCACCCGGCACGAAAGCCGATGATCGCTTCGACGCTCGGGGCCATCCCCGCCGCGAACGCGAACAAGACGATCAGGGCCAGGCCGATCATCAGCGTCTTCTTTGCGCCGATACGGCTGGAGAGCCAACTGGTGAAGAACATGGCCACGCCGGTGACCAGCAGGTAGCTGGTGAACAGCAACTCGGTCTGGGTGGGGGTGGCGTTCAGGCTTTCGGCGATGGCCGGCAGGATCGGGTCGACGAGACCGATCCCCATGAACGCGACGACAGAGGCGGCCGCCACCGCCCAGACCGCTTTCGGTTGATGCAGGATCGACGCAGAAGATGAGCGGCCCGGCTCAGCTGTGGCCCGCGGCCCGCTCATTCTCCGCGCTCCGAACGGTCTCCGATTGTGGTTTCTCCTTGTTCACTCATCCGCACCCGCTGACGGATCAGGTCAACGGTCGCCTTCACGTGGCCCCACTCGGCGGTGGAGAGGTCACCGAACAGCGGTGTGAGAGCGTGCCCCAGTCGCTGCTTCCAGTCCTTCAGCGCCTGGGCTCCCTTGGGCGCGACTGCCAGAGTGCGCACACGGGCGTCGTGCGGGTCCTGGATTCGTTTGATCCACTCGAGCTCGTTGAGGTTCTGCACGATCTTGGTCGCGGTCGGCTGCGAGATGCGTGTCTCGGTCGCCAACTCCCCCAGCCGCATCGGCCCGTGGTTGTCCAGAACACTGAGCGTGCGCCAGATTGCAGGCGACGTCGAGTCCCCGGTGGCGGAGGCCGCCACCCGCGTGAGCCGGTTTGCGGCTACGAGGAGATCGGCAAGAAGGTGTTCGGTTTCGATTTTCTGGTGCTCGTGGAGTATTGCGGTCATCACATTATTATACATAGCTGAGCTATGTATCGCTACTGCGCGGCCGAATCGTCCCGCTTCCCGCGGGTGTCCGTAGACGTCCAGTCGGGTCCCGTATCGTGGCGGGATGATGAGGAACCTGCGCATTCATCGCTTGGTGGCACGCGGCGCACTGGCCGTTGCGGTGCTCGTCACGCTCGCCGGCTGCACCAATTGGGCCCCGGTGGCCGCACCAGTACCAGGCGCCGGCACCTCCTCAAGCCCGGCCCCAGATCTTCCCACTCCCGCACGCGTGGCGCTGCCTGCCGACGAGGTCACCGTCGTGGACTCGGCCGACCCCATCACTGCGTCCCTCGCCGTGAGTGCAACCCTGTTCAGCAGTGCACCAGTGGCGTTCGTGGTGCCCGCCGGTGACGACCAGGCCGCCGAACTGGCCGCAGTGGGCGCGGTGGCCCTCGGGGTGCCGGTACTCGTCGGACCCGCGCCCCCGGCTGCCACGGCCGGTGCAAACTCTTCCGCCAGCCCCGAACCGACTCAGCAGCCGACGATGACTCCCTCCCCCGCGCCGAGTCCCCCGGCCGAGAGCTCCGCGCACGCCGACTCCACCGAGGCAGAGTTCACGGCCCTCCGCGCAGAGTTGGACCGATTGCAGGTGGAGCAGGTCGCCACTGTGGGCACGAACGATCCAGCCGACGATCGCGCGCACCCCTGGGCGGCTGACTGGACCAAGCAACTCACCGGGCAGGCGCGCGAGGTGCACCAACTCGACACCATCCCCCAGGCTGTAAACGGGTTCGTCGAGGACTGGCCCGGGCAACGAGGCGCCGGCGTGACCGGGCTCACCGCGGTCTCCGACGACTCCCCGGCGCTGATCGCCGCCCAAGCCACCGCCCGGGCGGCCGGTGGCCAGGCGCACGTGTCGACAGCAGACGACCCGCTGCTGACCGCAACAGTGATGACCGCTGTCCGCAAGGACCGGGCGACACACCTGCTCGCAATCGGCGATGTGTTTGCCGCTGACGCGGCCGGGGGGATGGCGCTGCCCTGGAAGTTCGAGGTCGCGTCTTCCGGGCGGCAACTACCCGGCGGCGGCGGCCAGTGGTTCCCCGGGCACACCCTGGTCGGCCTTTACGGCACGCCCGTGACATCGGCGCTCGGCGTACTCGGCGAGCAGGACCTCGCCGCGTCGTTGAAGCGGGCGGAGACGATGGCTGCGCCGTACCGCGCATTGACCGACACGACGGTGGTGCCCGCTTTCGAGATCATCGCCACGGTCGCCGCGGCGCAGGCCGGGGGTGACGGCAATTACTCGAACGAATTGGATGTTGACACGATCTTCCACTGGGCCCAGGCGGCCGACGATGCCGGGTTCGCGGTGGTGGTCGACCTGCAGCCCGGCCGCAGCGACTTTCTGAGCCAGGCCAAGCAGTACCAGAAGGTGTTGATGTTGCCGAATGTGGGTCTGGCGCTCGACCCCGAGTGGCGGCTGAAGCCGAAAGAGGTTCCGCTGAAGCAGATCGGGCAGGTCAGCGCCGCCGAGGTCGACCAGGTCAGCGAGTGGCTGGCCGATCTGACCCGGGACAACCAGTTGCCCCAGAAGCTTTTCGTCCTGCACCAGTTCAGTCTGAAGATGCTTCAAGACAGGTCGACCATCGACATGAGCCGCCCCGAATTGGCCACGGTCATCCACGCCGACGGGCAGGGCAGCCAGCCGGCCAAGCAGGAGACGTGGCGGGCGTTGCACGTGGATGCCCCACCCGGGGCGTTCTGGGGTTGGAAGAACTTCATCGACGAGGACCACCCCATGCTCACGCCCGAGGAGACCATGAGCGGCGTGCGCCCCACGCCGAACCTGATCACCTACCAGTGATCGCAGGAAAGAATCAGGCGATTGGTACGGGAACCACGCCGAGCGGTGCAAGGTCGGCAGCACCGCCGTCGGGCGCCGTCAGCACCCAGATTCCGTCTTTGTGCACGGCGACCGAGTGCTCCCAGTGCGCGGCGGATGCCTTGTCCGAGGTGAAAACCGTCCAGTCATCGTCTCCGACGTACGTGTCGGTCGTGCCGCCCACGATCATCGGCTCGATCGCCACTACCAGACCGGGCTTCACCTCGGGCCCCTTCGGGCGCACCCGGTAGTTGAACACCGGCGGCTCCTCGTGCATGCTCCGGCCGATGCCGTGCCCGATGTATTCGGTCAGGATGCCATACTCTCCGCCGCCGGCAGGCGGGTTCGCCTCGACGTAATCCTGGATGGCCTCGCCCACCTCGTTCAAGTGCGTGGCGCGGGCGAGCCGGGCGATCCCGTGCCACAGCGACATGCGGGTCACTTCGGACAGACGTTCGCGTTCGGCAACCAGTTCCGGTCTGGCCGGATCCGGAATCACCACGGTGATGGCGGAGTCGCCGTTCCATCCGTCGATCTCAGCACCACTGTCGATCGAAACGATGTCACCTGCGGCAAGCCGCACGTCGTTCGGAATGCCGTGCACCACCGCGTCGTTGACCGAGGCACAGACCGTGTTTCGGTAGCCGGGCACCATCTTGAAGTTGGAGACGCCACCGTGGGCGTGGATCGCCTGCTCTGCGATCTCGTCGAGCTCGAGCGTGGTCACACCCGGCTTGATCGCGGCACGCACAGCGGCCAGGGACGCAGCGGTGGCCAGCCCCGGAGCGACCATCAGCCTCAGTTGGGCCGGTGACTTGTAGATCGAACGGCGAAAACCCATGTCTGACCCGGCGCTAGGAGCCAAGGTTGGAATTGGCGGCGTGCGAGTCAGCGGAATCGGCGACCCCATCCGGCGTGATGCCACGGGCGGCGAGGCCCGCCATGATCCGCTCGGTGATTTCGTCGAGATCGCCGAGTCCATCGACGGGAACCAGAAGACCCTTGTCCTCGTAGATGGCGAGCAACGGCGATGTTTCCCGCATGAAGACATCCTGCCGGTGGCGGATCGCCTCTTCAGAGTCGTCGACCCGACCCTGTTCGATCGCGCGCTTGCGCAGTCGGCTGACCACCTCTTCGCGGTCGGCGACCAATTGGATGACAGCATCCACACTCTGACCACGCGCGGCGAGCATCTCTTCCAGATACCTGACCTGGTCGGTCGTGCGCGGGTAGCCGTCGAGCAGAAAGCCGTCGAGGGCGTCCGCCTCGTGAAGGCGGTTCCTCACCAGTTCGTTGGTGAGCGTGTCTGGCACATAGTCGCCGGCATCGACGATCGACTTCACTTCGAGGCCCAACGGGGTCTCGTTCTTGATGTTCAAGCGGAAGATGTCGCCGGTGGCGATCGCGGGGATTCCGAACGTCTCGGCCAGACGGGCGGCCTGCGTTCCCTTGCCGGCTCCGGGTGGGCCGACGATCAACAGGCGGCTCATCGCAGGAGTCCTTCATAGTGACGTTGTTGCAGTTGCGAGTCGATCTGCTTGATTGTCTCCAACCCCACACCGACGACGATCAGGATCGACGCACCACCGAACGGGAAGTTCTGGTTCGCACCGATGAGCACGAAGGCAACCAGTGGGATGAGCGCCACCATACCGAGGTAGAGCGAGCCGGGGAACGTGACGCGGTTGAGCACATACTCGAGGTATTCGGCGGTGGGGCGGCCCGCGCGGATGCCGGGGATGAATCCACCGTACTTCTTCATGTTGTCGGCGACCTCTTCGGGGTTGAAGGTGATCGCGACATAGAAGTAACAGAACCCGACGTTCAGCAGGAAGTAGATGAGCATGTAGGTCGGCGAATCGCCGCCCACGAGCGTGTTGTTGATCCAGGTCACCCAGGCGGCCGGTTCCTGACCGGGTGCCGGTTGGTTGAACTGTGCGATCAGGGCGGGCAGGTACAGCAGGCTGGATGCGAAGATGATCGGCACCACACCGGCCTGGTTGACCTTGATAGGGATGTACGTGTTGTTGCCGCCGTAGGTTCGTCGGCCGACCATTCGTTTCGCATACTGCACAGGGATGCGCCGTTGCGACTGTTCGACGAACACGACCAGAGCCGTGATCACCAGTCCGACGGCGATCACGATGACGAAGATGTCCCAGCCCTGCTGGGCCAGGATGGCGCTGAACGAACCCGGGAAGGCCGCCGCGATCGAGGTGAAGATCAGCAGGGACATGCCGTTGCCGACGCCCTTTTCGGTGACCATTTCACCGAGCCACATGATGACGCCGGTGCCGGCGGTCATCGCCATCACCATGAGAAGGATGGTGTACCAACCGTCATCATTGATCAGGGCGGAACACTCGGGGCCGCCGGAGTTGCCGAACAGTGCGCCGCTGCGGGCCACTGTGATCAGCGTGGTCGACTGCAGAATAGCGAGGGCGATGGTGAGGTAGCGGGTGTACTGGGTCAGTTTGGCCTGGCCGGACTGACCCTCTTTGTGCAGGGTGTCGAAGTGCGGAATAACCACCCGCAACAGTTGCACGATGATCGCCGCGGTGATGTACGGCATGATTCCGAGCGCAAACACCGAAAGTTGCAGCAGGGCGCCACCAGAGAACAGGTTGACCATGTCGTACAGGCCCGAGGTGGTCTGACTGTTGGCCAGGCACTGTTGGACGTTCTGGAAGTTGACGAACGGCGCGGGAATGAACGAGCCGAAGCGGAACAAAGCGACAACAAAGACAGTGAAGAGGATCTTCTTGCGGAGATCGGGGGTGCGAAAGATCCGCGCGATGGCGCTAAACAAAAAGGCCTCCAGTTAATGGCGTTGATCGAACCCGCCGCAAACCGTGTCCCGCAGGTGCGAGGTGGTTTGGGCGAGTTCGATCGACGTTCAAAATTACTTGATTGAGCCGCCGGCGGCGACGATCTTCTGCTCTGCTGAGCTCGAGACCTTGTCGACCGCAACGTTCAGCTTAACGTCAATCTCCCCGTTTCCGAGAATCTTGACCTTTTCGTTCTTACGAACCGCACCCTTGCCGACCAGATCATCGATCGTGACGTCGCCGCCACCGGGATACAACTCGGCCAGCTTGTCCAGGTTGACCACCTGGTAGGAGATGCGGAACGGGTTCTTGAATCCGCGCAGTTTCGGCGTGCGCATGTGCAGCGGCATCTGGCCACCCTCGAATCCGAGCCGCACCTGATAGCGGGCCTTGGTGCCCTTGGTTCCGCGACCCGCGGTCTTGCCCTTGGATCCCTCACCACGGCCGACTCGCGTCTTCGCCTTCTTGGCACCGACGGCCGGGCGAAGGTGGTGCACTTTCAAGACCTGCTCACGGGGAGCTTCGGGCTCGACCTTGGCCTTCGCCTTGGGCGCAGCCTTCGTCTTGGGTGCAGCCTTCTCGCTCGCATCCTTATCGGCAGCCTTCGCCTTGGGCGCGGCCTTCTCGCTCGCATCCTTGTCGGCAGCTTTCGCCTTCGGGGCAGCCTTCGCCTTCGGCTCAGCCTTGTCGGTCGCGGCCTTGTCGGCAGCCTTCGCCTTGGGTGCGGCCTTCTCGGTGGCTTTCGCTTTGGGCGCAGCCTTGGCAGCATCCTTCTTCGCGGGCGCAGCCTTCGTGGTGGCTGCCTTGTCAGCAGCCTTCTCGGCGGTCGCCTTCTTGGCGTCCGGCTTGGTTTCTTCAGCCATTAGTCAATCTCCTCGACCTTCACCAGGTGAGCGACGGTGGCCACGTAGCCGCGATTCTGCGAGTTGTTCTCGCGAATGACGGTCATGCCGATGCGACGAAGCCCGAGGCTCCGCAGCGTGTCGCGCTGGTTCTGCTTTTCACTGATTTTGGACTTGATCTGGGTAATCTTCAGATTCGCGGCCATTATGCACCTGTCTTTTCGCTTGCGGCAGCGCGAGCGGCGTCTGCGTCGATACGCAGGAACCGCTCCGTTGCAACGGCTTCATACTCGAGACCGCGGCGCTTGGCGACGGCACGCGGCTCTTCGAGCTGCTTGAGTGCGGCGACGGTCGCGTGCACGATGTTGATCGTGTTCGACGATCCAAGCGACTTGCTGAGCACGTCGTGGATACCGGCACACTCGAGCACCGCGCGAACCGGACCACCGGCGATGACGCCGGTACCCTCTGCGGCGGGGCGCAGGAGCACCACACCGGCAGCCGCTTCACCCTGCACGGGGTGCGGAATGGTCTTCAGGATGCGCGGAACGCGGAAGAAGTTCTTCTTCGCCTCTTCGACACCCTTGGAGATCGCGGTCGGCACCTCACGGGCCTTGCCGTAGCCGACCCCGACCATGCCATTGCCGTCTCCGACGATGACCAGGGCGGTGAAGCTGAAACGCCGACCACCCTTGACCACTTTCGAGACACGGTTGATCGTGACGACGCGCTCCAGGAACTGGTTCTTGTCGTCGCGAGCGCCACGGTCGCGGCTCTGGTTGCGGTCACGTCCGCCGCGACGAGCCTCACGAGGCTCGGTCGTCGGTGCGGTACCAGCGGCGGTTTCCACCACAGCTGCCGGGGCCTCGGCCTCGGTTGCTTGTGTGGTCACGGGCTGCTCCTTGGTCACTTTCTTGTCGTTCTCAGTCTGGCTCACAGGCTCAATCCACCCTCTCGGGCACCCTCGGCGATTGCCGCAACGCGACCCGCGTACTGGCTGCCGCCTCGGTCAAATACAACTGCTTCGATACCGGCTGCCTTCGCCCGGTCGGCGATCAATTCGCCCACCTTGCGTGCCTTGGCGGTCTTGTCACCGTCGAACGCGCGCAGATCGGCCTCAAGGGTTGACGCCGATGCCAGCGTGAAACCCCTCGAGTCATCGATCACTTGCACGAAGACGTGGCGGGCCGACCGTGTGACTGCCAGACGCGGACGAACCGTCGTGCCGACAATCTTCTTGCGCAGACGAACATGCCTGCGGCGACGGGCGGCCTGCTTGCTCTTGCCTCTAGTTCCGACACCCATGGTTACTTACCAGCCTTTCCGGCCTTGCGGCGAACGACTTCGCCCGCGTACCGCACGCCCTTGCCCTTGTAGGGCTCCGGCTTCTTCAATTTGCGGATGTTCGCGGCGGTCTCGCCGACGAGCTGCTTGTCGATGCCGCTTACCGTGATCTTGTTGTTTCCCTCGACCGCGAACGTGATGCCAGCGGGCGGGTCAACCGTGACCGGGTGTGAGAAGCCCAGGGCGAATTCCAGCGTGGAGCCCTTGGCGGCGACCCGGTAACCGGTGCCGACCACTTCGAGACCCTTGGAGTAGCCCTCGGTCACACCGATGATCTGGTTGTGGATGAGCGAACGGGTCAGGCCGTGCAACGACCTGGATTCGCGTTCGTCGTCGGGGCGGGTGACGAGCACCTGCCCGTCTTCGATGGTCGCCACAATCGGGCTGGCAACGGTGAGCATGAGCTCACCCTTCGGGCCCTTGACCGTGACGATCTGGCCTGTGATGTGCACGTCGACTCCCGCAGGAACGTCGATCGGCATTCTTCCAATACGTGACATGAGTTATTACCACACGTAGGCGAGGACTTCCCCACCCACACCCTTCTTCTGGGCCTGCCGGTCGGTCAGCAGACCGGAGGACGTGGACAGGATGGCAATGCCGAGTCCGCCCAGAACCTGGGGAATCTCGGTCGACTTCGCGTATACGCGCAGGCCGGGCTTGGAGACCCGCTTGATGCCGACGATCGAACGCTCACGGTCGATTCCGAACTTGAGGTCGAGAGTGAGGGTCTGCCCGACACGGGCATCCGCGACGGACCAGCCGGCGATGTAACCCTCGGTCTTCAGGATGTCGGCGATGTGCGCCTTCAGCTTGGAGTTCGGCATGGACACACTGTCGTGGTACGCCGAATTCGCGTTGCGCAGTCTGGTCAGCATATCTGCGACCGGATCTGTCATTGTCATGTGGTTTGTTTCCTTTGGTTCACCAGGTTTCTTGGAACCCGTTACACGGGTCAAGACCTGTGGTGCTGAGGACCCCTGAGGTGTCAGGAGCCCGGTGCTACGTCTTCAGTTGGAGGCAGAGCCCGCGTGGGTCAGCCGACCACTTCACTCGACTTGAACGGGAAGCCCAGCTGCTTGAGCAGTGCGCGCCCGTCGTTGTCGTTCTTGGCGGTCGTGACGATGGTGATGTTCATGCCGCGAACCCGGTCGATCTTGTCCTGATCGATCTCGTGGAACATGGACTGCTCGTTCAGGCCGAACGTGTAGTTGCCTGAGCCGTCGAACTGGCGATCGCTCATGCCGCGGAAGTCGCGGATGCGCGGCAGCGCCAGCGACATCAACCGGTCGAAGAATTCCCACATCCGGTCGCCACGCAACGTGACGTGGGCGCCGATGGCCTGCCCGTCACGCAATTTGAACTGCGCGATCGACTTGCGGGCCAGGTTGACCTGCGGCTTCTGTCCGGTGATGAGCGCCAGATCGGCGATTGCACCGTCGATGAGCTTGCCGTCTCGGGCAGCCTCACCGACACCCATGTTCACAACGATCTTGGTGAGCGTCGGAACCTGGTGCACGTTCGTGAAGCCGAGATCCTTCTTCAGCTGCGGGGCAATCTCGGTGCGGTACTTTTCCTTCAACCGCGGTGTGATCTTGACCGTTTCTGCAGCGGTGGCTGTGTCTGACATTACAGATCCTTACCTGAGGTCTTGGCGTAACGAACGCGGACCGTCTTCGAGACGCCGTCCTTCGTCACTGTTTCTTCGCGGTAGCCGACCCGGGTCGGCTTCTTGGTCTCGGGGTCGACCAGAGCCACGTTCGACACGTGGATCGGGGCCTCCATGGTCTCGATACCACCGGTGCGGGTGCCGCCCTGTGACTGGCCGACGCGAACGTGCTTCGTGACGAAGTTCACGCCTTCGACAATCACTCGGTTCTTGTGGCCGAACACCGCGATGACATGCCCCTGCTTACCGCGGTCTCCGCCGCGGGCCTGGGTTGCGCCGGTCATGACCTGTACCAGGTCGCCTTTTTTGATCTTTGCCATGATTAAATAACCTCCGGCGCCAGCGAGATGATCTTCATGAACTTCTTGTCGCGAAGCTCACGCCCGACCGGCCCGAAGATACGGGTACCACGCGGGTCGCCGTCGGTCTTCAAGAGCACTGCGGCGTTCTCGTCAAACTTGATGTACGAACCGTCAGGGCGCCTGGTCGACTTCTTGGTGCGAACGATGACCGCTTTCACGATGTCACCCTTCTTCACGGCACCGCCGGGGATGGCGTCTTTGACGGTGGCGACGATGACGTCACCGAGACCCGCGTACCTGCGGCCGGAGCCACCGAGTACGCGAATCGTGAGGAGTTCCTTGGCACCGGTGTTATCGGCTACCTTGACTCGTGATTCCTGCTGAAGCATGCTGTGTCCTCTATTTCAAGTGAAGCGCGGAGGCTTACTTGGCCTTCTCGATAACCTCGACCAGGCGCCAGCGCTTGGTGGCGCTGAGCGGACGGGTCTCGGCGATGCGGACCACGTCGCCGATGCCGGCGGTGTTCTCTTCGTCGTGTACCTTCACCTTGGAGCTGCGGCGAATGACCTTGCCGTACAGCGGGTGCTTGACGCGGTCCTCAACCTCAACCGTGATGGTCTTGTCCATCTTGTCGCTGGTGACAACGCCTCGACGGGTCTTGCGATAACCGCGAGCCTGCTCGTCGGTGGTCACACCCTCGGTGCCCTGGGTTTCTGCAGCCATTACTTGGCCTCCTCGGTGGTCTCGGCGTCGTCAGCGGCGGCCTCAGCCGCGGCGTCTGCCTTCTTGGACTTCTTGGACGCCTTGGCTGCCTTCTCGGGCACCTCGACCGGCGCGGGCGTGGCACGAATGCCCAGCTCGCGTTCGCGCATGACCGTGTAGATCCGAGCGATGTCGCGCTTGACCGCGCGCAGACGGCCGTGGCTCTCGAGCTGGCCGGTGGCCGCCTGGAAGCGCAGGTTGAACAGCTCTTCCTTGGCCTTGCGCAGCTCTTCGAGCAGCTTGTCGTCCTGGAATGTGTCGAGCTCCGCCGGAGCGAGCTCTTTGGATCCGATCGCCATTATGCGTCGCCCTCCTCGCGCTTGATGATGCGCGCCTTCAATGGCAGTTTGTGGATGGCGCGTGTGAGCGCCTCGCGAGCGGTGGTCTCGTCGACCCCGCTCAACTCGAACAGCACGCGACCGGGTTTGACGTTCGCGATCCACCACTCGGGTGAACCCTTACCGCTTCCCATGCGCGTCTCGGCGGGCTTCTTCGTCAGCGGGCGGTCGGGGTAGATGTTGATCCACACCTTTCCACCACGCTTGATGTGACGAGTCATCGCGATACGAGCGGCCTCGATCTGGCGGTTGGTGACATACGCAGGCGAAAGAGCCTGGATGCCGTACTCGCCGAACGAAACCGTCGTGCCACCGGTCGCCTGGCCGGAACGGCCGGGGTGATGCTGCTTACGGAACTTGACCTTACGTGGGATCAACATGGTTACGCCTCAACTCCTGCTGGCGCCTGCGCGGGGGCTTCGCTGCGTTGAGCGGGGCCGCCACGACGGGGACGATCGTCCCGTCGATCCGGGCGCTGGCTCTTGGCATGTGCCTGCTCGCGGGCGAGTTCCTTATTGGTGATGTCACCCTTGTAGATCCACACCTTGACGCCGATGCGACCAAAGGTGGTCTTGGCCTCGTAGAAGCCGTAGTCGATGTTCGCGCGCAGGGTGTGCAGTGGCACCCGGCCCTCGCGGTAGAACTCCGACCGGCTCATCTCTGCGCCGCCCAGTCGACCCGACACCTGGATGCGAACACCCTTGGCGCCGGCGCGCTGTGCGCCCTGCAGGCCCTTGCGCATCGCGCGGCGGAACGCCACCCGACCGGCAAGCTGCTCGGCGATGCCCTGGGCAACCAATTGAGCCTCGGCCTCGGGGTTCTTCACCTCGAGGATGTTCAGCTGGATCTGCTTACCGGTGAGCTTTTCAAGGTCGGTGCGAATGCGCTCGGCCTCGGCGCCACGACGGCCGATCACAATACCCGGGCGGGCGGTGTGAATGTCGACGCGAACACGGTCACGGGTGCGCTCGATCTCGATGCGTGCCACTCCGGCACGGTCGAGCGAGGTTGCCAACAACTGGCGGATCTTCACGTCCTCGGCGACGAAGTCGCTGTAACGCTGACCGGCTTTGGTGCTGTCAGAGAACCAGCGCGACACGTGGTCGGTGGTGATTCCCAGACGGAAGCCGTAGGGATGTACTTTCTGGCCCATTACTTCTTTCCTGCCTTCGCAGTCGATTTGCGCTCAGTTGATTTGCGCTGCGCGGACGTGTCCGAGCCGGTCGTGGCCTCATCCAGAACGATGTCTGGTGTGGCCAGCACAACGGTGATGTGGCTGGTGCGTTTCAGGATCTGTGCGGCGCGGCCCTGCGCGCGGGGGCGGAAACGCTTCAGCGTTGCGCCCTCGTCGACGTAGGCGGCCGAGATCATGAGATCCTGCTCGTCCAGGTAGCTGTTCTCGGCATCTGCCTTGACCCGCGCATTGGCCATGGCACTGGCGACCAACTTGTAGATCGGCTCGCTCGCGCCCTGTGGTGCGAACTTCAGGATGCCCAAGGCTTCCACTGCCTGCTTGCCGCGGATCATGTTGACGACACGACGAGCTTTCATGGGGGTGATGCGGATATGACGCACGGATGCGGTCGATTCCACCATTTTCTCTCCTCCTCACGCCACCGCGTTAGCGGCGACGACCCTTCTTGTCGTCCTTCTCGTGTCCACGGAAGGTGCGGCTGGGGGCAAACTCACCGAGCTTGTGCCCAACCATGGTTTCGGTGATGAACACCGGGATGTGCTTGCGACCGTCGTGCACCGCGATGGTGTGTCCGAGCATTGCCGGGACGATCATCGAGCGGCGCGACCAGGTCTTGATCACGTTCTTGTTCTTGGCTTCATTCGCGGCGACAACCTTTTTAAGGAGGTGCTCATCAACGAAGGGGCCCTTCTTGAGACTGCGTGGCATCTTCTACAACTCCTACTAGCGCTTCTTGCCGACGGTGCGGCGGCGAACGATGAGCTTGTCGCTCGGAAGATTCGGTTTGCGGGTGCGGCCCTCTTTCTGGCCCCACGGGCTGACCGGGTGGCGTCCACCACTGGTCTTGCCCTCTCCACCACCGTGCGGGTGGTCAACCGGGTTCATCACGACACCGCGCACGGTCGGGCGAACGCCCTTCCAGCGCATGCGCCCTGCTTTACCCCAGTTGATGTTCGCCTGCTCGGCGTTGCCGACCTCGCCGATGGTGGCGCGGCAGCGTGCGTCGACGTTGCGAATCTCGCCCGACGGCAGCCGGAGCTGCGCGTAGGGTCCGTCCTTGGCGACCAGGCGAACCGAGGCACCGGCGGAACGAGCCATCTTGGCGCCCCCGCCCGGCTTCAGTTCGATCGCGTGGATGACGGTACCGGTGGGGATGTTCTTCAGCGGCAGATTGTTGCCCACCTTGATGTCCGCACTGGCGCCCGACTCGACGATGTCGCCCTGCTTGAGCTTGTCCGGGGCGATGATGTACCGCTTGGTCCCGTCGACGAAGTGCAGCAGCGCGATGCGCGCGGTGCGGTTCGGGTCGTACTCGATGTGTGCGACACGGGCGTTGACGCCGTCTTTGTCATTGCGGCGGAAGTCGATGACACGGTACTGGCGCTTGTGGCCACCACCGATGTGACGGGTGGTGATCCGCCCGGAGCTGTTGCGGCCGCCGGTCTTGGACAGTGGGCGCAGCAGCGACTTCTCTGGGGTCGACCGGGTGATCTCGGCAAAATCTGCTACCGAGGAACCGCGACGACCGGGGGTCGTTGGCTTGTACTTACGAATAGACATGTCTTATTTCCTCTGGTCCCGACCCTTAGCCGATGGCCGTGAAGATGTCGATGGAGCCGGACTTGAGCGTGACAATGGCACGCTTGGTGTCTTTGCGCTTGCCCAGGCCGAACTTGGTACGGCGCGTCTTGCCCTTCTTGTTCATGGTGCTGATCGCGGCGACCTCGACGTTGAAGATCTGCTCGATGGCGAGCTTGATCTCGGTCTTGTTCGAGCGCGGATCCACCAGAAAGGTGTACTTGCCCTGATCGATCAGGTTGTAGCTCTTCTCAGAGACAACCGGCGACAGGATGACGTCGTGCGCATCCTTGTTCATGGCGGTCATGCTGAGACCTCCTCTTTCGTGGTCTTGGAGGCGACGAACGCGTCGAATGCACCCTTGGTGAAGACGATGTCATCGCTCACGAGTACGTCGTACGCGTTGAGCTGGTCCTGGGACAGCACGTGCACCGTGGGGATGTTGCGAACGCTCTTGAAGCTGACGAGGTCGTCGCGCTCCAGAACAACCAGAATGTGCTTACTGGTCGAGAGAGCTGCGAGCAGCGCAACCGCGTTCTTCGTGTTGGGGGTGTCGCCGGTGCTCAGCGCCTCGATGACGTGCAGGCGGTCACCGCGGGCGCGGTCGGAGATCGCACCGCGCAGGGCGGCGGCGATCATCTTCTTGGGGGTGCGCTGGTCGTAGTTGCGCGGCACGGGGCCGTGCACAACGCCACCGCCACGCATCTGCGGAGCCCGAATCGATCCCTGGCGGGCGCGACCGGTTCCCTTCTGCTTGAACGGTTTGCGACCGGAACCCGAGACCTCACCGAAGTTCTTGGTCTTGTGCGTGCCCTGGCGCGCCGCGGCGAGCTGGGCAACAACGACCTGGTGAATCAGTGGAACGTTGGCCTGAACATCGAAGAGTTCCCCCGGCAGGTCGACCTGTCCGGTCTTCTTGCCGTTGGCGTCGAGTACGTCGAGTACGTCGAGTGCCAGTTTGACGGAGTCAGTGGAAGCCATGGACTACGCCCCCTTTACTGCGTTGCGAACGAATACGAGGCGGCCCTTGGCGCCGGGAACGGCACCCTTGACCAGCATCAGGTTCTTGTCGGCGTCGATGGAGTGCACGGTCAGGCTGAGCACGGTCACGCGGTCGACACCCATCCGGCCGGCCATCTTCTTGCCCTTGAACACGCGGCCCGGCGTCGCCGAGGCGCCGATGGAGCCCGGCTTGCGGTGGTTGCGGTGCGCACCGTGTGAGGCGCGGGCACCGTGGAAGTTGTGACGCTTCATCACACCGGCGAAGCCCTTACCCTTGCTCGTACCCATGACGTCGACCTTCTGGCCGGCTTCGAAGACACCGTCAACGGTGAGCTCCTGGCCGATCGAGTAGTCAGCGGCATCCGCGGTACGGAGCTCGGTCAGGTGACGGCGCGGGGTGACCCCGGCCTTGTCGAAGTGGCCGGTTGACGGCTTGTTGACCTTGCGCGGGTCGATCTGGCCGGCAGCGATCTGCACGGCGGTGTAACCGTCGAGCTCCTCGGTGCGCAGCTGGGTGACGACGTTCGGCGAAAGCTCAATGACGGTGACCGGAATCAGCTTGTTGTCAGCGTTCCAGACCTGGGTCATGCCGAGCTTGGTGCCCAGCAGTCCCTTTGTGATCCTCTTGGATTTGGTAGCCATGATTCCTCTTACAGCTTGATTTCGATGTTGACATCAGCCGGAAGGTCCAAACGCATCAACGAGTCGACCGCTTTGGGGGTCGGGTCGATGATGTCGATCAGACGCTTGTGGGTGCGCATCTCGAAATGCTCACGGCTGTCCTTGTACTTGTGAGGTGAACGGATCACGCAGATCACGTTCTTCTCGGTGGGCAGCGGCACGGGGCCGACAACCGTGGCACCCGCGCGAGTGACCGTGTCAACGATCTTGCGCGCGGAGCTGTCGATGACCTCGTGGTCGTACGACTTAAGTCGAATGCGGATCTTTTGTCCCGCCATGTCTGACTCTCTCTCTTTCAAGCGTCTTACAGCCTTTCAGCCGCATTGGACGCGTTTGCGTAAATACGCAGGGCACCACTGGTGTCGCACCGCTGTTCTTCTGTCAATGTCTGGGTTCTGCCTCGGGCCATAGACCCGCTGCTTCTCCAGCACGCCGACCCGCCGTGTTTCAGGCGAGAGGACATGTTCACCGATCCCCTGGCCGTTCTCCGCTCCATGCCCGTGGGCACACAGCGGGGCAGCAGAGTTCACTGCCCGGTTGACGATCGATTAAGCTCTGCTCCAACGGATCCGTAAGGACTCGTGGAAGTTCTCCTTGTTCTGCTACCCGCGGCCTAACCCGGGAACTCACGTTCCCAGCGTTATGCACTGCCTGGCAGTGATTCCGAACCCGACACAAACTGCGCCCATCGGAAATGTTGAACTAGACGAGTTTGCCACACTCTGTGCCATTTGTGCAACCCGGGCGTGTCGCGGGCTCTCTGTGCGGCCCCGCGCCGTCTCCGCAACCCACGCCATTCGGGCCCCCCGACGGCGTAATCTCACCCCCACAGCCGCGAGCGATACCCATCCCGTCGAGCGATGCCCATCCGGTCGAGCGATACGCGCACGCAACCATCTCTCGACCGCAGCCACATCACTCGGCAGACAAGCCCGCCTGCCCCCTCTCGGTTGACCACCCACGCGAGCCTCGCCCAGCCCAGCCCAGGTCAAAGGCCCCACCGCTCACTCGCCTCCGCTCACTACCGACCGCGAGCGATACCCATCCCGTCGAGCGATAGCCATCCGATCGAGCGATACGCGCACGCAACCATCTCTCGACCGCAGCCACATCACTCGGCAGAGCGACCCCACACCCGCCACGCTGGAGCTTTCAGCGTGCTGACACCGGGTGGATGCCCGCACCTCGCAGCAGCCGCTCGAAACTGGCAAGATCCTGGAGGTGGTTCCACACCCAGCGAACCATGGTCTTGCCACTCGCCTGCCGGATCGCGTCCTCCCTCAGCTTCTCGGCCCACACCACTTCCTCCGGCGGACGCCCCTGGGTGTATTCGTCACGGCTGTACTTGAAGCGCCCGTCGAACTCACCGAGGGCATGTTCCCACCCGAAGTCTGTGTGGTGGAGCCTGCCCTGTGCGTCTCGCACCGGGACCTGGAGTTGTGGTTCGGGCATCCGAAGTCGATGGATCATCACGCGACTCAGTGATTCGCCCGCGGTATGCGCTCCGGCACGGGCAAAGTGTGCGGCCGACGTGGCCACCCTGATGCCACGGCGGCCGGCATCTTGGGCGAGCCGTTCCAGGATCTGTTCCCGCTGCAGCGGATCACCCTGTGGCCGTGCGGGCGCGGACGCACGCAGCCCCGCGTCGAACATCACGACAGCCGAGGGAAAGGTCATGGTTCGCGCAAGGTCGCAGAGCGTGCGAAGTGGATTCGTCACGAGCAGGCCGTCAACCAACTCACGTTCGTTGTCGGGCACGGTGACAACGTGGCGACGGATGTGACGGCTTGATCGCATACCACTGGCTGACCCCACGCTGACATGCGCCTGGAGTGGCCACGGCCCGACGATTGAATACCCCCAGATTGCCGCGGCCGAATAGTGGGAGAACACTGCTCCTTCGGACAAAGTGGCAGCTGTTGCTTGGATACGCAGAAGATACTGTTGGTCGGGCGACATCTCACTCCAGGTGGCCGTACGCACATAGCAGCCACGCGCGAGGCGGATCGCTGTGCCCGCTGACGCCGCGGTTCTCAGGCTGCGGTCGTTGGCCCCCTCCCTCATCACGTCCGCCACCCGAATGAGCCCATGGTCGGGCAATGTGAAGGCATCCATCTGCCGATGATGGCAACAGGCTGGGGTGCTTGCCGTGGTGAGCAGTGCTTCAGTGGATAACACCCAGCACCCGAACCAACTTTGGAGTAGTCGCAGGAACAAGTCGGGAGCACTGCGGCGAGAGTGACCGATGGTCATGAGGTCGAAAGATACTCGCATGCGCGTATCTTTCGACCTCATGGCTATCTCTCGGGGGAAAGGGCATCCCTCGAGAGATGTGGGGCGGGGTAGGGGTGGGAGAGGAAGCGCGTTTTTCGAGGGAGATATCCCGAGAGACGCCTCCTGTGGGTACAGGAAACGAGGAAGGAGAGTCGGGCAGGTGCCCGGCTCTCCTTCGCTCCTCGGCGCTCAGCCGCGTTCAAAAGATTGCGTCTACTCGGTACCGACCTTCTTGTCGGCCTCGGAGCGCACACCCTCGACCTGATCGGCGAACTTGTTGCCCGTGAGTTTGTTGGCAAGGCCTGAAGCTCCGTCGAGCGCATTGTCGCTGATCTGCTCGGCCTGGTCGCTCTTGAGGGCATCCTGAACCTTGCTGTCGTTCAGCAGATCCTGTGCCTTTTTGGAGATGTCTTCGATTCCCATAGTCTGCTCCTTCGTCATGAGCGGCCGTTCGACCGTGGGACAAACCTAGGCTCTTCATTGGGCCCTCGCAAGTTCGCCAGCGGCAGCGTCCGTTCCGGGATTCGCTGCAGTTGAAACACTTTGCGCCCTTTCAAACCGGCGCGAAGTGTTCCATCGGGCGCGAGGGCGGGTTGATGGTGAGCTGGCAAGTCGGGCGGCGCGGGTCAGGCGGCGCGGGTGAAGCTGCGCTCTCGGGCCCGGATGTACGCCGGAATGCGATGGCGGTCACGAAAGATGACGAGGTTCACCAGGGCGAGAGACGAGATTGCCGCCACCAGGAAGAGCAGCACGACAACCATCGTCATCGCCACCGTTTGAACCGCCACCTGGCCGTGGACGAGAGCCGCGACAGACGCGATCATCAATGTCATCGCTGAAACCACGACTGTCACGCTCGCACCCAGAAACAAGCGGACCGGCCCGGTTGACGCCCGGGTGACCAGACCGACGACAACGATCACGGCCACCCAGAGTGGCGCGGCCACTCCGACGCCGGATATCGGATCCCCAACAACTGCCAGCCCCGCAACGGTGTGGTCCCACCAGCCGTGCCCGGGCGGCTGAGAGGGGCCGAACAGTGCATTCAAACCCGTGGCGCCCACAGACATCATGATGACGACGAGTGCGGTTGCCACAGTTGCCTCGATGATCACCCGCCCCCGGGATCTGTACAACTGTTTTCCCCACCCGCTCGTCGTCGTCACACTCAACGCTAACGGACTGAGGAAAGGTCACCTTGCCAATCCGTGGCTCCAAACCGGGGGCCAACCGTGCGCCACCCCGTGCGCCGCGCCGTGCGCCACGCCGCATGGCACATCTTGCGGGAACGACAAAGGGGCCGAGCCACACGGCTCGACCCCTCGGTCGTCGGGCTGCCGCTACGCGACGAAACCCAGTGAAACGGGTGTTACTTCAGAACCTTGGTGACGGTTCCGGCGCCGACCGTGCGTCCACCCTCACGGATGGCGAAGCCGAGGCCGTCTTCCATGGCGATGGGCTGGATCAGCTCAACGGTCATGTCAACCGTGTCGCCGGGCATGACCATCTCGGTGCCCTCGGGCAGCGTGATGACGCCGGTGACGTCGGTGGTACGGAAGTAGAACTGCGGACGGTAGTTCGCGTAGAACGGGTTGTGACGGCCACCCTCATCCTTCGACAGGATGTAGGCGGTGCCCTCGAAGTTCGTGTGCGGCGTAACCGAACCCGGCTTCACGACAACCTGGCCGCGCTCAACGTCTTCACGCTTGGTACCGCGAAGCAGCAGACCACAGTTCTCGCCGGCCCAGGCCTCGTCGAGCTGCTTGTGGAACATCTCGATACCCGTGACGATCGTCTTCTGGGTGGGACGGATGCCGACGATCTCGACGTCGGAGTTGATCTTCAGCGTTCCACGCTCGGCGCGGCCGGTGACAACCGTTCCACGACCGGTGATCGTGAACACGTCCTCGATCGGCATCAAGAACGGCTTGTCCTTGTCGCGGATCGGGTCCGGAACGGACTCGTCAACGGCGTCCATCAGGTCCTCGATCGACTTGACCCACTTGGGGTCGCCCTCGAGAGCCTTCAGCGCCGAGACGCGCACAACGGGAGCGTTGTCGCCGTCAAAGCCCTGCGAGGAGAGCAACTCACGAACCTCGAGCTCAACGAGCTCCAGGATCTCCTCGTCATCGACCATGTCCGACTTGTTCAGCGCAACCAGCAGGTACGGCACGCCGACCTGGCGGGCGAGCAGAACGTGCTCGCGGGTCTGAGCCATCGGGCCGTCGGTCGCCGCAACCACGAGGATCGCGCCGTCCATCTGAGCGGCACCGGTGATCATGTTCTTGATGTAGTCAGCGTGGCCTGGAGCGTCAACGTGCGCGTAGTGGCGCTTCTCGGTCTGGTACTCGATGTGCGAGATGTTGATCGTGATACCGCGCTGCTTCTCTTCAGGAGCCGAGTCGATCTTCCCGAAGTCTGCCTGCTCGTTCAACGTCGGATACTTGTCTGCGAGAACCTTGGAGATCGCCGCGGTCAACGTGGTCTTACCGTGGTCGACGTGACCAATGGTTCCTACGTTGACGTGCGGCTTGGTCCGCTCGAACTTTGCCTTCGCCACTGTGGGTCCTCCTCAGGACTCGTGTGCGGTCATCCGAAATGTCTTACGACAACCGGATGCCCCGCTGGGTTGATTGATTACTTTATTGGTTTGACTCTGCGCTTGCGAGACGGCCGAAAACATCTTACACAACCGCGCGGTCAAGTTCTTGCATCAGGGCCTATTCGCCCTTGCTCTTCTGGATGATCTCCTCGGCCACCGCACGCGGCACCTCGGAGTAGCTGTCGAAGGTCATCGAGTACACGGCGCGGCCGGAGGTCTTCGACCTCAGGTCTCCAACGTACCCGAACATTTCGGACAGCGGCACCATGGCACGAATCACCTTGACGCCGGTCGCATCCTCCATCGACTGGATCTGTCCACGGCGCGAGTTGATGTCGCCGATCACGTCGCCCATGTACTCCTCGGGCGTGCGCACCTCAACGGACATCAACGGTTCGAGCAGCACAGGGTCAGCCTTGCGAGCTGCTTCCTTGAACGCCATCGATCCGGCGATCTTGAACGCCATCTCCGACGAGTCGACGTCGTGTGCGGCGCCATCCAGGAGGATGCCCTTCACTCCGACCATCGGGTAGCCGGCGAGGATGCCGACCTGCATCGCATCCTTCATTCCTGCGTCGACCGAGCCGACGTATTCCTTCGGAACGCGCCCGCCGGTGACCTTCGACTCGAACTCCCAGATGTGGTCGGCCGTGAACTCCATCGGCTCCAGCGAGATCTGCACCTTCGCGAACTGGCCGGATCCACCGGTCTGCTTCTTGTGGGTGAAATCGTGCTTCGGAACGATGCGACGGATCGTCTCACGGTAGGCGACCTGGGGCTTGCCCACGTTCGCCTCGACGTGGAACTCACGCTTCATGCGGTCGACCAGGATGTCGAGGTGCAGCTCGCCCATTCCCTTGATCAGGGTCTGGCCGGTGTCGATGTTCTGCTCGGTGCGGAACGTCGGGTCTTCTTCTGCGAGCTTCTGAATGGCCATGCCCAGCTTTTCCTGGTCGGCCTTCGTCTTCGGCTCGATCGCAACCTCGATGACCGGCTCGGGGAACGTCATCGACTCCAGCACGACCTGGTTGTTCGCATCGCACAGGGTGTCGCCCGTGGTGGTGTCCTTCAGACCGATGACCGCGTAGATGTGGCCTGCGGTGACCGACGGAACCGGGTTCTCCTTGTTGGCGTGCATCTGGAAGATCTTGCCGATGCGCTCCTTCTTGCCCTTGGTCGAGTTGACGATCTGGGCGCCGGAGTCGAGATGACCCGAGTACACGCGAATGTAGGTCAGGCGCCCGAAGAAGGGGTGCACCGCCACCTTGAACGCGAGCGCCGCGAAGGGCTCGGTCGCGTCGGCGTGACGCATGATGACCTTCTCCTCGTCGCGCGGGTCATGCGCTTCGATCCCGGAGACGTCGAGCGGGTTCGGCAGGTAGTCGACCACGGCGTCCAGCATGGGCTGCACTCCGCGGTTCTTGAACGCCGAACCACACAGCACGGGGTAGATCTCGCTGTTGACGGTGAGCTTGCGGATCGCGCCCTTGATCTCTGCGACCGTGAGCTCTTCGCCAGCGAAGTACTTCTCCATCAACGCGTCATCGGTTTCAGCGACGACTTCGAGCAACTTGGTGCGGTACTCGGCAGCCTTCTCGGCGAGGTCGGCGGGGATCTCTTCGATGGCGTACTTGGCGCCCATCTCGACGTCACCCTTCGAGTCTCCGCGCCACGTGAGCGCGCGCATCTCGACCAGGTCGACGACGCCCTCGAACTCCGACTCGGCACCGATCGGCAGCTGGATGACCAGCGGCCTGGCGCCAAGACGCTTGATGATGGTGTCGACGGTGAAGTAGAAGTCGGCGCCGAGCTTGTCCATCTTGTTGACGAAGCAGATGCGCGGAACGTTGTACTTGTCGGCCTGGCGCCACACAGTCTCAGACTGTGGCTCCACACCCTCCTTGCCGTCGAACACGGCAACGGCACCATCGAGCACGCGCAGCGAACGCTCCACCTCGACGGTGAAGTCGACGTGGCCGGGGGTGTCGATGATGTTGATCTGGTTGTCGTTCCAGAAGCAGGTGACAGCCGCGGAGGTGATCGTGATGCCACGCTCCTGCTCCTGCTCCATCCAGTCGGTGGTCGCGCCACCGTCGTGGGTCTCGCCCATCTTGTGGTTGACACCCGTGTAGAACAAGATGCGCTCTGTCGTCGTCGTCTTGCCGGCATCGATGTGCGCCATGATGCCAATGTTGCGGACCTTGTTCAGGTCGGTGAGCACTTCCTGTGCCACGGGTTCCTCCAAATATGATGTGTCAAAGCGAAATCTTGGGAGCCCTGTCTGGGGTTTTCCCAGACGGGCTGCTGCGGTGCGGGCAGGGGCGAACGCCGAGGCGCTCACCCCCACCCGAAAGCGATTACCAGCGGTAGTGCGCGAAGGCCTTGTTCGACTCTGCCATCTTGTGGGTGTCCTCACGACGCTTCACCGCGGCGCCGAGGCCGTTCGAAGCGTCCAGGATCTCGTTGGTCAGTCGCTCGATCATGCTCTTCTCGCGGCGACCCTTGGCGTAGCTGGTGAGCCAGCGCAGCGCGAGGGTGTTGGCGCGGTGAGGCTTGACCTCGACGGGCACCTGGTAGGTGGAGCCACCGACACGACGGCTGCGTACCTCCAGCGTGGGGCGCACGTTGTCGAGCGCCTTCTTCAGAGTGACAACGGCATCCTGGCCATTCTTGGCGGCAACGCCTTCGAGCGCTTCGTAGACGATGCGCTCGGCGAGGCCCTTCTTGCCGTCGACAAGGATCTTGTTGACGAGCTGGCTGACGATGGGGGCTCCGTAGACGGGGTCTGCGACAACGGGGCGCTTGGGTGCTGGTCCCTTGCGAGGCATTACTTCTTCTCCATCTTCGCGCCGTAACGGCTGCGAGCCTGCTTGCGGCCCTTGACAGCCTGGGTGTCGAGTGCGCCTCGCACGATCTTGTAGCGAACACCAGGAAGGTCTTTCACACGACCGCCGCGCACGAGCACCATCGAGTGCTCCTGCAGGTTGTGGCCCTCGCCAGGAATGTAGGCGGTCACCTCGGTGCCGTTGGAGAGCTTCACACGGGCGACCTTGCGCAGAGCCGAGTTCGGCTTCTTCGGAGTGGTCGTGTAGACGCGGGTGCAAACACCGCGCTGCTGTGGGTTGGCCTTCAGGGCGGGCGCCTTGGTCTTGGTGACCTTCGGGTTGCGTCCCTTTCGGACCAACTGTTGAATTGTTGGCACTGAGTTACTCCTTGTAAATACTGCACGGTGACAGTGATGCACTGCGTTGAACGTCAACATTCGATTCTCGGATGCTTCGTTCACATAGATCAGCCGCGGACACGCGATTCACATGTGTCGAGCTGATATGCCGTGGGGGCATGGTGCCCTGGGTGTTTACTTCGTCACACGCTCGGCACGTATTTTGGGCACGGCACGAGCGTGTGTCAAAACACACACCCGAAAGAGCCTAGCCCGTGATTCTTACCCGGGTCAAGCGCGATAGTGGGCCGATGGGAAACACCCAGCACATTGCCATACTTTTCTTCGCGGCAACCTCAAGGAAAGTCTCCGCCCTGCGCTCGGCAGGGCGGAGACAGATCCTCTGATGCACCAGTGTCGGGGTAGCGGGATTTGAACCCACGACCTCTTCGTCCCGAACGAAGCGCGCTACCAAGCTGCGCCACACCCCGATGTTTGCGGCATCCCCGAGGGGTCGGTGCCGCTACAGAAAATAGTACCCGAAAAATCTGGCCCCCGTGTCACACCCGGGTCAGCGCGCGGCCGGCGTCAGCGTGACCAGTGCGGCCTCCGGGCGGCAGGCGAGGCGAACGGGCGCGTAGATCGACGTTCCGATGCCCGCGGAGACATGCAGGTACGCCGCCGACAGCCCATGCCGCCAGAGGCTGAGCCCGCTCGCCTGGTCGCGGGGCAGGTCGCAATTGGTCACCATCGCCCCGTATCCGGGCAGGCAGACCTGCCCGCCGTGGGTGTGCCCCGCGAAGATCGCGGTGGCCCCGTAGGTGAGGAACGAGTTCAGTACGCGCTGGTAGGGCGCGTGGCTGACCCCGACCGTGACGGTCGCCCCGTGGGAGACACCGCCGTCATATTCACCGACAACGACGCCGTCGGCATCCGAGTCGGCGCCTCCTGCACGCAGCTCGTCGACCTTGCCGGCGAGCGTGTCGAGCCGATCGAGGTGACGGTGCGGGTCGTCCACACCGAGCAATTCGAGTCGGGTGCCGTTCAACTCCAGCCCAACGGCGGTGTTGTTGAGGTTCTGCCAGCCGAGCCGGTCAGTGAAGAATCGCTCCATCGCGGCGGTGTCCAGGCGGGCTGGAGCATGCGGCACCTTCGAGGGTCCGATGATGTAGCGCAGGGGGTTCTTGAACTGCGGGGCGAAATAGTCGTTCGAACCGTGCACGAAGACACCAGGAGTGCCGGCGAGCGGAGCGAGGGCGTACTCCACGCCCTGCAGCCCGCGACTGTGGCCGAGGCTGTCTCCGGTGTTGATCACGAGATCGGGGCGCAGGCTGGCGAGCGAGCGCACCCAGTCCTGCTTGCGGTGCTGCCACGGCGCCATGTGCAGGTCGGAGATGTGCAGCACGCGCACTGGGGCGCTCCCCGCGGGGAGCACCGGCATGTCGTACTGGCGGAGCGTGAACAGGTTGCGCTCGACGGCGGTCGCCCACACGGTGACCGCGGCACCGGCGACCACGGTGCCCGCCGCGATCCGTCGAAGCGTACTCAGCTCAATCACTCAGTTCGCCGGCCAGTCAGCCATTTTTGCCTTTGTCCTTGCCGGGCTGGCCTTTGTCCTTGCCGGGCTTTGGAGCCTCGTACTTGCCCACGAAGATTGTGACCTGCTGCCCCTGTTTGGCGCCGCTTCCGGCTGCCGGGTCGGTGCGGATGACCAGGCCGTCCTGCTGCGGGTTCGACACCTTCTCGGTCGTCACCTTCACGCTGAATCCGCTGAGTGCGGCCTGGGCATCACCGGGACTGTAGTTGGTGACATCCGGAACGACCTTCAGCACGCCGTTACTGGTCAGCACGGTGATGAAGGCACCCTTGATCACCGATGCGCCGCCGCCCGGGTCACTGCCGACGACCTGGCCCTTGGGCAGTTCGGAGTCGACCTCACGTGAGCTGTACAGGTTGAAGCCGAGGTTCCTCAGCAGCGACTGGGCCTCGTCGAGGCTCTTGCCGCGAACGTCCGGCACATTGACCTTCTCGCCGTAGAGCAGCTTGTTCTCGACGTCGGGGAATGCATCTCCGCCGTATTCCTGGTCGGCGACCAGCATGATCGGCTGCCAGATGCGGTGACGCGCGGTCGCGGCTTGGGAATCGTACCCCGTGGTCCGGTCGAAGTAATTGTGGCGCTGGTTCGCGTCACCGGTGATGTTGCCCACCCAGGTGGCCAGCGCCACCTTGGTGCTCGCGCCGATCATCCAGGTCTGGATGTTGTCGTCGTTGGTACCGGTCTTGCCAATGTGCGCCACGCCGGTATAGGTGTTCGACGCCGTAGCGGTGCCGCCGTCGAACGTCGTCTGCATGGCGTAGGCCATGGCCGCGGCGACCTTGGGCGGCACGGCCTCGGAGCACTTCGTCTTCGGCGCCTCGAGTTCGTCGCCGTTCGCGGCGATGATCTTCTTGATCGACACCGGCGTGCACTTGACGCCCTTGTTCGCGATCGCCGCGAACGCGGTGGCCATCGTCAGCGGGGAGACCTCTTGAGTGCCCAGCACGTCGGAGGGGTACATGACGCCGTCCTTGGGCACGTCTGGGTTCTTCTCCGTCCAACCGAGCGGCTTCAGGTTCGCCCGGTGGATGCCGAATGCCTGCGCGGTCTGCTTGATCTTGCACAGGTCCAGCTTCTCGGCCATGGCCATGAAGGCGGAGTTCACCGAATACTTGGTGGCACTGATCGCGTTGTTGGCGCCGGTGCTGTCATCGTTCGCCGGAAAGAATTCGCCGGACCAGTCACCGTTGCAGCTGTTGTGGAAGTAGTTGATGGGTCGCGGTCGGCCGTCGAAGTTCTCCTGCAGCGGGTGGCCGGCCTCCAGCCAGGCCGCGAGGGTGAACACCTTATAGGTCGATGCCGCCTGGAATCCGCTGGATCCGCCGTAGTCGAAATCGGCGTTGTAGTTGATCGCCGTGTAATCGGGGTTCTTCAGGACATCGGGGTCCTGGCTGTATTTCTTGCTCTGCGCCATGGCGAGGATGTCGCCGGTGCCCGGCTGCACGGCCACTGACGCCGAGCCCATGTTGCCCCACGACGAGGTGGGCGGCACGTTGCCGCTGGTCGACTGCTCTGCGGCCTTCTGCATGGCCACGTCGAGGGTGGTGTAGATCTTGAAGCCGCCGCGACGGAAGTTCATCCAGCGCTCATCCTCGGTTGCGCCGAACGCGTCGAGATGCTGCACGTCGTGCGTGACGTAGTCACAGAAGTAGGCGGCACCGCCGGCCGACTGGCAGCCGGTGCTCGTGGGCGTGATCTTCGGCTCGATCGGCGCCGCGATCGCGTCGTCGTGCTGCTTCTGGGTGATCTTCTTCTCTTCGAGCATGTCGCCGATGATGCTGTCGCGGCGTACCTTGTTCGCCGCGTAGCCATTGGCCTCGCCGTTGGTGGTGCTTTCGGGATCATCGAGCTTCAACGCGGAGGGCTCGTTGACGATGGCGACGAGGCTGGCCGCCTCTTGGATGTTGAGGTCCTTCGCGCGAACGTTGTAGTAGTACTTCGCGGCTGCCTCGATGCCGTACACGGTGCCGCCGAATCCGGCGATGTTGAGGTAACCGAGCAAAATCTGGTCCTTGGTGGCGGTCTTCTCCAGCTCGATCGCGAGCTTCATCTCTTTCAGTTTGCGTTCGGGGGTCGTCTCGGTGGCGATCTTGTACTCTTTGGCCCGTTCTGCGTCATTCTGGATCGCTTCGGCCTTCTGCACCAGCACGTTCTTCACGTACTGCTGAGTGATGGTCGATCCGCCCTGCAGGTCGTCGCCCGTGACAGTGGCCACGATGGCGCGGGCGGTACCGCGCAGGTCAACCCCGCCGTGCTGGTAGAACCTCCGGTCTTCACCGGCGACCACGGCATCCTTCGTGACCTGGGAGACCCCCGTCCACGGCACCTCTTCGCGGTTCTGGAAATAGAAGGAGGCCAGGAACACGTCCTTGCCCTCGGCGTTCTTTGCATAGATGCTGCTCTTCTGCGCCAGCGGTTGGATCGCCAGGTAGCCGGGCAGGTTGTCGAAGACACCGATGGTGTTGTTCGCGGCCATTCCGGTCAGCGCCAGTGCTGGGGTCACTGCGGCGGAGACCAACAGCCCCGCCACAACACTCATCCCGAGGAAGCCGAGAACTCCTCCGACAACGCCGGTTACAGATCGTTTTTGGGCAGACATAGACTTTAGAGTAGGTGACGATTCATGATAATGGCCTGAGTAACACCTGATGACAACAAAAGGAGACCTCTATGTCTGCTCCCAAGTGGGAATACCTGACCACACCGCTGATGATACACACCACCCAGGCAATCCTGAACAACTGGGGCTCAGACGGTTGGGAACTGGTGCAGGTCGTCACCGGCCCCGAAGGTGGCCTCGTGGCTTATTTCAAGCGTCCGCTGACAGACGTCTAGGCCTGGGTGCATTCGTCCGGCCACTGATTTGTCGGCAGCAGCGCTGGTCCACTCCCGACCCCAGCCCCGATTTCTGGGAGTGCTCTGCTTGCCTTCTGACAAGGTACTGATCGCGCCACAGGCCCTGGTCGCCTCCGGACCTGCGTTTCTCGTACTGTTCAAACCCAACCATCAACGAAAGAAGATTCATATGTCACAGATCACCGATCGCCTGGCCGAACTCGGCCTCACCCTGCCCGCCGTCGCGACCCCGGTCGCCGCCTATGTGCCGGCAGTCGTCTCGGGCAACCACGTCTACACCTCGGGCCAACTGCCCATGGTCGACGGTACCCTGCAGGCAACCGGCAAGGTCGGCACCGCCGACGGCCAGGTCTCTCCCGAGGATGCCAAGAAGCACGCGGCCACCTGCATCATGAATGCCCTCGCGGCGGTGGAGAGTGTGATCGGCTCGCTTGACCGGGTGACACAGGTGGTCAAGGTCGTCGGCTTCGTTGCCTCCGACCCGTCGTTCACCGGGCAGCCCGGCGTGATCAACGGCGCCTCCGACCGCCTGGCCGAGATCTTCGGCGAGGTCGGCTCGCACGCCCGCTCGGCTGTCGGCGTCACGTCCCTGCCGATGGACACCCCCGTCGAGATCGAGCTCATCGTCGCCTTCGCGTAACTCGAGGGGTCTCCCCGCCTGTTCCCTTCGCGCTGCGCGCCCCCCGAAACACTTCGCCCCGGTTTGAACCGGGGCGAAGTGTTTGGACGGGCGCGAAGCTCGGAAGGGCCTCGCCTGCTGAGCTGTGAAGCTAGCGCACCGTGTCGGAGATGGTCTGCATCACCTGCGTGTCGGCAAGCGTCGACGTGTCTCCGACCTCACGGCCGTCGGCGACGTCGCGCAGCAGGCGACGCATGATTTTGCCGGACCGTGTCTTCGGCAGTTCCTGCACGATGAACACCGAACGTGGCCTCGCGATCGCACCGATCTCCGCCGCGACATGGGCGCGCAGGATGTCGCTGGCAGAGGCCACATCGTGCGTGTCCGCGCTGCGTTTGAGAATCACAAACGCCACCACGGCCTGACCGGTGGCCTCGTCTTCTGCTCCGACCACGGCGGCCTCAGCCACCATGTGGTGCGACACCAGCGCCGACTCGATCTCGGCGGTGGACAGTCGGTGGCCCGACACGTTCATCACGTCGTCGACGCGGCCCAGCACCCAGACCTCGCCGTCACGGTCGAGTCTGGCGCCGTCGCCGGCGAAATACTTGCCCTCGAACTGATCCCAATAGGTCTTCTTGAACCGCTCCGGGTCGCCCCAGATGCCACGCAGCATGGCTGGCCACGGTTCGGTGACCACCAGCAGTCCACCCGAGTTCTTGGGGCGCGACTGGCCTGCCTCGCTCACCACGTCGACGCTGATCCCCGGAATCGGAACCTGAGCGGAACCCGGTTTGGTCGTGGTCACCCCGGCCAGCGCCGAAATCATGATGGCACCCGTCTCGGTCTGCCACCAGGTGTCGACCACTGGGGTCAGTCCCCCACCGATGATCTCCTGGTACCAGATCCAGGCCTCGGGGTTGATGGGTTCTCCGACCGAACCGAGCACCCGCAGGCTGGTCAGGTCGAAACCCAACGGGATCTCCCGGCCGGCCTTCATGAACGAGCGGATCGCTGTCGGTGCGGTGTAGAGCGTCGTGACCTTGTATTTCTCGATCAGCTCCCACCAGCGTCCGGGGTGCGGCACGTCCGGGGTGCCCTCGTAGAGCACTTGCGTGGCCCCGTTGGCGAGCGGCCCGTAGACCACATAGCTGTGCCCGGTGACCCAACCGATGTCGGCGGTGCACCAGAACACATCCGTTTCTGCTTTCAGGTCGAACACATTCCTGTGGGTGAAGGCCACCTGGGTGAGGTAGCCGCCCGAGGTGTGCAGGATCCCTTTCGGGCTTCCTGTCGTGCCGGAGGTGTACAGGATGAACAGCGGATGCTCGGCCGCGAACGGCTGTGCCTCGTGCTCGGCGTCCATGGCCGGCACCTCCTCGTGCCACCACAGGTCGCGGCCGGAGGTCCACTCCACCTCGTTGTCGCCCCGCTTGACGACCAGCACATGCTCCACACTCGACGGGTTCTCCGGGCCGCCCTGGGCGAGCGCGGCATCCACGGCCGGTTTCAGCGGCATGACCTTACCCTTGCGCCAGCCCCCGTCTGCCGTGATGACAACTTTTGCGTTGGCATCGTCGATGCGCGACCGCAGACTGGATGCGCTGAATCCGCCGAAGACAACCGAGTGCACCGCCCCGATCCGGGCGACGGCGAGCATGGCGACAACCGCTTCCGGAATCATCGGCAGGTAGATCGCCACCCGGTCGCCGGCTGTGATACCCAGACTGACCAGCAGGTTGGCGGTGCGCTTCACCTCCGCGGTCAGCTCCGCGTAGGTGACGGTGCGGGTGTCTCCCGGTTCGCCCTCCCAGTGAAGGGCCACCCGATCACCGAGGCCCGCCAGCACATGCCTGTCGAGGCAGTTGTAGGCGACGTTCAGCTGGCCGTCGTCGAACCACTTCGCAAACGGCGGGTTCGACCAGTCCAACGTCGTGGTGAACGGGGTGTGCCAATGCAGCAACTGGCGCGCCTGATCGGCCCAGAATTCCTCACGGCCCGCGCTCGCCTGCTCATACAACTCAGACGATGCGTTCGCCTGCGCGGCGAACTCTTGGGTGGGCGGAAACCTGCGTGCCTCGTGCAGAAGATTTTGGATCTCGGGAACCATGGTGCGGGGTTGCTCCTTTGCAATACGTGACGAACCAGCCGGCGGGCTGTGATTCATCGAGGCTACTCCCTAAGAATGGTCGTCACGAAAAGCCCGGAACTCTGTGATCGCTCACACGGCCGGGGGATACACCGGCAACCGGCGCGAATTGGGGGTTGTGCTTTCGGACTAATTGGGGCTTGCGCTTCGGGCGGTGTGGCGTAGACTCACCATTAGCCGAATGATTTTCTGGCATGTGGCGCGAAGAGTTCCCCCCAATTCGCGCGTCACGAGGCGACACCTGTTCCCCCCAATAGGTGTCGCCCTCTTCTTTTAACCCTTAGCTTTTCAAGCGCTCAGGTTGCCGCCGTTCTTGTGAAACGGCTGCTCCCCCGATTGCTTCTTCTCTTCTCCCGACATCGGCCGCTCCTACGTGGATCGCCCCTGCACTGATCGCTCCTGCACCGACCTCTCCTGCGCTGATCGCACCTGCGCTGATCGCACCTGCACCGACCTCATCCTGCAGCCCCCAGTCCTGAACCGACCTCATCCTGCAGCCCCCGGTCCTGAACCGACCTCTCCTGCACAGAGGCGCGTCGCCGCCTGCGATCCCCAACTGACCGTCGTCCGTGAGCCGTGTCGGAGACAGCGACATAGTGTGGCCGCATGCTCGAACCGTTCGTGGTCCAGAGGCCGACGACGGTATCCGATTCGGCGACCGAAGAACCCGCGGCCGGGTATGCACGGGTGCCACCGGTTGCGCGGGCGCCGGCGCCCGGGAATCCCCCGATCGCAGCCGCGCCGCTGCACGAGGGGCCGCGGGAAGGCGCACTCGATGACACGGCGACGCCGACCTCGACCGCCATCGCAATGCCCGCTTCATCCGCCCGAAACTTCGACGTGTTCGGCCCGCTCGCGGCGCATATGCGTGACGAGCGGGTCACTGATGTCATCATCAACGGGACTCGGGGGCTATGGATCGATCGGGGCGCCGGGCTTGAGCGTGAGCCGGGATGGAACCTCGCGGAGCCGGCGCTCAGGGCCCTCGCGGTGAAGCTGATCGCTGCGGGCGGGCGCCACATCGACGAGGCGGCTCCGTGCGTGGATGTGCGTCTGGGCCACACGCGTGAAGGTGGCGTGCGAGGTGGGGTGGGAGTGCGCGTGCACGCGGTGCTTCCCCCGATCTCGACGGCGGGCACACTGCTGTCGATCCGGTTGCCGCGAGCGCGCCCGCTGTCCTTATCCGATCTGCGCCGGGGTGGAATGTTCGACGGCGAGGTGGAGTCGTTGCTGCGCGAGGCGGTTTCCGAGCGCTCAAATGTGCTGGTCACGGGCGCCGCCGCGACCGGAAAGACGACAATGGTGGGCGCCCTCCTGGCGTGCGCAGCACCGAGCGAGCGGATCGTCGCGATCGAGGATGTCGCGGAACTCGCCGTCGAACATTCCGGGTTCATCTCCCTGGAGGCACGGCAGGCCAATCTGGAGGGCGCCGGCGGGTTGAGCGTGCAGGCACTGCTGCGCGAAGCACTTCGCATGCGCCCAGACCGCATCGTGCTCGGCGAGTGCCGAGGCGGCGAGGTGCGCGAGCTGCTCACCGCGTTGAACACCGGCCACGATGGCGGCGCCGGAACCCTGCACGCCAACTCACTGCAGTCGGTTCCCGCCCGGCTCGAGGCCCTGGGCGCGTTGGCGGGCATGTCACCGGAGGCGGTGGCCCGGCAGGCGGTCGGGGCGATCGGCCTGGTGCTGCACCTGGGGCGCGTGGCGGGCATCCGGTATCTGGCCCAGGCCGGACACTTCTGGCTCGGACCCGGCGACCGTTTGAGGGTGAAGGTCGACGCCGCCTACCTGCCGCCTCGAGGCACGGGGCCGGATGCCCCGCCCCGGGGGTCGGCGGGGCCGGTTCGAATCCGGGCCACGCACCGCTTTCCCGAAGGCGACGGGTAGGCCATGCGACAGTTGCCCGGCCGCGGCCGCACCGGCCCACCCGCGATCGAACAGGTGGCACGCCTCACGCGCCGACTCGCAGTTCTGTTGGCCGCTGGGGTCACACCCGGCTCCGCCTGGGGCTATCTCGCAGACACCGGGCGCTCCGCCACCGCGGGTTCCACCGCCACCGGCCGCAGAGATAGCCGGGCGGAGCCGGTATCAGACACGCTTCTGGGTCCTGGGCTGGCAACCGTCGTGGATGCGGTTGTCGATGCCCAGACCGACGGAGGATCGGTGCCGGATGCGGTGATCGCCGCTGTTGGCGGTACATCGTCATCGGCTCACACATCGACGGCTCCGTCGTCGACGAGGGCGCGCTCCGGGGCCGCCGAACAATCTGCCTGGCGCTCCCTGGCTGCCGCCTGGTCGGTGGCCGCCGACACTGGAGCACCGCTGGCCGACTGTTTGCACCGAATGGCAGACTCGTTCGACGAACACGGCAGCAGGCAACGCGAGCTGGAGGTTGCGTTGGCCGGCCCGGCCGCAACGGCCCGCATGGTGATGTGGCTTCCTGTTGTGGGTGTGCTATTTGGGGCGGTGCTCGGATTCGACACCCTCGGTGTGCTGTTCGGCAGCGTTCCCGGGCTACTGTGTCTTGCGTTCGGAGGGGGCCTGATGCTGGCCGGCGGGCGCTGGAGCCGCGCGATGATTCGCGCTGCCCAGCCGCAGCAGACGACTCCCGGGCTGATCGTCGACCTGACCGCCATTGCGATGGCCGGTGGCGGTTCAGTCGACGCCGCCCGCATGCTGGCTGCCGACGCCGCGCGACGCTTTCTCGGCAGCCCGGATGCCACCGTCAAGGCGGCCCACGCTCCTCCGGCCCCGAGGCGCACTGCCCGCGCGACAACTGGTGAACAGCCCCATCCCAGATCCTCATCACAGCAGGCCGAGCGACCCGAGCACCGCCGTGGCGATCGGAACCACGACGGCCGCGAAGCCAACATCAATGGGCCGAACAGCAATAGACCGAACAGCCGTGAATTCAGCAGCTGTGAGCCAAACAGCTGTGAACATGCGATTGTCGATCACGTGCTTGCGCTGGCGACGCGGGCCGGTATTCCGGCAGCGCAGTTGTTGCGCGCGGAGGCTGCGCAACTGCGTCGCCAGGCGAGGTACGACGGCCAGAAGGCGGTGGCGGCAGTCGCGGTCAAACTGATGATTCCGCTGGGGTTGTGCGTGCTGCCGGCGTTCATGCTGTTGGGCGTGGCCCCGCTGCTGATGGCTGTCCTGTCCTCCACAATCGCCGAGTTCTGATCCACCCGACAATCTCCACATCGTTGGATGCCCGCACCTGCAACTCGGCGCACACTGGTGATGTTCGTGCCCCGTTCAACGCCGGCCGCGTTCCTCAGAAGGGTACAGACGATGCACACCAGACCACACGGTTCCGAGACACACGGTTCCGAGACACACGGTTCCGAGACACACGGTTCCGAGACACACGGTTCCGAGACACACGGTTCCGAGACACACGGTTCCGAGACACACGGTTCCGAGACAAACGGTTCCGAGACAAACGGTTCCGGGACTTACGGTTCCAGAACTCACAGTTTCGAATTACACGGCATCAAATCACATGGCTTCGAATCACACGGCTTCGAATCACAGAGCCGCAAATCACGCAGTCCCAACTCACGCAGTCCACAGCGACGCAGCCCCAAGCTCCGCGATCACCAACCACACGACACTGCACCACGAAGAATGGCGCTAAGCGACAGAGCACCACGGGACACAGCGCTACTCGTAACAGCGCCACAGGACACAGCGCCACACGACACAGCGCCACAGGACTCAGCACTACTCATCACAGCATCACGCGGGCCATTGCCCCACCACGCAACGCCAGACTCCACTAACCCAGACCTCGCCGCTCAGGCCAGACGACGACCGCCGGCCGCCACTGGCGGTCTCGGTCTCCGCGCCCGCATTCGTTGTATTGGCGCACGCACGCACGCCGATGATCGAGGCTCGGTCACCGCCGAGTACGCCGTGGCCACCATGGCGGCGGTCGGGTTCGCTGGGCTTCTGGTCGTGATTCTGCGCGGCGACGAAGTGCGTGGCATCCTGACCGAACTCGTGCGCAATGCACTCAGTGTCGCGGGTTGAGCCTGGCCCCCCACGCCCAGAAGCGCACCCTCATCCGGCGAGCGATCGAACGCTCAGGCGTTCAGGTGGCCACGAACACAGCCATCCACAAGGGCGCTGGCATTCACATAGGGGCTGGCATTCACATAGGGGCTGGCATTCACATAGGGGCTGGCATTCACGCGGGCGCTGGTCACACAGGGGCTCACTGAGTCGCGGGCACTCACCAAAAGATTGGGATCCGCCAAAACGCGGCCAATCACGCGATCGCGGCAGCGTGACGGCAGAGTTCGCCGTGGTGCTGCCGGCCGTCATCGTCGTTCTGGCCTGTTGCCTGGCGGCCGTGGCCGCGATGGGTTTCCAGGTGCGACTGGCGGATGCGGCCGCGGTCTGTTCTCGAAGCCTCGCCCGCGGTGAGCCGTTCGAGGTCGCCGCGCAACAGGTGCGCACGCTGGTCGGCGACGTGCGGGTTGAGACGGAGCACCGCGGCGAGTTCGTGTGCGTGACCCTGAGTTCAACCGGTTCCGGCAAAAACGGCGTGGGCCCGATTGATCTGCTCGGCTTCACCGCATCAGCCCACGGGTGCGCGCTGGCCGGTGGCCTGTGATGGCTCGAACCCATGCCCCCAGCTGGCGTGACCGAGGGTCGGGAACACTTGTCGCACTCGCCCTCATCGCAGTGCTGCTGACCGTGACCGCGATTGCGGTTCCCCTTCTCGCCGTGCTGGCGCTGCGCCCGAGCGTGCGTGCGGCAGCCGACGCCGCAGCCCTCGCCGCAGCCGACACCGCGTCGGGCGCAGCGTGGGGCCACCCGTGCGAACGGGCCGGGCAGGCGGCTGAGCTCAACCGCACATTCCTCACTGAGTGCGCCCTTGACGGGTACATCGCGACCGTTACAGTCACCCGCACCATCCTGGGCTTCGAACTCACCGCCCGCAGTCGGGCGGGCACGCCCCCGGGTGGCGGCCCACCCCCGTAGAGGAGCGGCGCCGGCTCCGTCACAGCAGTCTGGCGGCACAATTCCCTCCGCGCGCCAGTTGGCACACTTCGCCCCGGTTCGAACCGGCGCGATGCGTTCCCAGCGGCGCGATTCTTCGGCTGATGCCCTGGCGCCCCGGATTCCCTGGCCTCGGAGTGCTGTCGCGGCCGCCAGCCGCATCCTTGTCATGCACGCCCTAGGTTGAGTGGGTATCTCTACCGTCGCCCGCGGACCTGCCCGTTCGACTCGTCACCTCAGCCTCGCGGCATAACGTCCTCCGCGCGCCAGTTGGCACACTTCGCCCCGGTTCGAACCGGCGCGAAGCGTTCTTGGTGGCGCGATTCTTAGGCTGAGGGGCTGGCGCCGGCACCGCGGTCTACATGGGCTTGATCAACTTCGTCGCCTGGCGCAGGCACCGGCGCAGACATCGAAGCCACCGCCGCCCCGATGCCGGCACCGGCGCACAGATCACTCGGCCAAGACTTCCACGTACCTGTAGTCCACGGCGCTCGGCTGCTCCCGGCCGGGTTGGCTCTCGTCGAACTCGATGCCGGATCCGCGGGTGTAGACAAAACGCTTCGTCGATTTCTCGTCGGAGTCGGCCGCAATCTCCAACCTCGGCTGAGGATCACCTGATTCGAGAAAGTCGACACGCATGGTCTTGCCCTCGAGGGGCCCATCGATGAATTTCGCCGAATAGCTCGCGCGTGCTGGTGGGGTCATAAAGCCATTGTGAACGCTGGGGATTCACCTGCCAAGCAGACGGGACAATACGCCGGCAACTCAGAACGACTGGGTCATGTCGCGGCCAAGATGTGTAGGGTGTGCCTGACGGTTACCGTTGCCGCCCCGGGCAACCGGGCAACCGGGCAACCTGGCAATTCGCCCCGTGCGAACGTCGGGGGTGTACTCTCACCAATTGTGTATCGTGTCAGGCGAGCATCACCGATGCCCCAGAGCGCGGAGCGCGGCACCCACGGTTTCCCCGTCCTTCACATTTCTTGAATCACACCGACTTCAGATTTCAGCAATAAAAGCAATAAAGAGGAGAACATGTCCAGCACCAAGAAGCTGGTTATCGTCGAGTCGCCGGCAAAGGCGAAGACGATTGCCCAATACCTCGGCGACGGCTATGAGGTGCTGGCATCGGTCGGGCACATCCGCGACCTGGTGGAGCCGAAGAACCTTCCGGCAGAGCTGAAGAAGGGTTCGCTCGGCAAGTTCTCGGTCGACGTCGATAACGGCTTCGAACCGTACTATGTCGTCTCCACGGCGAAGAAGAAGACGGTCGCCGAGCTCAAGAAGGCGCTCACAACGGCAGACGAGCTCTATCTGGCCACAGATGAGGACCGCGAGGGCGAGGCCATTGCCTGGCACCTGCTGCAGGTGCTCAAGCCCAAGGTGCCTGTGCACCGCATGGTGTTCCACGAGATCACCAAAGAAGCGATCCAGCACGCCAGGGACAACACCCGCGAGATCAACCAGGCGTTGGTCGACGCCCAGGAGACCCGCCGCATTCTCGACAGGCTCTACGGTTTCGAGATCTCCCCCGTTCTCTGGCGCAAGGTCGGCCCGGGGCTGAGCGCCGGGCGCGTGCAGTCGGCAGCCACCCGTCTGGTCGTGGATCGTGAGCGCGAACGACTGGCGTTTGTCGCAGCCGGATACTGGGACCTCACCGCCATCGTCAACCCCCAGACCGCCGAGGATGCCGACGCCGGCCTCCCGTTCTCGGCCCGCCTGGTGCGCCTCGACGGCGAGCGCATCGCCTCAGGTCGTGACTTCGATGACTCCGGCGCACTGAAGTCGAAGGCCGCGGTTCTGGGCGAGGAGGCCGCCACGGCGCTGGCCGCCCGCCTCACCGCCGACAATGCCCTGGTCACGGTGTCGAAACTGGAGTCGAAGCCGTACTCCAGGCGCCCCGCCGCCCCGTTCACCACGTCGACGATGCAGCAGGAGGCGGCGCGCAAGCTGCGCTTCACCTCCCGGCAGACGATGAGCGTCGCCCAGTCGCTGTATGAGAACGGGTACATCACCTATATGCGAACCGACTCCCCGTCGCTGTCGCAGCAGGCGATCTCGGCCGCCCGCTCCCAGGCAGCCAGCCTGTACGGTGCAGAAACGGTACCGGACAAGCCGCGCCTGTACTCCGGCAAGAACAAGAGCGCGCAGGAGGCCCACGAGGCGATCCGCCCCGCCGGAGACACGTTCCGCACGCCCAAGGAGCTCAGTTCCGTGCTGCGCGGCAATGACCTGAAACTGTACGAGCTGATCTGGAAGCGCACCGTCGCCTCGCAGATGGCCGACGCGAAGGGATCGACGGCGACTGTCACGATCGAGGCGGTGGCTGCGGCATCCGGTGCAGAGCCAGAAACACGCGCCGAGTTCACCGCCAGCGGCACCGTGATCACGTTCCGCGGGTTCCTGTACGCCTATGAAGAGGGTCGCGACGAGGAGCGGCACGCGCCGGCCGAATCAGCCGACGCCAAACTGCCCTCCCTCACCGAGGGCCAGAAACTCACCTTCGACGAGGTCGAGGCCAAGGGTCACGAGACCTCGCCGCCACCGCGCTACACGGAGGCGAGCCTGATAAAGGCGCTCGAAGAGCTCGGCATCGGCCGCCCCTCGACGTACACCGCGATCATCTCGACCATCATCGACCGCGGCTATGTCTCTCCGCGCGGCACCGCCCTGGTTCCGAACTGGATCGCCTTCTCGGTGGTGCGCCTGCTCGAGCAGCACTTCGCCGATCTGGTCGAGTACGACTTCACCGCCGAGATGGAGGCCGACCTCGACCGCATCGCCGGTGGCGAGACCGACCGGGTGCACTGGCTGACCGAGTTCTACTTCGGCGACGAGGAGAACCGTGGCCTCCGCCAGGTGATCGACAACCTCGGCGAGATCGACGCACGCAGCATCAACTCGATCCAGATCACCGATGACATCACCCTGCGCATCGGCAAGTTCGGGCCGTACCTGGAGGTGCCGGATCCGGATGCGGCCCCCACCGCCGATGGAGAACCGGCCAAGCCGCGGCGCATCAACGTGCCGCAGAACCTGGCGCCGGACGAGCTCACGCCTGCGAAGGCCCAAGAACTCGTGGATGCTCCCGTGGTCACCGATCGTGTGATCGGCGTCAACCCCGAGAACGGCAAGAACATTGTCGCAAAGGACGGCCGGTTCGGCCCCTACGTGACCGAGATCGATCCGCCGGTGGAGGCCGTGGCCGAGGTGGGCGCGGTGAACCCGGCCACAGGAGAGGTGACCGAGGCAGCCACCGCCGCCAAGCCGAAGAAAACGGCGAAAGCCGCGGCCGTGAAGCCGCGCACGGCGTCGGTCTTCAAATCGATGGATCTGGCGACGATCGACCTGGACACGGCGCTGAAACTGCTGTCGTTGCCTCGCGAGGTCGGGGTCGACCCGGAGTCGGGCGAGCCGATCCTGGCCTACAACGGCAAGTTCGGGCCGTACCTGAAGAAGGGCACAGACAGCCGGTCGATGACCAGTGAGGAGATGATCTTCGACATCGACCTGGCCGGGGCTCTGGAACTGTTCGCGCAGCCGAAGTATGGGGCCCGTCGTGCGGCCAGCCATCTGAAGGAGTTCGAGGAGGATCCGGAGTCGGGCAAGCCGATCCTGATCAAGGACGGCCGGTTCGGCGCCTATGTGACCGATGGGATCACCAACGCGACCATTCCGAAGAGCGAATCGATCGATGACATCGACTTCGATCGCGCGGTGCAGCTGCTGGCCGATAAGCGGGCCAAGGGGCCGGTCGTGAAGAAGGCACCGGCGAAAAAGGCACCCGCCAAGAAGCTGGCCGTGAAGAAACCCGCGGCCAAGAAGCCGGCGGCGAAAAAGCCTGCAGCCACGAAGACCGGCGCCACTACCGTCGTGAAGAAAGCGGCCGCACGCACGCCGGCTGGGAAGTCCGGGCTGCCGAGCACGTCGAGCGAAGGCTAGGCGGTGGGCTCGCGCGGGCTGTTCATCACCCTCGAGGGCGGCGACGGCTCCGGCAAGACCACCCAGGCCGAACTGCTCACCGAATGGTTGGTCACCCGCGGCCGCTCGGTGGTGCGCACCAGGGAGCCCGGTGGCACCGAGGTGGGCGACGAGATCCGTGAGATCGTGCTGCACCACCGCGGAGACATCGCGCCCCGAGCGGAGGCCCTGCTGTACGCCGCCGACCGGGCGCACCACATCAAGACAAAGGTGCGACCAGCGCTGGCCGACGGCCAGGTCGTCGTCCAGGACCGCTACCTCGACTCCTCCGTCGCGTACCAGGGCGCCGGGCGCGTGCTCGATGCCGTTCAGGTGCGCGATCTTTCCCTCTGGGCAAGCGAGGGACTGCTGCCGGATGTCACCATCCTGCTCGATCTCGACCCGGCCTCCGCCCGCACCCGCCTCGACGGGGCCCGCACCCGGTATGACCGGCTCGAGGCCGAGAAGCTGGATTTCCACGGCCGGGTGCGCGACGCCTACCTGGCGCTGGCTGCGGCCGAACCGGAGCGTTTCATCGTGTTGGATGCGTCCGATGAACCGGCCGCGATTGCCGCGGCAATCCGCGCCCGGGTCGAGCCGTTGCTCTGACAGATATCACGTGTGCATCGGTCACCCCACACTCAGTCAGAGTCCCCTTTCGCACGGTAGGTTAGGCGCATGACTGTGTGGGACGATCTGGCGGGACAGTCCGACGCGATCGCCGTGTTTCGGGCGGCGGCCACTGTGCCCTCGGCCGGGGAAAGTGCCGAGCCCCGCGGCGACGAGGCATCCGTTCGCAGTTCGATGACCCACTCCTGGCTGATCACCGGCCCCCCCGGCTCGGGGCGCTCCAACCTCGCCTACGCGTTCGCGGCGGCACTGCTCTGCCCGGACGCCGGTTGCGGTGTCTGCCCGCACTGCCAGCAGGTGGCCGCCCGCACCCACCCCGACCTGGCGGCACTCGCCACCGACCGGGTGATCATCACCATCGATGAGGTGCGCCGCCTGGTGACCAGCGCCCAGTTCTCGCCATCAGTCGGCCGCTACCGGGTGATGGTGGTCGAAGACGCCGACCGCATGACCGAACGCACCTCGAACCTGCTGCTGAAGGTGCTGGAGGAACCGCCGCCGCGCACCGTCTGGATACTCTGCGCCCCCAGTGCCGCAGACCTCCTTCCGACCATCCGCTCCCGGGTGCGCACCGTTCGCCTGCGCGTGCCCGACGTGGCCGACGTGGCCGAGCTCATTCTTCGCCGCGTCGACGTCGACGAGCAGACCGCCCTGCGTTCCGCCCGCGAGGCCCAGAGCCACATCGGCATGGCGTTGCGACTGGCCACCAACCCCGAGGCGCGTGACCGACGCGCAGAAACCCTGCGGATCGCCCTTGACCTGCGCAGTGTGTCTGATGCGGTGATCGGGGCCGCCCGCCTGTTGCAGATCGCCGGCGACGATGCGAAGGCGATCACCGCCGAGCGCGATGCCGAAGAACGCGAACACACCCTGCGCTCGCTGGGCGTGGAACCGGGCGCTGCCGTTCCCATGGCGCTGCGCTCGCACATCCGACAGTTGGAAGAAGACCAGAAACGAAGGGCCACCAGAAGCCTGCGCGACGGGATCGACCGCATTCTGGTCGACCTGCTCTCCCTGTACCGTGACGTGATGAAGGTGCAACTGGGATCTGGCGGCGACCTCGTCAATACCGAACTCGACTCAGACGTGAGGTCGGCCGCATCGGCATCCACCCCCTCAGCCACCCTCGCGACCATGGACGCGATCGCTCTCGCCCGCGCACGCATCGGTGCCAACGTCGCCCCCGCACTCGCACTCGAATCAATGCTCGTCACAGCCGTTCAGAAGGAGGGCTGATGCCCCGCATGCCCCGTCCCCGCCGCTTCGGTTTGGTTGCGCTGCTCGCAGCCGTGGCCGTGATCGCCTCAGGCTGCACGACATTTGCCCCGCCGGGTGTGGGTATCGGCACCGGCACAGTGCCGTCGACGCCGACCGGTGAGAATGTCTCCGCCGAGTTGACGCCGTTCTACCACCAGAAACTGTCGTGGTCAGACTGCGGCAAGAGGATGCAGTGCACCACGGTGATGGCCCCGCTCGACTGGGCGAAGCCTTCGGCCGACAAGGTCGAGTTGGCGGTGGTTCGGAAGCCGGCCACCGGCAAGAACCGCATCGGGTCACTGCTGGTCAACCCGGGTGGGCCCGGTGGGTCAGGGTACGACTTCGTGCTCGACTCGGTCGACTACGCCACCGACGCCGCGCTGCAGAAGCAGTACGACGTGGTGGGCTTCGACCCGCGCGGTGTCGGCCGCTCCACCGCCGTCACCTGTTACGGACCCAAGAAGATGGACGACTTCCTCTACGGCCTGTCCACGGCGGAGCGGGGATCCGACGCGTGGATCACCGAGCAGACCAACTCGAGCCAGGAGTTCGCGGATGCCTGTGAGCAGAACTCGGGCGACCTTCTGCAGCACGTCGACACGGTCAGCGCGGCACACGACCTCGACCTGCTGCGCGCCGTGCTGGGTGACAGCGAGTTGCATTATCTCGGCTATTCCTACGGCACATTCCTCGGTGCGACCTTTGCCGGATTGGAGCCCGCGAAGGCCGGTCGTCTCGTTCTCGACGGCGCGATCGATCCGTCGACCACCAACTTCGAGGTGACCCGCACCCAGGCGGTCGGCTTCGAGAACGCCCTCAAGGCGTACCTCACCGACTGTCTCACCCGCACCTCGTGCCCGTTCTCCGGCACCGTCGACACCGCAATGGCGAAGATCTCGGCGCTATTGGCTGCGGTCGATGCGAGCCCGATCCGCAACGCCGACGGCCGGCAGTTGGGCGCCGACACCCTCGTCACGGCGATCATCTACCCGCTCTACGACGCCACCTCGTGGGAGTACCTGAGCGCCATGTTCGCCTCGGTCATGCAGGGAGACGCCTCGGTCGCTTTCCAGTTCGCCGACGGTTACAACGGGCGCAACGCCGACGGAACCTATAAAGACAACTCCACCGAGGCGTTCATTGCGATCAACTGCACCGACTACGCCTACGACGCTGCTGTCGAGCGCATGCGCGCAGAAGCAGCCGAATTGGAGCAGGCGGCCCCGGTGATCGGCAAGTACATGTCCTACGGCGACATTCTCTGCTCGGTCTGGCCGGCGAAGTTCACCGGTACCCGGGCACCGATCCAGGCTGCGGGCTCCCCGCCGATACTGGTGGTCGGCACCACGGGCGATCCGGCCACCCCGTACGTGTGGGCGCAGAACCTGGCCAAGCAACTCGAGAACGGGCACCTGCTCACCTATCACGGTGAGGGGCACACGGCCTACAACAAGTCGAACAAGTGCGTGAACGACACCGTCGACAACTTCCTGCTGCGCGGCGAGGTGCCGGCCACCGACCCCATGTGCTGACGCCCCCCTGCCTGTCCCCTTTCTTTCATCCCCCTTGCCCCACCCGGGTTTCACTGAATGAGCAGACAAGTGCCTTCGCCTCGGATGGGAAGGCACGAATTCTCTCACTCACGGAGCTTGCGGGCTGAGCCGCAGCGATCGGGGTCGTCAGCCGATGGTTCGGCCGAGCACCAGCCCGAGCAGCCAGGTCACGGCGGCCGCCCCGAACCCGATCGTGAGTTGGCGAAGGGCGCGCCTGAGCGGTGGGCCGCCAGAGAGCAGGCCGACGACCGCGCCGGTGACCAACAGGGCGATCCCCACCAGCCCGGTCGCGACCAGTTGCGCCGGGATGCCCTCCATTCCGAACAGGTAGGGCAGAACCGGGATGATCGCGCCGGAGGCAAAGAACCAGAAACTCGCCATGGCGGCACCGAAAGCGGTTCCGATCGTCTCGTGCTCATCGGTGGGTTCCTCGGCCTGCGCCGCTGCCAACGCTCCCCCGGCCGCGCTCCTGGCGTGCGGATCCGCGCTGTGCGGATCCATGCTGCCTGGATCCATGCTGCCTGGATCCATGCTGCCTGGATCAATGCTGTGGCCGCGCAGTACGGCGTTCGCCTGGGCGGTGGCCTCATCGGCGCTCATGCCGCGGGCGCGGTAGACCAGCGCGAGTTCGTTCGCGTTGACGTCGAGGTGGGGGTATGCGGTGCTGGTGTCGCTGTTGGGGCTCGATGCCTCCAGCAGTTCACGCTGGGAGCGCACCGACACGTATTCGCCTGCCCCCATCGAGAGAGCACCGGCCAGCAACCCGGCAAGCCCTGCGATGAGGACGGCACCAGTGGGAACCCCGGTTGCGCCCACCCCGAGCATCAGCGCGAGGTTGGAGACCAGACCGTCGTTCATTCCGAACACAGCAGCCCGGAACGAGCCGGAGAGCCGGTTGCGCCCGCGCGCAGCAAGGCCGCGCACGACCTCCTCATGGATGCGTTCGTCGGCGGCCATCGACTGCGTGGCATCATGATCCCGGCTGTACGGCGAGCGCGCCTCGGCCCGCTGTGCGAGCGCCAACACGAACACCGAGCCGAACTGGCGGGTGAAGAAACCCAGCACACGACTGCGCAGGCGCGGCTTCGTCACCCCGGCGGCGTCTTCGCCGAGCAGGGTCTCCCAGTGGGCCGCATGCCGGCCCTCGGCCTCGGCGAGTGCCAGCAGGATCTCACGCTCCTCACCGGCACGCCGCTGGGCGAGGTCGCGGTAGACCGCAGCCTCTGCGCGTTCATCCGCCAGATACAGCTTCCACCGGGCGATGTCGGCTGCCGTGGGGGCAGATGACGCAGACGCTCGCGGGTCGTCGGCAGGTGGAGCAGAGTGGTGGGTCACAGGGTCAAGTCTGACAGGGTTGACCCGATCCCACCTCTGTCCGAGCGGGCTGTTCGCCGCGGGGCTCAAGGCTTCCTGCGATCTGCGGCCCGAGTAGGCACGACCGCTCTGGGTGCTGGCCGTGAGTGTCCTATTGCCTCATGTCAATACCTCCGGGAAGGTTATTCATTGCCTCAAATGGAAACCTCCGGAGGGGTCACCGAACGAAGGCCTGGTTCACGGCTGGTTTGACCGCGGCGGGCTTCTTCGCCAGGGC
>NZ_QJHB01000098.1 GCF_003260275.1 Homoserinimonas sp. OAct 916 | reverse complement strand
GCTAGATTGGAGAGACACCGGAGAACAGCTGAACGTGCGGCGAAAGCTCTTGCAGAGAAGAACATGCGTGATCTTCTTGCTCAAAGGGAGCAAGCAGAAAGAAATAGATTAGCGGAAACTTTGGATGCCGATGTCAGGAGGTGGTCCAGCGGAAAAGAAGGAAACTTGCGAGCGTTGCTTTCAACTTTACAATATATTCTCGGGCCAGATAGTGGTTGGCAGCCAATTCCCTTAACAGATGTTATAACTTCTGCTGCTGTTAAGAAAGCTTACAGGAAAGCCACTCTTTG
>NZ_QJHB01000097.1 GCF_003260275.1 Homoserinimonas sp. OAct 916 | reverse complement strand
GTTTATACCAAAATCAAGCCTAGTGATATTGTGAAGGGGATATTTGGAGATGGGATTGTTGTGTCTACGGGTGAAAAGTGGGCAAAAATGAGGAAACTAGCTAATCATGCCTTCCAAACAGAGAGCTTGAAGGGTATGGTTCCTGCAATGATTGCCAGTGTCGAGACGATGCTCGAAAGATGGCAAAATCACGAAGAAGGTAGAGAAATCAACGTGTATGAGGAGTTTAGGTTGTTGACTGCAGAAGTGATTTCTAGGACTGCTTTTGGAAGTAGTTACTTGGAATGGAA
>NZ_QJHB01000096.1 GCF_003260275.1 Homoserinimonas sp. OAct 916 | reverse complement strand
CCGGCCAGCCGACGGCGTTCCTCCTCCGGCAGCATGATCCGGACCGTGAAATAGGACATGTTGGTCTGCGTGTCGCGGGTGGTGTCGGGCGAGACATACGACACCTCGCCGATCAACTGCGGGGTCACCCGCTGGTTGAAGGCCGAGAAGCGGACGTAGGCTTGCTGGCCCTTGCGCACCTGATCGATATCGTTCGGCTGCAGCCGCGCCTCGATCTGCAGGTCATCGGAATCGGGCACCACCTCCATGATGGTATCGCCGGCGCGAATCACACCCCCAATGGTGTGGGC
>NZ_QJHB01000094.1 GCF_003260275.1 Homoserinimonas sp. OAct 916 | reverse complement strand
ATCTCATCAGAGAATAATATATATAGCAGCATTAAAACATCAACAAGTCATGAAGATGAACAACATAGCATCACTGCTAGTGTCGTTGGTTGTGGTGACGAGCAGCATGGCGCGCTTTGCTTCATCGTCGTCTTTCGCTGACGATGACCGGATCATCGAAATCAATAGGGATATGGAGGGCCTGATTACCGGCAACAGGAAGCTCGTGCCACCGCGCTTGGGGGGCTGCATCCCGCCAGAAACCCAACCTTGCGGCGCGCTGGACCACTGCTGCGAAGGGCTCCATTGCGACGG
>NZ_QJHB01000093.1 GCF_003260275.1 Homoserinimonas sp. OAct 916 | reverse complement strand
ACTTCAATGTCTTCCTGTACACATCAATAAGACCATTGAATTGCCTCTCTCCTCCCTTCTTTGCAGCCTTAGCATCATTGGCCAAACGGGTACGAGCATAGTCCAGGGAGTAGACAAAGAGGAGTGAAGAAGCACCAGCAGCACCTCCAGATCCCAAATTGCCGGCAAACCATTTCCAATAACCATCCCTATCCTTCTTGAAGTTGAAAAGCCTCTTGAAGTAATCCTTGAACGCAAAGTTCAGGGCCTGAGTAGGGAAGTAACGGATAACGTTGGCTGTGTTCCCTCTCCACAAG
>NZ_QJHB01000092.1 GCF_003260275.1 Homoserinimonas sp. OAct 916 | reverse complement strand
ATTCAGTATTTGATCGGCTCTGGAATGGATCCAAGGACAGAGAACAGTCCGTATCTAGGTTTTATCTACACCTCTTTTCAGGAAAGGGCTACTTTTATCTCGCACGGGAACACTGCCAGGCATGCAAAGGAATACGGGGACTTGAAGTTGGCGCAAATATGTGGCACAATAGCTGCAGATGAGAAGCTACACGAAACAGCCTACACCAAGATCGTTAAGAAGCTCTTTGAGATTGATCCCGATGGAACTGTCATAGCCTTTGCTGACATGATGAGAAAGAAAATCTCCATGCCCGCT
>NZ_QJHB01000091.1 GCF_003260275.1 Homoserinimonas sp. OAct 916 | reverse complement strand
CAAGATCTCTTCTCAAGATGTTGAGGAGAACATTTGCAAGTTTGCGAAGAAAGGTCTAACTCCGTCGCAGATCGGCGTGATTCTTCGTGACTCGCATGGTATCGCTCAGGTTAGGAGTGTCACTGGAAGCAAGGTCTTGCGTATCCTCAAGGCTCATGGCCTTGCTCCTGAAATCCCTGAGGATTTGTACCATCTCATCAAGAAGGCGGTCTCGATAAGGAAGCATTTGGAGAGGAACAGGAAGGACAAGGACTCCAAGTTCCGGTTGATCTTGGTTGAGAGCAGGATACACAGACTCGC
>NZ_QJHB01000090.1 GCF_003260275.1 Homoserinimonas sp. OAct 916 | reverse complement strand
CGGCCATTTTGGAGTCCAAGCTCAGCGCGTTGAAGTTAAGGATGTCACATTTGTTATCTACCTGGAAGCCAAATTTGTCCATTGGCCTCGGTTCATATGGACCCTTTGAAAGGTCAAGGTTATTCATGCGCTCGCCTTTCGTCCGTGTCTGTTCAGCCAATTTAGAAGCGGCCATCAACCACTGGTGATCCTCAGAGACTTTCGATTGCCCTCGAAGCTGATCACCTAATTGCCAAAAGCTGTTCATGTTCTCCATCTTGGAAAACCTACTGGCCTTTTATCGGCTGTTCGGCTGTGAAACCCGG
>NZ_QJHB01000089.1 GCF_003260275.1 Homoserinimonas sp. OAct 916 | reverse complement strand
GAATCGAAATCGAGGACAGTCAATCGCAATGGGCAAGCCATCGAAAGCTGAGAAGAAGATTGCGTACGACCAGAAGCTGTGCCAGCTGCTGGACGAGTACAGCCAGGTTCTGATCGTGGCGGCGGACAACGTGGGGTCCAACCAGCTCCAGATGATCAGGAAGGGCCTCAGGGGCGACTCCGTGGTGCTGATGGGCAAGAACACCATGATGAAGCGCTCCGTCAGAATCCACTCCGACAAGACAGGCAACAAGGCCTTCCTCAACCTCATCCCCCTCCTCGTCGGCAATGTCGGCCTCATCTTCAC
>NZ_QJHB01000008.1 GCF_003260275.1 Homoserinimonas sp. OAct 916 | reverse complement strand
AGTCGACGCCGGCACTCGGCGCTCGGCTACCGGCGCCCCAACGAAGTGCACTACGATTACCAAAAGCCAGCCACGGCAGCGTAAGAATTCAATCGAATCCGCTGTCCGAAATCACCGCAGCAGCCCAGCCGAAGAGGTAGGCCGGGGGACACGCAGGGCGGTTGCCGGGTTTGATTTCACGTTCTCGATCCCGAAATCGGCGTCGGTGCTATGGGCTGTCAGCGATGCTGGCACTCAGGCGTTGATCGTGCGAGCGCACCATGCGGCAGTTGCGGAGATGGTTGCGTTCATGGAGCGGGAGGTTGCGACCACCAGGACCGGTGCAACCGGGGGTGACGGCGCGGTTGCACAGGTCGACGTGACCGGGCTTGTCGCCACCGCCTTCGATCACTACGACTCGCGTGCGGGAGACCCACACCTGCATACGCATGTCGTGCTCAGCAACAAGGTTCGTACCGTGCTGGATGAGAAGTGGCGCTCGCTTGATGGTCGGCCGATGCACGCAGCCGTGGTCGCCCTGTCCGAACTACACGAGGCCTTGTTCGCCGACCAGCTGAGCCGGGTGCTCGGTGTCGGGTGGGAGCTGCGTGAGAGGGGCCGTGACCGCAACCCGGGGTGGGCGATCACCGGTGTGCCAGAGAACCTTGTCGGGGAGTTCTCCAGTCGCGCCCGACACATTGATCTCGAAGCTCACCGCCTCGTCGAAGAATTGGCAAAAGAACATGAACGCCGGCCGTCAAACACGACGATCATCCGGTTACGCCAGCAGGCGACCCTGAGCACACGCCCGGAGAAGGAAACACGGTCACTCGCGGACCTCGCCAGAGAATGGCGGGCGCGCGCAAGCATGCTGCTCGGCCATGACGCAACCGCATGGGCGCACACCATCAGCACAGGCGACCCCGAGCTGCTGTTGCACGCCGACGACGTGCCGCTGAAGACGATCGCAGACCTGGGCGGTGCGGTCGTCGAGGCTGTGGGGGAGAAGCGGTCGACGTGGCGGCACTGGAACCTCTACGCCGAGGCGGCAAGGCAGACGATGGGGTGGAGGTTCGCAACGACAGAGGATCGTGAAGCGATCGTTGGCATGGTCGTGGACGCCGCCGAAGAGGTCTCGTTGAAGCTCACCCCACCGGAACTGGGTTCGAGCCCCGTAGCGTTCCAGCGCGCGGACGGGACAAGCGTGTTTCGGCCCAAGCACTCGACGGTGTACTCCTCCAAGACGCTCCTCGCCGCCGAAGACAGGCTCCTGGCCGTCGCTCGCGACACAACAGGCCCGACAGTTGCCCGTGACCTGGTGGAGTCAGTGGCCGGCCGGGCTGATATGCAGGGCAGGGTTTTGGGCGAGGACCAGGCGAATGCTGTGGCATCCGTTGCCGTGTCCGGGCGCGCCCTTGACGTCCTTGTCGGGCCCGCCGGTGCCGGCAAGTCGACGGCGATGAACGCGCTGCGCCGTGCCTGGGAGGCCGAACACGGCGCGGCGTCTGTCGTCGGGTTGGCACCGTCCGCCGTAGCAGCGCAAGTGCTCGCTGACGAACTGGGAATCGGGGCGGAGAACACGGCCAAATGGTTGCAGGACCACCTCGTGCACGGCACAACGTTCACGGCAGGACAACTGGTCATCATCGACGAAGCATCCCTGGCCGGGACGCTCACCCTGGACCGGATCACAGGTCTGGCAGCCAATGAGGGCGCCAAGGTGTTACTGGTCGGTGACGGGGCGCAACTGCAATCCGTCGACGCCGGGGGAGCGTTCGCGATGCTCGTCGCCGACCGCGACGACGCACCAGAGCTCGTCGATGTGCATCGGTTCACCCACCCGTGGGAGAAGACCGCGTCTCTGGACCTCAGGCATGGCCGGACGTCTGCCATCGACTCGTATGAGGAGCACGGTCGCATCGTCGGCGGCGGCGCCGAGGATATAGCTGCGGCGGCCTACAGCGCGTGGTGTCGTGACAGTGCGGCCGGCCTGGCATCCGTTCTGATCGCCGAGACGCGCGAGACGGTGACCGAGCTCAACCTGCGCGCTCGCGCCGACCTTGTACAAGACGGTGTCGTCGACGTCACCCGCGAGGTGCGACTGCGGGAGGGGACTGCGGCATCTGTCGGCGATGTCATCATCACCCGCCGCAACGACCGCAGACTCCGCACGGGCCAGGATTGGGTGCGCAACGGTGACCGGTGGAACGTGGCCGGCGTGCGGGGCGACGGATCAGTGACTGTGCGTCGCCCCGACAGGCGGTGGGGTGGCGCGCTCGTGTTACCGGCCGACTATGTCGCCGAACACGTTGATCTCGGCTACGCCATCACCGCCCACCGTGCCCAAGGAACGACCGTTGATACCGCTCACGCCCTCATCCAGCCAACGACCACCCGCGAGAATCTGTACGTTGCCCTCACCCGCGGCCGGGAATCAAACACCGCCTACGTGGCCATCGACCGTCCCGACGACGCCCACGCCGTCCGGCACCCCGGAGACATCCAGGACGCGACCGCACGGTCCGTGCTCGACGGGGTGCTCCAGCACGTCGGCGCCGAACTCTCTGCGCATGAGACCATCACTGCCGAACAAGAAATCTGGGGCACGATTGCGCGGCTTGCTGCTGAGTACGAGACGCTCGCCGCCGCAGCCCAACACGACCGCTGGGCCGACCTGCTCCGCCGATCCGGCCTCGACGAGGCAGCCGTGGAGGGAGTGATCGCCTCCGACGCGTTCGGGCCGTTCACCGCCCAGCTGCGCCGTGCCGAAGCCAACCACCACGATATGAACATGCTTTTGCCGCGGTTGGTCGCGGCGCGCGCGTTCTCTGATGCCGACGACATCGCCGCTGTGCTCCACGCCCGCGTTACCCGTGCCACGGGCAGGCCGGCCGCATCCGGGCGAACACGGCGGACACCACGGCTGGTCGCCGGGCTCATCCCGGTTGCAACAGGGTCCATGAGCGCAGACATGCGTCACGCGTTGGATGAGCGCCGCAACCTCATCGAGGAACGAGCGAGTGCGCTGGTCGAAGCTGCGGTCGGCAGACGTGAGGCTTGGATCACGGACCTCGGGGAGATTCCGCGCAACACTCACCAGGCGGGAGCATGGCGCAGGCAGGCTCGAGTCGTGGCTGCCTACCGAGATCGGTATGGCATCACCGCGAACAACACCCTCGGAGGGCCCGCCGAGAAAACCAACCAGCAGATTGACGCAACCCGAGCACGAACTGCGGCCGACCGGGCACGACAGCTCGCAGCAGATTCCGACCAACATCGGAGCCCTCTGCGTGGGCCGGGCGTTGAGCATCGTGAGCGAAGCCTGTAGATGAGGCTTCCGTAACGTCGGTCAACGCGGGTATCGGCGTATTGCCACTGGACTTGATGTGGTCGTCATAAACTCGTCATAAACTCCTCGGAAACACCCGGTACCAGCCGGGAACAGTGCACTGTAAACTGATAATCATCAAGAAGAAAATCCGCTGTAATTGCTGGAGTATCAGGTCTTTTGTTACGAGTGCGCACTACCTAATGTTCTATAAGAAATCATTCAGTGGGTTCCGGGTTCAAGTCCCGGGGGGTGCACTTTCAACAAGCGCAGAGTCCCGTAATGATCTGGCATCACGGAGTCGCCGTGTGTGCCCAGACATCCTCCACGTCACTCAAATCGTCACAATCTCGTCATAATTCCCCACAGAGTTGCCCTGGTCGGCAGTGGCCATCGGTTGGTTGGGAGTTCCGTATCCAAGCCACGAAGCGCGTGAACCGCGTGATCTTGGTTCGCAACTCTTCGGGCTTTCCGACTACTAGATCCACTTCGATCGAGATTCTTGCTACCGACGTGGTGCGCTCTCAGCTTCTCCTCAGTTGCAGAATCCGATCCTTGTCTGGTGAGTATGTCAGCCGGTGTCGTGTCTTCACGCGTTACTTCTGTGACCGCGGTGGCCGGAACAGTCACGTGGGGGCACCGGGTAGTGGCCTTCGACTGGGGTTCACAATGAGTCGGTCTGGAGGCACGCACTCCCGGCTAACCCGTTGGGGTGGTGCACTCTTCGGCTCCATCCTCGTGTTTCTCCTTGTGGGTTGTGTCTCTCAGAACCACCAGCCCACAGCGGGTTCTTCTACCTCCCCGACCGTCGTTCCGTCCCAATCGGTCGCTCCGCCGCCGTCGTCGGCGTCTGGGGCCTCGTCCGCGCCGGGTTCGGGCAGTCCTTCATCCCAGTGCTCGACGCCTGGGACGGTGGAACATGTGACTTTTGATGCGTCCAGCCAGGGCACACTCGGTGACTACCAGGTCTATCTTCCGCCTTGCTACGCCACCGCCTCGGCCACCAGGTATCCGGCACTCTATCTGTTGCACGGAGCCGGCCACGACGACGCCTACTGGCTGGATGTCGGGGTGGTCGGTGCCGCTGACGACGCCATCGAGCAGGGGAAGATCGCCCCCCTGATCATTGTCATGCCCGACGGTGGTGCCACGTTCTCTGCAGCTCGAGGTGGCGTGACGTTCGGTGATTTCCTGACCGATGAACTCATTCCACGCGTCGATGCCTCCTATCGCACCATCGCCGCGCGGGGCGGCCGCGCGATCGGTGGCATCTCGATGGGCGGTGGGGTGGCCCTCAGCATCGCTGCGAAGGCACCGACATTGTTCGTCGCCGTCGGTGGGCACAGCCCTGTGGTGAATGACCCTACGTCTTTGGCGACGGCCCTCCAAAAGGGTGGAGAGCGAGTGTGGCTCGACGTGGGTGACGGCGACTCCCTGCGGAACGGCAGCGTCGAGCTGGCGCAAGAGCTTCGTGTGCTGGGTGCTGATGTCAGCTTCGAGATGACCACGGGTAATCACGTTGAGAGCTACTGGCAGTCACACCTCGGCGAATACCTGAATTTCTACGACCAATCATTCAAGACCGCGCGGTAGATCTTGGCCCGCTCATTGTCTGGAGCAGGTCGGCGATCACTCTTCGCGTGACTGGGGAATACGCCCGAACATCGCGTCGGCAAGTGAGCCGTCCTCTCAGCGTCCTCTTGGCAATCGAACGGCACGCTGAAACCATCAACCATGAGCAGCGAACCCTGGGAGGTAGCGAAATGACTTCACGACTCAGTTCGGGCCCAAAGTCTCCTGATGCGTTGGCGGTCTGGGACGGTGATGCCATCCTGTCCCGGAGCGGCACCCTCCTGCCGTTCCTGCTGCTGGTCGTTGGCCGGCCGTGGCCCAGTATTCCCGCGCTGCCCACCATAAAACGCGTACTCGGCACACGCGTGAGAGACCTGAAATGAACAGACCAGATGTGATCACCACTGACACTCCACCGCAACCGTCACCCCTCAATGCTCCGAAACGCCGTCGGCGCTTGTGGTGGAAGATCGTCGCACTGACCGTGGGTCTGCTGATGGTCGTGCCGGTGGTCTCCTACACGGAGGCCCTGACTGCGCCAGGTTATGCGTCCTGGCAAGACCGTTCAGTGGGTTGGGTACGAGACAATGGCGGTGCTGGGCTCGTGAATGCCATAGAGAACTGGTGGTACACCGTTCATGCGCCATCCAACGAGGCACCCGCCGCCGCCGTGCTGCCCGGAGTGGCGCAGCAGTACGGTGGCCCAGCCAAGGCCCAATTGTCTGCACCGAGTGGCAACGCCTCAACGGTTATCCCACCGGCGCCTGTCGCGCCCCTGGCCGGTGCAGCGACTATACCCGGTGAAGGAAAATGGACAGTCGGAGCAACAGGCGCAGCCGGGCAACCGGTAATCTACACCACATTCCTGCGGCCGGATCCGGGTCACGCGAGCGTTGTCGCCGCAGTGGCGTGGATCCCGGTCGGAGCCACGCGAGCGCATTTGGTACCGGGCACGAAGCAGCCGAGCGGGTGGAGCGGCTCGGCCGCTATTCCGAGCGCTGATATTCCGTCGTTGGTAGCCACGTTCAACTCAGGTTGGAAATTCAAAGACATGGACGGCGGCTTCTATCTGAATGGCCACGAGAATCCGGTGTTGCAACAGGGACTGGCATCGGTCGTCATCGACACGCAGGGTCGGATCACGGTGGGGGAGTGGGGCAGGGATGTGTCGATGGGCCAAGACGTGGTTGCGGTGCGGCAGAACCTGCACCTGGTGGTCGACAACGGCGCACCTGTTAGCGGATTGGACGCCAATGCCACCGGGTTGTGGGGCAGTTCGCGCAACCAGTCGCAGTACACGTGGCGGTCAGGGCTGGGCACGGATGCAGCCGGCAACCTGATCTATGTCGCCGGGAACGGCCTGACACTGCAGACCCTGGCCACGGCGATGACGGATGCGGGTATCCGCCGCGGTATGCAACTCGACATCCACTCCAAAATGGTGAACTTCGCCATCTGGGCCCACCCGGTCAACGCTGCGGCCGAGTCGACGAACCTCTTGCCGGACATGGGCGCCTCACCCACCCGGTACCTTGCTGCTGATCAGCGTGACTTCTTCTACCTGACCCTGAAATGACCCACGGAACGCGCCTGAGGAACTGACATGTCAACAATCACACACCCCCGCGGAGCGATAGCGGAGACCTGGTTCGGACAGGCGTTGACCTGTCGACTCTGGCCGCTGCTACGGACTGCGCGACCCAGACAGTGGGTCAAGAACGCTCTGGTGTTGGCGGCCCCGGCAGCGGCAGGGTCGCTGTTCTCGCCCGCAACCTTTATCCCGGTACTGGGGGCGGTCGGGGCGTTCGTGTTGGCTTCGGCCGGTACCTATTTCATTAATGATGCCTGCGACGCCTCCGCCGACCGAGTCAACCCAGCAAAAGCGTCGCGGCCTGTGGCCGCCGGAGAAATTTCCGAGCGCACCGCCTATACCGTGGGGGTTCTCTTGGTTCTTCTCGCCCTGGCGGTCGCTCTGCCGCTCGGGTGGCCGCTTGTGGCGGTTCTGGGGTCGTACTTGGTGCTCACGACGGCATACAGCCGCTGGCTGAAACACATTCCTGTCATCGATATTCTGGTGGTGGCTGCTGGTTTTGTACTGCGGGCGGTTGCCGGTGCTGTGGTCACAGGGATTGCCTTGTCGAGTTGGTTCTTATTGGTCGCGTTGTTTGGATCGTTATTCATCGTTACCGCGAAACGTTCCGCCGAACATGAGCACTACCTCGTCTCCGGCATGGCACGCGCCACCGTGCAGGGCTACCCCACGGTTTGGTTGCAGCAGGTGCTCACCCTCTCTCTCGCAGGAACAGTACTGTCGTATGCAACGTGGGCGTTGCAATACATTGGCTCTGACGTGTCGCTGCCGTTGCTGGCCGCCTCGGTAGCGCCGTTCCTGGCGGTAATGCTGCGCTACAGCCTGTTGGTCTCCCTCGGCGCCGGCGAGTCACCCGAGGCTCTGATGAGTGACCGTTTTCTGCTCGTGGCCGGTGCGTTGTGGGCGGTCGCTGTCGGCGGCGCGATCTACTTGGCCTGAACCGATGGCCGAACACGGGCTGCACCTGATCGAGCTGGGACGCTTTGCCGTCACCGGCGCAGCCGCCTGGTTCGTCGACGTCCTGGTCTTCAACCTGCTGTCGGCCGGTGCGGGGCACCTGCCTGCCAAGGTTATCTCCAGCATCGCCGCCGTCACCGTGGCTTATTTGGGCAGCCGGTACTACACCTGGCCCGGTCATCGGCCCTCATCCGGGCACCCGATCATGGTCTTCGTGGCCATCAGCGCCGCCGCGGCCGCGGTGCAGCTCGGTTGCCTGTGGCTCTCCCACGACGTGATCGGCTGGACAGGTGTGATCGCCGACAACCTGTCCGCCAACGTGGTGGGAATGGCTGCGGCAACCGCACTCAGGTTCTGGGGATTTCGAAACCTGATCTTCCGTGCACCGGCCAGGGAGTCCGTGCCCATGGGTGTACGCGGAAGCGGAGCTGTCGGATAATGAACTCGACGCTGCTGCTACTGCATACTGAACCAAACCGTATAACCGAAGTCATGCGGCCTTCACGCCCAGTGTCGGGGGTGACACGTCGACCTGCAGTCGGGAAGGACATGAGGATGCGAGTGCTGGTGGTTGAGGACGAGCCCCAACTGGCCGAGTCGGTTCGCCGGGGTCTGATCGCGGAGGGATTCAGCGTCGAGGTCGCGACCAATGGGGAGGACGGGTTGTGGACCGCAACGGAAAATACCTACGCGGTGATCGTGCTGGACATCATGTTGCCCAAGCTCAACGGCTACAAGGTGGTCGAGCAACTGCGCCAACGGGAAGTGTGGACCCCGATCCTGATGCTGACCGCCAAGGATGGGGAATATGACCTTTCGGATGCGCTCGAGTTGGGGGCTGACGACTACCTGACCAAGCCGTTCTCCTTCGTCGTGCTGGTGGCCCGGCTGCGGGCATTGATCCGTCGCGGCGCGCCCGCACGGCCTGCGCTGCTTACCGCGGGTGACCTGCAACTGGACCCGGCACGACGTTCGGTGCGGCGCGGCATCACCCCCATCTCGTTGACGCCGCGGGAGTTCGGGCTGTTGGAGCACCTGATGCGGCACCGGGGTGACGTGGTCTCCAAGACCGAGATCCTGGAGTCGGTTTGGGATCCCTTTTACGAGGGAGATCCCAACGTGGTTGAGGTCTACATCGGTTACCTGCGTCGCAAGATCGACGTCCCTTTCGAACGGCAGGCCATCGAGACGATTCGGGGTATGGGATACCGCTTGGCCGCGGAAGGCGGCTGAGAGTCAGTCACAAGAGCGGGCCGGGACGCGCGAACGCCACCGGTTCCGGATCCGCTCGCCCGCGGTGAGCCTGACCACGAAAATTGCCCGGCCCTCATCCAGGGCCGACGAGCAGTTCGGCCGAGTTGCTGCCAACCGTCAACAAGGGGTCCCCGTAAGAGTTCATCGTTGCCCCCCACGGGTGCGGGTGCGGGGGCGGATCGACGCGGGGGCATCTTCCCGACGGTGGGCAGTGCCGTCAGGGAGCGGGAGAGTCAGCCGCACCCGGGCACCACGACCGTGTTCAGGGAGAATGACGCTGGCGTCACCACCGTGCGCGAGGGCTATCTGTCTGGTGATGGCAAGCCCCAAACCTGTGCCACCCGTTGCGCGCTCACGGCTATCGTCGAGCCGCACGAAACGCTCGAAAACCCGCTCACGTTCAGCTTCCGGGATCCCCGGCCCGTCGTCGCTGACCTCCAGGCAGGCCATGCCGTCCGCGGCCCGTAGCCGCACCTGAACGGTGGTGCGCGCAAACCGGGCGGCATTGTCCATCAGGTTGCGCACCGCGCGCAGTATGTGCTGCGCGTCACCGCTGACACGCACAGATACGACATCCATCGCCACCTTTACAGTCCCCTCCGAACGGATCCGGGCGATCTCGCCGGTGACGATGTCGTCGAGGTCGACATCCTCGACGCGCATGATCAGTCCGTGCTCGTCGGAGCGCGCCAATAACAGCATGTCCGCGATCAAACGCTCCAGCCGGCGGGTCTCATCCAGCACCAGACCGCCGGCACGTTCGCGGTCCATCGCCTCGGGATGAAGCACGGCCAACTCCGTGGTCGTGCGGATGGTCGCCAGCGGGGTGCGGAGCTCATGGGAGGCATCCGCCACAAACTGGTGTTGGGCTTTCGCTGCGGCCTGGAGCCGGGCCAACATGGAATTCATGGTGTCGGCGAGTCGTGCAATCTCGTCACCGCTGTCGGGCACCGGTATACGGGCGTCCTGGTCGGTCGCAGACACCCCGGCGACCCGCTGCCGAATCGCCTCGACCGGGGCCAACGCCCTGCCCACCACCGCATAAGACGTGAGCGCCACTACCGCCAACACCAGCGGCAGGCCTATGCCCAAAAGCGTCGCCAACACCCTCGTGGCCTCTTGGGCAGCTTGCAACGGCTGCGCCGTCACGACCCGGAACACACCATCAGGAGTCTGCACCCCTTGGATCACGATCACGAACGGCTCGGCTCGGCTCGGCAACGTGTCGACCGTGTACACCAGCGATTGCCCCGGGGTGGGAGTCTTGTCGGTGATGGGCAGTCTGTCGTAGGCACGATCGGAGGCTGCGATAACCGTGCCCTGGGCGTCCAGGATCTGCACCAGGGCCACGTCTCCCACAGCAGCGTCCGGGGTTGTGATATCGACCTCGCTGACGCCCCCCTCAACGATCTCAGTGGCGATGAGGGAGGCCTGCTGCTCGGCAATCTCCGTCAGCCCGGCGATGAGTTGATGTCGTTGCAGCACTACCAACACGACCGCGGCCCCGACGAGCGCTACAGCCACCACCACCGTCGCGGCGACGGTGGTGCGCAATCGGATTCCCCGAGGAAGCCCGCGAAGCCGCCACCGTTTCATGGGCCATCCTCCTCGTCAGCGTGTGTAGTTGCTCCAGTGTGCACCCTGAGCCGCCAATGGGTACCGCAATGGCAATGCTGGTGGGTCGAGTCTGTGGAGGGACTGAGTCATCGTGCAGGCCGGATCGACGATCTGTCTGAGAGTTAGCTGTGGGACGCAGAACATTGAGATGCTCATGACGCTGGGCAGGTGTGCAGTAGTGGGTTGCCACCCGCCTCTCGTCGCGGCGGGCGATAGAATAGTTGGGGTGATGTCCACTTCTGAGATCATCGCGAGCGCGCCCCGCCGACTCACCGGCTGGGGAAGGACCGCGCCGACTACCTCCGAGGTGCTCAGAACCTCCGATGTCGGCCAGATCAAGCGGGCGGTCATCCACGTTGCCGGAGAACGTCCGGTCGGAGGCCGAGGTGTTATCGCGCGCGGCCTCGGCCGTTCGTATGGGGACGTGGCCCAATGCGCCGGCGGACTGGTCGTCGACATGACCGCCCTGAACGCCATTCACTCGATCGATCCCGTTGCCGCGACGATCGTGGCCGACGCCGGGATCGATCTCGACACCCTGATGAAAGCGGCGCTCCCGTACGGCCTGTGGGTTCCCGTTCTGCCCGGCACGCGGCAGGTCACCCTCGGCGGCGCAATCGGGTGCGATGTGCACGGCAAGAACCACCACAGTGCGGGCAGTTTCGGGGATCACGTCCTGTCGTTCGACCTTTTGGTCGCTGACGGCCGGGTCCTCGTGCTTACGCCCGGAGGGAGCACCGACGATCCCGACGGGCACCTCTTTTGGGCGACGGTCGGCGGTCTCGGACTTACCGGAATCATCCTGCGGGTCACGCTGGGCATGGTTCGCATCGAGACTGCTTACTTTCTCGCTGACGGTTTCCGAACGAAGACTCTCGATGAAACGATCTCAGTTCACTCGGACGGCTCTGAGAAGGCATACGACTACAGTTCGGCGTGGTTCGACGCAATTTCACCCCCACCTCGATTAGGGCGGGCGGTTGTCTCGCGCGGCAACCTGGCGACACTCGCGCAACTTCAGGAGTATGCACCGAAGCTCGCTCATGCGCCGCTGCACTTCTCCGGCAAGACGTTCGTGACGTTGCCAGACGTCTTCCCCAACGGCCTTGGCAACAAAATCACCTTCGGGGTGCTCGGCGCGGCATGGTACGCCAAGGGCGGCACCTACCGCCACAAGATCCAGAGCCTCACCGGCTTCTACCATCCACTCGACACGCTCGGCAAGTGGAACCGCGCCTACGGCAGTCAGGGGTTCCTCCAGTACCAGTTCGTGGTGCCGCCCGGGGCGGTGAACGAATTCAAAGTCATGCTTCGCGACATCCAGTCGTCCGGGCACTACTCGTTCCTCAACGTGTTGAAGCTGTTCGGTCACGGTAACCGGGCACCCCTGTCATACCCGATGCCTGGCTGGAATGTCTGTGTCGACTTTCCCATCCGAGCAGGGCTCAGCGAGTTTCTGACCCGCATGGATGCCCGAATCCTTGAGATCGGCGGGCGCTTGTACGCGGCCAAGGACTCCCGGACCGACGCGAAGACGTTCCACGCCATGTACCCTCGCATTGACGAATGGCTCGCCTCCCGTCGGGCCATCGACCCCCACGGCGTCTTCGTCTCGGATCTGGCCCGCCGCCTGGAACTGATCTGACCCGGCCCGGCTGAAGGAGAACCCCATGATCAACGCCGTTGGCGACCCTCAACGCATCCTGCTGATGGGGGGCACCTCCGAGATCGGCCTCGCCATCGTCGAGCAGTACCTGCGCAACGTCCCAGCGGCCGTCGTGCTCGCCTGTCGGCCTGCTGGTATCGGGGCAGAAGACGCCGTCGCGCGGCTACGCGCGGCGGGGGCCGAAGACGTTCGCACCATCGACTTCGACGCGAGCGCCACCGAGACCCACGATGCTGTCCTCGCTGACGCGTGGTCAGCCGGTGACGTCGATCTGGCTATCGTGGCGTTCGGGTTGCTGGGCGATCAAGAGGAACTCTGGCAGGATCAGGTCAAGGCCGTGACAGCATGCCAGGTGAACTTCACCGGGGCGGTGAGTGTCGGCGTCCTACTCGGAAAGCGCATGAGCGCCCAGGGCTTTGGGCAGATCGTCGCGATGAGTTCGGTGGCCGGTCTGAAGGTGCGCCGCTCGAACTTCGTCTACGGCGCGACCAAGGCGGGTTTCGACGGTTTCTACCGGAACCTGGGTGAGGCGCTCAATCCCGCGGGCGTCCACGTGCTCGTAGTGCGTCCCGGCCGAGTCCGCACGCGCATGTCTGTCGGTGTGAAGGAGGCCCCGTTGACCGTTGATGCAAGCCAGGTCGCCCGGCTCGTCCACGATGGAGTCCGCAGCGGCAAACGGGTCATCTGGGCTCCTGCCGCATTCAAGCTGGTCATGCTTGTGCTGGCGCATGTCCCGGCGTCGATCTTTCGCAAGCTTTCTATCTGACCCTGTCTGGGCACGACATCCGGCGTTTCCTCCAAACGCCGACCTACACCCGATACGTCTCCCAGAAGTTGAATCAGTTCGGAGAAAAGGAGGTCACCAGACCCACCGCGGCGCCGGCTATCTGATGGCGATTGGCGAATGTTCTTCCGACGGCTCACCATCACCCACCCTCGTCTTTGCTGAGCCCGGCGAGTGTGCGCAGCGCATGCAGCCCCTGCTCGCTTCCCGGCCAATGCTTGTCGAGCGCGGCAGCACCCGCGTGGTGGGTGACGAAGCGGAGGACCACCGCCACCACGATGGCGTCGTCTGCGTATCCGATCACGGGAATGAAATCGGGGATCAGGTCGATTGGGAGCAGCAAGTAGATCAACAGTGCGAATAGCCCGATCCGCACTCCGCGCGGAACACTTTTGTCGGCAGCAAGCCGACGCACCAGGCGAATCACGTCAGGTACCAACCTGAGCGCGTCGCGAAGCGTCATCGCATCTGGTTGGCCACGCGCAGCTGCCCACAGCAACGCGAGAAGAACCAACCAGAGCAAGAACAGGCCGCCGAGGATGCTGATCAATATCTGCCACCACATCACGGACTGACTTTGCGGCCGTTCGGGCGCACGAAGAGTAGCGCGAACGTGACAACCGCAGCTGCTTGGATGACGAGCGTCACAATGATGAGTGCGGTAATCGAGACACCATACAGTGCGCCTGCCATGATGCCGCCGACGGCCGTCGCGACGCCGACGATGGCGGCGTAGATCCCATACGCGGTGCCCCGGCGATCCGGCGGCACGAGGTCGGCGACAGTCGCGCGCAACGTCGATTCCTGGATGCCGAGTGCCGCACCCCACAGCAATGATCCGGCGACGACCGATGCGAGAACGTCGGTGAATGCGAGCACCGGCACGGCCGCGGCGATCAGAGGAAGCAGCAGGAGAACCCGCGGGCCGAACCTGTCGTACGCCCATCCGGTGCCCAGAGCGACGATCGCGTCGACGGCCATGACGCCCGCGTACAGCAACGGAACGGCTGCGGCCGGAAGGACGTCTCGCTCGACCATGTGGAAGGACAGAACGCCGAACGTGGCGAATCCGGTCATCGTCATCGCGGTGAAACCGGAGTACTCCCAGAACGCTCGGGGAAGACGCCGCCCGTGTGGACCGGTCGTGATAGTTGGTTCAGCATGAGCTGCCTCGGACGTCTCGTAGCCGACCGGTTCCGGCACACGCGCACGAAGCCACACCAGTAGCGCCAACGCAGCGACCGCAGGCAGTGCCAGTACAGCGAGGGACGGCGCGTATTGTCCGCCCGTGATGATCAGCATCAGCGCGACAACCAGCGGCCCGATGACCGCGCCTACCTGATCCATCGCCTCCTGCACGGCGAACCCGCGGCCGCGCCCTGTCGCGGACGTCGCGTAGGACAGGAGTGTGTCCTTGGCTGGCGATCGCACCGCTTTACCCACGCGTTCGGCAATGACGAGGGCGCAGGCCACCCAGAGCGTCCCGGTCAGCCCCAGCGTCGGAACACTGACGAATGTCACCGCGTACCCGGCGATGACCCACCCCCAGAAGCGCTTGGTTCGGTCGGCAAGCGGTCCGGAGACCAGGCGGAGCACCAGCGCCGCGCCTTCGCCGACGCCGGTGACGACACCGACAACGACAGCGGTGGCGCCGAGATGGGCCAGCAGGGGCCCGGTGATGGACCGGGCGCCCTCGTAGACGAAGTCGGACAGCAGGCTGATAAAGCCGAACGTGACAACGAACCGCCAGGCGCCCAACGTCCGCGGTCGTTCGCCGGTCATGGTCACGCTCCCTCGGTTCTCACCGTGGCCAGCACCATGGTGCCGACGGCACGTATACCTATTCTGCGCTTCCGGCGGGGATAATCATCAGTGCGAGGACCGAAACTGCGGCGTCGACCCCGTCACCGAGGATGCGTGCCGCGGTGGGGCTCGTCATGAAACGCGGCGGGACGTGCTCCGAATTATCTGGTCATTCAACGCTCGTCAGCAGAACGAACCCATCGTGCGAGAGTTTTACCGAACATCAATGATCCCCATCATCCCGAGATCTTCGTGGTCGAGGATGTGGCAGTGATACACCGTTCTACCGGTGAAGTCTTCGAACGGGATGCGTACTCGGACACTGCTGTTGGCCGGCACGTTGACGACGTCCTGCCACTCGGGGGAGTCATCCCCGTTCAATGAGGGGTCGACGATTTGCATCGGCCACACGTGCAGGTGGATCGGGTGATCCATCAGCGATGTGTTGGTCAGGGTCCACTCCTCGATCGCGCCAGCCTCAACGAGGGTATCGACCCGGGTGGGATCGAACGGCTTCCCATCGACGGTGAAGCTCATCATGCCGGAGCCCATGCCCATTCCCATTCCCATGGCGAAGGTCAGCTCTCGGCGGCCTGTTACGTGTTCGGTTCGCAGATCTCGAGGCGCAGCCTGTTTCGGCACCGGTGGGAGCAACGCGGTATCCGTGTGGTCTCCGGCGACGCCGAGGGTGAGAAGATCTGCACCGGTGGAAGCAGTAGCGCCACCCATCATCATCCCTGTGTTGCCTCGATCGACCGGCAGGGTGCGCAGAACCGACTGCCCGGCCGCCATCGTGATCAGCAAATCTGCCCGGTTACCCGGGCGCAAGAGCACTTCTTCGACATCGCGTGGGGTTCCGAAGCGGCCGGAGTCGATGCCGAGCAGCTTCATCGATTGGCCGTCGAGGCGCAGGTCGAGGTACCGAGACGCACACGCGTTGACGATGCGCCACCGCTCCCGAGCCGAGGGTGCAGAAGTCAGGTGAGGGGTGCTTTGGCCGTTGACGAGCACGATTGTGCCCTCCCGACCCATCATCCGATCCGTCGGGGCGGGGGGCGGGATTCTGCCCGCGGCGTCGAGGGTGGTATCCGAAATGACGAGAACCCGCTCCCGGGTCACCGGGATCGGCGTCGGGTCCTCCACGATGATCGCCCCATACAGGCCGCCGAACACCTGTTCGGCAACCATGCCGTGGTGGTGCGGGTGATACCAGTACACGCCGGGCGGGTGGTCCTCGGGCAGCCGGTATTCATAGTCGAAGGAGCTACCTGCCTCGATCGCCAGGAACACGTTGTCGTTGTTGCCCTCGGGCGAGACGTGTAACCCGTGCACGTGCAGATTGGTGACTGATTTCAGTTGGTTCTGCAGAGTGACGTGCAACAGGTCTCCGGGCCGAAGAAGCAGGGTCGGCCCGGGAATCCCGCCATTGTAGGAGAGGGCCGTCGCGTCTCGGCCGGCAATACTGGTCGGACCTCCCGCTGCCGTCAGCCGCACGTGCAGGGTCCCGCCTGAACTGCGGAGAATTTTCGGCTCGACCAGGTTTGCCTCGACGAAGGCTGGCCCGGTCGGCCCGGCACGGTTCGGCAGGCTGGAGGGGCCGGCGGCCGACGTCCAACCCGCGATGAGGCCGGTCCCACCGACGAGCACACCGGCAACGCCGACCCCGCCCAGTATGAGAACGTCCCTGCGGCTGATCGGTTGCATCAGCGCCCTTCGCCGAGCGCTGTGAGCCGTTCTCGATACTCCTCAGTGGTCAGCTCACCCCTGGCGTAGCGTTCGTCGAGGATCTGACGGGCTTGGCTCTTCGCCTCCGCACCGGGTGCGGCAGGAGGATTTCCATTCACCCCAGCCCGTTTGACTCCGCCGACGGCGATCCACACGATCACAACTATCAAAACGAGGAGGCCGGCCACGGCCAGCAGCCCGAACAGCCACATCCACCACATGTTGAAGCCAAATCCGTACATCATTCGATGGTTCCTTCTTCCTCCCCCATCACTGGATACCTGCTGAAAACTTGTGAGGCGGGTGATTGCGCGGGATGCCTCGCTGCTCGTGCCCGCGTTCTGTGCCCGGGAGACGCCGCGTCTGCGGTGTTCATCGAGCGACTCCGGCGTGAGGGCTTTGAGCCGTGTGCTGCTCCAGCAATCTGGCGGTGCTGCCTTCCGGCGTCAGATCGAGGCGGCGCAGCACCTGGGCGTTCAGTGCCACAACCACGGTGGAGGCAGACATCAGGATGGCGCCAACACTCATCGGGAGGATGAACCCGATGGGGGCCAGCACCCCGGCCGCCAGGGGCACCGCGATGATGTTGTAGCCGGCCGCCCACCACAGGTTCTGCTTCATCTTGCGGTATGCGGCCCGGGAGAGTTCGATCACCGAGAGCACCGAGCGGGGGTCGGAGCTGGCCAGGATCACCCCGGCCGATCCGATTGCGACGTCTGTTCCAGCACCGATCGCGATACCGACATCGGCCTGGGCAAGCGCGGGGGCATCGTTGACGCCATCGCCCACCATGGCGACCTTGCGTCCCTCAGCCTGCAACTCGGCGACTTTCGCAGCCTTTTCCTGCGGCCGTATGCCGGCGAAGACCCGGTCGATACCCAGTTCTGCGGCCACGGTCTCGGCGACGGCCTCGGCGTCTCCGGTGATCATGACGACCTCAATATTGAGGGCGTGGAGCGCATTGATGGCGGCGCGGGATTCGGGGCGAATTTCATCGGCCAGCCGCAATGCCCCGATGATCTCGTCGTCAGCCAGTACGTGCAAGATGATCGCTCCCTCCTTGCGCCACTGGTCGGCGATCGACAACTCGTCCAACCCGTGCTCGTCGAGGAGGTAGGGCCCGCCGACACGAATCACCACTCCATCAACGGTGGCGGTCACCCCAACGGCTGGGGACGAGGAGAAGCCTGATGCGCTGGGCACTGTCAGTTGGCGTGAGTGCGCCGCACCGATAATGGCTCTGGCCAGCGGATGCTCACTGTCGGTCTCGGCTGCAGCGGCCAGCGCCAGCACCTCGCCGTCCTCGCGCCCCGCCACGGGTTCGACCGCGGTGACAGTCGGTTCGCCCTTCGTCAGAGTTCCGGTCTTGTCGAACAGCACAGCGTCGACCGTGCGCATGGATTCCAGCGCCAGACGGTCCTTGATCAGGACGCCCCCGCGCGCAGCCCGTTCGGTGGCGATGCCGACCACCAACGGGATCGCCAGGCCCAGGGCGTGCGGGCAGGCGATGACCAGCACGGTGATGCTGAGAGCCACAGCAGTGGTGGGCAGGCCGACCAGGCTCCAGAGGATCGCGGTGATCGCGGCGGCGCTCAGGGCGAACCAGAACAGCCACGCGGCGGCCGTGTCGGCAATCCGCTGGGCGCGAGACGAGGACGCCTGGGCATCGGCGACAAGTTTCTGGATGCCAGCCAAGGCGGTGTCTGCGCCGATCGCCGTGACCTCGACTCGCAGCCCCGAGTCTGTCGCCACCGTGCCGGCGACCACGTGGTCGCCGTCCTGTTTGCGGACCGGCCTCGATTCGCCTGTGATCATTGATTCGTCCACGCTGGCGGAGCCATCAACGATTTTCCCATCGGCGGGAACCGCAGCTCCCGGCCGCACAATCACCACATCACCGACTACCAGTTCGGTGGGGGCGACCTTCACGACATCGTCACCATCCACCTTTTCGGCCTCATCGGGCAGGAGCGCCGCCAACGAGTCCAGGGCGGAGGTGGTCTGGGCCAGGGAACGCATCTCGATCCAGTGGCCCAGCAGCATGATGACGACCAGCAGGGCCAGTTCCCACCAGAAGTTCAGTTCAGGACCGAGCACGCCCAGGGTTGACCCCCAGGAGGCGACGAATGCCACCGTGATCGCCAGACCGATGAGCAGCATCATCCCCGGCTTGCGGGAGCGTATCTCCGAGACCGCGCCGGTCAGAAACGGTGAGCCACCCCAGAAGTAGACGACGGTGCCCAGCACCGGGGAGACCCACCACACCCACCCTGCGTTCGGCAATTGATAACCGATCAGATCGGCGAACATGGGGTTGAGCGCAACAACCGGTACGGCCAGAACGAACATGATCCAGAACAGCCGTCGGAACTGGCCCACATGATCGCCGTGACCACCATGTTCATCATGCCTGCCGGTCCGGGAGGCGTTGCCTGCGTGGTCGCCGTGACTGTGGTGCGGTGCTTCAGCGGAGCCGCTTACTTCGTGGAGACGGTCTTTTGTCGGCGCGGAGCGTTCATGATCATCGCGGGGAATAGTCATACATCCACAGTATACCCCCTAGGGGTATTGGTCCAGAGGAGGGGGACCAGATCGTTCGAGGTGGCGATACCGTCTGTCCCGATCACTGCAGTACACGTCTGGATCGTGCGTCCACAGCGCTTGCAGGTCATTCCGGTTACCCTTATCGTGTCCCGGCGCAGGAATGCCGACTGAGCCAATGCACACGTTGTGGAAGGGGAACCTCATGCCTGTGCAGCACAACAACCGCGCCCGACGGCACACGCCGCCGAGTGTGATTGCCGCTCTCGTCATCGCCGTGTTGGCTCTCACAGGCTGCTCGTCGCCTGTGGCAGAGCACACTCCGCCTGCGTCAGGGGACGCGATCATCGCTGATCACGGCCTCGAAGGACTCGATGCGAAGCAGATCATCGAGAAATTGGACACCATGTTGCTGGCCGACCGTCCGTCCGATCTGATCGCATCCGTGCGTCCCCGCGAACTGCTCCTCACCGATGACCAGGAACGGGCGTCAACCGTGCCGATGCCCGACGATGAGTTCTACGTCTCGCTCGCCCCTTACGTGGACCACACGCACGAGTGCTTCTTCCACAGCCTCACGACGTGTCGCGGTGAGCTCCAGAACGAAGACATCGATGTCACAGTCGTGGATGACGCAACCGCTGAGACGGTGATCGACCAGACCCTCCGAACCTACGACAACGGATTCATCGGCCTCTGGCTGCCACGGGGACTTAATGCCACCCTCACCATCCAGCACGAGGGCCGCACGGTGACATCCGCCATTTCCACCATCAGCGATGAAGACCCTACCTGTCTGACGGCACTCCGACTGCTATGACGGCGCTCGCTGCATGCATCCAGGGCCCGGGGGCGCCGTGAGCGGATCCCAACCGAGCCTGGCCCGACGGCTGGGTACCGGGGATGCGGTGGTCATCGGGCTGGGTTCGATGCTCGGGGCCGGCGTGTTCGCGGCGTTCGGGCCAGCCGCGAAAGCAGCCGGGAGTGGGTTGCTGATCGGGTTGGCGATCGCGGCGGTGATCGCCTACTGCAACGCCACCGCCTCCGCACAACTGGCCGCGGCCCACCCGACTTCAGGCGGAACCTATGTCTATGGGCGCGAACGCCTGGGCCCGTGGTGGGGATTCACCGCCGGGTGGGGGTTCGTGGTCGGCAAGACCGCTTCATGTGCGGCAATGGCGTTGACTTTCGCCACCTACGCGATCCCCGGGCCTTCGTGGATGCAACGGATCGTCGCCGTCGTCGGGGTACTCGCGCTGACCGCCTTGAACTACCGGGGCGTGACAAAGACTGTCGCACTGACCCACATACTGGTGACCCTCACCCTGATTGCGTTGAGCGCGGTGGTTATCGGCATCGCCGTCGGAGGCGGTGCACGCATCGACAATCTGGGAGGGGTCGACGCGCTGGGTTCCGGTGGTCTTTACGGGATCCTTCAATCAGCGGGGTTGTTGTTCTTCGCGTTCGCCGGTTACGCCCGCATCGCCACCATGGGTGAAGAGGTGCGCGACCCCCAGCGCACCATCCCCAAAGCCATACCGATCGCACTGGCCATAGTCGTCGTCATCTACCTGGTCGTTGCTGTCGCGGCGCTGCTCGCCGCCGGCCCCGACCGTCTCGCCACATCCACCGCCCCGCTGGCCGAGGCAGTACGCGCCGCGGGCGCACCAGGGTTGGTTCCCGTGGTGCGGGCCGGTGCGGCAGTGGCCAGCCTCGGCGCACTGTTGGCGCTGATCGCGGGAATCGGTCGCACCAGCCTGGCGATGGCACGGAACCGCGACCTGCCCACGTGGCTGGCGGCCGTGCACCCCCGCTACCGGGTGCCCCACCACGCCGAAGCAGGCCTCGCCGTGATCGTGAGCATCCTGGTGCTCACCACCGACCTGCGTAGCGTGATCGGGTTCTCCTCCTTCGGCGTCCTCGTCTACTACGGCATCGCCAACGCCTCGGCGCTCACGCAACCCCCCGGTCAACGCCGCTGGCCCCGGGCGCTGCATGTGCTCGGCTTCATCGGCTGCGCGGTTCTGGTCGCCACCCTCCCGCTCGTGTCTGTGGTCACTGGGCTGATCATGTTCGCGCTCGGCCTGACCGGCCGCTGGCTGATCCTGCGACGCCGCAACCGCAGCAACACCCACAAAAGTTGAGCCCGCCCGCGAACGGCGGGCTCACACGCATCCGATCATCAGGTCTGGTCGTCAGTCACAGCGGTAGTCGCGTTCTTCCTCACTGATTCGATGCACCGCTTGCCGGGCGATGGCTGCGGAGTAGCCTGAAAATTGTGGATGCGTCTACAGAGAGTCCGCTTGTGTGTGTCGATCATTTTCGGATGGACTTCGGGAAAACGACGGTTATTCGAGACCTCTCGTTCGATGTTCGGCGTGGTGAGACGTTCGGGTTCCTCGGCAGCAATGGCTCAGGCAAGACCACAACGATTCGGGCACTCTTGGGCATCTACCAGCCAACGGCGGGAACTCTGCACATCGACGGGCGCCCCTTCAAGCCGGAGAACGGTGATCGGCTCGGATATCTGCCTGAAGAGCGCGGTCTCTACAAGAAGGAGTCCGTGATCGACGTGATGACGTACTTCGGCATCCTCAAGGACCTGGGCCGTCAACAGGCACGGGCGTGGTCCCTCGACTTTCTCCAACGGGTGGGCCTAGCAGACAAGGAGAAGACGCGCGTTGACAAACTCTCCGGAGGCCAGCAGCAGAAGATCCAACTCGGCGTGACCATCATGAACGATCCCGAACTGCTGATTCTTGACGAGCCCACGAAAGGGTTCGACCCAGTGAACAGGCGACTGGTGATGGAGATCATCGACGACCGCAAGAAGGCCGGTGCAACGGTGATGATGGTCACCCACCAGATGGAGGAGGTCGAACGCCTGTGTGACCGGATCATCCTGTTGAAAGACGGGACATCCAGGGCCTATGGGACGGTGAAAGATGTTCAGGACTCCTTCGGGGGAACCATCATTCAGCTCGATTTCACCGGCACAGTGCCAGCGTCTGATTCCTATTCGATCCCACTCAACCGGGGCGGACACGCCGAGCTCGAAATCGACGTCGGTACCGATCCGGCGTCGATTCTTCACGAGTTGCTCTCCAACGGGGTCTCTGTGAGCTCATTCACCCCGACGCGCAAGTCGCTGGATGACATCTTCGTTGAGGTCTACGGCGACCAGGCGGAGGGTGGGGAGTAGCCATGGCCCGACGAAATCTGGGAGCCGTCCTCCGGTTCGAGGTGGTGCGCACGCTCAGCAAACGCCGCTTCTGGCTCGCGACCCTGGCCGTTCCGGTGCTGCTGGCAATCGTGTTCCTCCTTGTTTTCGTCTCCAACAGCGCCTCCGACAAAACGGCCGATGCGCAGAAGGACGCCCACTTCTCATTTGAGTACACCGACGCGTCAGGTCTGGTGGACCCCAGCATTGTCGACACCCTCGGCGGGAAGAAGATCACTGACCCGGCGGCCGGGGTGGTCGCGGTCAAGGACGGAACAGTGGACGCATTCTTCAACTATCCGGCCGACCCGACGAAAGAGACGATCACGGTCTACGGGGCCGACAAGGGGCTCTTCGCGAACGGCCAATACTCGTCTGTGGCCGAGTCAATCCTGCAGCAGAGCGCACAAGCGAAAGTCGACGCGCCCCAACTGGCCACCATCCTTCAGGGCAACTTCACCACCGAAACGACAACGTTCAAGAACGGTTCCACCGCGGGCGGAATCGATTCGGTGATCCCGGGGATACTGTTCCTGGTCATCTTCTACGTCGTCATCCTCCTGCTGGGCAACCAAATGCTGAACTCCACCCTGGAAGAGAAGGAGAATCGGGTGACGGAGATGATCCTGACCACGCTCAGCCCGACAAGCCTGATTCTCGGGAAGGTGATCTCGCTGTTCATCATCGGCATCGTGCAAATGCTCGTGTTCTCGCTGCCGATCGTCGTCGGCTACATCTTCTTTCGAAACCAGCTGAATATCCCTGACCTGAACTTGTCGATATTGGTGTTCGACCCCCAGACGATGATCGTCGGAACCCTCATCCTGATCGGCGGATTCGCGCTGTTCACGGCAACACTCGTTGCCCTCGGGGCTGTGATGCCGACGGCGAAAGAGGCGGGGCCCATCTTCGGGGCGATGATGGCGCTGATCTTCATCCCGTTCTATGTCCTGCCGCTCACCATCAGCGACCCGAACGCGATCATCGTGCAAGTATTCAGCTACTTCCCTTACTCAGCACCGATCACCGCCCTTCTCCGCAACGCATTCGGCACGTTGCCGTTGGAGCAGGCGATCGTCATCATCCTGATTCTGTTCGGACTCTCCGCCATCGTCCTTCGTATGGCCGTCAAGCTCTTCCAATACGGGTCTATCGAGTACACACGCAAAATAAACGTGCGAGAGGTCCTGATGCGACAGGACGCGAAATAGCGCCCGCACAGCCTTCTGCCGCGCCCCAGGGAGAGGTTCAGGCGACCTCGGGCACCGGCTCCGGCTGTGACCTTCGCGCGTACAGGCTCGACGCAATGGACGCCGCGACCACGGTGACGAGCGCACCCAGTAGGATCGCTGCGTCTTCACCCGGCACCAGCCGCCCGGATTGGATTCCCAGCGTCGCGGCAGCGATCGGAACACCGAGCTGGGCCGCGGACAACATTGCCAGCGACCAGGGAACCATGACTGCACGCGCCACCAGATGAGCGAGGATCGCCGCGACGCCGAGCAAGACACCGAGAACGATCATCCACGGTTGTTCACTGAGCCCACGCAGGTTGATCGAGGCACCGAGCCAGACGAAGAACAGCGGACTGAAGAAGCCTTCCGTGATGCCGAAAAGTTGACGCGCGAGCCGGTGCGGCTCTCCGATCGCCGCCACCACGATCCCCAACGTGAATCCGGCCAGCATGATCGACACGTGCGTCACCTGCGTGATCGCCGCGAGCGAGAACAGGAGAAGCAGGCTCACCCGCAACTCGAGCGCGAACCGTCGCTTCTCCGACCGGACGTGAAAGTGACGAAGGGTACCGCGGCGGTCCAGCACACGAAGCAGAAGATAGAGCACGCCGGCAGCGGCTGTGATGCCGAGGGCGCCCAGGGCGGCCCCGCCGGCATGGGCGGGATCGATCGCCAGCGGCAGGGCAACGATGCACGCGATATCAGCGATCGCCACTTGGGCCGTCAGGCGAAGCACCCCGACCCCGTCGAGGCGCAGTGAGCCGATGATGGGCAGAACCAGTGCTGCCGATGAGGATGCGAGGAGCACGGCATACAGCGCACCGTGCCCCGTGCTGAACGCGGCGGCAAGAATGGGTCCCAGCAGTGCTGCCACGACCCCGACAGCGATCGCGCCGAGAGCGCCTCTCCCGAGGGCCGAGCGCACTCGGGGGTCCCGTACGGGAACATGGGAGCCCACGACGAACATGGTCAAGCCGAAGCCGATGTTGGCGAGCAGTTGAAACGTCGGCTCGGAGGCGTTGACCAAGCCGAAACCGGACGCGCCGATCACGACACCCGCCATCAGTTCACCGGCGACCACCGGAATGTTCCACGAAGCACGCATGGCCAGTATCGGCCCGAGAAGACCGACGAACACCACGAGCGCGAGGGTCGAGTAGCTCACACGCTCACACTAACCCGGCCGACGTGTTCGCGGTGCTCGCCGGCCGATGCCCGGAGGCTGCCTATCGTGCGTGGCGTCTCAGCAGCGGCCCAGGCCGGCGACGTTCTGGTCCAATGCGCCCGTACCTCCGAGTAGCGTCACCTGCTTCGATCCGGAATTCTTGATGTCATTGAACATACCCCCGGGAACACAGCCGCTGTGCACCACGTAGAGCGGTGCGCCCTTTGCCCCGGCCAGTGCCGCACCTGCCAACGCATCCGGGAACTGGAATCCGGTCGCCAAGTACGTGTGTGCCTGCGTCGGGAAAGCCGCCTTGTTGATCTTCTGGGAAGTATCGAACCGGTCGGTGCCCGCGAAGCGTTGAACCTTTGTGATCTTCGCCAATGCGGTGGCAGTGGATTCGCTCACAGCCCCGGTGCCGCCGGCGATCATCACCTTCGTGACCTTCAAAGACTTCAGCAGGTTGCCGGTCGACTTGTCGAGCTTCTTCCCGTCGACGAGAAGGACCGGTGCACCGATGGCGCCAGCCGCAGCGGAAGCTGACAGCGCATCCGGATAGTTGAACCCAGTGGCAACGTACGCCTCGGCCGAACCATCCGAGAATGCGTTCTCGATGACCCGGCGTGATGTCTCGAACCGGTCTTCGCCGTCCAGACGTTGAACCGCTGGTGCGAGGCTCTTCAACTGAGTGAAAACCTTCGCGGACACGGCTCCGGTGCCACCGACGACGATGATTCGTGCAGGCTTCAACCGCTGCAGTTCCGTCTTGACGGCGCCGGGGAGAGAACCTTTTGCAGTCAGCAACAACGGCCCGCCGCGCTTGGCAGCAGCCGGTGCGGCGGCCAGTGCGTCCGGATAGTCGGCACCGGTGGCCACATAGACGATGTCTGCGGATTTCGGGAATCCTGCTTTCGAGATGGCCACCGCGGTGGCGTACCGGTCGCCTCCGCTGACCCGGTTCACTGCGGCGCCAAGCGGGTTCGGAGGAGGGCCGGTCACCGGGGAGGGGACCTTTGCGTACGCGCCGAAGTTCTGGGTGTAGTAGATCGCGCCGTTCGAGTTCTTCGCCAACCCGACCCCGATGGTGTTGATCTGGGGGTTCATGATGTTGGCATAGTGGCCCGGTGAGTTCAGCCAGGCTTGGACAACTTTGTCCACAGATTGCCCGTAGGCGACATTCTCCGCCACTCTGGTCCAGCCCGACGGCATCAGCGTTGTGTAGCTGGGGTTGTGGCCCATCGTGCTTGAAGACGCCTGTTTCTTCGACCAGTTCTGGGATACCGTGCTCAGCTGGGTGCTCTCGGTCACCGGCTTCAGGCCCTTGGCGGTGCGAGCGGCGTTCGTCTTGTTCACGATCACCCATCTCGCCTCGGTGAGGGTGTAGCCGTTGTAGTCTTCAGCGGCCGTCGCCGGTGAAGCGTCGACCAGGGAGACTCCGAGCGCCAACAGGATGGTCGCCGCTGTGGCAGTGACCCGTCTCCACCCGGCCCGATGACGACCCTGTCGTCCGCTCGAGATCCCTGATGTACCGATACCCTGCACGCCCAACGTCACGCACTCCCCTAAAATGCGGTTCTGTCGGGTACAGCCCACTGCTTTGTGATTCGGCGCCAATAGCCGCAAATGCGGCGGCATGTTCCAGTATGGCCATGATCCTGTGCATTGGATACCCCCGCAACCGGGGGCCCGCCCGTCACGCTTTCTTCGTGCGGCGCCGCGTGGCCGGCTTGGCTGCGGCCTCGGCCCGGTTCTTCTCCACGCTGCGCCGCAACGCCTCCATGAGGTCGATCACTTCTGCGCCGGATTCGCCCTTGCTGGCCGAATCATCACCTCGGGAGGGGGCCACCGCGTCGCCGTGTTTCATCTTCTCCTCGATGAGTTCGCGCAACTGCCTCTGGTAGTCGTCGGTGAATTCTTCGGGGGAGAAATCGGCGGCGAAGGATTCAACCAGTGCTGCCGATAGTTCCAATTCTTTGGCCGAGATGCGCACCTTCTCGTCCAACGACGGAAAGTGGGCCTCGCGCAACTCGTCATCCCAGAGCAGCGACTGCAGCACGAGAACATCGCCACGCACCCGCAGGGCGCCGAGCCGGGTCTTCTGCCGCAACGCGAAGTGCACTATGGCCGTTCGGTCGGTCTTTTCAAGCGTGCGTCGCAGAAGTGTATAGGCCTTCGGGGAGGTCGAGTCGGGCTCAAGGTAGTAACTGTGGTCGAACAAAAGCGGGTCGACCTGGTCGTTCGGCACGAACTCGACCACCTCGATCTCGCGGCTGCGACCCTCAGGCAACGACTCGAAGTCTTCCGCAGTGATGACCACCATTTGGTCATCCTCGATGTACGCCTTGTCGATGTGTTCGAAGTCGACGACCTCGCCGCACACCTCACACCGCCGTTGGTAGTGGATACGCCCGCCGTCCTTGTCGTGTACCTGGTGGAACGACACGTCGTGATCCTCGGTCGCCGCATACAGTTTGACGGGAACATTCACCAGGCCGAACGCGATCGAGCCCTTCCAGATGCTTCTCATGACGCCAGTACACATCATTTTGCCGCCGGAGTGTAGCCCGGGCCTCGATCACGCATGCGACAGTTGGCTCCTCGCCGAGGATGGGGCACGCTAACGGTATGGGCCAAACGACGCAGACGGCAACGGTGAACGGCCATCGGATCACGCTCACGAACCTCGACAAGGTGCTTTACCCGCTCACAGGCACCACCAAGGCAGATGTGTTGGGCTACTATGCCGCGGTCGCCGACACGCTCATCGCGCACGCGGCGAATCGCCCCGCAACCCGCAAGCGCTGGGTGCACGGCGTGGGAACCGTCGAGCATCCGGGACAGGCCTTCTTCCAGAAGAACCTTGATTCATCAACACCGTCATGGGTGCCGCGCGTGGCAATCCAGCACAAGGACCACGCGAACGAGTACCCGCTGGTCAACGACGTGGCCACGCTCACCTGGCTCGGCCAGATCGCTGCCCTTGAGATCCACGTGCCGCAGTGGCGCGTGCTCGGCGACGAGCCGCAGAACCCCGACCGGCTGGTTCTTGACCTTGATCCGGGTGAAGGCGCGACGCTGACCGAATGCGTCGAGGTCGCCCGGCTCGCACGAATACTTCTCGTGGACATGGGACTCGACCCGGTGCCGGTCACCAGCGGCAGCAAGGGGATCCATCTCTACGCCGGCCTGGACAGCAGCCTGAGCTCGCAGAGTGTGTCGAATGTCGCGCACGAATTGGCGCGGGCGTTGGAGGCAGACCATCCCGACCTCGTCGTCAGCGAGATGGCGAAGCATCTGCGGACTGGCAAGGTCTTCGTCGATTGGAGCCAGAACAGTGCGGCCAAGACCACGGTAACCCCCTACTCACTGCGGGGTCGCTTTCGCCCAACGGTTGCGGCACCGCGAACCTGGGCCGAGTTGGAGATGCCGGATCTGGCCCAGATCGAATATTCGGAAGTGGTCGCACTGCTCGAACAGCGAGGCGACCCACTGGCTGCGCTCAGGGAAGCCGGCGCCACGCACGACCGGCTCGGCGAGTACCGGCACCTTCGCGATCCGGCGAAGACCCCGGAGCCGGTGCCGTCCGGCCCGCCGTCGACGTCGGGAGGCTCCCGCTTCGTGATCCACCGGCATGCCGCGCGACGCCTGCACTTTGACCTGCGGCTCGAGCGTAACGGGGTCCTCGTGTCGTGGGCGCTGCCGAAAGGAATACCCGAAGATGGGTCGAAGAACCACCTTGCCGTGCATGTGGAAGACCACCCCCTGGAGTACGGCGACTTCGAGGGCATCATTCCGCCGGGGGAGTATGGAGCCGGCGAGGTGACGATCTGGGACCAGGGAACGTACGACACTGAGAAATGGCGCGAGAAAGAGGTGATCGTGACGTTGCAGGGTCAGCCTGGAGCCGGACTGGGCGGGGCCGCGAAGATCGGGCTGATTCACACCGGAGGAAACGGGCGGGCGGAACAGAACTGGCTGGTCCATCGGATGCACGACTCCAGAGAACCTCGGCGGCCTGAAAAGCCGGGCTCCATGCCGGAGCTGTCCCGACGGAGCACACCCGCCGGCAAAACTTTGTCCCCGATGCTCGCAACACTCGGCACTGCCGCCGACCTCGGTGGTGACGACAACTGGGCTTTCGAGATGAAATGGGACGGTGTGCGGATCATGGCCCACGTGAAGGCCGGCGGATCCGTCCGGCTACTCAGCCGCAACGGCAACGATGTCACCGCCACGTACCCTGAAGTCGTCGACGGCCTGCGTGAGGCAGTCAGCTCAGAAGCGGCGATTCTCGACGGCGAGGTGGTCGCATTGGATCGAAAGGGTCGCCCGGACTTCTCTCGTCTGCAGAAACGTATGAAACTCAGCCGGAAGGCAGATGTCGAAGCCGCCGAGCAATCCATCCCGGTGAACTACCTCGTCTTCGACCTTCTGGAGTGTGATGCTGAGTCACTGCTGAAACTGCCTTATACCCACCGGCGTGACAGGCTCCGCGAATGCGTGAGGTCCGCGGGCACGATCCAGGTTCCGCCCACTGTCGACGGCACACTCGATGTTGCCATGCGTACCAGTCGTGACCTCGGACTCGAGGGCGTGATGGCTAAGAAACAGTCCAGCACCTATGCGGCGGGTCGTCGCTCTCGGGCGTGGATCAAGCTGAAGCACCATCTCAGCCAGGAAGTCGTCGTGGGCGGCTGGCGACCGGGCCGCGGCAACCGGGTGAATTCGGTCGGCTCGCTGCTGCTGGGAATTCCAGACGGCTCACGATTGCGCTACATCGGCAGGGTCGGCACCGGATTCAGCGACAAACAACTCGACGACATGCAGATCCGCCTCAGCGCTCTCTCGCGAAAGACGACGCCCTTCGCCGATGTGCCTGCGGCTGACGCAGCTGATGCCCACTGGGTGACCCCTCGCCTCGTCGGCGAGGTCGAATTCGCGGAATGGACACACGCTGGGCGTCTGCGCCATGCATCGTGGCGTGGCTGGCGGCCCGACAAGGCGGCAGACGAAGTCGTCGATGAGAGGTGAGCCCTCGAGTATCGTCGGATCGGAGTGAGTCACCCACTGGGGCAGATGGCGTCGATCGACGGGGGTCGGGGGATCCCGGTGCGCAGATCGGGAGCGTCCATCGAAGTCGCGGGGCGCTCACCATAGCGGACCTGGCCCGACCAGGCATCGCCGGCGACATCGCACTCGGGGTCTTCGGCCCAGCCATCAGAGACACGCAGTGACCATTCGTCGATCGGCATGAACACGACGAGGGTCGCGGCCAATTCTCGTTTCGTACTCGGGCGCACCTCGCGCACTCTGCCCGGGATGAGGTGCTCGGTGAGCGCGTCAAGCGCTGCTTGCTTCTGAGTCCCATCCAGAGCCCGAAACGTGCCGAACAGAACGGCGCTGCGATAGGCGAGCGAAGACTCGAACGCAGATCGGGCGACAATGATTCCATCGACGGCGGTGACGGAGACCACGACCGGCACCCCTGTGGCGATTCGTCGCATCCAGCGGGAGCCGGTTGAGCCGTGAACCACGATGCCGTCGCCGAACGGCACGATCGCGCTCGGGAGCACCCCGGGGCCGCCGTCTTCGTCGACGAAAGCGATGTGGCCGACCATGCTCGCGGCCAGCAATGCGTCCAAGTCGGCACGCTCCCTCGACATCAATTCGGGCAGGCGGGTGGATGTGGTGCGCGTCATGATGATCAGTCTGGCATCCACGAAGAGGCTGACGGCAGGTATCGGAGAATACTCGCGGCCCTGCGGTGCCGTCACCCTCACCGAAACTTTTTGAAGTGGGTGCTACTGCTGATACGTTTTCACTGTGAGCGTCCGCATAGAAAAGACAGATCTTCCCGGTATCGGTGTTCGACACGATTTGATCACCGAGCGTGGTCGAAGAATCGGGATCATCGCGTTCCGTGACGGCCACAGGGAGATCTCCATCTTCGACCTGGAGGACCCGGACTCGTGCACCGTCTCGATTCCGGTGACAGACCCGGAGGCGTCTGCCCTGGCGGAGCTGCTCGGTGTGTCCGTCATCCTCAGCAAGTTTCAGGAGCTCAGCAACGAGGACACCGGTCTGTTCACGGAGCACATCCTTCTTCCTGCGGACTCCGAGTACGCGGGCAAGTCGCTGGGCGCGACCAAGGCGCGCACGAGGACGGGCGTCTCGATCGTCGCGGTGGTCAGGAACGGCAAGGTGATCGCCTCTCCACGTCCGGACGAGCGGCTCGACCAGGGTGACGCCCTGATCGCGGTGGGAACACGGAACGGACTTGATGCGCTCGCTGAACTGATCGCCTCCAGTACTGGTTGAACCTCATGTCCCTCGACGCGCACGGTACTGCAATCTCACTCATTGAAGTCGGTGCGCTTCTGCTGGGACTCAGCCTTCTAGGGCGATTGGCGCTGCGATTTCACCTGTCACCCATCCCGCTTTACCTGGTGGTCGGCTTGGCCTTCGGGACCGGCGGCTTCCTGCCGCTATCGGAGAGTGACGACTTCTTCGAGTTGGGGGCGGAGATCGGCGTGGTGCTGCTCCTGGTCATGCTGGGCCTGGAATATTCGGCCAAGGAGCTCCTCGGTGGCCTGATGAAGTCGAAGCTGACCGGCTTTCTCGACGCCGCCTTCAACGCGCTGCCAGGTGCAGCGCTCGCGCTGCTTCTTGGCTGGGGGCCGATCGCCGCGTTTGCGCTGGCCGGAGTGACCTGGGTCTCATCCTCGGGTGTGGTCGCGAAACTCCTGCGCGACCTTGGCAGGGTGGGAAACCGGGAGACCCCGGTCATCCTCTCCATCCTGGTGATCGAAGACCTTGCCATGGCGTTCTACCTGCCAGTGCTCTCGGCGTTGGCGATCGGTGCCGGGATTCTCCAAGGATCCATCACACTGGTCATCGCGGTCGGCGCGGTGCTCGTCATCCTGTTGGTCGCACTGCGTGGCGGGAACATGCTTTCCAAACTGTTCCCGGCCCAGCACGCGGAGCCGCTTCTGCTCGGGGTGCTCGGCCTGACGATGCTGGTCGCCGGCCTCGCTGACAAGGTCAACGTTTCAGCGGCCGTCGGCGCATTTCTTGTGGGACTGGCCCTCTCCGGCCCGGTTGCCCAGAACGCCACCCGCCTGCTGACGCCCCTTCGTGACTTGTTCGCCGCGATCTTCTTTCTCTTCTTCGGGCTCACCACCGACCCGGCGGCGATCTGGCCGATGCTTGTGCCGGCCCTGGCCCTTGCCACTGTCACCATGGCGACCAAACTGGCCAGTGGCTACCTGGCTGCTCGCCGCGCCGGCATCCAGCCTTTGGGGCGCTGGCGTACCGGGCTCTCATTGACCCCACGCGGGGAGTTCTCCATCGTCATCGCCGGACTGGCGGTGGGAGCCGGGCTGCAACCGGAGTTGGCGCCGCTCGCGACCGCCTATGTTCTGATCACCATCTTTGCCGGATCCGTCATTGCCCGGTTCCCCGACAACACGTGGTTCCGCACGCTTGTCGTACGCCGTCATGGCGCACCAGAGACTCGACCGACGACGATCGTGTCTGGAATCTGAACCCTGCGGTTGCTGAGCCCAGCCGTTGCGGCTCAAGACGTAGTGTCCGGCCGTCAGTGGCTGAGGTAGATCACGTCGAGCGCACCTTCGGAGCCCACCGTGATGAGTGCTCGCGGGGCAGATGCGCCCGCCAGCGCGTGCACGACATCATCCGGTGACACCGTGCTTCCGAGCGCATCTTCACGCTGCCAGACGGTGACGGTTGCCCCGGTCGCAGACTGGATCGCCCTCACATAGGGTTCCGGATCTGAACCTATGACCAGGATCACCTCGCCGAGCGATCTCGGCTCGGCACCGGCCAGTCCCTGCGCGTCGCTGACCTGTACGTCGGGTGGACCAGATGCGACACTCGGCTCAGGGCGCTCCCTTCGCCAGATCGCGAAATGGTAGGCGGCAACCAGCACGGTTGCCAGCAGCAAGCCGAGCGGGGCGCGAACCTGTTCGAGCAGCCCAGCAGCGACCCCGCTATCGAGAGTTGACTCGAGGATGCGGAATGCGAGTACCAGCAGGGTGATCAAGGCCACAACCGCACTGATGCCGAACACAACGGCCAGATAGACCCGCCGCCCCGAGTCCGTTGGGTCCACGGGTGCGGTCGGCCGCCAGATGAGCCACCAGGCCGGGCCACCGACTGCCAGTGCGCTGACACCGGCGAGCAGGAGGGTGAGGGGCCCGGACCCCGCAAGGGGCGTGGATACGGCAGCGAGCGCCGAATTCACAATGATTCCAACCCCAGTGGCCGCGCCTGCCAGCGCTACCCCGGAGGCGACCAGCCGGTTGGCTCGGCGCGTGCCCAACGTCGATCGTTCGACGACGCCCTGGTAGTAGGCGAGCACCACAGCGCCGACGGCTGCCGCAGCGATGGCGGTGCCCGCCGGCTCAAGGACGACTAGAACGGACTCGCCGCGGTCGAACCCGAGTCTGAGCGCGATATAGAGGGCGGTCGCCAGACCCCCCAGTGCAAGAACCATCCCGCCGAGACCGGTGACCAGGACCAGCGCCAGTGCCGCGAACCCCGAACGTAGCGACCGGGCATTCGTGACGAACCAGTGCCACCACCAGACCACCGCTCCGCCGGCGGCCCAAATCAGTCCGGTTGCGACGGCGTGCCACCACGGCCTGCCGAAGGTCGCTATCTGGGCGGCTCCGGACAGCGCGGTGTCGAGCACTTGCGAGAGAGCCGTGATCGACCCACCGACGAAAAGCGCCAATCCGAAGACCGACCCGATCACCCAAGGAACCCCGACCAGTCGCGTCGGTCGTTTGGCCGGATGTCTGGTCATCCAAACGTGCCAGACCCAGACCAACAGCCAGGCAATTGCGATCGCCAGGTTATCCGGCAGCCAGTAGCCGCCGACGAGCGACGCCAGTGTTGCGAGGAGCGTGCTCGCACTGGTGATCAGAGCCAGCGAGCACATAGCCGTCAGGTAAAGTGCCCAGCTGACAGATGACCGTTCGCGGTGATCTCGAAGACTCTTCCAGACGAACCACCACAGCAATGCGGCAAGCGGGCCGGCGATCAGCGTGAACGCGAGGGATCGGGCCAGACCGGAGGCGTCAGATCCGGCCAATGCGGAGCCGGACTCGAACGCGCGCTCCAATAAGCCGGTCACCCCGATCGCCGCGATCACGACCATGGAGAACAACAGGATGACGACGATGAGTCGCCGCACGGTTGACAGGGGCCCTGAGCGCTGCTGGGGCAACTGCTGGGCAGTGCCGGTCGCCGTTTGCAATGTTTCGGTCAACTGTACAAGCCTTCACAGAGGGCGAGCTCGAACGGTGCCTTGTCGATCTTCCACTCGCCCTGTTCCTTGACAAGCTCGAACGACTGGCGTGACTCGGATTCGCTTGGGCCGAACGGATCGCCGCCGTAGGAGATCCGGATCAGCACCGAAACCGTCGCGGATGTTTCCCGCTGGGCGCTCGAGAGCAGCGTCACCCTGATCCCGTTGCCCGTCCAGATTCCCATCTTCGCGCAATTCGTGACCAGCCGCTTTGACAACATCTCCATGCCGGCAGGCTCGTCACCGTCGATCACCGCCTCGGAGTATTGCTGAACGACTCCCTCGGGCGATGCGGGGTCGAGTTCGGTCGGGCCGCCCCGAAACATGATGACGGCTAGGGCAACCAGAACGATTGCTGCAATGACGGCCAACACGACGACGAGCGCACGATTGGTCCGATCAGGCGGGCGAGTCGGTTCATCCACCGTTGGCTCATTCACCGTTGATTCTTCCACCATGGTGCCATCATGGCGCACGAGCGGGTGAATACGGCGCTGATTCTCTCGCTATTCAATTTCGCCGATCGCCTGGTCCAGTATCGCCAGACCCAGAGACAGCTCGTCCACGATACTGGTCAACGGTGGTGCAATACAGAAGGCACCACCCATGCCTGGCAGTTGTACCATGTTCGGGTGCAGGCCCAATTCGAGCACCTCGCGATGACCGGGGCGCCCAGGGTCTCCGAACCCGGTGCGGCTGTTGCTAGAAGTTCAACGCCTGGCCGACCGTCGCCCCGCCGTCGACGATGAACTCTGTGCCGGTGGAGTAGGTCGCATCGGCCACGAGATACAGCACGAGCTTGGCTACTTCCTCGGGCTCTCCGATCCGCGGGATAGCCTGGGAGGCATACATTTCGTTGCCCTCCATTCCGGCGGTCATCGGTGTTCTGATTCCGCCGGGGTGAACGGAAACAACGCGAATGTTGTCTGGCCCGAGGTCGAGTGCTGCGGCCTTGGTGAGTCCGCGTACACCCCACTTGCTGGCGACGTAGGCGCTCAGGTTCGAGTAACCCATCATGCCCGCCGACGACGACAGGTTCACGATGACCCCGCCACCGGCGGCTTTCATCGACGCGGCCACGGATCGGATGCCCAAGAAAACGCCGGTCAGGTTGATCTCGATGACACGGTTCCACTCGGAGAGTTCCGTGGTGGCCACCGGCGTGAACGCGACGATGCCCGCATTGTTGACGAGGATGTCGATGTGGCCGATGTTCTCGTCGATGTCAGCCACGACCTCCGTCCAATTGCTTTCACTCGTGACGTCCAGCCTTCTGTACTCGGCACCGATGGAATCCGCCAAAGCCTGCCCTTCGTCGTCGAGCACGTCGCCGATGATCACCCGGGCTCCCTCTGCCGCGAAGAGCTTTGCGTCCGCGGCACCCATGCCGTGGGAACCTCCCGTGATCAGTGCGATTTTGCCATCAAGTTTGCCCATGGTGGATCTCCTCCGTCATTGTGTGGTGCCCCCCATCATCCGGCAGCACCGCCCGTGTGTCACTTCGAGGGGCGGGAAGCCGCCGAGCGGGCGCACTTCGCTCGGCGGCGCAATGACTGCTTCGTCAGCCGCCGATATCGGTGATGGCGCGCGTGATGATCACCGCCGCGACACCGATCACGAGCTGGATGGCAGCGATCGAGACCGGGAGGGCAATCGCACGAAACGACCGGGTGCGGGTGAACTGGATGATTGTGGCCACCAGAAAGCCGGCGATGGTGATTGCGAGGATCGTGAACGACCAGATGAGGATCTCGGTGAGGTACGCGAGTCCGGCACCCAAGTCGTCGAGCCCCGCCGGGTTCGTGGAGTCCATGACGAGTTTGACGACCTGCCCGGTCAACAGGGTGATCGGGATGAACAGCGAAGCCAGAATGACCGCAATCGTGTAAGGCCGATTCGAGTGGATATCAGGGCGCGGCGTTGTTTCGTTCATCGCACGAGTATGGCAGAGGGGGGGACTTCGTGCTGCCAGGCGATGACGTCTCAGGCGGGCTGTGAAAGCCTGCGATGACCTATTGCTGACCGGCTTGTTCACGCGTGGCACAGAGCCGCAGCGCGATCTCGGTCGCCTCGTCTGCCGCATCACCGGCCGACTTCTCGGACGCAGCAGCCAGCCCTGCGGCATAGCCGACGAGGTACGTGGTCAGCGGCGCTGCCGGGCGCAACACCTGGTGGGCGGCCCTCCCGGCGAGGCCGAGCAGCTTCTTGATGTCAACCTCGACGTGGTCCAGGCCGAGCGCTTCGCTGACCTCGGCACACCACGCGATGAGGATGGCATCTTCTTCGGGCCTGTCCACGTGCATCTCCTTCGAGTCGGTGGGCTAGAAGCCCTTGAGTACCTGTGCCGCGTGTTCGACGCGAGGCACGTTGGCGAAATATTTGCTCGCGAGGGCGCGCCAGGCGACATAGTCGTCGGATTCTCGAAATCCCACGGTGTGGTCCTCGAGCGTTTCCCATTCGACCATCAGGCGAAACCTGGACGGCACCTCATGAGTGTCACGTAATTCCAGTGAGAGGCAACCCTTCGCCCGTTTGAACAGGGGGATCGCTTCGGCCACGGCCTGGATGAACAGGGACTCCTGTCCGGGCACCACGTCGATCTCGGCGATCTCCAAGTAGCTCATGGCACGACTTTACCCGTTCGCCAACGCGAGGCGCTGGCCGCCTCGCTGTGACAGAGTTAACGCCTGATGCGAAAAACACTCGGGGCGGGTTCACTCGTCTTTCTCACCGGAGCGCTCGTGGCGGTGATCTCGCTGGCAGCCGTCTACTGGTTCTTCGTGCGCACTCAGACGGGGCAGGAGATCGATCAACTGGCGTTCGACGGGGCGACGATCGGTCACCGCACCGTCGCCCCCTACGTCTTCAGCTTTCTGGATGCTCTTCCGGTCGTAGCCGCGATCATCGCCTTCGTGCTCGCGGTCGTGGTTTCTGCGTCCCGAAGAAGGTGGTACCTGTTCGCGCTCGCGATCGGGTCGGCAATTGCGGCGAATGTGACCACCCAGATACTCAAGCCCCTGCTGCCGAGGCCCGACCTCGGGGTCGACGGGTTCGCGTACAACTCTCTGCCGTCGGGGCACACGACGGTTGCCGCCGCCGCCGTGCTGGTCGTATTTCTGGTCGCGAGCCCCCAGTGGCGGGGATGGGCCGCTCTCGCGGGTGCCATCTTCACGGTGGTCGCCGGCGTGGCGACCCTGGCCGGCCAATGGCACCGACCGTCTGACGTGGTGGCCGGGCTGCTGGTGGTTGCCTTCTGGGGATGTCTTGCCGGGGCCCTCGGGCAGCGTCCGCGAGTCGAAAGCACGCGGATCCAGGTTCCGCGAATGCGGGTGCTGTTGTGGGTGGCGCTCATCAGCACGCTCGGTACTGTGTTGTCGTTTCTCTTCGTTCTCACCCGGCCAAATGGCGGGGAAACAACGTTGTTGGTGGCTTACGCGGGCGGGGTGACCGCGATCACCGCCGCCGGCTTCCTGCTTGCCGCATTGGCGACTCGGGCGTTTCGCCGGGTTCGCTGACACGACGAGCGGCGGATTAAAAGGACAGTTTTCAGTTTAAATCGGTATGCTGAAGTTTGTGAGCATTGCGGAGAATATCCCAAATATCCTGATCGAACGACCCGAACTGGCCGGCATCGGTCAATACGAATTCGGCTGGGCCGACTCCGATGCCGCAGGCGCCTCCGCCCGAAGGGGCATTTCCGAAGAGGTGGTCAGCGACATCTCGGCGCTGAAGAATGAGCCCGAGTTCATGCTCAAGCATCGGCTTAAGGGGTACCAGATGTTTCGCCGCAAGCCGATGCCGAATTGGGGGGCCGACCTGTCGGGCATCGACTTCGACAACATCAAGTATTTCGTGCGGTCGACCGAGAAGCAGGCCCAGACCTGGGACGACCTGCCCGACGACATCAAGAACACCTACGAGCGGATCGGCATCCCCGAAGCTGAGCGCAATCGCCTCGTCGCGGGCGTCACTGCGCAGTACGAATCGGAAGTGGTCTATCACCAGATCCGCAGCGACCTGGAGGCGCAGGGTGTGATCTTCACCGACACCGACACTGCCCTGCGTGAGCACCCGGAGTTCTTCGAGGAGTACTTCGGCACGATCATCCCCGCCGGCGACAACAAGTTTGCAGCGCTGAACACCGCGGCCTGGAGCGGCGGTTCGTTCGTCTACGTGCCGCCCGGCGTGCACGTGGAGATTCCGCTGCAGGCCTACTTCCGCATCAACACCGAGAACATGGGCCAGTTCGAGCGCACCCTGATCATCGCCGACGAGGGCAGCTACGTTCACTACATCGAGGGCTGCACCGCCCCGATCTACACCACAGACTCGTTGCATTCGGCTGTCGTGGAGATCGTTGTGAAGAAGGATGCCCGGGTGCGGTACACAACGATTCAGAACTGGTCGAACAACGTCTACAACCTGGTCACCAAGCGGGCAATCGCGATGGAGGGCGCCACCATGGAATGGGTGGACGGCAACATCGGCTCCAAGGTGACGATGAAGTATCCGTCGATCTACCTGATGGGGGAGCACGCCAAGGGGGAGACCCTGTCGGTGGCGTTCGCCGGTCCCGGACAGCACCAGGACGCCGGCGCGAAGATGATCCATCTGGCGCCGTACACCATGTCGAACATCGTCTCCAAGTCGATCGCCCGCGGCGGTGGTCGGAGTGGTTACCGGGGTGAGGTGCGTATCGAGGCCGGCGCCCACCACTCGGCCAACACGGTGAACTGCGACGCGCTACTGGTCGACACGCTCTCGCGCAGCGACACGTATCCGACCGTCGATGTGCGCGAAGACGACGTGAAGATGGGGCATGAGGCCACTGTTTCCCGCGTCAACGAGGAGCAGATCTTCTATCTCATGAGTCGAGGCTTGGCCGAATTCGAAGCGATGGCGATGATCGTGCGCGGTTTCATCGAGCCGATCGCCAAGGAACTGCCGATGGAATACGCACTCGAGCTGAACAAGCTGATCGAGATGAGCATGGAAGGATCGGTCGGTTGATGGGCCAGCCAGCACCCACCGTCACCATCGAAAGCCACAAAGCGTCCCGGCCGAACACCGCCTCCGATGAGCCGAGATTCGTCCCGGTTCAAACCAGGTCGGAGCGGTTCACCTCCGTTGACGCCGCCGACTTCCCTGCGCTGTCCAGTTCCCAACTGGAGTGGAAATACACGCCGATCACGCGGGTCAAGGCGCTCGCCGGCGAACCGGTCAACGGCGCCCGCTACGAATACACCGTGACCGATGAAACAGGTGACGCCCTGCTCATCGAATGGTTGGACCGAACGGATCGGCGCATCGGTGCCGCCGGCAAACCGGAGGAGCGGGTGTCTGCCAACGCGTGGACCTCGTTCAGCGAGGCACTTGCGATCACGGTGCCTGCCGGGGCCGATGGGGGCCTGACCGTGGATCGCAACCGGTTCGGGCCAGAAGCTCGGGCCGCACACACCGTGATCACGGCCGGCACGGGCAGCCGGGCTGTCCTCATCGTGCAGAACTCGGGGTCGGCACTGCTGACCGAGAACCTGGAGATCGTGCTCGAGGATGAGGCGCAGCTCACCGTCGTGAGCGTACAGGAATGGGCCGATGATGCCATTCACCTGGCCAGCCACTTCGCCACGCTCGGCCGGGGTGCGAGGCTCAAACACGTGGTCATCTCGCTCGGCGGCAGTGTCGTTCGCATCGACCCGTCGGTGCATCTGGCCGCCACCGGTTCAGACGCAGAGTTGCTCGGGGTCTACTTCGCCGACGCCGGCCAGCACCTGGAGCAGCGTGTCTTCGTGAATCACGACGCGCCGCACACGCGCAGTCGGGTCAACTACCGGGGTGCCCTGCAGGGCGAGGGCGCCCGAACCGCCTGGGTCGGTGACGTGTTGATCCGTGCCACCGCGGTGGCCGCAGACACCTATGAACAGAACCGCAATCTGGTGCTCACCGAGGGGGCGCGCGCCGATTCGGTGCCGAATCTGGAGATCGAGACCGGCGACATCCTCGCAGCCGGCCACGCGTCGACAACGGGCCGATTCGACGACGAGCAACTCTTCTACCTGCGGTCGCGCGGAATTCCCGAGGCCGAGGCCAGGCGACTCGTGGTGCGTGGTTTCTTCACCGAGCTCATCGCCTCGATCGGCCAGGATGCCCTCGAAGCGCGCCTGGTGCGTGCGATCGAGACCGAGCTCGGAATGCCGGCCTCCGGGCCGCCAGAGCCCTGATCTTTCGAGCACTCACCTCCCGAGCACTCACCTCCCAAACACTGGCCTCCCAGGCACTGACTGCCCGCCACCCAACATTCAACAAAGGAAAGTATGTCCACCCTCAGCATCAAAGACCTGCACGTCAGCGTCGACACAGACCAGGGCGCCAAGGAGATTCTGCGCGGGGTCGACCTCGTGATCAAAGAGGGCGAGATCCACGCGATCATGGGGCCGAACGGGTCGGGTAAGTCAACCCTTGCCTACTCGATCGCCGGGCATCCGAAATATCACGTCACCCAGGGCTCTGTGACGCTCGACGGCGCCGAGGTGCTCGATATGACGGTGGACGAGCGAGCCAGGGCGGGACTGTTCCTCGCCATGCAGTACCCGGTGGAGATCCCCGGCGTCACCGTCACCAACTTTTTGCGCACCGCGAAGACCGCCATCGACGGCGAGGCGCCGGCGATCCGCGGCTGGATCACGAGCATCCGCGAATCCATGACGAACCTGCGCATGGAACCGTCGTTCGCCGAACGCAACGTCAACGAGGGATTCTCCGGTGGTGAGAAGAAACGCAACGAGATCTTGCAGCTCGAACTTCTGCAGCCGCGGTTCGCGATTCTCGATGAGACGGATTCGGGCCTCGACGTCGATGCGTTGAAGATCGTGGCGGAGGGAGTCAACCGCGCCAAGGACAAGACTGCACTGGGTATCATGCTGATCACCCATTACACGCGCATCCTGCGCTACATCAAGCCCGATTTCGTGCACGTGTTCGTGGCCGGGCGCATCGCCGAGCAAGGCGGCCCAGAGCTCGCCGACCGACTCGAGAACGAGGGCTACGACCGCTTCCTGCCGGTCGGGGCCTCGGAATCGACGGACTAGAAAGGACACCGCTGTCATGTTGACCACATTGGAGGACACCCGCTTCGACGAGATCGAAGAGGCATTGAAGGATGTGATCGACCCCGAACTCGGGGTGAACGTCGTTGATCTCGGCCTCGTCTACAATCTGGCGTGGGATGACGAGAGGGATGCCCTCGCCATTGACATGACCCTGACCACTGCGGAATGCCCGCTGCAGGATGTGATCACCGAGCAGGTCGCCGAGGCGCTCGACGGGGTGGTGGACCAGTTCTTCATCACCTGGGTCTGGATGCCGCCGTGGGGCCCGCAACGCATCACCGATGACGGCCGCGACATGATGCGCGCCCTCGGCTTCAACCTCTGATGCCCCGGGTGTCTCCATCGACGAGGATCTGACCTGTTCGGTATCTGAACTCTTCTGCAGCTGAACCGGGCGCTGTCCCACCGGATCAGCTGGCGGGCGTCGGCCCGGTGGGTGCCTTCGTGGACACTGTCTGTGCCGCCGCGATGGCGTCGGCCGCCTGCACGAGCGCCAGGTGGGAGAACGCCTGCGGAAAGTTACCGGCCTGACGGCGATCGCCGGTGTCGTACTCTTCGGAGAGCAGGCCGACGTCGTTGGCGAAGCCGACGAGCCGGTCCATGAGTTCGTGGGCGTCGTCGAGTCTTCCCGAACGGGCATATTGCTCTGCCAACCAGAACGAGCACGCCAGGAACGCATGTTCTCCGGGTGGCAGCCCGTCGAGACCGCTGTCGGTGCGGTACCTGAGAAGCAGCCCGTCGCGCAGCAGATCCTCCTCTATCGCGGCGACGGTGCCCAGCATCCGCGGATCATCCGGCTCGCAGTACCCCACCTGGGCGAGCACCAGCAGCGAAGCGTCCACCTGGTCGGTGCCGAAGTACTGGGTATAGCTGTTGCGCGCCTCGTCGAAGCCGTTGTTCTCGACATCCTCGCGCACCTGGTCGCGCAGACGCTCCCAGCGATCAACCGGTCCAGGCAGGCCGTAGTCGCGTACCGCCCGGATAGCGCGATCGAGGGCCGCCCACACCATCACCCGCGAATGGGTGAACTCCCTCTGTGGGCCACGGATCTCCCAGATGCCCTGGTCGGGGCGTCGCCAGTTCTTCTCGATGAAGCTGAGGAGGGCTCGTTGCAGCGGCCACGAGAACGCGTCCTCAGCGACACCGGCCTCCCTCGCCTGGTGCAGGGCCACCATCACCTCACCGATCACATCGGCCTGGAACTGGCCGACCGCGTCATTTCCGACGCGTACGGGTGATGCGCCCTGGTATCCGGGCAGGCTGGGGATCTCCCGTTCCTCGAGAAACCTCTCACCGGCGAGCCCATACATGATCTGCACATCGTTCGGGTCGCCGGCGATCGCCCGCAGCAGCCAGTTGCGCCAACTCTGGGCGGCATCCACATAGGCGTGCTCGAGAAGGGCGCTCAGGGTCAATGATGCATCCCGCAACCAGACGTAGCGGTAGTCCCAGTTACGCGAGCCGCCGAAGTCTTCGGGAAGGGATGTCGTGGCCGCGGCGACGATGCCGCCGGTCTCCACATGGCTCAGGGCCCGCAGCACCAGGAGGGAGCGGATGACCTCGTCGTGGTAGGGGCCGCTGTGGTTGCAGGACGCCACCCAGTCAGACCAGGACGAGACAGTGCTCGCGAGGGCGGCATCGATGTCGATGTGTTCGGGCGTGTCCACGTGCGAGCGAAAGCAGGCGAGCACCGAATCTACCGTCTGGCCGGCGGCGATCGTGGTGGTGGCCTCGTGGTGGTGATCGGTCGCGTGCAGGCGGGGGCCGCGCAGGATGATGGCATCCGGCCCGGCCACCGCCAGCAGGCCATGTCCGTGATCATCGAGTACCTGTCTGACCCAGGGCATCGCTGTGGCGTACCCGAAGCGGATGGTCAGGCGCTGGCGCATCTTCACCGTGCCGCTGACACCGTGCACGCGCCGCACCACACGGCCGTAGTCGTCGCCGAGGGGCATGAACTCGGTCACGTCCACCACACCGGTCGGTGTCGTCCATCTCGTGGTCAGAACGAACGTGTCCTCGATGTAGGAGCGGCTGGCCGTGGCGTCAGGATCTTCCGGCGCGAGCAGCCACCGGCCGTGGTTCTCATCGCCCAAGAGTGCACCGAACATTGACGGTGAATCGAACCGGGGCATGCACAACCAGTCGATGCTGCCGTCTCTGCCCACCAGGGCCGCCGTGTGGCGGTCGCTGAGTAAGGCGTATTCCTCAATGTTGAGGCTCATTGCTCCATCATGACACCGTGCGGTCTACTCTGTTGGGTATGGCACAACAGATCAAGACAATTCTGATTCTGGGAGCGAGTGGAGATCTGGCGGCCCGACTGCTACTACCTGCGCTGGGGCAGCTGTTGACGCGGGAGCCCAAGCGGCGGGTGACCTTGATCGGAGCGGGGATCGACGAACTGACCGACGCCCGCTGGAAGTCGATCCTGAAGGCGTCGTTCACAGAGGGTGGGGCCAGCGCCGCCGTGGTCGACCGCGTGCTGAAGAACACCAGGTACCTGAGGCTCGACGTGACAAAGGCGGGAGACCTCACCACCGCGCTCGAGGCCTGCGACGGCACCCCGGCGATGTACTTCGCGCTGCCGCCGGCGATCACCGCGCGTGCCTGTGACGCGTTGTCTGACGTGTCACTGCCGAAGGGAACGATTCTCGCGCTGGAGAAACCCTTCGGTACCGATGAGGCCGGCGCGCACGCCCTCAATAAGAAGCTCCTCAGTCTGGTTCCCGAGACCCAGGTGCACCGAATCGACCACTTCCTTGGCGTATCGACCGTGTTCAACCTGGTCGGACTGCGGTTCGCGAACCGCGTCTTCGAGCCGGTGTGGAACAGCTCCCACATTGAAAAGGTGGAGATCGTCTACGACGAGCAACTCGCGCTGGAGGGCCGCGCTCGTTACTACGACAAGGCCGGCGCCCTGGTCGACATGATCCAGAGCCACCTGCTGCAGGTGTTGGCCGTGTTTGCGATGGAACCGCCGTCGAGCATGTCGGCCGCCGACCTGCGCGACGCCAAGGGGCAGGTTCTGCGTGCAACCCGGGTGTATGACTCGAACCCGCAGCAATCCTCAAGGCGAGCACGGTACACGGCCGGAAAGGTCGGGCGCCGTTCGATTCCCTCCTACGTCGACGAAGATGGGGTTGATCCGAAAATGGGAACGGAGACCTTGGCCGAGGTCACGGTGGAGATCGACACGTGGCGGTGGGCGCGCGTGCCATTCGTGCTGCGGTCGGGCAAGGCATTGTGCGACAAGCGCCGCGAGATCATCGTCACCTTCAAAGACGTTCCGCACCTGCCGACCGGGCTGACCGGACTCACTGGCCCGACCGTTCTGCGAATCTATTTCACCCCTGATCGGCTGAGCCTCGAGCTGAATGTCAATGGCCCGGGCAAACCGGAGGAGCTGGATCGCGCGACGCTGACCACCGACCTCGGGGCAGGGGAGCTGCTTCCTTACGGCGAAGTGCTGGCCGGCATCTTGAATGGCGACCCCACCCTGTCAGTGCGCGGCGATACCGCAGAACACTGCTGGCGCATCGTGGGCCCAGTATTGGAGGCGTGGCACGCGAAAGGGTTCCCGATGGACGAATATGAGGCCGGAACCATGGGGCCGTCGAACTGGGACGGCGACTGACGCTTGGTCTATGCCGCTCGATGTGGGACGCGCTGTGGCTGAGGCGTGGTGACGGTGGATCGCTGAACTGAGGCCCGTCAGGCGACGTGGCGGCGTGCCCCCGTCGGAGTGTTCTCCGAGGGTGCGACCGGGGTCATCGAAGCCACCAAGGCAGTCAGATCTGCGGGGTCGGGACGGAACAACTGGTCTTCGGTCTCGGCCCACAGTGTGATCGGCTCTGGCTGCCACTCGGGTGAAACCGGGGTGGCGACTGCCTCGACCGGCGCCGCAGAGCGTTCAGCGAGGGCCGTGGTCAATTCCACCGCGATCGAGTGGGTCAAGAACTCTTGGAACAGCACATCGGTGTCTGAAGCGCTGCGGGGAACGACGCTCCATGAGCCGCGCGGACCGAAATGCTCGTTCAGTCGCATTTCAACGACCGCGAGCACCTGCTCGTCGGTCAACCGTGGTTCGTGAACGACAGGGGCCACCGTCTCGGCGGCGTGCCGACGCCAACGAAATCTCATGGGAACCCTCCTCACGCACTGTTGCCAATTGAACTGATGGCCCCAGTTTCGCCGATCGCAGCCGGTTAGTCGCCATGACACGCCGACGGGGGGTGCGGAACCGTGGTATCGCACGGTTGCCCACGGTTTGGCCGGCAGTCGGACTCACTCTTCGATGCGCAGCTCGTCGGCCTCTTTCTTTGCAGAACCGATCGCAATGGCCACGGTTGCGCCCCAGCTCAACCACATCAGGATCAGGCGCCAGTCGCGCGGGCCGGTACGCGTGGTCTGAATGATCGACCAGGCGCCGAAGACCGCGCTGAGGACACTGGTGTTGAAAATGAATTTGCGCATCGAAGTAGTACCTCCTGGGCATCCACGCTACCGGTAATCTGCGGTTCTTCCCCGGGCAACCTGCAACGGAGGTCTGGGTTGCGTGAAAAACGGTCGAACTCTCTGGCAAACAACTGAGAATCTGACCGATCGGACAGTATCTGACCGATCGGTCAGATACTGTCGGAGCATGTCCACTTCCCCCCTTGACGCCTCAGTTGCGCAGGGTCGACCGATCACGCCGGGTTCGACCAGGCCCAGCCCTGCCACGGAGCTGAAGGCCATCGCGCTGGAGCAGTTCGCGCTGGTCGGGTTCGGTGCGACCTCACTGCAGGCCATCGCCGATACGGCCGGATATTCGAAGTCGAGTGTGCTCTATCACTTCGCATCGAAGGAGGCCTTGCTTGAGGCCGTGCTCGGCCCCGCCATCGACCGACTCGGGCGGGTTCTGGCCGCATTCACGCCGGCGGGTGATGCCCGTATGGACCGCGACGCATTCGTCGAGGCATTCGTCGACTTTCTGCTCGAGCACCGACTGGAAGTGCACATCTTCATCAACCAGGGGCAATCGATGCGCGGAACACCCGTCATCGACCGGGCCAACGAACTCATCGCCGAGCTCACGGCCAGTCTTTTCGCGGCTGATTCCACCACGCAGGAGAGAATCCGTTTCGGTGTCGCCCTCGGGGGCGCGGCTTACACACTTGTCGCCGGCATGACCTTCGCCGGCGACGCATTGGGCCCGCCCGACGAGATCCGGTTCGCGCTGATCCAAGTGGTCTCCGAGCTTCTGTCACCGGCACCATTGCCGAGGCTCGCCGAAACCGGGGACGCCGATTCGGCAACCGGCTGAATCAGGCTTCGCACCGCATCCTTTCGATCACGCGCCGCGAGGCCGCCACCTGTTAACCCCGCCACAAAGAAAGAAATTTGACGAACATGGCATCCCTTCTCTACCGACTCGGTCGGTTCTCCGCACGCAAGGCCTGGTCGGTCGTCGTCGCGTGGCTGCTCCTGCTGGCCCTCGCCGCCGGCGCGTTCGCGGTGTTCGGCGGCACGCTCACCTCTGCCGTGACTATCCCCGGCACTGCCACTCAGGAGGTGAGCGATCAGCTCGCCGAGAAGTTCCCGGCAGCGAGTGGAGGTCTCGGCACGGTCGTGTTCACGACTACCGATGACTCCGGCTTCACCGAGGCCCAGAAGGCGGAGATCGGCAAGCTCTTGGAGAAAACCACTGCCCTCGAGAGCGTCAAGGGCGCCACGAACCCGTTCGTCGTGCAGGGGCAGCTCGCCGAGCAGTCACAGCAGATCACGAGCGGTCGTCAGCAGATCGCCGACGGCAACGCCCAGCTCGATGCGGGTCAGGCTCAGGTGGACGCTGCCGAGGCGCAGCTCGACGCGGGCCAGCAGCAACTTGATGCAGCGCGCGCTCAGGCCGAGGCAGCGGGTCAGCTCGAGGCCGCCGGGCCCCAGCTCGACGCGCAGCAGGCCGAGATCGATGCCGGGACTGCACAGATCGTAGAGACGCAGGCAAAGCTTGACCAGACCCGCATCGAGCTGGAGAAGCAGAGTGCAACGTTGGAGCAGGGTTCCCAACTGCTTGAGCTGTCCTCCGAGATTCGCCAGGTCTCGAGTGACGGGACCACCGCCATTGCCATCATCCAATTCGACAAGTCTCTCCACACGGTCTCGGCAGAGGCGAAAGAGGCCGTCGTCAACGAGATGAACGACGCCGGCATCGCCGGCGTCGACGTTGAGGTCACCAACGACCTCGCTGCGACCATCCCCGACATTCTGGGCCCGGGAGAGATCGCTGGCGTCATTCTCGCTGCCATCGTGCTTTTCGTCATGCTCGGCACCTTGATTGGCGCGGGCCTCCCCCTGATCAACGCCCTCATCGGGGTGGGTGTCGGCGTGCTCGCATCATTGGCGCTGTCCGGTACGGTCGATATGCTCTCGGTCACACCCGTGCTGGCAGTCATGCTGGGGCTTGCGGTTGGCATCGACTACTCGTTGTTCATCTTGAACCGGCATCGCAAGCAACTGCGCAACGGGGTGCCACTGCAGGAGTCGATCGGGCTCGCGAACGGCACGTCGGGCAACGCCGTCGTGTTCGCCGGGGCCACGGTGCTCATCGCCCTCCTGGCCCTCAACCTCACGGGGATTCCGTTCCTCGGCCTCATGGGCACGGTGGGTGCGGTTGCGGTGTTTGTGGCGATCCTCGTCGCTATCACGCTGACTCCGGCGCTGCTGCGCCTGGTCGGTCCGCGGATCCTCACGAAGAAGGCACGGGCCAAGATCGGCCACGCCGACCCTGTCCGTGTCCCGAACAAGCCGATGAACACCATGCGTGCCATCGTCACCGTGGTTGCCGGCGTCATCGTGCTTCTCATCGTGGCGATGCCGGCGCTCTCCATGCGCCTCGGCCTGCCCGCCGGGTCATCGGAACCCGTCAGCTCCAGCGCGTACAAGTCGTACAAGTTGATCGAAGACAAGTTCGGCGCCGGCGTCAACGGCCCTCTCGTCGTCGTCGCGGACATGTCGGAGAAGGTCTCCGGCGAAGATCTCGTCGCCGAACAGGTGCGCATCGGCACAGCGTTGAAATCAGAGCACAACGTGGTCGCTGTCGCCCCGATCGGCGTATCTGATGACGATATGCTGCTCGCTTTTCAGGTCGTGCCCGAGGGCGGACCCACGAGCGAGTCAACCGAGCAGCTCGTGCACGACTTGCGCGGGCTCAACCTGGAGGGTGTTGATTCCCTCGGCGTTGCCGGCAATGCGTCAGGCAACATCGATGTGAGCGAGAAGCTGGCGGGTGCCCTGCCGCTTTATCTTCTCGTCGTCGTCGGGCTCTCGTTGATCATTCTGATCCTCGTGTTCCGCTCGATCCTCGTACCGCTGACGGCCACCATCGGTTTCATATTGTCGCTGTTCGCCTCGTTCGGTGTCATTACGGCTGTCTTCCAATGGGGCTGGCTGGCCCCCGTGTTCGGAGTGCACGACCCCGGGCCCATCCTGAGCTTCCTGCCGATCTTGGTGGTTGGCGTGCTGTTCGGCCTCGCAATGGACTACCAGTTGTTTCTCGTCAGTGGCATGCGCGAGTCCTACGCCCACGGCAGCCCGTCCCGGCTCGCCGTCCAGCGGGGAGTGCACGCGGGACGTGCGGTGGTCACTGCTGCGGCACTCATCATGGCTGCGATTTTCGGCGGGTTCATATTCTCGAACTCTGTGATGATCCAGTCGATCGGCCTCGGCCTCGCGTTCGGTGTGATTTTTGACGCCTTCGTCGTGCGGATGCTGCTCATTCCCGCCGCGATGCACCTGCTCGGTGACGCGGCGTGGTGGCTGCCGAAATGGCTTGATCGCATTTTGCCGAACGTCGACGTCGAAGGTGCCTCCCTCGAGCGTTCGCACCCGGGTGCCGCGCATGTCGCCGCCCAGGCGGAGCCGGAGCTGGAGCTGGAGCCAGCAGCAGAGGCGTCGGGGAAGTAGGGCAGGCCTCGGGCCGATGTGATCTGAGGAGGGTGCGAGATGCAGATACGCGTCTCGCACCCTTCGTCGTCGGTCACCTTCGCGCCGTTCTGGGCCCGCTGGCCCGGGCAGCCCGCTAGTGGCGAACGAGGATCGCGTCGAAGTCGGTGCCCGCAGGAAGGCTCCCGTATTCGTGCCTGCGATCGGTGCCCAACCGCGCACTGATGAATGCGTCGGCGATGGCCGAAGGTGCCCGTCGCACCAGCAGCGAGCTCTCAAGAGCGAGCGCCATATCTTCCACGAGGCGCCTGGCCTGAAACTGGGCGGCACCGCTGTCAGCTGCACTGATCTTTCTTGCAAGCCGGGTCGTGGCGGCAATGTGGGCATCGAGCACGGAGTTGCCGCCGTCACCGAGCATCACCTCATCGAAAAACGCAGTCACGCTTTCGGGGGAACGGGCCATTGCCCGCAACACATCGAGTGCGATGACGTTGCCGGAGCCCTCCCAGATCGCCATCACCGGCTGTTCCCGGTAGCGGCGCGCCAGCGGGAACGTCTCCACGTACCCATTGCCCCCCATGCACTCCATTGCCTCATAGGCGTGCTGCGGGCCGCGCTTGCACACCCAATACTTTGCAACGGCGGTGGCCAGCCGCCGAAAACTCTTCTCTGAATCGCTCGCGTCATCGTCGTGCGCGCGAGCCAGGCGCAGCGCTGTTGCTGTAGCCGCTTCCGACTCGAGGGCGAGGTCTGCCAGCACGGACGTCATCGCGGGTTGGTCGATCAGGAGCGCCCCGAAGGCCCGGCGGTTTCGTGCATGCCACAGCGCCTCCGCCACGGCCTGACGCATTCCGGCTGCACTCCCGTACACGTTGTCGAGCCTCGTACGTGCCACCATTTCGATGATCGTGCGAACGCCGGCCCCGATCTCGCCGGTCAGGTACCCGACGGTGCCCTCGAACTCGACTTCGGCAGACGCGTTCGACCGGTTGCCGAGTTTGTCCTTCAACCGCTGGATGTTGAACACGTTTCGGGTTCCGTCCTCCAGCACGCGGGGCACCAGAAAACAGGTCAACGCATCGGGGGTCGATGCCGTTGACACCTGCGCCAGTACGAAGAACGCATCACTCATCGGTGCGGAGCAGAACCACTTGTGCCCCGTGAGGACATACTCGTTCGCTCCGCGGTGAACCGCGCGAGTGGTGTTGGCGCGCACATCCGACCCGCCCTGCTTCTCGGTCATTCCCATTCCGAACAGTGCTCCGGGCTTTCCAGACGGCGCGGCCAGCGCACTGTCGTAGCCGCGTGAGAGCACGCGCGGCAGCCACTCGTCGGCGAGGTCGGGTTGCAGCTGCAGAGTGGGTACGGCGGAATGCGTCATCGAGATCGGGCACGCGTGGCCGGGCTCGATCTGGGCGAAGAGCATGAACCCCGCAGCTCGCGCCACGTTCGCGCCCGGCCCGGGTTCGGCCCACGCACTCGTATGCACACCGTACGAAACGGCGGAGGCAATGATTTCGTGGTAAGCGGGGTGATAGTGCACTTCGTCGATACGGTTGCCATACGGGTCGAAGGCGACCAATTCTGGCTCGTTCCTGTCGGCGGCTTTCGAGGCGGCCTGAAACTCTGCCGTGGCGACATGGGCGCCGATCTGGGTCAGCTGTTCGACAGACCACCCCGCGTCATAATGTCCGACGCCTTCGACGAGCGGCCTGTTCGAGGTGAACTCGTTGACGTCGATGCGCGGCGGAGACTGGTTGCTGACGCTGCGGGTGCTCATAACACTACCTTTCCGGCGCGGATGGCCACGGGTTCGGATGCTCTCACCGCCCGCAGGCACAGCGCGGACATGGTGGCGAACACCGCTTCGGTCTGGGTGGCGTCGGTGCCGCTGCCGTGCAGTGGAGACAGCTGCCCGGTGAGGGCTTCACCGCCGCTGTCGCCTGGTGGGGCGTCGCCGCTCCATCCCTACGATACGAGGTTTTCAGCACGGGGTACGAGGTTTTTGGCAGGAATCGGGAATGACGATTCATGTGCATGGGCGACGCTTTCCAGAACTCGGACACCGCTGCCGCCGATGCTGACCATCCTGGCCACGAACGCTCGGAAGTGACCCGGGGGTGCCAACTGGCTACTGGTCGCGCCGCGAACCGAGAATGGGCCGGCTGATACTCTGGAATCACAATGCTGACGCTGCGAGGCCCAGCCGAATGGAGGATGTCCCATCACCCCGCCACGCGATCAAATGAAGTCCCAGCACGCCACCTTCCCCCTGGTGGTCGTCTCGAACCGGCTGCCGGTGGATCGCATCGTGGCCGAAGATGGCACCGCCAGCTGGACCCAGTCGCCCGGCGGTCTGGTCACCGCACTGGAGCCGGTGATGAGGGTCAACCACGGGGCGTGGGTCGGTTGGGCCGGCGCGCCCGACCTCGACGTCGACCCGTTCGAGAACAACGGCATCTCGATCGTGCCCGTACCGCTGTCCGGTGAGGAGTTGGAGAACTATTACGAGGGTTTCTCGAACGGCACCCTCTGGCCGCTGTACCACGACGTGATCGCCCCGCCCCGTTATCACCGGGAGTGGTGGGATACGTACCTGGCCGTCAACCAGAGGTTCGCCGAAGTCGCGGCACGCACCGCTGCACACGGCGGCGTCGTCTGGGTGCAGGACTACCAACTCCAATTGGTGCCACGCATGTTGCGAGGACTCCGACCCGACCTGGTGATCGGCTTCTTCAATCACATCCCATTCCCGCCCTACGGCATCTACTCACAGCTGCCCTGGCGCACGCAGATCATCGAGGGGCTTCTCGGCGCCGACGTGATCGGCTTCCAACGCGCGGCCGACGCCAACAACTTCACCACCGCCGTGCGGCGCCTCCTCGGCTACAACACGAATAGCCCGCACATCGAGGTTCCGGTCGACAGAGACCTGCAAGACGCCGGCCTCGCCAGTCACGTCTCCACGTCGAAACGCGGGGAGACGGTACGCACCGTCATAGCCAAGCGGTTTCCGATCTCGATCGACACGCAGAGCTTCGAGGAGATGGCCAGGCGCCCAGAGGTGCAGGAACGGGCCAGGCAGATCAGGGTTGACCTGGGCAACCCACGCACGATCATGCTGGGGGTCGACCGTCTCGACTACACCAAGGGCATCGGGCACCGTTTGAAAGCGTATGGCGAGCTGCTCACCGAGGGGCGACTGAACGTCGAAGACGTCACGCTTGTGCAGGTGGCCAGCCCGAGCCGGGAACGGGTCGCCGCGTACCAGGATCTGCGCGATGAGATCGAATTGCAGGTGGGCCGTCTGAACGGGGAGTTCTCCACCATCAGTCACAACGCGTTGAGCTACCACCATCAGGGCTATCCGCGTGAAGAGATGGTGGCCCTGTACCTGGCCGCAGACGTGATGCTGGTCACCGCCCTGCGGGATGGGATGAACCTGGTCGCGAAAGAGTATGTGGCGAGTCGTTTCGACAATGACGGTGTGCTGGTGCTGAGCGAGTTCGCGGGGGCCTCCGACGACCTCAAGCAGGCGTTGCTGATCAACCCGCACGATATCGAAGGCTTGAAGGAAACGATCCTGCAGGCAATGGCGATGCCCGCACGCGACCGGGCACGCCGGATGCGCGCCTTGAGAAAAAGGGTGCGCGACAACGATGTCACGAAGTGGTCGAAATCGTTCCTCGACGCGCTCACCGAGGCATCTTCGCTGGCACATGCGCCGCGGTTCAAATCAATTCACGACGACTGAATCAACCAGCCCCACCAAGAAAGCACTATGACGCACCCAGAAACCCCGACCGAAGAGGCCGCACTGGACTCGGCACTGCGATCGATTGCGCAGACTCCGACCCTTCTCGTCGCCCTCGACTTCGACGGCACCCTGGCCCCCGAGGTGGACAGTCCGGGCGCCGCCCGTGCAATCCCTGAAGCGGTGACCGCGATCGAGCGCCTGCTCGCCATGCCGCACACGCGTGTGGCGCTGATCTCCGGTCGTGCTGCAGCCAGCCTCATCGAGGTTGCCAGCCCCGCACGCACGGTGTTACTGGTGGGTTCGCATGGAGTGGAGACAAGGCTCGACACCGCTGAGGTGGAACTCGACCTCACGGCGGAGGACCGCACCAGGGTAGCGGCGCTGCGGCGCACGCTCGACGCCGCCATAGACGGGCTCGCCCAGGTGTGGATCGAGACCAAACCGGCGGGCTTCGCCGTGCACACCCGGCTGGCCACCGCCGACGACACCCGCATCGCGCATGAACGCGTGCTCGCGGGCACCGCGATGTTGCAGCCACTCACGATGCGGTCGGGCAAGAATGTGATCGAGTTCTCCGTTCGCGAAGACACCAAGGGCGACGCCGTTCGCCGCCTGCGCGACCACACCGGCGCCACCGCCGTGTTCTTCGCCGGCGACGACGTCACCGACGAGGACGGATTCGCCGCACTCGTCGCCGGCGACCTCGGCATGAAGATCGGTGAGGGTGACACCCACGCGAATGTGCGGGTGAGTGAACCGGCTGACGTCGCCCAGGTGTTGCACCGGCTGGCCGATCTTCGCGCCGCCACGGCGGACACACCCGGTTCAGACTTCCGGTAAAATCAAGACCCGAACCACCCGCCAATAGCCTCCGGCCCACGAGTGATGAGCGTTTGTGGAGTGGTCAGACTGTAGACCACTGGCTGTGAAGCCCGAAACGAGCGAACCGGGGGGACACACATGCTGGTTGTCCTGGCGGCCTTCTTCGTCGTTGCAGCGCTGATCCCCATACTGGCCGGCCGGCTCGGAAATCGCATCTTCTATCTGACAGCACTGGTGCCCATCGGTGCTTTCGCCGTGGTGGTGCTGGCCGCACCGACCGTGCTGGCCGGCGGGGTGCTGACCGAAGGTTTTCAGTGGATCCCGACGCTGAACCTGGAGTTCGCGCTGCGCCTGGACACCCTCAGTTGGGTGTTCGCCCTGGTGGTCACGGGGATCGGAGCCCTCGTGCTGCTCTACTGCCCGCGCTACTTCACTGCGCACGACCCCTCGGTTGGCCGTTTCGCAGCACACCTGACCGCCTTCGCCGGTGCGATGTTCGGACTTGTACTCGCAGACGACCTCTACCTGATGTTCATCTTCTGGGAAGCCACCAGCGTCTTCTCCTACCTGCTGATCGGACACTACAACGACCGTATCGCCAGCCGGGGCGCCGCGCTGCAGGCTCTGTTGGTCACCACGGCCGGCGGGCTCGTGATGCTCGTCGGTGTGGTCATCCTGGCGGTGCAATCGGGTACCACCCTCATCTCGGAGATCATCGCCGAACCGCCGAGCGGCGGCATCATCACTGTGGCGGTGATGCTGATGCTGGTGGGGGCGATCTCCAAATCTGCCCTGGTGCCTTTTCACTTCTGGCTGCCCGCAGCGATGGCGGCGCCAACGCCGGTCAGCGCCTACCTGCACGCCGCCGCAATGGTCAAGGCGGGCATCTACCTGATCGCGCGGTTCGCACCGGGATTCGCGACGACTCCCGGCTGGCAGGAGGTCGTCATCCTGCTCGGGGTGCTGACCATGCTCGTCGGCGGCTGGCGAGCGCTCAAACAACACGATCTCAAATTGCTGCTCGCGTACGGAACGGTCAGCCAACTGGGGTTCCTCACTGTGGTCACCGGCTACGGTGTGTCGGGCGTTGCGCTGGCCGGCCTCGCGCTGGTGTTCGCGCATGCCCTTTTCAAATCGACACTCTTCCTGGTGGTCGGCATCATCGACCGGAACACGGGCACCCGCGATCTGAGGAAACTCAGCGGCCTGGGCGGGCGCCACCCTGCCCTTGTCACCGTCGCCGTTCTGGCTGCCGCGTCGATGGCCGCGATACCGCCGACCCTCGGATTCGTTGCCAAGGAGGGTGTGTTCACCGCCCTGATCGACGAGGCCCGATCCGGCCGCCCACTCAGCCAGATTGCGCTGTACGGCCTGATCGCAGGCTCGATCCTCACCACGGCGTACACCGCTCGCTTTCTCTGGGGGGCGTTCGCGTCGAAACAAGACGTAGTCCGCACCCCGTACACCGACCACGGCCGGGGCATGTTCGTCGCGCCCACGACGCTCGCCGCCGCCGGGGTCGCCTTCGGGTTTCTGACGCCGCAGTTGAACCACTGGCTCTCCGGCTACTCGGATACGCTTCCGCCCGGTGCCACAGCCGGGGCCGAGCTGGTGCTCTGGCACGGCCTTTCACCCGCGTTCGGGGTCTCCATGCTCGTCCTGGCAGCCGGACTGGGACTGTTCTGGATGCGCGACCGGGTTTACCGCCTGCAGTCGAGGGTTCCCGCCCTGGTCGATGCCGGGCGCGGTTACTGGGTCTCGATGCGGACGGTGGACCGTGTGGCCGCCCGCACCACGGCGATCACCCAGAGCGGGTCACTGCCGGCCTACCTCGGCGTGATCCTGATGGTGCTGTTGGGCACGGTCGGGTTCACGGTCATCATCAACCGGTCATGGCCACCGACCATGCTGCCCTTCGACCATCCGGCCCAGGTGCCCATCGTCGTCGCGATGGTGGTCGCCGCCGTGGGAGCCACCCGGGCGACGAAGCGGTTCACAGCGGTGCTTCTGCTGGGTATCACCGGCTACGGTCTGGCCGCGCTGTTCGCATTGCAGGGAGCTCCCGACCTCGCGCTCACACAGGTTCTGGTTGAAACGGTCACCCTGATCGCATTCGTGCTGGTTCTCAGGCGGCTTCCGATCAAGCTGGGTGCGAAACACGGCACCGCCTTCCGGGTGGGTCGTGCCGTGCTCGCGGCCAGCGTCGGCGTGCTGATGGCCGTGGTTGTCATGATCACACTCGGAGTGCGCAGCGCCCAACCCATCTCGCTGCAGTTCCCGGCCCTCGCGTACGAGCTGGGGCACGGTCGCAACGTGGTCAACGTCACCCTGGTGGATATCCGCGGCTGGGACACCATGGGGGAGATCTCCGTTCTGGTCGTCGCAGCCACCGGGATCGCGAGCCTGATCTTCATCAAGCAGCGCACCGGCAGCGCACCCCGTCTGGCCGAAGACGAGGGTAGGCGGGGGCTCCGTGCCCGGCTGAAACCTCTCACCGAGCCGGCGTCTTCCCGGAACGGAGGGGCCGGCGATGCCCCCGACGGCGACCAGGCACCGAGCCAGCGCACGTGGCTGCTCGCCGGTTGGACTCTCGCCCCGCACAACCGATCAATCGTTCTCGAAGTCGTGGTGAGGCTGCTGTTCCACTCGGCCATCGTGCTGTCGATCTACCTGCTGTTCGTCGGCCACAACCTGCCCGGCGGCGGGTTCTCCGGCGGGCTCCTCGCCGGCCTGGCCCTGGCCGCCCGCTATCTGGCCGGCGGTCGGTTCGAGCTGGGAGCTGCAGTGTCAGTCGATGCGGGCAAGGTGCTCGGCTTCGGACTGCTGCTGGCGGTGGGCACGGCGACGGTGCCGCTGTTCTTCGGAATGAACCCTCTTGAATCCGCGTGGTGGGAGGGCAGTGTGCCATTGCTCGGCCACCTTGAGTTCGGCACGACCACGATCTTCGACTTCGGCGTGTACCTGATCGTGGTGGGGCTGATCATTGACGTGTTGCGCAGCCTCGGCGCCGAGGTTGATCGGCAACAGGAGGAACACGCGGCCATCGACAGCACCGGCCCCATCATGCTGTTCGGCGAACGGAGCACCCGATGAGTGTCTCCGGAGTGCTCGTGATCGCCATGGCGGTGCTGTACGCCTGCGGGATCTTCCTGCTGCTCGAACGCAGCATGACCCGGGTGTTGATCGGGTTTCTTCTGCTGGGCAACGCCACGAACATCCTCATCCTCATCGTTGCCGGCCGGATCGGGGTCGCCCCGATCGTCACCGACGGCGTGACCGCGGCCGAAATGCAAGACCCACTGCCACAGGCACTCAGCCTGACCGCGATCGTGATCACGTTCGGGATCTCGGCCTTTCTGCTCGCGCTGATCTACCGCTCGTGGTTTCTCGGACGCATGGACGAGGTGGAAGACGACGAGGAGGACATTGCCGTCGGCACGCGCAAGTTCGCGTTCGAAGACGAACAGTCCGATCCCGACCACGCCGTCGACAGCGACTTCGACCCCGGCGAGTTGGAGGAGGAGCAGCTCGAAGCCGAACGGTCGGCGGCACACCCGGTCGACACCGGCCAGACCAGTGGCATCGGACCCGAGATCGCAGGCGAGAAGTCAGCTCTTATTGCCACTGCTGTGCGCAGCGACCCCGGTGTTGAACCCGGAGAGAGCGCGGTGGCCGAACCGGGGCCCGGCCAGAATTCCGCCCCTGAACCCGATGGGGAACCCGGCACCGGGCCCGACTTGGCGCCTGATGCCGAAACCGATCGGGGAGGCAGACGATGAACGCCCTCGTTCCCCTGGTCGTGCTGCTGCCATTGATCGGAGCGGCAGCGGCACTGGTGACCGGTCGCCTGCCGCGCGTGCAGGTCGCGGTGACCGTCAGCGCACTGACATTGGCACTCGCGGTCGCCGCGTTGCTCTTGTTCGTCGTCGACTCGTCGGGCACCCTGGTGGTTGAAGTGGGCGGCTGGGCGGCTCCGTGGGGGATCGTACTGGTCGTTGACCGGTTGACCGCCCTCATGCTGGTGGTCTCTGCTTCGGTGTTGTTGGTCGTACTGTTCTACACGGTCGGCCAGGGTCTTGCCGACGGTGACGACGAGACGCCGGTGTCGATCTACAACCCCACCTACCTGATCCTCGCTGCCGGGGTGTTCAACGCGTTCGTGGCCGGCGACCTGTTCAACCTGTATGTCGGATTCGAGATTCTGCTCGCGTCCAGTTACGTGCTGCTGACCCTCGGTGGAACGCGCGCGCGAATCCGGGCCGGGATCACCTACATCGTGGTGAGCCTGCTCTCCTCGCTCTTGTTCCTGGCCTCGGTCGCCATGATCTACGGGGCGACCGGAACGGTGAACATCGCCCAGATCGCAGTTCGGCTCCAGGAGATCCCGCCGGACGTGCAACTGATCATCCACGTCATGCTGTTGGTGGCGTTCGGCATCAAGGCCGCGGTGTTCCCGCTGTCGTTCTGGCTGCCCGACTCCTACCCGACCGCACCGGCCCCGGTCACCGCCGTCTTCGCCGGCCTGTTGACCAAAGTGGGTGTCTACGCGATCATCCGTACCGAGACCGTGCTGTTTCCCGGCGGTGCGCTGTCGAACGCATTGATGATCGTGGCCCTTCTCACACTGGTGATCGGGGTGCTCGGCGCCGTTGCCCAGGCTGACATCAAACGGATGCTGTCGTTCACCCTGCTCAGCCATATCGGCTATATGATCTTCGGCATCGCCATCGCCACGGTCGCCGGTGTGGCGGCCGCGATCTACTATGTGATCCACCACATCGTGGTGCAGACGACCCTGTTCCTGGCCACCGGCCTGGTCGAGCGCATCGGCGGAACCACGTCGATCAACCGTCTGGCCGGCCTGCTGAAACTGTCGCCCATGATCGGAGTGCTGTTCTTCATTCCGGCGCTCAACCTGGGCGGCATTCCACCGTTCTCCGGCTTTCTCGGAAAGTTGGGGCTCTTCGTGGCGGGCGCTGAACTGGGCACGCCGCTGGCCTACATCGTGATCGCCGGTGGCGCGCTGGCGTCCCTGCTCACCCTGTACGCCATGATGCGAGCCTGGAACGTGGCCTTCTGGCGCAGCCAGGAAGAGTTCGACGAGCACTCGTCGCCGTACACGGCCACCCTCGCCGAGGCGCCGGGCGACGTGGAGCAGCGGAGCACGCGAGAGGCCCCGCGCCTGATGGTACGCGCCACTGCAGCGATGGTGGCCCTCAGCATTGCACTGACCGTGTTCGCCGGCCCGCTGTTCGCGATGAGCCTGCGGGCCAGCGAAGACCTGGACGGCGCCCGGCACTACATCGAAGCGGTTCTCCCCGGCACTGTCCTGCCGGAGGTCAACCGATGAGCCCGATGATCAGCAAGCGGCAACTCGGTCGGCAGGCCCTCGTGCAGGTGCCCTTCACGCTCTGGCTGGTGGTGGTCTGGCTGGCGTTGTGGGGGCAGTTCAACCTGGTGGCCGTGCTCAGTGGGATCATCGTGGCCCTGCTGGTGCAGCGCTTCTTCTACCTGCCGCCGGCCGAGCATCCCGACCGGTTCAACCCCTACCGTTTCGTCATCCTGGTCGCCGTGTTCATCTTCGACCTGGTGCGGTCTGCATTCCAGGTGGCCTGGCTTTCGATCCGGCCAAGGCCGATCACCGTCAGCTCCATCGTCCAGGTCGACCTGCGAACGCGAAGCGACCTCGTGATGGCGCTGACGTCTCTGGCGATCACCATGATCCCCGGCTCGTTCGTGGTCGAGGTCGACCGCGTGAACACGACACTGTACCTGCACGTGCTCGACGCGAAACAGGCCGAAGACGTCGAGTTGATGCGGCAACAGGTGTTCGCGCAGGAGGAGCGCATCATCCGTGCGCTGGGGAGCAAGGACGACGTGGTGCGGCTGAAGCGTTGGCATGAGTACCAGGACGAAACGACGGTTGGGGAGAGAACGCCGGTGCGACCCACACGAGGTGCGCCATGATGCCGATTGTCTATCTCGTCGTCGGGGTGGCCTTCACCGCCGCCGCCCTCATCTCGGTGTACCGCATCCTGGTGGGGCCGCGCATCCTCGACCGCATGATCGCCTCGGACATGCTCATGACGACGCTGATCTGTGTGCTCGGCGTGCAGATGGTGGTCACGGGGAGCATCATCACCGTGCCGATCATGCTCGCGCTCGCGGTGACCGGGTTTCTCTCATCGATCGCCGTCGCGCGCTACGTGTCGAGGAGGCGAAGCAAATGACCGTCGACCTCCTGCTCGATGTGTTCGTCTCGGTGCTGCTGCTGCTCGGGGCGTACTTCTCGCTGGCCGCGGCAATCGGCGTCATTCGGTTTCCCGACACGCTCACCCGGGTGCACGCGGGCACCAAGCCGCAAGTGCTGGGGCTGGCCTGCATCCTCACGGCCGTGGTGCTTTCCACCCGTGACTGGTCGGCAATCGCAGTGCTGCTTCTGGTTCTGGTCTTTCAGATGATGACGACGCCGGCGTCTGCGCACATGGTGGGCCGTGCCGCATACCGGGCGGGCCAACCCGGCGATGAGGAACTCTACGTCGACGAACTCGAGCTGGCTGTGGAGTTGGCCAACCAGAACTCGGGCGACGACGAGAACGCTGACGAGTTGGGCGATGACGATCCTGAAGGGTTCGGCGATGACGACGAGCATCGGGACGCCGGTACCGGTGCACCGGGTTCGAACCATCCCACGCCTGATCCGACGGGCGACGACCGTTCGCAGTAGCCATGACGGCACCGGCTGGCGCTGACCCATAGACTTGAGCCATGTCCGAAATCGAGATGAAGCCGCGCAGTCGCGCCGTAACTGACGGAATTGAAGCCACAGCCGCACGCGGAATGCTGCGCGCGGTCGGAATGGGCGACGACGACTGGAACAAGCCTCAGATCGGTGTTGCCTCATCCTGGAACGAGGTGACACCGTGCAACCTCTCGCTCGACCGTCTCGCCCAGGGGGCGAAGGAGGGCGTGCACGGCGGCGGCGGGTACCCGCTGCAATTCGGCACCATCTCCGTCTCAGACGGGATCTCGATGGGCCACGAGGGCATGCACTTCTCGCTGGTCAGCCGCGAGGTGATCGCCGACTCCGTTGAGACCGTGATGATGGCCGAGCGCCTCGACGGCTCGGTGCTGCTCGCCGGCTGCGACAAGTCGCTTCCCGGCATGCTGATGGCGGCCGCCAGGCTCAACCTCTCATCGGTGTTCCTGTACGCGGGCACGATCGCTCCCGGCTGGGTCAAACTCAGCGACGGCACCGAGAAGGACGTCACCATCATCGACGCCTTCGAAGCGGTCGGCGCCTGCAAGGCCGGCACCATGAGCGAAGAAGACCTGGGCCGGATCGAACGCGCCATCTGCCCGGGCGAGGGCGCCTGTGGCGGGATGTACACCGCCAACACGATGGCATCGGTCGCCGAAGCCCTCGGGATGAGCCTGCCCGGCTCGGCCGCTCCGCCGTCGGCCGACCGCCGCCGCGACTACTTCGCCCACAAGTCGGGTGAGGCGGTGGTCAACCTCATTCGTCTGGGCATCACCGCCCGCGACATCATGACCAAAGAGGCGTTCGAGAATGCGATCGCGGTGGTGATGGCGTTCGGCGGCTCGACCAACGCCGTGCTGCACCTGCTGGCGATCGCCCGCGAGGCCGACGTCGACCTGACCCTGGCCGACTTCAACCGGATCGCCGACTCGGTGCCCCACTTGGGCGACCTGAAGCCTTTCGGGCGTTACGTCATGAACGACGTCGACCGCGTTGGTGGCGTGCCCGTCGTGATGAAGGCGCTGCTCGACGCCGGTCTGCTGCACGGCGACGTCATGACCGTGACCGGAAGAACCCTGGCTGAGAACCTCGCCGAGCTGAATCTGCCCGCGCTGGACGGCGATGTGATCCGCACTTTGGACAACCCTATCCACGCCACCGGCGGAATCTCGGTGCTGCACGGGACGTTCGCCCCGGAGGGCGCCGTCGTGAAGACCGCGGGCTTCGACCTCGAGGTGTTCGAGGGGCCGGCCCGCGTGTTCGAGAGGGAGCGCGAAGCCATGGACGCCCTGACCGAAGGCCGCATCGGGCACGGCGACGTGGTCATCATCCGCTACGAGGGCCCCAAGGGCGGCCCCGGAATGCGGGAGATGCTCGCCATCACCGCGGCGATCAAGGGTGCGGGTCTCGGTAAGGATGTATTACTATTGACCGATGGCAGATTCTCAGGCGGCACAACCGGCCTGTGCATCGGCCACATAGCACCCGAAGCAATGGACGCAGGTCCGATTGCTTTTGTGCGCGATGGTGATCTGATTCGGGTCGATATCGCCGCTCGTACGCTCGACTTACTGGTTGAGCCGGCAGAGCTGGATGCCCGCCGCGAAGGCTGGGCCCCGCTGCCCCCGCGCTATACCCGCGGCGTTCTCGCGAAGTACTCCAAGCTCGTGCATTCAGCTGCTGAAGGCGCGATCACCGGGTGAGGCGTGAAGCCCACTCATTCATTTTCTAGTTCGAGGAAAGCACGACGACAATGCCCACCCAACAGGTCGCTCCGCACCCGCCGGCTGAAGAGTCAGCCAAAAAACGACACCAGGAGCCGGAGATCCTCACCGGCAGTGGTGCAATTCTCAGGGCGCTCGAATTGCTCGGGGTGAAAGACGTGTTCGGGCTTCCCGGTGGCGCCATCATGCCGTTCTATGACGAACTGATGTCGTCGGAGTCGATCCGTCACATCCTGGTGCGCCACGAACAGGGTGCCGGACATGCCGCCGAGGGCTACGCATCGTCTACCGGAAAGCTCGGTGTGGCCATTGCCACCAGCGGGCCGGGGGCGACCAACCTGGTCACGGCGATCGCGGATGCGCACATGGATTCCGTGCCGCTGCTCGCCATCACCGGCCAGGTCTTCTCCACCTCGATGGGTACTGACGCGTTTCAGGAGATCGATATCGTCGGCATCACCATGCCGATCACCAAGCACTCCTTCCTGGTCACTCGACCCGAAGAGGTGCCGGCCACCATTGCGGCCGCGATCCACATAGCCACCACCGGCCGCCCGGGGCCCGTGTTGGTGGATGTGACCAAGGACGCGCAGCAGAACAGCGCACCGTTCATCTGGCCGCCCAAGCTCGACCTGCCCGGCTACCGGCCGGTGGCGAAGGCCCACGGCAAGCAAGTACAGGCCGCAGCCCAACTGTTGCGTGACGCGAAGCGACCGGTCTTCTACGTCGGTGGCGGGGTGATCCGTTCCGGAGCGTCGGCGGCGCTGCTGAAACTGGCGGAGACCACCGGCGCGCCCGTTGTGACAACGCTCATGGCCCGTGGTGCCTTTCCAGACTCCCACCCGCAGCACCTCGGCATGCCCGGGATGCACGGAACGGTGCCCGCGGTGCTCGCCATCCAGGAATCCGACCTCCTGGTCTCGCTCGGGGCCCGATTCGACGACCGTGTAACCGGAAAGGCGAGCGAATTCGCCCCGGACGCCCTGGTCGTGCATGTCGACATCGACCCCGCGGAGATCTCCAAGATCCGCACAGCCGATGTTCCGATAGTCGGTGATGCCAAAGATGTCATCGCCGACCTCACCGCCGCATTCGAGAAGCTCAGCGAAGGTCACGAGCACACTCTCGACGCGTGGTGGGTGAGGTTGAACGGGCTGCTCGAGCAGTTCCCATTGGGCTACGACGAGCCCGAAGACGGCCTGCTCTCGCCGCAATACGTGATCGAACGGGTGGGTGCGATCACCGGGCCCGAAGGCATCTACGCCGCCGGTGTCGGCCAGCACCAGATGTGGGCTGCGCAGTTCATCAAGTACGAGCGCCCGAACGCGTGGTTGAACTCCGGCGGCGCCGGAACCATGGGTTACGGCGTGCCGGCGGCGATGGGCGCAAAAGTCGCCAACCCCGACCGAATCGTCTGGGCGATCGACGGCGACGGCTGTTTCCAGATGACCAACCAGGAACTGGCCACCTGCACGATCAACAACATCCCGATCAAGGTGGCGATCATCAACAATTCGTCGCTGGGCATGGTGCGCCAGTGGCAGACCCTGTTCTACAACGGTCGGCACTCGTTCACCGACCTCAACACCGGGCATGACACCGCGATGGTGCCCGACTTCGTGAAGCTCGCTGAGGCGTACGGCGCACTGGCGATCCGGGTGACGAAGAAGGAAGACGTCGATGCTGCGATCAAACTGGCGAACGAGACCAACGACCGACCGGTGGTGATCGACTTCATCGTCAGCCGGGATTCAATGGTCTGGCCGATGGTCCCGCAGGGGGTCGGCAACTCGAGTGTGCAATATGCTCGGGCGAAAGCACCGGAGTGGGAGGAGGAGTAGGCCATGAGTCACGTACTTTCCCTTCTGGTCGAGGACAAACCGGGGTTGCTGACCCGAGTCGCAGGCTTGTTCGCTCGCCGTGGCTACAACATCGAATCGCTGGCGGTCGGATCGACCGAGGTCGAAGGACTCTCACGGATCACCGTCGTCGTCGATGTCGAGGACTTTCCGCTGGAACAGATCACGAAGCAGCTGAACAAGTTGATCAACGTGATCAAGATCGTCGAGCTGGAGCCTGATGCGTCTGTGCACCGTCACCACCTGATGATCAAGGTGCGGGTCGACAGCACCACGCGCAGCCAGGTACTGGAAGCAGTGAACCTGTTCCGCGCCCGGGTGGTCGACGTCGCACCCGACGCCTTCGTCATCGAGGTGACCGGCGACACCGGCAAGACCAATGCCTTCCTGCGCGTGCTCGAACCATTCGGCATCAAGGAGATGGCGCAGTCGGGACTGCTTGCCATCGGCCGCGGGCCGAAGTCGATCACCGACCGCATCCAGCGTCACTGATTGCGAACCGCATCCCCCTGATCCACCGACTCAACCATCAAACCCATCTGCTGACCTTCTTTCGAACTGCAGAAAACAACCAAGGAGACTAATACTCGTGTCTGAGATTTTCTACGACAAGGATGCCGACCTCGCCCTCATCCAGGGCAAGAAGGTCGCCGTCATCGGCTACGGCTCGCAGGGCCATGCCCACGCCCAGAACCTGCGCGACTCGGGCGTCGAGGTCGTCGTCGGCCTGAAGGCCGACTCGAAGTCGAAGCCGAAGGCCGAAGAGGCCGGCTTCACCGTCAAGACCGCAGCCGAGGCATCCGCCTGGGCCGACGTCATCGTCATCCTCGCTCCGGACCAGGTGCAGCGCCACGTGTTCGCCGATGACATCAAGCCCAACCTCGCCGACGGCAAGGCGCTGGTCTTCGGGCACGGCTTCAACATTCGCTTCGGCTACATCGAGGCGCCGGAGGGCGTCGACGTGGTGATGGTCGCCCCCAAGGGCCCCGGGCACACGGTGCGCCGCGAGTACGAGGCCGGCCGCGGGGTTCCCGTGATCGTCGCGGTCGAGAAGGACGCATCAGGCAACGCCTGGCCGCTCACCCTCAGCTACGCGAAGGCGATCGGCGGCCTACGTGCCGGCGGTATCAAGACCACGTTCACCGAAGAGACCGAGACTGACCTGTTCGGCGAGCAGGCCGTGCTCTGTGGTGGCGCCTCCCAGCTCATCCAGTACGGTTTCGAGGTGCTCACCGAGGCCGGCTACCAGCCGCAGGTCGCCTACTTCGAGGTGCTCCACGAACTGAAGCTGATCGTCGACCTGATGTGGGAGGGTGGCATCGCCAAGCAGCGCTGGAGCGTCTCCGACACCGCGGAGTACGGCGACTACGTCTCCGGACCGCGCGTGATCGACGCCCACGTCAAGGACAACATGCGTGAGGTGCTCGCCGACATCCAGTCGGGTGCCTTTGCGAAGCGTTTCATCGATGACCAGGATGCCGGCGGGCCTGAGTTTCTCGCGCTGCGCAAGAAGGGCGAGGAGCACCCGATCGAAGAGACCGGCCGCCAGCTGCGCCAGCTCTTCTCCTGGAACAAGGCTGAGGACGACTACGTTGACGGGAGTGTCGCGCGCTAGTGCAACACGCCGGTATTCCGTTGACGGCGCTGGGTCGGCGCGAAAGCGAGTCTGCAGGACACGCTGTTCGCGCCGCACGGGCCGCCGACTGGCTGATCGATGACACCGACCTGCTGAGCCTCGGGTCGCTCGACACAACCCTGGCCACGACGTCGCGTCTGCGCGATCTGGGTGCCGTCGTGCGGCTCGGCCACGCCGGAATGCCCGACCCCGAACTCGAGAGGGCGCTGCTCGAAGCGCCCGGTTCGGTGATGGCCGTCGACTCGGTTCTGGTGCCGTCCCGGTGGACCTGGGCTGCTCGCACCGCGACCCCCAGACGCACCGTGGTGGTCGACCGGGTGGCGCTGGCCGAATGCGGCCAGATCCTCGCCGAGATGGATGTGATCCCTCGCGTCGTGCCTTCGGCCACCAATCTGCGCACGCGCATGGAACTGGCATCCGACGGCAGTTCCATCATTGTCGACACCGGTTCGGTGCCACCTGACTGGGTGGAACTGCCCGGGCGGGAGCTGCTGCACGCGCTGCCGCCGCTCTGGTTCGGACTGGTGCGCAACACCACCAGCAGGCCGCCGATCACCGGCACATCGACGGTGTGGCTGGCGTTCGGGCCCCGGATCGACGAGACCGGATCGTTGATGGGGCTGCTCGACGTCTTCGCCGAGTTCGACATCGACCTCTCCCACTTGCGCAGCGCGCCCGGCAAGAAGGGGCGCCACCTGTTCCTGAGCGCGTTCCTGGTCAAGGACCCTGCCGTGCTTGATGCGCTGCTCTCCACCCTGTCCGGCAAAAAGGTGCAGCACCGCGTATTGGCGATCCTACCGGGGGAGCACACGCCGGGCGCGGTCGCCGAGGTGTTGCCGGAGTGGCACCCGTATGAATGACTCCGGTCCGATAGGCGGCCGCGTGACGTCGACTGCCCGGCTCCGGTTTCTGCCGGTGCAGCAGGGCGTGGCATGAGCGACGTCGCCTTTCTCGGACCCGAGGGCACCTTCACTCATCAGGCTGCCCTCGCCTTCGGCGACCAGGCCGGTGCGCTCGTTCCGTTGGATGCGATCGGTGCGGTGTATCGCGCTGTCGAAGACGAGCAGGCGGGGCTCGGCGTCGTTCCGATCGAGAACTCGGTCGAGGGCTACGTCACCTCGTCCCTGGATGTGCTGCTGAACTCCACCAACGCCCTTGCGGTCGGGGAGGCGAGCGTGGATGTGTCGTTCCAGGCGTTCCAGCGGCCCGGCAGCTCGGTTCCGCAGGTGATCGTCAGTCATCCGCATGCGCTCGCCCAGTGCCGTAGGTACATCGATGAGTTGGGGTTGCCGACCCGCACGGCGGAGTCGACTGCCACCGCCTGCCGCGACCTCGCCGACGGAGAGATCGGCATCGGCGCCGCGATCTGCGGCCCCCTCTACGGCTTGGATGTCGTTCAAAAAACGGTGGAGGACTTTCCCGGCGCGCAGACCCGGTTCCTGCTGCTGGCGAACCGTGCTGAGGGGCTGCGCCGAGCACGCGCGCTCAAGCCCGATGTGCCGGTGCAGACCATGCTTGCGATCACCCCCACCCGCACTGGTCCCGGCGTGCTGGCGCAGATCTGCACGGGCTTTGCCGAGCGGGGGATCAACCTCACCAGTCTGATGTCACGGCCGCTCAAGGTGCAGCAGGCCCGGTACTCGTTCATCTTCACCGTGCAGTCGCACCCGTCGACACCGGCGATGAAAGCTGCCCTGAACGAGAGCTTCGAGGCTGGGCACTGGGTCAAATTTCTCGGTGCGTACCCGGCACCCGCCATCGCCGACGCCACCGACCTGGTCTCGAGCGTGCCCGCGGGCAGTGTTCACGGCGATGCCGACACCGACCTGCTGGACGTCTGACCGATGATCGCGTCTTCGCCGCCGCCCGAATCATCGCCCGATCTGCCGACGCGACTCCGGCCCATCCGCAGTGTCGCCATCATCGGCCTCGGCCTGATCGGCGGTTCGCTCGCACGTGATCTGAACGCTGCCTCCGACCTCATGCTCATCAGCTGGGACCAGGATGCCGAGACGCGCGCCGAGGCGCAGGCTGCCGGCATCCCGGTGGCCGAGACCCTCGCCGATTGTGTGGCGGGGGAGCCTGACCTGATCGTGCTGGCAGTGCCGCTCGCGGCAATGCGCGCGGTCTGCGTCGAACTTGCACCGCTGGTTGCGGGTCACACGTTGGTGACAGACGTGGGCAGCGTAAAGGGCCCTGTGCGCGAGACGGTCGTTGCGAGCGGGTTGGGCGAGCGGTACGTGGGATCGCACCCGATGGCGGGTACCGAAGCGACCGGCTTTGCGGCATCAACCCCAGGCATGTTCCAGAATGCGGCGTGGGTGGTGACTGTCGCTGCTTCCGCTCACGCTGCTTCGACTCACCCGGCTTCCGCTCACCCGGCAGTGGCTGATTCTGCTCAGGTCGACTGCCCTGCGGAGTTGGAGGCGGCTTTGGTGATCGCCGAGTTGGTGACGCGAGTGCTCGGTGTGCGTGTGTACGTGCTGAGCGACGACCAGCATGACGAGGCGGTCGCGCTGATCAGTCACCTGCCACACGTGTTGGCGGCGGAATTGCTCGGCCTGGCGGCGCTGTCACCGGTGCGCGACGTGGCACTCGCGCTGGCGGCCGGGAGCTTTCGTGACGGCACCCGGGTGGCCGGCACCAACCCGGCGCGCACCGAGGCGATGGTCACCGGTAACGCCGCGTGGGTCGCGCCGCTGGTCGAGAAGGCCGCCACCCGCTTGCAGACATTGGCGGCGCAATTGCGTGCGGGCGACGATGTGAGCGACTTCTTCGCTCCACACATCTCCCCTCTCACCGCGGAGGTACCTGCCCCGGACGCGTCCGAGCCCGGAGCGGCCGACCCCGGAGCGTCCGACCCGGATGTGCCGACATCCGATATTCCGCGCACACCCGATACAGCCCGCGCGCCCGAGACCCCGCCCGCCTCTGAAACCGTGACAGCGGCCGCCATGGCCCCGCCCGCGTTGCGAACTCTCCTGCTCGACGTCGCAGCCAACGGCCGCGCGATCCGCGCTGTCGACCTGCGCACCCCAACCATCACGCTGGCCCCCTAAATCTCGTGAAGTGGGCCACGATGCTCTTTCCGAGTCAGAAGTAGGGCATCTTGACGCCCTTCAACCGGGTTTCGCCGGAGGAAACCCGCGAGGCCGCTGAGTAGGATTTCCTCATGATCACCCTTGTGCTGCCCGACCACGACCGGTCGGGTTCGTGGCTCGAGGCGATGCGCGAGTTCGACGATGATCGGCTTCAAGGATTCGCGACGTTCGATTTCGAAGGCAAGGACTTCGGCAGCCGACAGGTCTTCGAACAGTGGCTCGATCGTGAACGCCGGCAGCGTGTGGCCGGCCAGAACGGGTTCGTGCCCGCGACGGTCTGGTGGATCATCGACGACGCCCAGCCCGGCGAAGTGCTCGGTTCGATTCACTTGCGTCATGAACTGAACGATTGGCTTCTGGCCGAGGGCGGCCACATCGGCTATGGCGTACGCCCATCCGCACGCCGCCACCGCGTCGTGACGAAGGCGCTTCACCTGGTTCTCGAACAGGCGCGAAAAAAGGGCCTGACCAGTGTGCTCATGATCTGCGACGCCGACAACGTGGCGTCGCGCAAGACGATCATCGCCGCGGGCGGAGTCTTGGAGAACGCGCCGGGGGAGATCGAGCGTTACTGGATTCCGCTCACCGATTCGGGGCACGCCACCCAGACGGAGTAGGGCTGGTCGAGCCCCCGGCGACTATACGGCCTCCCCCTGGCGACCGCCCGCACGTGTTCACGGCGCTCGAGCCGGGTACCGTCGCGGCGTTGGTCTCGGAACAGGGGAGCCGCCCGCGCAGCGCGAGAGGAGTCTCGAAGCATCCTGGGGGTGAGCGGTAGTCTGGGAGCACAGTTCCGTATCAGTAAGAATGGAGTGCACCGCCGCAATGTCTCGCACCGTCAAACTCGCCGTCATCCCCGGAGATGGAATTGGCCCCGAAGTCGTCGCCGAAGCAGTCAAGGTGTTGCACCTCGCGGTTGCAGATACGGATGTGCGGTTGGAGACGACAGAGCTGACACTCGGGGCGACGCACTACCTGGAGACCGGCGACATCCTCACCGACGAGGATCTGGCCACCATCGCCGCCCACGACGTGATCCTGCTCGGGGCAGTCGGCGGCGACCCCCGTGACCCACGCCTGGCCGGCGGCATCGTCGAGCGCGGGCTGCTGCTCAAACTTCGCTTCGCCCTCGACCACTATGTCAACCTGCGTCCGAGCCGACTGTTTCCCGGTGTGTCGAGCCCACTGGCGAACCCCGGCGAGATCGACTTCATCGTCGTGCGCGAGGGCACCGAGGGCCCATACACGGGCAACGGCGGCGCCCTGCGCCGCGGCACCCCGCACGAGGTGGCCACCGAGGTCTCGGTGAACACCGCCTTCGGGGCCGAGCGTCTGGTGCGCTACGGGTTCGAGAAGGCGAACTCCCGCCCACGCAAGAAGCTGACCCTGGTGCACAAGACCAACGTGCTCACCTTCGCCGGTAGCCTGTGGCAACGCACTGTCGACAAAGTCGCCGGCGAATACCCCGGCGTCACGGTCGACTACCTGCACGTTGATGCCGCAACCATCTTCTTCGTCACCGACCCGGCACGGTTCGACGTGATCGTCACCGACAACCTGTTCGGCGACATCCTCACCGACCTTGCCGCCGCCGTGACGGGCGGAATCGGCCTGGCCGCCTCGGGCAATATCAACCCGACCGGTGCTTTCCCCAGCATGTTTGAACCGGTGCACGGATCGGCCCCCGATATCGCCGGCCAAGGCAAGGCCGACCCGACCGCGGCAATCGGCTCGGTTGCGTTGATGCTCGAACACCTCGGCTTCGACGAGGCAGCAGACCGGGTGAACCGGGCAATCACCGCCGACGTGGCCGAACGCTCAGGCACCCGCACAACGAGCGAGATCGGCGACGCCATCGCGGCGAGGCTGTAGCCGAGTAGACGCTGAGACCGCGAAGAAACTGTGGGCGTCGAGAAACTGTGGCCGCGAAAAATCTGTGGCCCAAGACGAACTGGTACAACTGAAGAAGACCTGATGAACAGGAGCAAGCTATGAGTTCCACGAGCACTGCACCCGCGCTGAGATTCGAGCGGGTGGCAAACGAGCATCCGAGCAGCACCGCCGAGCGGGCCGAGGTGCACGCGAATCCCGGCTTCGGCAAGCACTTCACCGACCACATGGTCGCCATCGACTGGACGATCGACGAAGGATGGCATGACGCGCGAGTGGTGCCCTACGGTCCGCTCCAACTCGACCCTGCGGCCTCGGTGCTGCACTACGGCCAGGAGATCTTCGAGGGGTTGAAGGCGTTCCGTCACGCTGACGGGTCGATCCACACCTTCCGGCCCGAGCGCAACGCCGCGCGAATGCAGCACTCCGCTGCCCGCCTCGCACTGCCGGAGCTGCCCACCACCGACTTCATCGAGTCACTGCGTCAACTGGTGGCCGTTGACGGCGACTGGGTACCGTCCGCACCGGAGACCAGCTTGTACCTTCGGCCGTTCATGATCTCCAACGAGTCGTTCCTCGGCGTACGCGCCGCCGAACGCGTCGCCTACTACGTCATCGCCAGCCCCGCAGGGCCGTACTTCCAAGGTGGTGTGGCCCCGGTCAAGATCTGGCTGACCACCCGGTACGCCCGCAGCGGCCCGGGAGGAACCGGCGCAGCCAAATGCGGCGGCAACTACGCCGCTTCGTTGCTTCCGCAGAAAGAGGCACAGGCAAATGGGTGCTCCCAGGTGCTGTTCCTCGACGGCGCCACCGAGACCATGGTTGAAGAACTCGGTGGTATGAACATCTTCTTCGTGCACCGCGACGGCAGCATCGTCACGCCCGCCCTGACCGGCACGATCCTCGAGGGGGTGACCAGGGAGAGCATCGTCCAGCTCGCCCGCGATGCCGGCCACCAGGTCACCGAACGTACGGTCACGATCGACGAGTGGCGCGAAGAAGCTGCCTCCGGCGAGATCACCGAGGTGTTCGCCTGCGGAACCGCGGCCAGCGTCACCCCGATCTCACAGGTCGTCTCCGAGTCGTTCACGATCGGCGACGCTGACGCACCCGCCGGGACAGTGACAATGGAGCTGCGGCAGGCGCTCACCGATATTCAATACGGGCGTGCGGCCGATACTCACGGTTGGATGACGAGGCTCGACGCATGAAGATCGCACGGTTCACCCACGACAAAGCTATCTCCTTCGGCATTCTCGACGAGGAGGCCGACGAGTTGGTCGTGCTCAGCGCCGACCCGATGTTCGCCGGGTTCGACACCACCGGGGAGCGAGTGCCGATGGCGGATGCCACCCTGCTGGCCCCGGTCATCCCGCGCTCGAAGATCATCGCGGTCGGAAAGAACTACCACGCGCACGCGAGCGAGATGGGCGGCGAGGCACCGACATCCCCCCTCATATTCCTGAAGCCAAATACTGCGGTGGTGGGCCCGGGTGACAACATTCGGCTGCCGGCCGACAGCGAACAGGTGGAGTACGAAGGTGAACTGGCCGTGGTGATCGGCAGTGTCGCACGCAATGTGGCCGTCGAAGATTTCGCCGAGGTGGTGTTCGGCTACACGATCGCGAACGACGTGACCGCCCGCGACATCCAGCGCACCGAGAGCCAGTGGGCCAGGGCCAAGGGATATGACACCTTCTGCCCGCTGGGGCCGGTGATCGAGACCGAACTGGCGTGGGACGAACTGGCCATCGAGACCAGGCTGAACGGCAAGGTGGTGCAGCAGGGTTCGACAGCGGACATGGTGCACTCGGTGCCCGACGTGATCGCGTTCGTCTCGCGGATCTTCACGCTGCTGCCCGGTGACATCATTCTGACCGGCACCCCGGCCGGGGTGGGGCAGATCTCCAACGGCGACACCGTTGCGATCGACATCTCCGGCATCGGCACGCTCTTCAACCCGGTCGTCGGCGCTTCGGACTGACACGTTCCGGGTTGATTCGCTTCGCACGGTGGGATCTCCGGCGCGCCAACGACGGGCGCACCGCCGATATGACGTTATAAAGCACAGGAGCAGAGGTGGGCCGAGCCGCATGCCGGGCCGGCAGCGCTCTCGTCCTGAATTTTCGAGATTGCCGCGGGAATGAAAATCTGCCCGGATAGTTCCGGGCGGATCAACAGGATGTGCTTCGTTTCCGCGTAATGGGGCGCGCACCCCGGCGGCTGCATCTGGCCGCCACGACAGCGGCCGGGTGCCACCGGTACGATTGATGGATATGGTTACCTCCAGCTCCCACCCCATTTCCACCGCCACCGGCACCGACGTTCGCGTCAGGTTCTGCCCGTCACCGACAGGCACGCCGCATGTGGGCCTCATCCGCACCGCGCTGTTCAACTGGGCCTACGCCCGGCACACCGGCGGCAAACTGATCTTCCGGGTGGAAGACACCGACGCCGCCCGCGACAGCGAGGAGAGCTACGAGCAACTGCTTGACGGCTTGAAGTGGTTGCGGCTGGACTGGGACGAGGGAGAAGGCGTCGGCGGGCCCGACGGCCCCTACCGGCAGTCTGAGCGCGGGGAGATCTACGCGACGGTCATCGAGAAGCTCAAGGCATCCGGCCACTTGTATGAGTCGTTCGCCACCGGTGAAGAGATCGAGGCCAGAAACGTGGCCGCGGGGCGCGACCCGAAGATGGGCTACGACAACTTCGAACGCGACCTCACCGAAGACCAGCGGGCAGCCTACCGCGCCGAAGGCCGCCAACCGGCTCTGCGTTTGCGGGTTCCTGACACCGAACTGTCATTCACCGACCTGGTGCGCGGCGAGATCACCTTTCCGGCCGGGTCGTTCAGCGACTTCGTCGTGGTGCGTCCTAACGGGCACCCGCTCTACACGCTCGTCAACCCGGTCGACGACGCATTGATGCGAGTCACCCACGTGCTGCGCGGCGAAGACCTGCTGAGTTCCACACCGCGGCAGATCGCGCTGTACCACGCGTTGATCGATGTCGGGATCGCCAAGTGGATCCCGCGGTTCGGCCACCTGCCGTATGTCATGGGCGAGGGCAATAAGAAACTTTCCAAGCGCGACCCGTCGTCGAACCTGTTCCACCACCGCGACCGCGGCTTCATCCCGGAAGGGCTGATCAACTACCTGGCCCTTCTGGGCTGGTCACTCACTCACGACCGCGACGTGTTCTCGATCGAAGAGATGGTCGCGGCCTTTGACGTCGAAAAAGTGAACCCCAACCCTGCCCGGTTCGATCTGAAAAAGGCCGAGGCGATCAACGGCGAACACATCCGTATGCTCGGCATCGCCGATTTCGCGGTGCGCACCATCCCGTACCTCGCGGCCGCCGGCATCCTGACCGAGCCAATCACCGCCGATCAGAGGGAGATCCTCGCGCAGGCCGCACCCCTCGTGCAGGAGCGCATGGCGTTGCTGGGGGAGGCGCCGGCGCTGCTGGGGTTCCTGTTCACCGACGCTGCCGGTCTGGACTACGACGAGCAGGCGGTCGCATCCCTCGCCGCGGATGCGTCGACCGTGATCGACACCTCGATCGCGACCCTCGGCGGGTTGTCGGATGCCGACTGGAACTTCGAGAGCGTCCACGAGCAGTTGACCGCCGCGCTGATCGACGGTCTCGGGCTGAAGCCGCGAGTCGCCTATACCCCGTTGCGGGTCGGTATCTCAGGTCGGCGCATCTCGCCCCCACTGTTCGAATCGATGGAGATCCTCGGCCGTGCCGAGACGCTCGCTCGCCTCGAACGGTTGCGGGCTCTCCTGGCGGCGTGACGCTGACCGATCGCAGCTGACTGCTCGCATCCGACCTTCGGCATCGGACTGTCCGCAACCGAAATTTCCACGAGCTATGTGATTGCGGTCGAAAATTGATCGTAGACCCCTATCCTTCGACCGGTCGACCGTCGCTCAGTGGCGGATCCGAACCGCCGCGCTCGCCGGGCACGACCGGTGAGCACCCGCAACGCTGTGACGGTGGCTCAGCCTGCCAGCAGGGTTTCGCCGATGTATCCGTCGGCGGCACAACCGGGCGGGATCGCGAACACCGCCGAGCCGATCGGAGTGATCCACTTGTTCAGCAGGTCAAGTTCGTCCAAGCGTTTCTGAATGGGCACGAACTGCTTGGTGACATCCGCCTGGAACGACGCGAACAGGAGGCCGGAGTCGGAGACCCGGTCGCCGGTCGGCACTTCGTCGTAGTTGTAGGTGCGGCGAAAGATGCGCTCGTCGGGGTTGTCGGTGCGGGCCCGACGGATGTGCGAGAACTCGGGAATGACCGGAAACCCGATCGCCGTCTTCGCCTCGAAATCGGGCTCATCCGACTCGACGGTGCCGGTGAGCGGTGCGCCGGTGTCGAGGGTGCGACCCACGGATGCCTCTCGCCCCGGCCGGTCGAGGCGGTCCCACTTGTCGAGGTTCATCTCGATGCGGCGCAGCACGAAGCCCGTGCCGCCGTGCATCCAATCAGGGTTGTTCCCGCCCCAGACGAGATGCTCGAAGTCTGCAGTGCCGGGCTCCAGATTCACCGTGCCATCCACCTGGCCGAACAGGTTGCGCATGGTCGTGCCGGGCTTCTCGGAGCCGCGTGCCCGCCGAAACCCGGGCTGCGTCCAGCGCACCCGGGCGAACGAGCGGGCATCCTTGAGCAGCATGCGGGTGGCGTGGGCCACGGTGACGGGGTCGTCGGCGGCGATCTGCAACAAAAGGTCGCCGTCGTTCCACTTCTCTTCGAGCCGGTCGACGCCGAAGGCCGGAAGTGGTCCGACCCAGCCGGGCATCACCTGGGTACGTGCTGCGCGCGTGAAGACGCCGGGCCCGAAGCCGAACGTGATCGTGAGCGCGGCCGGAATGACTCCGAGTTCTGGCTCGGAGTCGGCCAGTGCCGGGGTTCCCTGGCTCAGGCGAGCGGCGTCGTCGGTGAAAATTTTCATGAGGCGGATGAGCCCCGCCCGGTCGACGTCGTCGCGAAGGTCCAGGGCGATGAAGGTGCCGTGCGCCTGCGGTGGCGTCTCAATGCCGGCCTGATGCACGCCGAAGAACGGCACCGTCTCGCCGCCGTGCGCGGCGGCCGGGGCCGGGCCGGCGGTCGGGGCGACGCTGGCCGGTTGGCTGGAGCGGCCGGCCAGGTCGATACCGATGGCGCTGGCCGCACCGATCCCGGCGGCGGCACCCCCGAGCAGGAGGTGCCGCCGGCTGAGACGGCGACCAGCGGTTGTGGGCTGATCGGAGGTCATCTCAGTTTCCTGACTCCGCGTGGTCATCATGGCCGTGTTCGGTGTGTTCGGAGTGGTCCATGTCGCCCTCGTAGTGTTCGTTGGCGCCGGAGTAGTCCTTTGCCGGAGCGGTGAGCTCCCGGCTGGAACCGTCGGCGAACGTCAGCGTGAAGTTCACTTCGTCACCGGCCTGGATTGGCGCCGCCAACCCCATTAACATGATGTGGTTGCCACCCGGCTTCAGCTCCATCGAGCCTCCGGCGGGGATGACGAACCCGGTGGGCAACTCCTGCATCACCATGGCACCGGAATCGTTCTCCACCGTCTCGTGCAATTCGATCCGTTCGGATGCTGCCGAGGTGACCGACACCAGCGTGACCGGCTCGGTTCCGCTGTTTTCCAGCATTCCGAAGGCTGCAGACATGCCGTCATCGGCGGCCTTCACCCAGGCATCCTCGATATGCAGGGCCTCGGAATGGGTGAGCGCGACGGTGTTCGTTGGTGCGTCTTCAACCGTTTCAGATGCCGGAGCCGCGGTAGCGGCACAGCCGCTCAGCAACAACACGGACGCAGCCGTAACGACCAGCAGGCGGGGGATAGGGAAAGATTTCATCAGTGGTACTCCTTTTGTAGGATTTCGGTTCGGCACGCTGTGCGTGCTGAGCCAGGGCGGTGCTGACGCTCAGGCCACGCGCCGCCGAATGAATATGAAAGTGATGTAGGCGGCGGTCCCGATGGCCGCGCCAAGGCCGGCCATTCCCAGAATGCGCACGACCGCACCGCCAGGCTCCGTGCTGGCGGCCCGATCGTTCGCTTCGTCCGAGGCGACCATGTCGGCGGCGCCGGTTTCAGCCAGCGATTCGTCGTCGTCCTAGGGCGGCGTGATTGCAGCCGTCGGCTGCTGGGCCTGGGAGGGGGCAGAGTTACCAGCAGTGAACGAGAATGCCCCAGAGATGGGATGACCATCGCTGGAAACCACTCGCCAGCGCACGGTGTACGCACCGTCAGGCGTATTTGGTTTCAATGGTTGCGCCGCGATCGGCCCCCGCAGTTGCACCGGGCCGTCGGCCCAGTCGACCTCGTTCGTGTCAACGACGAGCATGACTGCCCCCACCTCGATCAGGTCGTTGGAGAACAGCACCGTGACCTCATCGGGCACGAGTGCCACGTGAGTTGCGTCGGTGGGTGTCTGTTCCAAGATCTGATCGTGAGCCTGTGCGGCGGATGCGTCGAGACCGGCTGCGGCAAAGGTGAAGAATGCCGCGGCGGCGACGAGCGCCATCCGTGCGGCTGGGCGCCTGGTTCGAGAACGGGTCATGAGTGTCACTCCAGAGAACTGAGGGATACGAGGGGGGTGATAGCGATGCACCTGCGCAAGCCTTCCCGGCACACGCCTATCCGCATCCGCAGCTCCATGTGGCAGCGCAGTGTGGCAGGGCAGCGCGGGGCAGCAGGTCAGCGCAGGGCGGCGCCGTGAGGCAGCGCTGCGCCGACGACGCAACGCAACCCGCGCTCATGCCGAACGGCAGGCGCGGTTAGAAACCGGGGATCAGGCGCGGAGGGCCCCGGTGCTGGCGGCTTGAAAGCGGTACGTCAATACCCGCTGGTGTGAGGCTGAGAAGCAATGCGATGCGGTAGAGGCATGCGCGCCCCGGAACTACTACCGGCGTGAAGGCGCCGATGAAAACGAGGGTGAGCCGTTCGGCGCCCTGTCGGGCGAGCGCCCAGAAGCTTCGTTCGCCCCGGTAGACGGCGGCAATGGTGATCAGTGCGGCGGCGGCGTGGGAGACGATCATCCACCCGTCGAAATGTGCGTGTGCTGTCGCGGCGCCAGCGGATTCGGCGAACGTGATTGAGACCGGGCCGTGGTGGGCGTTGCCGGTCACCGTCATCCCTCCGGCAGCGGCGTCGAGGCTGAACATGATGTGCAGCAGCAGTTGGGCGAACGCGACGGCGATCGTGATGCGCGCAAGTGACACGGTCTTGCCGGCAAGGATGACGCTGAGCATCCCGGAGAATCCGAGCGCGATGCTCACCCCGAGCCAGCCGGGTGCGGCTCCGCCAGCGGCCAGGTGGAAGAGTGCGGCGACGAACACCGCGAGGATCGCCGTCAACCAGCCGCGCACAAAGCGTGCCCATCTGGTTGTCATGTCGTCACTTTCTGGCGCGGGCCGAGTGGTCAGATACGCATCGAGAACGCGGGATTCTGACTACTGATCAGGCGGTTCTCGTCAGGAACATCTTCGGTTACAACCCTATCGGAGCGATCCTGAGTGCTCGGATGCAGGTTCGCGGCCAGTGCCAGTTTGATAGCCGCGGTTCAGTGGGATAATGTAGACAGTCGGCCCGGCTTCAGCTCGGCGCCTTGGGGTATGGTGTAATTGGCAACACGGAAGATTCTGATTCTTTTATTCTTGGTTCGAGTCCAGGTACCCCAGCCATAACCCTTGAGTTCCCGCGGGAAACCGAGGGTTCTTTTGTTTCCAGACACACTCTCGACCGTCAAAAGTGACACTTTGGGTGCCAGAAACCCCTCCCGGTCGCCATTTCCGCGACGTCGGCCCCGGCTGATCCGGCCGAATACCTGCCTGCTACGGCCGAGCCTGGGCTGACGCGGCGTACCTCTCTTTCATGACGGCCGACGACGCGCAGATCATGACCGGGCAACAGGTCGCCGACCTCCTGCGGGTCTCACCGCGCACGCTCGAGGAGTGGCAGCATACCCGTACCGGACCGACCTGCCGCCGATCACCACGTAGCCCCAGTACACGATAATTGCCATCGCCCAGATCATGAGTGCGCCGTACCGACCGAATTGTGGCCGAGACTGAACCATCTGCGGGAGGCCCAGGTGCGGACCTTGTGTTGCATGAGCGGAAACCGGAATCGTACCCAGAACTGTGCCGATGGCGAGTGCGATCAGGGTCCAGCTCAAGTTAAGTCCCAGTGAGATGCCGATCGCCCCGGTCGCGAGAGTCAGCAAATGAGCGCTTCCCGCGAACCAAATAGTCGCCTGATCGAAGAGCCTGCCGCCGCGTTCCCCGGCAGGAACGTAGTCGATCGACCGTGTCTCCACACCCTCGATCGGGCGAGTCGGTGTTTTTTCAATGGTTTGCGTCATCCGAAGACTCCACAGCCGGAGACCATCAGATCCCCGGCGAATGCGCCGAGTCAGACACTACGGTCCTTTCGTTGCAGCGCCCGCATAGCCGCCATGCGTCGCAGCAAGAACGTGCGTTCGGCAACCTGACCCTGTTCACTCAGTGCCGGGAATGTATCCCATCAGAAGGCGCCAGAAACCCTCACGGTCCAAAGTGGTGCCGAGTTGGACGTTCGGTTCGCGCCCGAAATAGCCAGCTGTGTCGACCACGCTCTCGCCTAGAGTCCACGGGCTTTGCGTTTCCACCGCGACGAAGGCAGGAACTGTGGAAATGAGGCTGGGGTCGATGACGGCAGCCATCGCGCACGGGTCGTGGAGCGAAGGGCCATCAGCGCCAGGCGTGGTCTCGCCCTGTGAGTAGAAGTCAAGCCAGGCGCTGAAAGTTTGCGCGATCGGGTCCGCAGTGCGGGCAAGCCGTTGGGCGATGGAACTGGGTACTGCGGATTGCCAGGTGAGGGTCAGATCGAGTAGGCGGATTTTCCAGTCGGCATTCAGAACGCACGCTGCGGCGTCGGGGTCGGCGAAGAAATTAAATTCTGCAACCGGCGACATGTTTCCGGCGTTATTTGCGCCGCCCATAATCACGACCTCGTGCACGTGCTGCGCCACTTCGGGGCGGCGTTCCAATGCGCGCGCAAGGTTGGTGAGTGGCCCGATCGCAACAATGGTGAGCTCACCAGGGCGATGCGCAAAAACGGTGTCGAGCAGGAAGCCCACGCCATCGCGCGATGCCGGTTCACCGGCCACGCGAGGAAGGGTCCGGCCGCCTAGCCCGGTCAGGCCGTGGGACGTGGCCACAACCGGGTCCCGGCGCAACGGGCGGGCCTCCCCGAATGCCACCGGCACCTGCGGGCTGCCGAAGAATGCCAAGAGATCCTGCGCATTATTGCTCACCGTTGGCAACGTCTGGTTTCCTGCCACGGTTGTGACCCCCACAAGATCGATTTCGGGGCTCTTCAGTGCCAGAAAGATGGCGAAAGCATCGTCAATGCCCGGGTCGCAGTCGAGCAGAACAGGTTTTGGTCTGGCGGATGATTTAAGGGATGACATCATTCGTGTATGCTACCAACCGTGCGGATCTACACGAGTAGAACCGCGGTTGTTCAACTTTCCATCTCACCCGCGTTTGTGCACGGCAGCACGCGCGCCCTTACGTCAAAGGCGGTAACGCATGAAGAAGTCCATACCCCTCACCATCGTCGCGGCCGCCGGGGCCGTTTCGCTTCTTTTGAGCGGTTGCAGTGCGCAGAGTGGCGAATCGTCGGGGGAGGCATGGACGATACCTACCGAGGATCCAACGGCGACCATAAGCTTCGTGGGCATCAACGACCCGGTCAAACAAAATATCAACGAGATCATCGCCGCGTTCGAGGATGAGCACCCGACCATAACGGTGAAGTACGAGTACGTGCCGTTCAACGACCTCAACACTGTGGTCGACTCCCGCGTCAGCAATAAACAGGGCAGCCCCGACCTCTTCTACGTCGATCAGCCGCGCGTCGCGGCGCTCGCGCAACGTGGCTACCTTGAGGACCTCACGCCTCAGTTCTCGACATACAATGACCTGTTCTTTCCAGCGGCGGTCGAGGCGGACTCATACAACGACAAGATCTACGCCGTGCCCATGGGTAGCTCGACCACCGTCCTCTTTTATAACAAGGAACTCCTCGCGGCTGCCGGCATCCCGGCACCCGCGCCGGATGAGCGGCTCACCTGGGAGCAGATCAAGGAGTATGGTGCGAAGGCACAAGCGGCGGGGGCCGAGTACGGTCTGCTCCTGCAACAACCGGACCGCTACTACCAATTGCAATCCATGCCGGAAGCCCTTGGGGGCGGATCCGGGATTACTGGTACGGACATGCTGACCCCGGCACTTGACAACAAGGGCTGGCTTGAGGCGATGGAGTTCTATCAGAGCCTGTTCGCCGACGGCGTGGTGCCTCAAGGCGTGAACTCGGAGCAGACAGACGCGGCGTTCGCTTCCGGCAAGGCCGCCTTCGAAGTGGCTACTACTGACCTCGTGGGGGTACTCGATGGGTCGAGTGTTGATTGGGGGGCATCCTTGCAACCTACTTTCAAAGGCGCGGAGGCATACTCAGGCACTGGTGGGTTTGCCGTCGGCATGAACCCCTTCAGCAAGAACAAAGAAGCCGCCGCGATCTTCCTTCAGTGGATGCTTGTCGATGGTGCCGACGGTGTCACCGGCTACGCAAAGTACCGTCCGGGAGGCGTACTGCCGCCGCAACGCAAAGCGCTCGATTTCTACCTGACCCAGCCCGATTTCACCACTCCTTCCGGTAAAGAGGTGGCGCAGGTCATCAAAGAGCAGACGGACACAGCATTACCGCGACCTGCCACTGTTGGTTACCTTGAGTTCGAGGAGATTACAGGGCGCATGTTCAGCGACATCAGCAATGGCACAGATTCAGCAACTGCGCTGAAGACGGCGGAGCGCGAGTTGGACACCGCCTGGGCCAAGTACAAGAAGTAGGCTGACGGGTTGCTGGAGATATCGTGACAACCAGACGCCGAAGCGCGTTAAGACCTGGCTTGCTGACGATCCTGGGATTCGTCGGTCCCGCGATCGTACTTATCGTGGTATTGCGTCTAATGCCGTTTGGTCAAGCTATCTCCAGCAGCCTCTATTTCGCACCTTTTGGCCCGCTCGGCTCAGTGGAATTCATTGGTCTCGCCAACTACGTTGACCTTTTCACGATTCCGGAGTTCCAACAGACGATATTGAGGACTCTCCTGTTCGCGGTCGTCATCAACCCATTGCAGATCGGTCTTGCCTTGCTTGTTGCGCTGCTGGTGCGACAGCGCATTTACGGCAAAGCCTTTTGGCGCTTGCTCGTCTTCATTCCCACCACTATCCCACTCGTCGGCGCGAGTATCGCGGCTGGTATAGCGCTGCGAAGCGATGGGCCGATCAACGCTCTACTTGGGCTCGTCGGGATCGGCTCCCAACCTTTTCTCACGTCACCAGATCAGGCACTTTGGTCCATCATCGCCATTGCGAGTTGGGTTGGTATTGGCTATTGGATGGTATTCCTCGTGGCCGGACTCGACGATATCGGCGGCGATGTTTACGAAGCGGCAAAAATTGACGGTGCAGGCACCCTGCGCCAGTTCTTCTCGATCACACTCCCGTTGCTGAAAAGACCATTGCTGTTCGTTCTCGTAGCAGACACGGTCGTCAACTTCGCGCTCTTCGTCCCCATGCAGGTCCTCACCGGCGGGGGGCCGGAGAGCTCAACCACTCTGCTCATGTATGACATCTACCGACAGACCTACCAGTACTCCAACCCCAATATGGGTGCGGCTGAGACGGTGATTCTCACGGCGCTGATGCTCACCATCGTTGCCATCCAGTTCCGGCTTATGAAGGAGAAGAACTGATGCTCCGCTCGCGTAGCCAAGTTCGAATCCTGTGGACTCTACTCGCCGCAGCCGTCGGGCTCGTATTCATCCTGCCTGCTGCCTGGATGTTCCTTGGTGCGTTCCGGCCAGGCAATGCCGTGATCGACGCCGTTACCCCACTGTCTTGGAACACATTTTGGCCAGACGTGTGGACGCTCGACAATTTCGTCCAGATGTTGGGGCCATTGGATTTTGGCCGCGCGCTGATCAACTCCCTCATAGTGGTCGTCGTTTCCGTGATCGTCGGAGTGGCGGTTTCCGCGCTGGCTGCGTATGGTTTCTCAGTGGTGGAGTTCCGCGGGCGCGAGATCGTGTTCGGCCTCGTGGTGGTCGGCTTCCTGATTCCGTTCGAGTCGATTGCTGTTCCGCTTGCGCAAATCTTCAATGACGCTGGCCTCAATAACACATACATCGGGCTGATCCTGCCCGGCATAGGCAGCGGGTTGGCGATCTTCTATTTGCGCCAACATTTCCTTGGAATCCCCGCGAGCATCCGCGAAGCAGCACTCATCGACGGTGCCGGCGAGTTTTCAATTCTGCGCAGGATGTACCTGCCCCTGTCGACACCGGCACTGGCAAACGCGGCGCTTATCATCTTCCTGAGCCAGTGGATGGCATACTTGTGGCCACTCTTGATCGCTCCGGACCCGGCCCTACAAGTTGCCCCGATCGCACTGAGCAAGACTTTTACACTGCAAACGAGCAACTTCGGGCAGAACTTTGCCGGTGCGCTGATGATTTCTCTCATCCCTGCAATAATCATGTTTGTGCTCCAGATGTTTTCGAAGCAATCTATCGCCGAGGCGGCCGATAAGTAGATGGCACAACCCACCCGATCAGACGTCGCCAGAGTAGCCGGAGTTTCACCAGCCGTCGTGAGTTATGTGGTCAACGGTGGGCCACGCGGCGTCAGTGAGCTCAGCCGAAAGAAGGTCGAGGCGGCTATCCGACAGCTCGGATACCGGCCCAACCAGGTGGCGCGCGCGTTGCGGGCGACCCAAACATTCAGCCTCGGGATGCTGCTTCCCGATGTTCTCAACCCCTTCTTCTGGGAGCTTGTGGAGAGAATAGAGTGGGAATGTAGCAACCGTGGCTATGCGCTCTTCATCGCCACGACCGACAACGACCCGGAACGCGAACGCGAATCCCTGCGCTCGTTTGAGGATCGCCGCGTCGACGGCATCATCGTGGTCTCCGCCGCGTCGGAATGGATCGGAGAAGAACGTCCGACTATTCCCGCAGTATTCATCGACCGCACACCACGCTCCGGCCCCAAGGCGGTTGCTCAATCGGATGACCACAAGGGCAGTCAGATGGCGGTCGAACACCTGTTGCTCGAGCACAGGCGGCGCAAAGTGTTACTCCTAGCTGGGCCGGAGGCGCTCGACAGCACGTCACGGCGCAGCACGGGCGCCCAGTCCATCATCGACCGAGTCCCGGGCGCGAGCTCAAACTTCGCACATGGAGACTTCTCATTCGCTTCCGGCTACGAAATGACAGCGCGTGCCATCACGGAAGACACGTCATTCGATGCCATATTTTCCTTCAGCGACGCTCAAGCAATGGGAGCGATGCGTGCCTGTGCCGACCTGGGCATCCGAGTTCCCCAAGACGCATCCCTCGTTTCCTACGACGGCACCGAGTTCGCACGTTACCTCAACCCGAGCCTCACCACTGTCGTACAGAGCATCCCCGCGATGGCATCCGTGGCAGTAGAGGCCGTGGTGCGGGAAGCCACGCGTCCGGGGGCGACTGCCGGAAGGCAGACAACGGAGTTCGGTTCGGTCACTTTGCGGATTGGTGAGTCATGTGGCTGTTCCTTCGATCGCACGACAGAAGCCTCGTCGCGACCATCTCACCTATCGGCAGGCCGCGGGAGCCAGTCACTCTGAGGCTGTGCCGCACCGACGCCAGGCATTGGACGTCTCCATTCGTGCGGGTGAGGCGCGAGTGCCTGCAAAAACTTGTCAGTCACCGCTGATCTGCAGCGAGTGTTCGGTCCACTCGACCAATCCTCGTCGGCTGAATTGTTCTAGCCAGCCGCCCATCGGCCAGCGACCCCAGCGCTGGTAGAACACCGAAGCGTTTCGGACAATATCTTCCAAATGCTCAATGGGCGGCGAACTCACCCAGTGATGTTGATGGAACGCGCGAGCGCTTCCGACCCACGTCAGCGCGCATTGACGCTCGCGAGCGACGTAGGCAAAATCGGTGTCCTCGCCACCGTAACCTCGGTAACTCTCACAGAATCCGCCGAGACGACTCCACTGCGCGGCCGTGGTGGCGAAAGAAAGCGACCAGAACAGATCGTAGTGGTGGCGGTCGTGGAGCAGCTGTCCTGGAGGCGGACTGGGCCTGTCCGGGTGAGGATCGGCCAAGTGGTGCAGGCTCCGAAGGTGGTAGCCGCCGGGAGGGGCTGGTGGGAGATAGGCAACCGGGCCGCACAAAAGATTCTGCGGCACGATGCGAGCGGCACTCTCGTACGCTGCAATCAACTGTCTGGAGGGCACGCAATCCACGTCGAGAAACACCAGAAGATCGGCGCCGGCATCGATGGCAACGTGAGCGCCGACATTCCGGGCGAGGGCCAGCGGAAGGCCCGCAGCATATCCGTCGACTGCGATGACATCATATGGCAGTTGCTCGCGGCGAGCCACGGGTCCTAGCCCGGGATCGTCAATTGCCACGATGACATGGTTCGCTATGGGGCGTGACGATTCTGCCAAACCCGCTCGCTGCAGTTCAAGATGGTCATGTCGTCCATGCACGACTGTGATCACAACCGTTCCTGTCACGGCAGTACCGTGTCAGCGGTGAGCCGCAACTCTGCTTTGATCACCGCGACGGCGCGTTCAATCCCGGCACAATCGTTCCATGCCTCCCACGTTGTCCCATCCAAACGAGCGACCGAATCAAGCACGTCTGACCACCCTTGGCTTGGAAAGGAATCGAACACCTTCACTGGGTACTGTCCGTATGCTGCAATCGCGGCGGCGGTAACCTCCTGCTCGCGGAACGGACGGCTCTGCGGCAACACCACAGCGGGGCGGCGCGCGGCCGCGACCTCTGCAATCGCGTTCTGGCCTGCGTGAGTCACCACGACGTGCGCACTGGTGAGCCAGTCCCATGGGTCATCAGCCCAAATGCCTGCTTCTCCCAAAATGATCCATTCCCAGCCGGGGGTCTGTCGCCGAGCGATCGCGAGCTGGTCTGCCGTGACATCGAGCCCGCCTGAGCCTGTCAGCATGACGACACGTCGCGGACCGTCGGTGGGAGGTTTCTCCACTGTGTCTCGATGGTCGAAACGTGAGACGCCCCCGACCCAGGCAAGTCGGGATGACCGCTCATCGAGTCCTCGAACCATCCCAGACACCGAGGGCGGCCAGGCAGCGATGATGCGCCGAGATATCGAATGCACAAGTTCGTGGGCGGGATCTTCCCGCTCACCGGGAAGGACAATTGTCACCACGGGAACTCCGTGAAGGCGTGCCAAAAGTGCAACTTCCACTGAAACGTCGACGATCATCAGGTCAGGGTCTGCCTCGTCGATCCACGTGGATATCTTGGCCATCCGTTTCCGGAGACCGTCGTGGTATTCCGGAGCCCAGTGGAGTCGTCCGCCCCCGTCGACGTCGACAAACATTTCACTCCCGTCATCATCGCGGGGGAGTTCGAGCCACGGTCCGGCCCACGTGGCAGGACGGCGGAGGGAGCTGATACCAGTGATGGTGGTTTCGAGCTCCGAGGCGATCGCGATCGCGCGGTGCAGGTGTCCCGTCCCGTGGTGGTGCACGTAGTACCCAATCATCTGGTCGGCCCTTCAATCTCCGACTTGTAGAGACGCTGGTATCCATCCACCATGGGGTCGACTCCGAGTTGCTCAACCGCGTACGCACGAACCTTCGTGCGATCGATTCGCCGTGCGTCGATCGTTGCTTCAGCAAGAGATCCCACATCGTCGGGCGTGGCCAGACGCCCAGCGACGCGGCCGACGATCTCCGGCAACGCACCGCGAGCGAACGCCGCAACTGGAGTGCCACAGGCCATCGCCTCCGCCGCGACTAACCCGAATGGTTCGTCCCAAGCCGGCGAAACCAGCGCTACCGCAGATTCACCAACCAGAGTTACGAGCTCTTGTTGGCACAAGTGACCGACGTACTCGATGCCGTCACCCAGCAGGGGCGCCAGCACGTGCTCGAAATAATTTGAGTCCAATCGAGCCCCAGCAAGTCTCAGGGACATGCCCGCTTTCCGTGCAGCCAATACGGCGAAGTGCGGTGCCTTCTCCGGAACCAAACGACCAGTCCATACGGCCGCCGACCCGCCGGGGCCGGCCTTCCAGAGGTTGGTGTCGACGCCATTGAGAATGGTGCGTGAGGGCGTGACATGGGCCCATGCTTTGGCTGTGTAACGACTGACCGACGTAAACGCGATGTTTCCGGTATTCACGGTGATTGCGGACTCGAGCCATGCCAACGGGGGTGTGTGCAGCGTGGAAACCATCGGCACCGGGAGTGCACCGGCCATCGCGACAGGAAGATGATGCAAAGAATTGTTGTGCACGATGTCAAACCGATCTTGGCCATCTTTGATCAACATGAGCATCAGCTTGAGGTAGGCGTGGTGTTCTCGCATCCATTCCTCGGGCAACGCACCGACGTCGCGACGAGATGCTGTGCTGGATTCGAACTGGCCGACGTCCAAATGTTCGATGTTGAACCGCTCATCAGACGACGGCGCCGCAAAGAGACTTACGGTGTGACCTCGCCGGATGAGCTGATCTGCGAGCATCGCAGTATGCGCCTCCAGCCCGCCCTGATATGGCTCCCGGACCGGGAAACGACTCGAAGCGATCAGACAAATTCTCATCGGAGCAGCGAATCGTAAAGATCACGATGAGCGGCGGAGATGGCCCGTCGCTGCCCGAGACGGTCGAGGGCTGATAATGGTTCGACGTCCATCTCACGGGCACCCAGGACGGCATCGATCAGCGTCGTCTCGTCAAAGCCATCTTCGTCGAACACATAACTTTGCACTGGTCCCTGCTCGGCGTAATAGCCACACGACGGAGCCACGACACGCGTGCCGAGGTCTCTGCATGCCTCCAACCATCCCGAATGGGTCCCGAATCGATAGGGCAGTACTGAGACGTCGATCGAGGACAAGTAGCGCCACAAAGCTTCATCGTCGAAAAAGTCATGAATTCTGACATCGACCAGATCGCCGCAGTCGTGCAACAACTGAGCCAGGTCCGGATCATAGCGTTCACCTCGCGGGTCCAGGACGTCGCGGTGCCCATTGATCTGAAGACGAGCATCACCCATCTCGATGACGGCTCGTTCCAGGGCGGGCAGGAGCGCACTCGGGTCCATGCACGCGCGCAGGCTCTTGACATGCATCCCCACGCGATACGGAGTTCCGTTACCGGAAGAACGTTCCGCGCGCAGCGCCGACATCCGGTCCAGCTCGACTACATGCGGATGCGGAATGACGCACGCATTGCGACCCCAACGGCGTTTGATCTCATCACCGGCCCCGCCGGTCAACGTGATCAGCGCGTCGGCGGCGGGCACCAGGACGTCGAGCTGGGCGTCGTGCTCCTTTCGCCCGTGGTGATGCGGATTACGCAAGTCGTGCATGGTCAAAACAAGAGGCTTGTCGTTCTGACGAAGTACGGTCACCAGTTCTTGTAGGTCTTCGGGCGCCCGGGCGTCGAAGCCGAAGTGTACGTGGAACACATCGAACTCGCGGTGATGCTCCCGTACCCAGTCGGCTTGCAGCATTGTGGGTGGCCACCATCGAGACGGCTCCGACTCTGCTCCTGGCGGCGTCGGATCTGGTAGTCGCGTCACGCTCCGATCGTTACCGTCCGGAGGCGAAAGATGTCGAACATACACATGGTCGGATGGGACGGAGGCGATGCGCATAGGCGGCGCCTGAACGTCACTGATAGTTTTCACGGTTACTCAAACTCTCGATCTGCTGATGGAAGCGGCATCAAGACCCCGGCGCTCAGTCTCGCTCCTTGCGCGCCGGGCCCGGTTCTTCGGCCAGGTGACGGATACGTCGGCCCTCATCGACGTCCCTCGCTTCGCGCTCTTCGGCTTTGTCACTCTTTTGTGTGTCACGGGGTGGGAGCTGCACGTTCTCTTCCGCGGCGATACCGGCTTGCAGTTGTCGTCCGCGCTCCAATTCCGCGTCAAACTCCGCACCGAACAAGAGGGCGAGGTTCGCTATCCACAGCCACAGCAAGAAGATGATCACTCCAGCCAATGACCCGTACGTCCTGTCGTAATTGGAAAAGTTCGCGATATAGATCCCGAAGGCAAAAGTCGCGACCGCGAGCACCACGATCGCGAGGCCCGCGCCGAGGCTCAACCAGCGGAACTTGGGTTGCTTCACGTTCGGGGTGGCATAGTACAAGATCGCCACAACCAGCACTACCGCCAATGCCAAGACCGGCCACTTCGCGATCGACCACACAGTGGTCGCGACTTCACCGATGCCCAGCACCGAACCGACGGTATCGGCCACCCGCCCGGAGATTATGAGAATGACGACCACAATCAGCACCAGGACAAGAACGATCACGGTCACCAGCAACTGCGCAGGCTTCAGCTTCCAGAACGGACGCCCCTCGGGAATCTCGTAGATTCGGTTCATCCCCCGGCTGAAAGCGCCTACGTAGCCCGACGCCGACCAGATTGCCACAACGATCCCCGTCACCAAGGCAAACCCTGCCGCCGGCGCATTCGCAATCTGCTCGATTGGGCCCTTCAGCGCGTTGGCCAGTTCACCGGGGACCAACTGCCGCACCATGTCGAGAATCGCGTCAGTGGCTGCACCGCTCTGCCCGAACACACCCAGCAATGAGAATATGGCGAGCGTTGCGGGAAAGATCGAAAGTACGGCGAAGTACGTCAGTGCCGCCGCAATATCGGTGCACTGGTCAGACGAGAATTCGCGAGCTGTCTTGCCGAACACATATTTCCAGGACCGTTTGCTCAAATCGACCGGGCTGTCCGCCTTGCGTGAGTCCTCCGGGTCAGGCGGGCCGGGCTCGTCCGCGCGCGTACGCGCTCGTGTGCTCATAAACTCCTCGATCTCCCACTTAGGGATGCGACGCGACTGACGCAACCACATCCGGCGAGACACTTATCCACAGGTCTCAGCTGTCGGAAATGTTCGCCTGCGCGCTTTGCGCTCGATCGGAGACCGCGTGAGCCGCATTCTGGCCGGTTGCCTGAACATTCTCGACTGCGTCGGTCGCGGCGTCCTTCACGGCGGCGGCGGCGTCGTGGGCGGGCTCCTTGAGATGCTCGCCGATTTCCTTGGCCGTCTCCGTTGCTTCATCGATCAGCGGCTGAGCCTGCTCCTTCACGGTCGATGCGGCATCCCTTTCAACGCGGGATGCAGGAAACAGTGAGGCCACGACCAGGCCGACCCCGAAGGCGATCAGCCCTACAGCGAGCGGGCTTCCCTGCGCCTTGGCGACGGCCCGGTCCTTCGCATCCGAGACGCTGTCCGTCATCGAGGAATTGTCGCCGTCATCGGTGCCCAGTATGCGGTCTTTGACGGACCCAACCGCGTTCTTGACCTTGTCGGCCTGACGGTCCATGATTTTGGACGGGTCCACCTTGTCCGCTAAAGCATCGACGTTCTCGCCTAGGTCTCGCTGGGTCCGTTCGATATCGGCGCGGATGGCGTCGGGTGAATCACTCATCGGTTCTCCTCATTTCTTTTCAACGTTTTCGGGATCTCCTGCATGGTCTCCACAGTTTGCGGAGCCCCCTTGATCTGCTTCAGCTGGCTGCGGCCGACCATGAACATGATGAGCGCGACGATCGCCCACAATACGGCCACGACCACGCCCGACCATCCGAGGCCAATCAGCGTTCCGAGCGCCCACCACAGGGCCACTGAGAGAAAGAAGACTGCCATCAGCGCCGCATATCCGGCACCTCCCATCAGGCCGGCACTCTTTCCCGCCTTGGTTGCAGATTCCTTCAGCTCAGCGCGGGCCAGGGCCAGCTCCTGCCGGATCAGCGTTGACAGATCCCTGGTGACCTCACCGAGCAGATCACCGAGAGATGTCGTCGCCGCTTTCTGCTCAGAGGGTGTGGCGTCGGTCATGACCGGTGCTTCCTGGGTCGACATCATCGAGCGTTGAGGCGGCGTGCTGCGTATACAGTGGCGTGTCAGCGACGCTGAGTGGCTCCGCCCCCGCGTGCATGATTGGAGGCTGTGGCGGCACGTGTTCGGTCGTCGTGGAGATTCGGCTTTCGCCAGACTCGTCGTTGTCACCGGCTGTCAACGCTTTGGTCAGCCGACCGACGACAACCCCAGCGACCGCGGCGATCGCAACAAAGGTGCCAGGATTGCGACGCGCATACGACTTCACCTCTCTGACCAGAGAACCAGAATCGCGCTGCTCGAGCCAAGAGCCGACACCCGAAAGTCGGCCCGAAACCTCGTGGACCAAGTCAACAGCGAGACCACCCTGGTCTGAGTTATCTGACATACCACGCAACTGTTCACCCATCGCTCGGAGTCCTGCCGCTGCTTTGCTTTGCTGAGCATCGGCTTGCTCCTTGATTTCACGCTGGGTTTGCGCAAAAAGATCCTTCGCTTGGGACTTCGCTTCAGCTGCAACAGAACCCACCTCGGCTTTGGCAGTTTCTGCCACATTGCCGGCCTGATCCTTCGCAACTTTCGTCGTTTCACGTGACTCGCGCTTCACCGTCTCGAGTTTGTCCTCGCCACCGTGTGACGGCACGCTCGTTCCTAGCGGCTCTCCTGAAACGTACGATCCAGACTTCCCGTTCGAACCGTCGCCGGATTCACTGTCATCGGAGTCGAGCCTGTGGACGCCGTCTTCGGTCGACCAGTCGGGCGCCCTCGATGCGACGCTGCCGGGACGCTGATCACCTGGCACCTTGGTAGGGCTGTTTGATTCGGCGTGGCCCGGCTTTTCGGCTGGGTTCAGCATGACGGGATTGTCATTGCCCATGGTGGTTCTCCTTTTTTTGAGGTTTGTGTGAACTGTGAGGTCACGCGCCAATAGCGGCTGATGGCGGGGAGCTTCAGCCGCCATTCCCCGTAATTGGAAATTACCTCCCGACTCCAACCGAGCGGTTCACCCCAAAGGGTGAACCTTGCGCGAACCGCGTGATCCCATATCGTGGGGATATGGATGCGGTGCGCGTTGCTCTGGTGAACGACTACGAGGTGGTCGCGCGCGGGGTCGCGGAGATGTTGCGCACTTATCGAAACAGGATCCACGTCGTTGAGCTCGATCTGAATAAGCAGGTCGGCGAGCACGTGGACATCGCCTTATACGACACCTTTGCTGCCACCCGCGGAGACCGGTCCGAGGTTCGAGACCTCGTCTCGAACCCGTTGGTAGGCGTGGTAGTCGTCTATTCGTGGACCCTCGAGCCGGTTCACATCGAATCGGCGATGTCGAACGGGGCAGGCGGGTACATCTCCAAAGGGCTTCCGGCCGCCGGGCTAGTTTCTGCCCTGGAGACGATCCGCGCAGGCGGCAAGCAACTCCACCTCGAGCAAGAGGACGCCCAGACAGTGATTGTTGGCGACTGGCCGGGCCGGGAGGAGGGCCTTTCTGAGCGCGAAGCCGAGATCTTGGCATTGATAACGCAAGGGCTCTCAAATGCGGAGATCGCCGAGCGAACATACCTCTCAATCAATTCGATCAAAACCTACATCCGCAACTGCTATCGGCGCATCGGCGCGGACAGCAGGACCAACGCGCTGCTGTGGGGTATCGAGCACGGCTTTCGCCCGGACCGCGTCAGAATCTAACACCTGGAACCAGATCCATGTCGACATTGAAGAGCTTGGCGCGGCCTGGGGGAGTTCCCCGATGAGACTGAGGACCGTGATCGTACAAACTTCCGCCCATTGCAAATGATGGTGGTCCTTGATCATGGGGCGCCATTCATGGACTCGGCCCGCAGGAGTGACATCCCGAAGATGTCACGGTCACTTTGTCTGACAGGGATGATCGAAACCCCCATGGCGTTGCCGAGTGGCTTGCCGGGGGCGAGCAGCGTGTTCCCTAGCAGCTGTCGGGGCCTGGCCGGCTAAGGGGTGCTTACGATCTGCGGTCGAAAGGGAGCAGAGTGGTTGGTAACAGGGGCGAGCACTCGGCAAGGGCAGGCTTCCCGACCACAGGAGATGATCGAATTGCAATACCTGGTTTCAGTGATCCACGACCAGAGCGGCCCCGCCACCGCGGCCGAGATGGCTGCCATTGATGTATTCAACGACCGCATGGTGGCCGAGGGCCACTGGGTCTTCGCCGGCGGCCTCGCAGCGCCCAGCGCGACCACCGTCGTTGACGGCCGAAGCGCGGAGCCGACCTTCACAGCCGGGCCGCACACGGAATCGAAGGAGTTCGTTATCGGTTTTTGGATTTTCGAGGCCCCTGACTTGGACGTGGCGCTGAAGCTCGCCGCGGACGGCTCGAAGGCCTGCAATCGGAGGGTCGAGTTGCGGCCATTCCTGGTGGTATGAGCGTCGCCAATGGATAGAGTTGCCATCATCCAGATTCATCTCCACTAACTCCCGCTCCCGCGGACTCGATTCGGGCGGTGGTCGTCGTCGTTTTCCCATAGGCGAGGCGATTCGACGCGCGTAAAATCAAGCCAGCAGAAACCGGTAATCCAGTCAGTTTCTTTGCTCGGGAGGAACCTGATGGTTTCTACAATTGGCGAACTCAAGGCATCCGTTGCAACTATGGGAGAACGCGCGTGGCGCGTCGCTCCCGAATTGAAAGATGACGATCCGATTCCACAATTCCCAACTGGTGGAGATCTGAGCCAAATCCCCCTTGCACGCGACGTGCCCCCACTCAACCTGCCCGATCTTGTGTCAAGTCCGGTGGCGAACCCTCTTCTTCGTGCGCGCAACCTCCAGATCCAGGCCGACCTCCAGGCCGAAGTTCACATTGGTGTGGATTGGCGCACCCGCTGGGGCGGCAACTGGCTCGCCACTATGCAAGATCAGAACCCGTGCCTCAGCTGCTGGGCATTTGCGACGGCCGCTCTCGTGGAGACGATGGTTCGCATTGAACATGGCGTGTGGGCTAAGCGCTCAGAGGGCGACCTTCGCGATGGTTGGGGCGGCCCGATGGGCGAGAACTGGGTGGTTCGTGACGGTCCGAAAGCCACACCCTGCGCACACGGGGCCGGTGTTACCGGCGCGCTGGATTGGGTGACAGCCAACGGAATTGCAGATCCTGACTGCTACGCGTGGTCGTCGGTCGACAAGAACTATTCGCCCACCGCCGACCGAAACGGACGAACGGTACGCGTGCCGAAGTATACGAGCCTGGGCAGCGTCGACGACGCGAAAAGGTGGCTCGACAGCGTCGGACCGGTTATCGCAGGGTTCGACGCGTACGACGAATTCAGCGCGTACACCGGGCCCGCCGTTTATCATCAGTCGCCAATGGCGGCTAACCCCCAGGGCCACATCATGCTCGTGGTCGGCTACGACGATGGCCAGCAGTGCTGGATCGTGCGCAACTCCTGGGGGGCGGGCTGGGGGATGGGTGGGTACGGTCTCGTCGGGTTCGGGGAATGCAAGATCGACGCCTATTCCAAGCAGGGACTGACCGGCACGAACCCAGATCCGTGGACGAAGCGACGCCTGCACACCGGTAACTTCTTCGAGAGCGGCAATGGGCCCGAGCACCGAAATTTCGAAATGGTACGGGCGTCAGCGCCTCGCGCACGCCATCTGTGGCGTGACGGCGGCAGCGGCGGGTTTGTCTGGGCCGAGGCGGCCACGCTCGAGAATCCGAATGACATAGCGGCCGGAGCCGGATGCGTCGGCGAACCAGCCGCAACATCCACCACCTACGACCGCAATTTCGAAGCGGTCTATTGGGAGCTCTCCGGTCAACTCCGGCACTGGTGGATGGGGCAGGACGACAAGATCTGGCATGATGGCGGGCGGTTCGGCCCCACCGACACCGAAGGTTTTCCTGCGCTCATTCAAAGCAACTACGGCGCCCCGGGCAATCTTGAGGTTGTCGTGCGACGACGCGGCGGCATTCTGGAGCACTGGTGGCGTGAGGGAGCGCCAAACTTTGTCTGGCATGGAGGCGGCACAATCACCGACGAAGTCAAGATGAGCGGACCATCTCTCGTGCAGGCGAACATCGGAACCCAGGGCAACCTATACCTCGCGTGCGTGAGCAATTTCGGCACCATGCAATTGTGGTGGCGTGACGACGACGGCGATCACACGTGGAGACGAGGCGAAGTCTTCGGCCACGAGGTCGGAGAGACCCCGATCTGTATGATCCAGGGCCAATTCGGTGCGACAGATGAGCTCACTCCCGGAAACTTCGAACTCTGCGTAGCCGTCAACGGTCAGGTTCAGCATTGGTGGCGTGACAACTCTGCATTGCGCAGTGAAATTCCCCGAGCAGACTTCGCCAACCCCCTGGTGAGTGACGTCGCCCACCTCAAGGTCGATGGACCGTTGCTCGCTCACGCGAGCGATCGGAAATCGGTTCCCGACGATCTGCAGATCCTGCTCGCCGACAAGACGAATGAGGTGGTTGCGCGCGCAACACGATCGGCGCTCGGCAATGTGACGCTTGGCAGGATGACGCTCGGCAAGGAGTCGACGACCGGCGAATCCCTAGCGAACTCCTCCGCAGTTGAATCTCACGTGAAGGTGTCCGATCCGATCCACGCCGCGACTGTGGAGCCGATGAACCGATGGCACCAGTCGGCCACGTTCGGACATGATGTCAAGCATGTGTGGGGGCTTCTGCAGGGAAGCTTCGGCTTCAACCTCGAGGTCATCGTCGAAACCACGGATGGCGCACTTCAGCACTACTATCGTTCCGGCGACGGCTGGCACGAGGCCGAGGTGGTGGATGCGTGAGCGAGTCCGAAATCGAGCAGGCGGGAGAGTTCGACGCGTCGAGAGCTTCACGGTAGGTGAGCATGCTGAGGACTGACCTGCGATTCGCGTGCGCGAGCGGGTCAACGCGCATTTCTTGAGCACCCTTGAGCGCTCAATTCTGTCGACCATTGATCATTTTGGTATCTGCGCTCCCATCGCGTGGAGTCGTCCGGTGATCGGAGACCACTGATCTTCGGGCACCCAGTGCGGAGCGGGAACACCCGCACCGGTGAGATCGTCGCCGCGTACGAACTCGGTGCCGATACGTTCGAGCAGTCCAACGCCCGAGGTGCTCGCGACGTTGTGAGGAGCTGCCGTCTGGCGCACAGCGCCTGGCGATCCGGGCTCGCCGGGGTCAGGGAAGGCGAACGCCGCTGACACGCTCGTGGCGGCTACAAGGGCGATGGTCAAGGTGGCGATTGCGGCGGCCCTGGCGGTTGAAAAGTTCACGATCTTGCCTTTCAGGTGTGGGTTCTGTAACACCTTCAACAGTTGTCGCGCTGGGGGATCCGGGCATCGGGCACACCCCCTCAGGAAGCGCCGCAAACCCCTTAAATGAGGGCGGAAGTGGGACACTTGACAGATGGGCAGTAGCTCACGCGTGGCCGGGAACGTCTTCGCTGGTCGCGAGACGGAGACGTCCGAGGTGCGACGGTTTCTCGAAGACGCCGTCAACGGAACTGCCGGGCTGTTGCTGGTCACCGGAGAAGCCGGGGTCGGGAAGACGGCGCTCGTGGAACATGCCTGCGCCGAGTTCGCCGACCAGATGACCGTTTTGGCCGGCGGCTGTCTGCCCCTGATGAACATGTCCGTACCGTTCCTGCCCCTGCGGTCTGCACTGCGCACCCGGGGCGCTGGCCGTCCGGGGGCTTTGGCCACCCCCACCTTCGAGATCGGTCAATCGACCGACGGCGTGCCCGTGTTGCTGGACGCGTGGCTTGACGCGCAGTGCGAAGATCACCCGGTCGTTCTCTTCGTCGACGACCTGCAATGGGCCGACCAGAGCACGCTCGATGTGATCATGTACCTCGTCGCGGGTCCGCGCACCCGCCGGCTTGCCCTTGTGGCGACGATCCGCCACGGTGAAGCGGGTGAGGGCCACCCCCTTCACCGCTGGCTAGCCGACATGCGCCGAATGCCTGGCACCCAGGACCTTCTCCTGGATCCCCTGGATCGGCACGCCACCGCCCTCCAGCTTTCTGGCATTCTCGGTCAGCCTCCACACGAGTCCCTGGTCGAGGACGTGTTCTCCCACGCCCGCGGCAATGCGTATCTCACTCGCCTACTGGCGACTGGACTCCGCCCGGATTCGCGCCACATCGCCTCTGGTCTACCTTCTGATCTGGCGGGGGCGGTCCTGCGCTCCTGGACGAGATTGTCACCGCCGGCACGTCAGCTGTGTCGGGTTGTCGCGATCGGCGGCGCGCCGATCTCGGCCGTCCGACTCTCCCGACTCACTGGTGCCGGCCAGAGTGGGGATGGCGTCCCGGAGATGTTGCACGAAGCCGTAGAAGCCGGCGTGCTCGAATTGATGCCGGATGGTCGGTACTGGTTCCACCATCCGATGATTGCAGAAGCACTCCACGAATCATCGCCTGGCGATGAGCGCCAGATGTGGCATGCGGCCTTTGCTGATGACCTCGAACAGGAACTGATATTCAGCGGGCACTGCCCTGTGGAGACGATTGTCGCCATCGCCGACCACCGCCACGCGGCCGGGCAAATGGATCAGGCATTTGACTGCGCGCTGAAAGCCGCGGATGCGACCCGAGCCGCTGGCGGAGGCGCAGAAATGCTGCGACTGCTCACCCGGGCGTTGGCCCTCCGCAGCGGAGTGTCCTCGGGTGTCCCAAGTCGTCAGGAACTGCTTGTGCGCTTGGTCTCCGCAGCCGAAATCACTGGTGCCGACGGTGAGGAGCTGAAGGCAATCGAAGCGCTCCTCGACGAGGTCTCCCCGGTAGACAAGCCACTGGAGGTCGCCGGGCTACTCATGCGACGTTCATGGCTTCGCCTGAGAACCGGGGTGTCGTTCCATTCCGTTGACGAAGCCCGCGAAGTAGTGAACTTGACTGAGGCTCTCCCTGAAAGTGCTCAGTACGCGTGTGCGCTGGCATCGCTGGCGTTGGCGGAGTATTGGAATGACGACCCCCGCGGGCGCGATCATGCGACGGAGTCACTCAAAATTGCCTCCGGTATTAGGGACCCGAGGGCACTGTCTTACACGCTCTATATCAACGGTTGGGCTGCCCTCTTCGACGGGAACAATGACCGATGCGTGGCACTGGCCGCTCAGAGCGCGGAAATGGCACGGGAAGCCAAAGACCCGATGACCCTCGTCGGGGCAGCCGTAGTGGAAGCGCAAGCCGTCAACGCCGTCACGACCCGCGGCTTCGCGGAATCCATTCGAAAGCGCCGCATACAGATGGCCGAGATGAAGGCGGCCCATCCTTACATCGCGATTCTGGCCGGGTGGGAAGCGTCAGCGTGGATAGGCATCGGAGAATGGCAGGAGGGGCTTCGATGTCTCCGTGTCGCGCTCGGTGCCAACCCCGGGCCGATGGCTGACGTGCAGGCACGATTGACGGCCGCGAAGTTGGCCGTTCTTCAAGGTCGCGCACGGGAAGCCCGCGGCCACCTGGACCGTGCCGAAGAAATCTTTCAGGAGTCCGCCGCATACCGTTCATTCGAATTCGACGTTGTTCGGGCAGAAGTCTGCTTGGCGGAGGGTCGGCCCGCCGACGCGTACGATGCGGCATTGTCGGGGTTGGAGTCGAGCGGAGTTTCGCCGAACCTCTGTGAATGGCTGCTTCCGCTCGCCTCACGCGCTCTGGCCGATCTCTCGGAGCATGCACGCGATCAGGGCCTGAACCCAATGCCGCACAGTGACGCCGTTGACTCGTTGGTAGCACGGTTTCCCGACATCGTCCGAGACTCCGGCGAGCCGACCGATACCGCGAAGCGCCAGATCGAAGCCTTGGCAGCGTTGTACAGCGCGGAGGTGGCGCGCGCGCACCGATCTCCCGATGCTGCTTCGCTCTGGAATACCGCCGCCGCCCTGTTGAACGCGGCCACACTCCCGTGGGAGGAGGCGTATTGCTACCAGCGCTGTGCGGAGGCGCTGTTGATTGACGGGAGTGGTCGTCGTGCGGAGGCTGCCGTGGCCGTGCGGGCGGGCCTATCCCTCGCACGTTCTCTCGGGGCTGATCCGGTGATCGACGCGCTGAACGTTCTCGTGGATGCCGCCCACATACCGGTCGAGGAGGTCCAACCCGAGATGCGCTTTGCGGATGACCCCATCCGAGCTGTTCTCACCGACCGGGAGCGGGTCGTCCTCAGTCATCTTGTGGCGGGTCGCACGTATGGTGAGATCGCTCGGGAACTCTTCATCAGTGAGAAGACGGTGAGTTCACATGTTTCGAACCTGTTGAGAAAGACCGGGACCAGGAACCGGATCGCTCTTGCGCGCCTCGTGAAGAATCAGGACGGTCCTCACAGCGGCCAGGAACGAACCGAGGTCACTACACCGTCAACGCATCTTTGAGACTCGGGCTGAGCCCCGGCGGGACGTCGACCTCGACGGCGAGGGCGTGCAGGGCTCGACTGAAGTAGTTGCGTACGGATGCGGCCAGGGCGATGTCGACAACCTCGCGGTCGGTGAACCCCATCTCGCGCAGCCGCAGACTGTCCGCATCCGTCATCGACGCCGAATCCCGGCTGAGTTTCGCGGCGAAGTCCATCAGAGCAACGTCCGCGTCGCTGAGGAGCGCGTCGTGGTAGTCGCGGGCGATGCGCTCCAGCTGCTCCTCCTCGAACAGCTTCAACGATTTGCGGCCGTGCGCGTACCGGCACGCCCGCGAGCCGACCGCATCCGCGGCGGCCAACGTTGCGAGCTCGAAGCGACGCACTCCGAGCTGCGACACGATGGCGCGCACCAATTGCTGGAATGCGCGGAAGGCCTCGGGGTTCACCGCCATCATGCGGGTGTGGCTCGGCACGTAGCCGATCTCGGAGATCTCCGCGGCATATAGGTCGGCCACGAGCCCGTCGGTTTCCTCAGGAGTTTCAATGATGGACATGGCAAACCCTCCTCGAGTTCACAAAAGGCCTGTTGCGAGACTCACTGTTTTTCGGTTCACGGCGATCCGCTTCAGGTGTGGTTCGACTTCCGCGTCAGCGACCGAATGTCGTAGATTCGTTGTCGAAACCATGCCCCAGTCTCGATCGGGGGCCAGCACCGCCGCTTGAGGCATCCGCCTCAAGTGGCGGCGATAGCGGCGAGGATCGCGTGAGCCACCTCCGGCCCCAGGATGTCGCTGTGACCGGAGGTCACCGAATCTGCACGCAGATTGTAGACCCGTCCGCCATAGAACTCATGTTCCAGCCGCGCGTCCCAACCTCGCTCGTCGCCTGGCGACGGGCGTGGGGATTCCCATTCACACGCGCACTGGACATGCACCGAGTCGCACTCCGTGCGGCCGGGCTCAGCCGAAAAAGTCGATCAGGTGCGGTGCCAGCACCCCGGGGTCGACGTTGTGATCCTGGCCCGCCACCGTGAGACGGCGCGCGCCGGGCACCACCGCGACGACCGCCTCGGCCGCACGGGCCGCCCACGCCGGGCTCGCCCCGCCATCCATGATGAGGACTTGTGCCGCGATCGAGCCAAGCCGCATGGCGGGAACGACACCGTCGCCGGTGAGCGCCAGATCATAGGGGAGGGTGTGCGCGACCTCGAGGAGACCCGGCCAGAAAGCGGCGTGCTTCGCGCCCTCGATGGCCTGGTCGGGCATTCCGGTCAGGCGCATGAATGCTGTGGCCGCCGCTTCACGATCGTCCGCCGCGATTGCTGCTCGCACGCCTCCGTCTGTGAGTGGGGTCGAGTCACTCGGGTCTGCCGTGTACGGCGGCTCATAGGCGGCAAGGCGGCTGATCGGAAGCCCGCGGGAGGTGGCCTCGAGCCCTAGGATCGCGCCCGAGGAATGGCCGTACGCGAAGACCTCGCCGCCGACCGCGTCGATGAGGGCGGCAAGATCTTCGATCTCGCGCTCCACGGCAAATGGCGGCACGCCTCCCACGGCATCCGCATCTCCGCTGTCGACCCTCCCGCGCCGGTCGTACGTGACGATGCGCATGTGCGGGGCGAGCAGAGGCACGAGGGCGCCAGGAGAATGGCGCGTGTTGAACGCGCCGCCGATCACGATCAGAGTCGGCCCGTCGCCGACGAGATCGTAAGCGATTGTGGTGCCGTCGGCGGATGTCGCGGTGTGGGTCATCTCTGCGCCTCTTCTTTTCGGGGACCACCGGCGCGCAACGTTGCAACTACTCCCGAGGGCGCGATCGAGCCGGACTCAAGTCTAGATCGCGCACCCGCAAACGGGACCATTGCCGAGTAGATTCACCGGCATGCCTCAATCAGGGCGGCCCCGCCACCGTTTCCTTTGCGGCGCAATATCCGGAACGGGTAAAGACGTGGGTGCTGGGCGGAAGTCGATGAACTCCAGCTGGTGTCGCTTGAGCGGCGTTAGGCGGTGCCCCGGAAGGTAGCGCTTCGTGTCGAGTGGCGCACGTAGATCACGCCATTGCCGAACCTCCGATGGTCCAGCAGCTCGAGGTCGACTCGTATGCCCCGGGGGAGCGCCGGCTTGCCGCCGCCCACGATCACCGGGCATACGAGCAGCACGCACTCGTCGACCAACCCGTGCCGGAACGCATGCGCCGCGAGGGCCGCGCCGCCGATGCTCAGGTCCGAGCTGGATGCCTCCTTGAGCTGTCGTACCACCTCGGGTTCGAACTGCCGCTCGATCCTCGTGCGCGCCGTCGACACCCCTTCGAGCGTCGATGAGTACACGATTTTGTCGGCGTCCCGCCAGATTTGGGCGTACTCGCGGACGACCGCCGGCTCGGTCGTCAACCAATCGTCGTTCTCCCAGACGCGCATCGTCTCGTACATGCGGCGGCCGTAGAGCGATGTGCCGATGTGCCGCTCGTGCTCATTCCAGAAGGCGTGCACCTCCTCATCCGGAACGGACCAGTCAAAGGAGCCGCTCTCGTCCTCGAGATAGCCGTCGAGCGAGATATTGGCCGCGTAGATCAACTTGCCCATGGGTGCCTCCGGTCGGACGGGTGATTACTTTTTACAGCGTTTCTACAGCGTCAGAGCGGCACCGGCAAGAAGATTCACTGTGAGATTCGGGAAGTCGAGCCCGTTTGCCGTTTTCTCAGCCCTTCGATACCTCTCAGGATTCGTTGACGTTGACGTTGACGTTGACGTTGATGTTGATGTTGACGTTGACCTTGATGTTTCTCTCTTGGTCATAACGATCATCCCAAGCATTTTCGGACCATATGAAGTGGCTCCCTGGACCGTATTTATAGCCCAAGAGGTGCAGACAGGGACCGCTCAGCTCGGGCCTCGATGTTTCGTGGTTTTCTTGATAGCGCCCTCCGGGTCGTAGTAGGTCCACAGTCCGGACTTCACTCCCCGGTCGAAGGTGCCCTCATCAATGGGCGCACCGCTCTTAGTCCAGCGTTGCCAGAGTCCATGCTTGTCACCGTTCAGAAATCCACCTTTTTGCAGCAATCCACCGGTCTGCCGATACCAGATGCAGTCACCATTGAGTACGCCGTCGTCATAGTGGAACGCGGAGCGAAGCGCGCCGTCCTGAAAATAGTGTCGCCATAACCCGCAACGCTCACCCTCGAGGTAATGTCCCGAGATGGTGCCGCCGTGGGGATCGGATTCTTCCCAGAGTCCTGTCTTCCTGCCCTCGTCATCCAGTAGATTCACGGCATGCTCGCGATCTGGATCAGGTTGCCGCAAGCATCGTCCACGATCACGGTGGTTACCGGGGCCCTGGACAAGGCTGGCTGGGTGAAACGAACACCGAGCGCGACAAGCCGCTCATATTCCGCCCCCACGTCATCCACGCCGAAACTCATGAACGGGATTCCATCCTTGACAAGCATCGACTTGAACACTTTCGCCGCAGGTGCCCGTCCGGCTCGAGCAGCAGTTCCACGCCGTCTTGCGTGTCGGGCGCCCGCGACGTGGTCGCCGGGGACCGTTCGACGCACGATCCGCCAGCTGCGGCTTCGCGATAGCCGTAGTAGGCACGAACGTAGTCAGCCAGCCCCGGCGGTGGCCGACGCACAACCAGCTCGACGAACTCTGCTGAGATCATGTGATAAAGATTACGACCGAAGTGCAGGTGGTGTCGATTCAAGCGGCTCATGTCAGTGCTATGGAAACTGCAGACAGCAGTTTCAGGCTGTATCGGTTGCCCAGCGTGCTCGCGCGTCAAGGGAGTATTCTTTGAACCCATGGACGGTGAGCGCACAGTCGTTGCCGGTTCTGACGGCGTGGAAATCGGGTTGATCAGCGCAGGTAGCGGGGACCCGTTGCTGTTGATCCACGGCGGCATGGGGCGCCTGGAGCGATGGGAACCGCTCTGGGCACCGCTGGCTTCGCGATTCCGAGTGACCGCGATGGACCGTCGCGGCCGCGGAACCAGCACGGACGGGGCGAGTTACTCCGCGGCACGTGAAAGCGCCGACATCGTTGCAGTCATACATCATCTGGCCGGGCAGGCCCACCACGGCGTCAATGTCATGGCTCACAGCATCGGGGCAACGTTCGTGATCGACGCGGCGGCAGGTAACGCCGATGTGCGTCGGCTCGTGCTCTACGAACCACCGGGCCCGGAAACAGTCGCCGGTGGTTGGGCTGACCGTGTCGCCGAACTTGTCTCCCACGATGAGGTCGGCCGTGCGGCAGCAAGCTTCCTGCGCGACATTATCGCCCTATCACCGAAAGAGATCGATCGGCTGCGCGAGCAGAGCGGCGGGACTGACGTGCTGGCGATCGCGGCCGCAACACTCCCGCGTGAGGCGCGCGCCCTGGAGACCATCGACTTCGGGAGCTCTCGCACGATCACCGCGCCCACACTCCTACTTCTCGGTAGCACCAGCCCGGTCTGGGCCCGATCGATCACACACCAGCTCGAGTCGCTGATCCCGCACGCCCGGGTTGTCCAGCTTGCCGGCCAAGGGCATGAGGCGATTGATAGAGCGCCAGACCTCGTGCTGGAGGTACTTTTAGCCTTTTTCGAACCGACAACAATGCCGCAATGAACCCGACGATCCGAGGAGCGAAGGCGTCGGTGGCGAACGCGACCATGCACCCACAAATGCGTGTCCGAAGAATTCGAGGCCACATAGGGGCGCCCGCTTGACCTGGACGTAACGTCAACCCATACAGTCGATCTGGAAAGGAGACAGCATGAACCCCGAAGGCGACTGGAGTATCCAGGAAATAGCCCGGTTGGCTGGCACCACACGACGCACTTTGCGTCACTACGACGCCATAGGGCTTGTGACACCTAGCCGAATCGGCGACAACGGATACCGCTACTACGACGCCGGCGCCCTGGTACGGCTGCAGCGTGTGCTGCTGCTGCGTGAACTCGGGCTCGGCCTCCCCGCAATCGGCGAAGTGCTGGCCGGGCAACGCGACGACACCGCCGCGCTGCGCACGCACCTTGAATGGTTGGTTCACGAACAACAGCGACTCGGCAGGCAGCGGGCCAGCGTCGAGCGCACCATCACAGAACTGGAAAGAGGCGAGAAACCGATGGCAGAGAAGATGTTCGACGGCTTCGATCACACCGAATACAAAGACGAGGTCGAGCAGCGTTGGGGGAAAGATTCCTACACGAAGAGCGACCTCTGGTACAGGTCGCTGTCGCAGGATCAGAAGGACGACTTCTTGATCGCCGCAGCCGAACTCGGCGCCGACTGGGCGGACGCGGCTCAAGACAGTGTCGCGACCGATTCCGACGAAGCCCAGGCGCTCGCGAAACGGCAATACGATTGGCTGGGTAGCATCCCCGGCACTCCGCGTACGCCCGACGGTCACCCGACGAAGCAATACTTCACCTGGATGGGCGAGACGTACGTCGCTGACGAGCGCTTCGCGAAAAACTACGGCGGACTCGCGGGGGCGACCTTCGTGCGCGACGCGATGGCCGTGTTCGCCGAGCGCAACCTATAGCCGATACCTGGGTATCGGTCACTCAGGGGTGGAGGTCTCTGATCGAATAGACGCTGTTCGAATAGACGTGGGTCAGCCGCCTCGAGGAACCTGGCTCAGACCGGACTCCCTGGAGCGACTGCCACAGCGTGTGCCCGCATCCATGGCGCGCTGGCCGACCCGTTTGGGGAACGCCTTCCCGCCTGAAAATCGGTGTCGTTCGCACGTTAACGAATGGCATTCGATGCGCCTTCCGGTGTTCGTCCGGCTCGCTTGTTTCGGAATCGATTCCTTGGAGCAGTGCGCCGGGTTTCAGCGCCTCTTACCTTCTAGGAAGAGGGCGACCGTCTTGTCGACACGTCTCTGACGGGTTTCACCGGTTTTGGCGCCGGCGATGTTGTCGAGGTGGTACCGCTGGAGGCTGTTCGACAAAGTCGCGAAGAACTCCTCGGTTCCGGGATTCGCTTGTAGTGCATCGGCAAGATCGGCGGGGATCTCGATGGCTCTGGGAGTCTCGTTGATTGTAATCGTGACGTGGATCGGGTCTCCGGCCGCGAGACCGGAGGACTTGCGGACGGCGGCGCTCACACTGATGAGTGACTGCCCCGCCATGACGCCGATCGTACTGCGATAACAGTATCCGTTCACCTCGACATCGACCGCGGGACGCCTGCCGCCGGCGAGTTCGTGGAGTACTCCGGCTGGAACCATGATTCCCGTGTTGGTACCGATCCCGGTCAGCGTGGTGTCGAATGAAACAGCTTGGGAATTCGTGACCACGGATTCAACCTTGCTGTGAATCGAACATCTGCCCGATACGGATGGCGTTGCCGAACGGGTCGCGGATACCGAAATCGATGCCGTACGGCTTCTCGCTCGGTTCGTCGGTGATATCGACGCCCCGATCGCGAAGTGTCTCGAATGTCGACTTCGCGTCATCGGTAGTGATGCTCAGCCAGCCGCCCATGGCGCCCTTGCTGAGAAGGTCCGCAACATGCGCAGCGGTAGTGTCGTCCATCGCTGGTGCGCCAGGTCTTTCCAGCAGAATCTCCCGACCGGGTTCACCGGGCACGCAGACGGTCAGCCATCGCATGAACCCGAGATCCATGTCGGCGACGACATCGAGGCCGAGTGTGTTGGTGTAGAAGTCGAGCGCAACATCCTGGTCAAGGACGAAAAGTTGGGAGCGGGTAATTGCATTGAACATGGAAATGACCCTACGGCTCGTCGATCGGTGCTGCTTCTCCAAAACTGCTCGGTCGCATCCAGGCTCTCACGAAGCAGGACGGCACCTCAGTGAAAGCTGCGCGTTGACGAAACAGCGACGGTGTTTCGCCGACGATGTCCGTGAAGGTGCGCGAGAACGAACCGAGGCTCGAGAAGCCCACCTCCATGCAGATGTCGGTGACACTGGTGCGGGTGGTGCGCAGCAAGTACATGGCACGTTCAATTCGACGTCGCTGCAGGTAGCGGTGCGGCGTCTCACCGAACACAGCTTTGAAAGACCTGATGAAGTTCGCCTCCGACACACACGCCACCGCGGCCAGATCACGCACGGTCAACGGCGCCGAGAAGTCCCGATCCATCGCGTCGCGTGCACGCAACAGCCGTCGATTCATTGCAGGGTCACCGGCCACGAAACCATTCAACCACCGCGTGGACGCAGCGTCTGGGAGCGGTGTCACCAGGAATCGATTTGTCAATGGCGCGCGCTGTGTTCGTGACTCATGGAGATGTGATCGGGCCCTGTGCCATCGGTTGTAACGAGGAATTGACCCATCATTCCCTGGTCTTCGTGCCGGAGGAGGTGGCAGTGCATCATGTATGGGATGAGGTCGTCGGTGTAGTCCTCGAAGCGAGTGATAAGTCTGGTTCTCTGTCCGGGTACGACGGGAACCGTGTCTTTCCACCCGTTGAGGTGTGACGGAGGCGGCTCGCCGTCGATGTCGAGGATGCGGAATTGCACGTCATGGATGTGGAAGTTGTGTGGAAAGGGATCGGTAGTGAACACCTCCCACACCTCGATGTCGCCGACGCGAATAATCGCATCGATGCGCTCCATGTCCATAAGTTTCCCGTTCAAGAACGGCATCTTCAGTTCGAATGTGCGGGTGTGTGCTGACTTCGCTTCGTCCAGCGCAGCCCGCTGGTCGGTGGGAAGTCGCCACGGCATGGCGGTACCCATGTTGGATGCAGCACGGAACTCGGTGAAAGTGCCCGGAGTCATGTCGGAGACTCCGGCGTTGCCGCCCGGCAGGTTGGGGCGTTCGGTGCGTAACTTGACGCGATCGCCCGGTCGGAACTGCACGATGATTTCGGCGCGTTCTGCCGGGGAGAGCGGCAGGTGGCCCAGTTGGACGGGTTCGCTCAGCAAGCCGCCATCGGTACCGACAAGCGTGAATGTGCGGTTGTCGTCGAAGCTCAGGTCCAGGAAGCGGGCGCTGCATCCGTTGAGCACGCGCAACCGGACCAGCTCAGTCGTGACGTCGAAATGGGTTCCGCTGAGGCCGTTGGCAAGAAGGGTGTTGCCAATTGTGCCGAGCGCATTGTCCCCGTCTACAAGGGCGATGTGTCCACCCGAGTCGAGGAACCGGTCTTGCAGGATGAGCGGGAGGTCATCAACGGCGTACTCCTGAGGCAGTCCGGACGCGAGGCTCGCGTCGTCATCGATGATAAAAATACCTGCCAGCCCCGCCAGCACCTGGGCCTCGGTCTGACCGTGTGGGTGGGGGTGATACCACAGCGTGGCAGCAGGCTGTTTGATCTCCCACTCGGCGGTACCTGTCTCACCGGAAGCGATCGGGGTATGTGGCCCTCCGTCCATGAGCGCGGGCAGGTGCATGCCGTGCCAATGCAGCGTTGTCGGCGCGCTCAGATCATTGCGGATGTGAACGCTGATGTACTCACCGTGTCGCGCGCGCAGGGTTGGGCCAAGGAAGGCGCCGTTGTAACCCATGGTCGGCGTCCGTACTTCTGGGCGGCCGGAGATGAGCTGGCTCTGGCCTGCCGCAGCGGTAAGGACAAAAGTGCGTTTCCCGCCTGCAAGCGAGGATGGTGCAAGAGGGGGGATGGGCAGTGGCGTCGTGCCGGACGGCGGGAACGTGCTCTGGCTGGGGGTGCAGCCCGTGAGCGCGAGCACCATGCCAGATCCCACAGCGCCCGAGGCGATCAGGAACTCACGTCGCGTCATCCCGAGCCCGAGCAGACTTCGTTGCCGCGGGGTCGGGTACTCGTTCACCGTTCCGGCCATTTCGTGACCGACTGAAGGCCCCATGCGATCAAACCGCAGATGAACCCTCCCAACGTGCCCAGAGCGATGAGCGCGACGATCCCTATGGGTGCCTTCAGCAGATCCATTGAACCGGAGAACACGAGTTGGATTGCGCCGACGGCAAGCACGGTGAGTGCCCCGCTCACGAGTCCGGTCAGCACGAGGGTTGCGAGCGGACGTGCCGTACGGGCGAGCCAGACGATCACCACCCATGCTGCTGCGATCAGGAGCCAAATCCAGGCGGCCGCAGGGGCGATCGAGCTGGCAGAATTGCCGAGTTGGTTGACGACCACGGTGAGGGCCGGTAACAACAGGCTCAATGATGCCAGCCCGACAACGTTGCGAAGTCGGATGGAGTCTTTCGTGCCGTCAATCAAAATCGATCCAATGAGTAGGCTGTCTACATGTAGACAGCCATGCTATTACATCTACTGTAGTCTGTCTACATGAAGGCTGATGCCCTGCGTGGACACCTCGACTCGCTGATCCTCGCCGTCGTGGACGAGCAACCGCTGCACGGCTACGCGATCATCGAGGCCCTCCGTGGGCGTAGCGGCGGCCAGCTGGACATACCCACCGGCACGGTCTATCCAGCGCTGCGCCGTCTGGAGGCGGCTGGTTACCTCACTAGCGGATGGTCGACAACCGCTGGCCGTCGGCGCCGCACGTACGCTCTGTCGTCGGCGGGGCATCGCGCACTGGCAACTCAGCGACAGGAGTGGGTTGCGTTCTCCAAAGTCGTCAGCGCTGTGCTCAGTCCGAGCTGAGCTGCGGTGCCCGATTCATGCCGCATGCAGACAGAGGCGAGCAGTGTTTGCCGTCCATGCCATCGGCAGCACCATCAACACCGAGACAAGAATCCAGGCCGTCGCTGAACCGTCATTGTCCAGGATCAGGAGTGTTACGCCGACAACGGCTGAGCCGATGGCTCCGCAGGCGACAGAAATCCCCGTCCAGCGGGCGAAGCGTTGCCCCACAGATAGCCATCGCTGACCGATGCCCGAAATGGCAACCGCGACGAAGGCGATGATCAATGCGCTGAAGCCGAGCCACTCGATCGTCGTGTGCAGAACGGCAGAAAGCCACTGCGCGTCGTTGCCCGGCAACGGGGCAAGTAGCAATCCCTTGTCCCACAAAAAGGCCTGCGGGAGCAACAGAGCGAGCAAGGTGACCGCACATCGCCTGGCAGCCGCGACTGCCAGCACTGCTTGATAGGTCGGAGCAACCTGTATCACCGGCCCGAATTCCCGCACAGCTTGTTCGGCGGCCGATCGCCGGTCTAAACCCACGCACTCATACGCCTCGGTCGCATCGATCAGGTGATCGCGAGCCTCGGCAACCAGGCCACGCCGAACTCGGCTGGGACCATGCAAAGCACGACCCAGGGCCACGACGTAATCTTCGATCACAGTCTCGACCGCATCCATAGCTACTATTCTGCATCATCGTTCGGTCGCCGCGATGGCAAAGCGATGCCGGTGCGGCCAGACGCCGTCCCCGAACACCAGAAAGCGGTATCGAGGTGGAGAGCAGAACAGCCCCGGTAAAAAGGGGTGGTTGATCCGCAGGCCGCAGCCGGCCGACTGGACCACCCGGTAGTCGACAAGCAGGTCGCGGCACTCATCAATACGAGTGGCGCGGTTGATTCCCGTGTAAACAAGACGTCCTTGCTGCAGAGCGGATGTTCCTTCTTGCGTCGAGTCAGTAGCAGATCTTAGAGTTAATGCAGTTCGTAAGCACCTCAGGAGATCCCGTGTCGAAGGTCCGTGTGCACAACTTCTCTGTCTCCCTCGACGGTTTCGCCACCGGTGAGGGCCAGCGGCTCGACGCCCCCTTCGGCCACGCCGGATCGCGATTGGTCGAGTGGGCGTTCGAGACGCAGACATTCCGTGACATGGGTATCCACGGCGTGAGCGCGGCATCACATGGCGTCGATGAAGCGTTCGCGAGCAACTGGGCACCGGGCGTCGGCGCGGAGATCATGGGCCGGAACAAGTTCGGCCCTCAGCGCGGTCCTTGGCAGAACGAGGACTGGAAGGGTTGGTGGGGCAGTAACCCCGTGTTCCACACGCCGGTCATCGTCCTCACCCACCATCCGCGTCCGCCGGTGGCGATGGATGGAGGCACCACATTCCACTTCGTGGATGCGGATCCGGCCACGGCTCTCGAGCAGGCCCGCGCCCTGGCTGGCGGTTTGGACGTCCGGATCGGGGGCGGGGCAATCACAATCCGGCAGTTCCTCGAGGCGGACCTCGTCGACCGGATGCACATCGTGCTGGTGCCGATCGTGCTCGGCCGGGGCGAGCGGCTTTGGGATGGGCTGGAGGGATTGGAGCAACGGTTCGCCATCGAGGCGACTTCCTCACCCTCCGGCGTGGTGCACCTGAGTTTCGAGCGTAAGAAGCCCGCGTCAAGCGAATCCCTTGCCGGAGGGAGCGACCGATAACCTGTCGGTCATCGTCAGGGATGCGGCATGTACTCCACGATTTGAGGCGGTTGCCTCAGGCCCCGCTGTCGGTGGTCGATTGAGACTGGGGTCATGAATACGATAACGACACCACGCCAAGGGGTAACCGAACTCGAGCTGCACCCAGAACTGGCACCAGGATCTGATGAACGCTTCACCGGGTATGGCGCGATGGGTGTGCCGTATTCCGGTGGGCACTACCTTGTTCTTCGCGACATGCTGGCAACCTCGCTGGGAACTGCATACCGGGCAATCTGGCACCGCAACCCTGCCGGTCGGTGGACGATCTTCACGACCGCCGACCCCGGTGTCAGCTGTCCGCGGTACTTCGGCTCGGTGACCGCCGTCGAGCAGGTTCCGGCGATAGAAGTGAACTGGCGAGATGACTGGAAAATAGACGTCACCATGGGTGCTCGCCTCTCATGGCGGCTGGCGCTCGGCGCAACATCGGCCACGCGAGCAATGACGTCGATGAGCGGTGCCATGCCGCAGTGGTCGTGGAACAACAATGCTGTGCTCGCCTCGATGGGGCCCATGGCGGGTACTTTTTTGGGGGCCGGGCGGATCAGGCTTCGCGGACGCACCCCCAACGGCCAGGCCTTCAAAGCTGCCCCGCTGAAGGTGTGGCGAGTTGTCGGCGGCGACGCCCAACTGGATGGAATCGATTTTGGTGCGGTTGGCCCCTTGGAGGATCAGACCCATCTCGGCGACTTCTGGCTGCCCCAGCGCGGTTTGTTCTTTGTCGGACGAGCCCGGTTCTCAGCAGCGGTGGAAATAACTGGAACGCGTCGCGAAATGGAGTCGGTTGGATGACAACTCACGTGGCCGGAGGCGCAGTGCGGAAGTAGAATAGGCCATGGCGAGTCCGGGAAATAACGGCATCGAACTCCTTCCGCGGCGGGCCGAAGTGTTAGCCGGACTCTCCGTCGCGATCGACCTCGGGCTGGGTCAGCCCGCCGAGCACATGCTCCGGTCGGCGACGATCGCCTGCAGAATCTCTGACCGGCTCGGTCTTGACCCTGTGCAGCGCGGCACCGTCTATTACGTCACGCTGGTGATGTGGATCGGATGCCACGCCGACTCCCAGGAGTACGCTCGCTGGTTCGGCGACGATATCGCTGTGCGGCGTGAGGCCTTCCTGGTCGACTGGTCGGGCATGCCCTACATGCTCTTTCTGCTCGGCAACGTGGCCAAGGGCGAACCGCTTCCGCAACGGCTGAAGGTCATGGGCACGCTCTTCCGGGATGCCCGCGGGCAACTCGCGAAGCTGATCCATTCGCACTGCGCGTCAGCGGCAGTTCTGGCTGCGCACATCGGTCTGACGCGCGAGGTTGCGAATACGCTCGCCTACACCTTCGAACGATACGACGGCGACGGACTGCCGGCCGGCATCTCCGGAGACCAGATCCCCATCGAGATGCGGGTGGCCCAATTCGCTGACATCGCGGAGGTTCACCACCGCATGTACGGCCTCGACGCGGTTGGCGCGATGGCCCGGAGCAGGCGTGGCGGCCACTTCGACCCTGCTGTGGTCGATGCGGTGCTGGCATCCCCTGAAGAGATCTTTACCGATGCGCCCGATGGGGATGCCTGGAGAGAAGCCCTTGGCTACGCACCCGATCGAGACGTGCAGCTCACCGATGAGGGATTCGACCGACTGGTCTGCGCGATCGGCGACTTCGTCGACCTCAAATGCCCTTTCGCGCTGGGCCACTCACGAGCAGTGGCGACGCTTTCGGCATCAGCCGGTGAGCGGCTCGGGTTGGGGAACAGCGAGATCCGCACGCTCCAGCGGGCGGGACACCTTCATGACCTTGGCCGGCTTGGCATCTCCAACCAGGTGTGGTCGAAGCCGGGAAAATTGAGCCAATCGGAGTGGGAGCGAGTGCGGATGCACCCCTACCTGACCGAGCGCGTGCTTGACAGAATCCCCGGGCTGGGCGCCGTGCGCACCGTCGCCCGATCGCACCACGAGCATATTGACGGCACCGGGTATCCGCTTGGCGCTGGCGGGTCGACGCTCGGGCACAGTGAGCGAATCCTCGCCGCCGCAGTCGCCTACCAGTCAGCGTTGGAGCCACGGCCCTACCGAGAGGCTTTGGACCCCGAGCAGGCAATGGCGCGCCTGCTCGCCAGGTGCGCGTCCGGCGCGCTCGACACCGAATGTGTGGGCGCGGTGCTCGATGGTGCCGGGCACCGGGTATCCCGGCTACGGCGCGATGACCTGCTCACCGCGCGGGAGCGCGAAGTGCTGGGACTGGTCTCCCGCGGGTTCTCCAACCGGGAGATCGCCACCCGACTATTCCTGAGCGAGAAGACCGTGCGCAACCACGTCGAGAGGACTTACACGAAAGTCGGAGCGACCAACCGGGTCGGGGCCAGCCTCTATGCGCTTGAGCACGGACTGGTGATGCCGCTGAAGGAGGTGGAGTCCCAATGATCCTCCATCACATCGTGGCGGGAATGGGGCCAGCAGTGCTGTTGCTGCACTCTACGGCGACTGACAGCAGGCAGTGGCAGGCCCAGATCGAGGACCTGGGGCCGGACTTCACCGTGGTGGCGCCCGACCTTCGCGGCTACGGGCGATCACCATTGACATCGGAGCCGTTCTCTCATGTCGACGACATCACCCGCTTGATGGACAGTTTGAGCCTCGAAGACTTTGCCATTGTGGCGTCGTCGGGAGGCGGCGCGATCGCACTCCAGGTCGCCTCCGCCGTTCCGAAACGAGTGCGCGCCCTGGTGCTCCTCTGCGCCGCCGCCCAGGGGGTAGAGCCCACTGCCGAGCTGAGAAGTTTCGGCGAGAAGGAGAACGCGCTCCTGGAGAGCGGAGACGTGGCGGGAGCAACCGAGCTCAACGTAGAGCTGTGGGTGCAGCCGCAGGTCGACGAAGTGACTCGGGACTTGTTCCGCGAGATGCAGTCGCATGCCTTTCGCGTGCAGCTCGCCGCCGGTGACGCTGTGCAGGAGCGCGATGTCCAGACCGATCTTGCCCGCATCACCTGCCCGGTCACTGTCGTGTCCGGAGCCTGCGACCTCAGTTGGTTTCACACGGTCGCCGACCACCTGGCGGCCGAGCTACCCGATGCCACCCGAATTGAGCTGACCTGGGCTGGCCATCTCCCCAATCTCGAGCGGCCAGCCGAAACCTCGCGACTCATTCGGGACTGGATGCGGACTGGGCGACGGTGATCTGCCATGCATGATCGTGAACTTCTCGGGACCGCGAACGTCAGTGATGAGACGCTGACGACGCTCGTTGCGGCGCTTGTCCAGGAGCCGACGAACCGGGTAACGGTGGTGAGCTCAGAGGCCGAGCGTGTCGCGTATGACTTGCCGACGATCACGACGGCCGGTCGTTACTGGGTGCGTGGGCAAGCACTCGTCGCGGGCGAGCCACAACACTACTGCTTCTTCGTCAAACACGTGCAGTCATGGTCCCGTTCACCACTGTTCGCTGAGGTTCCCGCAGAGATCGCTGTGATGGCCGAAGCGGGCGTGCCGTGGCGAGTGGAGCCATTGGCCTACCGCTCCGACCTTGGCCAACGGCTGCCAGCCGGGCTTCGGATGCCGCGCGCACTGGGGGTGTTCGACCTGGATGAGAAGTCAGCCTGTGTCTGGCTGGAGGAGATCATGACGGTGCCAGCCGCCTGGGACGTGGCGCGGTATTCGAAGGCGGCTTACCTGCTGGGCCGGCTGGCTGCCAGCCCGCGAGTGCGGGAGCGTGCCGATGTGGGCGAGTTCGAGTCGAGTGTGCACGACTATTACCACGGACGCCTCATGAACCAGGTGATTCCCGTGCTGCGCAACTCCGACGTCTGGCAGCACCCTCTGGTGGCCAGAGCCTTCGACGACTCGCTTCGAGACCGCCTGCATGAGAGCGCCGACCGTGCCCGCGACCTGGTCGACGAGCTCGCGACGCTGCCGCAGGGCGCGATGCACGGCGACGCCTGCCCGAACAACCTGCTCGTCACGCCAGGCGAGGATGGATTTGCGCTCATCGACTATGGCTTCTTCGGTGAGGGTCCCATCGGTTTCGACCTCGGCCAGCTGCTCGTCGGCGATATCCAGATTGGCCGGCAGAGCGCGTCCACGCTTCAGGAGGTTGAAGACGCGATCCTGCCGTCTTACGTCGACGGGCTTCGCGCGGAAGGCAGCGAGATCTCGGCTGACGTCGTACGGCGCGCCCACGCCCTGCACCTGATGTTGTACACCGGCCTGTCAGCGCTGCCGTTCGAACGCCTCGACAGCGAGCCGACACCGGCCCTGAACCAACTTGCTGCTGACCGAGCCACCATCGCACGCTTCAGCATCGATCTGCTCGACACAACCGAAAGCTAGCAGAGCGGTGGCAGACCGTCGACGACACGCTACCGTATCGAATCGCTTCACCTGCCGAGCGAGAGCGCGAGCAGTTCGCGACGACTCGACGTCAGGGTTTTCGTGAATACCGCCTTGAGATGATCCTGCACCGTGAGCTCACTGATTGACATCAACGTCGCTACGGCGCGGGTGTCCGCACCGTCGGCGACGTGTCGAAACACCTCGGTCTCACGGTTCGTCAGACCATGGGAACGGGAGAAGACGTCGCGGCGCTCCGTAGGCGAGCTGGACTCCATGGTCACCACGATGTCGCGTAGCTCAGTGGGCGCGGAATCACCGAGGCGATCCGCTCGAAGAGTCAGCCAGGAGCCGCCGCCGACATGCACGCGAGCCTGCGCTGGATGGGTATCGACGCCCGCTTCAATCGCTAGAAGTTGAGCGGCCACGTTGTACGCGCTTGCCGGGATGGGACTTTGACCGACCGGCGGCGGGACGAGTGCTTTCAGCCAGTTGTCGGTCTGGGCGGTTTGGGTACGCACAGTGAGCTCGGGTGAAAGTACCAGCGCGCCCGGGCCGCGGCGTTCGGGGGGAAGCTCGGTTGCCCTGAATGCTGCTGCCTGCATGCCTCGGAGAAGTAGGGTGATCGCGGGCCGTGCGCAGGCAAGAGCAGTCGCTTCGTCATTGGTGAAGAGGCTCTCGCGGCGCCACAGGTCCAGAAACCCCCACCAGCCAAAACGGTCGTTGAAGACCACCGAGACGACATCGATGATGCCGAGGCCAGCCAAATATTCGCGCCACAACCCGCTTTGTTCGGGGCGCCCAGCCGTGGCATGAACCAAGGTCGCGCACCCGCTCTCAGACAACCCGGTCCACCTGTTCACCGGAGTGACGTATTTCAGTCGGATCAGGCTCGGAAGGGTGGCGAGGTCGGGAACGTCTGCCACGGGTGAACAGCCGACGCTGGTCGTGGGATCCGTGAGCAAGAATGCGTAGTTGTCGAAAGGGATCAAATTGCGAATGACGTTCAGGATCTGTGCGCGCAGGTCACGATCGTCGACGCCAGCAGCGGCAATGCGCTCCACGGCATTCGTCAGACGTGCAGCCCCTGTGCGACCTGTCACGTTGCAAGCTTAACCCTGGTCGACCCCCAGATCTCTGGGATGGTGGCCGCCTTCGGCTCGTCCTATCGTCAAGACAACGCACCATCCCAATTTTGGAGGAGCCATGTCCACACTACGTATCGAACACGCCATCAGTGACTTCCACACGTGGCACGAGGCCTTCGGGCGATTTGCAGCGCAGCGCAAGGAGGGTGGGGTTCTTGTCGAGCGGATCACGCAACCGGTCGACGATCCGCACTACGTGTTCATTGATCTTGAGTTCGCCACTGTTGCAGCAGCACAACGGTTCCAGCAATTCCTGGAGACGCAGGTGTGGTCGAATCCTGCCAACTCGCCCGCGCTCGCGGGCACCCCGCGATCACGCGTCACGGAGATGGCGCCTGCCTGAACCCATCGAACGCAAATTGGGTGGGGCCCTCGACAGTGCTCGTGAGATCAGATCTGATAACACGCACGACCGGGCAACCCTGTCACCCATTCACCCGCGCCCATCCAGCCGTGGCTGGTGTCCATCTCCAATCGGGTGAGCTCCGACCAAACGCCGGACTTTCGCACCCAAGGTGATCGGTGATGACGTTCAGATCGGCGCCGAAAAAACCTCCGGCTAGCCCTCACCGGCCGGTACCGGATCGATGTCGTCGAGAGTTCTTTGGCGCTCGCGCTTGCTGTCGTCAGTTTTCTCCAAGAGCGTCTCCGTTTCCGTTGCGGTGAAACCGACGGAGCGGTACACGCGGTCCGCACCGCTCTCGGGGTCGGCCACGATCACGAGCGTGCGGGCGCCGAGCGTATTCAGCGCGTAGGTTCCGGCGGCATGCACAACCGTCGCGCCGAGACCCCTGCGCCGGTAGTCGGGGTGCGTATCGACACTCTGGTACCGGGCCACACCGGAACCGTCGCTGAACACTCCGCATCCGGAAACCATCAGATCCCCGGCGAATGCGCCGAACCACGCACCATGGCCCTCTCGTTGCAGAGCCCGCAGAGTAGCCATGCGTCGTATCAAGAACGTCGTGTAGCCGCGAGGCTCTTCCTCCGTGTTGTTCGCCACCTGCAACGCGATCGCGGCGGCCCAGTCGTTGTCTTTGTCGACATCGAGAACGCGCGTGTCAACATTCTGTACCCGACGCGATGGAGGCACCATCTGGGTGGCGGTCATCACCGGAGATGACTCAGCGCGGAGGCGAACAGACAACAATTCCTCAGCACCACCGGAATCGCCGCCGCGGCTGTCGATGCCGATCGCGACGTATTCCGCGTGCGGAAACTCCTGTCTGAATACGTCGACCCACTTCCTCAGCGAGCCGGGATGGGGCGTTGCATCGAGGAGTATGAAATTGCCCCAACGGAACGTCGGGTTCGACGGAGTGCGCACGCACAAGTATCCATCGTGCTGCTCGATGGTGCTGCCCTGAAGTTGCAGCAGCATGAGATCGGTGCGGAATCCGAGCGAGCTAACCATTGCTGAGTGAGCCTTCCGAGTGGTCCAAGTCAAGCAGTTTCAGGTGCGTCACGCCCAACGCCCGACGCGCGCAGCGAGCCCTCGCGGTCTCTCGAATCCGTCAGGTGAGGCAGACTCGAACATCATCACACCATTCTCAACGGTCGTGCGGTGAAACACACGGTGCCGCGAATAGGATTTTCATCATCGAACACAATCTCGACGACCGGTGACTGGGCGGTGCAGATCTCTGAACCCGGCTCAACTCATGAGCGTTGCGAGTGCATACTTTTGGTCGCCCACGACGCAGCGCTTGAGAAGGTACTCTCGAACAGACCGAACCCAACCGTGGCGGCCACCACCTGAAACCGACTTTGACCACAATCGCCAGCAGGACTCTCTGGAGCTCCGACTAGTGGGGGAGGATCTGCCCAGTGTGCAGCACGAAGACCTCCCTGCGTGTGCAACGCATTGTTCATGTGTCCCGACCAGTGCTCTGGGTCAATGCGATCGGCCCCGCCGTCATCGGGATGTGGTTGGCGGGCTCGCTCTGGGATTGGGCTGCACTGCCGTTGCTGCTCTGGTTGACGCTGCCGTTCAACCTGCTGATCTACGGGGTCAACGATGTCTTCGACCAGGACACCGATGCCCTCAACTCCCGAAAGGGGTCGCTGGAGGGCGCCCGGATCGCTTCGTCGGAAGTGCGCACCATCCTCATCTGGGTGACTGCGACCAACGTGCCGTTCATGGCGTGGTTCGCGCTCACGATACCGGCTGCCGCGTTGGCCTGGATCGGCGCCTATATCCTGGTCTTTTTGTTTTACTCGGCACCTCCGCTTCGGTTCAAGGCCCGACCATTTTTGGATTCCCTGAGCAACGCGGCCTACGCCTTTCCGCTGGTCTTCGTTCCCTACGCCCTGGGGGCGCCACCGGTGTGGCCGGCAGCGCTCGGACTGATGGCGTGGAGCGTGGCCAAACACGCCTATGACGCAGTGCAAGACCGTGAGGAAGACCGCGCCGTCGGCATCACCACCACCCCGGTGCTGTTGGGGGTGCGCGGTACCGCAGTGTGGAGCGGCGTGTGGTGGGTTGTCGCCACAGTGTTCTTTGCGTGGGTGAACTGGCCGGTGGCGGTGGTCAACGCGTTGATCGCCGGTTTTCTGGTGGTCGCCCTGTTGCGCCGGCCCCAGCCCGCGACCGGCCGCCGTCTTTACCGCTACTCGATCGCGTTTCCCTACGTCGCCGGCACGGTGGCCGGGATACAACTGGTGGCCGCACTGACCCTCGGGAGATTTCCGTGAAACGGGTAGTTGTCGTTGGCGGCGGCATCGGAGGATTGACGGCGGCCGCCCTGCTGGGCGCAGCCGGCCACCGCGTCACCCTGCTCGAGGCGACTGACCAATTGGGTGGCAAGAGCCGACGAATCATATTGGCGGGGCAGATGCTCGACACCGGTCCGTCAATGGTCACCTTCCCCGACGTCTGGGCCGAACTTTTGAATCGGTTCGATGGCCTGCGCTGCACTGCAGAAGGGCGCCACCACCCGGGCTCCGAGTCGGCTTCACGAACAACAGGATCATCATCAACCAGCGCATCGGGCGCGGAGCAGATCTCCGGGCTTGAATTCGAACGCCTGCCCGACGTCGGCACCTACTACTGGCATGGCAGCGAGGTGACGTTGCCGGTACCACTCGGCCACCCATGGCATGGCGCCTGGGCGCGGTTCGAGGCCGAACACGGCGGGCTCGGCCCTGACATCACCCGGCTGCTCACCGCGCCTCCGCTGAACCGGCGCTCCTTCCCGGCCCTCGGCAGGCTCGGGCAGACGTACGGGCGGCGCCTGACCACGCGCAGCTATCTCGATGGTCTTGACTGGATGCCGGGGGGGCTGCGCGAGATCATCGCCATCCACACACTCAACGCCGGCGTTGGGCCCTCGCGCACGCCTGCCCTGTACGCCTCGATGCCCGCCGTCATGGCGCACGACGGCGTCTTCGTTCCGCGAGGCGGCGTGAATGAAATGGTCGGCGCCCTTCACCGGCTCGGCGAGGAGGTCGGCGTCGCCTTCCACACGGAGGAACCCGTGGTCTCCATATCGTCCCACCGGGTGGTGACCGGCCGGGCCGCGTACCCGGCCGATATCGTCGTCAGCGGCATCGACGCGCAGCGCCTGGGTGGTCTGCTCGCGGGTGGTCGCACGCCGAAAGTGCCGCGCCGGATGAGTTGCTCTGCAGTGGGCATCTACGCGGTGCTGGATCCCGCGCTGCCGGCGGGTACGCCGCGGCACTCGGTGCTGGTGCCGGATCAGCCGGCCGCGCTGTATGCGGCGCTCGAAGCACGGAAGGAACCGGCCGAGACCATGGCCTTCGCGAACTATTACCCCGCGCATACGGTCAACGGCAACGACGCCGCAACGCTGGCGCTGCTGCTGACTGCGCCGGCGAACGGGAAGCTGTACACGCTACGCGACCCATTCGTGGTTCGAGAACTCGAGCGCGCCACCCGAGCACTCATGTTGGATCGGCCGCTTGAAAGCCATTTTGCCGAAACCACGATCCTGGACCCGGCATACTTCGCGACCAACGGGTCCTCGCGGGGCGCCCTGTACGGGGCGGTGCGGCCGATGTGGATGAGCGGGCCATTCCACAACCCGCCGCATCGCAGCCTGTTGCGGCCGTGGCTCTGGAGGGTGGGGGCCTCGGTGCACCCCGGCGGCGGGCTGCCGGCCGTGATGGGTGGGGCCATCATGGCGACCGAGAAACTACTCAGCCACCTGAAGTCGCGAAAGTAATCGGGGACAGACGGCCTGCGGTGAACGATCCTGCAGCGACGGGGGAGCATGCACGAGAGCACCAGATGCTGGTTCGCCGGCCGCTCTGCCGACGGCGCAGCCTGTCCATCGCCCGGAGATCCTCGCTACTTCTCGAGGGCGCGTGCCATCCACTCCTTCGCGGCGGCCAGATCGGCCCGGGCGATGCCGTGTCCGCCCGGACGCCGGACCTGCTCTGCGTCGGCGCCGTTCTGCCGCAAGGTGGTGATGAGCGTGTCGACGCTGCCGAGTGGGGCCATCGGGTCGGCCTCGCCGTTCAGAGCGAGAATTCTGCTCCCCGTCAACTCGACCGAGGACTCCCGGTCTCCGAAGGGATACATGCCGGAGAACGCGATCACCTGGCTCAGAGCCTTCGGGTGCAGCATGGCCGTGGCCAGGGCGATGTTGGCGCCGTTGGAGAACCCGACCGCGATGACCGGGCGTCCGGCCAGGTCGTAGTGCTCCCGGGCCGCTGTCAGGAAGCCGGCCAGATCGCCCGCGCGCGCAATGACGTCGTCGACGTCAAAGTTTCCTTCGCCGTGGCGACGGAACCAGCGGAGCTTTCCGTTTTCCTGGACAGCCCCCCGGGGTGCGAGGATGCCGGCGCCCGGGTGGAGTTCTGCGCCGAGGGATGCGATGTCGTTCTCATTGCTGCCAGTGCCGTGCAGCATCAGCAATACCGGTGTGTCCGCCTCCCCGGGGGTGTACAGGTGCGGCCAGCCGGTGACGGCGGTGGTACTCGTGGTCATCAGGATCTACCTCTCGGCCATCGCGGGGTTGTTCTCCGCCGGGACCTGGATCCGGGCGACGGAGTTTTCGATGGCTTCGCGCGAGGGTTCGAGCCACGGCGGCAGCTTCAGGGAGCGACCCAGTTCCAGAAGCGGTTCATCAATGTCGAAGCCCGGGGTGTCCGTGGCGATTTCGAAGAGAACGCCGCCGGGTTCGCGGAAGTAGATGGAGGTGAAGTATTGGCGGTCCAGGATCTCGGTGACGTGGAATCCGCGCTCGACCAGTTCCTGGCGCCACTTCTCCTGCGTCGCGGCGTCGGGCACCCGGAAGGCGATGTGGTGAACGGTTCCGCCGGCGGTGAGGCCGGGCCGACCATTGGGTTCGGCGATGACGTCGACGATGTTCCCCGGTCTGCCGTCACCGGCGGCCAGGCGCGTGCGGTTGCCGGTCGTTTCGATCAGGTGCAGGCCGAGGTCTCCGGTGAGCACACCGATGGTCTTGTCCGGGTCGGCCACAGTGAGGACCGAGGAGTGCTGGCCGCGCACCGCGTATTCGGCGGGCACGGAGGCGGAATCCCAGGGATTTCGGGGATCAATGGTGGAGGAGGCGATCAGGTCCAGCTGGAGCCCGTCGGGGTCCCGCAGGGAGAGTCGCTCCTCATCGGCCGAAGCCCGAGTGATGCTGGATTCGACGCCCAGGCCCTTGAAATGGTTCTGCCACCAGCCCAGGGTTCCCTCCGGAACGGAGAAGGCGGTGGACGTGGACTGGCCCGCCCCGACCCGACCCGAGGAGATGCCCTTCCACGGGAAGAACGTCATGAGCGAGCCGGGCCGGCCAGCTTCGTCGCCGTAATACAGATGGTAGGTGGACGGGTCATCGAAGTTGACCGTCTTCTTCACCAGACGCAGGCCGAGTCCCTGCACGTAGAAGTCGATGTTGGCCTGCGGATCGCCGGCGATAGCGGTGACGTGGTGCAAGCCTGATGTGTTTACGGTCATGTGACCCTCCGAATGTTGTGGGCAGTTCCGGTCACGAAGACCGGGCGCGGATATTCATGCGAATGTATCTCTCTAGAATATTGTGTCTCAGGAAGGTAATTTAGTCAACTCGCAAGAGGATGCTTCGAAAGAAGGTTGCCAGCGAATAACTTCCTACATGAGCTAATGTGGGAGCAGAGAGGATGAGTCGATGAGTCAGCAGGCATCAGCAACGGCACGCCGAGGCGTTGATCCGGTCACCCAGTGGGGCCTGGTCATTGAAGGCTTCCAGATCACCAACACAAAGCTGCACCGGGCGGTCACTGACGCCTTCTCCCTTGATCCGGCGGAGGCCGAGACGTTGCTGCGGCTCACACGCAGCCCGGACAACAAGATGCCGATGGCGGCGCTGGCCCGGGAGGCGGCGTTCAGCACCGGAGGGTTCACCAAAGTTGCAGACCGCCTGGCCAAACGCGGGCTCGTGGAGCGTAACCCCTGCGCCGATGACCGCAGGGTGGTCTACCTCACACTGACGGGCTCGGGCGCAGGATTGGCTGACGAACTCGCGGGCCTCGTGGCCGGAATCGTCCAGGAGATCTATGTCGACGTGCTGGGAGCGGACAGGGCGGCGATGGTCGCTGAAGCGATGGCGGAGCTGCGCGCGGCCCACGCACACCGGTAGCACCCCCGGCGTTCCAGTGAGAAGTTGGAACGGTCCGAGGAAGGGCATTTCCCCGTCCATCAGCCCCAGCCGCCATCCGGTTCGCCCCCGAGACCAGTAACCGACCAGGAGTCGCCATGGAACGGCAGAGAAAGTTCGAACACATCACCTTGGGCCAGCGCGTGCTGTTCGGCACTGGCAACGCAGCGGAACACCTGGCCGGCGAGGTGGAACGCCTGGACGCGAAAAGGGTCATGGTGATCACCTCGGCCAGGCAACGGCCTGAAGCGGAACGGATCATCGCCGACATCGACCCCGTACTGATCCATGACGAGGTAGCCCCGCACGTCTCCATCGGCCAGGCGGAGAACGCCCGGAACGTGGCAATCAATAACGGCATCGACCTGCTGGTCAGTATCGGCGGCGGATCCACGACCGGCCTGTCCAAAGCCATCGCCCTGAAAACAGATCTGCCCATCGTCGCCATTCCGACCACCTACGCAGGCTCCGAGGCGACCAACGTGTGGGGACTGACCGAATCATCCCGTAAGACCACGGGAGTCGATGACCGCGTTCTGCCGGTGACCGTGATCTACGATGCCGCGCTCACGCTGTCGCTGCCGAAGGAAGTGAGCATTGCCTCCGGCATGAACGCCCTGGCCCACTGTATCGATTCGATGTGGGCGCCCCGCACCGACCCCATCAATCAGGCGCTGGCCCTAGACGGCATCCGCACCCTGAGCAAGGCGCTCCCAGCGATCAGCAACGACCCGAACGACCTGGCTGGCAGGGAACAGGCGCTGTACGGGTCATACCTCTCCGCGGTCGCCTTCGCGTCCGCCGGATCCGGCCTGCACCACAAGATCTGCCATGTGCTGGGCGGCCGATGGAACATGCCCCACGCTCAAACCCACGCAGTCGTGCTCCCGTACGTGCTGGCTTTCAACGCTCCCGCCGCTCAGGGGGCGGCCCACAGAATCGCGGACGCGCTGAGTGCCGAGAACGCCGTGGACGGACTGAACTCCCTGCGCGCCGCAGTGGGTGCACCAACAGCACTCAAAGACCTCGGGCTGTCTGCAGAAGGCATCAACGAAGCCGTCCAGCTCATCCTGCCCGCCATCCCCGCGTCCAACCCCCGTCGCGTCACCGAGGAGAACCTCACCGCTCTGCTTGGTGCAGCCCACGCCGGAACCTCACCGGGTAGCATGTGCTGATCCGGACGTCGGAGCGTCATTGTGGTCACCGCCGGGCGTGGGGAGCTGAACGCACGATCCGCATCAGGCAGGTCGAACGGGTGTGGCAAGGCGACCTCCGCCTTCACCCCCAACGTCGCCAATCCCTGTCCGAGGCGGTCATAGAACGCGGTGACTGACAGCCCCATCAGCGAGAACGAGTACCGCTGCCCGGCCGTGGTGGTCAAGTCCAACCGGTGGTCCTCTGCATTCGAACTCGTTCGGCGGAGACGCGCACCGGACGCGGTCCCGTGCTTCAAGCCCGGTATACGGGCCCCTCGAGGGCTGCGGGGGACAGTGGACATTTTTCCGATGATCGCCATACACTCGAACTACAACTGTTGAGGGAGATGCGTCATGAGAGCAGCCCGCTACTACGACCGCAAGGACATCCGGATAGAAGACGTTCCGGAGCCGGAGTTGACGCCTGGAACCGTTGCGATCGACGTCGCCTGGAACGGGATCTGCGGCACGGATCTGCACGAGTACCTAGAAGGACCGATCTTCATCCCGCCTGCTGGCTCGCCGCATCCGATCTCCGGTGAAGAGGCACCGGTGACGTTGGGACATGAATTCTCGGGCACGGTGACCGCCCTCGGCGAGGGCGTCGATGACCTCCAGATCGGCGAGAGCGTCGTGGTGGAGCCGTACATCATCCGCGATGACGTCGAAGTGGGTCCGGGGCACTCCTACCAGCTCTCCGATGACATGAATTTCATCGGTCTGGCCGGTCGAGGCGGCGGCCTCGCCGAAAAGATCGTGGTGCAACGACGGTGGGTGCATCCGGTCGGCGATATCCCGTTGGATGAGGCGGCACTCATCGAACCGCTGTCCGTCGCACACCATGCATTCGTGCGCAGCGGTGCGAAAGCGGGAGATGTCGCTGTCGTCGGTGGGGCCGGCCCCATCGGCCTGCTGACCGCTGCCGTGCTGAAGGCGTACGGCTTGACCGTCTACATCTCCGAGCTCAGCGCGGCGCGCAAGAAGGCTGCCTTGGAGACCGGGGTCGCCGACGAGGTGTTCGACCCGCGCGAGGTCGACGTCGCCGACAAGGTGCGTGAACTCACCGGGGCCGGTGCGGACGTCGGATTCGAGTGCAGTTCCGTCCCGGTGGTGCTCGACATGCTGATCGACGCCGTGCGCCCAGGGGCTGTCATCGTGAATGTCTCCATCTGGAGTTACAAGCCCGAAGTGGACATGCCAGCTCTGGTTCTCAAAGAGATCGATCTGAGGGGGACGATCGGTTACGCGAACGACCATCCCGCCGTGATCAAGCTGGTGCAGGAGGGCAGGGTCAGGCTCGCGCCGTTCATCACCGCGAGGATTCCGCTGGACGAGCTTGTCTCGGGCGGCTTCGACCAGCTCATCAACAACAACGAGGAGCATGTAAAGATCCTGGTGAATCCAAACGAATAGTCGGACAGACTCGAGTGTCCCTGAGCCGGAGTGCGCCGATCGGTTCTCAGATCGCAGCTCCCTCGGGACGTTGGCACGCTTGATAGCGTGTGATAGTGACGAGTCTCAGGGTGCTCAACCTCGCTGTGTCCTTGTTGCATGAGCCGCATCACGTTTTCGGGCTTCCGTGTGAGGCAACGTGTCTTAGTGGCGTGAACCTCATTTTTCGGTCTGTCCTGAAGGAGGTTGAGTGGTAGCCCTCGACATCCTGGCGAACTCTCCCCTTCTGACAGTCTTCCTTGTCGTTGCGCTGGGGACCGCGTTCGGCGCAATCCCATTCGGGCCGCTGCGATTCGGCTCCGCGGGAGCCCTGTTCGTTGGACTGAGCCTCGGAGCCGTGGATCCTCGCCTCGGGGAAGGGCTCGCCCTCATCCAGACCTTGGGGCTCGCCCTCTTCGTCTACACAGTGGGTCTCGCAGCGGGCAACACGTTTTTCCGGGACCTCCGACGGCAACTGCCGTTGATGGTCGCAGCCGTCGTCGCAATCCTCGGGGCGGGAACAGCCGCGGTCGGGATCGGGAGGCTCCTCGACCTGGGAGGGGCGCTCACGGCGGGCACGTTCGCGGGGGCTTTGACCTCGACTCCGGCGCTCGCCGCCGCAACGGCCGCCGCCGGCACCTCCGAACCCGCAGTCGGGTATTCGCTCGGATATCCGATCGGAGTGACGGTTGCAATCCTCGCCGTGTCGGTCGTTGTCAATCGAACGTGGCCCGCGCGCCGCGACCCACAGCCGACAGCGAGTCTCGGACTGGACGCATGCACCGCACTGGTGAACACCCGAACACGGTTCGAGGATGTGCCCGGGTTCGCCGACCAGCGTGTTCTGATCTCGTACCTCGATCGTGACGGCCGCACTCGCGTGGCCACACCCGGCGAGGAACTCCAGCCCGGAGACCGGGTCGTGGTCGTCGGTCCGCTGGCGCGCGTCAACGAGGCAATCGCCCACCTGGGCGAACGAGCCACTGAACACCTCGCCGATGATCGCACGTCGGTCGACTTTCGGCGGTTCGTGGTATCACGTCGACAGGTCGCCGGCCTCAGCGTCGCAGAGTTGGACATGCCCGGACGCTTCGGGGGTGTGATCACACGCGTTCGGCGCGGGGACCTCGACCTCCTGGCGCGCGACGATCTGACCCTCGACCTCGGCGATCGGGTTCTCGCCGTCGTGCCGAGTGACGAACTCGAGGCCGTCTCAGAGTTCCTCGGTGATTCCGAGCAGCGGGTTTCTGAGATCGATGCGTTCACCGTCGGCATCGGCATGGCGCTGGGCTTGGGGCTGGGGCTGATCGCCCTCCCGCTGCCCGGAGGGGTGAGCTTCTCGCTCGGGTCGGCGGCGGGTCCGCTCCTGGTCGGGATGGTGTTGGGTGGGCTCGAACGAACCGGACCGGTTGTGTGGGGCATGCCGGCGGCCGCGAATCGAACGATCCGACAGTTGGGGCTGCTGTTGTTCCTCGCCGCGGTTGGGCTGTCCTCCGGTCAGGACTTCGCTTCGCAAGCGTTCACACTGGTCGGGCTGAAGGTACTCCTCACTGCGGTTCTGATCGTCACCATTGCGGCGGCCGTCCTGCTCGTCACCGCGCGACGGATCGGGGTGAGCGCTCCACGAGCCTCGGGAGCCCTTGCAGGCCTCGTCGGTCAACCCGCCGTCCTCGCCTATGCGGACTCACGAGTCGTCGACGAAAGGGTGGAGGGCGGTTACGCGGCAATCTTTGCGCTCGGGATCATCGTGAAGATCCTTCTGGCGCAGCTGATCGTCGTCCTGTGACCCGCACCGTGGCAGATCCGGTGGTTCACGTGTCCGAGGACCGCGGCTGCGGAACCACAGTCAGCACCCGTGTGATGAACTGGAGAAACGTGTTCATGTAGTCGCGCAGAAATTCGGCGGTGCCTTCGTTGGTGACGTCGCCGTCATCGGTGATCAGCCCATCGGTGATCTGGATGTAGGCCTCCGGCGCGTTCATTTGTGGCGAGTTGCAGAAGCTGAGCACGCTGCGCAGGTTCTGTTGCGCGACGGCCGTGCCGATCGCCCCAATGGATCCACCGATGACAGCCGACGGCTTACCGGAAAACGAGTTCTCGCCCCACGGTCGACTCGCCCAATCGATCGCGTTCTTGAGGCCCCCAGGGATCGACCGATTGTATTCCGGGGTGACGAACAATACGGCGTCGACCGACTCGATGGACTGCTTGAGCGCACGTCCTTCTGGCGGGTAATCGGCGTCGAAGTCGTAGCTGTAGAGCGGCAGGTCGCGGATGGGGATCTCGGTGAACTCAAGTTCGACCGGTGCGAGGCGAATGAGAGCCTGCGACAGCATACGATTGATCGAATTAGTCGCCAGGCTGCCGACGAAGTAACCGACGGAGTACGGTGGCTGGTGGTGCTGAATGGTGGGCATGGCTCGTCCTTTCCAACGGCAAGTGTAGACCTGCGCAACACTCACTCAGAGAGCTTCTTCCCAACCTCTGAAAATGGGCGGGGACGTAGCCGGCGGATCAACTGAAATGACATGAGGAAGCGATGAAGAAGTTCACCAACGCTCGAATCTACCGACAGCACGACCACGCCAGCGAGATCTTGGTCGACAAGGGTGTGATCACGCAGATCGGCACGAATCTGCCCGAAGCAGACGAGGAAATCGACCTGGGCGGCCGGCTGGTGGTGCCGCCGTACGTCGATGCCCACCTGCACCTGGATTACGTGTACACCGCCCGCAACGAGGGCGCCACAAACACGAGCGGCACGCTGTTTGAAGGCATCGCCCGCTGGCACGATGTCAAGAAGACCCAGACACTCGAGGATGCGCGCGAACGTGCGCTGAAGGGCATCGAGGAAGAGGTTTCCAAAGGCGTGCAGTTCATCCGCACCCACATCGACGTGGATGATCCGAAACTGACCGGCCTGAAGGCAATGCTGGAAATCCGCGAACAACTGAGGGACAACGTCACCATCCAGATCGTCGCATTCCCGCAGGAGGGTATGTACGCCTACAAAGGCGGCGATGAGATGATCGAGGAGGCGCTGAAGATGGGCGCGGACTGCGTCGGGGGCATCCCGCACTTTGAATGGGCACGCGAGATCGGTGAGAAGTCCGTCCGTCGGACCGTCGAACTGGCCGAAAAGTACGGCAAGCTGATCGACGTACACTGCGACGAAACCGACGATGTGATGAGCCGGTTCGTCGAGCTGCTCAACGCCCTGGTGATGATCGAAGGCATTGGTGCCCGCACGACCGCCAGCCACACCTGCTCCTTCGGCTCGGTGGACAACGCCTACGCCTACCGCATGATGGGACTGTTCCAGAAGTCGGGGATGAACTTCACCGCGAATCCCACCGAGAACGCTTATCTTCAGGGTCGTCAGGACTCCTATCCCAAACGGCGCGGCCTCACCCGGGTGAAGGAGATGTGGGAGAACGGAATCAACGTCTGCTTCGGCCAGGACTCCATCAACGACCCGTGGTATCCGGTGGGCAACGGCAACATGATGAACATTCTCGACAACGGCATCCACCTCGCACAGATCATGTCCTTTGACGAGTTGGACAGGTGCTTGGACCTGATCACCTACAACGGCGCCAAGACCCTGAACGTGGAAGACCGGTACGGAATCGAAGTGGGCAAGCCGGCGAACTTTCTGGTACTGAACGCCAATACGCCGTTCGAGGCCGTGCGTCAGCGCGCCGACGTGCTGGCTTCGATTCGCAATGGCGAATACCTGTTCAAGCGCCCCGCGCCAAGCTACGAGATCGAGATCGATCTCTTCAGGAAGACCAGGTAAGGGAAGCAACTGGTGGCGTTGCTGAAGTGGGCCGTCGCCTATGGGTGAACCGGCAGGCCGGGCTTGGGTTGTTGCCGAGAGAGTTGGATCACCCCGTAGATGGCGATCAGTCCGGCAACGATGAATACCGCCCCCGCCCAAAGCGGCGCGGATGTGGCCTCGCCGAGAACGATGATTCCGATGGTTACCCCGACAAGTGGGTCGATGACGGTGAGCGCCGCGACAACCAGTTCCGGCGACCCGGACGAGTAGGCGGTTTGAACGAAATAGGTTCCGAGGAGCGCCGCGACGACCAGCCCGAGCAGGCAGGCGCCGGTCAACCAATCTGCGGGCGTGATGTGAAATCCTCCGTGGATGATTGTCTGAATTCGCGTGATGAGCACCTTTGCGAGCGTTGCGACGAAGCCGAAGAGAACTCCTGCCGCTGCCACGTAGAAAATTCGGCTGAATCGCTTGCGCAGGAAGACGAACGCCAATCCGAGCGCGATCAGGATGCACACCAGAACGATCACCACGATTCCCAATTGGGAGTCGGTGATCGGGACCGTGGTGGTGGTCAGAGATGCAACGGCCACGAACAGGCCGACCCCGCCGACGCAGTAAATGATGGCGCGAATCGTGGCCGCTGTGAGCTTCGTCTTGGCTATCCGGGCGGTGATGACCGAGGTGAGGACCAGCGCGATCGCGCCTAGCGGTTGCACCACCGTCAACGGGGCGAGGTAGAGGCTGACCAGTTGGAAGACGATTGCGAGCCCGAGCATGAGCGTCCCGATCAGCCACGACGGACGTGTGGCCAGGGAGAGAAGTTGCCCCATTCCCAAACCCGATCGTCCAGCTTCGACCTTCTCCGTGTCGTGTACCTTCGCGACTCCGTGCTGTTGGAACTGCGCTCCTAAAGAGAGGAAGATCGCACCGACGAGCGCAACCGGGATGCCGAGCGCCTGAGCCGGCGTCAGAGAGATCACCTCAAGGCTCATGCTGTCACGCCCTCCCGGTAGAACTCGCGATATTTGACGCTCCGTTAAGCATCATAAGTCTCGCCCGCGCACTCGGCTCTTCGGCCACGGAGGGTCGGCGTCCCCCCAGGTCGGTCGACTCGCGACCGCCGGCGACGATCAATGTGGAACTTCCGTGCCGCGTGAAGGCATGTGGGTGGGGAGACCGACCGCACGCCGGTACTTCGCGTCCAAAAAAGACCGGGGTTCACCTACCCCGGATGAGTCCGACGTGAGCGAACGAAATCAGAGCGAGCCGGATCCTTCAATGAATGTCTGGGCGTCCTCGAGGGCTTTTTTAAAGGCATCATTGCGCAACCTCAAATTTTCTAGAGGCCCGGGTTCGAGATAGTCGGTGATGCCAGGACGCAGAAGCCAGATATCTCCCGCGGGGGGCAGATAGAACATGGCGAAGGATCGCTGGGACTGATCGTCGCTCCACACCGGCACCACAGCCAGTGCGGCACCGGTATCCACGTTGATCCATTGCGCCCGCGGCATGGGTTGGTCGAGCACTTCAGGATCCAGGAACGGAGCGGTCCCCTTGCCCCATCGCTCCTCGAAGCGTTCGTGGAAGGCAGGTAACAGCGGAGAATCGTAACGGCGCCACGCACTCATATAATTGCACCTCCTGATAGTGGCTCCCGGCGAAAGGAGAAAATGGCTTCAGCCATCCACCTGGGATACAGACGTCTGGTGAAGCAACGTCGGTCGCGCTCGCAGACGTGCCGCTCGTCAACTCCCTCGATAGCGGATGCGATAGCCGCTCACCCGCGCTGGGCGTCATCGGTATATCTGTATTGATTCGTATAGTTTTTATAACTCAGGACGACTAAGAATTCAAGGGCACGTTCAAGGGTTTCGTGACGCACGGTTCGGCCGCAACTGCCGTTATCCTTCTCGAGCCCCGGGTGTTATCCCTGGAACCGATTGAGCGTGTGATTTCACTGTGCTTTCCCAATTGCGATGAGGGTGCTGCAAACTTGTCCAGGTCGGGTCGGACCTCCTCCGAGGGGATGGTGTTATCGGGACAGCTGGCCGGGCCGCCCGGTCCGAAGAATTTCGCAACAATTTTCATGCTTGTAGGCCTGGTGTCACAGGTATCTGAGTTCGGCGTTGCTGCGGTGGTAGGCCGAACGTAGGCAGAGCGGGTGATGGTGGCATCTGATGCTGCCGCGCGACCCGTTTGCGGCCGGTTCCTTTGGAAAGATTCCGGTCTCGATCACTAGCTGTGCCGCGGCCATATTCCACGAGCGGGATTGCTTGCATTCCACAGCACGGTCTGACCGCGCGCCCAGCAAGGCTACGAAGACCGGACCGGCCAGCTGAATGAATCCAATTACTCGACCGTCGACACTGATCTCTTGTGTGAGGTCGTCCCGGATGCTCGTGGTTACGCGGACAGTTCTGACCGTTCCCGGCCATTCGACCCTCACGTTGGTCTCGTAGCTCACGTGCATTCCCCTTTGCTGAGGGAGGCGGCTTCATCGGCAGGACCAGCCGCATGCAGTCGCGTGACGCTCTCAAAGAAGTGTTCTCGTGGGGAGAGATGATTGTCACGCTCGGAAACCAGATTCTGGATCCAATCAGAGATGGCGCCGTTACGGTGTGCCTGGGCGTGCGTGACCGCCGGCACGGGAGCAAACGGAATCTGGCCCCGGTGGTGGTTGGATCCGCAGTGGCGGGCGTGTTGAGCCTCACTGTCATCGCTCTGGGCGGATTCGGGCTGGTCCATGACTCTCTCTTTCTTCCAAAAGTGTTGCTGTGCTTGAAATGGTGGTCACGATCGCTCGGCCGACAGGTGCTTCGAATTTTTGGTCGTCATATCTCCAGCCGGGCTGCCGTCGTCCCCGAATTGGCGACGGCAGCCCGAGTTACTCATGCTGTCGAGCGGAGATCAGACGTGGCCGGATTCACGGTCATCCGAGTCGAGCCCATTGAGGCTCTCCTCGGTCGAAGGATCGGGCTTAGCCGATGGCTCCGGGTCGTCACGCTGGTCGCGATTGCTACAGGCGCGCCGGACTATTTGGTGACCGCGTCTTTGGCGTTCCCGGCAGCCTTTTTCACACTGGCCTTGGCCTGGTCCGCTTTGCCCTCGGCGACAAGTTTGTCGTTGTCGGCAACCTTCCCCGCGGCCTCTTTTGTTTTGCCCTTGAGGTCTTCTGCGGTGTTCTTGGCTTTGTTCGATGTGGTCACGATTAAACTCCTATTTCTTCGCCGGGGAGGGGTGAACCAGAACATGAGCGGAGCCCCATTCGCCATGCCCATGATCCGAAAATATCTCCCATCCGAAAGCAAAGGTTCACCCCAAAGGGTGAAACTTGCGCGAGAACCTGCGTGATCCCATATCGTGGGGATATGGATGCGGTGCGCGTTGCCCTGGTGAACGACTACGAGGTGGTCGCGCGCGGGGTCGCAGAAATGTTACGTAACTACCAGAACAGGATCCACGTCGTTGAGCTCGATCTGAATAAGCAGGTCGGCGAGCACGTGGACATCGCCTTATACGACACCTTTGCCACCACCCGCGGAGACCGGTCCGAGGTTCGAGACCTCGTCTCGAACCCGTTGGTAGACGTGGTAGCCGTCTATTCGTGGACCCTCGAGCCGGTTCACATCGAATCGGCGATGTCGAACGGGGCAGGCGGGTACATCTCCAAAGGGCTTCCGGCCGCCGGGCTAGTTTCTGCCCTGGAGACGATCCGCGCAGGCGGCAAGCAACTCCACCTCGAGCAAGAGGACGCCCAGACAGTGATTGTTGGCGACTGGCCGGGCCGGGAGGAGGGCCTTTCTGAGCGCGAAGCCGAGATCTTGGCATTGATAACGCAAGGCCTCTCAAATGCGGAGATCGCCGAGCGAACATACCTCTCAATCAATTCGATCAAAACCTACATCCGCAACTGCTATCGGCGCATCGGCGCGGACAGCAGGACCAACGCGCTGCTGTGGGGTATCGAGCACGGCTTTCGCCCGGACCGCGTCAGAATCAAGCACCCGGAACCAGCACCTCGTTCGCGCTGAAACCGCGAGCGAGCATGCGCTGTCTTCCGGATGTTGCGTGTGTGACCAAGCGAGGTTCTCCCGGCCGAAAACGCTCACAGTTCGTTGGGCGGCCGAATCGGACAGGCGGACCCGGCCTGGAGCCGATGTTTCTCTCCGGTGATGATGCGTGAATCCGCAGGCTCGGGACGGGCCCGCTGCCGGTGTCGCGTTGACCGGTCCCGGCCGCCGTGACATGATTTACAGAATGATCGGTCGGTAATTCGCCGGCCGATGATGGGAGCATTCATGGTCGAGGCTTTTCTGGTGGGCGGGGTTCGTACCCCGGTCGGTCGTTATGGTGGGTCGCTGGCATCTGTACGCCCGGATGACCTGGCCGCCCTCGTCGTCGGCGAGGCGGTCGCCCGGGCCGGCATCGACCCGGCTGTGATCGACGAGGTGATCCTCGGCGCGGCCAACCAGTCGGGTGAGGACAACCGCAACGTCGCCCGCATGGCGGTGCTTCTGGCGGGCCTGCCCGATGAGATCCCCGGGATCACCGTCAACCGGCTGTGCGCCTCAGGGATGAGTGCGATCACGCTGGCCGCGCAGATGATCCGGGCCGGCGACGCCGACGTGGTGGTGGCCGGCGGCGTGGAGTCGATGTCGCGGGCGCCGTGGGTGATGGCCAAACCGGAGAAGGCATACGCCAAGCCGGGCGACGTCTTCGACACCTCGATCGGCTGGCGGTTCACCAACCCGCGGTTCGCCGAGCGAGACAAGAGCACCTACTCGATGATCGAAACAGCCGAAGAGGTGGCGCGGGTCGATCAGATCAGCCGGGAAGATGCCGACGCATTCGCGCTGCGCTCGCACCGATTGGCGATCGGTGCTGCCGACGCCGGGCGTTTTGACGCCGAGGTCGTTACGGTCACAACCAAACGCGGGCAGGTCGTCGACCGAGACGAGGGCCCCCGAGCCGATACCACCCTCGAAGCGCTCGCGAAGCTGCGCGCGATCGTTCCGGGCGGATCCGTGGTGACGGCCGGCAACTCCAGTTCGCTGAACGACGGTTCGTCAGCGATCGTCGTGGCCAGCGAGAAGGCGATTGACCGGTATGGGCTGACCGCCCGTGCCCGGGTGGTGGTGGGGGCATCCGCTGGCATCGCACCGGAAATCATGGGCCTCGGGCCGGTTCCGGCCACGCAGAAGGCGCTCGCCAGAGCCGGCCTCACGGTGGGTGAGCTGGGCGCGGTCGAGTTGAACGAGGCGTTCGCCACCCAGTCGTTGGCGAGTATGCGCCGGTTGGGGCTCGACCCGGACATCGTCAACCGTGACGGCGGCGCGATCGCCCTCGGTCACCCACTCGGGTCGTCGGGTTCACGCATCGTGATCACCCTGCTCGGCCGAATGGAACGCGAAGACGCGCGGTTGGGGCTCGCCACCATGTGCATCGGGGTCGGCCAGGGCTCGGCCCTGATCGTGGAGCGGATTTGATGGACACGACCCGCCTGGTCATCGAACACGGCGATGACCGGATGCACGTGCGGCTCGACCGCGCCGAAACCCGCAACGCGATCGACCAGCAGATGGTCGACGAGTTGCACGCGGTCTGCACCGAGTTGGAGGACGAGCCCAAGATCCTGATCCTCTCGGGCGCGAACGGACTGTTCGCCTCCGGCGCCGATATCGGCCAAGTGCGGGAACGGCGCCGCGACGACGCCCTGGCGGGCATCAACTCGGCCCTGTTCGTGCGGATCGCCCGGCTGCCGATGCCGGTGATTGCGGCCATCGACGGCTACGCGCTCGGCGGTGGCGCCGAGCTGGCCTACGCCGCAGATTTCCGCATTGCGTCCACCACCGCGAAGATCGGCAACCCCGAGACGGGGCTCGGCATCATGGCCGCTGCCGGTGCCACCTGGCGCTTGGCCGAGCTGATCGGTGAGCCGCTGGCGAAGGAGATCCTGTTGGCGGGGCGCATCCTGACTGCGACCGAGGCGCTGGCGGTGCGCCTGGTCACCGAAGTGCACGAGCCGGCTGCCCTGCTCACCGCCGCGCACGCCCTGGCCGACCGAATCGCCGTGGGCGACCCGCTCGCCGTGCAGTTGACCAAACGGGCCATGCATGCGCCGACCGCCGCGCATCCGGAGTTCGACAATCTCGCCCAGTCTGTCTTGTTTGAGTCACCGGAGAAGATGCGGCGGATGACGGAGTTTCTGGAGAGGAAGAAACGGCCGTGAGATCAGACACGACTAGACCCGACGATGTCGGGCGCGGCGACGGCGTGCCCGAGCATGTCGGCGTGCTCGGCGGGGGCCGGATGGGGGCCGGGATCGCGCACGCGTTCGCGGTTTCTGGCAGCCGGGTCACAGTTGTGGAGCGAGATGAGGCTGCGGCGCAAGCGGCGCTGGAGCGCATCCGCCGCGATCTTGCCAGGAGCATCGAGCGCGGGCTGGCGGTGAGCCTGGACGAGCTGCTGGCCCGGGTTGCCGTCGGAACCGACGCCGCCGCATTCGCCGATGCCGGGCTGGTGATCGAAGCCGTGCCCGAGGACCCGGAGCTGAAGCGGTCATCGCTTGCACGCATTGAGGCCGAGGTGTCGCCCGAAGCGGCAATCGCCACGAACACGTCGAGCCTGTCGATCACCGGGTTGGCTGCGGGGCTCGCGCATCCGAACCGGTTCATCGGCTTGCACTTCTTCAACCCGGTGCCGGCCTCGGGGCTGGTCGAGATCGTGCTGGGCGAGCACACAGACAACATACTCGCCGCGGCTGCGCGTAACTGGGTGACCGCCTTGGGCAAGACCCCGGTGACGGTGAATGACGCACCTGGATTCGCGTCATCCCGACTCGGGGTGGCCATCGGTCTGGAAGCGATCCGGATGGTGGAAGAAGGCGTCGCCTCGCCCGAAGACATTGACAGCGCCATGGTGCTGGGTTACAAGTATCCGATCGGGCCGTTGCGCCTGACCGATATTGTCGGCCTTGACGTGCGGCTCGGCATCGCCGAATACCTGCACAGCCAGTTGGGGGAGCGGTTTCGGCCGCCCGACCTGTTGCGGTCGAAGGTGGCCGCCGGTGAACTCGGTCGTAAGAGTGGCCGCGGATTTTTTGATTGGTCGACAGAAGGAGCCGAATCACTATGAACAGCAGCATGGTAGTCACCGACGTTCCCGTCGTGGCCAGTTACCTCGAAGGCGAGTGGGTCGCCCCATCGGCCGCGACAGAGGGAACACTCGTGCGCGACGCCAGCACAGGGGAGCCGGTGGTTCGGGTGACCTCTGACGGGCTCGACCTGGCCGGGGCCATCGAATACGCGCGCACCACCGGGCAGACGGGCCTGGGTGAACACACCTTTCACCAGCGCGCGCTCATGCTCAAAGAGCTCGCGCAATACCTGAACGCCCGCCGGCCGGAACTGTATGAATTGTCGGCGGTCACCGGGGCCACCAGGATCGACTCGATGGTCGACATCGACGGCGGAATCGGAGTGCTGTTCACCTACGGGTCGAAGGGGCGCCGCGAACTGCCCAACTCCAACGTGGTGGTCGACGGGCCGCCGGAGATCCTTTCCAAGGACGGTTCATTCCTCGGCCGGCATATCTTCACTCGGCTCACCGGGGTGGCAGTGCAGATCAATGCGTTCAACTTCCCGGTGTGGGGGATGCTCGAGAAGTTGGCACCGGCGTTCCTGGCCGGGGTGCCCACCATTGTGAAGCCTGCCACGCCGACCAGTTACCTCACCGAGAGGGTCGTGCGCATGATCGTCGAGTCGGGCATCCTGCCGGCCGGCAGCCTCCAACTGGTCTGCGGTGCGGCCCGAGAACTGCTCGACCACCTGCAGCTCGGCGACCTGGTCGCGTTCACCGGCTCGTCGTGGACGGTGCCGGTGCTGAAGAAGCACCCGGCGATCGCCGACCGGGGCGTGCGGTTCACGAGTGAGACCGACTCGCTCAACGCGATCGTGCTGGGCCCGGATGCGGTGAAGGGCACCCCGGAGTTCGACGCGTTCATCCGCTCGGTCGTGACCGAGATGACCGTCAAGGCCGGACAGAAGTGCACCAGCATCCGGCGCGTCATCGTGCCGAACGCTGTGACCGGTGACGTGGCCGACGCGGTAGCCGATCGGATCGCCGAACGCGTCGTCGTCGGCGACCCGCGCGCGGAGGGGGTCACGATGGGGCCGCTGGCAAGCCTCGAGCAGCGCGGCGAGGTGCGCAAGAGTCTGGATGCGTTGGTCTCCGGTGGCGGCCGCGTCGTGGTCGGGTCGCTGGACGAAACCGATGTCATGCGCGCCGACGGCAGTGTGGGGCCCGCCGGAGACGGGGCCTTCCAACATCCGGTGCTGTTGCAGTTCGACGACCCTCAGGCGCACGCCGTACACAACGTGGAGGCGTTCGGCCCGATCTCCTCGATGGTCGGCTACGACAGTCTGGAAGACGCGGTGCGCCTGGCCACGATGGGCGGCGGCTCGCTGGTCGCGTCGATCGTCAGCCATGACCTGGATGTGGTGCGCACGCTGGCGTGGGGCATCGCGGCGAACCACGGCCGCGTGCTCGTGCTTGACCGCGACGACGCGCGCAGCTCAACCGGTCACGGCTCACCGGTGCCGCACCTGGCGCACGGCGGGCCGGGGCGTGCCGGCGGCGGTGAAGAGCTGGGTGGCATCCGCTCGGTGCTGCACCACATGCAGCGCACCGCCATTCAGGGATCCCCTGACATGCTGACGGCGATCACCGGCGTGTGGCACGCTGGCGCCAGGGCGCAGGCGGGTGACGAGCATCCTTTCCGCAAGCCGCTGTCGAGGCTGAAGCTGGGTGACCAGATCGCCTCCGGTTCGCGCACGGTCGAATTGGCAGACATCACCGCTTTCGCCGAGACGACCGGCGACACCTTCTACGCACACACGGATGAGGAGGCAGCCGCCGCCAACCCGTTCTTCCCCGGTCGGGTGGCGCACGGCTACCTGTTGCTCAGTTGGGCGGCCGGCTTATTCGTCGACCCGGCACCGGGCCCCGTGCTAGCGAACTACGGGCTGGAGAACCTCAGGTTCATCACGCCGGTGTCGCCCGGGGACAGCATCCGGGTGACCCTAACCGCCAAGGAGATCACCCCGCGCGAGACTGATGACTACGGCGAGGTGCGCTGGGATGCCGTGCTGCACAACCAGAACGACGAGATCGTCGCCACCTACGACGTGCTCACCCTGGTCTCGAAAAAATAGCGCGCCGGGGGCGCAACTGCAGCTTCGCGCCAATAGGAACGCATCGCCCCGGTTCAAACCGGGGCGACGCGTTCCCTCTGGCGCGCGGTGGTTCTGCGCGCCCGTGTGGGAGATGTCGTCACAGAGTTTCCACAACGCCGCGGGCTGCCCAGGCGCGCGAGGTGACGGTGAACGGGGCCGGCGGAAGCCTGGCCCGGCAACGGGCTTGCAGTTCGTCCTGCCGGGCAGGTTCGAGACTCGTGTAGAAGCGCCCGGCGGGGCCGATCCCGCCGGCGTACGGGGCGAACCACTCCTCGAAACTGCCGTATTCGACCCCGATCTCGAGCGGCACCTCCATGACATCGTGGAGGCCCGCGGCGGTGAAGAGCTCGTGGAGGGAGCCTTCCCGTGACCCATGCTGGTTGGATTCGTCGGGTATTCGCGGCTCTACTTCTCGTGCTGCGCTCCAGAACAGGCTGAAGGGGGAGCGCGCACCCGCAAAGTCCCAGACGTTGGCCGCAACCACACCGCCGCCACGGGTCACACGTCGCATCTGTTCGAGGGCCGCGACCGGGTCGGTCACGACCGGCAGCACGAGTTGGGCCAGCGTCACGTCGAACGAGCCGTCGGCAAAGGGAAGGTTCTCGACGCTCGCCACACGCACATCGACCCGCGGATAGCGCTCGCGCACAGCCTGCACGAACGACGCAGAGGGATCGATCGCAGAGATGGCTTCGGGGCCGAGACGAGACTGGAGTTCGGCGATGAGTGCCCCGGTTCCGCATCCGACATCCAGCACCCGCGCATCCGCACCGTGCAAGCCGCTGTCGGTGGTGGCCGCGGTGTCGAGGCCGGCGAAGTCGACGAACAACGGGGAGAGAAGGGCCGAGTACGTACCCATGAAGCTGTCGTACGCGACGGCGGGAAGGTTATTGATGCCCATGAGTGAAGCCTAGACACCTGCGAAACGAATGTGCGCAGCTGAGACCATTCGCCACGTCGCGCCAGATGAAACCCTTCGCGCCTGGTGGAACTGGGGCGAAGCGTTCCAACTGGCGCGCGAGGCGTGAAGCGCGATGCTGGTCAGTTCCGTCAGCGCAACGGGTTGAAGTTCTTCAGCACCGGATCGGGCTCGCCGACGATGGCCCCGGCGAGCAGTTTGCCGGTGAGCGGCCCGAGCGCGATGCCCCACATGCCGTGGCCACCGCCAACGAACACCCGCGAGGATTTCGTCGCGCCGATCAGGGCGTGGCCATCAGCCGTGACGGGGCGACCACCGACCCACTCCTCCTGTCGGGCGTCGAAGTCGACACCCTGGAAGACCGGACGGGCGGCGTCAACCAGCGTCTTGATACGGCGCTCATCGGGTGCCGCGTCGACGTCGCGAAACTCCATCATGCCGCCGATGCGCAGGCGGTCGCCGAGCGGGGTGCAAGCGAGACGCTGCGTCGGAAAATAGATCGGGTGCGAGGGGATCACGTCGGGCTTGACGCTGAAGCTGTAGCCGCGACCGGCCTGGACGATGGTCTTCACCCCGAACTTGCGGGCGAGCTTGCCGAGCCAGGCGCCGGTGGCGATGACGACCGCGTCGGCCTTGATGTGGCCGGTACCGCCGGTGAAACCGGATGCTGGAATCACCTCGACCCCGTTGCCGGTGTCCTTGATGTCTGCCACGTTGAAGCCGGAAATCAGTTCGCCGCCCCGGCTGACCACAGAGTCGGCAAGCGACTTGGCGTACTTGGGCGGGTCGATGAAGTATTGGCCGCGCAGCAGCACCCCCGAGGCCACCGCATTCGACAGGGTCGGCTCGATCGCGCGCAGTTCGTCGCCGGTGGCGAGGTCGTAGTCGACCGTGCCGCCACTCTCCTTCACGACCGCGAATTCGTGCAGGAGTCCCTCACGGTCCTTATCGTTGAGGAACCCGGCGAGGAAGGGCTTGGCCTCATGCACCGGTTCGTTCACCCCGTGTGCGGCGAGCTCATGGAACGGGTCCATGGCCAGCGGATTGACCTTTGCGAAGATCCCAATGGACTTGCGCCATTGGCGAGGAAGTGAATGCCAGCCGAACCCCATCAAGAATCGGATGAGCTTCGGGTCGGGGGACAGCGGGATGTATACCGGGGAAGAGGCGCTCAACATCGTTTTCGGGGCAGAGCGCATCACGGAGGGTTCACCGAGTGGCAGGGTCAGTGCCGGGGTGAGCCAGCCCGCGTTGCCCCAGCTCGACCCCGCCGCGACACCGGTGCGATCGACCACAGTGACCTTCACTCCGCGCTCCTGCAGATACCAGGCTGTGGTCAGGCCGATCATGCCCGCACCAACGACGACGACGTGTTTGACTCCTGTGGAATTTGTGCTCATGAGACAACACTATCGACTGCCATGACCTGTTCGAAAACTGGGCGGAACCAGTGGCAGTGCTGGGGCGCGGTCCGAGCGAATCTCAGCCATGGACGGGTCGTGAATCTGGGCCGGGGCGGATCTCTCAGGCGCTGACCATGTCGCGCCGCTGCAGCACCCACAGGCCCACCCCGCCCGCGACCAACACAAGCACGGTGATCACAACGAGCGGCAGTATCGTGAACGTCTCGTCCAAGCGCGGAACTGCGGTGAAGGGTGTGTTCTTCGTGACCCAGTCGGGCAGCCCGAAAAGGTCGCCGAACATCGACAGGATCACGACGACCCCGTAGATGCCCCATGTGACGGCTGCGGCGGCGCGAGGGATCACCGCGGCGCAGAACACCACCAGCCCGACCATCAGCAGAGCGGTGGGCCAATAGGCCAGGGATGCCAGGGCGAACCGGCCCGACTGGCTCGGGTCATCCACTGCAGCGCCGTAGGCGAGGCCGACGCAGGCGCCACTGAGCGCGAGCAGCCCGAGGGAGGCCACTGCGGGGACGACCATGCGGGCAGCAGCCCACCGCACGCGCGAGATCGCCGACGACCACTGGATCTCGGTACGCCCTGCTGCCTCCTCGGCCCGAATCGAGTCGGTGCTCTGCAACACGAAAGCCGCGACGAGCAGCGCGTTCGCCATCAGAAAGAAGCCGAGCAGGCCATCCAGCACATTCGTCGAACCGCCGACGAAGGCCTGGGTGATCGGGTTGTCCGGTTTGAGCAGGTCAACCATGGCTTTGGCCACGCCGCCGAAGAACAGGCCGCCGACGATGATGCCCACGGTCCAGCCGATCAGCGAACCTCGTTGCAGCCGCAGGCTCAGCCCGACCTGCGTGCGAACAAGGGCGGATGCCGTGCGCGGGCCGACCCGGTCGGGCAGCAGCCCCGCGCCGAGGTCCCGTCGACGCTCGAGGGCGAGGGCAATACCGCACAGGAGGGTTCCGCCGGCCAGACAGAGAAGCAGCGGCCACCACAGGTTCTCCCCGTAGGATCGCGTCTGCTGCCCCCAACCGATGGGGGAGAGCCAGGTCAGCCAACTCGCCCTGTCGTCGGTGGCATTCACATCGGCCACGGCCCGGATCAGGTAGCTGACAGCCAGCACGGTCGAAGCCAGTGCGTTGGCACCCCGGCTGGTGCGCGCCAGTTGTCCGGCGATCGCAGCCACGCCCACGAAAACAAATCCGACCCCGGCGAAGGAGCCCCCCATCACGAACGCACCGTCGGCCGGAAGACCCTGCGAGATGGCCGCGGCGCTGCAGGCCAGACCGACCACGACAGCGAACGCGGAGAACACCAGCCAGTTGGCCAGCGAGTAGGCGTTCTTGCCGAGCACCCCGGAACGAAGCAACTCGGTGCGCCCGCTCTCCTCCTCGGCACGTCCGTTGCGGTTGACCATGAAGATCACGGCGAAGGAGAGGCCGATCGCCACGGTCATCCAGAGCTTGATGTTGAGGATGCCACCGAGTGTTCCGGCCGCGTACGGCAACCCGGTCAGTGCCGCGATGGCGGGAGTGTTCGCGACCTTGGCATAGGCGTCCCTGTCGGCCTGGGTGGGAAAGAGTGATCGTTGTGAATCGATCACCAAGACGACCATGCCCGCCAGAACAATCAGCCAGATCAGCATTCGCAGCCAGTTGCGGCGAAGGATGAAACGCATGAGGATGCCGACCCCGAGCGCGGCATCTGCCAGCACGCCCGCTCGAGGCAGGGCGGCGTCGGGAGCGGCGGACCGCGCCGCGACCCGTGTACTCATGGCCGTGCCACCTCGTGATCATCGGCGGCGGCGTGCACCCCGTAATGGCGAAGGAACAGTTCTTCGAGCGACGGCGGCGTCGAGACGAGGTCGCGCGGCCCGAGTGCCGCCAGCGCCGTGAGAACCCGAGGTAGCGCCACGCTGTCCACGGTGAAACTCGTGTGCCCACCGTCGGCGATAAGGTCGTGCACTCCGTCGATCGCCTCAAGTGCCGCGGGATCACTGTCCAGGGTCACGGTCACCGTCGACCGCTTCAGGTGACGCAAGTCCTTCAGGGTGCCCGATTCGACGGTGCGGCCGTCGCGGATGATCGTCACGGTGTCGCACAGCTTCTCCACCTCGGCGAAGATGTGACTCGACAGCAGCACTGAACGCCCCTCGGCTCGCGCCTCGGCGACGCACTCGGTGAACACCCCTTCCATCAACGGGTCGAGCCCATTCGTGGGTTCGTCGAGAAAGAGCAGCTCGGCACGGCTCGCGAACGCGGCCACGAGTGCCACCTTCTGACGGTTGCCCTTTGAATAACTGCGTGCCTTCTTGGTCGGGTCGAGGTCGAACCGGGCGAGAAAGTCATCCACCCGGTCGCGGTCGAGGTCGCCGCGCAGCGAACCGAGGATGTCGATGGTCTGGCCGCCGGTGAGGTTCGGCCAGAGCGTCACGTCGCCGGCGACATAGGCAATGCGGCGGTGCAGTTGAACCGCATCCCGCCAGGGGTCCCCGCCCAGCAGCGTGGCCTCGCCACCATCGGCCCGCAGCAGGCCCAGCAGGATGCGGATTGTCGTGGATTTGCCGGATCCGTTCGGGCCCAAAAAGCCGGCGACGGTTCCGGCTTCGACCTGCAGGTTGAGCCCATCGAGGGCCCGTGTGGTACCGAATCTCTTGGTGAGTCCGCGAACGTCGACGGCGAATGTAGTGGTCATGGGGTGCTCTCCGGAAATTGTGGGGTGGATGCGGTGAACGTGGCCGTGCCCCCGGGAGGCTCACCGAGTTGGAGAAGGTATTCGTCGAGGTACCGGCGGTCTGCGAGGACGCCTTCTGTGTACAACTCGAGCGTGGGCAGAGTGATCTCTTCGACGAGCCGGCGCACAGTCGGTCCAACGTCGGCGAGGTCGAGCTGGGGCTGAAGTGAGAGCTGGAGGAGTAACCCGCCGAGACTCGAGGTGACCAGATAGCGGGCGCGGGCCAACGGGTCTCGGCTGGGCCGCACAATGCCGGCCGATACTCCTTCTTCGGAGAACCTGACCGCCTCATCGATCATGTTCTCGAGAAACGTGACCCCTGCCGGGCCCCCCTCCCGCACGCTGCGCAAGATGTAGACGAGCATCGGCGCATAGTCGTCGAGCTCGGCCATCATGGCCATCGTCTGGGTCGGAGACATGGCGATGCCGTCGCTCTTGAGGGTGCCGTACTGGCTGAGCACCTCGGCGTCGCACTCCTGGCGCAACTTCTGCTTGGAACCGAAATGGTGCGTGATGAGCCCTGCGCTCACCCCGGCGTGCGCCGCGATCTCGCGAACCGAAGCGTCGAACCCGCGGAGGGCGAACTCTTCGATGGCGGAGTTGCGCAGGCGCGCGCGCGTGGTCAGGTCAGGGTTACGAATGAAGGGTACTGCACGCATGTATAGTATTTTATGCGCCTGTATAGGGTTTGACAATACCCGGTGACGCACTTTCTGCCCGTCCTGAGGCGTGTGGCTGCACGCATCATCGGCCGTGGCTTTCGACCAGAGGTCAGCGAGACTGCACACGACCGTCGGATCGGCGCGCGCAGCGGGAGCCACCTGGCAGAGTATCGGGGCGACGCTCGGCATGACCAAGCAGGCGGCCCAGAAGCGCTTCGCGCCGCCGGCTGCCGTGCCGGCAGCACACGACCCGAATGAGCGCACCATCGGGCCAACCACGAGTTTCGACGAGATGCAGGAGTTGGCGCTGGCCGGACAGTACGGCTGGCACGCGTGGAGTTCGGCGCCACCCATCACCGCGTCATCCATTCGAACACACAGTGGGAGCATCGTCGGGTGACGATCTCGCCGAAAACGGTGAGGCGATTGGTGGCCGACGGTTGGCAGCTGATCGGTTCGAGCTTCCCGTATGCGTATCTCAAGCGCGACCGGGGTGCCGGCCCTCCAAGAGCCATCACACTCGAGCCTCTGACCGCCCATTTTCACAGGTCGCTCCAGTTGGAACACTAGGCGCCCGGTTGAACCGGGGCGATGCGTTCCAAGTGGCGCGCCGTGAGGGAGAGCGCTGGTCGGCGCATGCCCGAGAGCGTGGTTCAGCGACTGTGCAGGCCGTCGAAGGCGACCGTGACGATGTCGTCGGCCAGTTTTTGCGCGGGTTCGGGGCCATCGGGCCGGTACCACTCGACGATGGAGTTGACCATGCCGAACAGCAGCCGGGTGACCACGCGCGCATCGACGTCCTGGCGCAGGCTGCCCTCGTCTCGGGCGGCGTCGACGAGAAGTGCCACCCGGTGGTCGAAGTCGCGGCGGCGGGTGAGGGCATCCCGCTCCACTTCGGTGTTGCCGCGCACCCGCAGCAGCAGCGTGACAAACGGCAGCCGCTCCACCAGCACATGTACGGCGCCGCGGATGACGTGTTCGAGGCGGGCGTCCACCGGCCCGGTCGTCGCGCCCGGTTCGGCGAGTACGCCCTCCAGGCCGCCCAGGGCCTCATCGAGCGCGAGCCGGAGCAGGTCTCCCTTGCTGGCGACGTGGTGGTAGATCGCCGACTTGCTGATGCCTAACGCGTCGGCGAGCATTCCCATCGACGTGGCCTCGTAGCCATGGGTGTTGAACGCCGTGACCGCGACCTGTAGCACGGCACGCTGGTCGTAGCCGGGCCGACCGCGTCGAGCGGCTGGTGCGTCAGCGGTGGCCGGAGCGACCGTGTTGTCCTGGGTGGTTTCAATCCGGGTGGGGGTCATGATTCGTTGGCGGCGAGCCGTTCGTCCTTTCTCAAGTCGTGGTGCTGGCTAAGAAATGTGGTGCTGGCTAAGAAACGGGGTGCTGGCTGAAAAGCCTGGTGCTGGCTGCAAACGTGGTGCTCGCACTGGCGTGCGCGTGGCGCGGCTCACCTGTGGTCGTAGACGCGCTTCAGCTTGCCGCTGCTGCGCTCCAGACTGCCCACGGCCGCAAGCTCGACCCTCACGGTAGCGCCGATGTGCCGCTTGATCGATGACGACAACTCGAGCGCGGCAAGGTCGGCGGCAACAGCTTCAAGCCCCTCCCGTGGCTCGACACGCACCGTCAACACATCGAGCCTGGCCGGTCGGGTCAGCTCCAGGATGAAATGCGGGGACAGTTGCGGAATGTGCAGGGCCAGTTCCTCGATCTGGGTCGGGAACAGGTTCACCCCGCGCAGAATGATCATGTCGTCGGTGCGGCCGGAGATCCGTTCCATCCGACGCATTGCGGGCCGGGCGGTTCCCGGAAGCAACGCCGCCAGGTCGTGGGTGCGATACCGAATGACAGGGAGGGCCTGCTTGGTCAGCGATGTGAAGACCAGTTCGCCGTGCTCGCCGTCGGCACGCACCTGGCCAGTGTCTGGGTCAACGATCTCCGGTCTGAAATGGTCTTCCCAGATGTGCGGCCCGTCCTTCGACTCGACGCACTCGTTGGCGACCCCTGGCCCCATCACCTCGCTCAGTCCGTAGATGTCGGTGGCATCGATGTCGAGCCGCTCCTCCAACTCCCCACGCATCTCTGCCGTCCAGGGCTCTGCGCCCAGAACCGCGAACTTCAACGAGGTCGACCCCCGGTCGATGCCCTGGGCGATCATCTCGTCGGCGATCGTCAACAGATAGCTGGGGGTGCAGAAGATGGCATCCGGTTTCAGATCGACGATCAGCTGCACCTGTTTCGGCGTCTGTCCGCCCGACATCGGGATCACGGTGCAGCCGAGTCTCTCCGCACCGCCGTGCAGGCCGAGGCCGCCGGTGAACAACCCGTAACCGTAGGAGTTCTGCACCACGTGGCCCGGACGCACCCCGCCGGCACGCAGGCTTCGGGCGATGAGGCCGGCCCAGGTTTCGAGATCCTGTCTGGTGTAGCCGACAACCGTGGCCCGCCCGGTGGTGCCCGACGAGGCGTGGATGCGGACCACCTCGTTCATCGGCACCGCGAACATCCCGTATGGGTAGGTGACGCGCAGGTCTTCTTTGGTCGTGAACGGAAACTTGGCGAGGTCTTCCAGTGTGACCAGATCATCGGGACGCACCCCGGCGTCATCGAACTTCTGCCGATACAGCGCGACCTTTTCGTAGGCGTAGTGGAGGGTCTGCTTCAAGCGGGTCAACTGGAGGTTCTCCAGTTCGTCCCGGCTCATCCGCTCTTCGACGTCGAGCGAATCGGGGTTGGGGGCAGGGCCCAGGCGGGTGGTGGAGGTCGGCGACATGATCAGGCTCCTTCGTCGGGAGGCGACACTTCTTCTTTGGGTGACACTTCTTCTTGGGGTGACACTTTCTCTTCGGGCGACACAGCTGTTGGAGCAGACATCGACGTGATCCTGCTGCGCCCACGGAACTCCGCGATCACCTCGTCTTCGTTCGTCACCTGCACGTCGTAGATACCGTTGCGCCCTGACAGGTGGCGGCGGTGCGCGGTTGCGGTGAGCAACTGGCCCTCCCGCGCGGGGCGTAGGTACGAGATCTCGGCGCCCGAAGCGACCGTCACCCGTTCGTCCTCGTTGCAGGCCGCGGCGAATGCCGTGTCGGCCAACGCGAAGATGAAGCCGCCGTGCGCGATCGCAAACCCGTTCAGCATGTCGTTGCGCACTCGCATGGTGATCACTGCGTGGCCGGGGGTGAGCGTGATGACATGCATCCCCAGTGCCGCCGATGCCCGATCGTTCTCGAACATGCGCACGGCTGCCGCTGCGGAATCGGTGGCCAGGGTGGGCCCCGTCCAACCCGGCGCGGCAACAGGCTTGCTCGTCACGTGCGTCACCTCGATCGATTACCGACCGAATGGTCAATCGGTAATCCCATAGTAGGTGCGAAGGCGTCAGTGTGCCCATCGCCGCCGGTCCCGGAATGATTGCTCGGGCATCCCACGGTGACTAGACTTGCAAACTATACTGAACGAGCGGTCGGTAATTAGAGTGCCGCGGGGCTCTACCCCAATCCCGGCGGTAGGACCAGTGAGACGAGGTTGTCATGACGGTGAGTGAACCACGCACCCCCCACGCGGTGTCAGCAGTCACGGATGCCGGTGAGGGCACCGACGAGGAACGAGCACTGTTCGAGAGCGTCATCGCAGACGACAAGCGAATCGAACCGCGTGACTGGATGCCGTCGGCCTACCGCAGAACCCTGGTGCGCCAGATGTCGCAGCACGCCCATTCCGAAATCATCGGCATGCAGCCGGAGGCCAACTGGATCACCCGCGCACCGAGCCTCAAACGCAAAGCGATCCTGATGGCCAAGGTGCAGGATGAAGCCGGGCACGGGCTCTACCTCTACTCCGCGACCGAGACGCTCGGTACCGGCCGGGACGTGCTGAACGATCAGCTCATCCAGGGCAAGGCCCGCTACTCGTCCATCTTCAACTATCCAGCCCCCACCTGGGCCGATATGGGCGCCATCGGTTGGCTGGTCGACGGCGCCGCGATCGTCAATCAGGTGCCGCTGTGTCGGGCATCCTTCGGCCCCTACGCCCGCGCCATGGTGCGCATCTGCAAGGAGGAGTCGTTTCACCAGCGACAAGGTTTCGAGATTCTGCTCGAGCTGATGCAGGGCACCCAAGCACAGCAGGAAATGGCGCAGGATGCGGTGAACCGTTGGTTCGCCCCGAGCCTGATGATGTTCGGGCCGCCCGATGCGGAATCGACCAACTCGGCACAGTCGATGGCGTGGAACATCAAGCGGTTCAGCAATGACGAGCTCCGGCAGCGTTTCGTCGACATGCTCGTGCCGCAGGCAGAGGTTCTCGGCATCACCTTCCCCGACCCCGAACTCGCATGGAATGAGGAGCGCGGGCACTACGATTTCGGCGAGCTCGACTGGGACGAATTTGCGGAAGTTCTGGCCGGCCGCGGCCCGTGCAACGCGCAAAGGCTGCAACGCCGCCGAGACGCCCACAACGACGGCGCCTGGGTGCGGGAAGCTGCCGCCGCATACGCCCGCAAGACGGCGGGGCGCGCAGTCGAAGGAGCGGCAGCCTGATGGCGAAGGCGGAGAACAGCAAGTTCGAGAACCGGGCCACCGAGGCTGCCGGGCACGAGACCTGGCCGCTGTGGGAGGTGTTCATCCGTTCTGCGCGTGGACTCTCACACGTGCACGCCGGTTCGTTGCACGCCCCCGACGCCACGATGGCCGTGCGCAATGCCCGCGATCTGTACACCCGGCGCATGGAAGGCGTCTCGGTGTGGGTGGTGCCGTCGGCCGAGGTGACCGCCAGCGATCCCGACGCCAAGGGCGCCTATTTCGAATCCGCGCAGGGCAAGGAGTACCGACATGCCTCCTACTACACCAAGTCGGAGGGGGTGAAGCACCTGTGAGTGTGACCGACAAGCCCGTCACCGACAAGGCTGTCACCCACAAACCTGTGACCGACCAGGTCGAGAACCAGGCAGTAGCCAACTCGTCGACCGGGCAGACCGCAGTGCCGTCCACAGCGGTGGCCGAGTACGCGCTCGGCCTCGGCGATGATGCGCTGATCCTCGCCCAGCAGTTGGGTCAGTGGATCTCTCGGGCACCTGAGCTCGAGGAGGATGTGGCGCTCGCGAACATTGCCCTCGACCTGTTGGGTCATGCCCGCCAGCTGCTCAGCTATGCCGGCCGTGCCTGGGACAAGAGCGAAGACGACCTCGCCTATTTTCGGGACGAGCCGGAGTTTCGCAGCGTGCACCTGGTCGAGCAGCCCAATGGTGATTTCGCCCACACCATTGTCAGGCAGCTGATCTTCTCCAGCTACCAGTTCGAGCTGTACTCCGAGCTCGTTAAATCGACCGACCCGATGATCCAGGCGATTGCAGCAAAGGCGGTCAAGGAGGTCGACTACCACCGTGATCACGCGGTACAGTGGACGCTCAGGCTCGGCATCGGCACCGACCAGTCGCACGCACGGATGGCCACGGCCCTGATCGACCTGTGGCCCTACGTCGACGAGCTCTTTCACGACCACGCCGTCACCAAAGATGGAAAACTGAAGTCAGAGCTGTCGGGCATCGCAGTGGTGCCGTCGACCCTCCGTGCCCGGTTCGACTCCCGCACGGCCGAGGTTCTCGAACGCGCAGAGCTCACAGCCCCGGCAACCTTCATTGCCCGCGGCGGGGGCAGGCGCGGGGTGCACTCGGAGTACCTGGGGCCGCTCCTGGCCGAGATGCAGGTGCTCGCCCGGCAGCATCCGGGGGCAAGCTGGTGACGATGATGACCGCCTCGACGACCACGAACAATACTGACAAGAACACTACTGACACGAGCAATATTGAGCGGGAGGCCCGGCCGCGCCCCAGCGATGCGAGGGCAGCCGCGATCTGGGATATCGCGGCGACCGTCTGCGATCCGGAACTGCCGGTGCTCACGATCGAAGACCTCGGCATTCTGCGCGATGCGCGAGTCGAGGTCGCCGACAGCCAGGACGGTGCGGTCGAGACCGCGGTCGTGGTGGTCACGCCGACCTATTCCGGCTGCCCGGCCATGGACACGATCGCCACCGACGTGATGGCAGCGCTCGCGGATGCCGGCCATCCGCACTCCCGCGTCGATTTCGTGCTGTCTCCGGCCTGGACCACCGACTGGATGTGCCGCGCCGGCAAAGACAAGCTCACCGAGTACGGAATCGCCCCGCCGACCGGCCACGCGGCCGCCGGCAAGGTGCACCTGCAACTGGCGGTGAAGTGCCCCCAGTGCAACTCACTGAACACCCGCGAGCTCGCTCGGTTCGGATCCACCTCGTGCAAGGCGCTCTACCAGTGCCAGTCCTGCCACGAACCGTTCGACTACTTCAAGGTGCTCTAGTGATGACAACCACGACGTTGCCAGCCCGGCGCCGGGCGCTGTTCCACCCGCTGACCGTGACCGGGGTGAATCGACTGACCGAGGATGCGATCGAGGTGGTCTTCGAGATCCCCGACGAGCTCGCCGAAGATTTCAGCTACCTGCCCGGGCAGTACGTGGCGTTGCGCACGACGATCGAGGAAGAAGAGCTGCGGCGCAGCTACTCCATCTGTTCGGCGCAGACGGCGGGGGAGCTGCGGATCGCCATCAAGAAGGATTTCGGAGGCCTCTTCTCCACCTGGGCCCTGGAATCCCTGACCGCCGGCATGCAGATGAACGTGATGATCCCGCAGGGCACGTTCACCACCACCATCGATCTGGCCGACCAGAAGCACTACGTGGCGATCGCCGCCGGCTCCGGCATCACGCCGATCATGGCGCTCGCACGAAGCGTTCTGGCAAAATCTCCCGGCTCCCGGTTCACCCTCGTCTACGCCAACCGCACGGCGCAGGACGTGATGTTTCTCGAGGAACTCGCCGACCTGAAAGACCGCTACCCGGCACGGTTCTCGTTGAACCACGTGCTCTCTCGGGAAGCACGGAGCGCTGCGGTGTTCTCCGGTCGCCTCGATCACGAAAAATTGCAGATCCTGCTGACCGAACTGATCCGCCCCAGCCAGGTCGACGAATGGTTCCTGTGCGGGCCGTTCGAGTTGGTGCAGTTGTGCCGCGACACCCTGAAGGCAGCCGGGGTGCCACAGACCGAGATCAACTTCGAACTGTTCACCACCGGTCATCCGGGCACCGTGGAGGGATCTCGCGGCCGCCGCGTCGTCGAAGATCCGGGTGGCGCCAACCAGAGGATCACCTTCACCCTCGATGGGCGCACGGCGTTGGTGACCACCCCCGTGAACGCCAGGGAGACCGTCTTGAACGCGGCGCTCCGGGTGCGCCCCGACGTGCCGTTCGCCTGTGCAGGCGGGGTCTGCGGAACCTGCCGCGCCAAACTCATCGACGGTGAGGTGACGATGGACGAGAACTGGGCGCTCGAACCGGACGAGGTCGAAGCCGGGTACATCCTCACCTGCCAGTCGCATCCGGTGTCCGACGCGGTGACCGTCGACTACGATGCCTAGAGCACACCATCAGGAGGAGACGCGTCCATGATCGAACTCAGCATCGAGGCGGATGTCGCCGAGGTCACCCTGAATGCACCCGACCGGTTGAATTCGATTGACGACGACGGTTTGCGCCAGTTGGGCGAGGCGTACGACGAGGCCGAGCAGGCCGGCGTGCGGGCGCTCCTGCTGCGCGGCGAGGGTCGCGCCTTCTGCGCCGGACGCAACATCTCCCAGATCGACCCCGCCACTAATGACGTGCGCGGCTTTCTCGAGAACGCCGTCATGCCAGCGATGAAGCGGATGGCCGCGTTCCCCGCGCCGACGTTCGCCGCGGCCCAGGGCGCCTGCCTGGGGGTGGGGCTCGGCCTGCTGATCGCCACCGATGTGGTGTATCTCGCCGACACCGCGAAGATCGGATCGCCGTTCGCCAAACTGGGTGCTGTGCTCGATTCGGGCGGCCACTCATTGTTCGTCGAGCGGCTGGGAGCCCACCGGGCACTCGACCTGATCTACACGGGCGACCTGATCAGCGGAACCGAGGCCGTGTCATCCGGCCTGTTCAGCCGGGCGGTGCCCGCCGACGACCTGTTGGAGTTCACTCGGGGCCGCGTGCGACAGGTGGCGGCGGGTGCGACCCAGTCGTTCCTCGAGAGCCGCAAGCTCGTGGCCCAGCTGCGCGACCAGCGAATCGGGCTCTGGCAGAGCATTCACGGCGAGAACGTGGCCCAGGCCGACCTGGCGAGCACCCCCGACTATGCGGAGGGTTTCGCTGCGTTCCAGGCCAAGCGCCCGCCACACTTCACCGGTCGAAGCTCGTAACACTCGTTGCCTCGCCCGGGTACATCCCGGTATCCGGTTCCGGGTGCGTCCGGCCCGGCGTGACTACAGGTCGACCGTGTCGTTCGGCTGCAGGTCGAGGAACTCTCCGCCACTTCGTTCCAGCACCTCGCGAATGCGCGCATTGGAGAGCGTCTTGCCCGCGGTGGAAAGCAGCATTTCATGCACCGCGAAGGCGCGCCTGGGCCGCACTTCGGCGACGTAGTCCATCACCTCGCTGATCTTCAGCCAGGGCGCGCCCGACGGAACCGCCAGTGCGTCCACCTCGACCCCTTCCGGCACGGTGAAGGAGTCGCCGGCGTAGTAGAGCTCGCCGTTGACCAGAACCCCGACGTTGTCGACCACGGGCATGGACGGGTGGATCACCGCGTGCTTGCCGCCGAAGAATCGGAGCTCGAACGGGCCGATCGTCACCGCGTCGCCGGCCGCCACTGTTGTCACGGGAAAGTCGTGGGCGGCCTGAGCCACCCCGGCGGGTCCGTAGACGACGGCGCCTGGGTTCTTGTCCAGGATGCGGCGGAGTTGCTCGGGAGTCCAGTGGTCGGCATGCTCGTGGGTGATGACCACAGCGATGGTGCCGGCAGACTCGGTGATCGGGGTCGTGAAGGATCCGGGGTCGATGATCAGTTTCTTGCCGGAGTCGTCCAGGACCAGTGCCGAATGCTCAAGTTTTGTCAGTCGCATATAGCGAGCTAACCCTCATTTCCGCGCGTCCGCAACTGTGTGTGGTGTCAGCGAGACCCAGCGTTTGGTGTCATCGCGTTCGGTGTGGCATACTCGATGAGTTGCGCAAACGGCCCCATCGTTTAGCGGCCTAGGACACCGCCCTCTCACGGCGGCAGCACCGGTTCAAATCCGGTTGGGGTCACATCAGTCCGGCATCTGGAAATGTTCAGGTGCCGGACTTTTTTCCGTCGGCTCACACGCCCCTGAACAGTAGTCTTCAGCCATGAGGTTCACCGGTGTGGTTCTGTTCGGCATATCGCTGGTTCTCGCCACCGGCACACTCTCCGGATGCACCGGCAGCACACCGGTCGACCCCGGCTCGAACACGGTGTCTGCCGCGCCGGGCGACGAATCGGTAGCGCTCGGCCTCGTCAACCTCTGGCGAGTCACGGGTGCGGCCGGCGAGACCGCAGACACCTGGCTGCGCATCGATGCCGACGTGATGATCCTCTGGCGCCCGTGCGGAGGCATTGACTACGCATGGGCCGCTGCAGACGCCCAGATCATTACAGAACCCACCGGCTACTCGATGGGCTGCGGGGCGGGCGCAATCCGGCCTCCTGCCGCTACCTGGTTGGATGACGCAACCGAGTTTCGCGCCGATACCGGCGGTTGGCAGTTGCTCGATTTCGCCGGTCACACCGTGGCGACCCTCACGATCGACGGTGCACCGCAACCGTCCGCCACCCTCGCGGATGAATACGCGAAGCCACCCATCGTCACCGAACAGACACGTCAGGCTCTCCTCCAACCGCAGCCTCTCCCTGATGGGTTCACCCCGGCAACGATCGACACGCTACTCGGAACGTGGAAGCCGGTGGGGGAGTATTCGACAGACCCACACGTGACATTCAGCGCAGACCAGAATGCACGAGCATCCGACGGATGCAACGGCACGCTCACGCGTTGGACGGCTCTCGACAATGGCCGGTTCCTGGCCACGGTCGGCGGGATGACAGACATTGGCTGCGATGGCGCACCCGTGCCGGAGTGGGTATCGACCGCGGCCTACGCGGGATTCGCCGACGGTCAGCTGGTGCTGTTCGATGCGCCGGGCGCGGAGCTGTGCCGGCTCGACCGTGGCTGACAGAGTGTACGAGCCAGCGTGCGCGGGAGCACAGCCGCGTCGTGCCAAACCCAGCCGGTCGTGGAAGCCTGCGCCTCCGGAACTATTCGGTGCGGCCCAAGATGTGCGCCGGGATCCCGATCGCCAGTGACACCACGAGGATGCCACCCAGGAAGTACTCGGCCTGGAAGGCCTCGACCTCGAAGGCATGACCCATCATCCAGATGCCAAAACAAAAAATAGCGAACACGATGATGAACGCGGGTACCTTCACGGTGGTGTCTCCTCCAAGATCGTGCGACAGAGCGCAGGATCTCCCGCGTCGCGCTGTAATTGCCGTTACAAGTCTAGCCAGAACTTGCGGCCGCTGATGGGAAACCCGCCGGTGCGCGGTTCCGCCGCGTTGGAACCGGAGACAGTCCTGCGGCCGACACCCGTCCCGTGGGCGATCTCAGTCCTGTCTTGGGCCTCAGTACTGTATCGGGCCGCAGTGCTGTAGCCTTGCCGAAGCGAAGGGGAGTATCCCACCACACCGTGGTCGTCAAGACGATCTGCATCGATGCGGATCCGGGCACGGGGGCACATTTTTTCAGGTGCGGGAGAGACTTTCGGGAATTGCGCACGCCCGCGGGCGGCCCCGAAGGAAAGTACCCCCACAATGCATCTGGCATTACCCATCTGGTTCGAGATCACGAGTTTCGTCGTGCTCACCGTGATTCTCGTCGCCGACCTGCTGATTGTCTGGAAACGGCCGCACGTTCCGAGCCTGCGCGAGTCCAGCCTCTGGGTCAGCTTCTACGTCGTGCTCGCCCTGCTGTTTGCGCTCAGTCTGTTCCTCGTCGGTGATGCGGAGATCTCCACCCAGTTCCTCGCTGGCTGGTTGACCGAGTACAGCCTGAGCATCGACAACCTGTTCGTGTTCGTGATCATCATGGCCCGCTTCGCGGTGCCGCGGAACTACCAGCAGGAGGTGCTGATGGTGGGCATCATCATCGCCCTTATTCTGCGCGGCATCTTCATCCTGCTCGGCGCCCAGCTGATCGCGAGTTTCAGCTGGATCTTCTACATCTTCGGCGCGTTCCTGCTGTTCACGGCCATCCATCAGACGTTCGGCAAGGAGAGCGCCCCCGACTCGGACAACAAGCTGATCACCTTTCTCAGGAGGCACATCGCGATCTCGCCCGACTACGACGGCTCGAAGGTTCGCACCGTGATCGACGGCAAGAAGTTCTTCACGCCGATGCTGATCGTATTTCTCGCAATCGGTTCAACCGACCTGCTGTTTGCGCTCGACTCCATTCCGGCGATCTTCGGTATCACCCAGAGTCCGTTCATCGTGTTCACCGCGAACATCTTCGCGCTGATGGGTCTGCGCCAGCTTTACTTCATGCTCGGCGGCCTGCTCGAGCGCCTTGTGTACCTGAAATACGGCATCGGAGTGATCCTTGCCTTCATCGGCGTGAAGTTGGTGTTGCATGCGTTGCACGAGAACGAGGTTCCGTTCATCAATGGCGGTCAGCCGTTCACGCAGGTGCCCGACATCGGAACGCTCGCCTCGCTGTTGGTGATCGTCGGAACCATGGTCGTGGCCACCGTCGCGAGCCTGATCCGCTCGCGCGTGCTCGCACGGCGCGCCTCGATCTCGTGACCGGTCCAACGCCCCGAACCGTCTGACCGGCCGACGTCCCACAGCGGAGAACCCGCTTCCCACCACGCGGATGCCCAGCCGCGCTCCACCGCATGGCTAGTCACAGATGTTCCGGCGAACCCAGGCTGCCGCTTCAGGCACGGGCAGATCCCCGGACAGCAGCCGGTGCGCGAACGCCACCGCCAGATCGGTGAGCCGGCCATCGGGAGTAGACGGGGCGTCTTTGCCGACAACGATCGACAGCCACCGGGTGAGGCGCGGTCCGATCCGCGCGACAGATGTGGCGATGCCGACGAAGTGCCGAATCTGGCCATTCGTGTCGTCGTCGACCAACGCGCGCACCCCGCCGCCCGGCAGGCGGTTCTTACCGCCGCGGGCCAGATCGACGAAACCCAGGGGACCCCGGCGAATGCCGGCAGCGTCGGTTCCGAGTTGCAGCAAGAACCGCTTCGGGTCGGAGGTCTCGGAGCCCAGTCGTTCAACGATTGTGACGAGTCTGCTGCAGGCATCCATGTTTCGACGCTACCGGGTCATGGGTAGTCCAACTCTTCGCACACCACTGGTCCCTCGGTTCTGCACGTGCCCCACCCGAAGCGAATCAGCCGAGCAGTTCAGGGCGCTTCCACGCGGCCCCGTGCACGTGCTGGTCAAGGAACGCGAACACAGTTTCATACCAGAGCACCGCGTGCTGCGGCTTCAGCACCCAATGGTTCTCATCGGGGAAGTAGAGAAACTTGTGATCCATTCGGCCGTCGGGGGAGCCATGGTGCGCGGCGAGCTCCGACCACAGCCGCAGGCTCTCGCCGATCGGCACCCGGTAGTCGCGGTCGCCGTGGATGACGAGCATGGGCGTGACGATGTCGGCCACGCTGTGATGCGGTGAGTTCGTGTCGAGAGCCTCCGGTGTGAAGATGCTCTGCCAGTAGTGCGAGTTGTCGGTCGTTCCCCCGAACTGGTCGAGCGCCCACAGGCTGGCGTGGCTGATGATCGCCCGAAACCGGTCGGTGTGTCCGGCGACCCAATTGGCCATGTACCCGCCGAATGACCCACCCATCGCCGCTGTTCTGGCGGCATCGATGTCGGAACGACTTTCGGCGGCATCCGTGATCGCCATCAGGTCGGTGAACGGTGCGTCACCCCAGGCGTTCCAGCCGCGGGCGATGAAATCAAGGCCATACCCGGTCGAGAGTGCCGGGTCGGGCAGCAGAACCGCGTATCCCCGGGCGAGGGCCAGCAGCGGGTTCCACCGCCAACTCCACGCGTTCCAGCTGTTCAACGGGCCACCGTGGATCCAGAGCAACATCGGCGCCGGATGCCCGGCTGAGGCTCCATCAGGTAGCAACAACCAGCCGCGCACCCGGGCGCCGTCGCCGGCACGCGTCTCGACCTCTGTGACCGACCCGGGTACTGCCGGCAACGGTGCCGGAGTCGCCAGCAGGGTGATCGCGCCCGTTCTCGGGATCCTGACCGGATGCGGCGGTGACGTCCACGAGGACCGCAATGCGCACAAGTCACCGGTTGCGCGATCGACGGCGACGTCGGTATAGGTGAATTCGTCGTCTGTGAGCTGCTCGGGGGTGCCCCCGGCAAGCGGAATGCGAAACACCGGGCCACGGCCATCCTGATCGGCGGTCGCGATCAACGCGCTGTCATCGGCATCGAAGACGACCCCTGTGGCCCACCGGTCCCAACCGTCTGCGAGCCGGCGTGGGTCACCGCCGTCGATTCCCGCGACCCAGACCTCCTGGTCTGCTGGCCCATCGGGCGTGCTGAACGCCGAACGCAGGTAGGCGATGCTGAGCCCATTATGGCTGACTGCCGGTTTCTCGAAGTCGGTGTTCTCTTCGTCGAACAGCGTCGTGTGTGCACCCGTTTCAACGTCGACCGACACGAGTATGGATCGGCCGAAATTCTTCTCCTGCGCCCGCAGCGCTGCGATCAGGGTGTGTCCGTCTGGAGTCAGTGCCTGCCCAGCGGAATCGCCCGAGCGGCCGGATCCGGGGGTGAGGTCTCTCGGGCGCGGAAGCTCGGCGGGATACGGCGTCGTCGCGTTCGTGTCAGCGTCTGTGAGTTCCGGGGCAGCTGCCACTGCCTCCTCCAGAGCCGAGAGCTCGAGAGCGAACAGGTGCGGGGTGGCGGGCCCGAGGTCGTGATCCCAATACCGCACCGGGTAACTCTCGTGCAGGATGGCAGTGATCTTCTTGTCGGTGCGCTTCGTGCGGATTGCTGCGTCTGTTTCTAAGTCTTCAGGGCCCGGCCCCTCGGAACGCTGCCCCTCGGAACGCTGCCCCGCGGACGCACTCGGCACGAGGTCGGCCGTGATCGCGATCGTGTCGGATTCGGTCGCCGTTGCGGCGAGCTGGGTGACCCCGCCGACAAGGCGAGTGATCGGCCGCGCTTCACCGCCGGCAGCCGGCAACAACCAGAGCTGGGCGGCTCCGTCTTCGTTCTTCTCTGTGGCATCGGGGCGTGCCGACACGAACAGCACATCGCCCGAACCGGTGAACCCAGCACCGGATTCTCCTTTGGCCGAGCGGGTCAGCCTGACGGGAGTGCCCGATCCGTCGGCCGAGACCTGCCAGAGTGCACGCTCATACGCGTTGCGCTCGCGGTTCAGCGTGGCCACGGTGAGCACGACTCGTGTGCCGTCGGGGGAGAGGGCAAGGCCCTCAACCCGTGGCACGGCGATGTAGCTGTTCAGGGAGGCAAAGGGCGCGGTCACCGATTCGATTGGCATGCGAACTACCGTACGCCGGTGCTCCGTTTCACGATTCGTGCCTGCGGCGACCGCGGCGCCGCACCCGCACGGCCGGGCACAGCCCGCGGTGATACTCTGAAGTGATGCCCCGCCGCACACTTCTTAGTTGCCGCGCCGAGCCCCTGTCCTGAACAGCCTGGCTCGTCGCGGTGTCTGTCATCGGCTGACCACTCACACAGTTCAAGGAAAAAACTCAGATGAACACAGCAGCGAAAACAGCCACGGCGCCACGCACGTTGGCCCAGAAGGTGTGGGACGACCATGTTGTCGTGCCGGGCTCCGACGGCGCCCCAGACCTGATCTACATCGACCTGCACCTGTTGCATGAGGTGACCAGTCCGCAGGCGTTCGACGGGCTCCGACTGGCGAACCGGCCGCTGCGCCGGCCCGACCTGTCGATCGCCACCGAAGATCACAACACGCCGACCCTGGAGATTCACAAACCGATCGCCGACCCGGTCAGCCGGACGCAGATCGACACGCTGCGCGCCAACACCGCGGAGTACGGGGTACGCCTGCACTCGCTCGGTGACATCGAGCAGGGCATCGTGCACATCATCGGTCCGCAACTGGGGCTCACCCAGCCGGGTTTGACGGTCGTCTGCGGCGATTCACACACGTCCACGCACGGCGCGTTCGGGGCCATCGCAATCGGCATCGGCACGAGCGAGGTCGAGCACGTGATGGCGACTCAGACCCTGCCGTTGAAACCGTTCAAGACGATGGCGATCAACGTCGAGGGCGCCCTGCGCCCCGGTGTGACCGCGAAAGACATCATCCTCGCGGTGATCGCGAAGATCGGCACCGGAGGCGGCCAGGGTTACGTGCTCGAATACCGCGGCTCCGCGATCCGAGCGCTCTCGATGGAGGGCCGGATGACCATCTGCAACATGTCGATCGAAGCCGGTGCCCGCGCAGGAATGATCGCGCCCGACGAGACCACCTACCGTTACCTCGAAGGCCGGGCCCACGCCCCCGCCGGCCAGGATTGGGACGACGCCCTCGCCTACTGGAAGACCCTGCCCACCGACGAGGGCGCAGTCTTTGACGCCGAGGTCTTCATCGACGCGGATGAACTCGAACCCTTCGTCACCTGGGGCACCAACCCTGGCCAGGGTGTGCCGCTCAGCGAAGTCGTTCCCGACCCATCCACCATCGATGACCCGAACGAGCGCAGCGCTGCCGAGCGAGCACTGGTTTACATGGATCTTGAGGCCGGCACCCCGATGAAGCAGATCAGGGTCGATACCGTGTTCATCGGTTCGTGCACCAACTCACGGGTGGAAGACCTGCGTGCGGCGGCGGAGATCGTCAAGGGGCACACGAAGGCCGACAACCTGCGGGTCATGGTGGTTCCGGGATCAGCCCGAGTGCGCATCGAGGCGGAGGCGGAGGGCATCGACAAGATCTTCACCGACTTCGGCGCGGAGTGGCGCTTCGCGGGCTGCTCCATGTGCCTCGGTATGAACCCCGACCAACTGGCCCCGGGGGAGCGCTGCGCATCCACCTCGAACCGCAACTTCGAGGGACGCCAGGGCAAGGGTGGCCGCACCCACCTGGTCTCGCCGCTCGTGGCGGCGGCCACCGCTATCCGTGGAACGCTCTCGAGCCCGTGGGACATCGAACAAGACGCCGCAGCGACCGAGACGAGGAATACATAATGCAGAAGATCACCAGTGTGACCGGCGCCGCCGTTCCGATGAAGCGCAGCAACGTCGACACGGACCAGATCATCCCCGCCGTGTTCCTGAAGCGCGTGACCCGAACCGGATTCGAAGACGCCTTGTTCGCCAACTGGCGGCAGGACCCCGAGTTCGTGCTGAACAAGCCAGAGTTCGCCCACGGCGGAGTGCTGATCGCCGGGCCGGACTTCGGCACCGGTTCCTCCCGGGAGCACGCTGTCTGGGCTCTGCGTGATTTCGGCTTCACGGCAGTGCTGAGCCCCCGATTCGGCGACATCTTCCGCAGTAACGCGGGCAAGCAGGGACTATTGGCCGGGCAGATCACCGAAGCCGAGGTGGAACACATCTGGCAGATGATCGACGAAGACCCCGGCGTGCAGATCACCGTCGACCTGGTGGAGCGCACCGCGAGTATCGGCGAGTACACCATTTCTATCGGGATAGATGATTACACTAGGTGGCGCCTGCTCGAAGGATTGGATGACATCGGGCTGACATTGCGTGACGAAGCGCGAATCACAGAATTCGAATCCCGTCGCGAAAGCTGGCGGCCCAAGACATTGCCGGTGAAATAGGTGAATTCACTCCTTCACGACTCAAAATCCTCAGGAGAGCTCGTGGGGCTCCACCACGACAAGATCGTCATCAACGGTGGACGTCCGTTGCGTGGCCGCGTCGACGTTCGCGGAGCCAAGAACCTGGTCACCAAGGCGATGGTGGCAGCACTTCTGGGGGAGTCTCCCAGCGTCTTGCGGGACGTTCCCGACATCAGCGACGTGCGGGTCGTCAAAGGGCTGCTCGAGGTGCACGGGGTCACCGTGGTCGCCGGTGACGAAGACGGAGAACTGATTCTCGACCCGGTCGACGTGGAGAGTGCGCACTTCGCCGCGATCGACGCCCACGCCGGATCCAGCCGCATCCCGATCCTGTTCTGCGGCCCGCTGTTGCACCGGCTCGGCCAGGCGTTCATTCCCGACCTCGGAGGGTGCCGCATCGGCGACCGGCCGATCGACTTCCACCTGGATGTACTGCGCAATTTCGGTGCGGTGATCGAGAAGCTGCCGAGCGGAATCCGCATGTCGGCACCCGACGGGCTGGTCGGCGCCAAGGTGTCGTTGCCGTACCCCAGCGTGGGCGCCACTGAGCAGGTGCTGCTCACCGCGGTGCGGGCAAAGGGAATCACAGAGCTCACCGGCGCCGCGATCGAGCCCGAAATCATGGACCTGATCAACATCCTTCAAAAGATGGGCGCGATCATCACCGTCGACACCGACCGGGTGATCCGCATCGAAGGGGTCGACCGCCTCGAGGGGTACACCCATCGTGCGTTGTTCGACCGCAACGAAGCCGCCAGCTGGGCGGTCGCAGCGCTGGCGACCGAGGGCGACATCGTCGTCGGCGGTGCCAAGCAGGCCGAGATGCTGACTTTCCTGAACATCTTTCGCAAGGTCGGCGGCCAGTTCGAGATCCTCGACGACGGCATCCGGTTCTGGCATCCGGGCGGCGACCTCAAGCCGGTGGTGATCGAGACGGATGTGCACCCCGGGTTCATGACCGATTGGCAGCAGCCGCTCGTGGTCGCGCTGACCAAGGCACAGGGTGTGTCGATCGTGCACGAGACCGTGTATGAGCAGCGATTCGGCTTCGTCGACGCGCTGATCGAGATGGGTGCCACGATCCAGATCCACAAGGAATGCCTGGGCGGGCACGCCTGCCGGTTCGGGCGGCGCAACTTCGACCACTCGGCCGTGATCTCGGGCCCTTCGCAACTGCACGGGGCCGACATCGTCGTTCCCGACCTGCGGGGCGGGTTCAGCCACTTGATCGCGGCGTTGACGGCGGAGGGAACCTCCACCGTCAGCAATGTGGGAATCATCAGTCGCGGATACGAGAACTTCATCATGAAACTCGAGGCGCTCGGGGCAGACTTCCATCTCGCGGGATAATAGCCGCGTGAGTGAAAAGTCGAGACCGTCGTTCTTCTGGCCCATCGCGGCCATCGTCCTGCCGATCATGAACGTGATCGCCCGCTACACCATCATCGACGGCCAGAAACTGCCGAAGACCGGCTCGTACGTGTTGACTCCGAACCATTACAGCGAGATCGACCCGCTGGTGATCGGTCTGGTGTCGTGGCGGTTGGGCCGGGCGCCCAGGTTCATGACGAAGGCGTCGTTGTTCGAGGTGCCCGTGTTGGGCTGGCTGTTGAGCAAAACAGGCCAGATCCCAGTAGTGCGCGCCGGCTCGGGACGTCACAACCAGCCGGTGCAGGCGGCCATCCGGTTGGTCGACCGTGGCCAGTGCGTGGTGGTGTACCCCGAGGGCTCGCTCACCCGCGACCCCGACATGTGGCCGATGCGCGGGAAGACGGGCGCAGCCAGGCTTGCTCTGCAGCACGACATTCCGGTCATCCCGATCGCTCATTGGGGCACACAGCAGATCATGGCCCGGTACTCGAAGAAGATCAGCTTCTTTCCGCGCAAACACGTGACCATCAAGATCGGCGACCCTGTCGACCTGTCTGATTTCAAGGGCCGCAGCATGGACTCGGCGACCATGAATGAGGCGACGACGCGGATCATGGATGCGATCACGGCACAGTTGGTCGATCTTCGGGGAGAGCCCGCACCCGAGTTGCGCTGGAACCCGACCCAGCACAACCAGAAGGAGACGGGTCGCTTTGACTCCGAATAGGCGCACCGCAGCCAAAGCCCCTGCAGCGAACCGCAGCACCGGCCGCGTCGCCGTTCTGGGGGCGGGCAGTTGGGGAACAACCTTCGCCAAGATCGTCGCCGACGGGGGCTCCCCGGTCACCCTGTGGGCGAGACGACCCGAACAGGCGAAGGAGATCTCCGAAGCCAAACGCAACAGCTCCTACCTGCCTGGCATCAACCTGCCGCGGTCTCTGCAGGCGACCAGCGACCTGGCGCAGGCGCTTCGCGGCGCCGACCAGGTGTTCATCTCGCTGCCCAGCCAGAGCGTTCGGGAGAACCTCGTCGATATTGGCCGGTACCTGGAGCCCGGGGCAATCGTTGTCAGCCTGATGAAGGGTATCGAGAAGGGCTCGGGCCTTCGCATGAGCGAGGTGATCGAGACCGGACTGAAGGTCGCCCCGGAACTTATCGCCGTTGCATCTGGCCCCAACATCGCCTTGGAGATCGCCCGGGAGCAGCCGACGGCGGCGGTGATCTCATCGATCAGCAGTGAGACCGCGCAGAAGATCGCGGTCACCGCAACCAACCGGTATTTTCGCTCGTTCATCAACACTGACGTGATCGGCACCGAGTTCGGCGGGGTGCTCAAGAACTTGATCGCCTTGGCCATCGGCATCGTCGACGGAGTGGGGCACGGGGAGAACACGAAGGCGACGATCATCACCCGCGGACTGGTCGAGATGACCGAGTTCTCCGTGGCCTACGGGGGACGGGCAGACACGCTGTCTGGACTGGCCGGGCTCGGCGACCTGATCGCCACCTGCCAGTCACCGCTGTCGAGGAACAACACGGCCGGCCGGCTACTCGGGCAGGGTTACACCCTGGCCGATGTGATGGCCAGCATGGAACAGACCGCAGAGGGCCTGTCTTCGGTGGAGCCCGTGCTGACGCTGGCGCGCGCCAGAGGTGTGGCCATGCCGATCGCCCATCAGGTTGGCCAGGTGCTCGCCGGCACTCTCGACCCGCGTGAACTGGCCCCACATCTGACCACGAACCCCGACGAACCCCAGGGCGAAAGGATGATCGATGACTCGCAGACTCACGGTGGCACTACTTTTTGGGGGACGCTCAAGCGAGCATTCGGTCAGCTGCGTCACGGCGGCGGGAGTGCTCCACGCGCTTGACCCGGAGCGTTACGATGTGATCCCGGTCGGTCTGACCCGGGACGGCGCGTATGTCCTGATGGGTGCGGAGGTTCTCGACTACACATTCGACGTCGATCACATGCCCGAAGTGCCCGACAACGGCACTCGGGTCGCGTGGCCCGTCGATGCACTCGGCCACGAGTTGACGGCGACGGATGCCCAGGGACAGGTGCGCTCGTTAGGGCAGGTCGACGTGGTCTTTCCGATCCTGCACGGCCCGTTCGGCGAGGACGGCACGATTCAGGGCATGCTCGAGCTGGTCGACCTGCCTTACGTGGGTTCCGGTGTGCTGGCATCCGCGGTGGGCATGGACAAGCACTTCACCAAGACGGTTCTCAAGGCCGAGGGGATCGCCGTGGCACCGTGGGTCGTGCTTTCTGCCCGCGACTGGGTCACGTCACCCGAGAAGGCCCGCGCGGCACTCGACGAACTGGGTCTGCCCGTTTTCGTGAAGCCCGCGCGCGCCGGATCCAGCGTGGGCGTCTCCAAGGTGGCGTCGCTCGCCGACCTCGATGCAGCGATGACGCTGGCGTTGGCCGAAGACGACAAGGTGCTCATCGAGGCGGCGGTCGTCGGACGCGAGATCGAGTGTGCGGTGCTCGGCGGCCGCGCGGGTGCCGATGCCCGGGCATCGTCCGTTGCCGGCGAGGTCGTGCTCACGGGGCGCGACTTCTACGACTTCGACTCGAAATATCTCGCGGCACCGGGGGTGGAGCTCGAATGCCCGGCCGACCTGACCGGCGAGCTGCTGGCCGAGCTGCAGGAGTTGTCGGTGCGGGCGTTCAACGCCATCGACGGCGCCGGACTCGCCCGGGTCGACTTCTTTCTCGGCGACGACGGATTCGTGCTGAACGAGATCAACACGATGCCGGGATTCACCCCGATCTCCATGTTCCCGAAATGCTGGCAAGAAAGCGGAATGAGCTACCCGGCGCTGATCGACGAGCTGATCGCGCTCGCCCTGGACGGCCGCTGACCGCCCTCGACGGCCGCTGACCGCCCCCGACCGCCGCTGACCGCCCCAGACGTCGGCCAATCACCCCGCCTTCGCGGAGCACAACTTCAGGAGCACAGCCCTGCCGATGGCCTGTGCGCGTCGGCGCCCCTGTCATCCTGAGTTTTTGACGCGACCGAGTGCGGGGAGGGCCGGGAGGGCCGGAGGTGGGACCGGCGACGTGGGTTGCGGGACGTGTGTTGCGGGACGAGTTGCGGGTTGGGTAGCGGGACGAGTTGCGGGTTGGGTAGCGGGGTGGGCGGCTAACCGGAGGGAGACGGGGAGGGGGCGAGATCCTGTGGGCCCACGCACTCACGGGTCTGCGGCACCAGGGAGATCACCGCGCCGAGGTCGATCAGTGCCGTGGTGCCGGAGATCTTCGACGAGTCGATGACCACTTCGGTGGCCGGGATGCGGCCATAGGCCTGGTAGCGGAGCATCGGCGCGTCTGAGGTGTCTTCGATCCAGTCGATCCCGTTGATGTTCAGGCACGGAAGGGTGGTCGGCCCGATCGGCGGCACACCACAGCGCAGCAGTACCGCCGCCGGTTGGCCCCACGCGCCGGTCGCCTGCGCGTTCGTCTGGCGGATGTCGAGATCCGCCACCTGCTGCGGCAGGCGCACGATCATCTCGGCGCACTCGGGGTTCACCGCATCCGGGGCGGGATCCATCGGCACGATCGGCGCGCAGCCGGTGAGGGCGACCGTCGCGGCAACCAGCAGAAGAACAAGGGGCGTGCGACGAGGCGTGCGCGGCGAAGTGGGGTGCGTCATGTCGAGTTCAGGCTACCGTTTGTGTATGGGAGCTTCATCTTCACCGCAGGCAGGTCACAGGCGTGACAGGGGTGTCGGCGACACCGGCAACGCCGAGGAATCTTACCGCGCCGACGAAAGTTACAGCGCCGGCGAGAATTACAGCGTCGACGAGAATTACAGCGTCGACGAAACCGGTGGGGTTGAGGACACCGTCGGTGCCGTCGGGGAACTCGCCGTTCTGGCCCGCATCTTTCCGCGGCTGCCCGCGGCCCGTGCAGCGCTGCTCGGCCCCGGTGATGACGCCGCGGTGATCGCTGCGCCGGACGGGCGCTTCGTGGTGACCACCGACATGATGATCCACGGTCCAGACTTTCGGCTGGCCTGGTCGACGCCACACGACCTGGGTTGGAAGGCGGCGGCATCCAACCTTGCCGACGTCGCCGCGATGGGGGCCGTACCGACGGCACTGGTGGTCGCGATCGCCGCGCCGACTGACACACCCGTGTCAACGCTGGAAGGCATTGCAGACGGTTTGCGAGAGGCCTGCGCCCGGATGGCGCCCGGCTGCGGGGTGGTCGGCGGCGACCTGTCGGTCTCACAGACGCTCACCATCGCGGTCACAGCCTTCGGCGACCTGGAGGGTCGTGCCCCGGTGACCCGTTCGGGCGCGCGCGTCGGCGATGTCGTCGCGATCGCCGGTGAGCTGGGCCGTGCCGGTGCGGGCCTCGCGCTGCTGTTCGCGGGGGCAGTGGACGGCGAGGGAGAGGCGGATGCGCGGGCCGCTGCCACACTGCGGCACGAGCATCCGCTCGAGATCACGGCACAATTGGCGCCGACCCCACCGATCGCGGCCGGGCGGTTGGCCGCTGAGGCCGGCGCGACGGCCATGCTCGACGTCTCAGACGCCCTGGCCCTCGACGCGGCACGCATTGCCGCCGCCAGCGGCGTGGGCATCGACTTCGACGAGGCCGCGCTGGGACCCCGCCCGCTGGCTGCGCTCGCGGGCGGCGAAGATCACGCTCTGCTCGCCACCTTTCCCGATGCGGCCGGCATACCCGAACCGTTCCGGGTGATCGGGCGAGTGACCGCTCCAGCCGAGGGGCAGGCCGGGACCCCCGCAACGGCCAGGGTCACCGTCGACGGGGTGGCCGCCGACACCGCCGGCTGGGATCCCTATCGCGGCTGGGACGGTCACGCCGGCTGACCAGCCCCGAGCCGGCTGAACAGCCGACGTCGGCCGATCAGAGATCGCGGGGTTCCAACCAGAACAGCGTGGTGTCGCCGTAGGACTTCTCTCGCACGAGCTCGAGGTTTGAGGGAACCTGAGGACGACCGGAGCGTGTACTTCGTTCGATCACGACAGTGGCCTCCGGCGCCAAAAGTGGCATGAGTGCCTCAAGGTTCTTCCCGAGCGCCTGGTTGTCCACCTCGTAGGGCGGGTCGATGAACACCATGTCGAAGGCCTGGGGCATCGCTTCTGCTCCCGCGTCCAGAAAGGTCTGCGCCGCCTGGGGAATCACGACGATCACAGGGCGGGCGTCTGCCGCAACCGAATGCTCGGCGGCTCGGGTCACCAGGTCTGCATTGCGTTTCGCGACACGGGCGGCTGCCCGGTTCTTCTCCACGAGCACCACGTGGCTGGCGCCGCGACTGGCGGCCTCGAGCCCGAGCGCCCCCGATCCGGCATACAGGTCGAGCACTCGTGCTCCTGTGAGCGAAGACCGGGCAGCGATGGCGGAGAAGATCGCCTCGCGCACCCGATCGCTTGTCGGTCGGGTACCGCTCGTCGGCACCTGCAATCGGTGCGAACCTGCGAATCCCGCGATAATCCTCGTCACGGATGTGAGCTTACATACCCGCGGGGGCACTCATCTGACAGACTGTTGGGCAGGGGCACTCGAACGTAAGGTATTGGTTCAACGAATGAACGAAGCGTGGCCGACTCACTCTCGGACCGTCGCCGGGGAACGCGTCTCCGAGGGCGGTGCCAACGACGAGCCGCTCGAGACGAGCACGCACAGTGAACCGATGAGCCTGGACCTGGTTCACGAGGCTGCCATGCGCATCCGCGATAACGTGCAATCGGTGATCGACGGCAAACCCGACGCAGTCGAGATGGCGCTCACGGTGTTCCTGGCCGGTGGCCACCTGCTGATCGAAGACGTTCCCGGGGTCGGCAAGACGATGCTCGCGAAAGCGTTGGGACGGTCGGCCGACTGCACGGTCAGCCGCATCCAGTTCACCCCCGACCTGCTTCCCTCTGACGTCACCGGCGTCTCGATCTTCAACCAGGCGGCGCAGGAGTTCCAGTTCAAACCGGGCCCGGTGTTCGCCAACATCGTGATCGGCGACGAGATCAACCGTGCCTCGCCGAAGACACAGTCGGCCCTTCTCGAGTGCATGGAGGAGGGGCAGGTCACCGTCGACGGTGTGACCCACCGCCTGACCGCGCCGTTCACCGTTATCGCGACCCAGAACCCGGTCGAGATGGAGGGAACATACTCGTTGCCCGAAGCCCAGCGCGACAGGTTCATGGCGCGCATCTCCATGGGTTACCCCGACCAGCAGGCAGAACTGCGGATGCTCAGGTCCCGCGACAACGCACAGCCTCTCGAGTCTCTTCGGGCCGAGGTCACTGCCGGCCAGTTGGAGGCGATGTTGGCGGCGGTGCAGTCAGTGTTCGTGGCCGACGTGGTGATGCAGTACGCGGTCGCCCTCGTGCAGGCGACCAGGCACGAACCCCGGCTCCGGCTGGGGGCGAGCCCCCGCGCCACGTTGCAGCTGGTGCGTGCCGCGAAGGCGCGTGCTGCCCTGGACGGGCGCGAGTTCGTTCTTCCCGACGACATCGACCACCTGGCCGTGCCCGTGCTCGGGCACCGGCTGATCCCGGTGGCTCGGGCGCTGAACCGTGATGGGCGCGGAGAGGCGAATGTCGCCGAGATCGTCGAGTCGATCGTTCTGGCCACCCCGGTTCCCGTCGCCGCAGCAGGTTCTTGAGGTCGAGAATGGGCGCTCGCGGGCCCCGGGGCCCTCACGCAACTGATCGGCCGCGTCTGACCGTGCGCGGCTGGGGGGTGACCCTGGCCGGCATCGTCTTCTTTCTGGCCGCCCTGATTCTTGGCAACCGCGATCTGCTCACCGTCGCCTGTCTGCTGGTCGGCCTTCCCCTGGTCGCGCTGATGGTGGTGCGCCGCGGGCGGGCAGAACTGGATGTCGCGCGCAATTTCGTCCCCGATGTGGTCGCTGTCGGTGATCCCACTCAAGTCACGGTCACTGTCACGAACCGGGCACGGCGCCCCGTTGCGGCCAGCCGGTGTCGGGACGGCGACGAGGGGGAGTGGTCGGGCGGCTCGCTCCCGTTCCCGGCGCTCGCGCGGGCCTCGGGTCGTGGACTCGGCCGGGTTCGCGGAGTGATCCGCTACACGGTGACACCCCGGCAGCGAGGAATCCATGAGGTGGGCCCGCTGATCGTGCACTCAGGCGACGGGCTCGGCCTGGTCACGTGGGAGCGCAGCTATCCGGGGGCGCAGAGGTTGGCGGTGATCCCACGGGTCGAGGACCTGTCTGGTGACGGGGCCAACCTCGGCGGCTCCGACGGTGCGATCGACCGGGCGAGGCTTTCTCTTGCCGGCGGCACCGATGACACCCTGCCGCGCGAGTACCGGCCGGGCGACCCGATGCGGCGGGTGCACTGGCGTTCCACAGCCCGGCACGGCGACCTGATGGTGCGCCAGGACGAGGAACAGTCCGATCCGCAGTGTTGGGTGATTCTGGACAACCGGATGTCCAGCCATCCCGATTTTGAGCGCAGCGGTGGACGAAGCAGCCGCAGAGTCGTCTCCGCAGGTTTTGAATGGTCTGTGCGGTTGGCCGCATCCATCGCCGTGCATGCGCAACGCGAGGGCTACCGCGCGCGCCTGGTGGCGACCGCCGACCCCACCGTGCTCGACGCAGCCGCGAATGATCGCGGCGGGACCCAATCTGCTCACGACGCCTTGCTCGAATTCGCCTCGATGAACCTTCTGGGCGGTCTCACCCACGGCGACTACGCGCACGAACTCGAGCAGGTGATGCGGGCATCGGGTGGTTCGCGTCCGGTCTTCGCCGTGTTTGGCAGCATCGACGAAGACGAGGCTTCGCGTCTGGCACGGCTGGGCGTTCTGGGGAGGCCGGCGACCATCTTCGTGATGCGGTCGGCCCCGGGGGTGGAACAGACGCTCACCCGGGCCGGCTGGCGGTATATCACGGTCAGCGAGACGGACGACATCGCCACCGTCTGGCAGGAAGTCACCGCGCGGGGCAGTCATGTCGTCCACTGAGGCTCGCCGGTTGCCCCCGGTGCGCTCGGCGCGCCGGCTGCCGCCCGCGCGCCGGGCCTCGTGGCCGGTGACGGGAGCGGTCTGGTTGTGTGTGGTGGTTTCCGCAGCCGGGCTGGGGCCGCTGCTGGTGGGCGGGCGCTGGTGGTTGGTCGCGGCAGCGGTTGCGGCGGTCATCGTTGTCGTGACCGCGTTGGTGCGAGCCACACGGTTGCCCGACATGGTCGTCGCGTTCAGCGCGCCGGCCACCTATGTGCTCGTGATGACGTGGATCTTCGTACCGGCCTCCACCTTCTTCTTCGTGCCGACGCGCGACACCGTCACCACGTTCGGAACGCTGTTCCAGGAAGGAGTGAAATCGATCTATCGGCAGACCATGCCAGCCGCCGTCGAACCGGGGTTGCTGCTCATCCTGGTCGCCGGCGTCGGGTTGATCGCAGTGGTGTTCGATCTGGTCGTCTTCAGCGTGCGCGCGCCGGCAGCCGCCGGTATCCTGCTGGTCGTGGTGCTCGCGATCCCGGCGGTGACGCAGGGGTCGCGGGTGGACGGCTTCGTTTTCATCGCCACCGCGGTGTCATTCCTCATCCTGCTGCGGGCCGACATGCTTCGTCGAGACTCTGACGGGGGTGCGCGACGCCGCCGGACGAGCCGCGGAGCAACGGGCGCCGACGACCGAGCCCGCGTCACCACGGTGGGGCCCACAGGCGCCGGGGCCATCGGCATCGGCCGCCAGACTGTGGTGATCGCCGCGGCCGCACTCGTCGGGGCGATGCTGTTGGGCGCCGTGCTTCCCGGCTTCGACAGGCCGCCGCCGGTTCCGCTGGCGGGCAACACCACAATCTTCGGCGGCGGCATCAACCCCATCATCAGCCTCGGCAAAAGCCTGCGAAAACCGTCGGATGCGGTGATGCTGACCTATACGACGACGGCCAAGGCGCCGCCGTATCTCAGCGTGATCACCCTGGACCGGTTCACAGGTGATAACTGGGCGCCCACGCTGAGAGACCCCGATCCCACTCGCCCGGTATTGAACATCGGCCCGATACCCGGCCTGGGGGAGCAGACCCCTCGAGGTGACGACATCGTCACCGATGTCACCATCGAGAATCTGGTCAGCCGGTGGCTCCCACTGCCGTACCCGAGCAGTTCGGTGCGGCTCGCGCAGGCGGACTGGTTCTGGGAGCCGTCAGACCTCAGCGTCTCCGGTGAGCAGCCGACCGGCCCAGGGCTCAGCTATGCGGCCACCACGGTGCAGCCTGAACCCACCGTCGACCAGCTGAACGCGGCCGGTGACCCGGTCGATAACCAGCAGTACCGGGAGCTTCCGGGCGACCTGCCCGCAATCATCAGAGAGACCGCGAACGACGTGACCGAAGGAGCAAGCAGCCACTATGAGCAGGCAGTGATGCTGCAGGAGTATCTCCGCGGCAGCACCTTCACCTACTCACTGGACGCGCCGGTCAAGCAGGGCTACGACGGCGACGGAATGGCGGTCCTGTCGCAGTTCCTCAAGGTGCGCAGCGGCTACTGCGTGCACTTCGCCTCCGCGATGGCGGTGATGGCGCGCTCACTGGGGATTCCCACCCGTATCGCGGTCGGTTACCAGCCGGGAACACCCGTTTCCGCCGTCGTGACGCAACCGGCACCACTGGTCCAGCGATACGAGGTGTCCAGCGCAGACCTGCACGCGTGGCCGCAGTTGTATTTCGAGGGCATCGGCTGGCTGAATTTCGAACCCACGCCCACCCGAGGGAGCCCTGCAGCGTACAGTCTCCCCGCCACCGGCTCGAATCCCGGTGCCAGCGCAGCCCCGTCGATCGCGCCGAGCCCCGGGGCATCGGCGGCCCCGAACCGGGGACCGAGCCGCGCCCCCCTCGACGTGGGCGAGGCCCCGTCAGCCGGCGCAGATACGACGACAGGTGTCGGGTGGGCCCCGACAGCGGTGCTGCTGACCCTGTTGTTGGTGCTTCTTCTGCCGGCGGTCACCCGGATCGCCGTGCGTGCCTTCCGTCTTCGGAACACGGCGGTGACCGGCGAATCCGCGGTTCGCGCCTGGCGTGAGGTTCTGGCGACCGCCGCCGATCTCGCGATCCCGTTGCCCACTACTCGAACACCCCGTCAGGTGCTACGCGAACTGTCGCTGGCGATGGCGCCAGATGACGAGGCACGGCAGGCGCTTGCCCGGATGGTCCGGGCGGTGGAACACGCCTGGTTCGCCCCGACCGGCACTGAGCTCCCCGAAGCCAGGGCCCACGACGCGCGAATCATCATTCGGGCGCTCAGGAAGCCGCTGCCTGCCTCTCACCGAGTGCGCGCAACCCTCATGCCCCTGTCATTGTTGCCGTCATGGATCGGCCCCCGCACCGCAGATGACGTGGCGGCCGGCTCGTCCGGCTGAGCCTCCGCGTCGGTGGCCTGCCCTAGAATCTGAGCATGACGGCAGCCGATTTCGACCATGGCCTGGGTCAGGTGCTTGGCAGTGCCGTGGCGGGTCGGGTGAAGAAGGCCTTCGGCTATGAGACCGTCGGTGAACTGTTGGCCCACTTTCCGCGCCGCTATGCCAGCCACGGTGAACTCACCGAGCTGGTGCTCCTGCCCGAGGGTGATGAGATCACCATCATCGCCGAGGTCACGCGGGCCCGCGAGCGACGAATGCAGGCCCGGCGCGGCACCATCCAGGAGGTGGTGATCTCTGATGGGGTCGGCAACCTGACCCTCACCTTCTTCAACCAGCCGTGGCGCTTGAAGGAGCTCCGGCCGGGCGTGCGGGCGATCTTCGCCGGCAAGGTGTCGAAATACAACATGACGCCCCAATTGACGCATCCCGACTACAAGCTCTTCGACGAGCTGATGGCCGAGGGCAGCGACGCCGGGGAGGTGGCCCGTGAGTGGGTTGAACGCCCGATCCCGATCTACCCGGCGACCAAGAACCTGCCCAGTTGGAAGATTGCGGGCATGATCGAGACGGTGCTTGAAGCGCTCGGCCCCGTCGAAGACCCGATGCCCGGAACGCTCAGGCAGGCGCACTCGTTGTTGCAGATCGATCAGGCACTGCGCATGATCCATCAGCCGGCTGAAGAGAAAGACGCCCACATCGCGCGCCACACTCTGAGATTCCACGAGGCGTTCCTGCTGCAGACGGCGCTCCTGCAACGCCGCCAGGCTGCCAGGGGCCTGCCGGCGACCGCGCGTGAAGCCGTCGCCGGCGGGCTGCTGGATCGGTTCGATCGCGCGCTCGGGTTCACCCTGACTGAAGACCAGCAGGCGGTCGGCGAGCAGGTGATGCACGATATCAGCCAGCCACACCCGATGTCGCGCCTGATCCAGGGCGAGGTTGGTTCGGGTAAAACCGTGGTGGCACTGCGCGCGATGCTGGCGGTGGCCGACACGGGTGGACAGGCCGCCTTGCTCGCCCCGACCGAGGTTCTGGCGGGCCAACACCTGCGCTCCATCGTCGCCATACTGGGCCCCGACCTTTCGGCCGAGCTGATGCCGACACTGTTCACCGGCCAGATGACTGCGAAGGATCGACGCTCCGCGTCCTTGCGCATCGTCTCTGGCCAGGCGAGGATCGTGATCGGCACCCACGCACTGCTGGGTGACGCCGTGTCGTTCTTCGACCTGGGGCTGATCGTCGTCGATGAGCAACACCGTTTCGGTGTTGATCAGCGTGAAGCGCTGCGGCTCAAGGGCGCCACGCCGCCGCACGTACTGATCCTCACCGCCACCCCCATTCCGCGCACCGTGGCGATGACGGTCTTCGGCGACCTCGACGTCTCAACCATTCGGCAGCTCCCAGCGGGCCGCCCCGGCATCGAGTCGTTCGTCGTGCCGCTGGCAGAGAAACCGCAGTGGATCGTGCGCACCTGGCAACGTGTCGTCGAAGAATTGGCGCTCGGGCGACAGGTGTTCGTCGTCTGCCCAGCCATCAGCGCCTCGGAGCCCGACCCTGATCTCGATATCGCTGCGGAAGAATTGATCGAGTCGACTTCGGCAACCGATCCGGCCGCGCGAACCACGTCGCTGCTCACACCCGCGATGGCCGACGTCGAAGAGACCCTTGCTCGGCTGCGGGCCATGCCGGCCCTGGCGAATGCTCGGATCGAACCTCTCCACGGCAAGATGCCCAGTGACGAGAAAGACCTGGTGATGCGCTCGTTCGCCGACGGGCAGATCGACGTGCTGGTGGCCACCACCGTGATCGAAGTCGGTGTCGATGTGCCCAACGCCTCGACGATGGTGGTTCTCGATGCCGACCGATTCGGCGTGTCGCAGCTGCACCAGTTGCGCGGTCGGGTCGGGCGGGGCCGGGTTCCCGGCATCTGTTTGTTCGTGACCCACGCCGAACCGGGTTCCCTGGCGCGGGAACGGGTCGAAGCAGTGGCGTCGACTCTCGACGGGTTCGAACTGGCCCAGATAGACCTGGAACTGCGCCGGGAGGGAGACGTTCTCGGAACCACCCAATCCGGTGGCCGCTCATCGTTGAAACTTCTGCGGGTGGCCCGTGACGCCGACCTGATCATGACCGCGCGGGCGGCAGCAGAACAGTTGCTGGAGGTCGATCCCGAACTCGCTCGGTATCCGGCTCTGGTGCGCGCACTGGCCAGGCGGCTCGACGAGTCCGAACGTGAGTTCCTCGCCAAGACCTGAGAGAGGGCGGCCGAGCCAACGCTTCGGCCGCCCCCGGGGTTCACTCGGCCGCCACGCGCCTTCTCACCAGGATGAGCATCAGGGCCCCGGCGGCGAGTAACAGACTCCCCGCGGCTAGAGGCAGTGCGGTTTCCACACCGGTGGCCGCGAGATTCACGGTTGCCGTGACCTCTGTCTCATCATCATCGGTGACCGCAGACTCATCGTCGCCGGTGACATCGGACTGATCCGGGTCGGTGTTCGTCTGCTCGTCGTCTCCGTCCAGGTCCCCGTCCAGGTCCCCGTCCTGGTCACCGTCGATGTCGCCTGGACCATTGGCGTCTTCATCTCCGTCGCCAGGCGCACCCGGGCCACCGTCTCCGGGCTCTCCGTCTCCGGGCTCTCCGTCTCCGGGCTCACCGTCACCGGGGCCGTTTCCCGCTTCTGCCCATTGGGCGTAGACGACGAGGTCGCCGTCGAGTCCAGTGACCAGCTCAAACGGTGTACCGCTGCCGTCAGCTTCAGTATTCCAGCCGAGCAGGTCCCATCCGGGGCGCACCACCGACGGGAACGCACGCTGTCCATCAGCGAAGTTCGTTGCATAGACGTGCACAGACGTCCCTGAGGCCACCGGCGGATTCGATCTGAATTGCACTTCGTAGTTGTGCACAGTCACCAGGTTGAGCACCTGGACATGAACGGTGATGATTCCATGGTTCTCAACCGATCCCAAACCGCTCGGGCTGCTCCCACCGGCGCCTTGAATCTTTCCGTCACCGATGACCGATCCGGTCCCGGTGACAGTGATCTCCACCGCCGACGGCACGTAAATGGTCGGGCTGCCCGTGGGAACGCTGACCAACTCCAGCGTTCCCGCTATTGTCACCCCGAGTGTCTCTGTCGGTTCATCAGCAGACGCGTAACCGAGCCCGATTGCCGATGTATCAGAGTGGACTTTGACGTGGGCGCCCGCGCTGATCAAAATGGTTCCGCCCTGACCGTCCCGACCAGCTCCTATAGCCGCGCCTGCGCCTCCTGTCTTTGTGGCGACGACGTCACCACCGTTGAAGACGATGATTCCGGCACCCGCCCCGAGACCGCCTCCGATTGCCGGAGCAAAAGTCCCACCAGTGGCAGAGACCGTGCCTCCATTGATCGTGAGCGTGTGTCCGGTGGCGCCGCGCCCGCCGCCGATGGCGGCGCCGGCATTCTCGTTCACTGCGGTGACGACCCCGCCGTTGATCGTGACCGTGACGTTTTTGCCGGCACTTCCGCTGCCGATGGCGGCGCCACTCCAGCCCGCGGCTTTCACGGTGCCGCCGTTGATGGTGACGGTGCCGCCGTCGCCATCGGCGCCACCGCCGATTCCCGCACCGGCTCCGCCGATGTTGTGGCCGTCCACGTTTCCGCCGGCCAGCACAATGGTGCCCGCACTTCCGCCTCGGCCTCCTCCGATGCCTGCGCCATCGCCGCCGCCGGTACCGCTTCCGGTAGTCGCGACCACGGTGCCGCCGTTGATGGTGACCGTGCCGCCGTCACTGTCCCGGTCCCCGCCGATGCCTGCGGCATCCCACGCACCTCTGGCGCTGACGTGGCCGCCATCGACCACCAGGCTCGCTGCGGTCGTGGTGATCCCCGCTTTCCCTGTGATTCCGGAGGCGGTGGCGTCGAGTCTCCCCGTCGACGGGAGACTGCTGTCGTCCACGGTCAGCTTCTCACCCGCGGCGATCGTGACGTTCTTGGCGGTGAGTTCCTGTCCGGCAAGATCGATCGTCACGGTGTTCGGGATGGCCAGGGTCGTTGTGGTGACGGCCAGTTCGATGTCATTGCCAAGGGCCACCACAGTTGTTGTCGGGTCGGCGAGGGCAGCCACCAATGTGGCCTCATCGGTAACGGTGATGTCCGCAGCGTGGGCAGGGGCGGCAACCCCCACCAGGGTCAGGAGAGTCGCTGCTGCGACACCTAGGACCATATTCTGTACGGGAGCACTTCTGTGCCCAGGGGCAGATTTCAGCATGTGATTCTGTCTCACTTCATTCGGTTGACTGGGTTCGGCGATGCTCGCGCATCCAGGCCGGGCGGCTCAGCCCAGCGGAAGGCAAACTGGCCTCCGTCAGGCTATCGACGCCGCTGTGAGTATTCTTAAAGCCCGCGGTGCAGCCCTCGGGGCTCAGGCTGAGTATCGTCTGGGTGTTCCCGCGTGGTTCACCGCACGCCCACCTGCGCGACCGGTACTGTAGTTGTCATGCACAGGATCGCCGTTGTCCCTGGTTCGTTCGACCCCGTCACGCTGGGGCACCTGGATGTCATCGAACGGGCCGCCGGCCTGTTCGACGAGATCCATGTCCTGGTCGTGCACAATCCCGACAAACACGCGCTGCTGCCGATCAGCGAACGAGTATCGCTGTTGGAGCGGGCGATCACCGATTCCGGCATGTCCGGAAGCATCCAGGTCGCGTCGTGGAACGTGGGGCTCCTGGTCGACTACTGCACCGATGTCGGGGCAACCGTGCTGGTGAAGGGCATTCGGTCGCAGATCGACGTGGCCTACGAGACCCCGATGGCGATCGTGAACCGCAACCTCGCCCAGGTCGAGACCATCTTCATGCTGCCTGACCCCGGCCACGCGCACGTCTCCAGTTCGCTGGTGCGCCAGGTCGCCGCCCTGGGCGGAGACGTGGCGCCGTATGTTCCGAGCGTCGTTGCTGAGTTCCTGCAGGGTGAGTCAACTGACTGAGCCCTGTCCCGTGCCCTGTGCGGTGACACGAGGGCAGGCACTGTGAGCGCCCCGTTGCAGATCGGCTACGCGGCCATGCTGGAGCAGTTCGCCCCAGCAGAGGCGGTCGCGCTATCGGCCTACGCCGAACAGCACGGTTTCTCCGGGGTGATGGCGGCCGACCACTTTCAACCGTGGGTGCCCGCCCAAGGTCAATCCGCCCACGTCTGGAGCGTTCTCGGCGCACTGGGGGAGCGCACGTCGGGCGACCTCGGCCCCGGCGTCACGTGCCCGTCGTTCCGGCAGCATCCGGCGGTGGTGGCACAGGCCTCGGCGACGCTCGCCGCCCTGTACCCCGGTCGGCACTGGTTGGGAGTGGGCAGTGGCGAGGCCTTGAACGAGTCGTTCACGGCTGAGTACTGGCCGGAAGCCCCGGAGCGGATCAACCGCATGTTCGAGGCGATCGACGTCATCAACAAACTGTTCACGGCCTCCCTCGCGCACCGGTCGGTCAAGCATTCCGGCACCCATTTCAAGCTCGCGTCGACCCGGCTGTGGACCATGCCCGATTCGGCTCCGGAGATCCTGGTCGCGACGGCCGGTCCGGTGACCGCCCGGCGGGCCGGGCGAATCACTGACGGGCTGATCACCATCGGCGCGCCGCTGGAGAAGATAGCGGGCCTGTTCAACCGGTTCGACGCCGGGGCGCGCGAAGCCGGTCGCGATCCGCAGACGATGAAGAAGGTTTTGCGCCTGCACCTGAGCTGGGCGGCAACCGACTCAGAAGCCCTCGACAATGCGCTCAGGCTGTGGCCGAACGGAGCAATGCGGTTTCCGCGTGGCGACATCCGCTCCCCGTTCGAGTTCGAGCAGATGGCGAAGATGGTGCGCCCCGAAGACTTCACGGGCCAACTGGTGATCGACACCGACCCCGACGTGCACCGCGCGAACATCCAGCGGTACGTCGACCTTGGGTTTGATCGCATCTACCTGCACAACGTCGGCCGCAACCAGCGTGAGTGGATCGAGGTCTTCGGCCGCGACGTCCTGCCGAAACTGAAACGATGACGAACGAGATCCGCGTCTTCGCGCTGCCGGGAATCGGAGAGATCCGTGCCGGTGACGACCTCGTGCAGGTCATCCACACTGCCGCCGATGGGCTTCTGATGCAGGGGGACATCCTCGTCGTGACCAGCAAGATCGTTTCCAAAGCCGAAGGGCGGCAGATCGGTGCCGCCGACCGTGAAGACGCGATCACTGCCGAAACGGTGCGCCTGGTGGCCCGGCGCGAGCACGCGCACGGGGTCACCCGAATCGTGGAGAACCGAAACGGGCTCGTACTCGCGGCCGCCGGGGTCGACTCGAGCAACACACCCGAAGGCACCGTGTTGCTGCTCCCGATCGACCCGGATGCCTCTGCCCGAAGTCTCTGTCTGGGACTTCGTGAGGCGACCGGGCTGACGCTTGGGGTAGTCATCTCCGACACCCTGGGCAGGCCGTGGCGCAAAGGACAGACCGATGTGGCGATCGGAGCCGCCGGTGTGCGGGTGCTCGATGACCTGCGCGGCACCGTCGACAGTGAGGGGCGTACCCTGGAGGCGACCATTCCGGCCGTTGGCGACGAGATCGCGGCCGCCGGCGACCTGGTCAAGATGAAGGCGGCCAACCTACCGGTCGCGGTCGTGCGCGGCCTGGGCCGACTGGTGCGCGACCTTTCCGAACCGGGGGCGCGGTCGATCGTGCGGTCCGCCGAGGACGACATGTTCCACCTCGGAAGCGATGAGGCCTACGCGGCCGGATTTGCCGCGGGCCGTGCTGCTGCGCACTCCTCGCCAATCAGATGAGGGGCGCGACGATGCTCTTTCTGACGTCGTGAATCCACCCGTCCGGGAAGAGCATCCTGGCGAAAACCAGTCGAGGGCTCGCGCCGTCAGAGGCGCAGGCCGGCCTGCACCAGGGAGGCGGCGACATCGTCGAAGCCCTCCCGAAGCATGCCGGCGGTGACGCGGATGTACTGTTCGTCGGCGGCGGTCGCGGCGGGGTCCGTCGCCAGGAATGGCGTGCCCGAGGCCACTCTGATACGCGCGGCTGACAGTGTGACCATTGCCTGGTCGACGCTCGCCACCCGCAGCCAGAGGTTGACTCCGTCGCCCTGCTTGGTGGGAAAGCCTCGTGCCGCGAGGGCCTCGCTCAGGGCCTTCTGGCGAGCGAAGTAGATGTGTCTGGCCTCGCCGACCTGGCTCATCGACCGGGAGTGGGTGAGCAGGTCATAGAGCAGGGTCTGCAGCATTCGACTCGTCCAACCGGGGCCGAGGATGCGACGGGCGACGATCTTGTCGATCAGATACGACGGCCCGCCGAGTGCCGCGATGCGCAGGTCGGGCCCGTGCGACTTCGAGAAGCTCCGGATGTGTAGCACGCGGTCGGGCAGCCACGTGCCCAGGCTGACATCGGCCGAGACCGAGATCTCGCCGGAGTGGTCGTCCTCGATGACGAGCGACGCCTGGCCACAGCGGTGAGCGCGGAGTACATCGGCAAGCTCGCGGGCGCGCTCGGCTGTCATCGAGGCCCCGGTCGGGTTGTGGGCGCGGGTTTGCAACACCACCGCCGCCGGTGACTGATCCAACGCGGTGCGCAACGAGGCCGGGACCATGCCGAATTCGTCGACATCGGCTGCTACCCTGACCGCACCAAGCTGGTCGAGCAGGTCGAACAACGGCGGAAACCCGGGGTTCTCCACCACAACCCGGTCGCCGTAGCGCACGATCTGGTCCAGGCTTCGACTGAGGGCGTCCAAGGCTCCGTTGACGATCGTCATGGCCTCCACCGGGTATGGCCAACTGCTCTTCAGCAGGAGTTCCAACTCGGCGATGACCGGAACCTCCTGGTAGCTCATCACCGGAAGGTGCTGGGAGACGCGTGACAGCGCAGGGCCCAGCTCGGGTAGAAGCAGCGGATCGGGATTGCCCCTGGAGAGGTCGATGAGGGAATCGTCGTTGTAGCCGACCATTTCCCGAAACCGTGGTGGCAGCCAGTCGACGGAGACGGATCGCACAAACGACCCGTTGCGACCGCGGGATTCGATCAGGCCGACTCCCGAAAGCGCTTGCCACGCGTGGCTCACGGTCGCTGGGCTCACCCCCAGTTGTTGGGCCAGCTCACGCACCGTGGGCAGGCGTGACCCGGCGGCGAGCGTTCCGTCAGTGATCAGCCGGGAAATCGCGGTGGCGATACCGCGGGGAGTGTTTTCCTCCACGACTCTGTGGATGTGGTCCACGCCGGCCTCGACAATCTATGAGTGAGTTTCAACATTGAAATCAGAATTGTGCGGTGATGCGAGAAAAACAAATGTTTACACGGCATAATAACAATAAGGACATTGGAGTCTGTTACACCTTGCCCGGTTCAACCACCGTGTGGTGCAGACTCCGCAACGCATTGGAGATATCACCATGACTGTAGTCAGAGCGGCGCTCACCCAGGCAAAATGGACCGGCGACAAAGAGTCGATGATCGTCAAACACGAGGACTTTGTTCGCAAAGCTGCCGCGGATGGCGCGCAGATCATCTGCTTCCAGGAGCTCTTCTACAGCCCCTACATCGGAATCACGCAGGACCCGGAGTTCTACGACTACGCCGAATCGGTGCCTGGCCCGATGACCGAGCGCTTTCAGGCCCTCGCCAAGGAAAACAACATCGTGATCGTGCTTCCGGTCTACGAGGAGGAGCAGCCCGGCGTGCTCTACAACACGGCCGCCGTGATCGACGCCGACGGCAGCTATCTCGGCAAGTACCGCAAGCACCACATCCCGAACCTGCCCAACTTCTGGGAGAAGTTCTACTTCCGCCCCGGCAACGCCGACTGGCCCGTGTTCGACACCGCCGTCGGCAAGGTCGGCCTCTACATCTGCTACGACCGTCACTTCCCGGAAGGCTGGCGTGCGCTCGGCCTGGCCGGTGCGCAGATCGTGTTCAACCCCTCCGCCACCAAGCCCGGACTCTCCAACCGCCTGTGGGAGCTCGAGCAGCCCGCCGCCGCCGCCGCCAACCAGTACTTCGTCGGTGCAAACAATCGGGTGGGCACGGAAGAGCGTGACGGCGAGTCCATCACCTTCTACGGCAGTTCGTACTTCGCAGACCCGCGTGGTAACTTCGTCGGCGAGCAGGGCAGCCAGGGTGAGGACGAGATCATCATCCGCGACCTCGACATGGACGTGCTCCGGCAGGTGCGCAACGACTGGCAGTTCTACCGCGACCGTCGCCCGGACGCCTACGACACACTGGTCGCACCGTAACCCGCAGCTGACCCAAGCACCGCAGAAGATTCGCCAACGATGACGAGGAGAAGCCAATGAAGACTTTGATCAAGAACGGAACTGTGGTCAACGCGACCGGAGTGGCCGCCGCGGATGTGTTGATCGACGGGGAGACAATCGTCGCGGTGACCGCCCCGGGGTCACATCTTCTTGGCTTCAACCTCGAACAGAACGTCGACAGGGTGATCGACGCCCACGGCAAATACGTGATCCCGGGCGGCATCGATGCGCACACGCACATGGAGATGCCGTTCGGGGGCACGCAGGCCTCCGACACCTTCGAAACCGGAACCCGGGCGGCCGCGTGGGGTGGCACCACCAGCATCGTCGACTTCGTCGTGCAGTATGCCGGCGAAAACGTGCTCGACCAGTACGCGAAATGGCATGAGAAGGCCGCCGGAAACTGTGCGATCGACTACGGGTTCCACCAGATCCTCAGTGACGTGCAGGATTCCTCGCTGACGGCCATGGACGAATTGGTGCGCGAGGGTGTCTCCAGCTTCAAACTCTTCATGGCGTACAAGGGCGTGTTCCTCTCGGATGACGGCCAGATCGTGAAGGCGATGCAGCGGTCGGCGGAGAACGGCAGCATGATGATGATGCACGCCGAGAACGGCAGCGTCATCGACCTGCTGGTGCAGCAGTCGATCGCCCGCGGCGACACGGCGCCCTACTTCCACGGGATCACACGCCCGTGGCAGGCAGAAGCCGAGGCGACGCACCGCGCCATCATGCTGGCCGATCTGACCGGCGCCCCCCTGTACATCGTGCACGTATCGGCGAAGCAGGCGGTCGAACATATCGCGGCTGCCCGCGATCGCGGCAAGAACGTCTTCGGGGAGACCTGTCCGCAGTACCTGTACCTCTCCCTCGAGGAACAGCTCGGCGCCCCCGGCTTCGAAGGCGCCAAGTGGGTCTGCTCCACGCCGCTGCGTGCCCGTGCCGAGGGCCACCAGGACCACATGTGGCAGAGCCTGCGCACCAACGACCTGCAGATGGTCTCCACTGACCACTGCCCGTTCTGCATGAAGGGCCAGAAAGAGCTGGGGATCGGAGACTTCTCCAAGATCCCGAACGGCATCGGCTCGGTGGAGCACCGGATGGACCTGCTCTATCAGGGTGTCGTCGACGGCCAGATCAGCCTCTCACGATGGGTCGAGGTGTGCTCCACGACCCCGGCTCGCATGTTCGGCATGTACGGGAAGAAGGGCGTCATCCAGCCGGGTGCCGACGCCGACGTGGTGATCTACGACCCGAACGGCCACACCTCGATCAGCGTGGACACGCATCACATGAACATGGACTACTCGGCCTGGGAGGGATTCGAGATCGACGGCCACGTCGACACGGTGCTCTCCCGCGGCCGGGTCATCATCGACGACAACCAGTACCACGGCAGCAAGGGGGACGGCGAGTTCATCAAGCGCGGACTCAGCCAGTACCTGATCTAGAACCCTCGGGAGCGCCCGCATCACGGGCGGGTGCTCCCCAACCCACCATTGCAGGGGCGTGTGCACCTGCAGACAGTTCAACCCACAAGAAAGTCACAGGACATATCAATGGAATTCGGCGCCGTACTGCAAACGAACCCACCCGCCTCGCGCACCGTTGCGCTGGCCAAACTGGCGGAGCAGCACGGGTTCGACTACGCGTGGACGTTCGACTCGCACGTGCTGTGGCAGGAGCCGTACGTCATCTACAGCCAGATCCTGGCTGAGACGCACCGCATCAAGGTCGGCCCCATGGTCACCAACCCGGCGACCCGGGACTGGACCGTGACGGCATCCACGTACGCCACCCTGAACGAGATGTACGGCAACCGCACTATCTGCGGCATCGGCCGCGGTGACTCGGCGGTCCGAGTCTCCAACGGCACACCCACAACGCTGAAGACGTTGCGTGAGTCGATCCACGTGATCCGAGAACTGGCCAACTCGCGGTCGGTCGAGTACAACGGCACCACGCTTCAATTCCCGTGGAGCCGTGGCTCGGAGTTGGACATCTGGGTCGCGGCGTACGGCCCTCTGGCTTTGAAGCTGACGGGGGAAGTCGGTGACGGGTTCATCCTGCAGCTGGCCGACCTTGACATCGCGGAGTGGATGATCGGTGCGGTGCGCACCGCCGCCGACAACGCCGGCCGCGACCCCATGTCGATCAAGTTCTGCGTCGCGGCGCCGATGTATGTCGGCGACGACATCGTGCACATGCGTAACCAGTCCCGCTGGTTCGGGGGAATGGTCGGAAACCACGTTGCCGACATCGTCACCAAGTACGGCGCCGACTCGTCGGTACCGGCCGCGCTGACCGATTACATCAAGGCACGTGAGGGCTACGACTACAACGAGCACGGCCTCGCCGGGAACACCCACGCCGACTTCGTGCCCGACGAGATCGTCGACCGGTTCTGCGTGCTGGGCACCGCTGAGGAGCACATCGAGAAGCTCCAGGCGCTGAAGGCGCTCGGCGTGGACCAGTTTGCCGGCTACCTGCAGCACGACAACAAGGAAGAGACCCTGCGCGTCTACGGCGAGACGGTTATTCCGGCACTCCGCGAACACATCGTGGCGCGAGCATGACGCAGGGACAGACGCCGACCACCCAGTTGATGGCCGTCTTGCCGGGGGATGATCCGACCACGGCGAGCCGCGCGCGACCGTCCTCGGGCGGCACCGGCAACCTGCGCCGCGTGATCCTGGGGGCACTCGGGGTCGTGGGCATCGCGGTGTTCTGGGAGCTGTACAAGTTCCTCGGCCCGGAAAAGGGTTGGGCAATCGGCACGACCATTATTCTTCCCCGCACGAACGACATGTCGATGCCGCACGTGTGGACCATGTTCGAGCGCCTGTTCCAGCCCCTCACCGGGGCCGCCAACTCGAAGATGATGTGGGAGGCGGTGGTCGACGCCAGCGCATTCTCCCTGTACGTCGCGGCCGTCGGATGGATCATCGGTGTCTCGGTCGGCTTCCTGCTGGCCGTGCTGATGCAACGATTCCGCACGGCACAATCGGCCGTCCTGCCCTGGGTCATCCTCAGTCAGACAGTGCCGCTGATCGCGATCGCCCCGCTGGTGAGACGGTGGGGCTCCCAGATCGAGTTCGGTTCCTTCGTCTGGGAGAACTGGATGTCGGTGGCGCTGATCGCGAGTTATCTCGCCTTCTTCCCCGTGTCGATCGGGGCACTGCAGGGGCTCAATTCACCCGAGACGGCCCACGTCGAACTCTTCCGTTCCTACGGGGTGGGCTGGTGGAAGACGCTGATTCGGTTGCGCATCCCGGCGAGCATCCCGTACCTGATCCCCGCCCTGAAGTTGGCGGCGGCGAACGCAGTGATCGGCACCATCGTTGCCGAGGTCTCTATCGGCCTCAAGGGCGGAATCGGCCGAACAGTGATTGAGTTCGCCGGTGCGGCGGGAGGGGATCCCGGCAAACCGTGGGCGCCGATCTTCGGCGCCATCGCGATCGGATTGATCGCCGCGGGAATCGTCTCGGTGTTCGCTCTCTTCCTGAGGCGATTCATGAGACAGGAGACCAATTCGTGACGGCCATCGAAAACAGGGTGCCCGCTGCGCAGGCTTCAGATACACGCAATCAAACAGGGGAAACAATGACGCAACCACTCACCGGCGAACGTGAGAGCCAGAGCACGGGCGGCTCCGACGCCGTCGTCGTGCGCGATGTCGGCAAGATCTTCACCACGAAGAAGGGCGCGACGGTCACAGCTCTCGAAAACATCGACCTGACTGTCGCCGCGGGCGAGTTCGTCTCGCTGATCGGCCCATCCGGTTGTGGAAAGAGCACCCTGATGCGTCTGATCGCCGACCTTGACACGCCCACCAGCGGCACGCTGACCGTCTTCGGCAAGACCGCGAAACAGGCCAGGCTCGACCAGGAGTATGGGATCGCGTTCCAGCAGGCCGGACTTCTGCCGTGGCGCACCGTCCGGGCGAACATCGAACTGCCGCTTGAACTGCACGGGTTCTCCAAGGCTGCGCGCACCGCCCGTTCGCGGGAACTGCTGCTCCTGGTCGGATTGGGCGACTTCGCCGACAACTATCCCGACCAGCTCTCCGGCGGCATGCAGCAACGGGTTGCGATCGCTCGATCGCTCGCCGAGAGCCCCAATCTGCTGCTGATGGACGAGCCATTCGGTGCACTCGACGAGATGACCCGTGAGCACATGCAGGCGGAGCTCGCCCACATCTGCGCCGAGACCCAGGCCGCCGTGGTCTTCGTCACCCACTCCATCCCGGAGGCCGTCTTCCTTGCCGACCGCGTGGTGGTCATGTCGCCGAGGCCCGGACGCATCCAGGCGGTTGTGGACGTGAAACTCGGGGCGGGCGAACGCACCGACGACCTGCGCGAGGATGACCAGTTCTTCGCCTCGGTCAGCGAGGTTCGTGAACATCTGCACGGCACGCACGCGACCGGGGTACGGGGAGTCGAAAACCGATGAGGGCAGCATTCGGGGCTTCCAAGGGGCTGCTGCCCCCCATCCTGCTGGGGGTGTTCTCGCTCGCGATCTGGCAGGCCGCGGTCGTATGGTTCAACATCAAGCCCTTCATCGTGCCCAGCCCGTTGTCGATCGGCGCCCAGTTCAGCGAAAATTTCGCCACCGTGTGGTCGAATTCAATGGTCACCGGATTGAACTCGTTGCTTGGGCTGTTGCTCGGGCTGGTCATCGGCGTGTGTCTGGCCCTGATCGCTGCGATGGTGCGCGCCATCGATGAACTGAGCGCAGCGGTGGTTGCTGCCGCGATGGTCATCCCCATCGTGGCTCTGGCGCCGGTGCTCTACGGAATGTTCAGCGCCGCCGAGCAGACCGCGCGCATCCTGGTCGCCGCACTCGCCGTGTTCGTACCGGTCTACGTGAATACGCTGAAGGGACTGCGCCAGGTGAAACCGGTGCATCGCGACCTGATGCGCGCCCTCGCGGCCGGCACGTGGGAGACCACCCGTATCGTGACGCTCCCCACCGCACTGCCGTTTCTGTTCACCGGTCTTCGGATCGCCTCCTCCCTCGCGGTGATCGCTGCGGTGATCGCCGAGTACTTCGGCGGTCCGATCGGAGGATTGGGCAAGGCGATCACCACCGCCGCTTCCCAGAGCAACTATCCGCTGGCCTGGGCATATGTCCTGGGCTCCATAATTCTCGGTCTGCTCTTCTACCTCGCCAGCATGGGGTTGGAGAAGCTGGTCCTGAAAGGGAACAGTTCGAGATGAGCGTCCGGTGCACCGGTGACCGGCGAAGGTTCACCGTCTACAACAAGCAACACAACAGGAGGAATCAATGAAACACAGCACACGTCTCATGACCGGCGTGGCAGCGTTCGCGGCTGTCGCTCTCGCATTGACCGGTTGCAGCCCGGGCGGCACCACAGACGAGGATGTGGCCGCCCCGACCACTGACCCGGGCACTGCGGAAACCACCGACCTCACGCCGGTGACCCTGCAACTGCAGTGGTTCGCCCAGGCCCAGTTCGGCGGCTACTATGCGGCGCTCGACCAGGGCTACTACAAAGACGAGGGACTCGACGTCACGCTGCAGGAGGGTGGCGCAGACATCGTTCCGCAGGATGCGCTGGTCTCGGGAGACGCCGACTACGCGATCTCCTGGGTGCCCAAGGTGCTGGGTTCCATCCAACAGGGTGCGAACATCACCAGTGTCGCGCAGATCTTCGAGCGCTCCGGAACCCTGCAGGTCTCGTTCAAGGACAAGAACCTGACCTCCGCAGCTGACCTCAAGGGGCACACCGTCGGCAGCTGGGGTTACGGAAACGAGTGGGAGATCTTCGCCGGCTTGCAGCAGGCGAAGGTCGGCATCGACGATGTCACCATGGTCACGCAGGGCTTCGACATGCTGGGCCTTTTGCAGGGCGACATCGACGCCGCCCAGGCAATGACCTACAACGAGTACGCTCAGGTCTTGGAGACGATCAACCCCGACACCGGCAAGCTCTACCAGCCCGAAGACCTGAACGTGATCGACTGGAACAAGGAGGGCAGCGGAATGCTGCAGGACTCCATCTGGGCCGACGCGGACAAGCTCGCGAGTGACCCGGCCTACCAAGAGACCACGGTCAAGTTCCTGAAAGCATCCATCAAGGGCTGGATCTACGTGATGAACGACCCGCAGGCGTCGGCTGACATCGTCACCGCTGCCGGCTCGACGCTCGGCACGAGCCACCAGTTGTGGATGGCGAACGAGGTCAATAAGTTGATCTGGCCGTCGACCAACGGCATCGGCATCACCGATGATGCCGCGTGGGCGCGCACCGTTGACATCGCTCTGAAAACGGCGAACGACACAGGCGCGACCATCCTCACCGAGGCGCCGCCGGCGACTGCCCACACCAATGAGTACGTCCAGAAGGCGTTGGACGAACTCATTGCCGAGGGTGTCGACGTGAAGGGCACGGGCTATACGCCGATCGACGTCGTTCTGAACGAGGGCGGCAACTGACACGTCGTTCGTACATAATGTAAGTACGGCACCCCGGGACCCTCGGCGCACAACTTCGAGGGTCTCGGGGTTCAGCCTGCTCGGGCTCGCACCACCCAGCACGGCATGACCCAGACCAGCCACAGACCCAGCCCAGCCACAGACCCAGCCCAGCACAGCCCCGGCCGTGCACAGCACCGCCCGCGCGGGATGACCACCGTCCCGCGGCCAACACACAAGAAAGCCAGATCATGACAATCACCTCCGACGCCGCACTCGGCCAGCAGACCCACGACCTCGACAAGGCCCACGTGTTTCATTCCTGGTCGGCCCAGGCAGCGCTGAAACCGATGGCGATCGCCGGGGCACTCGGCTGCACCGTCTGGGATTTCGACGGCAACAAGTTTCTCGACTTCTCCAGCCAGTTGGTCAACGTCAACATCGGCCACCAGCACCCGCGGGTGATTCAGGCGATCAAGGATCAGGCCGACCTACTGGCAACCATCGCGCCGGCAACGGCCAACCTGGCTCGCGGCGAGGCGGCGAAGCGCATCCTCGACAAGGTGGGACCGGGTTTTGAGAAGGTCTTCTTCACCAATGGCGGCGCCGATGCGAACGAAAATGCCATTCGCATGGCCAGACTGGTCACCGGGCGGGACACGGTGCTCTCCACCTATCGCTCGTACCACGGCAACACCGGAGCGGCCATCGTCGCCACGGGTGACTGGCGTCGTCAGCCGAACCAATACGCTCGCGGGCACGCGCACTTCTTCGGCCCGTACGCCTACCGTTCCGAATTCTGGGCAGACAGCCCGGCCCAGGAGAGCGAGCGTGCCCTGACGCACCTCGAGCATGTCATCCAGGGCGAGGGAGCCACGGGTATCGCCGCAATCCTGCTCGAGACCGTGCCCGGCACCGCCGGCATCATGACGCCCCCGCCCGGCTACCTGGAAGGCGTGCGCGCTCTCTGCGACACCTACGGAATCAAACTGATCCTCGACGAGGTCATGGCCGGGTTCGGCCGCACCGGCGAGTGGTTCGCCTTCCACAACTACGATGTCGTTCCCGACCTGGTCACGTTCGCCAAGGGAGTCAACTCCGGTTACGTGCCTGCCGGTGGGGTCATACTCTCCCCGGAGATCTCTGCTGCGTTCGACGAGCGCGTGTTTCCCGGCGGCCTCACGTACTCCGGGCACCCGCTGGCGATGGCGTCGATCATCGGCGCATTGGATGCCATGGAGGACGAGGGGATCGTCGCCAACGCGAAACGCATCGGCTCCGATGTTCTCGCCCCGGGATTGGCGAAACTTCAGGCTGACCACCCATCAATCGGAGACGTGCGGGGGCTCGGTGTCTTCTGGGCCCTGGAGTTGGTCGCTGACCGGGAGACCCGTGAGCCGGTGGATGCCGCCACCATGGGGCGAATCAAGGCGGCGTTGATGGAGCGCGGGTTGTTGCCGTTCCTCTCGGAGAACCGTATCCACGTTGTGCCGCCGTGTGTGGTCACCGATGACGAGGTCGCCCGGGCGCTGGCAATCTACGACGACGCCCTCACGAGCCTCGGACTCTAAGCGCCGTTGTGGCCGGCAGCACGGGCCTCCCACAGTCTGTCGGCCACAACGGCTCGCGAGGACGAGGGGCGTCGGGGAACGCCCAGCCGACCGCCGGTAGAATGGGGGAGTGTCAATGAGTCATGCCAAACCTAATCCTGCCAACCCGTTTTCCATTCTCGTTCGCGACCTGGTGCACCGTCCCGGTGAATCCCGCGATGCGGAGCTCACGATCATCGTCCCCGAAAAAATGGGCGAGGGCATGGTCGCTGTGCCCGAAGGTGCAACCCTGAATGCCGACATGCGCTATGAGTCGCTGCACGACGGGATTCTGGTCTCCGCCGAGGTGGATACCGTGGCCGTCGGAGAGTGCAGCCGGTGCCTGAAATCGATCACCGTGCCGGTCGAAGTCGATATTCAGGAACTTTTCGCGTATTCTTCTGACGAAGCTTTCGAATATGAGGTTCACGACGACCACGTGGATCTTGAACCTCTTATCAGGGATGCGGTGGTGCTTTCACTGCCGTTCCAGCCGGTATGCGAAGAGGACTGTCCAGGACTTCACCCAACCACGGGTGAGGAACTGGCAAAGAATCTGGACTATGACTTCGAAACCAGTACGGATCCCCGGTGGTCTGCGCTGAACGGGTTTGAAGCTTCCACAGACAATCGTGACCGCGGCATTTCCGCGGGCGCGGACGAAAACTAGAAAAGAGAGTTTGAAATGGCTGTACCCAAGAGAAGGATGTCACGATCCGCGACCCGTTCGCGCCGTTCGCAGTGGAAGGCCGAAGCGCCAACCCTGGTGAAGACGGTCGAAAACGGCAAGGTGACCTACAGCCTGCCGCACCGTGCGAAGGTCGTCGAGGACTCGGCTGGCACCGCACTGTTCATGGAGTACAAGGGCCGCAAGGTCGCTGACGTCTGATCTGGACTGTAGCGGCGTGCCCACCCGATGCTCATCCTCTGGGGTGAATGGCGATCGTGGCTAGCCGCAACCAGCAGGCCGTACGCACCCGGCGCGCCGCGCTCGAGCGGCGCCTCGGTATCTCCATCGACCCTGCCTTGCTGGAGTTGTCGCTGACCCACCGCTCCTATGCGTACGAGCACGGGGGACTACCGCACAACGAACGGCTGGAGTTCCTCGGGGACGCCATCCTGGGCCAAGCGGTGACAGTCATGCTCTACCGCACCTACCCCGATCTCGACGAGGGCCAACTCGCCAAGCGACGGGCCAGCCTGGTGTCGACGGTCGCGCTGGCCCAGGTGGCCGGCCGCATCGACCTCGGACCGCACATCCTCCTCGGTCGCGGTGAAGACCTCACCGGCGGACGGCAGAAATCATCGATCCTTGCCGACACCGTGGAAGCGGTGATCGGGGCGGTGTTCCTGGATTCGGGTATGGATGACGCGACCTCGTTCGTTCTGCGGCTGATCGACCCGCTGCTGAAGGATCCCGGCCACTTCGGCGCTGCCATGGACCCCAAGACGACTCTGCAAGAGGTGGCCGCGGCCAACGGGGTGGAGCACCCGTCGTACGAGGTGACCGAGAGCGGCCCCGATCACGACAAGCGTTTTCGCGCCGTCGTCACGGTTCAGGGACTGGTAACGGCGACCGGCGACGGCACGAGCAAGAAGCAGGCCGAGATGGCTGCAGCCCTAGCGGCCTGGCGTCTCGTCGACGGCAGCGATGGGGTCGAAATCGACCATGCGGGTGACCCACCCGGTGCCTGAACTCCCCGAAGTCGAGGTCGTTCGCCTCGGTCTGGCTCCAGCGGTGACGGGCGCCACCATAACGGGCGTGGAGGTGTTCGACGAACGCTCCTTGAAGCGCCATCGAGCGGCCACAGGCGATTTCGTCGAGCTACTCACCGGCAGCACGATCGAGGCCGCGGTGCGACGAGGCAAGTTCCTCTGGTTCCCCCTCTCGAATGGGGCACTGCCGAATGGGGCACTGCCAAATGGGGCACTCTCGAATGAGCTACTGCCTGGTGGCACAGCCCTGGTCGCGCACCTCGGCATGAGCGGGCAGGTCTTGCTGCGCGAGCCGAACGCCGGCATGGACCACCTGTTGCGCATTCGCCTGACGATCGAACATCCCGAGCATGGAGAGCTGGCACTCCACTTCGTCGACCAGCGAATCTTTGGTTCGATGGCGGTCGACACCCTGCTGCCGTCAGCCGACGGACAGGTGGCCGGCTACAGCGGACCTGCGGTGGTGGACGCACCCTGGGCCCGGTCGATTCCGAGCCAGGTCGCGCACATCGCGCGCGACCCGCTCGATGAGGCTTTCGATGACGGCCTGTTTCTGGCGAGACTGGCGCGCACGAGGTCAGGCATCAAGCGTGCCCTGCTCGATCAGCGCGTGATCAGCGGCATCGGAAACATCTATGCCGACGAGGCTCTCTGGGGCGCCCGCGTGCATTACGAACAGCCGGCCGGCGACCTGTCCAAACGGCGTGCGCGGCTGCTGCTGGCCGAGGTGAGGACGGTTCTCCACAAGGCGTTGGCGGAGGGTGGCACCAGTTTCGACGCCCAATACGTGAACGTGAATGGCCAATCCGGGTATTTTGCGCACAGTCTGAATGCGTATGGGCGTCAGGGTCAACCGTGTGCCCGCTGCGGTCGCGAGATCCGGCGTGCAGCGTTCATGAATCGGTCATCGCACTTCTGCGCGTACTGTCAGCGCCTGCGGCGCCCGCGCCCAGCCGCCTGACAGCCAGGGTCAGCCGAGCAACCAGACGGTGCAGTCGGCGGGCAGCGTGCGCCCGTCGAAGGCGCGACTGGTAAGAATGATCTCACCGGCGGGCAGCGGCACCGGGGCGTCGCCTGCGTTCGCGATCACGCTCACATCGCCGTTACGAAACGCCACCACGTCATCTCCGAACCCGGACAGCCAGTTCAGCGAGCCCACGCCCAATCTGTGCTCGCGCCGCAGCCGTAAGGCACTCTTGTACAGCTCCAACGTCGAGGTGGCCACGCCCTCCTGCCGGTCGCGGGCGTAGGCGGCCCAATCCGATGGTTGCGGCAGCCAACTGGCTTCCGTCGGTCCGAACCCGTACGAGGGTTCCTCCGCCTGCCAGGGAATCGGTACGCGGCAGCCGTCGCGACCGTAGCGGGTGCCTCCCGTGCGGAACCAGGTGGGGTCCTGGCGGGCCTCATCCGGGAGATCAATCGCCTCCGGCAGGCCGAGCTCCTCGCCCTGGTAGATGTAGCTGGAGCCCGGCAGAGCCAACATCAGCGATGAGGCCGCGCGGGCCCTGTTCAACCCGAGCACCGGGTCGGGAAGCCCGACCGTTTTCGGCCCGATGCCGTGCCCCTGCAGGTTGTCGGCGGTGAGGGCGAGTCTGGAGGCGTGCCGCACCACGTCATGGTTCGACAACACCCAGGTGCTCGGTGCACCGACCGCACCGAACGTGGTGATCGACGCGTCGATCACCCGCCGCAGGGCGGCGGCGTTCCACGTGGTCTCCAAGAAGGCGAAGTTGAATGCCTGGTGCATCTCGTCGGGGCGCACCCATTCGGCCACCCGGCTGAGCGGGTCGACCCAGGCCTCTGCCGCCAGAATGCGCGCGTTCGGGTAGGAGTCGGCGATCCGGCGCCAGTCCCGGTAGATCTCGTGCACGCCCGGTTGCGCCCAGTACGGTGCCGTGGGCTCGGGCTCGCCGGTGTGCTTGGAGTCGTGCGCGGTGCCGCCCATCGACCCGCTGTCGGCCGGCGGCGTGTAGTCGGGCAGACCGGGAGCCTTGATCATGCCGTGGGCGACGTCGACTCGAAAACCGTCGACCCCGCGGTCGAACCAGAAGCGCAGGATCTCGCGGAACTTCTCCCGCACCCACTCGTTCTCCCAGTCGAGGTCGGGCTGGGTGGTGTCGAACAGGTGCAGGTACCACTGGCCGAGTGTGCCGTCAGGTTCGGTGACCCGCGTCCAGGCACCGCCGCCGAACACCGATTCCCAGTTGTTCGGCGGCAACTGGCCACTGGCACCCCGGCCGTCACGGAACATGTAACGGGCGCGCTCCTCGCTGCCCTCGCCTGCTGCCAGAGCTTCTGTGAACCACTGGTGGTCGCTGGAGGTGTGGTTCGGCACGATGTCGATGATCACGCGCAGGCCCGCCTCGTGCGCGGCGGCCAACAGACGGTCGAAGTCGGCCAGGGTGCCGAACAGCGGGTCGATGTCGAAGTAGTCAGACACGTCGTAGCCACCGTCGCGTTGCGGCGACCGGTAGAACGGAGATAGCCAGATGGCGTCGACGCCCAGTTCGGTGAGCGCCCAGAGGCGGTCGGTGATGCCGGCCAGATCTCCCATCCCGTCGCCGTCTGAGTCGGCGAACGAACGCGGGTAGATCTGGTAGATCACCGCTGATCGCCACCACTCGGGGGTGAGAGCGCGGGCGTCGAGGTCAGTGGGGGTCGCGGTCGTGGGCCCCGCAGTGGGCGCCGCAGTGGTGACCACGTCGGTGGTGGGCGTGGTGGTGGACGCTGTGGTGAACGCTGTTGCGGACGCGGCGGCGGATGTCGCGATGGCCTCTGCGGTGTTCTTCGAACCAGTCATGTCGGCCACGTTACAAGAACTCGGGTGGGTGAACGCCGGGCCGCGCGTGCGCGCTGGCGTGGGTTGGGCATCCGGTACCGTAGTCACAGGCGCCGGGGGCCGGCCGGCGCAGCCGATGGAGAGGCCGGTGGTGCGGTGTATCTGAAGAGCCTGACCCTCAAGGGGTTCAAGTCCTTCGCGCAGCCGACCACCTTCGCGTTCGAGCCGGGGGTCACCTGTGTGGTCGGGCCGAACGGCTCGGGCAAGTCCAATGTCGTCGACGCGCTCGCGTGGGTGATGGGGGAGCAGGGCGCGAAGACCCTGCGCGGCGGCAAGATGGAAGACGTGATCTTCGCGGGCACCTCCACCCGCGGCCCCCTGGGGCGTGCCCAGGTGATCCTCACCATCGACAACTCCGACGGAGCACTGCCGATCGAGTACACCGAGGTGACCATCAGCCGTACGCTGTTCCGCAACGGGGCGAGCGAGTACGCCATCAACGGCCAGGGCTGCCGCCTGCTCGACGTGCAGGAACTGCTCAGCGACTCCGGTCTCGGCCGGGAGATGCACGTCATCGTCGGGCAGGGCCAACTCGACCAGGTGCTCCGTGCAACCCCTGAGGAGCGGCGCGGCTTCATCGAGGAGGCCGCCGGAATCCTCAAACACCGCCGTCGCAAGGAAAAGACTCTGCGCAAACTCGAGGCGATGCAGGCCAACCTGACCCGGTTGAGCGACCTGGCCGGGGAGCTCAGGCGGCAGCTGAAACCGCTTGGCCACCAGGCCGAGATCGCCCGCGAGGCGCAGACCATCGCCGCGATCGTGCGCGACGCGAGAGCCAGGCTGCTCGCAGACGAAGTGGTGAGCCTCAGGCGCACCATCGCCGATCATTCGCGCACCGAGAACGAGCGCCACAGTGAACGCATCGTGTTGCAGGAACAACTGGAGCAGGCTCGCCTGCGTATCCAGCATATCGAGCAGGCGCAGGTGGGTGACGCCGTCGACGAGGCCCGGCGGGTGAGCTTCGGGCTGGAGCAGGTGCAGGAGCGGCTCAGGTCACTGTTCACCCTCGCCAACCAGCGCCTGGCGCTGCTGGGCTCGCAGGCCGACGGCCCCGGCGCCGAACCGGGCGTCAGCCCGCAGATGATCGAGGACGCCCGGGCCGAGGTGGAGCGCCTCAACGGTGAGCTTGCCGCGGCGGCGAGCAGACACGGCACGGCGCAGGCCGCGTCGGCGGCCTGTCGGGTACAGCTTGACGCGATGGACGAGGAGATCGCCGAACAGTCGGCGATGGTCTCCCGCCACGACCTGGAGATCTCCCAGCTCACGGGACGCGCCGATGCGGCAGCAAGCGCGTTGGCCGCAGTGCGCGGCGAGGTGTTGCGTCAGCAAAACGCCTTCGACCAGGCCAGCGGGCGGCTCGAGGCGGCGCGGGCACACTTGGCCGAGGCCGAGGACGAGCGTGCCGATGCCGACTTCGGCCGCGGCGACCTCGACGAGGGGCATGAGTTGGCCAAGGCTGAGGTATTCGCCGCGCAGGCGGAGATCGAGCGGCTACGCGACGAGTTGCACGCGGGCGAACGGGAACGGGATGCGCTCGCAGCCAAAGCCAGTGCCCTTTCCTCTGCCCTCGGGCACAAAGACGGATCGAGCGCACTGGTCGAGGCGAAGGTGCCAGGAGTGCGCGGCCTGGTCGCCGAACACGTGCAGGTGCGCGCGGGCTTCGAATTGGCGATCGCAGCCGCACTCGGCACGCTGGCCGACGCCGTGCTCGCCGAGACCCATGATGACGCGGTGAACGCCCTGCGCACGGCGCAGGAGCTGGAGCTCGGCCGGGTCGAGCTGGTGGTCGCCGAGGCAGCCGCCGCGACCCACGTGCCTGATTCGTTCGGCTCCGGCGCTCGATCGGCAGCCGGTGTGGTCACGGCGCCGCCCGGCGTTCTGGGCCTCCTGGCGACCACCGTGATCGCCGACGACCTGGCCGTCGCCCGCCGGGTCTGGGCCGACCGTGCCGAAAACCGGACCACCATGACCATCATCACCCTCGCCGGTGAGGTTCTCAGCGAATACGTGCTGCGTGGCGGAACAGGGGCCCGCAGATCCAGGCTGGAACTGTTTGCCGAGAGGGACGCCGCGACCGAACGGTTGACCGAGGTGACGGCGACCATCGACGAATTGCGAGTGGAGCTTTCCGAACAGCGAGCCGCGCACACGCAGGCGACCCAGCGGGCCCAGGCTGCGCTGGCCGCGCTGCGCGAGTTCGACGACCAGCAGACCGCGCACACCGACCGGCTCAACCGGTTCACAGTGCAGCAGGAGGCCTCACTGGCTGAGTGCGGGCGATTGCAGGCCGCCCTGGATGTGGCGGCGGTGGCCGTCGACGAGGCACTCGCGGCTCAGACGAAGACCGCAGCCGAGTTGGAGAAGGCGCGCTCGAAACCGCGCCCCATCCTCGATGTGAGCGCACGCGACGCCCTGTACGCCGAACTCGAGGGTGCCCGCGAGTTGGAGGTGCAGGCACGCCTCGAGGTGGAAACCACCCGCGAACGCATCCGGGCGCAGCAGGCGCGTGTGCAGTCCTTCGTCGACCAACTGGAATCAGAGCGCGCGCAGGCCCAGGAGGCCGCCCGGTTGGCGGTGATCCGGCGCCGGCAGGCCGACGCGGCGACCGACGTGATCGACGCGTTGCCCACCGTGCTCGCCTCCGTTGATGGCTCGGTGGCCGAAGCCCAACGGCTGCTCGCCGTCAGGGAAGCGGAACGCGCCAGCCAGAACGAGGAACTCATCGCCCTGCGGGCCACCGAGAACGGGTTGCGTGAACGTCTGGCCACAATTACCGAGAACGTGCACGGCCTGGAACTGCAGATCTACGAGCGAAAACTGCACCTGTCGTCGCTGCTGGAGCGGGCCGGCAGCGAACTCGGGCTGATCGAAGAGGTGCTCGTCGCCGAATACGGGCCGAACGAGCTGATACCAGACGTCGCGGAGCCGGATGCGCCCACGGACCGCGACCAGGCGGCCGATGAGGAGACCGAACCAGCAGGCATCCCGTTCGATCGCGATCAGCAGAAGGCGCGCCTGGCCAAGGCCGAACGCAAGCTCGCCCAGCTGGGTCGGGTGAACCCCCTCGCATTGGAGGAGTTCGCGGCCCTCGAGCAGCGACACGCGTTCCTCACAGAACAACTCACCGACCTCGCCAACACGCGCAAAGACCTTTTGACGATCATCGACGAGATCGACGAGAAGATGCAGGCGATCTTCGGCGCCGCGTTCGAAGACACGCGGGCCGCGTTCGCCGACGTGTTCCCCGTGCTGTTTCCCGGCGGAACCGGCAGCATCTCTCTCACCGATCCGAACGACCTGCTCGGCACCGGGATCGAGGTGTCGGTGAAGCCGGCGGGCAAGAAGATCGAACGCCTCTCCCTGCTTTCTGGCGGTGAGCGTTCTTTGGCCGCCGTCGCCTTCCTGATCGCGATCTTCAAAGCCAGGCCGAGCCCCTTCTACGTGCTCGACGAGGTGGAGGCGGCACTTGACGACGCGAACCTCGGCCGACTGCTGGCCACGTTCGAAGACCTGCGCGCCACCAGCCAATTGATTGTGATCACGCACCAGAAACGCACCATGGAGATCGCCGACGCACTCTACGGGGTGTCGATGCGCCAAGACGGCGTCTCCGCCGTCGTCGGCCAGCGCGTCGAAGTGGCCGAGCGCGCATCGTAGGTTCGTCGCTCGGCTTCGGCCAAGAGCAAGCCGTGCCACCGGTAACCTAGACCTATGGCACAACGCACCCCGTGGTCATTGACCGGCGCCCTTCGTGGCATGTTCCAGAAGCAGACGATCGACGACGACACCTGGGATGACCTGGAGACCGCGCTGATCACCGCCGACTTCGGGCCGGACATCTCTGAGGCGGTCGTCGCCGAGATGCGCGCCAACGTCGCCAAGTACCACACCGAGGACCCGAAGGACCTGCAGCGGATGCTTCGCGAATCGCTGGAGGAGCGCCTGTCGAGGCTAGACCCCACGCTGCACCTGTCCGAGCGACCCGCTGTGGTACTCGTGGTCGGGGTGAACGGGGTGGGCAAGACCACCACCATCGGCAAGTTCGCCAAGTTCTTGCATACCCACGGCCGCAGCGTGCTGGTGGGGGCGGCAGACACGTTCCGTGCCGCCGCCGTCGAACAGCTGGCGACGTGGGCCGAGCGAGCCGGCGCCGAGATCGTCAAACCGCAGCAGCAGGGCCAGGATCCGGCATCCGTCGCATTCCAGACCGTCGCCCGGGCGATCGAAACCGGAACCGAGATCGTCATCATCGACACCGCCGGCCGACTGCAGACCAAGGGCGGCCTGATGGACGAGTTGACGAAGATCCGGCGGGTCATCGAGAAGCAGGCCCCGATCGCCGAAGTGCTGCTCGTGCTGGACGCCACGACCGGGCAGAACGGGCTGGCGCAGGCGGAGGCGTTCATCGAGCATGCCGGCGTCACCGGCCTGGTGCTCACCAAACTGGACGGGTCGGCCAAGGGCGGCTTCGTGCTGGCAGTGCAGGAGAAGACCGGCATCCCGATCAAACTGGTGGGGCAGGGTGAGGGCATCGGCGATCTGACCGGCTTCACCCCGCATGTCTTCGCCGCCCAGCTGGTCGGTTAAACTAGAGGAACCATGGCTACTTTCGGAAACCTTTCAGACCGCCTCGCCGAGACATTCAAGAATCTCCGCGGCAAGGGCAAACTCTCCGTCGCCGACGTCGACGGCACGATCCGCGAGATCAGGCGCGCCCTGCTCGAAGCGGATGTCGCGCTCAGCGTCGTCAAGGACTTCACCCACAACGTACGCGAGCGGGCCCTCGGCGACGAGGTCAACCGCGCGCTGAACCCCGCCCAGCAGGTGGTTCAGATCGTCAACGACGAACTGGTTGCGATCCTGGGCGGTGAGGCCCGGCGCATCCAGTTCGCGAAGAAGCCGCCGACGGTGATCATGCTCGCCGGCCTGCAGGGCGCCGGTAAGACCACCCTGGCCGGCAAGCTGGCCCTGTGGCTGGCCAAGGACAACCACACGCCGCTACTGGTCGCCGCCGACCTGCAGCGGCCGAACGCCGTCACCCAGTTGCAAGTGGTCGCGGAGCAGGCCGGAGTCGCCGTGTACGCGCCGGAGCCGGGCAACGGTGTCGGCAACCCGGTGAGGGTCGCGAAAGATTCGATCAAGTACGCCACCGACAAGCAGTACGACGTGGTGATCGTTGACACGGCCGGTCGCCTGGGCGTGGATGCCGAGCTGATGAAGCAGGCCGGCGACATCCGCCGCGCTGTCGACCCCGACGAAGTGCTATTCGTCATCGACGCCATGATCGGTCAGGACGCCGTGGCGACCGCCCGTGCGTTCCAGGAGGGTGTCGATTTTACGGCCGTGGTGCTGACCAAACTCGACGGTGATGCCCGCGGTGGTGCCGCGCTCTCCGTGGCGAGTGTGACGGGCCGCCCAATCATCTTCGCGTCCACGGGTGAGGGACTGGGCGACTTCGAGCCGTTCTACCCCGACCGCATGGCCAGCCGCATCCTCGACATGGGTGACATCCTCACCCTGATCGAGCAGGCGCAGGAGGCATTCGACGAGGACGAAGCGCGCGCGGTCGCAGAGAAGTTCGCGACCGAGACTTTCACGCTCGAAGACTTCCTCAAGCAGATGCAGCAGATGCGCAACATGGGGTCGATCAAGAAGATGATGGGGATGCTCCCCGGTGCCGGTGCGATGAAGCAGCAACTGGAGAACTTCGATGAGGGCGAGATCGTGCGCACCGAGGCGATCATCCAGTCGATGACGATCGCCGAGCGGCGCAACTCCAAACTCTTGAACGGCTCACGGCGGCTGCGAATCGCTCGCGGATCAGGCATGACCGTGACCGACGTGAATCAGCTGGTGAACCGGTTCGAGCAGGCCGCGAAGATGATGAAGACGGTTGCCAAGGGTGGCATGCCGAACATGCCGGGAATGCCGCCGATGCCCGGCGCCGGATTCGGCGGGCGGCCCAAGCCGCAACAGCAGAAGAAGAAAGGCTCCAAGTCGGGCAACCCGGCCAAACGGGCGGCCGAGAATGCGGCGCTCGCTGCCGGGGTGAAACCGCAGGCGGCCGGCGGCGGAAGCGGCTTCGGCCTGGGCGCAGGCAAGACCAAAGATGGTGGGCCGAGCGAAGAAGAACTGGCCGCGCTGCAGAAGATGCTCGGCCGCTAGACCGAGCTATGGCGCCAACCGGCTGAGCAGTTGGCCCATGGTGTGCGCCCTAGAATTGACGGATGACTTCTTCCATTCACGCCCAGTCCCGTCCGGTGCGCCTCGGCGTACAGATCGCGCCGCAGCACTCCGGCTACCAGCAGATTCGCGACACCGCCGCCGAACTCGAGGCGCTGGGCGTTGACGTGATCTTCAACTGGGATCACTTCTTCCCGCTCTTTGGAGACCCGGACGGCCTGCATTTTGAATCATGGACCATGCTTGCCGCCCTGGCCGAGCAGACCAGCACCGTCGAGATCGGCGCGCTCGTCAACTGCAACAGCTACCGCAACGCGAACCTTCAGGCTGACATGGCACGGACCATTGACCACATCAGCGCCGGATCGAATGACGGCGTGGGCCGGTTCATCTTCGGTACTGGGTCGGGCTGGTTCGAGCGCGACTACGACGAGTACGGCTACGAGTTCGGCACAAAGGGGAGTCGTCTTGATGACCTCGCCCAGGCGATGCCCGTGATCAGAGATCGTTGGTCCAAGCTTGTGCCGCCCCCCACCCGGCACATCCCGGTACTGATCGGCGGTGGTGGGGAGAAGAAGACCCTACGCATCGTGGCAGAACACGCCGATATCTGGCACAGCTTCTCCGACCCCGAAGTGCTGGAGCACAAGTTGAGCGTGCTCGACAGCTGGTGCAGCACGGTTGGTCGCGACCCGGGCGAGATCGAAGTTTCGGTCGAAGTGGGGCACCGCACGCTCGAACAGGGCGATGAGTTGCACGCCCTTGGGGCGCGCCTGTACACCCTGCAGGTCTCCGGCCCCGATCACGACTTGACCAAGGTCAATGAATGGTTGAGTTGGCGTGACGGCAAGAGTGCGGCGCGAAAAGCCGCCTGAGTCCTGAACCCGGGATGTGAATCACTCGGATTGGTTCACGGGTTGCCCGAAGATCTGACAGAATGGTGAGTTGAGCCCGAATCGTCCGACCCTCTAATCAGGCGTTCCGGTAGCTCCCCCTTAGACCTACTGCCGAGTGTGCCCCCACGCTCACGGCCGTCAGCTCGCCCACACATAAAATTATTCAGGAGAATTGTGGCTGTAAAGATTCGTTTGAAGCGCATGGGCAAGATCCGCGCTCCGTTCTACCGCATCGTTGTCGCCGACGCACGCACCAAGCGTGACGGCCGGGTCATCGAGGAGATCGGTCTGTACCACCCGACCGAGAACCCGTCGGTCATCAAGATTGAGTCGGAGCGTGCTCTGTACTGGCTCGGAGTCGGCGCCCAGCCGACCGAGCAGGTTCGTGCGCTGCTCAAACTGACCGGCGACTGGGGCAAGTTCAAGGGCGACGCGAATGCTGTCAGCACCGTGAAGTTCAAGGAAGAAAAGGTCGAGTTCGTCGCCGACGAGAAGAAGAAGCCCGTGCTGAAGCCGAAGGCCGAGAAGGTCGAAGAGGCTCCGGTCAAGGACGAGGCTCCTGCGAAGGACGAGGCTCCTGCGAAGGACGAGGCTCCGGTCAAGGACGAGGCTCCTGCGAAGGACGAGGCTCCGGTCAAGGACGAGGCTCCTGCGAAGGACGAGGCTCCGGCCAAGGACGAGAAGCCCGCCGAGGACGAGAAGCCCGCCAAGGACGAGAAGTCCGCCGAGGAAGCCCCGGCAACCGACGAGGCGGCCGCAGAGGCCACCGACGGCGACAAGGCATAGGTTCATGCTTGCTCCCGCGCTCACCCACCTCATTCGTGGCATCGTCGATCACCCCGACGATGTGCGGGTGACAGAAAAATCGACGCCGCGCAACGAGTTGCTCGAGGTGCGGGTGAACAGCGACGACCTCGGTCGCGTGATCGGTCGCGCCGGGCGCACCGCCAAGGCGCTGCGCACGGTGGTTGAAGCGCTGGCCGACGGCCGGCGTGTTCGTGTCGACATCTCTGACGACCAGTAGATGAAACCTGCACAACCTGAGCGCACCACCTTGCGCGTTGGTCGCCTGACCAAGGCGCACGGGCTCAAGGGTGCAATCAAGCTCGAACTGTTCACGGATGCCCCGGAACGACGTTTCGTTCCGGGCGCCGTGTTCACCCTCCAGGTGCCGGAAACTTCGCCCTGGTTCGGTAAGACCATCGAACTGGTCGAACTGCGCTGGTACAACCAGCATCCGGTCGGTTTCTTCAAAGATGTTCCCGACCGCTCAACGGCTGAGACGCTGATCAAGGCGATCCTGTGGATCGAGCAAGACCCGAATGAGACCTCGGAAGAGGAAGACGCCTGGTTCGACCACCAGCTGATCGGGCTCGCGGTCGTGCGCGACGGGGTCACCATCGGTACCATTTCGCGGCTCGACCACCTGCCGTCCCAAGACCTGCTCATCGTCGACACCGACAATGGTGAGGTCATGGTTCCCTTCGTCAAGGCCATCGTTCCGGCTGTGGATGTCGTCGCCAGAACGGTCACCGTGACGCCACCACCCGGCTTGTTCGAACAACTGCCCGACGAGCCCACCGCGGAATAGGCCCCGGGCGCGGATTGATCCCTAAGCTTGGTGCCGTGCGCATCGACATCATCACGATCTTTCCGGAGTTCTTCTCCGTGCTCGACGTCTCACTGCTCGGCAGGGCCCGGCAGACCGGGCTGATGGAGTTGGGCGTGCACGACTTGCGTCAATTCACCCATGACCGGCACCGCACCGTCGATGACACCCCGTACGGCGGGGGAGCGGGCATGGTGATGAAGCCAGAGCCGTGGGGCGAGGCGCTGGACGCCTTGCTGCCACCCGAACAAACAAGCCTCGGCACTCCACTGGTCATTTTCCCGTCCCCCGCCGGTGAGCTCTTCACTCAGGCGATCGCGCGCGAGCTGGCCGCCGAGCAGCACTTGATCTTCGGTTGCGGGCGATACGAGGGAATCGACCAGCGTGTCGTCGACGACGCGGGCGCTCGGGCCCGGGTTCGTCTGGTCAGCCTCGGTGACTACGTGCTGAACGGCGGTGAGGTGGCGACGATGGCAATGATCGAGGCGATCGGGCGTCTGATCCCCGGCGTGATCGGAAATCCGCAGAGCCTGGTCGAGGAAAGTCACTCCGACGGCCTGCTGGAATACCCCAGTTACACCAAACCGGCCCTCTGGCGCGGACGCGCGGTACCTGAAGTGTTGACCAGCGGAAACCACGGAGCGATTGCCGCCTGGCGCCGCGAACAACAGCTGGAACGTACTCGCCGGGTGCGCCCCGACCTGCTGGATGCGACAGAAGACGAATAGCCCTCCAGAGACCCGCGCACGTCGCTCACGGTGAGCTGTCAGCGAAACTTCAGCCCGAACGCGGCGATCGTGTTTAGGCTGAGCACATGTTCATTCGGCGCATCTTCTTCAGCTGGCAGTTCATTGCCAGTTTTGCGTTACCCCTGTGGCTGTTCGTCGGCTGGGGGTTCTTCGGAGAAGGCGGCGCCACCGGCGTTCTGGCGATACTGGTCGGTGCTCCGATCCTGTTGCTCGGCATGCTCGCCGTCAGCGCTCTCACCTTCTTCCGAGGCACCGTGCGCGACGAGCGAGCCGTGTCCTGGCGCGACATCGCCATCCTCCTGCCCTGGCAGGCAGCCATCTTCGCGCTGGGGTTCCACCCGGCGGCATCCGCCTCCCTGGTGGTGCTCGTGCTGATACTCGGCCTGGTGGCATTCTGGAATGCTGTCTGGCAGTTGCTCGCCGATACCAAGCGCCGACTGGCCGGTGCGCTCGATGGGTTGGAGCACGAGGCCCGGCGTCGGTCAGCACCACCGGTCGGGTTCGACACACCGCGGAATCCCGGTTTCGACGCCCACTCCGAGAATGTGATCATCATCGAGGAGAAGCGCCCGCGAGCGTGAGTCTCGCCGCGCTTTGCGCTCGGGCCCCCATCTGTGACAGAATTGGCGACTGTGCCGTTGCTGCCTCTGCCATGGGGGAGTGCGCTATCAATGCGGCCATCAACTTTTTTGACTCTCAAACCGTAGTCGACCTGTGGCGGCTGCAGGAAGCGATGCATCATGCACATTCTCGACCAGGTCGACGCGGCCTCCCTCCGTTCTGACATTCCTGACTTTCGGGCCGGTGACACCGTCAAGGTGCACGTGAACATCATTGAAGGTACGCGCAGCCGTATCCAGGTGTTCCAGGGCGTCGTCATCGGTCGCTCCGGCGATGGTGTGCGCGAGACCTTCTGCGTGCGCAAGGTCAGCTTCCAGGTTGGCGTCGAGCGTACCTTCCCGGTGCACTCGCCCGTCATCGACCACATTGAAATCGTCTCGCGCGGTGACGTGCGCCGCGCCAAGCTCTACTACCTGCGCAGCCTGCGCGGCAAGAAGGCGAAGATCAAGGAAAAGCGCTAGTAGCCGCTTTCACCTCCGCAGTTTCTTCGGCCGGCCCCGCTGAGGGCCGATTCGATCGCACGAGCTCCTGCCACCCTGGACGGGGGCAGGAGCTCTCGCGGTTAACTGATAGATTTCGAGATGATGACACAGATTGAGGCGCCTGACGAAGGCCACGACGAGGGCGCGCCCAGCAGGTCACGCAACGTCAGACTCTTCATCCGCGACATCCTCGTCATCTTCCTCATCGCCCTGCTGGCATCAGTTCTGATCAAGACGTTCCTGATCCGCTCGTTCTACATTCCCTCCACGTCAATGGAACAGACCCTTCTGGTCAATGACCGCATCATCGTCAATCAGCTCGTTCCGTCGCTCGTGCCGATCAAGCACGGTGATGTCGTGGTGTTCCGCGACCCGGGCGGGTGGCTGTACCCTCGTGCCGAAACCGAGCAGAATCCGCTGATCGCCTCCCTGGACTGGGTGATGTCGGCGATCGGGCTCTCTGCTTCCGACAGTGACGACCACTTGATCAAACGGGTGATCGGCCTGCCGGGAGACAGGGTGACCTGTTGCACACCACTCGGGGAGCTCACGATCAACGGGGTGCCCATCAAGGAGCCCTACATTGTCATCGGACCGGGAGACACCGACGCGGCCACGCTCCCGTTCGACGTGACTGTGCCCCCGGACTCCCTGTGGGTGATGGGCGACAACCGCTACAACTCGAAGGACTCCAGCCGCAACCAGGATCTGCCCGGCAAGGGCTTCGTGCCGGTTGACCACGTCGTCGGGCGCGCCTTCGTGATCAGTTGGCCGGTGGATCGCTGGAGCTGGTTGGGCAATTACCCCGACGTGTTCCGTGGGGTCGAGCCTGAACAACCCGCGTCGAATGCGCCTGTCACCGGTGCGGGGCCCCTCGGATGACACCACCGGCTGATCCGACGCTGGAGGTCGAGAGGCAACTGCACGAGGCCGGCGCCCAGTTCGTGATCGGCTGTGACGAAGTGGGTCGAGGTGCGTTGGCCGGACCGGTCGCGGTCGGACTGTCCGTGGTCGATTCCAGTGTGGGGCCGATCCCCGAGGGGCTGAGGGATTCCAAACTGCTGGCCGAGAAGCGGCGCACCGCCCTCGCCCCGCTTGCCCGCGACTGGTCGCTGTATGCGGCGGTTGGGCTGGCCTCGGCGCGCGAGGTCGACGAGTTGGGCATCACCGCCTGCCTCGGACTGGCCGCACGACGCGCGCTGGTCGAGTTGCACGAGGCCGGGGCGGCGATCACCCTGAGCGTGGTGCTGCTCGACGGGCACCAGGACTGGCTGAATCCGGCGCTCGCGACGCCACTACGGGTCGTGACGCGGGTCAAAGCCGACCGCGATTGCGCGTCGGTGGCGGCCGCCTCGGTGATTGCGAAGGTGCACCGAGACCAACTGATGATTGAACAAGACCTCCGGACGCCCGGCTACGGCTGGGCCTCGAACAAGGGCTACGGGTCGGCCGCACACATGGCTGCGATCCACGAGCTGGGGCCAACTCATTTTCACCGGCGCAGCTGGCTGAAGAGCAAAGATGAGCTTGCCGGGCCGACGGCCTAAGATTGAACCACCATGGATGATGATGAATTCGAGGACTACGACCGCGAGGTCGAGCTTGCCCTGTACCGGGAGTACCGGGACGTGGTCTCCCAATTCAAGTTCGTTGTCGAGACAGAACGTCGGTTCTACCTGGCCAACGAGGTCGACCTCGTGCGCCGCGACACCGACCACGACTTCTACTTCGAACTGACCATGACGGATGTCTGGGTGTGGGACGTCTATCGCTCCGACCGGTTCGTGAAGTCCGTGCGGGTGCTCACCTTCAAGGACGTCAATGTCGAGGAGCTGTCGAAGAAGGACTTCGAACTGCCCAAGGAGCTCGCTCTCGACGAGTAGTTCTCGCCCCTCAGCACTTCGCTCCACGCAGCACGCATCGCCCCGGTTTGATCTTGAGCGAAGTGTTCCAAAGGGTGCTCAGTGCCGTGAGCGCGATGAGTCATGGTGCTCGATGCAGGCACCGGCCGCTACGGCATATGGTGACAAGTGCGGATCGCTCGTGTCCGGGCACCGGTTGAATCCACCGCGCATTGACCTCAGTGTGGGCGTGGTTCTGCGAGGAACGTGCACTCGGTGACGGCTGCAATGACGCCCTGAGCGCACCAATGCTGGACATTGCTGTTGATCTGCTGGAGCCCCTCCCCGGGAGGGATGGCGTGGCTGGGTTGTGCACATTTTCGTTTCTTCCGCTCGGGTAGCCCGCCACCGCACCGCAGGCTCGTTGCAGGAGGATGCGATGGCGGGCAAAGACGACCTGGGGCGAATGGGCGAAGAGCTTGCCGCCCGCTACCTGGTGGAAAAGGGTTATGCGATCCTCGACCGCAATTGGCGGTGCGATCAGGGAGAGATCGACATCATCGCGTGGCAGGGGGGAGAAGTGGTATTCGTCGAGGTGAAGACTCGGTCTGGACTGAAATTTGGGCACCCATTCGAGGCCATCACGACGGCCAAGCTGGCGCGGATGAACCGGTTGGCCTATGCGTGGTGCGCTCAGGGCTCTGACCGAGTGCCACGCATTCGGGTCGACGTGATCGCGGTGATCGCACCGCACGGCTCAGAACCGCAGTTGGAACATCTGGAGCGGGTGTTCTGATGAGTCTCGGCCGAACCTACGCGGTGGCCCTTCTGGGGTTGACCGGGTCGATCGTCGAGGTCGAGGCCGACATCTCCAGCGGGCTGCCGAAAATCGTGCTGGTCGGGTTGCCGGATGCCGCGCTCAACGAGGCCAGGGAAAGGGTGCGGGCGGCGGCAGCGAACTCCGGTTGCAGCATCGCCGGGCATAAGATCACCATTGCCCTGTCACCGGCGGCGCTGCCGAAACAGGGTTCCGGTTTTGACCTGGCCATTGCTATTGCCTCCCTGGTCGCGACGGGAGACATCCCGGCCGAGAGCGCGAGTCGGGTGGTGCACCTGGGGGAGCTCGGGCTCGACGGCAGACTAAGGCCGGTTTTCGGCATACTGCCCGCTGTTCTGGGAGCGGTTCGGGCGGGGATGACCACCGTCATGGTGCCCACAGGCAATGCCGCCGAAGCCGAATTCGTGCCGGGGGCCCGCATCATCCCGGTCGCAAGCCTGCGCGACGCAGCCATCTGGCACGGGGTCGACCTCGAACCGCGCGAGGTGGAGGCGATCCTGCCCAAACCGGGCGTGATTGCCCCGGCAGAAGACGTCACAGCGCTCGATCTGGCCGACGTGATCGGCAATGAGTCCGCAATAGATGCGTTGCAGGTGGCCGCAGCGGGCGGGCACCACATGTTTCTGCTTGGGCCGCCGGGTGCCGGAAAGACGATGCTGGCCGCTCGGCTACCCGGGTTGCTGCCCGACCTCACGGCCGAGCAGTCGCTTGAGGTGTCGTCGATCCAGTCGCTGTCGGGTCGCGTGCTCGGCGACGCGCTGGTCACCCGACCCCCGCTGGAGAACCCGCACCACACCGCGACAGCGGCCGCAATGATCGGTGGCGGAAGCGGGGTGATCCGCCCCGGTGCCGCTGCGCGCGCCAGCGACGGGGTGTTGTTCCTGGATGAGGCTCCAGAATTTCGGTCGAGTGTGCTGGATTCGCTTCGTCAGCCGTTGGAGTCGGGACTGATCAGCATTCACCGTGCGAACGCTGTGGCGCACTATCCGGGCCGGTTCCAGCTGGTGATGGCAGCGAACCCGTGCCCCTGTGGGCAGTACGGGGCCGGCGATCAGGAGTGCACCTGCCCGCCGAGTGCGAGGCGTCGTTACCTTGCGAGAATCTCGGGCCCGTTGCTTGATCGCATCGACATCCAGTTGGGTGTGCAGCGGGTGACGGCTGCGCAGTTGCGGATGGTTGGTGACCGGCCCCAGGTGACAACTGCTGCGGCGCGCAGCCGGGTCGAGGCGGCGCGTGCCTTGGCTGCCGACCGCTTGAAACAGACCCCGTGGGTGACGAACTCGCAGGTGCCCGGGTCGTGGTTGCGCACCGGGCCTGCGGCGTTGGGGCGCCCGGTCACCGCTGTACTCGACCGCGCCCTGGAGCGGGGTGGGATCACCATGCGCGGCTATGACCGGGTGATTCGGGTGGCGTGGAGCATCAGCGATCTGGATGGATCTGGCTCCCCGACGGCGGACCACGTCGGCAGGGCGCTGTATTTCAGGAAGGGAATATGAGCATGACTGATTTCAAGTTGGACCGGTTGCGGGTGGCTGCGGCGACCCGGGCGGTACGGCCGCCACGTCCGCGACGGAGCGGCACTGGCTCCGAGAACGTTGGTGACTCGAGTGCGGTCGCGGAACGAGACCCCGAGGTCGAGGCGGAGGTATTCGCGCGGGCGACCTGGTCGGGAATCGCCGAACCGGGAGACTCGGTCGCGGGCATGGTCACTCAGATGCTGGGCGCCAGCCGCGCCCTGACAGGACTGATCGAGCGGTGGAGCACCCGCCGCTGGATCGTGGAACTGGTCGACGGGGCGACTGACCCCGTCGAGGAGGGTTCGCAGCTGGCGTTGAGGCTGGGCCCTCAAATTTCGGAGGCCCTGAAGCGATGGTTGCCGCGTATCAGTTCGGACACTGCTTTGCGATCGTTGGAGCAGGCCGCCCGCATCGGAGCCCGGTTGTTGATTCCCGGCGACGCCTTGTGGCCGGCCGGACTGGATGACCTCGCCATGAATGCTCCGATCGCGTTGTGGTGGCGGGGGAGCGATGACGTGTGGGCGTCGAACAACCCGTCGATCGCGTTGGTCGGGGCGCGGGCGGCCACAGGATACGGCGAGCACGTCACCATGGAGGCGTCAGCCGGGCTGGTCGACCGCGGGTTCACCATCGTCTCCGGAGCCGCCTACGGAATCGACGGGATGGCCCACCGGGCAGCGCTGGCCAGTAAAGGTCGCACGGTTGCGTTCCTCGCCGGCGGGGTGGACAGGTTTTACCCGAGTGGGCACGATGCCCTCTTGAGCCGGATCGCGCAGGTGGGAGTGGTGGCCTCCGAGCTGCCGTGTGGGACTGCACCGACGAAATGGCGTTTTTTGCAGCGGAATCGGCTGATTGCAGCGGCGAGCGCCGCGACGGTGGTCCTGGAGGCGGGTTTCCGCTCGGGCTCGTTGAACACCGCCAATCATGCGGCCTCACTCGGTCGACCACTGGGTGCGGTGCCCGGGCCGGTAACCAGTGCGGCTTCTGCGGGATGTCACCGGTTGTTGCGCGACTACGATGCGGTCTGTGTCACCAACGCAGCCCAGATGGCCGAAATCGTGACCTTCGACCCGGCATCCAGCGCCGATGAAGGTCGCGGTGCCGCCGGTCGGCTGGCTGCAGTGGGCGCCGCGGATCTCTCGTCAGATCAAGTACGGATCCTCGACGCGTTGAGTACCCGCAGCAGCCGAACGGTGGAAGATGTCGCCAGGCGCGCGGGCATGTCGGTCGGGCAGGTCTGTTCCGGTCTCGGCACTCTCGAGCTGGATGACCGGGCACGCAACACCGATACCGGCTGGCTGGCCGCCTTCAGCCCCTCGACGTGACGGGCAAAATCATGCTCGAGCGCAATCTTCTCATCAGGACCTCGGCGCCGTTCCAGAGCTGGTCGACCTGCAGGATTGGACCGGACCCGCGCCCCCGTTTGTCACTGGGAGCTGTGGGGCACACTCAGCCGGTGATCGCGGGGACGATGGCGCCCGCAAATACCTGCCAGGCGAGCACCGACTTCGCGACCAGACTCAGCGTGATGTAGGTGCGCTCGCCCTGCAAGTAGCTCTTCCACTTGCCGACCTGCTTGTACTGAAGCCACTGGTTGACAGCGAAAGTATTGAAGAAGAGGAACAAGGAGATGACAATGCCGATGACGAAGCCGGGCGCGGCAACACCGCTCTCACTCCCGATGCGAAGGAAGTAGATGAGAATAATGATCCAGGGTACGCTGCCGACCATCGAACCGAAGATGAAAGGCAACATTCCGCCGGAGCCCGGCTGTTCGTACTTCTCCTGCAGTGCTCCGAAGAGGATCATCGCTGCATTCAACGCAAAGACTGCGAACAAGGCGGCAATATCGGTCACCCCGTTGATGGCCAGGATCAGCCAGATCATGATTGACGAGCTGAGGGCGTATTCGGTCCATCGGAAGTAGTTGTGATTCTGCAGAAGACCATTCTTATAGCGGCCGAAGAACCACGGGCTGGAGATCAGGAAGTGGAAGAAGGCACTGAGGGCGAGGAACACGACGACCCCGACGCCGATGTTGATCTCGAACACAGTCACTCGCTCGGGCGGCACGGGAGCACCGGGAGGGCCAGCCAGGTAATCCGCCGTTACTGGGAACAGCACCTGGGTGCTGAGCATGGTGAGAGCGATGGCGAAGGCGATGGCTTGCAACAGGTGCAAACTCCCCGCAACGACGTTGTAGATTCGCAGCCGATCGACCTGCTGATCAGCGGAGTAGTTCTTCTTCGCCATGACTGCACTCCTTTGCGTGGTCGGATCACAACGCTAACATCACCTCGCGTTTGAATTGGCCCATATCACCTGCGCGCAGTCGCATTCCGGTCGCCCCTGGCTATCGATCACGTGAACGAGGTTGGCTTTGGTGACTGAGAGCGCAACTGGGTTGTGGCGACCCGGATGCCCACCGCACCCTGTTTTCGCTCGTACTTCTGCCGGGCATCATTCTGGAAATGCTGCCGCGCGCCGCGGTAGACACGCAACGCGGCCGAGCCGAATGACAGCGCCAGCCCGTAGGCTGGCATCATGTCTCGAACGTATGTCGTCACTGGGTCCGCATCGGGAATCGGCGCCGCCACGGCCGAGCTGCTTCGGGAGCGCGGCTTCCGGGTGATCGGAGTCGATCTCCGCAACGCGGATGTCGAGGCGGACCTCTCCACCGCCGAGGGCCGTTCGAAGGCCGTCGCCGAGGTGCTGGCCGCAGCAGACGGCTCCATCGACGCCGTGATCGCCGCCGCCGGGATCTCGGCACCGGTCCCGCTCACCGTGGCCGTCAACTTCTTCGGCGTGACCGACTTTCTCGCCGCCCTCGCGCCCACATTGGCCAGAAGCGAGGCTCCGCGGGCGGCTGTGGTCAGCTCCATGGCCACCCTGCAGCCGAACTCGGCCGAACTGATCGACGCCATGCTGGCCGGAGATGAGGCGACGGCCCTCGAGATCGGCGGCGCACTGGCCGAGAAGGGCCCCGAGGCCGGCTACCTCAACTACCCGTCGAGCAAGCGTGCACTGAGCCGGTGGGTGCGCCGCGAATCGATCACCCCGCAGTGGGCTGGTGCGGGTATCCCGCTGAACGCGGTGGCGCCCGGCACGGTTATCACCGCCATGACCAAAGACCTCCTCTCGACTGAAGAGGGCGCGAAGATGGTGGACTCCCACGTGCCAATGCCACTCAACTACCACTCAGAAGCTGTGGTGATCGCGCGCTTGCTCGCCTGGCTCACCAGTGAGGAGAACACGCACACAACCGGGCAGACCATCTACATCGACGGCGGCGCCGACGCATCACTGCGCGGCGACGACATTTGGAGCTGAGCGCCCCGGGAAATGCCCTGGTCGCCGAAGTAGGATTTCACGATGACTGAACTGGCAGGGCGGATGGGTCAGCACCCGCGCCCGACCCACGTGATCGTTCACCTCAGTGACCTTCACCTGTTGTCGGGCGGTCAGCTGCTCTTCGGCGCCGTCGACACCGAGGGACAGTTGCAGCGTGCACTCGAGCAGCTGGAGACTTCGGGAATCCGTCCCGACGCGATCGTCGTCAGCGGAGACATCACCGACCGTGGTGAGCCTGATGCCTACCGCCGGGCACGCCGAGCAGTCGACGCTACCGCAAATCGCCTGGGCGCACCCGTGGTCTGGGTGATGGGCAACCATGACAAACGTGAGGTCTTCCACACCGAACTGTTGGACCAGCCTGCAGACCGGGAACCGGTGGACGGTGTGATCGAGGTCAATGGACTGCGCATCATCAGCCTGGACTCCTCCGTGCCCGGGTTCCACCACGGTGAGCTCAAGCCGGCCCAACTCGAGTTTCTGGCCCGAACCCTGCGCAGCCCTGCTCGGTTCGGAACAATTATCGCCATGCACCATCCGCCGGTTCCAACCCCGGTGGCGGTGCTCGACATTCTCGAGCTGGCCGATCAACATCTCTTTGCTGACACGATCAAGAACACCGATGTGCGAGCGATCCTCGCGGGACACGTGCACTACACCACAGCCGGCAACTGCGCCGGCATTCCGGTGTTCGTTGCCGGTGCCACCAGCTACACCATGGATCTGTCGGCGCCCGTTGACGAGCTTCACGGCATCGATGGTGGGCAATCCTTCAGCCTCGTGCACGTGCACGACGATCAGGTGGTGCACTCGGCCGTTCCCCTGGGGAATTTTCGCCAGGTCAGTGGAATCGGCGCCGATTTTCTCGCCTCGATGCGCAATCTGAACGCGGACGGCAGGCGAGACGCCTTCTCACGGATGCCCACGGATGACCAGGGCGAAGACGACGTCGCACCGAGTGAAGACGCACCGAGTGACGACGCACCGAGTGAAGACGCACCGAGTGACGACGCACCGAGCGAGGACGGGCCGAGTGACGAGTCGGCACCCAGTGAGTGACGAGGGCGACAGCGCGAAGTCGAGCCTCCCATCCGGCTGGAGCGGGGTGATCGGTGAGTTCATCGGCCATCTGTCAGCTGAGCGGGGCTTCTCCCCGCACACACTCAGGTCATACCGCTCCGATCTGACTGCTCTGGCGGAGTTCGCCGGCACCCTCGGCGTCGAGCGGCCCGAACACGTCTCGCTCGAGCTGCTGCGCGACTGGTTGTGGCAGGCCAGCCGTGACGAACTGGCTAAAGCAACACTGGCGCGGCGGGCCGCTGCAGCCCGGAGTCTGACCCAGTGGCTGACCCGCACCGGACAGATCCCGGTCGACCCGGCACTGAGGTTGCGTTCGCCTCGCCCCGATCGCGCGTTGCCCCGGGTGATCCACGAGCAGGGAATCGCCGAGATCTTCGACCGGTTGACCGCCGCGGCCAGGGATGGCGATGCCGGGGACCTGCGCGATCTTGCCATCATCGAACTGCTGTACGCCTCGGCGATTCGAGTGTCCGAACTGGTCGGCCTCGACGTCGCAGACGCCGACCTGGACAATTTGACCGTGCGGGTGCTCGGCAAAGGGGCGAAGGAACGCGTGGTTCCCTTCGGGGTTCCCGCCCAGAACGCGATCGTCGACTACCTGCGCCAGGGCAGACCGCATCTGCTCAGGGATCAGCCCAGGGCGCCCGCCGAATCGGCGTTGTTCCTCTCCGCCCGCGGACATCGTCTGGGTACCCGCTCGGTGTACCGTCTGGTCTCGAAGCTGCTCGACCAGGTGCCCGGCACCGGGCCCTCGGGGCCGCACGCCTTCCGTCACACGGCGGCGACGCACCTGCTCGACGGTGGCGCTGACCTGCGTGCGGTGCAGGAGTTGCTGGGCCACGCGAGCCTGGGCACGACCCAGGTGTACACGCACGTCTCGGCGGAACGACTGAAGGCCTCATACCGCACGGCCCACCCCCGGGCGTGAGTTGCCCGACCCAGGGTTCAGGCACCATCCAGCGTTCAGGCACCGCCCAGCGCTCAGCCGCCGCTGACCGGGAGCAGGACCGCCCGCGGCAGAACTCCCAGTGGGAGCCGCGGGGATATGTAGTGCCCGTGCAACCGGACCCCGAAGTGCACGCACGAATCGGCGCAGTGCCCGCCGGAGGCGACCCGGCCGATCCGGGCTCCCCGCACCACCTCGTGTCCGGCGACCAGATCGGATGCCACCGGTTCGAAGCTCGACATCAGGCCATCGGCGTGACGGATTGAAATCACGGGACGGTCGACCACCATCCCGGCAAAGAACACCGTGCCATCGGCCGGTGAGACGATCTCGTCGCGCGCACCAACACCCAGGTCGACGCCGCGATGGCCGGCACCGTACTGGGATGCGGGCGCGACGAACTCGCGCCGGATCTCCCACGGAGACTGAACGGGCCACTGCCAGTTCGGTTGCTCAGACGCCGCAACGATCAGCCCCACCTCGGCAGTGGTGATGGCAGTGGGTGCAGTGGGTGCAGTGGACGCAGCGGGCGTAGTGGACGCAGCGGGCGTAGTGGGTGCAGTGGCGGCCGAATAATCTGCAGCGATCGTCACGGAGGCCACCGCAGCCGAGGACAGGGCAAGCGAAGACAACGCGGCGACCGCAAGCAGCGTTGCAACGCGGAATCGCACTTTCATGCCTGCCATCCTGTGGCATCTGTCTCTATCGCAATCGGGCGGATGCGGGAACTGTGAGTCGTTCGAGCAAAGGAACGGTGGGGGAGGAGGCGTGAAAAAGTGTCGCCGTGCGGGCTGAATTGTGTCCTTTCGGGCTCGGCTGTGTCCTTTTGGGTTCAGCTGTACTCATTTGGCTGATAGGGTGGGGGAAGCATCCCGCGTGTCGGGATGACTACGCGTGCCCAATCGGCCTCCGTATCCATCGGTCCCTGTTCGCAAGAACCGGGCGGATTCGTGCCGGGCACCAGGCGCGTTGGCCAACAGGTCACCGCGGAAAACCGAGGGGCTATGAAGCCCGAGCACCATCGAAACACTGCCGCGTGTAACACTGCCGCGTGCAGGTTTGGATGGTTCCCGGGAGCCCAGAATCAGGAGCACGGCAGATGGCCGTAGTAACAATCCGACAGCTGCTCGACAGCGGTGTGCACTTCGGACACCAGACCCGCCGCTGGAACCCCAAGATGAAGCGATTCATCCTGACCGAGCGTTCCGGCAGCCACATCATCGACCTGCAGCAGTCGCTGACCTACATTGACAAGTCGTACGACTACGTCATGGAAACCGTGGCGCACGGCGGCACCATCCTCTTCGTGGGAACCAAGAAGCAGGCCCAGGGCGCAATCGCCGAGCAGGCGCAGCGCGTTGGCCAGCCGTACGTCAACCAGCGCTGGCTGGGTGGGTTGCTCACCAACTTCCAGACCGTCTCCAAGCGGCTTGCGCGCATGAAGGAGCTGGAAGAGGTCGACTTCGACGACACGACCAAGGGCTACACCAAGAAGGAGCTCTTGATCCAGAAGCGTGAGCTCACCAAGCTGCAGCGTTCGCTCGGTGGTATCCGCAACCTCACCAAAACCCCGTCAGCGCTCTGGATCGTTGACACCAAGAAGGAGCACCTCGCCATTGACGAGGCGCGCAAACTGGGCATCCCGGTCATCGCGATCCTCGACACCAACTGCGACCCCGACGAGGTGCAGTACCCGATTCCCGGCAACGACGACGCGATCCGCTCGGTCGGCCTGCTGACCAGGATCATCGCGGATGCCGCAGCCGAGGGTCTCATCAAGCGTCACCAGAAGAGCGACGAGACCGACGCCCCGGTCGAGCCGATGGCTGAATGGGAGGCCGAATTGTTGAAGGCTTCCACCGACGCCGCGGCTGAAACCGCTCCCGATGAGCGCGCCACCGAGTCCACCCCCGAGCAGTCCTCTGTCGAGACCGAGAAGTCGGTCGCCGCGGAAGAGACCGCAAAGGACGAACCGACACCGGCTGAGGAAGCCGCTGCTGCCGAGGCCCCTGAGGTCGTCGCCCCGGCATCCGCAGCCGACACCGAATAAGCAAAGGAACTCATATCCATGGCAAACGTCACACTTGAAGCAGTCAAAAGCCTGCGCGAGCGACTGGGCACCGGCATGGTCGACACCAAGAACGCTTTGGTCGAGGCCGGTGGCGATATGGAGAAGGCCGTTGAGATTCTGCGCCTGAAGGGGGCGAAGGGCAACGCGAAGCGCGCTGACCGTTCCACCTCTGAAGGCCTGGTCGCTGCAACCGTCTCCGGCGAGACCGCAACCATGATCGAGCTCGCCTGCGAGACCGACTTCGTTGCGAAGGGCGAGAAGTTCATCGCCCTGGCCGACAGCGTGCTGGCCGCGGTAGCCGCAGCCGGCGCCGCGACCGTGGACGAGGCCGTGGCCGCTCCATCGGATGCGGGCACTGTTGCCGACCTCATCAACGATCAGGCAGCGATCCTGGGCGAGAAGATGGAACTGCGTCGCGTCGCCCAGGTCGCGGGCCCGGCCCACGAGATCTACCTGCACAAGACCAACAAAGACCTGCCACCGCAGGTCGGCGTGGTCGTGGGCTACTCCGGTGGCGACGCCGAGACGGCCCGCAGCATTGCGCAGCACATCTCGTTCGCCAACCCCGAGTACCTCTCACGGGACGACGTTCCGGCTGAGCTGGTCGAGGCGGAGCGCAAGATCGTTGAAGAGATCTCCCGCAACGAGGGCAAGCCTGAGGCTGCCCTGCCGAAGATCATCGAGGGGCGCCTGACCGGCTACTTCAAGCAGGTCGCACTTCTCGAGCAGGACTACGCGAAGGACAACAAGATGACCGTCGCCAAGGTCATCGCCGATGCGGGGCTGACCATCACCGGGTTTGCCCGGTTCAAAGTCGGCGCCTGAGGTGCCACGGGGGAGTCCGAATCGCTGATGCGATTCGGACTCCCTTTTTGCGCCCGCACACTCGTGGAATCGTGCCGTGATGTGATCGTGCGGAGCCGGAACACGATAGCTTTGAACTGATCTCGAACCAGAAGGAAGACAGCCGATGTCGGAAGCCACAGCACCACGCAGAGTTCTGCTCAAACTTTCCGGAGAAGCCTTCGGCGCCGGGTCGGTCGGGGTCGACCCCGATGTGATCAGCGCCCTCGCCCGGGAGATCGCCGAAGCGGCGCTCACCGTCGAGGTGGCGATCGTCGTCGGTGGAGGCAACTTCTTTCGGGGTGCCGAACTCTCCCAACGCGGCATGGACCGTGGGCGGGCAGACTACATGGGAATGCTGGGCACGGTGATGAACGCCCTCGCGCTGCAGGACTTTCTGGAGCAGGCCGGTGCCGAGACCCGGGTGCAGTCAGCGATCTCGATGATCCAGGTCGCCGAACCGTATATCCCGAGGCGCGCCATCCGGCACATGGAGAAGGGCCGCGTCGTCATCTTCGGCGCCGGTGCCGGACTCCCGTACTTCTCCACTGACACGGTCGCCGCGCAGCGTGCTCTGGAGATCCACGCCGACGTCGTGCTGGTGGCCAAGAACGGTGTGGACGGAGTCTATTCCGACGACCCACGAGTCAACCCCGATGCGAGCAAGATCGACGCGATCACCTACCTTGACGCCCTGCAATCAGGGCTCAAGGTCGTGGACTCGACCGCCTTCAGCCTCTGCATGGACAACCATATGCCGATGCAGGTGTTCGGGATGGCGCCGGCTGGGAACGTCACGAGGGCAATCCTCGGCGAAAAACTTGGCACACTGGTCAGCAACTAAACTTGGCCTGACGAACCGAAGAGGGAGCAAAATTGATTTCGACTGTACTGACCGAAACCAAAGACAAGATGGCCAAGGCCGTCGAGTCGGCCAAAGAAGACTTCGCCACCGTGCGCACCGGCCGGGCGAACCCGCAACTGTTCCAGAAGATCATGGTGAACTATTACGGCACCGCCACGCCACTTGAGCAGCTGGCATCCCTGCACAACCAGGACGCGCGAACCCTGCTGATCACCCCATATGACAAGAGTGCACTGCGCGACATCGAGCAGGGCATCCGCGACACCCCGAACCTCGGCGCCAACGTCGGCAACGACGGCATCGTGATTCGGGCGAGCCTGCCGGAGCTGACTCAGGATCGCCGCCGGGATTATGTGAAGATCGTTCGTGCCAAGGGCGAAGAAGCGAAGGTGGTGGTGCGCAACGTGCGCCGCAAGGCCAAGGATGAGCTGGATGCGCTGAAGAGTGAGGTGGGCGACGACGAGGTGGCGCGCGCCGAGAAGGAACTCGAAGCGGTTACCAAGAATCACGTCGACGCCATCGACGACGCGTTGAAGCGCAAGGAAGCTGAACTCCTCGAGATCTAGGTGGTCATGGACAACGACGCGAAAGGCCCCGACCCCGCCGCGCCCCGAGAGGCGAGCGATACCGAACGCTCGGCGTTCCGTAAACGCGTGAAGAAGAGGCGCGCCGGCATCGAACACCAGATGCAGGTCACCCGCGCCCAGATCGATCAGGCGAACGAACGGATTGAAGCCAGAACCGGCCGCAACCTGATCATGGCGATTCTGATCGGGATCGGTCTGGGGTCGCTTCTCGTGCTCAGCCTGGTATTCATCAAGGCACTGTTCATGGTCTTCGCCGGATTGTTGATCGCGTTCACCGTGTTCGAGTTCGCCAGCGCGCTACGACGCGCCGGCCGCGATATCCCGCGCATCCCCACCGTGCTCACGGCGCTGGCGGTCGTGCCATGCACCTACTACTTGGGTGCCACGGGCCTCTGGTACAGCGTGCTCGCCGGAATTGCCTTCGTCTCGCTCTGGCGGATCGTCGAGTACTCCATTCCCGCTCTTCGCGGGCACAGCACGTCGCTGTGGCGCGATATCGCGGCTGGCGCGTTCGTGCAGGTGTACGTCACCTTTCTCGCGTCGTTCTCGGTGCTTCTCGCGGCCCAGAACAACGGGGGCCAGTGGTGGGTGCTCGCCTTCCTCATTCTCGTCGTCTCGATCGATACAGGGGCGTATGCGAGTGGCCTCAACTTCGGCAAGCACCCGATGGCACCGTTGATCAGTCCGAAGAAGACCTGGGAGGGGTTCGCGGGGGGAGTCGTTGTCGCGATGATCGCCGGAATACTGCTCGCCCTCTTCATGCTCGACCAGCCCTGGTGGGTTGGAGTCATCTTCGCAGCGACCATGGTGTTCACGGCTACGTTGGGTGACCTGGCCGAATCCCTGATCAAACGCGACCTCGGGATCAAAGACATGAGTTCTTGGCTGCCCGGGCACGGCGGACTCCTCGATCGGATGGACTCGATTCTTCCCTCTGCCGCGGCCGCGTTCGTGCTGTTCGTGATCTTCGTCTAGGAGAATGCTGGTCATGAGCAATACGTTTCCGCGCACCAAACGATCCGTTTTCGGATACAACGTCGAGCAAGTCGAAGATTTTCTCAAAGACGCCCGACGTGCCTACGACGCCGCAGATGCCGAGACCCCCCAGCTCGTCTCGAAGGAGATCCGCCACACCGCCTTCGTGATGCAGAAGGGTGGGTACTCGCCCAGACATGTCGATGCTGCGATGGAACGGTTGGAAGACGCCTTTGCGCAGCGCGAAAGGGATCGCAATGCCGCCCAGTTGGGCGCGGAGGGCCTGTTGCAGCTTGCCCGGCAGGATGCCCAGGTCATTCTGGATCGGTTGCTGCGTCCGGCGAATGAGAAATTCAGACGGGCCGGATCGTTGACCACCGGCTACAGCCGCAAGGAGGTCGACGCGTTTGCGCAGCGAATCGTCTCCTATTTTCAAGAGGGCACCGCGGTGACTGTCGACGAGGTGCGCACCGCAGTGTTTTCACCGGAACGGCGCGGCTACGACGAGACCCAGGTCGATCTCGTTCTGGACGGGGTCATCGACGTGATGTTGGCGGTTCGGTGACCACACGGTTGCAGACTGTGAATTTTTCCTGATCTGGGCTAAAATCGAGGAATTGTGACAAATTATCGCGCTCGTGTTGAGCATTCCCAGCCCCGCGCCACGGCGGTAATGCCTTATCGCAGGCCCGGCTTGAGAACCCCCGTCGCGCTTATTGTCTTCGCATTCACCGCGGTCACCGCCTTCGTGTTCGTGAACGTCGTTGACCCGTACTCGGGTGCGACCGCAATGCCGTACTTCCAGCTCGAGGCCCGATATTCGGCGCACGAGATGCAGACGGTTCAAGTCGCGGGAGGCTTTGACCTCGCGGTCACGAGGGACGGGTTCACGGTCGAAGACCCGCCCCCGCCCCCGCCGCCACCACCTCCACCACCACCGGTCGAAGAAACGGTCTACAACGCTCCAGCTGCCGCATCTCCCGACCCGGGTTCGGCCCAGGCCTACGCACACGGTGCCGTGCTCGCGCGCGGGTGGGGCGAAGGGGACTTCAGCTGTCTGGTCGCCCTCTGGAACCGCGAGTCCGGGTGGAATGTGAACGCGATGAATCCCTCCAGCGGTGCCTACGGCATTCCGCAGTCGCTGCCGGGCAACAAGATGTCATCTGCTGGATCAGACTGGGAGACCAACGCAGCCACGCAGGTCGAATGGGGCCTGGGCTACATTCAGAACCGCTACGGATCGCCCTGTGGGGCCTGGGGCCACTCGGAGAGCAACGGCTGGTATTAGGTACTTGTAGCCCGGCATTCAGAAACCGGTCACTCAGCCGCTCGGTGCGAGATGCTGGATGCGGGCGAACGTCGCCTTCCACTGCCTTCGGCAACTCACGTCAGGACTTGCATCAGGATGCCACGACACAACCGCTCCGATCGGCGCTCTCGCCGATCGGGTGAGCAACGCAGTGAGCCGGCCGAATCACCCGGGCTGGAGAATCTTCTCGCGGGTTGGCGTCGCACCGAGGCGCGCCGGGGGGCCGAATGGAACGTGCAGCCGATCAGTGCGCGACAGGCGGTCAAGAGCTACCGGTGCCCGGGTTGTGAGCTTCCTGTCGCCGCTGGCGTGGCGCATGTAGTGGTGTGGCGCGCCGATGGGGTGCTCGGGGACCGCTCAGACCTTGACTCCCGACGGCACTGGCACTCCCAGTGCTGGTCGATCAGCTGATCGCAACCGGGGCAGGTTCGAGCTTGGCTTTCCGGCTCAACAGTAAACTCAGAGTTCGTTCTGCCTCGGGATCACGACTTGTTTGACCACGAGAAGAATTGATGCCGCGATCGGGATGGCAACCAATGCACCGAGAACCCCCAGAAGGGTTCCTCCGGCTAGTGCGGCAATCACGACGACTGCCCCGGGGATGGAGACTGCGCGGCTCATGATGTTGGGGCTCAGCAAGTATGCCTCCACCTGCATGTAGACAAGGTAGTAGATGGCTGCCGCGATTGCGGTGCCGGGGGAGGCGAGCAGCAACTGGCTGAGGGTGATGATGACGGCACCGCTGATGGTTCCGACCAGGGGGATGAGCGACAGGGTGAAAGCAACGAACGCGAAGACTGCCGGGAGCTTGGCGCCGATGATGGACAGGAAGATGAAGGTGAGCACACCATTGACCAGGGCGAGTGCGATCTGGCCGATCACGAACCGGCCAACCGCGTCGGTCACCTGTTCGCTGATGCCGGCAAAGCGAGCCCGGCTTGATGCGGGAACCAACTGGTACAAAGACCGCTTCATGGTGTCCAGTGATGCAGTGAAATAGAGAGTGAGGATGAGAACGATGATGCTGCCGAAGAGGCCGGCGGTCACGCCGGAGAGCACGTTGAACGCCCCGCCGAAGAGTTCGCCGATGTTCGTCGGGTCCTGCAGCCATTTCTGGGCCGCCTGCCATGCCTCGTTCACATCGAAGTACTGGCCGAACTGGGCATCCACCCAGGCGAGCGCATCTTCGAAGGCAATGCCCTTCAGTGATTCCGTGATCGTGTTGACCAGGCTGGTCGCCTGTTCGATGATGACCGGCACGATCGCGAAGACGAGACCGACGAAGACTCCGATGACTCCGATCACCACGGTCAGGATTGCCGCCCAGCGGGGCAGCTTCTTCTTCTCCAACCAGGAGATCAGCGGCTCGAGTCCGAGCGCGAGGAAGATGGCGACACCGATGTAGGTGATGATGGTGGCCAGCGAGGCCACCATCCCCAAGATCAGGAGGCCGAGGCCCACTCCGAGCGTGCCGAGCAACGCCGTTCTGAACGGACTCTGGATCTTCATCTGCATCGGCCCCCGCGGTGCGTTCTGTATTGCGCCGGTCAGGCGTTCTCTACGGTGCGGTCGTGGATGTCGACTTCCGTGTCTTCGGCGGGAGCGGCCTCAGCATCGTGGGCCTCAGCATCGTGGGCCTTAGCCTCGTCGGGCTCAGAATCGGAGGCCGCACCCTTGCCAGGCTCAGCATCTTCGAGAGAGGGAGCGCCGTCGAGCACTGCGGCCTCCGGGACCGATGCAGTCTGCGCGATCCGGGCTCCTGTGTCGTGCGTGACCATCTCCGCCTGGGAGAGAACCCCGCGCAGGTTGGAGAAGTAGCCCGCCACGGTGTCGCGTTCGACCCGGATGCGCTCGAGCCGGTCCTCGGCGTCGGCCACCAGCGCCCGCGTGCGCTCCTCGGCCTCGCGCTCCATCGCCTGGGTACGCTCATAGGTCTCGGCGAGCTTGCGCGCGCTGTCATCTTCTGCGCTCTCCCGGATGGCCCGCGCATCGGTCACCGCGGCCAATTCGGCCGCGTCGGCCTCTTGTTTCTTCTCCGCCGCCCGACGGGTTGCTTCGGCAAGGGCGCTGTTGGCCTCATCGAGGTACTTCTGCGTCTGGGCGACCGCATCCTGGTGCCGTTTCAGGTAGTCGGCATCCGCTTCCTCCCGTCGGGCCTTGAGCTCCACGTCGAGGTCGATCCTGGCCTGCTCGGTCTCTGCGGCCTGAGCGGCTGCCGCATCCTCCACCTTCTTCGTTCGGGCGGCCAGTTCTTCTTCCAACTTGATTCGGGCCTGTTCGCTGGAGCGGAGAAAGTCAGCTCGTGCGGTGTCCATTTCGATTTGAAACTCGGATCGCACCGAATCCTGCTCGCGCGTGTTATCGATCACAGCCTGCTCGCGCGCAGCCGCTATCTCGGCGCGGTTCCGTTCGGTCTCGAGAGCCAGCGCCGCCCGGGTCTGTTCGGCTTCGGTCGCCTGGGCGGCCCGCGCCTGCTCGGCTTCGGTCGCCAGTCGTGCGCGAGTGCTCGCCGCCTCGGCCTCGAGTTCGGCGTGGCGGCGCTGGGTCTCGGCCTCGAGGTGGGCGTGAGCTTCGGCTTTGGAGGATTCAAGCTCGATGCGAGCCTGCTCGGTCGCCGATTCGAGTTCGATCCGGGCCTTTTCTGTGCGCGCGTCGAGCTCGCTCTGGTCCCGTTCACTCTGCTGGGCGAGATCGAGCCGAGTCTGCTCGGTGGCTGACTCGAGTTCGATTCGCGCCTGCTCGGTGGCGGCGGCCAGATCCATGCGAGCCTGCTCCGACTCACGAACAAGGTCGGCGCGCTCCTGGTCGAGCTGGGCCGCCACCTCGGCCCGAGTCAACTCTGTTTCGCGCGAGAGGGCGGAGGCTTCTTCTCGGGCGGCATTCGCCTCGCGGGTCGCCACGACGCGTAGTTCGGCGGCCTCGCGTTCGGCAGCCGAACGAATGGCGGCAGACTCACGTTTGCTGGTGGCACGGGTCTCCGCAGCCTCGGTGGCCACCTGTCCCCGAATTCCGGATGCCTCGTTGAGTGCATCCTGGCGGATGACGGCTGCGTCCTCGGCCGCGCGTGCCCGGGCATCCTCTGTTTCTGCCTGAGCGTTGCGCAGCAGGGCCTCGGCTCGGGCTCTGCCCTCGGAGATCAGGCGCTCGGTGTGGGTTGCCGCCTCGGTGCGTAACTGGTCGATCTCTGCGGCGGCCGACTTTCGCAACTTTTGAGCATCGATGTCGGCCTGGGCGATCACCCGGGTCGACTGGTCCTCGGCGACGCGCAACATGTTCTCGAGTTTGCTGCCCAGCCCGGAATAGGTTGGGCTGCCGACCTCTTCCAACTCCGCGTTCAACTCGTCGATCTGGAGTCTGAGGCGCTTGACCTCCTTGGCCGCATCCGCACTCTGGGTATTCGCCTTGATCAATTCACGCCGTAGGTCGTTCAGGGCACTCTCGACCTCGGTCTTGTCGTAGCCACGGAATGCCTGGGTGAAGGCGGACTCGTCTGTGGACAATTGTTCTCCTCGGTCGATGCTGCAAGAAATTCGTGATATTCAACCGAACTCTCGTTGCGGTCGCTGGGGGCGGTGACGAACTCTAACCGAGTTTAGCCATCTGGGAGTGTACGGTGCATGGCCCCAGATTCAGGGGCTCTCAAGCTCTTTCCCAGTCAGAGAAGGTTAGGTGGCTTGGGCGGCATCCGATAATGTGGATTGTCTTTGTTTGTTGCCGTGCGGTCTCGACAGACCGAAAGTGCCGTTGCCCGGCAACACAAGAGGAGAGTCAGTGCGATTTGTCTTTGCCATCGCAGCGTTTGTCATCGCTGCGGCGATGATTGCCGGCGGGATCGCGCAGCGAACCATTTTTGCTCCACCAGACACGTTCTCGGCGGTAACAACAGTGAAGGCAGCGCCGGCGTTCACCGTGATCGACGGTAGCGTGCTGAACGCGAATCCGGGTCGGCAGACTCTTTCGGTGACCGGGACGGGCGAAGTATTCATGGCCTACGCGCGAACCTCTGATGTGAAAGCCTGGTTGGGCGATGAGCAATTTGCGAACATCACAATCAACATGCAGGCTGAAGACCCCGCCAATATCCTGTCGAGTGAGCTGAGTACCGCCACCAGCATCGAAGCGCCGCCCGCCGATCCCGCAACCGGGGGCGAAACGGAAGCGCCTGCGACGCCGGCACCAGACCCATCGCCTTCCCCGGCAGCGAAGGCGACCGACAGCGCCAAATCCACCCAAGTGGGAACTGCGGACGGAGCCGACAGCGTGCCCGGCCCGAACCCAGCGGGATCCGACCTCTGGCTGGAAGAGTTCCATGCCAGCCAGGCATTGATCCAACCGTTGAATATTCCGGAGGACATGTCGGTTCTCATCGCAAGCGACGGCACCCAACCTGCTCCGGGGAAAGTGCGCATCTCCTGGCCGCTGCAGGCCACCACCCCCTGGGCGGGGCCGTTGATCGTTGGTGGCGGGATCCTGCTCCTGATCGGACTGGGATTGTATGTGTGGGCCTGGCGTCACATGCGCCGGTCACGTGGTCCGCGCCGATCGAGTGGGCCCAAGATGCCGAAACCTCCAAAAGCTCCGAAGCCGGTCAAGCCGCGCGAGATTGAGACGCCGCACCGTGGCCGCCGAGCCATTACGAGGTCGTTTTCCGCCCTCATCCCGTTGACCTTGACAACCGTTCTTGTGCTGACCGGATGCTCGCCGGATTCCTGGCCCGATCTGAGCCAATCGGCATCACCCGCGCCGATCGATGCGCCGGCAGAAGTAGTGACCGAGCCGGTTCCGGTCGCGGTCTCGACTCCGCAATTGGAGACAATTCTCAGGCGCATCGCTGATGTGACGCGCACAGCCGACGCCGATCGTGACAAGGCTGTTGCCGCCGAGCGTTTGACCGGGTCTGCGCTGGCAATGCGTGAGGCGAACTATAAGATCCGCGGCAAGGTCAAGGACTATGCGGCGCTCCCACCCATCCCGAGCACTCCGTTGACGCTGTCGCTTCCGCAGGCCACCGACTCATGGCCGCGCACAGTCTTCACAATCGTGCAGGACAAGGAGGATACCGAGGTCGCACCGACTGCGATGTTTATGACCCAGACTTCGCCGCGTGACAATTATCGTGTCGAATACGCGGTCTCGCTCGAGCCTGATGTCACCATCCCGAAGGTCGCGCCGCCGTCTATCGGCGCCCCGATCGTCGCCCCGGATTCGAAACTCCTGTTGATGCCACCGAACCAGTTGGCGATGGCCTACTCCGACATCCTCGACAAGGGGAAGAAGAGCGAGTACTACTCGATCTTTCGCTCCACCGGTGACAGTCTGCGTGACGCGGTCGGCTTCGACTACAAGGAGCAGAAGCGTAAAGACCTTCCCGATACCGCGAAGCTTGAATTCACCAGTGCCGTGGGAGACGGTCCCACTCTCGCGCTCGGAACCAACGACTCGGGTGCGATTGTTGCCGTCGACCTGACTGAGGTCGAGACGGTGAAACCCGTGAAAGACGGAGCCACGGTTGAAGCCACCGGAGCCGCCAAGGTGCTCTCTGGTATCGAGGCATCGACCAAGGGCATCACCACGACCTATCTACATCAACTACTGTTCTATGTGCCGTCAATCGGGTCCCGCGACAAGATCGTCCTGCTCGGTTTCAGCCAGTCCTTGATGAGTTCCTCGGAGATCAAATGACAATGCCCCCAGCCGACCCCGCTAGCCTGCGCGGTGCGGTCGACCTATCCTCGCTCGTCAACCGTGCGGCCAGCCCGGCCGCTGCGGCCGATGGCTCGGCCCCCGGTGCCGGTGGTGCGCCCGCAAACGTGACGTTGCCCGGCCTCATCTTCGACGGCACCGATGCCAACTTCGGCCAATTCCTGGAATTGTCGATGACGGTGCCCGTGATCGTCGACCTGTGGGCCGAATGGTGCCAACCCTGCAAACAGCTGACCCCGGTGTTGGAGAAGCTGATTGCCGAGTTCGCGGGCCGACTGGTGCTCGTTGCCGTTGACGTCGACGCCAACCCGCAGCTGAGCCAGGCGTTCCAGGCCCAGTCGATACCCACAGTTGCGGCCCTCATCGGCGGTAACCCGGCGCCTCTGTTCGCGGGAGCGTATCCGGAGGCGCAGGTGCGCGATGTGTTCCAGCAGGTCTTGCAGCTTGCCGCAGAAAATGGGATCTCGGGTACCGTGCAGGTCGAAGGCGCTGGCGAGGCCGAGCAAGAGAACCCGGCAGAACCGGTGGAGGAGCCACTGCCGCCGCTGCACCAGGAGGCGTATGACGCCACAACGCGCGGTGACTACCCGGCGGCGATCGAGGCATACAAGACAGCGATCGCCCAGAATCCGCGCGATGAACTCGCTGTCGCCGGCCTGGCCCAGGTCAGCCTGCTGTTCCGGTTGCAGGGGCGAACGCTCGACGAGATCCGCAACGCTGCGGCGGCATCCCCAGCCGATGCTGACGCTCAGATGGCCGTGGCCGATCTGGACCTCTCCGGGGGCCACATCGAGGATGCCTTCGACCGATTGCTGACGCTGTACCCGTCGCTCGACGCAGACGACAAGGATCGTGTTCGCGGCCGCCTTCTCGAACTGTTCGAGGTGGCCGGCGCCACCGATCCGCGAGTCGTCGCTGCGCGGCGCCGCCTCACGATGCTGCTGTACTGAGCGCTGTAGCAAAACCACTGAGCGTTGTAGCACTACTGAGCGCCGTAGCACCTACTGCCCGGCCAAGGCGCTTCGCCAAGCGGCGACGCTGGCTTCACGCCTGATTCACGTCTTCGTGTGCCATCTGATCTGCTTACGCGTAGGCAGAAATGTTTCGTGGTGGTGAGCAGTTGCTCGTCCTGCGAGTCACCGTGGACGGTGTCGACGCACAAGGTGATTGTCTGAGGCACTTCCCGCCCTGAGTCTGTTGCCTTCGAGAGGTGAAACCACAATCGGAACCCGCACGGCTGGTTCGAATTCGATGAAGCGCCAAGCCACGAGGAGAGGGGCCGACACCGGGATCAGCCACCTCGCACGCCCTCCCTGGGGTGTCTGGCGGGCTCGGCACTCGAAATCGCCGCCCGAGGCAGTCACACCGGATGGACTCGTCGGTTATCCGGTCGACCGTGAAGCTTCGTGGCCAGACAGTCGCTAGGTCAATGTGTCGTTTGCTCAATGGAATCGGCGAGAGCTGAATCCGTCGCGTCTGATGGCGGGCGGAGTAGTTTGAAGAGATGACCGAACAGCAACCCTACGATGTCGTGCGGAGCTACGACCTCTTCGAGTTGCGGCGATACCCTGAGCACTTGGTGGCCGAGGTTATTGTGGGGGGACCCTTCAAAGATGCGGGCAACCGTGCGTTCCGGTACCTTTTCGCGTATATCAGCGGAGAAAACGCATCACGCGAGAAGGTCGCGATGACCGCGCCGGTGATTCAGGAGGATTCCTCGTCGAGTATCGCGATGACGGCGCCGGTCCTGCAGCAGCAGGCCGAAGAGCGATCCGGTGACGGGGCAGAGGGTAGTTTCGTTGTTGCTTTCGTGCTCCCAGCGGCGCTCAGCATCAACTCGGCGCCTCGCCCGAAGAATGACAGGGTTCAGCTGCGAGTTGTTGCCGAGGGCCTCGTCGCGGCGATCCGCTACCGCGGCCGTTGGACTGAAGAAGGCTACGTCAGTCAGCTCGCGCAACTGCGATCGGCCATTGCTGCGGCAGGATTCTCGGCCACGGGTGAACCGCGCTTTGCGCGGTTCGACCCGCCATTTCGCCCCTCCTTTCTTCGCCGCAACGAAGTGATGCTCGACGTCGACGGAGCCGACAGCCCCGATCCGCGTTAGGACGGCGCTTCAGTCAGAAGCGGACAGAAGGCAGCACCAGGCGCGTGGCGGCCCGTGCAACCACCGATGGTGAACTGGGCAGTGCGCACGTGCAGCCGACGCTGAAAGCACAACCGTCTGGATGGCGTGGCCCCCACCGGGTTCGAGACCATCATGAGCGCGCTTGTCATGTGTCATCGGTCACCTTCTCACCGATCATCGGTCACGTGATCCTGCACCAAGCCGAGGACGCCATCGGCGAAGGAGAGCTAGATAGTTGAGCAACTCCACCAGCAGAGTGCTCACAATCCAGCCGTGGGTTGCGTTCGCCAATCTGTGCGTGAGGAAAAGTGGCCCAACCGACGGTAGCCGGTGCTGAAGCGTGCACATCTCGGCCTACTGCTTGACCTACATGACGAAGGATCACGCCGGAGCGGACGGCGACTGGCGTAGCCTTGATCAGCCTTGAGCAGCCTTGAGCAGCCTTGATCAGCCTTGAGCAGCGAATGGTTGGCCGAAGGCGAGGTATCTGAGGTCGTTCAGCTTTCGGTGAAGGTGGGCCAGGTGTCTGGCTGGTCGGTGATGATCCGGCCGGTGGGGGTGGTCCATTCCAGTACTCCCGGGGACATTTGTTTCACTTCCCACCCGCCGTGGTGTTTCAGGGTGTGGTGGCCGTGGCCTGCCGAGGAGTTCTCGGACAGTGGGCCCTCTTAAAATGAGGGTGCTACTGAAAGAGAGAGCAGCATGTCCGCATCGCGTAGACGATTCACCCAAGAGTTCAAAGACGAGTTGTGCCGTGAGG
>NZ_QJHB01000088.1 GCF_003260275.1 Homoserinimonas sp. OAct 916 | reverse complement strand
GTTACAATAAGCTTAGCAACCATTCCTCGCTTAGGAGAAAAAAAAAAATACAAATAAATAAAATGGTGACCGTCGAGGAAGTTCGCAAGGCTCAACGCGCCGAGGGCCCGGCCACCGTGATGGCGATCGGGACGGCGACACCGCCGAACTGCGTTGATCAGAGCACTTACCCTGATTCCTACTTCAGGATCACCAACAGTGAGCACCACACTGAGCTCAAGGAGAAGTTCAAGCGCATGTGTGAGAAATCGATGATCAAGACACGTTACATGTACTTGAATGAGGAGATATTGAAGGAAAACCCAAA
>NZ_QJHB01000087.1 GCF_003260275.1 Homoserinimonas sp. OAct 916 | reverse complement strand
AGGGGACGCACAATGAGTATATAAAGATTCCGACAAAGCAGAAGAATGTGATGTTGGTTGGAGATGGGAAGGACAAAACCGTCATTGTGGGGAATAGAAACTCCGAGGATGGCTCTACCACCTATAACTCCGCCACCGTTGGCGCTATGGGAGACGGTTTCATCGCGAGAGACATAACGTTCAAGAACAGCGCCGGCCCAGACAAGCACCAGGCCGTGGCGCTGAGGGTCGGCTCGGACCGCTCGGTGGTGTACAAATGCTCCATCCAAGGCTACCAAGACAGCCTCTACACCCACTCCAAGCGCCA
>NZ_QJHB01000086.1 GCF_003260275.1 Homoserinimonas sp. OAct 916 | reverse complement strand
CACTTGAGAAGACGAAGTACCCGGATTCCGATATCTACTGGAAGAAGTTGGAGGACAAGTATCACTTCTCTTGCCAATTCACAGCTGATCTTATTGCCATGAACCACACCGATTTCATCATCACCAGTACCTTCCAAGAGATTGCTGGAAGCAAGGACACTGTTGGACAGTACGAGAGTCACACTGCTTTCACTCTTCCCGGGCTCTACCGCGTTGTCCATGGCATCGATGTGTTTGACCCGAAGTTCAACATCGTGTCTCCCGGAGCCGACATGAGTATCTACTTCCCCTACACTGAGAAGGAAAAGAGGCTCAC
>NZ_QJHB01000085.1 GCF_003260275.1 Homoserinimonas sp. OAct 916 | reverse complement strand
TAAAACAGGCCTATGAATTTGAAACAAACTCTCATCTCTTAGGATCAGAACACTTTGGTTCCCTCCTATTGCCAGAGATTTCATCATTCATTAACCAATGCTATAATTTAGGACCAAACAGACACGGGTTTTACTCGTCGTCTTCGTTATTAGATGAAGATGTGCTGTTTCCTTTGCCGGCAACCCAATACTGCTTGACAGCAACCATGATCTTCTCAGGCACCAGAGGGCCGTCCTCGTGGTCCATCAATTTAACGTCCCATCTCATGCCGGAAGCAATTTTCTTGACCTTGTTCATGACATCCACTTCGTCCCGCAAAAT
>NZ_QJHB01000084.1 GCF_003260275.1 Homoserinimonas sp. OAct 916 | reverse complement strand
CCTCTCTCTCTAACTCTCTACCCTCTCTCTCTCTCTCTCCTCTGTGTTATTCGCTTCGTCGGAGTTTTCCAGCTCAGCCATGGACGCCGGTGGGAAGGTGAAGAAGGGAGCCGGAGGCCGTAAAGGTGGAGGCCCGAAGAAGAAGCCCGTCTCGAGGTCCGTCAAGGCCGGCCTCCAATTCCCCGTCGGAAGAATCGGCCGGTACCTCAAGAAAGGCCGATACGCTCAGCGCGTCGGTACCGGCGCTCCGGTCTACCTCGCCGCCGTGCTCGAATACCTAGCCGCCGAGGTTCTGGAGCTGGCCGGTAACGCCGCGAGGGAC
>NZ_QJHB01000083.1 GCF_003260275.1 Homoserinimonas sp. OAct 916 | reverse complement strand
TCTCTCACCCGGAATTTAGAGAACACTTGTTGCTCTTGTAAATTACTAAAAACCATCCCAAGATTTGAAGAAAAAAAAAACAAGAAGATTACATGACAACGTTTGAGAAGGACAATGATCTCAACCTTGAGGCCACAGAGCTCAGGCTAGGGTTACCGGGCTGTGACAAAGACTCTCCATGCTCTAGAGGCAACAACAAGAGAGCTTTGCCAATTGACACAAATGAAGATCAGCCAAAATCCACCAATGCTCCTTTGGACGCCAAGAAAATTGAAAGAGAAAACGCTCCACCCACAAAGGCACAAGTTGTGGGGTGGCCACCGG
>NZ_QJHB01000082.1 GCF_003260275.1 Homoserinimonas sp. OAct 916 | reverse complement strand
GCCAGCTTCGTGCCGCTGGCGCCGCACCTGTCGGCGTTGCAGCTGGTTGCCATCGATCTGCCCGGCCACGGTCACAGCGCACACCTGCCGGCGGGTGCCAGCTACACCACGGCCGCCGCGATCTGCCACGTACTCGATGTCGCCGACGCGCTGGGCTGGGACCGATTCAGCCTGCTCGGCCATTCAATGGGTGCCGGCATTGCCAGCCTTACCGCCTCGGTCAGCGACCGTGTTGATCGGCTGGTGGCGATCGAAGCACTCGGCGGCCTGCGCGGGCCCGAGGAAGAAACGGCGCATCGCCTGCGCGAGCATGTGAACGCCACGCGGGC
>NZ_QJHB01000081.1 GCF_003260275.1 Homoserinimonas sp. OAct 916 | reverse complement strand
CGGTGGTTCACTTCTTCTTGGCGGCAGACTTGGTGACCTTGGCACCAGTTGGGTCCTTCTTCTCAACGGCCTTGATGACACCGACGGCGACGGTCTGACGCATGTCCCTCACGGCAAAACGACCAAGAGGTGGGTACTCAGAGAATGTCTCGACAACCATGGGCTTGGTGGGAATCATCTTAACCATACCGGCATCACCATTCTTCAAGAACTTGGGCTCCTTCTCGAGCTCCTTACCAGAACGCCTGTCGATCTTGGTCAAGATCTCAGCGAACTTGACAGCAATGTGGGAGGTGTGGCAGTCGAGCACCGGGGCATAACCGTTTCCG
>NZ_QJHB01000080.1 GCF_003260275.1 Homoserinimonas sp. OAct 916 | reverse complement strand
TACGGTTAAGGTTTTGAAGACTAAAACAGTGGAGGTAAAGAAAGGATGCTAGCAATGCCTGAAATTCATTATATCAAACATTTAAGGGAAAACAAAGATCTGTCGATCTCGGAAATTGCGAGAAAGACAGGGCTGAATTGGAGAACTGTCAAGAAATATGCCGATGGAAATATTGGCGGACAAAAAATCATGAAAAAGAAACGGGGGATGATGTACGAGCTAGGATATGGGGAGATCATCGATGACTGGCTGGAGGAGGACGCGAAGCTGCCACGAAAAGAGCGAAGAACCAATCGAACCATGTTTGAACAACTGCAAAAAGAGCATGGTTT
>NZ_QJHB01000007.1 GCF_003260275.1 Homoserinimonas sp. OAct 916 | reverse complement strand
GCTGCAAGACAAGTTTCGCCTTGATCTTCCGTACCATTACCCGTACTCCTTCCACCACGTGGCCATCACATGGTGGAAGGAGCTTTTCAGGTGGCTCTCAACCACGCCAATCGTGGCTCTGAACGACACGATCCGCGGTTCGGGGAGGTGGCGCTGACCCGCACCACACGTGGCTCCCTTGGAAGCCAATATTCAGAAACGCCTCGCTCCGCTTGCGACAACCGCCGCCTATCGTGCGACTGGCCCAACGAGCGCCATGGATAATTTCGCTGTCGCATAGACGACAGAGAAAACGGGCTCGATTGCCTACTGTTCCGCGGCTAAACCCCAGCTGGTCGACTCGCCGGCCGGTGTGCGCTCCTGCGGCACATCCCAGGGGTTGTCGTCGCGTAGCGGCTCGGGCAACAGCGCCTGGGGAGCACTCTGGTAGGTGACCGGCCGGGTGAACCGGGTGATCGCCGAGGTACCCACCGAGGTGCTCGAGTCGTTGGTCGTCGCCGGCCACGGCCCGCCGTGGGTCATCGCGGGCGTCACGGCCACACCGGTCGGCCAGCCGCCGAACAGCACCCGCCCGGTGTGCTCGCTGAGCCACTGGATCAGGGTGCGCAGCCTGGGCGAGTCCTCACCGTCGGCGACGTGCACCGTGCCCGTGAGGTTTCCCTCGAAGACGGCATCCGCCGCGGCGACGAGGTCGGAGTCCTCGTCGTATTCGACCATGACCGACAGCGGCCCGAACGCCTCATCGGCGAGCGCCTCACGCCCGGCGACCAGGTCGTCGATGCCAACGCTGACGATGGTCGGGGTGGCCCAGCCCTGGCCGTCCTCGTCGATGCGCAGCTTGCCCTCGGCAACGGCAGTGACCCCGGATGCCGCGAGGATCGCATCCCGGCGTTCAGCGTAGCCGCGAGCTATCCCAGGATTCAGCAGGCGGTGCTCTTCGACGACGGCCGCCTTCTCGGCAAGCATTTCGCCCAAGGTGTACCCGGCCGGAACGAACAGGAAGCCGGGCTTGGTGCACAGCTGGCCTGCCGAACCGGCCACACTCGTGAGGTAGCCGTCGGCGATTGCCTCTGCGTTCTCGGCGAGCGCACCCGCGGTGACGAACACCGGGTTGACACTGCCGAGCTCACCGTAGAACGGGATCGGTGTGGGACGGGCGGCGGCGATGTCGGCGAGCAGGCGCCCGACATAGATCGACCCGGTGAAGCTTCCGGCAGCGATCAGCGGGTGGTTCAGCATTTCGACGCCAGCCTTCTGCCCGACGATCAACTGAAAGGTTCCGGCCGGTGCGCCCTGGGATTCCAACGCCGTGCTCACGACGTCGGCGGTGGCCACCGAGAGTCGGGGATGCCCCGAGTGTGCTTTCACGACCACCGGGCAGCCAGCGGCCAACGCTGCCGCGCTGTCGCCGCCGGCGACAGAGAACGCGAACGGAAAGTTGCTCGCCGCGAAGTTCAGGACCGGGCCCACCGGAATGCGGTAGCGGCGAAGGTCGGGCCGCACACCAAGGGCGAAGGCAGTGTCGGCCTCGTCGATGCGCACGTCGAGGTAGCCGCCGCTGACCACCGTGTCGGCAAATAACCGCAGCTGCACGGCAGTGCGCTTGAGCTCGCCGGTGAGACGTGACTGGCTGAGCCCGGTCTCCTCCATGCCGATGGCAACCAGTTCTGAACCGGCCGCCTCAAGGGCGTCGGCGACGGCGACCAGCGCAGTAGCCCGCTTCTTCGGTTCGAGGGCGGCCCACTGGTCTGCTGCGGCCGCTGCCTGCTGGGCGATCTTGTCGATATCGGCGAGATCCGTGGCGGGGACGGTGGTGGTGTCAGTCATGGGGTGCTCTTTTCGCTTGGGAAACAGATGGAATCAAGAAGTGGCCGGGTGCCGGACCACTTTCGGGAAAGTACCTAGCAGGAGAATGGGTTCGAATTGCCGAACTCAGGAGTGTGAACCTGTTGAGGTTTTAGAAGAATGTACCGGCAAAGCACTCGACGGTGTAGTCATCGTCCACCACGGGAATCCAGCGCCATTTGTCGAATGCTCCACAGGGATGACTGACCCCAAAGACTATGCGATCGCCTACTGCCAGCGATTGTCCAGCGTTGAATCGAAGGAAGGCGTGCTGATCGTGGAGTCCCGTTACCTTGAACTCATCTCCGGCTTCGCGATCTTTACCATTTTCATTATCGTAGATGCGAAGCGGACGCGGAAAGCTGTGATCCCAAGGGGCATCGCGTCGACCGAACCCCACAATCGCTAGTCCTGGCTCTGGCACCGACCACACCGTGGCCCACAGTTCGAGCGCCGGCTGGAGTCGACCGAAATCATGCGTCCCTTCCCCTCGAGCGGCGAGAGGTGAAAGCTCTTCGTACATGACCGAATCGTGGCTTACGTAGCAACCGCTCCGGAGGATGACGGTCACCGGATACTGAAATTGAACAGGCGAAAGGTGCTCGAGCACAAGGTCGAAGTATGTGCTTCCACCCGCGGTCACGATCATTTCGCCGTCCACGATCCCCTTCTCGTGGATCGTGTCAGCGAGTACCTTTAGCTCACGTAGGTAGTTCCGACACTCCAGTTCGTCATCCGGGCTCCTGGTGACTCTGAAGAATCCTTCAAATCCACTGATTCCGCGCAGTCGGAGATGCGTTGACTGTGAGACACGTTCGGCTAACGCCACAGCGTCACCTAAACTCCTTGTGCCGGTCCTTCCTCCGGCGTAACCGTGCTCAACTACGACATCGATACGCGACTCGAAGCCGATAGCCTCGAGAACCTGCTCCATAATGACGACAGCCTGAATGCTGTCCACGTAACAAATGAACTCTAAGCTGGAATCGTCGCGGAGTTCTTGGGCGACCCATTCAATTGCTCGCGCATCGACGAGCATGTTGGCGAGCAGAATTCGATTGATCCCGAATGCGCGGTAGTTTCTGCACTGATCTGTTGTGGCCGCCGTGATGCCCCATGCCCCCGCGCGGATTTGCTGATCGAAGAGCCAAGGCATCATCGTGGTTTTGCCGTGTGGGCTGAGCTGCACCGCGTGAGCAGCGCAGTACTCTGCCATCACGAGAATATTGTGCTCGATCGCTGATCGTTTCATCGTTAGCTGAGGGAAATCCGTGTCTCCGTCCGCTACATTGCAACGAGCCCCCGGAGGAACCCCGACCACACGCGCTGAGGCGGTCGGGCTCTGAGCGCCTAGGATGCTCCGAGCGTGGGCGCTAAACGTTTCCATACGCCGCATCAAATTGTGGCCAATTAACGTATTCCTTTTGGGGTGGCGTTCCGTAGGCAATGTACTTACTCGTTGTTACGCCGTAGTCGTGCAACGCCTCGGCAAGTTTGATCGCAGATGCACAGCCGTCTAAGACAGGAATACCGAGAGCATCCTGAAGGCGCTTGTCGAGGGGCCCCAGGCCAGCACAGCCCAGGAGAATTGCCTCTGCGTCATCTTCCACCATCGCGAGCCTCGCCTCCTTTTCGATTGCGCGGATGGTCGCCTCGAGGTCAGATTCGATCTCGAGCACGGGAAGTTCTACCGCGCGGATAGAAACGCAGCGGTCTTTAAGCCCTGCGCGTTCAATGGACTCCTGAATGCGAATCTTTGAACGCCGCATGACTGTGATTACTGAGAAGTTCGATGCGACCAGTGACGCAAGATGCGCGGCAGACTCGGCAATGCCGAGCACCGGCACATCCACTATTTCGCGAAGAGCCCGAATCGCGGGGTCATCAAAGCAAGCTACGACAAAAGCATCGTATTCGTCCTTGTGCTTTTCGACGAGTTCGATAGTGGCCGAAGATGCGAGCGCGTCTTCGGTGTAGGACTCAATGGATCGCGGGCCCCGCTCAGGGTTCACCACGTCGATATCAGTTGTTTCACGTGCGTAGCGCCTGCATTCCACAGCAATTGCCGCCGACATTTCGACAGAAGTGTTTGGGTTCACAACCATTATTCTCATGCTAGATAGTCCTTCTTTTGAGGTAAGAGCCGCGGCCAGCAGCGCCAACGTACACACCATCTCGAACGATTTCTTCTCCGCGTGAAAACACGCGGACGATTCTTCCGGCTCGTTCCCAGCCTTCCCAAAGGCTGTAGTCAGTGCGCATGTTGTGGGTCTCGGCTGAAATCTTCGTTACGCCATCAGGATCGATTACAGTGATATCGGCATCTGAGCCGATAGCTATCTGCCCTTTCTGGGGATACATACCGAAGGCCTTTGCGGGCGCCGTTGATACGATATCGACAAATTGTTGCGGAGTTAGTCGACCTGCAACGACACCGTCGGCGTACATGAGTTGGATTCGATGCTCGATGCCGGATCCACCGTTAGGGATTCGACGAAAGTCATCAATGCCGATCTTTTTCTGTTCGAAACAGAACGGGCAATGATCCGAACTCACAATGCTAAGCGACCCTGTGCGGAGCCCTTTCCAGAGCGCATCCCGATCCTTCTCCCCAGCTAGCGGCGGAGTTAGCACGGCCTTCGCGCCCTCGAAGTCAGGTTTGAAGTAGAGCTCTTTGTCCAGAGTGAGGTAGTGGGTACAAGTCTCACCGTCAACGGGCCATTCGTGGTCTTTTGCCTCGGCAAGTGCGTATGCCGCGCCCTCGGTAGAGAGATGTACAAAATAGAGTGGAGCGTCTGCCATGCGCGAGATTGCAATCGCGCGGTTTACGGCTTCGACTTCAGTCGCTGGTGGGCGAGATAGCAGGTGTCCTTCGGGTCCAGTCTTGCCCTGATAGACAAGATCTTCAGCGATTCGGTCAATCACTTTTCCGTTCGAAGCGTGCACACATACCTTCGCACCGTATCGACCGCCTGCTTGGAGCACGCGAAAAATTTCGCCGTCGTCTAGCATCAATGTGTCTGGATAGTCCATGAATATCTTGAAGCTCGTCACCCCACTATCAACAACTTTCCCCAGGTCGGTCATTGACCCCTCGTAAAGGTCTGTCACTGAGATATGGAATCCGTAGTCAATAACTGCTTTGTCCGCGGCCTTCTCGTGCCACATTTCGACGGTCTCCACGAGGCCCTGATTCTTCTGCTGAGTCGCGAAGTCGACAATTGTCGTAGTCCCTCCGCAAGCTGCAGCCACAGTTCCAGACGCGAAGTCGTCAATCGTGGTTGTTTCACCGACGGGAGCATCAAGGTGGGTATGCACATCTACGCCACCGGGCATTACGATCTTGCCGGCAAGATCGATGACTTCGTCGGCCTGATATTGAATGTCCTGGCCGATCGTCTTGATGATGCCATCCTGGATAAATATATCCGCGACATAGACACTATCTGCGGTCCAGATTGTCCCGCCTTTTAGTATTACTTTTGACATCGATGCACCCTCTTCTATCGTCCTGACACCGGTTGCGTGTCCAAAAGTTCTCCGGCATCCCAAGTCTCGCTGACTGGGGCTGAAATTAAGCCGTAGTGCTCCGGACGGCGGTGCTCGCGCATGTTGAACATGTATTTCTTGAAGATATTGCAGGCATCAAAGTCCACTTCTGCCGTGATTACCTCATCTCCATCGGTATAAGCTTGCGCCACCACTTCACCCGAGGGCGCGATGATGGCGCTCTGCCCGAGCTGACTAATCCCCTCTTCCACGCCCGCGCGACCGGCGGCGACGACCCAAGTGCCGTTGAAGTAAGCGTTTGATTGCATTGAAAGCAGGTTGTGGAATGACTGCAGATGATCAACTTCGGCCATGGCTGGAACATGCATCAAGGTGTTATAGCCAATAAGAATAAGCTCGACGCCTTGCAGCCCCATCACACGGTAGGATTCGGGCCACCTGCGATCGTTGCAAATCGACATTCCCACTCGCCCGCCGAAAGCTTCCCATACCGGGAACCCCAAATCGCCCACCTCAAAGTACAGCTTCTCGAGGTTCTGTACAGGCTCGTGTGGTCGCGGATCCGAGTATCCGGGAAGGTGGATCTTTCGATACTTCCCGATAATCTCACCTTCCCCAGACACCATGATCTGCGTATTAAATCGACGGCCGTCTTCCGTGAGCTCTGCGTAACCGAGAGAAAAACCCACGCCACGATCTTTAGCTGCGTCAAAGAGTGGTTGCACACCTCCATTCGGCATCGAGTCTTCAAAGTAGCCAAGAAGCTCTTGCTCATCCTCGATGTGCCAGTGAGGGAAGAATGGGGTGAGTATTGCCTCCGGATAGACCGCGATATCAGCCCCCCTATCCGCTGCCTGGTTCAATAGGACAACCATACGATCAATGGTTTGCTTACGAGTATGGTTGCGCTGCACAGGTCCCATCTGGGCTGCTGCGACTATGATTTTGCGTCTTGCACTCATTGGTTCACCCCTCAATTCACAGGCTCAAGTTCGACCGCAGGATACTCAGCATCAAGGACCTCAGCACGCTCGTCACCTTCCGGCACTTGAGGAACCGAGTAGCTGGCTGCCACCGCTGCATATAGCGCAATCCCGAGGGTGAAACCGATAGGCCACGAGTACGCCGAAAGTAGCGAGAACGTAGGCACGAGCGCGATGACCGCTGCAACGATCGACGCGAGCACGAGTGCCACTATGGCACGCATATTGAAACCCTTTGTGTAGTAATAAGCGCCGCCTGGGTTCTCAGAGTAGAGCTCCTTCATATTTACCAATCCGCGGCGAATTCGATAGTAGTCCCAGATGATGATGCCCATCATCGGGCCAGTGAACGCTCCCATCGCGCCAAGGAAGTACACAATAATGATCGGTGACGAGAAAATGTTCCAGGGCTGTGTGAGTAGCGCAAGTACCGAAGCAATCAAAGCGCCCCGGGCAAAATTGATCTTTTTGGGGAACAGGTGGGCGAAGTCATATGCAGGTGAAACTATGTTCGCAGCGATATTAGTGGCCATAGTTGCTCCCAAGAATAGAAGCGCTGCAATGAGCACGAACACTTGATTGCCTTGGTGCACGATGAGTTCAACTGGATCACTAAAAGTCTCTCCGTAAACTACTTCTGCTGCCGCGGTGCACACAACTGCCACGATGCCGAAAAGCGCGCCGTTGATTGGGAGGCCCCAGAAGTTGCCCCAGCGCACGGAGCGCTCTGAGGGTGAGAACCGGCAGAAGTCGGCAATGTTCGCGGTGACCGCAACTTGCGAAGCGATAATTGAGAACACCGCAACACCGAAAAGTGCGAATGCGTTCGAGGTGATGTCAGGACCACCAATGGTCTTGGTCAGATCGATCGGACCGTCCGCCTGAAACAGTAGGACAAGCGCGAGCACTAGCATGACGCCCCAGATGATCGGGCCCGAGAGGTTTTGGAATTTGCGAACCCGTTCCATACCCTTGGTTACGATCATGAGCTGCAGCGCCCAAACGAAGAGGAACGCCACCCATCCCACGTACGAGTAACCCAGGAAGGTGCCACCGTTTGCCTGCCATTCGCCTACGACAGGGTAGAGCGACTTGAGAACAGCAATGAGTGCATTTGCCGCGAGAAAAGTCTGTATTCCGTACCAAAATACCGCGACAAGACCCCGAAGAAGCGCGGGAATGTTCGCACCGTAAATCCCAAAGCTAAGGCGTGCGACGACTGGGAACGGGACGCCAGTGCGTTGGCCCATAATGCCCATAATGTTTGAAACCACGAACATGATCAGAAATGCAGTGATGTACGCGAGGAATATCGCGATAGGCGACATCCCTAGAACGTAGAAGCCTGCGGCAATCGAGTACATTCCGAGGTTATGCACCACAGACATCCACATTGTGGTGATGTCGAATGCCTTCCATGTCCTCTTCTTTGCCGGCGCGAGATCGAGGTTGTATAGACGAGTGGTCTTCATTGGTTTCATCATCTACTCCTTCATTTGTAGTGTTTGCGATATTTTGTGTTGTTCTGGGTTGCTTGGTTTTGTAGCGTTTTGTACTTCCTTGTACGACCAAGTGAGCGACACCCCGCTCTAACAGCGCTACATTTCTTCACCGTTTCTTCATGAGGCGACTTGGAACGTTAGTTCGACCTCTACGGCGGCCCCGAAGGGTAGCGCCGCGACGCCAACAGATGTGCGGCTGTGCGTTCCTAATTCCCGGAATACTTCAATCAGATAGTCACTTGCGCCGTTTCCGACGAGGTGTTGCTCGTGGAACCCTTCTGCCCCCACGACATACACTCGAAGACGATGTACTCGCAATCCATCAAGGCTTCCTCTGACAGAGTGGGCAACCGCAAGCGCGTTCTCGGACGCGATTCTGGCCATTCCGATAGCCTCCTCGAGAGTTACGTCCGCGCCCACCTTCCCCTTTTTTAGCTCCCCATTGTCAGTGTGAATCTGTCCTGAGACGTCAAGGAATCCACCTTGTTCTACCGCACCGACATAGTTTGCAGCAGGCGCCGGGGGCCTCGGTAGTTTGATCTCACCAGAGGCGATGCGATTGTCGACAGTGTTCACGGCTGAACCTCGTTGACCGGAATCGCGACTGCTAAGTCTGAGGCACCGAGCTGTGACATCTGCGCACTCGGCATATAACGGTTGAGAATCGCAAGACCAATTTCTGCCCGTCGAACACGCTCAAGACCCAGAGCGATAGCCGTGGACTCAAGGTGTCCACCGCTCGGGTAAATGTCAGGCGAGTTGCGAAGGCCAAACTTCACGTACACAGGCGCTGCAACTCGTACTATTTCCGCAATTTCATAGTGACGAACGAAGCCGCCCAGGTTATCTGGCGACTCGATGTACATGTCGATGGGAATGTCGATAGCCTCACGGATCGCGGCGAGCTGCGAAAGAGTGAGGTCAGGCGTCACATTGTAACTATCGATGCCGAGTCGCTCACCGACACGAATTGAGGCTGGATTGGAGAGCCCCATCTGCACGCTGGCTTTGAGCCGAAGGTCCGGGGGGAGTTCACCGGAATGTCGCAGTTGCGAGACCACGTCGACCACACCGATATCGGTTACTAGCGCATTTCGGATGCCAAGACTACACATACGACGGATATCTTCGATGTTGTGTACGAGCTGATCTGCTCCTCGAACCTGAGATGCAGTGGAAGTGGCAGGAAACTGAGCGCCTGCGCCGAGCCCCCAACCCGCTGTCGGCCGAGCAAAGAGGGAGAGCTCGACACGCTTCGCGCTGGACTGCTCCCCCATGTCGAGAATCTCGTCATCCGTAAGAAGCATGCCTCCGCTTCCCTGCGAAATTCGGTGAATAGGAACTCCACGAATGCCCGCTTCATCTAATACGTGCGCCATTACCCGCGGGCCCTCCACGCTCGGAATCTCGACGCGATACTGCGCGCCATCCGGGAAGCGCTTTTCGCTTGAGGGCACCTTAAGCTCATCCCCTCGTGGGAGACCCAGACCGGACAAGAACTCTCTCACCTGCTGCATTAAGTCACCTTTGTTCGATATCTCGAACCCTGTACGAGATTACGAATATCTTATGTTGGCTGATTGCGCAGTGTCAAGTAGCAGGGTGCAGCGGCCCGTTCGGCAGCCAAATGCACGCACAATCTTCGTCCCCGGATTCGGAGCAGTTCGAGGGGTTAAGTTGCGCCAGGCCGATCGAAGGGAGCGCTCGGCATCTCAGAAGAGACCAAGCAGTCCTTTCTACCCGTTAGTTGGTTACCGGCTGCACGCCTCGTAACCCTGAATTGTCATCTCCTTCAGTAGTGCCCCATAAAGTGGTGTAGCCCGGTGACCGGCTCCTCGTCTTAGGCCTGGACGCGGTCACCGTGGTGTTCCTTCGAGTCAACCTTCTACCGAATCCTCGAAAGGCATCACACACGATGACCGCTCCACATATTGTCGACCCTGCCAGCCTGCTCGCGGAAGCTCTCACTGACGCGTCGCCGGATTTGATGCGCAGTCTGCTGCAGACCATGATCAATGCCCTCCTCTCCGCCGACGCTGATGCTGTTGTCGGTGCTGAGTGGGGCCAGCCCAGTCCCGACCGTCTCACCCAGCGCAACGGTTACCGGCACCGCGACCTCGACACCCGGATCGGGACGATCGATGTCGCGATCCCGAAACTACGACAGGGCACCTATTTCCCCGACTGGCTCATGGAGCGGCGCAAGCGCGCCGAGTAAGCGCTGATCACGGTGGTCGCGGACTGCTACCTCGCCGGCGTTTCGACCCGACGGATGGACAAACTGGTCAAGACCCTCGGGATCCACTCGTTGTCGAAGTCCCAGGTGTCCCGGATGGCCGCGGACCTTAACGAGCATGTCGACCAGTTCCGCCACCGGCCCCTCGATGACGCGGGCCCGTTCACGTTCGTCGCCGCCGATGCCCTCACCATGAAGGTCCGCGAAGGCGGCCGGGTGATCGGCGCCGTGGTCCTGATCGCGACCGGTGTCAACGCGGACGGGCGCCGCGAGGTCCTCGGCCTGCGCGTCGCCACCAGCGAGACCGGGGCTGCTTGGAACAGCTTCTTCGCCGATCTCGTCGCCCGCGGTCTCACCGGGGTGCGCCGGGTCACCTCCGATGCCCACCGGGGGCTGGTGGAGGCGATTCCCGCGAACCTGCCCGGGGCGTCCTGGCAACGCTGCCGCACCCACTACGCCGCCAACCTGATGTCGGTGACCCCGAAAAGTATGTGGCCGGCGGTCAAAGCGATGCTGCACTCCGTCTATGACCAACCCGACGCTGACAGTGTCCACGCCCAATTCGACCGGCTCCTGGACTACGTCGACGGCAAACTTCCCGACGCGCACGAGCACCTCGACACTGCCCGGGCCGATATCCTCGCGTTCACCCAGTTCCCGGACGGGCTCTGGCAGCAGATCTGGTCGAATAATCCGAACGAGCGACTCAACCGTGAAATTCGCCGCCGCACCGATTCCGTCGGCATCTTCCCCAACCGCGACGCGATCATCCGCCTCGTCGGGGCCGTCCTGGCCGAGCAGACCGACGAATGGGCCGAAGGACGGCGCTACCTCGGCCTCGACATCCTCTCCAAGTCCCGACTCACCCTCGTCCCCACCACCGGGAACGAGGTGACCGACGAGCAAGCTCTCGAACTCAGCGCCTAACCCATCACGTCGAAGGACACCGCGCTACACCACTACCCGGGACTTGACCTCTCCTTCCCGCGGGTTGGAGAGTCTCGGCGCGTGAAAAAGCATGCGACGAGCGAATCGCCATTCAGAGATTGTCTAACCACGCTCACCTCTTGCCAGGATGATCCTGTTCCCCTGCGCTAATAACGCTCTCGCTCCTTAGAATCCACCCGGACATTGAGAACTGGCAACTAACGAGTGTTGGGCACCGTCTTCCGTCGCGAGGCGCCACTTCGTTGCTTTCTGGCTGACCCGGGGTGTTCATCAGTTCGTCAGCTCGTCCGCTACCCGCACCTTCCGCAGCGGGTGGCGTCGAAGGCACAGTCCGCACCCTGCTGCCGTTGTAATATGTAATTACTCTGAGCAAATTGGGCTCTCGCTCACAACGCGAAGTTGGTTCGACATGAGCTCTCCAACCGCGGCACTGTGCATCAGTTTCTTGTGAATGAACTCGACCGCGCCCCATTCCGGAAGAGCCTGTCTGGGACCGGGTATGACACCTACGTTAGGCGGCCCACGCCCGCTCAAGTCTCGCTAGCAGGAGCACCCCGGAGGAACAGCAAAAGACCCCGGCCCTTACGCAGGCTGCGGAAGCCAGTCAGAAAGCGAGCGCGCCCACGAAGCCGATTGGAACGAACAGCTAACGCATGGAGGTTCGCGAGCAACGACTTTAAGGTCCTATAAGTGTCACTTTGAACGCAGCGTAAACTCGCTGCCCTCACCTGGCCAACCAAGTCGATGCGAAAGTTCAGCGGCACCTTGTTTCGCGAGATTAGTGCGTTGAGCGGTCTCTTCGGGCCCAAACCGCGTCATCAGCGCCGCGATGCTCAAGGCTGCAACTACATTCCCTGCCCGGTCTCGCACCGGAGCTGCAACGCACCCCACGTCTGGGTTGGATTCCCGAAACTCAAACGCTACGCCAGCCTGGCGAACTTTCTCCAAATCTCTGAAAAGGACATCACGTTCAGTAATACTGTTGGGGGTAAGCGCCGCTAGTCGCACCCCTTCCGGAAAGCGCGCGCGCAGGTCATCACCGGTGAGGCTCGAAAGTAGCGCCTTTCCGACTGCGGTGAGGTGAGCAGGAAGGCGTCCTCCAACATCTGAAACCAGCCTGACGTGACTCGCCGAGTCAACCTTCGCTACATACAGCACTTCGGTGCCGTGAAGCGTGGCGATCTGGACGGTGTCACCGCTTTCCGTCGCGATACTGGTAGCCACTTCGTGGCCCTCCCTCGCAAGATCCAGGCCTTTCTGGTATCTGTATCCTAAAGTGAGCAACGCGGGTCCAAGCTGATAAGTGAGCGACCCCTCGGGCTCACTCACCACGTACGAAAGGTGCAAAAGTGTGTGCACAAGCTCATGAACCGTCGTGCGCGGCAGGCCCGTACTTTCAGCAATCGCTGCTGAGGTTAGCGCGGTAGACGAAGTCCGCAAAGTTTCGAGAATAGCGGCGGCCCGGATCACCGCTGGTACTAGCCGCTTTGTCGACGAGTCCTTCATTTCTGCCACGAAACCTCTTCACTCAATGGCCAATATTAGAAAATCAAAACAGCGATCTTTCATCCACTTTCAAGATCGGCCGTAGAGCCGAGTGTAATGAACACGAACAAGCCCCCGCTCAGCATCACTGAAATCGGCCGAATCGAAACCGATCCCGTAGATCTGAAATCCACGACGTTTCTTCAGGATCACTGCTTTGCGAGGGTCTGCCAGGCAAATTGGTAGCAACATAAATCGGGCGTCAAGCCCCAAGGTTGGATGGATGGTGGTCTCAAGCTCCACGGATAGCCACTGGCCGAAGCGATGTTGTCGGCCACAGCGACGGTGAACCGTTCGCCCAAGTCACGAAAGAATCGCGTCCGAACCCCTGCACCACGCTCGGGTGCCTTCAGCGTCGGAGCTCGCTTCCTTCCATTTGTGAGTCCATGATCATGCCGCCGCTCATTCCTCCATCCAAAGGGTGAAACAGACAACGACGGCCTCGGGTACTGGAGCTATTGGTCATACCGTGCATTTGACGTCCTCCCCGCCCTAAGGGACGGAGATTCTTTGCTTCGGGTTTCGTTGAGGGGTTGCTTCAGAAAGTCGAAGTCTGATGTCCTCTCCGCCCGCGTTTAGCATCTCCGCATGTCCTGCGGCGACAATGATGTTTACTGCGGCGTTGTAATCTCGGTCCAACCAGGCGCCGCATGCGCTACATCCCCAAGCACGCACATTAAGTGATTTCTTCCCCCCGTTGATGCCGCAGACCGAGCAGGTTTGACTGGTCGGGGTTGCCCGGTCAATACGGATGACCGTGCGCCCGTATCGGGCCGCTTTCTCTTCAATAAGCCGGATCAGGGCTCCCCAGCCGGCGTCGTGAATGGATTTGGCCAGCCGTGTTCGGGCCAGGCCGGTGATGTTCAACGTTTCTAGGCAGATCACTTGGTTCTCGTGGACTATCCGGTCGGCCAGTTTGTGGTGAAAGTCCGAACGGGCGTCCCGCACCTTCCGGTGTGCAGAGGCGACCTTCCTTCGTGCGCGCTCGTGAGCGTTGGATCGATGCCCCGTGGGAGTCGGCTCCGTAGCCGTGGCGCGGCCCTCTTTGACAGCGGCCGCCTCCCTTACTTTCGCACGCTTGGCACGCTCCTTTTGCCGTGCCGCCAGCCGTTGAACTCTTGCGAGTTTCCGTTCCCTCTTTCGGAAGTGCTGCGGTGCCGGGATTTTCTCTCGGGTTCCATCTGAGTACACAATTGTGGCCAGATGAATGAGGCCAAGGTCCAACCCGGCGACCCGGTCAAGTGGTGGGAGCGAAGTGGTTTCCCGGGTGACGACGAACGAGGCGTGATAACGGCCGTCGGCTTCCCGGATGATCGTTACTGAGGTGGGTTCTGAGGGCAAGTCGCGGGTGTACACAACGTCGATGTCCCCCATTCTCGGCAAACGCAACATGGCCCGGTTGGATGAAATTGGGCGGACGGCGAAGCAGGTGTTCCGAGTGAAGCGTGCGGTCTGCCGGTTGTCCTTCCGTGATTTGAACTTCGGGAAGTGGATCTTCTCGCCCTTCCGCTTTCCGGTAGCGGAGTCGAACGCGTTCCGGTACGCCTGGTGTCCGTCCGCCAGTGCTTGCTGCAAAGGGGCCGCGGGTACCTCCTTTAAGCAAGCCCGTTCTGGTCTGTTCTTTGCCTGAGCGATGAGGCTCGGGCTGAGAGCGAAGTTGTTCCGATACTGGCGGCGTGGTCCGACTTTGACATGCGCGTCGTTTGCGGCCAAGAAGTCGTTGAATACCAGCCGAACACACTCGAATAGGCGTGCGAGCATTTCCTGTTGGAGCGCGTTGGGGTAGATGCGGTAGCGGTATCGGGCCCAGCCCTTTGTCTGGGAGTGCTGTGGCTCCAGAGTAGTTCCTCGCTCGACTTGATCGAGCCCCTGCTTTTCACAGTATTGGCGTTTGGGGCTCTCGCCGGTTGCTTTCGCCATGACCGTGCTGCTCCTTAACTTCTTTACGAGGCTGTAGTCGACTCATTCAATTCGCCGGATTCGGCTCGAAAGTTCGCTTCAGTGGTTGATCGCTTTCTAGCGGACGGTCTGGTTGCGGGGATGCCCCACCGCGTATTAGTTCCGGCTGAAAAGCAACGTTAGACAATCCGCCACCCGCCCACAACCGACCTTTTGACAAAGACTTTGTGAACCCACATGCAGCCCTTTTTCCGCACCGCGCATAGATGATCCGGGGTCGCAACCGATGCGTTCCCGGAAGGGACCATCATGCGAGCCGACACAGGCCCGAGAGATTTGCATTTCCGCGCTCTATCCATGTGGGAGAAGGCAACTGCCGACGACCTCTATGCGACCGTCTACGTTGATGCCGGTCTACTCGTCAGCCTCAACGGAGAACGCCAACCGGGTAGGAAGTTCCAACTGGCGGCGCAATGGGCAGCTCAACTATTCCTGTACGAGTTGTTCTGGCGTACACACGGTCGACGCCCGCGCGAGCGCACCAGCAGCAAGAAGGGAGTGCCAACGGAGGAACGCCGGTTGGCGAACTGGGCGCGGTATCAGAAGCCGCTCAAAGAAGACTTGACCGAGTTCCGGCGAATCCGGCTGGACATCTCGCCGGCATTCGCGTGGGAACCGTCGGAGAGAAATTGGGCCGACAAGTTGGAAGCGTGTATCCGGCATGTGCAGAACACGCGTCAGTTGCCCCGCTTGAACCCGGACGACCCGGAGGAGTGGGCGCTCGCCAGATGGTTCAAACGAGAGCTCAAGAAGCTTAAAGAAGGAACGCTGCCCAGGGAACGCGTCGTCCCGCTGGCAGCACTCATCGCCCTGGAGGCCAAAAAACGCACCGACACCGACCTATCGACATAGAACCGCAGCGAGGCCCATTCCCGGTCATCCGGTCGGTAACGTCAGTCAGACCCCCTGACCACCGCGACGAACGGAGAGCTGCATGCGCCCAGAGAAAAACCAAACCCGGTCACTCTCAACCGCCAAACGCATCGGGCTGCTCGGCGACACCCCAGGCGACCTCAAACACATCTTCATCGTCTCAAAGACACTGTGGGCACGCGGCGTGAGCACACTCCTGGTCCTCGGCGATTCCGGGTTCATGTGGCCCGGCCACAGGGACCTCGACAAGCTCAATCAAAGACTCTCCGCACGCGGACAAAGCTTGTATTGGGTCTGCGGGAACCCGGAGAATTTGTCCAGCCTGCACAAGTTCCCATTCGGTGACGACGGGCTGCGCTGGGTTCGCCCAAACATCGCCCACGTCCCGCACGGCTACCGCACAGGACTGCCGGCTGGCCTGACCTTTGCGGCCCTGGACAGGGCGAACTCCGGCGACTTCGGAAACGCCAACAAAGGGCTCTCGTCGCGGCCACAAGAATCCATCACCGACCAGAACCTAAAGGTTCGCGGCCGCGAGCATGTTGATGTCCTCATTCGGGATGACGCCCCGAAACCGTTGCCAGCATTGGATTCGCAACCTGCCGAAACCGACCGCTTTGTGCCGGAAACGGGGCGCCAGTATTCAGATGCGGGTTTGATGCCGGTTCGCCCGAAGCTCTATCTCGGCCGTCACTACCATCAGAACGTCGACGAGCACTTCGATTACGGAGCTTTCGGCGACCCGGCTGAAGCCCGGATCGTTCTGCTCGCCATGAACGGCTCCCCGGAAGCAATCAGTCAGGCCATCCTCGACGTTCGAACACTCAAGCTCCAATTCTTCGGGCGCACCGACACAACGGTGACCGAACTTACCGGGCGTGAAGCAGGGTGCTGGCGGGTCACCACTCTCGGGAGTAGCCACATTCTCGACTTCGACCGCTGGTCAGCCACACGCATACCTGGCAAAGGCGCTTCCACAACCTTTAACGATCGGGAACGCCCGCTACTCAGTATCCGAACATGCAGAGTCGGCGAAGGGGGCTTCTGGACGATGGACAACGACGGATGGGCAGATCCCATGGAGCACTACTGGCATTCCAGTAGCGAGATTCAAAGCATCGAACGCATCGCCCCAGCGCCACAGGAGCAAGACAGCAGCCCCGACTGTGCGACACCATGAATCGTGCTGTCCACTCCGAGACGGTTCAGGCTATTCGCCCCCACAAATGCGGCATCTGGCTCCTGCCCACAACGGCAAGAACCCTGGTCCTCGTCGCCATCGTTCGAAACCCCGAGAACGGGGCGCCCATCGTTACCGTGACCCGCTACGCCACCCCCGGCAACGGCCCCCATGCGAACGGCCAACCGATGACCGTCCGCCCCACCGCAGCCCCCACCGTGGGACAACGATGGAAAGTCGAAGTCCTCCAACTGCGCCACCGGCTCCCCGGTGACGATGCCGAGTCCACCGTCCTACCCGGCGCGCACTACGAGACCACAGTGGTCGCCAAGATTCAGCGACTCACCGACGAACTACTCGCCCGAATGACGACGAACACGACCGGAGACACCTCATGAACGGCAACCACGACAGCCACACCGAAGAGACCGTCGACTCGCAGTCAGGCGAGGCGACCGACTCACCTCTCGAAGTCAGAGAACCCAACGCCGCGATGCTTCGAGACGCAATGATCGCGCTCCCCGGGGTAGTGTCTCCGGAGATGGCCTCCTCGCTGCAGGCGACGGAAAACAACTTCCGCGAAATCGAGCACGAGTTCGGAATGCTCGACGCGGCCGGCCTGGCCGAACTGCTGCGGGTGGAGGGAGACCCAGGAGAGTTCGCGGCAAACTTGCGCAAGCAGGGGAAGATACTCAGCTTTGCTCGCCTGGACGAGTTTGTGTACCCAAGGTTTCAGTTCAACCTGGTGAATGGGCACGTGAAATCCGTCATTGCTCCGCTGATTGAACTCGGCAGGACCTTCGGCTGGACCGCACCCGAAATCGCCAGCTGGTTGTGCTGCGGTAACGGGTACCTGCCGGATTACGGACGGCCAGTCGACGTCATCGACGACGATGGCCTGGTCCTGCAGGTGGCCCAGAATGAATGGGGCGTCGTCTGGTAATCCCCCTCGCTTGGCCAGGGGAAAGACAATGATTACGCGGCCCGTCATTCGAGCGTGATAGCACGCCGGGACAACTCGACCGATTCCAGCGACATCGACCGGTCACCACGATCTCCTCCTCAACCATCTGGCACCGCAGGCGAGTAGCCGGTCCGCGAAACCTGTTCACTAAACTTCCACGGCCTGAACTCCGCGTCACTCGTCCACCGCTGCTAGACAGAGGTAATGACGTTTCTTCCCCGGGATAGTGCCTCCCCTCATGCCCTGACACCGAACCCGTCACTCTTCCGAAGCGCATTTCCAATGCGGTCGAGCCGCGTGAAAATGTCGGTGGCTTCTGCTTCGATGTACACACACTATTCGGCAACCAGAGGACGGTTATGACAGACACGGTGACCAGGCTTGGCGGGAGCGCGATGGGCGGCGTCATTGCTGCCTGGGCGGATAGCCTCCGTCGACGGAGAAGTGACCAGCGTTCACTTCGTCGAGACGCTGCGGACGACATCCTCTCCTGGCTTCCCGAACTTCGGGAATTGCTCGTTCGCCTCGATTCGGAGAGTGACAATGAAGCGTGGAGTCAAATTATGGCGCACGCCTATGCATCTGTCAGACGGGTCGAACAGCGAATCCCGAAGGGTTGGAGACACTTGCGCCAGTCCCTCTTCGATGCGATTGGCAATGGAGCCGGTACGATCGTGTGGATTGACTTGGAGCCGTCAGCTGCGGACGGTGACCTCAGTTACCACTACCGGTGGACCACGAACGCGGTGGAGTATCTCGAGTACGTCCAAGCGAGGGTGCAACTCTGGCACCAGTCGTTCGACCAGCGGAAAGCGCAAGAGATCCATTTGGTCTCCTACAACAATTGGTTGATTCAAACGGGTCGTTGGTCACCCAACAACTGACACGCGAGAGAACGCCGGAGAACCGATCGGTTCTCCGGCGCGGGGGCGCCGGCGATCAAGCTAACGACCAGATTGGAGTTTGTCGCTGATGCCGAGCGCGGAGCGACTGGCTTTGATGTGGACGGCGCGGATGCCTCGGAACAGTTACAGTGCATTGTGAGCAGGAAATTATGGTGGGGTTGGGTTAGCTCTTCAGCCGTTCATGGATCAGCGGGATATAGTTTGCTTCGCGCTCGATGCCGACCGAATGCACTCCTGCTGCCCTGCACGCCTCAAGGGTGGTCCCGGTGCCGGCGAACATATCGGGCACGGTGTCACCGGGTCGGCAGGCGAGGGCGACCAGCCAGTCCATGACTCCTCGTGGTTTCACCGTTGGGTGGCTGACCCCGTCAACAATCGGACGCTCCGCTCTCGCGGCCTTTGGGTGATGCAGAATCGGATAGAAGCGCGACGCAGCCTCACCCCGACCTCGGGTCGCACACCCTTGCTCGTCTACCGCCAGAACGATGCACATCGCGGAGCACCCATCATCTGTGCAATACTCGGCGTGCTCGAGAACAACATTGCCTGGCAGGCGGCCCTCCGGGTGCGGTACGGAGGCGGCTCCCTCAGGCCGGTCGATTGCGAGCATCGCGGTTGCACCTACTCGGCCTGGCACCCTGGAACGGTTCTCCCTACCGGCCGGAATGCGTACGGCATCCAGATTGAAACCCCCGCTACCGCCACGAGAAGCGATAGCGTCCACCAGAGTCTCCGTGCCTCCTAAGTTTCGGGCGAGGAGAATCAGTTCAAGAGCGGGCCGGACGCTGTGGCTCCACCCGGCATGTTCAGCGGCCGCAGCGGGATCTACCCCGACGCGAACAAGCTCCGTATCCATCCATCGGAGACGCGGTACCGTTCCTTGCCCGTGTACCCAAGCAATCTGATCGACCAGTCGCCAACCGCCGTCTTCGACCGCAACTGCCTGACGGTGCTGCGTCCTCGGATGCCCAAAAGCTACGAGGTTGCCGCCTGGTTTGGTCACTCTGCGAACCTCTGCCCAAAACTCAGCTTGAAAGTTGACCCCTTGGTGGTCCCAGTGCGGTTGCCCACGGTACGTCTCGTTGCGCGTCAGCCGCGCACCATAGGGCGGATCAGTAATCACGGCGTCGAATGAATCGTCAGGGTACCCACGGATTACATCCAATGCCTCACCGTGAATCACGGTGGTCGTCGCAGCGTGGGACATCAGCTCAGCCTACCTTTGTGCCTAAACGCCAACTGGGCTACGTGGCCACCGTGACGCATCGCTGCCAGTCGCAGTGTCGGCTACTGACAAAAGGCCGCTCGACCCGGTCGCCAGTTGGCCGGGTCGAGCGACCCGCATCAGACGAGTTTGAGACTGACGGGATTTCGCCTGGCCGGCTTGTACCCCCAACTCTCAAGCAGCGCCACAATCGCTGTCTGCAACGCGGCCCGCAACGCTTCCTCGCCCTGGTCAGCCATCATGCGGAAAATACCAGTGATGCACGCCGTCATGATGACTGCTTCCACACTTCTACCGTTGTGTTCAGGGGTGCTCTCCAAGCTCCCCCGCTGCCCAAGGGTCACCTCACCCAAAGAGGCGGCGACTGCTAGCGCATTGTCGACATACAAGAAGAGTGTCTCGAAGACTCTGATTCTGTCTTCACGCATGTCCTCGTCTTCCATGATTCGCCACCCGGCAACGGCTACGACGTCGCGGCTAAGAGAGCGTGCCCATGATTGGGCCAGATGGAGCAGTTGAGCAACCCCGTCGAGGTGGCGCCCGGCGTCGTCGTTCCCGTAGACCAGCGGAATGCCGACAGTCGCGCTCCCCAAGAATCGTGACGTGACACCTGAAAGGCTATTCTCACCCAGGTCTAAGACCGGAAAAGTCAAGAAATCGAGATGCTCTGTGGCATCCATTAAGTCTTGCCGAAGAATGGAGCGCAATGGCCTGGTGGCGTACAAAGTCGCCAAAGCCACCATCGTTTCTCCATGAACTTTCACCGCCTCGGCCAGAGCTTCTATCGAGAGGAACACTTCGAAACCTGCAGTGGAATTTGAGTTGGGGGCCATCGGGCCCTCCTTTCTGTCGGGGACACTCGATACCCTGCGGCGGGTTTCAGCACCCCACACCCCGAATGCGAAAGAAAGGCAGATCTGGTCTGTTTACGCCCTGATCGCCTGAGGCGAATGTCGATATTCCCGTCCACTGGTACGGCGGTGAGTGGCGCGGAGTAGGCGTTAGCTCTGGTCTATGTCGTAGGCCCCTGCAACACTGGTGGCGATTACTACAGACATAAGGGGATCCGAATCATGCAGAAATATCAGCCACAGATGAAGGCGACACATTGGGAGCAGATAAGAGCCTTCGTTCACGAGGCCGTCTCCGTGGCCGCACCACATACCGCCTATTCCGAACGGTTGCTCTTGACCCCGGTATCTGCATTCGCGTTGTGGGCATGGCGAGACGCCGCCCTACCTCTTGATCAAGAGGTCCTGTTCTCCCGAGAAGTGATTGAGCACTTCGTTCGCACCAACCCGCGGAAACTTCGCCCGAGTGCGCTGCGCAACTACCGCACTATGCTCCTGCGCATGGCGGAAGCCCTCCTGCCGGACGAACAGCCGGCCGCCATGCGCCCATTGAATGATCGCGCCGGGGTACCCCCGTATTCAACCGATGAGGTCGAATCGCTTCAGTCCTGGGCGCTCGGTCAAGGCACCGAGTTGAAACGGCGCAAAGGGGCTCTGATGTTGAGCCTTTGCGCGGGCGCTGGGTTGCGTTCCACCGAGATCGCAGCCCTGAACCGGAGCCACATCCTTATCGATGACCAAGGAATTGTGATCAGGGTAGGCAGCCGTGAGGTCCCCTTGTTAGCAAGCTGGGAATCCTGGCTCCAGGCTGGCCTGAAAGACGTCAGCGACGATGATTCGGTGTTCGGCCGGCCGGTTCGGAAGCAGTCCAAGAATCTGTTGAGTGGCTTCGTCGAAACAACGACAGGGGATCTCAAGCCCAGAAGTGACCGGCTACGGGCCACGTGGCTAGTCACCCACCTTCGAGCGGGCACACCGATGAAAGCGCTCATGGCCGCCGCCGGCATCGCCAAGTTCGAAAACCTGAGCCGGTACCTGTCCTATGTGCCCACCCTAGGCACCGTGGAATACCGACAACACTTGCAGCTCAGGAAGGTTAGCTAGTCCGAAGTTGCGGCGCTGAGATCGGCTGTCAATGTCCATTACGAACTGCCCATGGGCGGCTTGGGTTCTAGCGATCGTTGCAACACTCGCCCGATTTGAGAGTTGCGTCAACCGTGCCCGACACATCAACCACTCCACCGTCCCGCCGGGTCTACCGCGAGGCCAAGGCGTGGGAATGCGCACCCATCAGGTCGCGCAGCGTCACCGCGAGTTCACGGTCGCTCTCGCCACGACGGTAACCGAAGAGGTCGACCCCTATGGATACGAGGATCGTCGGACACTCATGAAACCCAGTGACGTCGAACCGCCGAGGTGCCTCGTTCCACGGGTACAACAAGACTGCTATCGGCGCGCTAAGCGCAGCTGCCGTTGCCAATGACTGGTATACATGTTCGCTTTTCGGTTGGTTCGAGTACTTGGCTTCGAACGTCGCCAGCACCCGACCGTCCGCATGCTTCAGGAGACCATCGGGCTCGACCCGGCGCGGGAAGTTATCGGCGCGGGCAGCCGAAATGTCGATGCTGTCGACCAGCAGCGGGTACGTGGCCTTTGGTTCGACGCGGATATATTCGTTGGTCGCTGCAAGGGCGGCGAGGCCGCGTCCCAAGAGCGTCTCAAGTAGCCGCCACGGCTCGACAGCAACCTCGAGCCCAGTCGCACGCCCGGGGTCACCAACCACGGACTGGCTGCGGAGGATGGCGGCTGCGATGTCCCAAGCCGGCTCATACGACGCCCACTGTGCGGGGAAGCGAAGACGAGCCACCGCGGGGTTGACGAAAGCCGGTACCGGTGATCCGGGGATGACCGCGTTCTGGAGGCGGCGTAGCCGTGAGGCAACCTCGCCTCCCGCCGCAGACCTCCCGAGTAGCCCGGCAACGACGGATAGTCCACGAGTGAAGCCGTTCACAACCGAGAGCTCGTCGTGTCCCATCGGGAATAGTGTGGGATCGACCACACTCTTACGCGCCCACGTCGTGACATCAAGCCGCCCGCGCCACCTGCGACTGACCTCATGCCTGCGCTCGTAGACCATCATCGGCCCGTCCTTGCGCAGGGCCCGCTCAAGGCGCCGCGCATACTCCAGCGCGAGAGCCGCCGTCAGGTCGTTCTTGCGGTCCGAGGGTCGCGAATGTTGCGAACCAGTCACGGCGAGGCGCGTATCCTCCGACAGGAGATGGATAACTGCGGTTGTCCAGTCCTCTGCTCGTACCTTCGGCGCGACCTCGACAACATCCCCGCTCGGCAGCGAGAACGAGCCGACGACGTTCCCAAGTGAGGCACCCTGGCCGTCCCCACGGAATTGACGGATTGTGGGCCGCAGTTGACGATGCAGCTGCGCAGCTCCATCGCGCAGGTCTTGCATCCGCCAAGCGGTGACGGAGACCTGCTCATACTCCCGCATATGGAGACGTTCAGACATCAGCGTCCCGCTTGTCGCCGTAGCTCTGTCATAGCGTCCCGCTGTGGGATCTTCGACAGCTCCCTCACGTGCAGTCGCGCCGAGGCATAGGTGCCGAGCTCGGTGTCACCCTTCTGCCAGTACGCGACGGCCGTTGCCCCGCCCTTCGGACTCTCCGCCGTGCCGGCACGCAGCACAGCGGCCAAGGCTCCATCGTCGTCCTGCATTGCGAGCTTCAACGTCGACACGATGCGGTAGTCGAAAGCGGAGACCAGGCTAGCGGCCGCGTCCTCGACCGAGTCACCGCGGATACCCCAGAAATTTGACTGCCCGAGCCGAAAGTCCGCACCGAGCACTGCATCGATGCGGGCATTGACAGCCTGCAGCAGGTCCACCGCCAGGGCGGCTACGGTGGCAGGCGTCCACTCGATGAAATCCGCATCGAAGTCGGGTTCCTCTTCGGCGTCGAGGTGTTGGCTCAGCACCGCGTAGTTCGGTGGCATCTCGATGATCGAGAACCGACGCCGGAGAGCCGCATCAAGCGGTGCGACGGAGCGGTCTGACGAATTCATGGCGGCGACGACCCAGAGGTTCTTCGGCAGGGTGAATCGTGCCGGCACAGTAGTCCCGTTGCTGTACGGGAGATCGACGACCGCGGTGCCTCTCTTGTCCTTGTCGAGTAGGGCGATCGTGTCACCAAGTACTGCGGCCGCGTTGCCACGATTGAACTCGTCGAGGACGAGCAGCGCCCTCCGGCCTGGCGTCGAGGCGTACTGGGCAAGCTTCACGAGCGGTCCCGGTGCTGCTTTCACCACGACGCCACCCCGGGGGGCCTCCTCCGGCAACAGGCCGACGACCAGGTTCTCGTAGCTGTACGCCGGGTGAAGGACGACGGTGCGTGTCTCCCCCGGTAGAGCTCCCGCCGCTTCGCTGAATGCCCCGTGCGGCTCATCTGGGTCGAACAGGAGGCCGCCCGCACTGTGCTCAACGAAGTCAACGAGCTTATCGAGGAGAACGGTCTTGCCTGTTCCTGGTGGTCCGACAAGGAGAACGTTCGGGTTTTCTTCGAGGTGTTCGACCAGCTTCGCAACCTCGGGTGCCGCAGTGACTCCGCCCTTGACCTCGAGCGACGCGCAGCCCCTATTCCCATTCGTGCTGCGCGCGGCAGATGGGATTCCCCCGGGCAAGGAATCGAGCGCTGCCCATTCCACGTCGGTTGGGGGCTTGTCCAAATATGCGCGGACGTGAAGGCGGTTCTGCTCCCCCCGGAGCTTCACCGCGACTAGGTATGGCTCGAGGGCGCGGGCATCGAGATCTGCCCACTCTGTATCGGCGTCTGACTGTGAGCCGCGGTTCGGGTTCCCGGGGATTGTGCCGACGGCAGTCTCCACTGGGTTCGGGGTCAGCTTCCATGGGAGCGGAGCCCTTCCCATCGGCCAGTTCAGATGGTACCGGTCGACTGACCAATTCGCGTGGCCCAGGACCTCGCCGCCCGGCCAGACATAAGTCAGATCATGTCTGGCTCCCTTTTCCTGAGCGATGTGGAAGACAGAGGAGAGCAGATCGCGGCACTCGCCACTGACCTGCAAGAAGTTCTTCGTGTATGAGTCACCAGCCGCGGTCTGATCGAAGCGGCCGTATGTCGCCTTGAACGTGCTCATGCCGAACCGCCATACCCAGACCGCCTCGACTGACTGTGCGACCATGACTACCTCCCGATGACAACGGCCTCCGGGGAGCGGTGCGCTTCAACCTCACGCTTGCTCTGAGCCGCCACTGAACGATGTGCTGTGAAGCCCACGATATCGGCGAAGTCGAACAACTCTCGAACTGCCTTCGTGTCGCGATTCGACATGACCCAGCTAACGCCACGCTCAGAGAGCCCGCGGCAGATCGCAGCTAGGTCTATGAGATCCGGGAGCTCGAAGGTCTTGGCGTTGTACTTGTTGAACTTTGCAGTCGGTTCCTTCTCGTCCGAGTTCGTGAAAATCGGCAGGTATGGCGGGTCGAGGTAGACGAAGTCACCAGGCCGCGGTCGACTGAGTGCCAACCGGAAGTCCTCGGTGCGAATGTCGGCGATCGCGAGGGTACGTTCGAGAGCCGGATACGTATCGTCGCTAAATCCCTTGAACGAACGGTCGCCCCAAGGGGCGTTCATCGCGCCGGTCTTGGAGTTCTCGCGCCAGAGGTGGTTCCACGACGTCGCGTTGAGGTAGAGGAACCGACTGGCACTCTCGAGCGGATCAGTCGGTGCTTGCGCCCGGACCTCATAGAAGTACTCCTTCGAGTCCCTCGCCTTGTGCGCGTCGAGGAGCGGGCGCAGCTCATTTTGGTTGTCGCGCATCGCCATCCATGCGTTCACGAGGTGTGGGTTCAGGTCGGCGAGGTTGGCACGGCCGTCGATGCGGTCCTGTACTGCAAAGAAGACCGCTCCTCCGCCGAGGAACGGCTCATGATAGCTCGCGAACCTCGAAGGTATGAAAGGCAGAATGCGCGGCAAGAGCTTGGTCTTTCCACCCGCCCATCGGATGAACGGCTTGGTCGCTAGAGGCGCAGTCGTGGTGTGAAGGGCAGTCACGTCCCGTCGCGCCTCCTCTGTCCGTGGCTCATGTCATTGTAGTCTGGAGGAGGCCTCGGACATCCATTGCCGAGCCGCGCACAGACAGTATGGTGACCCGTTAGATGAATCAGGGAGTCGAGCTCACTTGGCCGAACAAGGACCTATCGCTGCGTGCCTCCGGAGTTACTTCATATAGGTGGGTCACTGAGTCCGATGCCACGTTGCGTCGTCCGTTGACGATGGAGACGTTCAGCACAGTGCCTATCGGGTCAAACTCTAACTTGCTTGCGATCGGTGATGGACTCGATGTGCTGGAGGCATTGAGCGAGACTTCCGTTTTTACCGAGGGCGTTCGAGCCGTTTACATGGACCCTCCGTTCAACACCGGCAAGACTTTCAATCAGTATGGCGATTCGCTCGCGCGGCCGATGTGGCTCAGCATGATGCGTGACCGACTCTTGGCGTTGAAGCCCTATCTCCGCGATGATGCCTCCGTCTGGCTGCATCTCGACGACAGCGAAGTTCACCGAGCCCGCTTTATTATGGACGAAGTCTTCGGGGAGGACGCTTTCGTCGCGTCGGTCATCTGGCAGAAACGAACGACTCGCGACTCGCGCGCCGCATTCTCCTCAAACCACGACACCATCCTCGTGTACGCGCTTTCTGGACCTCGAAAGTGGAAGCTAAGCCGCAACCTCCTCACGAAGGAAGAGACGACGCTCCGCAACCGCGACGACGATCCGCGCGGCCCATGGGCAGACGCGCCATTCACGGCTCCCGGTTTCCGCAAGGCGCAGCAGTACGAGATTGTCACGCCATCGGGGGACATCGTCCGTCCTCCGCGCGGCCGCTCCTGGTACGCGACCAAACCGACGTACCAGCAATTGGTCGAAGAGGACCGCATCTGGTTCCCGAAGGGCGGTGCAGGGAGTCCGCGCATCAAGCTATTCGCACACCAGCTTCGGGGCCTGGTGCCATTTACCGTCTGGGGATCGTCCGACGTTGGGACCAACGACGACGCGAAGCGCCATCTTTTGGAACTATTCCCCGAACGCCCCGTTTTTGATACGCCCAAGCCCGAGGTGCTTCTTGAACGCATCCTTCACATAGCGACCAACCCTGGTGAGCTCGTCGTCGATCTGTTCGCAGGCTCAGGGACTACGGCCGCGACCGCACACAAGATGCGGCGCCGTTGGATCACGGTTGAGCGAAACACCCAGACGGTCCTCGATTTCACGCTCCCGCGGCTACAGCAGGTCCTCGCCGGAACGGACCGCGGCGGCGTCACCAACCAAGTTTCCTGGGTCGGAGGCGGATCTTTCGAGGTCGTCCAGGTGGTACCTCGCTACGGAACGCTTACCGGTGTGCACCGATCCAAGGCGCTCCGGTCCAAGCTTGCGACTGCGCTGCCGCGGCCGAACACGACATTCGCTTCCACCGCCTGATTGCCTCGATCGGCTCCATGGCGGCACATCGACTTTTTCACGCCGCGCGCCGAGCTCCTGCTGCTGGAGGAGTCCGCAAAGCCGATCAACGTCGATCAGGCCCCTTGGTCTTGAACGCGTCGCGTGCAATTTCCCCCTAAGTCGATCGGAAGATTTCCGGAGGCCTCCCCTCACACGCGCTACTGACCCGGACTTCCAAGCCGTTTACCGGCAGCACCGGCCGATGATTGAACGGTCGGTTACGTGGATGACCCCCGGCGCGAGACGTGTCCCTTACCGGGGTGTGGTCAAAACAATGCGTGGTGGGTCAACAGAGCTGCCGAAATCAACCTCAAATGACTCGTAAACCTCGGATTGGCCGGTCAGAACGGGAGTTGGGTGCTTTGGCAACAGCGCAAGAACACACAAGGAGCCCTCCGGCAGCCGGCGTGGCCCGCATCCGACGCTCGGGGGCCGCCAGAGCGCCCCGGGTTCATGTTTCCGGGCGCAATCAGGCCCGCCCGAGCTCGATTAGGGTCAAAAAGTGGCTCTCTGTGACCAGCCGGCCCGGCATGATTTTTGCCCCCCGTCGTTGATGATGCGGGGGTGTTGTGCTCAGATTTTTGTCTCACGGTATCGGTGGGCACGGACACCGGGCGTGGCCTCGCCGGCCGTGACCCCCCGGTGTGACCCGGTAGGGACGGTTTGGCATTCTGTTCAACCATAGGCGGGGCCACTCGCCTGATCGCATCATTTGCCCGTGAATTAGCAATTGGCTCGCATCTCGTATTCGCACCGCGCATAGACAATTGCATGACGAAAGATAACTATGAGAGCGCTAGCTCAACCCCGACTCCCTCAGCAGTCACTTTTGAACCAGGGGCTCGCAAAGAAGTGCATACAGATTTGGGCCGTGTTGGGCTCCTGCTGTCGGTGCCCGCTACTTCTGCCGGAGCGGAAGAGACTAGCCGACAATCACTCAGCCGTCGGCGGGTGCGGCCACAGCTTTCGGCCAAGCCCGAGTTCCAGGTTCGCGATGGTGACCATATCCGGCCAGCTTTTGCCATTCATGAGCATGCTGATGACGGTTCTGTCGACACCAGTCTCCCGGGCGACGTCGCGAATCGTGCGCCCTCCGATAGCGTCTCGCACGTTGAGGGCGAACTGCCGCGCGACTTCTCCAACAGGGTCCTCGAAGGGAGTGTCCGGCCAACCGACGCCAAGCTGCGCTGGGGGCAGACGGCGTGGGCGCGGAGACATGCCTCAAGCCTACTGACCGCCATCGGGAGCCTTGAGAACCCAATGTCGGTGGCATATGGTGCTATTGCTGGCGATATCTACAGACACATGGGGGATGGCGTCTACGAACACATGCTCGGCTACCGACCGGCGATGAAGGCTACCCACTGGGTGTACATTTCGTCGTTCGTTCGGGGAATGGTGTGCATCGCCGCGCCCCTCACTCATGCCGCTGCACATCACTTGTTGACGCCTGCGTCGGCGTATGTGTTGTGGGCGTGGCGGGATGCCGGCCTTCCACTCGATGCGACGGTGTTGCTCGACCGGTCCACGATTGAGTTCTACATCAGGGCCAACCCGCGCGGGCTTACGGCGCGCACTATGCGCAGCTACCGGGCCCGCCTGTTGCGCATCTCACGAGTGGTGCTTCCCGATACGGAGCCTGCAAGCGCACCCGCGTATGACCGGGAATCCGGTACCGCCCCCTACAGCGCGGCAGAACTTGACACGCTCCGGAACTGGGCATTGGGGCAAGGCACCACGTTGCGTCGGCAGAAAGCGTTACTGATGCTCAGCCTCAGCGCCGGCGCGGGCCTCAAGTCCGTTGAAATAGCGCACCTGGCCCGCCGACACATCACCGTCGATGACGATGGCATTCTCATTGCGGTGCACCACAACGACTCCGCCCGCCTGGTTCCGTTGCTGGCCATTTGGGAACCGTGGCTGCTAGAAGCACTCCGAGGCGTAGATGACGATGCCCTCGTGTTCGGCACCACCAAGCGCACCCATTCACGCTGTCTACTCAGCGGGTTCGTTGTCACCACGGACGGCGACGCTAGGCCGACCAACGCACGATTGCGGGCGACCTGGCTGGTCACCCACCTGCAAGCGGGCACTCCCATCAAAGACCTTCTCACCGCGGCCGGGTTCTTGAAGTTCCAGAACCTCGCCCAATATCTTCCCCACCTGACCGACACTGCACGCGCCGACTATCGTCGAATCCTCCGGATGGGAGTGGCCAAATGAACGGCCCCGCGCCCGCGAGTCTCACTGCGGCCAAACCTGTGTCGGATGCGGCGATGGCGGAAGCCTGGTTCGAAGAAGCATTTGGAATGAGCCCTGGAAAGTACGAAAGAAAACGGCACGGCCGGTTTCCGCTGGCTTACATCAGCAACGCGAAACGAATCATCGACCGTTCCGGCGTCGTCAAACAGCTCGAGACTTGGCATGCAGAGGAACGCAAGAGTTCCGCCGGACGTCCGGCAACCATCAGCTTCGAAGCCGTACTCATCCTCTTCCTAATGGAGGTTCAAGTAGGACGCGGGATGGTCTTCACCGAGTTAGCGACCACCCTCAAACACCGGCTGCGGCGAAAACAACTCGCCCTCATCGGCATAACCCGAACGGACGGCAGCGAACAGGACTGGTATGACCGGATATGGCGCAGCAGCCAGAAGCTGATGAAACTCGTCGACTCCCGGCCCGGTCGCCGTAATCGCATCCTCCGCAAGGAAGGCGAATACCAGGCCGAAATCGCCAAACGAGACCCGGCCGAGTGCGCGAAGAAACTCACCCGGATGGATTGGCTCTGCAATCAGCTCATCGACGCGTCGGTCAGCTATCTTCCTCGGGATCTCTGGCGCCGGTTCAAGGGCAACACCGCCATCGACGCCACCTGCATTCCGGTCCAAGGGGCCGCCGGGAACCCGGGCGAAAGGCTACCACCCCACCTGCCGCGCCGCAGCATCGACTACGACGCCTCCTACTGGAAACGCACCGGCAACCATGAGGGAACCGGCCGCAAGGGGGAAGTCTTCGGGTACGAAGCTGAAATCGCAGCGATGACCCGCAACAACCCAAACGAACCGCAAACATTTCCGTTCCTGGCGACCGCGGTTGGGTTCCACAACCCCGGCAAAACCCGCGGTGCCGGCATGCGCATGCTCGACTCACTCCACGAGCGCGGCTTCCCGGTTGGGTACCTGCTCAGCGACCGTGCCTACGTCCCCGGCGCGGACCCCGAAACACTCCAAGCCCCCGCTCGGGCACGTGGGTGGAAGTTCGTCGCGGACTACAAGGTCACCGACATGGGCAATAAGGCTTCGCACGCGCGCGCCATCCAGGTCGAAGGCATTTGGTACGTCAAGTACATGCCCACCGACCTGGTCAACGCGTGGAAGGATTACCGCGAGAAGAAAATCGACAAAGAAACCCGCGACGGCCGACTTATCTCCCGCGAGCAGTACCGGCTGAAGCCAAAGGGCCACCGCGACAAACAGGGCTACCAACGGTTCCTCTACCCAGACCCGAACAAGTACCTGGCGTACGACCAGCTCACCCACAAGCTCATCAAGAAACCGACCACGCCAAAAACGGTCACCATCCCGCCCAGCGCCGGCATCAAACGTGCGCAGGAGTTTGTCTACAAATCCGCCACTTGGCGTCGCTGGTACGGCATGCGGAACACCATCGAGTCCATCAACAAGAGCGTGAAAGACCCCACCAAAGAAAACATCGCCGACCCGGGCCGCCGCCAAGGCCGCGGCTTCACCTTCGCCTACCTCGCCACCACGCTGGCCCTGGTATCGATGAACCTGCGCAAAATACACTCGTTCATCCGCGACCTGCTGCAAGTCCGCCCAAAAAAAGCTAAGGCCCGGGCCCCGAGGCGAACTGACAGTCTCACCACAATGTTCACCGGAGGCGCCGCCACGACCGGGCATCACCCGCCACCGGCATAACACCCGGCCCCTCGGCTTACCTTTTCTTGTTTCCCGCACACCGCACAGCGTCAGCCTGCCCAAAAAGCAGGCTTTTCCGCTTTAATCGATGAAATCAGCGCAGAGCCGGCGTGAAAGTCAGGCCAGAAGGCGAAACGCCACAAAAAGCTGAAGGCCGACCCGGGAATCACTCCCTGATCGGCCTTCTTTCTGGTATTTCGCGAACCCGGTACACCTGATTTCGCGAAACACCCACTGTGCGCGAGGGGGGACTTGAACCCCCACGTCCGTTAAGACACTGGCACCTGAAGCCAGCGCGTCTGCCAATTCCGCCACTCGCGCGAACTCAAGTGACATTATCACCTCTTGGGGCCGAGCGCTATTTGGCGGCGTCTGCGTGATACAGCGAGCGCGAATACAGGCGGGACCGTAGTTTCGTCGCCGAAAACATGCGCGATTGCGCCGGATTAGAGCAGGGTGCCTGATTTGGCAGCGCGCACTCCCTATAGAAGTTAGGAGCGGACATCCGCGCGCGAGGGACTCGAAAGCCCCACGGGAAACGGCGTCCGAGCCTCAAACCACGCTCTTTCCAGCCCAGCCAAGTAGCATTCTCATAGTCACGAACCAGATCGGGAGACCTGTGGGCATACTGGACAACTTTGAGAGAGGCTTGGAGCGCGTCGTCAACGGCGCCTTCGCCAAGACCTTTCGATCAGGGTTGCAGCCCGTCGAGTTGGCCTCGGCGCTGCGTCGCGAACTCGACACCAAAGCGGTGGTGGTCACGCGTGACCGCATTCTGGCGCCCAACAGTTTCACCATCTTCGTGTCGGCCGTCGACCATGATCGCCTGCGCCAGATCGGCCCGACCCTCGTCGACGAACTGACCTCGGTCGTGCAACAGCACGCGACGAAGCAGCACTACCAGTTCGCCGGCGGCATCAGCATCCGGCTCACCGAGGATCCCCATCTGACCGAGGGGATGAGCCGCATCGAGTCAGTCAACGTGAAGGGCACCGTCGCCTGGACTCCTGTTATCGACATCGGCGCCAAGCGATACCCAATAGTGAAATCGCGCACCGTGATCGGCCGCGGCTCGGATGCCGACATCACCGTCGACGACACCGGAACCAGCCGCAAACACGTCGAGATCCTGTGGGACGGCACCCGCGCCCAGGTGAACGACCTGGGCTCGACGAACGGCTCCCAGCTTGACGGGCAGCGCGTGACCCAGGCACCGCTCCCGCCAGACTCCGTGATAACCATCGGCCGAACGCGTATTGTGTTCCGAGTGCTCCCTCAGGCCTCAACGATCGACCAGTTCGCCGACCTCCGGGTCGACGAGCAACCCGGTGACCACCAGAAACCCGGTCAGGGCGACCGCAAGAAACCGGGCGACAACTTCTGGGGCACGCCATGAGTGACGTATCCGAACTTACGCTCCTCGTTCTCCGCGTGGGCTTCCTCGCCCTTCTGTGGTTCTTCATCTTCGCCATCGTCTTCGCTCTGCGCAGCGACCTGTTCGGACAGCGCGCGCGAAAGATCACCGACCAGCCACAGGTCGCAGCAGCCGGCCTTCCGGACAGCGCCGCCTTTCCGGGCGGTACCGCTCCAGCCGCGGCACCTGTCTCCGGCCATACCGCCGAGCCCACCGTCAGCTCGGGAACCATCGCCACCATCAACAACACCAGCCGCCTCATGATCACCTCCGGCCCCCGAGCCGGCACCGTCATCACCCTTGGCAGCGAACCCCTCACGATCGGACGGTCGAGTGATTCCGGCCTGGTCATCCGCGACGACTACACCTCGACCCACCACGCCCGTCTCATGCTCTGGAACAATGACTGGATGGTGCAGGACCTCGATTCCACCAACGGCACCCTGCTTGCCGGCAAACGGGTCAGCGTTCCCACCCCGATTCCGTTGGACACCCCGATCAAGATCGGCATGACCACATTTGAGCTCCGGCGGTAGCGCATGACGATCGGTACCCTCAGCGCCGCGGTCTCCCATGTCGGCCGAATCCGCTCCAACAACCAGGATTCTGGCTACTCCGGAAACAAGTTGTTCGTGGTCGCCGATGGGATGGGTGGCCACGCCGGCGGTGACGTGGCCTCTGCCATCGCCATCCGACGGATTCGCGACGCCGACATGGAGTACACCTCTGCCCATGACGCCGAGTTCGCCCTGCAATCAGCCCTGATCGCCTCCAACTCCCTGCTGGCCGAAGCCGTCTTCGAGCACCCGGAACTCACCGGCATGGGCACGACCGTGTCGGGGTTCATTCGCGTGGGCGACCAGATCGCGATCGCTCACATCGGTGACTCCCGCATCTACCTCTACCGCGACGGTGAGCTCAGCCAGATCTCGGTCGACCACACGTTCGTGCAACGCCTGGTCGACTCCGGCCGCATCACGCCCGAGGAAGCCCTGGTGCACCCGCGCCGATCGGTGCTGATGCGCGTGCTCGGTGACGTGGAATCGTCACCGGAGATCGACACGATGATCCTTGACACGCGGCCCGGCGACCGCTGGCTGCTCTGCTCGGACGGACTCTCCGGCGTGGTCTCCGACACGGTCATCACAGGAATCCTCTCCCGTCACTCCAACCCGGATGACGCCTGCCACCAATTGGTTCGTAAGAGCCTCGACGGGGGAGCCCCCGACAACGTGACTGTGGTGCTCGTCGATGTGACCGCCGACCCGGATACGCCGCCCGGCCGGCCGAACACGGTGGGCTCCGCGGCCTCGCCCCTCGTCTTCGAGACGGATTCCCGTACCAAGCCCGTGCGCCTGCCCCTGTTGCGCCTGCACACCCTCAAGCCGCCGCCCGAGTCGCACTTCGAGAGCCAGTCGGAAGAGTATCTCGACGAGCTGATCGCCGAGGACAAGCGCCGGGCCCGGAGGCGCAAGCGCAATCTGGTGATCGGAATTGTCCTCATCGTCGCCGTCGTCGCGGTGGCACTCAGTCTCGCCTACCAGTGGACCCAGACGCGATTCTTCGTCGGCACGAACGGCGAAACCGTCGTGGTCTTCCAGGGCGTGCAACAGAGCCTCGGGCCGATCTCCCTGTCGCACGAATACATGGTCACGTCTCTCACCCTCGACGAATTACGTCCCTACGACCGTGCGCGGGTGGAGGAGACCATCAACGTCGACTCGTACAGCGAGGCGATCACGATCGTCAATTGGTTGACCGATGCCGCCATCCGATAGCCGCGGCGGGCCCGTGGTCGAGGCCTCCCCGCTGAACCCCGAGCCCACCGGCGCCATGAAGCTGCTGAAGCCATTACGCATCCCGCAGAAATTGCGCAACCGCGAACTGTTCCTGCTGGTCTTCGCCTGCGTGATCAACACCGCAGCCATCGTCCTCGTGCAACTCGGGGCGCTGCGGTCGATCGACACCTCCCTGGTGACCCTCGGAATCGGCCTGTCGGTGCTGGTGTTCGGCATGCACATCGTCATGCGGTATATCGCACCCGACGCCGATCCGTTCCTGTTGCCGGTCGCCACCGTGTTGAACGGCCTGGGAGTGGCGATGATCTATCGGATCGACCTGGCCGAGGGTGACAGCGGCTGGGACGCCGCATCGACTCGCCAGATCGTCTGGACCGCGCTCGCCATTGTCATCGCCATCATCACGCTTGCCGTCGTCAGGAACCACCGCGTCCTTCAGCGCTACACCTATGTGGCCGGTTTCATCGCGCTGGTACTCCTGTTGCTGCCGATGCTGCCGTTCATCGGCACCGAGGTCTCTGGCGCCCGGGTATGGATATCCGTGGGTGCCTTCAGCTTCCAGCCCGGCGAAGTGGCGAAGATTGCCCTGGCGATCTTCTTCGCCGGGTACCTGGTGCAGCACCGGGACAGCCTGTCGATGGTGGGCAAGAAGGTGCTCGGCGTTCGCTTCCCCCGCCTGCGCGACCTCGGCCCGCTCCTGGTGGTCTGGGCTCTGTCGATGTCGGTGATCATCTTTCAGCGTGACCTAGGTACATCGCTGCTCTACTTCGGCCTGTTCCTGGTCATGCTCTATGTCGCCACGGCCCGCCTCAGTTGGGTGCTGATCGGCCTCGGCCTGTTCGCGGCCGGCGCCTACATCGCCGCACAGTCGCTGAGTTATGTGCACGGCCGCATGATCAACTGGCTGGATGCGTTCCACCCGGAGGTCTTTGGCGCCGACCCGGGCAGCTACCAGCTCGTACAGGGCATCTTCGGGCTGTCCCACGGAGGTCTGATCGGTACGGGCCTCGGCGAGGGCGACCCCGACCTGGTGCCGCTCGCCAACAGCGACTTCATCATCACCAGCCTCGGCGAAGAGCTCGGCCTGATCGGTCTCTTCGCGATCTTCGGCCTCTACCTCCTGTTCGTCTCCCGGGGATTCCGCATCGGCTTCGCGGGGCAAGACGACTTCGGAAAACTTCTGGGCGTCGGCCTCGCCTTCATCGTCGCGCTCCAGGTCTTCATCGTCGTCGGCGGCGTCACCCGGGTCATCCCCCTCACCGGGCTCACCACGCCGTTCCTGGCCGCCGGTGGCTCATCGCTGGTCGCCAACTGGATCATTGTCGCCCTCCTGCTGCGCCTGTCCGACAGCGTGCGCAACCAGCCGAGGATGGTGATCTGACAGATGAATCGTGAACTGAAACGTGTCAGCATCGTTGTGCTGCTCATGTTCGTCGCCCTGATGACCTCCACATCGATCATCCAGGTGTTTCAGGCCGACAATCTGCAGGCGGATGCCCGCAACACGCGCGCCGTGATCGAAGCCTATTCGGCCAAACGCGGCCCGATACTCGTCGAGGGTGAGGCGGTCGCACTCTCCAAACCCATCGATGACATGTACAAGTTCATCCGCGTCTACACGGACGGCCAGTTGTATGCCCCGGCGACCGGTTATTACACCATCGGACAGGGCAGCACCGGAATCGAGAACGCCCTCAACGCCGAACTCACCGGAACGGCCAACTCGCAGTTCTTCGAAAAGCTCAACAGCATCATCACGGGACAGATTCCGCAGGGTGCCGCGGTCGAGCTCACCCTCGATCGGGTCGCCCAACAGGCCGCCTGGGACGCCCTCGGTGACCTGCAGGGTGCCGTCATCGTCACCGAGCCCAAGACCGGGCGGATTCTGGCCATGGTGTCGAAGCCGAGCTTCGACCCGAACGAGCTCGCCGTTCACAAGACGTCCACGATCATCGAGAACTACGACGCGCTCATCGCAGACCCGGCGGACCCCCTCTACAACCGGGCCATCGCCGGAAACCTGAACCCTCCCGGCTCGGTGTTCAAACTCGTCGTCGCGTCAGCCGCATTCCAGTCGGGCAAATTCACCCCCGACAGCCAGTTCCCGAATCCGGCTTCTTTCACCCTGCCCGGTTCGACCGCCGTGATCTACAATTCTGGGCGGGGAACCTGCGGCGATGGGGCAACCGTGTCGATCGCCGACGCCGTGCGCCTCAGCTGCAACATCCCGATGGCCGAATTGGGAATCGCCCTCGGCAGCCGGGCGATCCTGGACGAGGCGGAGAAGTACGGGTTCAACAAGGAGCTCCAGGTTCCACTGGATGTGACCCCGAGCACCTATGAGTACACCACGGACAAGGCCCAGGTGGCACTCTCGGCCTTCGGCCAGGGCAGTGACCGTGCCACCCCGTTGCAGATGGCGATGGTCACGGCCGGGATCGCCAACGGCGGCACCGTGATGAAGCCGAATCTGGTCGATTCGATCCTGTCACCCGACCTGCGTGTGCTGGACTCGTTCTCACCCGAGGTCTACAGCGACGCGATCAGCCCGACGACAGCCCGACAACTCACCGAGATCATGGTCTCCGGAGTCGAGAACGGCGCGGCCAGTAATGCAAGAATAGACGGAGTCAGCGTCGCCGGGAAGACGGGGACGGCAGAGAACGGGCCGGATGACCCGTACACACTGTGGTTCACCGGTTTTGCCCCGGCGAACAATCCAGAATTTGCCATTACCGTTCTCATTGAGAATGGTGGCGGAATGGGCCAGGAGGGGTACGGCAACCTGCTTGCCGCTCCGATCGCAAAACAAGTATTAGAGGCGGTGCTGAATAAATGAGACCGACAGCGGGACTCACGTTCGGGGGACGGTACCAGCTGCTTTCGCGCATAGCGATCGGTGGCATGGGTGAAGTGTGGGAGGCGACCGATCTGGTGATCGGCCGCGTCATCGCGATCAAGATCCTCAAAGATGAATTCATGGGCGATCCCGGGTTCTTGGAGCGTTTCCGGGCCGAGGCCCGCCACGCCGCCCTGGTCAACCATGAGGGTATCGCCAATGTCTATGACTACGGCGAGGAAGAAGGCAGCGCCTTCTTGGTGATGGAGTTGGTGCCAGGGGAGGCCCTGTCGACGATCCTCGAACGCGAACGGGTGCTGTCGACCGACCGCGTGCTCGACATCGTCGCGCAGACCTCGGCGGCACTGCACGCCGCGCACTCCGCCGGTCTGGTGCACAGGGACATCAAACCCGGCAACCTGCTGATCACCCCCGATGGTCGCGTGAAGATCACCGACTTCGGTATCGCCCGCATCGCCGACCAGGTTCCGCTGACGGCCACCGGACAGGTGATGGGCACCGTGCAGTATCTCTCCCCGGAGCAGGCCTCGGGTCACCCCGCGTCGCCCAGCACCGATATCTACTCCATCGGTATCGTCGCCTACGAGTCCCTCGCGGGTCGCCGGCCGTTCACCGGCGAGTCGCAGGTGGCAATCGCGATGGCGCAGATCAACGAGTCTCCGCCCGACCTGCCGGTGACCGTCTCCGAACCCGTTCGCAACCTGGTCTACGCGTGCCTCGCGAAAGACCCCTCCGATCGTCCGGCCTCGGCTGCCCACCTCGCCCGGGCGGCACAGGCGTTGCGACGCGGGGATGTCGCGGCAGCCGCCGCATCCGTTCCCGCTGTTCTCGGGTCGAATACGGTCACGCAGGCCACGGCGCTGCTGCCACGGGGCGCCTCCGACCAGACCACCATGCTGCTGCCCGCAGGCGCAAGCCTGTCCGAGCCGACGGCGCCGGTACAGACCACGACAGAGAAGAAACGCAACCCGTGGACCTGGCCGCTGATCGCGTTGATCGCCATCCTGTTGATCGTCTTGATCGGTGGCATGATCGCGCTGTTCAACCGCCCGGTCACCCCGTCACCGGTCTCGCCGTCGCCGTCGCCGTCGCCGTCGGTCAGCGTGACTCCGTCACCGACCACGCCTCCGTCCACGGCGCCCACCACGGCCGAGGTCAATGCGAGCGACTTCGAGACGCTCACCAGCCAGGAGGCTACAGACAAGCTGAAGGCCCTCGGCATGAAGGTCAACGTGGAGCAGGGCAATCAGGCACCTGACCAGGGTTCGGTTGACACCGTCTATCGTGTGAACCCGACGGGGACTGTTCCGATCGGCTCGACCATCACCCTCTTCGTCTATTCCGATATCGCAAAGCCGAACGCTCCCAGCTCACCGGCCTCGATGCAGTCAGACCCACCGAACACGGTGGTTGCCGGCAACGAGTTCAAGATCACGTTGTCGTCGGCCCAATGCCCCGCAGGGCAGACCCTGGCCGGATACAACATCACGGTCGACGGCGGCGGAAGCCTGGTCGGTGAGAACGGTTCCACCAGCCTGAACGCCACCATCAAGGCAAAGGACGATGCGGCCGGCGAGTCCATACAGATCACTTACACGGTGATCTGCGGGGCCCAGGAGTCCGACCCGTCTCCAGGTCTGACCGTGCAGGTCGTTGCACCGCCCGTTGAACCTTCACAGCCCCCCGCGGGCGAGCCAGCACCCGATCAGGGGTAGGGCGGCGAATAGACTGGGATCGAAATTACGCCGACTGGAGAAGATTTAGTGAGTGAAGATGGTCGCCTGCTCGCCGATCGATACCGGGTGGGCGAACTGATCGGTCGAGGCGGCATGAGCGACGTCTACGCTGGCACAGACACCCGACTGGGCCGCACGGTTGCGATCAAGATCCTCAAGTCATCACTCGCGGCCGACCCCAGTTTTCGCACCCGTTTTCGGCTAGAGGCACAGGCCGCCGCCCGAATGGCGCACCCCACGATCGTGCGGGTGTTCGACGCCGGCGAAGAGACTGTCAACGACGAGCGCGGCCACGAAGTGCAATTGCCGTTCATCGTCATGGAACGCGTCTCCGGTCGCCTGTTGAAAGATGTGATCGGCCACGGACCGCTCGACCCATCCGAGGCGACCCGCATCATGGAGGGGATCCTGACCGCGCTGGAATACTCCCACCGGGCCGGCGTGGTGCACCGCGATATCAAACCGGGCAACATCATGCTCACCCAGTCCGGCCAGGTGAAGGTCATGGACTTCGGTATCGCACGCGCCATCTCCGACTCCTCGGCCACGGTCGCCCAGACCACCGCGATTCTCGGCACGGCCTCCTACTTCTCGCCAGAGCAGGCCAAGGGCGAGACGGTGGATGCCCGCACCGACCTGTATTCAGCCGGTGTCGTGTTGTTCGAGATGCTCACCGGCCGAGTGCCCTTTCGTGGCGACACCCCGGTGGCGATCGCCTACCAGCATGTCAGCGAACCGCCGGTGGCCCCCTCCACGCTCAACCCGAGAGTCTCCCCGGCGCTTGACCAGGTGGTGCTGCACGCGCTGGACAAAGACCGGTTCGCCCGATTCCAGTCGGCCGCGGAGTTCCGAGAAGATGTCGTCATGGCCGGCAGCGGCATCATTCCCCGCCGCAAGGTGGAAGAGCCCGGCGCGAACCTGTTCGGCGCGCCGCCCACCGCAGCCTCGTCGTCGGAACAGGCGATCCGCCAGTTGGCCGAGAACCAGACCGTGGTGCGCACCCAGAACCGCCCTCCGGTGATCTGGATCTGGGCGGGTGTGGCGAGCGTGATCATCATTCTGGCGGCCGTGGTCTTCTGGGTCGTCTCGTTGAGCCCGTCGAACCTTGTCTCCGAATCGACCAGGGACGTGCCCGATTTCTCGGGGCAGACCTTCGACGCCGCAGCCTCCACCCTGGAGGGCTTGAAGCTGATTCCCAGCCGAGTGGATGAGGAGTCACCGACGATACCCTCCGGCCAGGTACTGCGCTCGGAGCCGCCCGCGAATTCCACCGTCAAGGTCGGCGAGGTGATCAAGCTCTACGTCTCGCTCGGCACCCAGAAGGTCGAGATTCCCGACCTCATCGGCCAATCGGTCGACGACGCCAAAAAGGCCCTGCTCGACGCCAACCTCACACCGGGGACCGTGGACATGCGCAACTCACCCACTGTGGCGCCGAACAAGGTGCTCGGCACCGACCCTGCCAGCGGCCAGGCGGTCGACGTGGGCACCACCATCAAGCTCCACGCCTCGAACGGGATGGTGAAACTGCAAGATCTGACAGGCCAATCGATGGCTGCCGCCACCGACATCCTCGACAGCGCCAATCTGCAGTTGACCGCTGTTCCCCAACCCGACCCGAACTGTCCGGCCGAGCCCAACACGCCGGTGTCCCACCAATCGTTGGCGCCCGGAGATGTTCCGCAGGGCTCCAGCGTGATTCTGCAGTACTGCTCCGGCTAACACCCTGCCCGCGGTTCAGCTCAGCGCACTGCACGGCTCAGCAAAGTGCACGGCCCAGCACACTGCACGGCCCAGCACACTGCACGGCCCAGCAAAGTGCACGGCTCAGCAACACCGCTCAGTTCAGGCGCACCAGCGGATGCAGGGTGCGGGCCCTATCCCGCGCGCCCACGCATCCAACCCGTTCGAGCCAGTTGCCGAGCATGGTGTATCCACCCTCGGTGAGCACCGACTCGGGATGGAACTGCACCCCGTAGAGCGGAGCCGTCCGATGCTGCAGGCCCATGATCACGCCGTCGTCAGTTCGCGCCGTCACTCTCAGGACCGCCGGCATTGTGGCGTCGACTACGGCCAGCGAGTGGTACCGGGTTGCGATGAAGTTCGTCGGAACGTCGAGGAACAACTCGCTGCCGTCGTGAGTGACTTCGGAGGTCTTTCCGTGCATCAGCTCGGCTGCAACGGCCACGGTTGCGCCGAACGCACTGGCGATGGCCTGGTGCCCGAGGCACACCCCGAAAAGCGGCGTGCCCGAGTCGAGTGCCGCGTGCACCATCGGAACGGAGATCCCCGCCTGTTCCGGGGTGCCGGGGCCCGGGGAGAGGAGAACACCATCGAATTCAGCCAGCATGCTGACCAGGTCGGCTTCGGCGATCTGGTCGTTGCGCACGACGTGCGTATCAGCACCGAGTTGGCCGAGATAGCCGTTCAGGGTGTAGACGAAACTGTCGTAGTTGTCGATGACAAGTACTCGGGTCATGTTCTCAGCCTCATTGGTTGCCGACCGTCACCTGCTGGTCGTTGATGACGGAATCGACCCAGGGAAAGACCCAGGTCGACAACACGGCGAGCACGGCGACCACGAGCACCAACACCAGCGCGATGCGCAGCCAGACCGGTCCGGGTAGGGTGCGCCAGATTGCTCCATACATTTCAGCTCTCCTCATGCGCGGCGACAGCCGACGTGATCTCAGCGGGAGCACCTGCGGCCCTCGGCCGGAACGAATCGAACACGCCGTAGGCGATCACACGTTCTGCCGTCGACCAGAGAGGGTTGCAACTGGTGAGGGTGATGATTGAATCAGTCGGTGTCACGCCGCCATTGCGAGGTACAGGGGCAAGCACGTCGATCTGGGTATCCGGCACGAACTCGAGGTCCCGAAACGCATAGGAGTACCACCCGTCCGCGGTCTCGACATAGATCCGGTCGCCCAACCGGAAGTCGGTGATCCAATGCATGCCACCGCCGTAGGCGCTGCGATGGGCCGCCAGAACAAAATTGCCGGCTTCTCCCGGCAATTGGGTGTCCGGGTAGTGTCCGACCCTTCCGGCGTTCAGAATCGCGACGTGGTCGACCCCTTCGGTGATGACCCGAGAATAGTTCTTTTCATACTCGGCGAACCGCGGTACATACAAGATGGCGAAGTCGTCGCCGTGGTTCGCCTGCTCGACGACGACGGGGTCAGCAGCCGTATCCGCGGGCTTCTCCGTCTCCTCCGGCTGCGCCGTATTCGACGGAGCCACCGGGTGGTCCTTGGTCCAGGTCTGACTGAGTTCCGTGGCATCGGTGCGCTGTTGGCCGGCAACGATAAAGTCGTTCCACCACAACTGCCAACCGAGGAACAGCAGAACCAGCACGCCGGCGGTGATCAAGAGTTCCCCGAGTACTCCAACGACACTCACCTGTCGCCGTGTGTGCCGTGGGCGCTGGAGTGGTGATTCTCGCCCCGAAGTATCGGCACGCGGCGCAGGGATACCCGGCTCCTGAACATGCATAGGGGCAAGTCTATGGGAGGCGCCATGTGCATTTCTCCACAGTCTCCACGCCGCCGGGGACCCTTCAACTGTTGGGGTGCGTCGCTGCCGTCAGGATCTTCAGCTGAAACCGACTAGAGTCGTATGTCATGGCACGAACTACGACTCCCCAGCCCGACCGCAACGAGGCCGCGCGCTCCAAGCACGATCAGCCCAACGCCGTCTGGTTCAAACCAGTGATGTTCGGATTCATGCTGGTCGGCTTGGCCTGGATCATTGTCTTCTACGTGAGCAACAGCCAGTATCCGGTTCCCGCGCTCGGTTCGTGGAACATTCTTGTCGGCTTCGGGATCGCGTTCGTCGGATTCTTGATGACCACTCGGTGGCGCTGAGCACCGCTTCGAGTGAATGCGACAACCGGCCCGTGCGGGATCGCCAGAACTTAGAGGCCTTCGACAATTACACCGCTGTAATTATCCCCAATGTGGATAGACCTGTGGATAACTCTTAGAACAGTGCCTTCGAGAAACTGATCAGCAGCAACACCACGGCGACCGCGGAGACGCCGAGGATCTGGATCCGTTTATTACTGGGGGTTCGGGTCTCCAAATAGATGTAACCGATCAGCGCGCCGACCATCAGACCGCCCACGTGGGCCTGCCAGGCGATGTTGAGGTTCGGGATGAACCCGATCACGAGGTTGATACCCACCAGAACCAGCAGTTGGGTCATATTGCCACCCATGCGGTGCTGAATCACCACGAATGCGCCCACGAGGCCGAAGATGGCCCCTGAGGCACCGAGAACGAACTGGTCAACCGGCGCCAGCAGCATCACCGCCACCGAACCGCCGAGGCCGCTGAGCAGGTACAGGGCGAGGTAGCGCCCGCGCCCCAACAGCGTCTCGAGAATCCGGCCGAAGATCCACAGCATGTACATGTTCAACAGCAGGTGGAAGATGAAGCCCGTGGAATGCAGGAAGGTCGCGGTGATCATCCGCCACGGCTGGAATGAGACGTCTGAGTATGGACTGTTCGGGTCGGAGAATGCGGGCGCGTAGATGAGAGCGTTCGTCACTCCCAGCCCGGGGATCCATTGAAGGATGTAGAGGAACACGCACAGCGCGATGATGGAATACGTGACCACCGGTTTGCCCTCGCCGGCAACCCGGGTGAGGATCGCCGGTTTGGTGCGCGGCGCACTCGCCCGCTGCTCACGCATGCATTCCGGGCAGATCACACCCACCGCCGCCTGGGTCTGGCATTCCGGGCAGATCGTGCGTCCACAGCGCTGGCAGAGAATGAAGCTCTGCCGGTTCGGGTGCCGGTAACAGAAGTTCGCGGAACGCTGTTCCGCGCCGCTCACCGGGTGATAGCTCACCGAATCAGTACTTGCTAGACGTTCTCGACGGTCACAGAGATGATCTTGACGTCTTCGAGCGGGCGGTCACGGCCGTCTGTGGCCACTTGGGCGAGCTTGTCGACCACTTTCTGGGATGCCTCGTCCTCGACGATGCCGAAGATGGTGTGCTTGCCCTGGAGCCACTCGGCCGGGCCGACCGTGATGAAGAACTGGGAACCGTTGGTCCCCCGCCCGCCACGCAGGCCGGCGTTGGCCATCGCGAACACGTAGGGCTTGGTGAAGTTGAGCTCGGGGTTGATTTCGTCGTCGAATTGGTAGCCGGGGCCGCCGGTGCCGGTTCCGAGCGGGTCGCCGCCCTGGATCATGAATCCCGGAATGATGCGGTGAAAGACGACACCGTTGTAGAGCGGGTCGGTCGAAGTCTTCCCGGTGTCCGGGTGGGTCCATTCGATCTGCCCGGTTGCGAGGCCGACGAAGTTCTTGACCGTCTTGGGGGCGTGGTTACCGAAGAGGTTGACCTTGATCTCGCCGACGGTGGTTTCAATGGTTGCGACTGCAGTATGCAAAGACATGAGACTCATTCTCGCACACCCCGGCTGGGTCGTTGCCCGAGGTTGGCCAGTGTTCGCGGCAATCACGAAGTTTCGGCTGGTGGCCCCCTGAGTATTTGTGCTCACGGGGATGCGTGGCAAGATGGAGGTGAAACGCTTCTTTACCCTATCGATGGAGGACGCAGTGGGTTTATCACGAAAGCGCAATAAGGAATTGAAGCGCCTGCGCGGCAATGCCGACGATCTGTGGCAGCAGCAGCAAGATGTGCTGGAACAGTCCCGGGAAGTCATGCGCGAGGCCAAACGCCAATTGTCGTTGCTTGCTCAAGAAGAGGTCTCACCCCGAGTGAAAGGTGTGATCGACCATCAAGTGCGCCCTCGTGTCGACCGGTCGGTCGAACTCGGCCGTAACGTCGCCGGTTCGGCCCGTCACGCGCTGGTGGACAACGTGTTGCCCTCGGTGGCCGCCGTAATCGGCTCCACTTTGTCTGTTGTGGACATGGCCAGGAGTGGAAACTTCGATAAGGCACTGAGCACCGCAAAGTCACGCGGAGCCGAGGCCCTGCGCGCGGCGCGGGTTCCGGTACCCGAGCCGAAGCGGCATGTGGGCGTCGGCGGAGTACTCGGCATCATCGTCGGCATCACCGCACTGGCCGGCGTCGGGTACGCCCTCTGGCAGACGTTCCGCGCCGACGACGAACTGTGGATCGCGGACGACGAGCCCGAGTCGCCCTGAACCGTGTGAATCCTGATTCGGCAGACAGAGACGAACGAGGGCCCCGACATCCGCTGGATGTCGGGGCCCTCGTTCGTTGCAATCTGTGGAGACGAGGGGAATCGAACCCCTAACCCCCGCCTTGCAAAGGCGGTGCTCTGCCAATTGAGCTACGTCCCCATTGGGGAAAGAAAACTTCTTACGTTCCCTTGTGGGGCTACCAGGACTTGAACCTGGGACCTCTTCATTATCAGTGAAGCGCTCTAACCACCTGAGCTATAGCCCCTGAATGGGCAGGTTTACCTTACCGGAAAACCTGCCCTTACTCACAATCGAGAACCGATCAGTTGTTGCTGAACCCGAGCAAGAGCCCGCCCGTGATCTTCACGCTCAGGTTGTAGAGCAGGGCGATGACCGCACCGAGCACCGTCACCACGACCGTGTTCAGCACGGCGACGACGACGGTGAAGCCCATCACCGTCTGCAGCGAGAGTATCTCCTTGAGACTGATCCCTTCAGCATCCTGGCCCGCCAACTGCGCCATCAACGAATCGACGGTGTCGAAGACGTGAGTCGTCGTCAGTACGGTGTGCACCAAGAAGGTGACCACAATCATCATGACGGCCAGCGCCAAAGCGATCAGAAAGGACAATTTCAGGCTGGACCAGAAATCAACGTACACCAGCCGAAGCCGAACCTGCTTGGTGTTCGCAGATCGGGCAGACTTCTTGGCGAGTTTCTCCGCGACGCTACTGCTCATCTAGGGGTGTTTCCTTCTGGTTGTCGCTTGCGCTTTCCGGTGAAGCATCTTGTTTATCAGAGTTTTCCTGAAGATTGCCGGTATCGGCATCTGCATTGGCCGAGGCGTCTGGTTCTGCGTCGGCATCCTCTGATACCAGGTTGCGCTCCGCGTTCCGTGCCACGGCGATGATCCGGTCGTCGTCGTCGAAACGGGCGAAGATGACACCCATGGTGTTTCGACCGGTGCCTGTCACCTCAGACACTGCAGAACGTACCACCTTGCCACCTGCCATCACCACCAGGATCTCATCATCTTCGTCCACGATCAGCGAGCCGACCAGGTCCCCGCGATCCTCGGCCAGTTTGGCGACCTTGATACCGATGCCGCCCCGGTTCTGGATTCGGTACTGGGACACCTCGGTGCGCTTCGCGTACCCGCCTTCCGTGACGACGAAGACGTATCCGTTGTCGCTGACCACAGCGGCATCCAGCAATTGATCCTCACCACGGAAATGCATTCCGATGACTCCCGAGGTGGAACGCCCCATCGGCCGCAGAGCCTCGTTCGATGCGGTGAACCGAATCGACATTCCCTTGCGGGAGAACAACATGATGTCCGAGTCTTCGTCGACCAGCAGCGCACTGACCAATTCGTCGCCCTCGCGCAGGCGAATGGCAATGATTCCCCCGGAACGATTGGTGTCGTACTCGGTCAGCAGGGTCTTCTTGACCAGTCCGTCACGGGTCGCCAGGGCCAGGTAGGTGGCCGCCTGATAGTCAGGGATGTCCAGGATCTGGGCGATTTCTTCACCGGGCTCGAGAGCGAGCAGGTTCGCGACGTGCTGGCCCTTGGCGTCTCGGCCGGCTTCTTGCAGTTCGTAGGTCTTGGCCCGGTAGACCCGGCCCGTGTTCGTGAAGAACAACAGCCAGTGGTGGGTCGTGGTGACGAAGAAGTGCTCCACGACGTCGTCGGCGCGAAGGGTCGCGCCGCGCACGCCCTTGCCGCCACGGTGCTGACTGCGATAGTTGTCGCTGCGGGTGCGCTTGACGTACCCGCCCCGAGTGACGGTGACAACCATCTCTTCTTCGGGGATCAGGTCTTCGACGCTCATGTCGCCGTTGAAGCCGTACATGATCTCGCTGCGCCTGTCGTCGCCGAACTTGGTGACTATGTCGGCCAGTTCGGTGCTGACGATGTCGCGCTGCCTCTGTGGGCTGGCCAGGATCGCCTGGAATTCAGCGATCTGGCGCTCGAGTTCAGCAGCCTGATCGATGATCTTCTGACGTTCGAGGGCCGCGAGACGGCGCAACTGCATCGACAGGATTGCATTGGCCTGGAGCTGGTCGACGTCGAGTAGCTGCATCAGGCCCTCACGGGCGTCATCAACAGTCGCCGAGCGGCGAATCAGGGCGATCACCTCGTCGAGGGCATCCAGGGCCTTCAGGTAGCCGCGCAGGATGTGGGCTTCCTCTTCGGCACGCTTGAGCCGGAACGCCGTGCGCCTGACGATGACATCGATCTGATGTGCCACCCAGTGGGTGATGAAGCCGTCCAGCGGGAGGGTACGCGGAACACCGTCGACGATGGCCAACATGTTGGCCCCGAAGTTCTCCTGCAGCTGGGTGAACTTGTACAGGTTGTTCAGCACGACCTTGGCGATCGCATCGCGCTTCAGCACGATCACCAGGCGCTGGCCGGTGCGGCCGGATGTCTCGTCCCTGAGGTCGGCGATGCCGCCCAGCTTTCCGTCCTTGATCAGTTCGGCGATCCGGGTGGCAAGGTTGTCTGGGTTGACCTGGTAGGGCAGTTCGGTGACGACCAGGCAGGTGCGTCCCTGCAACTCTTCGACGGTGACGACCGCTCGCATGGTGATCGACCCGCGGCCGGTGCGGTAGGCGTCCTGGATTCCCTTGACGCCGAGAATCTGCGCACCGGTGGGGAAGTCGGGGCCCTTGATGCGGTGCAGCAGGGCGTCGAGCAGTTCTTCGCGGCTCGCCTCTGGATTCTCCAGGTACCACTGGGCGCCGGATGCCACTTCCCGAAGGTTGTGTGGGGGGATGTTTGTGGCCATACCAACGGCGATTCCCACGGATCCGTTGACCAGCAGGTTGGGGAACCTTGAGGGGGTGACCACCGGCTCCAGGGTGCGCCCGTCGTAGTTGTCCTGAAAGTCGACGGTGTCCTCGTCGATGTCGCGCACCATTTCAAGCGCGAGCGGCGCCATCTTGGTCTCGGTGTACCGGGGGGCTGCTGCGCCGTCGTTTCCGGGAGAACCGAAGTTTCCTTGGCCCAGGGCGAGCGGGTACCTGAGACTCCACGGCTGCACCAGACGCACCAGCGCATCGTAGATCGAAGAATCACCGTGGGGGTGGAACTGCCCCATCACGTCGCCGACGACGCGCGCACACTTGGAGAACGCCTTGTCGGGGCGGTAACCGCCGTCGTACATGGCGTAGATCACCCGGCGGTGCACCGGCTTCAGTCCGTCGCGCACATCGGGGAGGGCACGGCCCACGATGACGCTCATGGCGTAGTCGAGGTAAGATCGCTGCATCTCCAGCTGCAGGTCGACCTGCTTGATCTTGTCGTGGTTCAGAACGATCACCCCGGTGTCGGTGGTGATCGTCTCGATCTCACCCGCGGTGTCCTGCGGCTGGTCTGGAGTGTTCTCGTCGTCTGCCATGAATGTTGTCGTTTCGTCTCTCAGTTGTCCGAGTGTCTTGGCTTGGGCCCGGTCACCCGGACAGGTTTCTCGCTCGTCGGTCCTCGATGCCCACGGCGATCAGGATCCATCAGATGTCGAGGAAACGAACATCCTTGGCGTTGCGTTGGATGAAGTTTCTGCGTGATTCGACGTCTTCACCCATCAAGGTGGAGAAGATCTCATCCGCGGCGGCCGCATCATCAAGCGTCACCTGCAACAGGGTGCGGCTAGCCGGATTCATCGTGGTCTCCCACAATTCTTTGTAATCCATCTCACCCAGACCCTTGTAACGCTGGATGCCGTTGTCCTTGGGCACCCGCTTGCCCGTTGTCTGCCCGTGAGCGAGCACAGCATCACGCTCGGCATCGCTGTAGACGTACTCGTGGGCCGCGTTGCTCCATTTGATGCGGTACAGCGGCGGTTGGGCCAGGTACACGTAGCCGAGTTCGATCAACGGCCGCATGTACCGGAACAGCAACGTCAACAGCAGCGTCGTGATGTGCTGCCCGTCGACATCGGCATCGGCCATCAGGATGATCTTGTGGTATCTGGCCTTGTCGGGCGCGAAGTCCTCGCCGATGCCCGCGCCGAACGCGGTGATCATCGCCTGCACCTCGTTGTTGCCGAGGGCCCGGTCGAGCCTGGCCTTTTCCACGTTCAGGATCTTGCCTCGCAGGGGAAGGATCGCCTGGGTCTCCGGGTTGCGGCCCTGCACGGCTGAGCCGCCGGCCGAGTCACCCTCGACGATGAAGATCTCAGAAACGCTCGGGTCCTTGCTCTGGCAGTCCTTCAACTTACCGGGCATGCCCCCTGACTCCAGCAAGCCCTTGCGCCTGGTCTGCTCCCTGGCCTTGCGCGCCGCGATCCGCGCCTGGGATGCCTGGATGGCTTTGCGAATGATGTCCCTGGCCTGCGTGGGGTTGCGGTCGAACCAGTCGCCGAGCTGGCTGCCGGCGACCCTCTGCACGAATGCCTTCGCCTCGGTGTTGCCGAGTTTGGTCTTCGTCTGACCCTCGAACTGCGGTTCCGCCAGTTTCACCGAGATGACGGCGGTGAGTCCTTCACGAACATCATCACCGGACAGGTTCTCGTCCTTCTCCTTCAAGATGTTCTTGTCCCGCGCATAGCGATTGACCAGCGAGGTGAGTGCCGCACGGAATCCCTCTTCGTGGGTGCCGCCCTCGTGCGTGTTGATCGTGTTCGCGTAGGTATGAACGCTCTCGTTGTAACCGGTGGTCCACTGCATCGCAACTTCGAGCGAGATCTTGCGCTCGGTGTCTTCGGCCTCGAACGAGATGATGTCTTCGTTCACCAGATCGCCGCGCTTGGTGCGGTTGAGATACTCGACGTAGTCGACCAGCCCCTGTTCATAGAGGTAGGTGTCGCTGGCGTGCTCGCCGTTGTCATCGAGTTCGCGCTCGTCAGTGATCTTCAACGTGAGTCCCTTGTTCAGGAACGCCATCTGCTGGAACCTCGACCTCAGGGTCTCATAGTCGAATTCGACCGTTTCGAAGATATCCGGGTTCGGCCAGAAGGTCACCATGGTTCCTGTGCTGTCGGCCTCTTCTTCCTGGGCCAGCGGTGCCTGGGGAAAACCATCGCGATAACTCTGACGCCAGTAATGGTTCCTGCGCCGAACCTCGACCTCGAGGCGGCTGGACAGGGCATTCACCACCGAGACGCCGACACCGTGCAATCCGCCGGAGACTGCGTAACCGCCGCCGCCGAACTTTCCGCCCGCGTGCAAAACCGTCAGTACGACCTCGACGGCTGATTTGCCTTCACTCTCAACGATGTCGACCGGAATTCCCCGGCCATTGTCGACCACTCGGATCGAGTTGTCGGGGCAGATGGTGATCTCAATGTGATCGCAGTGGCCGGCCAACGCCTCATCGACGGAGTTGTCGACCACCTCGTACACAAGGTGGTGCAACCCCCTGGGACCCGTTGACCCGATGTACATTCCCGGTCGTTTGCGTACCGCTTCCAACCCTTCGAGTACTTGAATCGCACTGGCACCGTATTCGCCATCGGGGACATAATTATTCGATTCAAGTGACATTGGGTGACGGGGCTCCTGACAGAATTATTCTCGACTACTCATTCTAGCAAAGCCCGCACCACAAAACCGCGTCAACGGCCTTCTGAGGCGACTTTTTCGATGGGGTGACCTCTTTTGTCTACTCAACCGTAAGTATCGCGCGGGCCCCGGCCTGGAATTGATCTGGGACCGCGTTTCCACGAGGGTACGTCAGGCCCCTGAAAGCGAATCGATTCAATGCCCGCATCCGGGAACCTCTCGACGATGTGGTTGAGGATCACGTGTCTCATGAGCCGCAACTGGGTCGCCCAGGCCGTCGACTCACATTGCACCGTCAATAACCCATCGGTGATTCCGACCGGTGACGAATGCCTGGCTGTGTCCTCGCCCGCCACGTCGGGCCACGAATCCATCAGTTCCGACTGCGCAAGAGACGAGTTCCAGCCCATGGAACTGGTCAGGGCGCCAATGACGTCGTTCAATCCATGCGGATCTCGACCCGTGCCGAACGGAACGCTCGCCCCCGGATCACGCGTGGCCCGTTTCCTCGCCGCATAGGAACGTGACGCTCCATCACCGAAGACCTTCTTGAACCGCAGGTAGACCCGAACCGATTCACTCGCACGAGGATCAGACATCGACGGGCCCGTCGATGATTGTTCCGGCATGGATGTGCACGGTGTGGGCACGCAGTGATTCCGGAATGTCCTCGAAAACTGCGGCGGTGATCAGAACCTGCTCATAATCGCCGATCGCTGCGGCCAGGCGCGCCCGGCGAAACGCGTCGAGTTCCGCGAAGACATCATCAAGGATGAGAACCGGATCCCCGACAGTCGATCGTCGCCTGAGAAGGTCGGCAGAAGCGAGTTTCAATGAGAGCGCGAACGACCAGCTCTCACCGTGGCTGGCATACCCCTTGGCCGGCAGCTGGTTGAGCTCGAAGTGCAGGTCATCCCGGTGGGGGCCGACCAAGGTCATTCCCCGATCCATCTCGTTTCGTCGAACAGAGGCCAAGGCGTTGCGAAAATTGTCCGAGGTAGTTTGTAAGTCGTCCGTATCGGCCGGGACGGTCAACTCCATGGTCACATCGGGCCCGTGGTCGGCGTCGACGATCGCCCGGTAGGAGGAGCGCATCGGTTCCCTCAGCTCGCGCACCAGGGAATTGCGCTCGGTGATGATGACCGTGCCGAATTCGATCAGCCGTTCATCCCAGATCTCGAGTGTGCTCAGTTGGTTTCCGGCGAGCCCGGATGATCGAGCAGACTTCAGCAGGGTATTGCGCTGCTTCAGAACGCGTTCGTAGTCGGCGATGACCCCCGCCATCCTGGGCGCCCGCAGAATCAACAACTGGTCGATGAATCGTCTTCGGTTCGCCGGTTCTCCCCTGACCAGGGCTAGATCCTCCGGTGCAAAGAGCACACTGGAGAAATATCTCGGCAGTTCTCTGGGTTTGATCACACCTTTGTTGATCTGGGCGCGGTTCGGGGTCGACCTGTTGATCTGCACCTCGGCCAGGATCTCGCGTTCGGCGTGGGAAAGCCGTGCCCGGATGATGGCCGCATCGGCCCCATTTCGAATGAGGGCTTGATCTTGGGAGACCCGATGGGAGCCCAGTGTGCTCAGATAGCCCAATGCCTCGACGAGATTGGTTTTTCCCTGCCCGTTTTTGCCCACGAAGAGATTGGCGCCTCCAGCGAGTGCGACATCAACCGACCGGTAGTTTCTGTAGTCGACCAGATTCAGATGTCTAACCCGCATCGTCGTCCACTCGACCTGTTCTCCCTTGTTGCTCTGGTACCCGTTCTGCTCCAGGCCTAACGCAACAAGAGGTTTGGCTGCAGAAGGTATTTGTAACTGTCGGAACCGATCTGTTCCTTCGATGTCTGGCTGGTGATGAGCACCGGGCCCGGTTTGTTCGGATTCTCTGTCTTGGTGAAGGAGATCCGAACGAACTCCGAGCGCACTGCACCGAGGCCATCCAACAGGAATTGCGGCTTCAGTGACACGACGGTGTCCGTTCCGGTGAGGATCGCGTCGATGGTTTCAGAGGCCTGGGCCTGTTCGGACCCGGTCGCCTCCAGAGTCAGTCCGTCGGCGGTGAAGGAGAACCGCAATGCAGCCTCTCGCTCCAGAACCAACGACACACGGCGCGTCGCCTCGACCAGCTCGGCCGTGTTCATCACCGCATAGTTATCCACAACCTCGGGGAACAGACGGCGAACCGGCGGGAAGTTGCCCTTGATCAGCAGAGAGGTGACCGTTTTACGGTCGGCGGTGAACGAGATGAGTTCGCGATCGTCGGTGTTCGTGATTCCGACCTCGATGGTTCCACTGTGGCCGAATGTCTTTCCGACCTCCTGCAATGTGCGCGCAGGCACCAACGCCGTCACGGCTTCAATGGTGCTCTTCGCTGCATCCCAATCGATTTCGCGCACCGCCACTCGGTAACGATCGGTGGCGACCAGGCTCAACCGATTGTCGGCTATCTCCAACTGCACTCCGGTGATCACCGGAGTGACATCATCCCTCGAAGCCGCGACGGAGACCTGGGCAACAGCCTCGGCAAATTCGTTTGCAGGCAACAAGCCGGTCTGGCCCGGCACTTGGGGGATGCTCGGATATTCCTCCACCGGCATCGAGAGCAGAGTGAAGTTTGCCGATCCGCACGAGACCAGAACCCGGGACTGTTCCACTGTGAAGTTCACTGGCGCCTGTGGCAATTTATTGGCGATTTCCGCGAGAAGACGGCCCGAGACGAGCACTCGGCCGGTCTCTTCGACATCGGCGACGACCGTTGTCTGTGCTGAGACCTCGTAGTCGAATGAGCTCAGGACGAGACCGTCTTCGGTCGCCTCGATAAGCACACCGCTCAGAATCGGCAGGGTGGTTCGCTGGGGCAAAAGCTTCACTGCAAATGAAACGGCGTCGTTGAATATATCTCGATTGGCCTGAAACTTCACGAAGGTCACCCCTGATATTGGAGGAAATAGTTGTGAGCGCAATGCTATCGGTCTTGCTCGCGTTTCGTGTATCTGTGGGGAGAGCAGCCCGCTCAGGTGATTTTGTGTGCGCGGGTAAAGGTTCTTTCAGACCCTCTTTAAATTCTTTAAGGATTAAAGACATTAACCGTTGTGGAAAGTGTGGACAAGACTTGGTCACCCACGGGATCTCCGAGAACTACACGTCTGTAAGTTGTGGAACTCGCAGGGCGAAGTGTTGTGGATGCGCGCAATCCTGCCACGCCCGAACACGAGGTTTGCACATCCTGAAGCTTCTTATCAACATTCTTTGGACATTTCAGGCGAGTTATCCACAGCTTCATCCACAGGCCACAGATGCGGTCGGATGAGGAGGCAGAACCCACGAATTCGAAAATCAGAGGGAACCGTACCGTTGATTCTGTTTGATCCGGCTGGTGAGATCGGTGACCTGGTTGTAGATCGAACGGCGTTCCTTCATCAATTCACTGATCTTCTTGTTCGCGTACATCACAGTGGTGTGATCGCGATTGCCGAACAACTGTCCGATTTTGGGCAGGGAGAGGCTGGTGAGCTCACGACACAGGTACATCGCGATCTGCCTGGCCGTGGCAATGGCCTGGGAGCGAGAGGATCCGTACAGGTCGTCGACGGTCAATTTGAAGTAGTCGGCCGTGTGATTGATGATCTCCACCGGTGAGATCACATTGTCATCGTCGAGGGTGATCAGGTCTTTGAGCACCGTCTGCACCAGGGTCATATCGACGACCGTGTGGTTGAGGCTCGCAAATGCTGTGACGCGGATCAGGGTGCCCTCCAGCTCCCGAATGTTCGAGGAGACCTTCGTTGCAATGAACTCCATGATCTCGTCGGGCACCTGGAGCTTGTCGTTCTGGGCCTTCTTTCGCAGGATTGCTATGCGAGTCTCGAGGTCCGGTGCCTGAACATCGGTGATCAGACCCCATTCGAACCGGCTGCGCATTCGATCTTCGAAACCGGTGAGGTGCTTCGGCGGCAGGTCACTGGTGATCACGACTTGCTTGTTGTGATCATGAAGGGTGTTGAAGGTATGGAAGAAGGCTTCCTGGGTCTCTGACTTTCCCTGGAGGAACTGAATGTCATCAATGAGAAGAATGTCGATGTTCCTATAGCGGGATTGGAAGTGAGAGCCCCGGTTGTTCGCGATCGAGTTGATGAAGTCATTGGTGAACTCTTCGGAACTGACATACCGAACCCGGATCCCCGGGTACAGGCTCATGGCATAGTGGCCGATTGCGTGGAGCAGATGTGTCTTGCCCAGACCCGATTCACCGTAAACGAACAGCGGATTGTAGGCCTTCGCCGGAGCTTCGGCGACAGCAACAGCAGCAGCATGGGCGAACCGGTTGGAGCCGCCGATGACAAAGTTGTCGAAACTGTACTTCGGGTTGAGTCTGGTATCGGAATTGCGTCCGGCGACGGGTTCAGGATCCGTGTGCAGCAGGGGTGCGTGCTCGACGAAGGGTGGGTCGATGTGATCGGGCGCCGTCGTGTAGTCCTCCGGAGTGATCTCTGGATTCACAACGATCGCGAACGTGGACACTGCCAGGGTCTCGTCGAGGCTGCCGATTGCATTGAGCAGGGGCATCCGCATTCTCTGCTCGAGCATGCCACGGGTGAATTCGTTGGGCACTTCCAGATACAGCGTGCCGGTCATGATCCCCTTGGGTTCGACCAGGTTGACGAAGCCATTGAGGGCCGGGGTGATTCGATCGTCTGCAGAAAGTTCGGTGAGAACCAGATTCCAGATGTCTTTGATGGACTGATCGTCTGCAGTCATAGCGTCCTTAGTCATAGTGTTTCGAAGCGCACGCGCCATTGCGTGCGCTGCAGTTGAGGCAACCGTTTCGCACGGTATTCATCCACAATTACCCACGAAGTTATCCACTGACAGTACCGATTTCCGCGAGTTCATGCAGTTTCGCTTCAGGTAGGCTGGGGATAACTCTCTGGATAACTTTATTGACTGGCGCAGGTCTGAACCAAATTCATTGGGTGATGCCCCGCGTGTCTTGAGCGAATCGCGCTTGATCATACGAGAGAATTGATCGTTTGGCCTGTAGCGGTTTGACCTAACCGCCTGTAGGCCGTAGGTTTAATCAGTTGACCTTAGCCGTTTAGGCAATCCCCAAGCATTCCTGGCCACCCTTCGTGGTTTCGGAGATACAGTACGTGGAGACCACACCGTGAGCAAGAGAACTTTTCAGCCCAATAACCGCCGCCGCGCCAAGGTGCACGGATTCCGTCTGCGCATGCGCACCCGCGCCGGCCGTTCGATCCTGTCTGCGCGCCGGCGCAAGGGTCGCACCGAACTGTCTGCATAACATCTAGCGGTGCTGGCCCGTGTCAACCGTCTTGTCCGGGCGGAGGACTACAGGAATGTTGTTCGCCGCGGCCGCAGGGTCGTCGGCAAGAACACCGTTGTCTACCTGTTTCCAAGCGATGAGCCTTGTGGCGTCAGATTTGGGTTCATCACCGCACGGAGTGTCGGAGGAGCCGTGGTGCGCAATCGAGTCCGGCGAAGACTCAAAGCGATCTGCGCCCTGGAATTGCCGCATGTGAAGGAAGGGACCGATATCGTGATTCGGGCTCTCCCGGGTTCGTCCACCGCTTCGTGGGTTACCCTGCAATCAGAGGTTGTCCGGGGAATCAGTAAGGGTAGTGGAACGTGAGCAAAGTGATGTGGTTCCTGTTTCTTGCGCCCCGCAATCTAGCCGTGGTTCTGCTCAGGTTGTATCGATTCGCGATCTCTCCCCTTTATGGTGATGTCTGCAGGTATTACCCTTCGTGCTCCGCGTACACGTTGCAGGCGATCCAACAGCGTGGATTGATTCCGGGGACGGGTCTGGGGCTGCGGCGAATCGCCCGCTGTCACCCGTGGGCTGCCGGCGGAATCGACGATGTTCCTCCGGCCAGGGTGGCGCGGTATTCCCTGACCTCATTCGGATTTGTGATCGTGCGCGCGCACGGGAAGGCCTGACTCACCAATGGATCTCATAGGCACTCTGCTCTGGCCCATCAAATGGGCCATCGAACTCATACTTGTCTTCTTCCATTGGGCATTGACGAATATCGGGAACATGGATCCCGCAGCGGGTCTGACCTGGGTGTTGTCGATCGTCGGTCTGGTGCTGGTGGTTCGGGCGGCGCTGATCCCGATCTTTGTGAAGCAGATCCAGAGCCAGCGAAAGATGCTCGAAGTCGCCCCACACCTGAAGAAGATCCAGGACAAGTACAAGGGAAAGAAGGACCAGGCGTCCCGTGAGGCAATGAGCCGCGAGACGATGGCGATGTACAAGCGGACAGGAACCAACCCGCTGAGCTCGTGCCTCCCCCTGCTGCTGCAGATGCCGATCTTCTTCGGACTGTTCCAAGTTCTCAACAATGCGCAACACGGTATCGCCGGAGTCGGCCCGTTGTCGGCGGAACTTGGTGCCCAGTTCGGCTCCGCGAAACTTTTTGGCATTGCTCCGCTCAGTTCGAGCTTCTCCAGTGCAATGAATGCCGAACCGCAGCAGGTGGCAGTCATGTGGGTGGCTGCGATCATGGTGGTGCTGATGACCAGCTCGCAGTTCATCACTCAGTTGCAGATCATTTCAAAGAACATGTCCGCAGAGGCGAAGGCATCTCCGACGTTCAAGCAGCAGCGCATCATGCTGTATCTGCTGCCGCTGGTGTTCATCTTCTCCGGTTTTGCCTTCCCCCTGGGTGTCATGTTCTACTGGCTGACCTCCAACTTCTGGACCATGGGCCAGCAGTTCATCGTGATCCGGAACATGCCCACCCCGGGAAGCGAGGCAGCCAAGGCGCGTGAAGAGCGATTGGCACGAAAAGGCAAGTTGCCGAAGGAAGCGAAGTCCTTGGACCCCGACACCATTGTGATTGAGGAAGAGCCCGCGAAACCGACTCAAAGGCAACAACCGATAAGCAAGAACAGAGCCAAGAAGAAACCCGGCGGAAAGTAGCTTTTGAAATGACACAGGTTTCACCGAAAGACGACGTCTTTGGAGAAGTTTTGACCGACGATGACCAAACGAAAGACACTCTCAGCGTTCCGACCAGGGACGGATCCCGTGACGCCGACCGCGTCGCCAGCACCGTCGCCGAGATTGAAGAAGAGGGTGACATTGCCGCGGACTATATTGAGGAGTTCCTCGATATCTGCGACATTGATGGCGACATAGACATCGAAGCGCGACCGGGCAGGGCCTACGTCGCCGTCAATGCTCCCGATAACGGCAATCTCGGACTACTCTCGCGACCCGACACCGTCAATGCTCTTCAGGAGTTGACGCGTTTGGCCGTGCAATCCAAGAACGGAAAATTCTCCCGTCTCATTCTTGACATCGGCGGCTCTCGTGAGGCGCGGGAGAAGGAACTCTCCCACCTTGTCGACCGCGCGATAGCGCGGATCGAAGAGGGGGCGGCCGGCGCCGCGTTACCCGCGATGACCTCCTATGAGCGCAAGATTGTCCACGACTTGGTAGCGGCTCGTGGCTACCACTCTGCGTCTGAGGGCGCAGGCAACGATCGCCACACGGTGATCAGCGCCAGCCAATAGTTTCACGTGAAACAATGACACTCAGCGAGCTCGAGGGAGAACCCGCCGCCGCTGCTCAGCTCTTCGGAGAGCGGATCGTTCTGGCACGCGAGTTCGCGGGAGCGTTGGCCGAGCACGGTGAAGAGCGCGGCCTGATTGGTCCATTGGAACTTCCCCGCCTCTGGACGCGGCATATTCTCAACTGTGCGGTGGTCGCCCCACTGCTGCGACCGGGTTTGGTGGGAGACGTCGGAAGCGGCGCGGGTCTACCGGGTATTGTCTTGGCAATTGCCCGACCTGATGTGGATTTCGTGCTGATCGAACCAATGGACAGGCGTGTCACCTGGCTGAACGAACAAGTTCAGGCGTTGGGACTCCGCAATGTATCGGTTCTGCGGGCCCGGTCGCAGGAGACGGGCCGAGAGGGCGAGTTCTCCCAGGTGACTGCGCGCGCAGTCAGTGGCCTTTCCAAGCTGATTCCCATGACCGCCCCACTGCTGCGCCCGGCCGGTGAATTGGTTCTGATGAAGGGTGCGGGGGCTGAGAAGGAGATCGAAGCGGCCAGTAAAGTCGTGCGCAGGTTCAGACTTCGAGATGTAGAGGTGGTCACGCTCGGTGACGGCGTGCTTGACGAGGTGACCCGAGTGGTACGGGCTACAGTTGAATGACCACTGAAGGGGAGGCGGATTCATGGCAGCATGGGGATTTCGTCGGCGTGCCACGAAGGAAAGCGGACCGCCTCCGGCGCGGAAGGTGTCCTCTGATGCGCAACCCGGTGTTGCCATGAATGACGTACTCGCTGCCCCGATCGAGCGTTCACCCGCCGCCGGCGAATCCGTGGAATCTCGTTCACCGGCCGAAGTTGTTCCGGTTGACACTCCAGCAGCCGACAAGCTCGGCGCGCCTGTTCCCCTGCTCGCTGATGAACAGCCCGAACAGTCCCCCACCAGTACTGGTTCACTGGCACCTGCCGAGAATCTTTCAGAGGTGATCTCTTCGCCATCCGCTCACCCGCTCAACGCTGCAACCGTCGACGTCGACGATCCCTCGAGCGTGACCCCCGCGGTGAATGCCTTGGGCACGGCGAGTACTGACTGTGGTGATGGTTCTTCCGCGCCAGCTCCACAGAATGGGAAGATGTTTCACGTGAAACAATCTGTCTCCGCCGATCCCGCCTCAGCCGAGGGCCGCGACCCGATGTTTCACGTGAAACAATCTGCCGTTGAACCCGAGAACGACCATGAGGGCGAGCAGAACGACGAGCCTGATCCGATTACCGAGACGCCTCAGGCGACGCCCGCTTCGGATACTTTCGATGCGACGACTCCGCTCGCGCGAGAGATCGCGGATATGACCCGTAGGCGCCGCGTGCTGGCCAATACCGACCTTCCCCTGCCCGAGACGACACGGGTCATCACGGTCTCCAACCAGAAGGGTGGGGTGGGAAAGACCACCACCACGGTCAACCTCGCGGCCGCATTGGCGCGTTCGGGTGCCAGAGTGCTGGTCATCGACCTCGACCCGCAGGGGAATGCATCGACAGCACTCGGCATCGACCACCGGTCCAGTGTCGCCAGCGTCTACGATGTGGTGGTCGGCGATGACCCCATGGGTGATGTCATTCAGAAGAGCCCGGAGTTCGACCACCTCTATTGTGTTCCCGCGACCATTCACCTGGCCGGCGCCGAGATCGAACTTGTTTCGATGGTTGCCCGTGAGCAGCGGTTGCGCCGCGCTCTGGATGCCCACCTGGCGACGATGGATGAGCCATTCCACTACGTCTTCATCGACTGTCCCCCGTCACTGGGTCTCCTGACGATCAATGCCTTTGTCGCCGCGCGCGAAGTTCTCATCCCGATCCAGTGCGAGTACTACGCGCTGGAGGGGTTGAGTCAACTGCTCACGAATATCGAGCTGATTGAGAAGCACCTGAACCCGACCCTGCACGTGTCCACGATCCTGTTGACGATGTTCGACTCCCGAACCAACCTCGCCCACCAGGTGGCGCAGGAGGTTCGTGACCACTTCCCGGCCCAGACTCTGGCTGCGGTGATCCCCCGCTCTGTGCGTGTGTCCGAGGCGCCCAGTTATGGCCAGAGTGTGATCTCGTACGACATGAGTTCGTCCGGATCCCTGTCTTATCTGGAGGCAGCCACCGAGATTGCCATCCGTGGAGCCGCCACTGAATCTACCCAACCGAGAACCGAAGGATATACCGCCTGATGGCCACTAAACGAACTGGACTGGGCCGTGGTATCGGCGCACTCATACCCGTCAGCGACGAGAGCACCCGTCCCGTAGATGTCTTCTTTCCGTCGGCGACGGATTCCTCGACCGATCTGGTGAGGGTGCCCGGGGCACACCTTGCGCATGTTTCCCCGCTGGACATCACTCCCAATCCCCAGCAACCGCGCGCGGTGTTCGATGAAGAAGATCTGGCCGAATTGGTGCACAGCATCCGCGAAGTCGGCCTCCTGCAGCCGATTGTGGTCAGGCCGCTCACCGGAGTTCCCGGCAAGAAGTATGAACTGATCATGGGGGAGCGCCGTCTGCGCGCCAGCCTGCAGATCGGCTTGGATACGATTCCGGCGATTGTGAAGGAGACCGCGGATGAGAACATGCTGCGGGATGCCCTGCTGGAGAACCTGCATCGTTCGGAACTGAACCCACTGGAAGAGGCGTCGGCCTACCAGCAATTGATGGCTGACTTCGGTATCACTCAGGAGGAGCTCTCGACACGCATCGGACGGTCACGTTCCCAGATCGCGAACACCGTAAGACTCTTGCGGCTGCCGGAACCCATCCAGAAGCGTGTGGCCGCCGGAGTTCTTTCCGCCGGGCACGCCCGCGCGATCCTGTCGACAGGAAACCCCGAGTCGATGGCCAGGCTGGCCGACAAGATCGTCAATGAGGACCTCTCGGTTCGAGCGGCCGAGGCGGCGGCCGGTGCCGCACCCAAGGCCCGCAAGGCCCGACCCGCGGCTGGTAGGCGCCGCGGTCATCTCGATGAGGTGGCCGAACGGTTGGAGGACCGGTTGAACACCCGGGTGAAGATCACCCTGGGTGCTTCCAAAGGGCTGCTCGCCATCGAATTCGCGAGCGTCGAGGACCTCAACCGGATACTCGAGGAATTGGGTGAGTCCGGCTTCGGAGCTCAATAGTTCTGCGTCCAGCCCGAGACTGGAATGGGCTTTCAGAGCAAAATTCTGGTTGCGCCTAGATGAATAGAACACCTGATCAGAGATGGTTAAATTACAATATTCGTCAATGAGCGTGACCTGGGACCGAGCGCGCGCAGGTGAGTCGAGCCCAGTTCACTCAGGCCGGTATCACCGTGGACAGACGACGAACACCCTCACGGATCTCCTCGGCAGGCGGATAACAGAACGATAGCCGCAGGTTCGAGTGGCCATCGCCGTCGGCAAAGAACGCGGTGCCGGGAGTATAGGCCACCTTCGCCTCGAGCGCGCTCGGCAACAGTGCCTTGGTGTCCAGCCCTTCCGGCAGGGTAACCCAGACGTAGAACCCGCCGTTGGGGTCTGTCCAGCGGAGGTTCGGCAGGTATTCGGCGAGTGCGTTCACGGTGGCGAGCTTGCGCTCCCGATAGATGCCACGAAACGTGTTGATCTGTGCCTTCCAGTCCGCACTCGCCAGGTACTCGGAGATCACCAGCTGGCTGAACGAACTGGGGCAGAGTATCGAAGCCTCATTGGCGAGCACGAGCCTCTCGCGGATGGCCCGGGGTGCCAAGACCCAACCCACACGAAAACCGGGGGCGAGCGTCTTCGAGAAGGTTCCCAAATAGATCACCCCGGAGTCGTCGAGAGAGCGCAGAGAAGCAGGAGGGGGCCGGTCGAAGTAGAGCAAGCCGTACGGATTGTCCTCCAGCACCAGAATGTCGTTTGCCCGGCAGATCTCCAGAACCTCGCTTCGGCGTGCGGGGGAGAGGGTGACACCGGCAGGGTTCTGGAAGTTCGGAATGGTGTACAGAAACTTGATTCGGTGTCCGGCAGCCCGTGTTGCCTGGATCTTAGCCCTCAGGTCGCCTGGATCGAGCCCGTCATCGTCCACATCGACGTGCACCACGCTCGCCCGGTGTGAGCGGAATACCCCGATTGCGCCGACGTAACTCGGTGCCTCGACGAGAATCGCGTCGCCGGGATCGATCAGCAACTCGGTGACCAGATCCAACGCGTGTTGGGAGCCCGTGGTCACCATCACATTGTCTGCAGGCGCCTGGATCCCCTCGAGTTCCATCACTTCGAGTATCTGCTCACGCAGCTTGAGAACTCCTTGCCCTGAACTGTACTGCAGGGCTGCCGCACCCTGCTCACGCAGAACGCGAGATACTGCGTCCTGCACCACGTCTTGCGGCAGTGCAGAGACAAACGGCATTCCGCCGGCCAGCGAGACCACGTCTGGGCGTGAGGCAACGGCGAACAGTGCACGCACGTCTGAAACCGTCCACCCAGCCGCCCGGATGGAGTAATGGGCACTCCAATGGTCACCGGATTGATCACCCGCGATAGGGAGGTTCGTGCTCACAGCGCTCCAGTCATGAACGAAACTGCGGCCGAGACTTGGGCCACAGATCGGGAACTATCAGACCAGAAACTATCAGGCCAGGAACTCAGCCAGCTCTGCAACCAGCTGCGGCTTTGGTTTGGCTCCGATCACTGTCTTGACGACTTCGCCGCCCTGGTACACCTTCATCGCCGGGATCGAGGTGATCTGGTACTTGGCAGCGGTCTGCGGGTTGTCGTCGACGTTGAGCTTGACGATTTCGATCTTGTCGCTGTGCTCGACAGAGATCTGGTCGAGAATGGGACCGACCGCGCGACACGGACCGCACCATTCGGCCCAGAAGTCGACCAGGATGGTCTTCTCCGACTTGAGAACGTCGTTCTCGAAACTGGCATCGGTGACTGCTTTTACGTTGGACATGTTTCTCCTCATTCGTTGAATCTGCACTGTTGTCAATCTGCACTGTTGTCAATCTGGACTGTCGTCGATCGGGACCGTCATGGATCTTGGGCGTCTGCGGGGCCCGGCCCGCTCGAGCGCTCCAGCGGTCGTGCTTGGGGTGACCACCGGTGACCGACGTTTACGAAGTGACCAGTTCCTTCTCTTCCGGGGCCGCGGGCCCCTGGGTCTGGGCGATCGTCTCGGCGGGCAGGGTGGCCAGATAGTGTTCGGCGTCGAGGGCGGCCACGCAGCCGGTTCCTGCGGCGGTCACGGCCTGCCGATAGGTCGGGTCTGTCACATCTCCCGCTGCGAAAACCCCGGTCAGAGAGGTTTTCGAGGTACGTCCCTCAACGGCTATCGTGCCGTCGTCGGACAGGTCGATCTGGCCGCTCACCAGTGCGGTACGCGGGTCGCTCCCGATCGCGATGAACAGACCCTGTACCTCCAGGGTCGAATCTTCGCCGGTGGCGGAGTTGTGCACCGTGATTCCCGTCACCGACTCCTCGCCGTTGATCGCGGTGACCTGGCTGTTCCAGATGAATTCGATCTTCTCATTGTCGAAGGCTCGCTGTTGCATCGTCAGGGATGCCCGCAGGGTGTCCCCACGGTAAATCACGTAGACCTTGTCGGCGAACCGGGTGAGGAACGTGGCCTCTTCCATCGCGGAGTCGCCGCCGCCGACGACAGCGATCGTCTTCTCCTTGAAGAAGAAGCCGTCGCAGGTGGCGCACCACGACACGCCGCGCCCCGTCAGGCGCTCTTCATCGGCGAGTCCCAGCTTGCGATAGGCAGAGCCTGTCGCGACGATCACCGCGAGAGCCTCCACGACCTCGCCGGAGCCGAGTGTGACCTTCTTCACCGGGCCCTCGAGCTCGACCGAAGTGACGTCATCCAGCAGGATCTCTGCGCCGAAGCGCTCTGCCTGCGCCTCAAAGCTCATCATCAGGTCAGGGCCTTGAACACCCTCGGGAAACCCCGGATAATTCTCCACATCGGTCGTGTTCATCAGTTCGCCCCCGGCTTCCACCGAACTGGCGATAACAAGCGGGGCGAGCCCTGCCCTGGCGGCATAGATCGCCGCGGTGTAGCCAGCGGGGCCCGAACCGATAATGATGACTTGACGCAACGATCACTCCTCTTGTGTGACTGTGGACGGCCTGCAGAACACGACCGAATCTCCCGGCATGCTCGCCGCTCGCCTTCCCTACAACACATCCTAACCGGCCACTATTCCAGCACCCTTACGGCAGGTATCCGTGCGCCACGGGCAAACGGCACCGAGGCTGAACCAGGCCTAGGGCCCAACCCGGCCGAACCGTCGCTTCAGCGGTCCGAGTGCGTCGTGCAACTCACTCACGCGCATCAGATGCAGCATTCCGACGTAGCAGGCGGTCATGGCCACCCCGACCAGGATCATGGAGAGCCCAGCACCCAGAACCCCGGTGACAGCGAATCCGCCGTTCCGGAGACCGCCCAGCAACCACACCAGAATGAAGCCGATGATCATTGCGGGGATCGCGGCCACGACGAAGCGGGTGAGGGACCGTACGATCCGAAAGCCGTCGATGTGGCGAAGGCGACGGCGCAAGAGTATTGCAGCGAGCAGGGTCTGGAGTGTTCCAGAGATCGACATTGTCAGGGCGATCCCGATCGCAAGGAGTTGAACCGGCAGGAAGAGACACAGGAAGGCCCCGACCGAAAAGAGCACCACCTGGAAAAGCGTGAAGAAGAACGGCGTGCGCGTGTCTCCCAAGGCGTAGAAGGTGCGCTGTAGCACGAACAATACGCAGAAGGCGGGCAGGCCGATCAAGAACGCGATAATCACGTTTCCCAGGGCCTGGGTGCCCACGTAGTCCTGTGCGAAGAGGCTGCTGAACGGGTACGCGACAACAATCAGCCCTGCGGTGGCGAAGACGATGATTGCCGAGATGCCGCGAATCGATGCCGAGACATCCGATTTGAGTGCCTGATCGTCCCCGCGCGTGACGTGTTCGCTCATTCGAGTGAAGTAGGCGGTGGCGATGGATACGGTGAACACCGAGTGTGGCAACATGAACACCAACCAGGCGGTCTGCAGCGCGAAGATCGATGCCGCCTCCCCGGAAGCAGCCGAGGCGACCCTGGACTCCACGACGCCCGCAAGAGTGGTGAGCAGGAGCATCCCGAACGCCCAGCCGGCGATCTTTCCGGTGGCACCGAGACCGACGCCCCGCCAGCGGAAATCCGGCCGGTAGCTGATTCCGATACGCCGCCAGAAATAGAGCAACACGAATGCCTGAGCCGCCACACCGAGGGTGGCGCTGCCGGCAAGGATGGAGATCATCGAGCTTGACCAGTCGGTGACCGGCCGGTTGCCCGACCCCGCCCCGAACAGCACGATGAATATCACCAGGCCGGCGATCGCGACTATGTTGTTGAGCACCGGCGCCCAGGTGAACGGGCCGAACATGCTCTTTGCGTTCAGTACCTCACCGAGCAGGGTGTACAAGCCGTAGAAGAAGATCTGGGGCAGGCACCAGTATGCGAAGACGGTCGCCAGGGCGAGTTGGTCGGACGTGAAGTCGGGGCCATACAGTTGCACCAGCCAGGGGGCGACCAGGATTGTCACCGCTGTGGCCAGCCCGAGCAGCACCATGGCGATAGTGAGCAACTTGTTGATGTAGCCGCGACCGCCGTCTGCGTGCAGGGCGGCACGCACGATCTGTGGCACCAGCACCGCACTGAGCACGCCGCCGGCGACGATGGCATAGACGGTATTCGGCAACTGGTTGGCCACCGCGAACGCATCGCCCGAGGCGCTGCCGACAACCCCCAGGGTGGCGGCGAGCACGGCAGCCTTCACGAAACCCAGAACGCGGGAGACCACGGTCCCCGAGGCGAGGGCGAAACTCGCCCGGCCGATAGACGGACCCTGCCCCGGGGTGCTAGCTGGACTGGTCATGCTGCTCCTCGGCATGGCTTGAGCCTACGGGGGGCGCGGCTCCGCCCGGGTCGACGGCACCCGCCTTTCGGCTCTTGCGACGACGACGGATGTTGCGGAAGATCCCCAGCCCGAAGAATCCGACCACCAGAACCGCGAGAATCAGCGTGCCGAAGGTCTCCCAGTCGGCGCGCACGGTGACCGCCACATACTCGGGCCCGTCGAGTTGCACACTCAGGTCCTCGTTGAACAGGGCGATGCTGAGGGTCACGTCGCCGTTCCCTATGCGGGCGGTGACGGGAACGAGAACCTTGGTCTGGGAGCCGGGCGCCAATTCGGCGATCACGTCGTCGTCGACCACCAGGCGTGCGTTCGACGGCACCGTTTGAACACGCACTGTCACCGGAAGGGGCAGATCGTTGATCACCGTGATCGGGATGGCGACCTGCCCGCCGAACATCTGCACATCGCTCATTGGAGCCAACCGCACATCGTCAAGCAACCCGGCCGAGGCATCGAGCGACTCGTCGACGTTCTGTTCCCAGGCCACCGGGTCGGCCAGCCACGACGTCGCCAGCAGCGCGAGCATGTCAGCGCGGTAGCGCCCGGTCAGAAGCGCCGGATTCTTGGCCGCGGTTGCGAGCCTGTCAACCTGGGTGGCCCGGTCGTTCAAGGTTCTGATCCGCTCGATTCGGCCGGCCTTTTCTGGGGAATTCACGATTGCCCCGCCCGTCGTGGCGGTGTCGCGCACGAGGGATTCCAGCGTTGCGGCGCCCACCAGGTTCTGTCCGGTCAGCGCAGACATGGTGGCGTCGAACCAGCCGAAGTTCGAGGTGTCCCTGCCGATGTCGGCCAACACCGGGACAGGGTCGGGCGATGCAGCGTACACCGCAAGCTGTGCGAACAGGTCAGTCATCGCCTGCGTCCACACTGCTTCGGTGGAGGCGGATGCCGCCATTCTGAGTGCGGCCGTGAGGCTGCTGTCGGCGACCAGCACCTGGTGATCGTTGATGAGAGCACGGGCAGCGACACCGTGGCCGGTGGTGTCGCCTTTGATCGCGGAGCTGTTGAGGATCGTGGTCTCCAAGCCGGCCTTGGCGAAATGATCCAAGTCTTTTGCGGTCACAGTGCCATCCGCGGGCCATCCTATGCCGTCAAGGGAATATGGCCATTTGGTGAGGGACTCCGCGGTGGGGAGATCCGGCAACGCCCCTACTTGCGGTGACGGGCTGGGGGCGGGGCTGGGGGCGGGGGTGGGTTCGGCGGTTGGCTTGAGAAAGAGCGAGTCATCGATGGCAAAATCGAACGAGGTCGGTTGCAGCAGGCCAATCCCCGCCTGCGACTGGCCGGCGATGTCGGCATCGGCGTATTGCAGCGGGAAGATCTCGTTGGGGGCCGCCGCCAATCGTGCCAACCATGAGGTTGCGGTCTGGGGTGCAGATTTGCCGAGAAGGCGGATGGAGGCGGGAATCATCGGGTCGAGCCCGATGGCGACTGGACGGTGCTGGAGTGCAGTGAGCCGCGCGGTCAACTCTCCATCGGCGGCGGTCAGGCGCTCGAGGTCGTCTGCCGAGATCACGCCGTTGGTCGGCGCGGGAACAGTCAACGGTGCGACGACGGCCAGCGCACCTCTGGTACCCGGTGCGTCTGCAACCACGGTCGTGCGGGCAGTGGCGGCCACAGCTCCGCTCTGGGCGTCCACGTTGCGCGAATAGACGGCTTCGACCGGGTAGACCTTGCCTGCGGCCAGCTTCATCGAACTGGCCGGGACCATGGCGGTGACCGTGGTCTGGGTGCCGGAGCCGGCCCGCACAGCCACTGTCGTGATCACCACCCCGGTGGGTGCCGTCGTCTCCCTGCTGGGATTCAGCCAGGCTTCGAGTGCGCTGCGGTCGGCCAGGGGCGCGCGGTCCAGGTGCAGTTGTATCCGACCGGCCGCGACCGGAGCGCCATCAGTGCTCTGTATCACCATGCTGAAGCTCACGTCCGAACCGACACCGACGATCCCCAGTTGCCCGGCGGTCACGCTCAGGTGAGTGCCGGAGGCGCTGGCCGCAGTTGCCCGAGCCCCCGCCAGTGGACCCAACCACGACGCGGCGGCGAACACGAGAACGAGGCACACCAGGGCGGCAATGAAAGCCGAGACTCGGCCAGCCGGGGAGCGTTCGTCTTCGGTCCACCCGGTCGCAACCGAGCATGGACGCCGATGCGTTCTGCTCACTCGGCCTCCATGCAGTGATTCTAGGCGCAACGAATGCGTCGCCGGTGCCAGCACACCGTAAGCCTCGTACCGTCCGCCAATACAAGACCAATACAATCGTATCCATGCAACCGGTCGCGCAATCCCTCGAGCGGCTGGGCGAACTCGCGGCGTCCGGCCCGGTCACTGCTCTGGCGAGCGCCTTCCGGGCCGCTGGCCACGAACTGGCTCTCGTCGGCGGACCGGTCCGTGACGCGTTCCTCGGCCGACGGGCCACCGACCTCGACTTCGCCACGGATGCGACTCCCGACCAGATCCTGAAGGTGATCGTGCCGCTGGCCGATGCGCATTGGGACATCGGCCGGGCGTTCGGCACCATCGGGGCGAAACTTGGGCACGACACGGTCGAGATCACCACCTATCGTGCAGACAGCTATGACGGTAAGACCCGCAAGCCGGAGGTGCAGTTCGGTACGAGCCTCGAACAGGACCTGCTTCGCCGTGACTTCACCGTGAATGCGTTGGCGCTCCGGGTACCCGAGGTTGTTCTGGTCGACCCTTCGGGCGGGGTGGAAGACATTCTGGCCGGCACGCTGCGCCCACCGTCGTCGCCGGAGATCTCGTTCGGCGACGACCCCTTGCGCATGATGCGGGCGGCACGGTTCACCGCCCAACTCGGCTTCGAGGTTGACGAGGCGACCCGGGCGGCGATGGGCGAGATGGCCTGGAGTATTCGCCGCATCTCGGCCGAACGAGTGCGCGACGAGCTGTCAAAATTGTTGATGACCTCCGATCCCCGACCCGGTTTGGAGCTTCTGGTCACCGCAGGGATCGCCGAGATCGTGCTGCCGGAGCTTCCTGCAATGCGCCTGGAACAAGACGAGCACCATCGCCACAAAGACGTCTACGAACACAGTTTGACTGTTCTGGAACAGGCGATCGACCTGGAGAAATCGAGAAACCCGCAGGCCCCACCCGATCTGGCGCTGCGCCTGGCGGCCCTCCTGCACGACATCGGCAAGCCGGCCACCCGCGTGATGGAGCCCGGCGGCCAGGTCAGTTTTCACCACCATGACCTGGTGGGCGCCAGGCTCGCCGGCAAACGATTGCGTGAGTTGCGCTTTGACAAGGAGACAATCGACGCGGTCAAACAGCTGATCGAGCTCCATCTGCGATTCTTCGGATATACGGAGGGCAAATGGACGGACTCGGCGGTGCGCCGCTACGTGCGCGACGCCGGTGACCAGCTGGAGCGCCTGCACATCCTGACTCGTTCAGACGTGACCACCCGCAACAGACGTAAGGCCGACCGGCTCTCTTTCGCCTACGACGATCTCGAGGAGCGGATCGCCGAGCTCTCGGCGCAGGAGGAAATGGCCGCGGTGCGTCCCGACCTCGACGGCGGACAGATCATGAAGATCTTGGGGATACCGCCGGGTCGTGAGGTGGGCGAGGCCTACCGCTATCTCCTGGAGGTGCGGCTGGACGAGGGCCCACTCGACGCCGAGGAGGCGACGAAACGACTGCACGACTGGTGGGCCGCACGTGACTCGTAGCGCGACTGACCCTCAGCGAACGGCCCTGCCCCGCGGCGAGGCACCGGTGAGGCGCCGTCGCATGCTGGCCAGGCGCAACGCGATCACCGGCTACTCCCTGCTGGCGCCGAGCCTGTTCGGACTGATCTGTTTTCTCGTGTTCCCGGTGCTCATCGTGCTCTGGTTGAGCTTTCAGCAGTGGGATCTGATCAGCCCCGCCCGCTTCGTCGGGCTCGACAACTACCGGTCGGTGCTCAGCGACCCGGTCTTCGCGAACTCGCTGATGGTGACGGCCGTGTTCGTGTTGATCGTGATCCCGATCCAGACCGTCCTTGGGCTGCTGGTGGCCAGCTGGCTGACTCGCGGCCTGCCGGGCTCGCTCGTGCTCAGAACCATCTATGTATTGCCGTGGATCTGCGCCCCGCTCGCCCTCGGAGTGGTCTGGAAGTGGATCTTCGCCCCGACGGACGGCGCGTTGAATGCGATCCTGGGCATCCGGGTGGAATGGCTGACGAACCTCGATCTCGCGCTGCCGGCCGTGTGTGCCGTTGTGATCTGGACCAACGTCGGCTACATCACCTTGTTCTTCATGGCCGGCCTGCTCAATATTCCCGAGCATGTGATCGAGGCTGCCGCCATTGACGGCGCGAGCCCGTTCACGACCTTCTGGCGTGTCAAGCTTCCGTTGCTGCGCCCGACCATGTTCTTCGTGCTGGTCACCAGCGTGATCTCGACCTTTCAGATCTTCGACCAGGTGTACGCGCTGACTGGGGGTGGCCCCCAGCACCGCACGGACGTGATCGCAGCCCGCATCTACTTCGAGGCCTTCCAGACGTTCGACATGGGCAGGGCGGCGGTGATGGCCGTGGTACTGCTGGTCATCCTGGTGGGGATCACCCTTGCGCAACAACTCTATTTCGGGCGGAGGACGACCTATGACCTCAGCTCCTGAGACGGTCGTCGCACTTCCGGCGAAGCCGCGCCGGGCGCGTTCGGCGGGACGCACGCGCACACCGGCGATAGTGACCGCCGGTATCTACCTCGGGTTGCTGGTCGGGGCCGCCGTCACTCTTGGGCCGTTCCTGTTGAGCGCGATGACCGCGTTCAAGACACCCGAGCAGTTCGCGCGCGAAGACCCATTGGCGCTCCCCGACCCCTGGAGCCTCACGAACATGGTTTCGCTCATCACGGGACCGGCCGACTTCGGCAGGGCCATCGGGGTGACCCTGCTGATGGCTGTCTTCGTGACCGTGTTCCAGGTCTCCTTCTCCGTTCTCGCCGGCTATGCGTTCGCCCGGGTCGACTTTCCCGGTCGGGAGGCGATGTTCTGGATCTACTTGTCCACCCTGATGGTGCCGGCCGTGGTGGTGGTCATCCCCCTTTACCTGATGATGGTCGAATTGGGGTTGCGCAACACGTTCTGGGGGCTGGTGCTGCCGTTCACCTTCGCCAGCCCCTACGCCATCTTCCTGCTTCGCGAATACTTCCGGGGCATTCCACAAGATGTGATCGACGCCTCCCGTCTCGACGGGGCGAACACGCTGGACACCCTCGTAGAAGTGGTGGTGCCGATGAGCAAACCGATCATCGCCACCCTGGTGCTCATCACCATGGTCAGCCAGTGGAACAGCTTCATGTGGCCGCTGGTGGTCACCAGCGGCAGCCAGTGGCGTGTGATCACGGTGGCCACGGCAAGCCTGCAATCCCAGTACAACGGCAATTGGACCCTGGTGATGTCGGCCACGACGCTGGCCCTGGTGCCGTTGATCCTGCTGTTCCTTCTCTTCCAGAAGCAGATCGTGCGTTCGATCGCCATCACCGGCTTTCGGTGAGCACGATCCTCGGCTGGGGGTGCCGGGATTCGGGGGACCGATCTCCCCGGTGGCTCGCGGCCGCATAACGGTTCGGACACGAGGATTCGAAACCGGGAATATTCGCAGGGTACCGTTAGGTTGGCTTTCACTGTTGCGCCCGAATGCACCTGGAGGCGCGTCTACCCGGCCCCGGCCGCCCATCCCTGCCCCAAGATCCAGAAAGAATCCCCATGCCCAAGCGTTCTACTGTCATTGTCGCTGTGGTCGCGGCCGCCGCCGTTGTCGCCGGCTCCGTGGCCGCCGCTGTCGCCCTGATCCCCAGCGGCCCGCCCGAGAAGACAACCGTCACCATGCGACTCTGGGATGACCAGGTCGCGGCCGCGTACGAGACATCCTTCGCCGAGTTCGAGAAGGCGAATGAAGACATCACCGTCGACGTGCAGGTGATCGGCTGGGCCGATTACTGGACCAAGCTGCGCACCGACATCGCCGGCAAGAGCATCGACGACATCTTCTGGGTGAACGGAGGCAACTTCGTCGACTACGCGAACAACGGCGACCTGTTGGACATCACGGAGGCGCTGGGTGCTGACGCCCAGAAGGCCTGGGCCCCGAGTGTGGTCGCGCAGTATTCCCTGAACGGCTCCCTGTGGGGTGTGCCGCAACTGGCTGACCCCGGAATCGGAATGTTCTACAACGAGGATCTGGTGCGCGCCGCTGGAATCGATCCGACCAGCCTCTCTTCGCTGCACTGGGACCCCACCGGGGCGGATGACACCCTGCTGCCGGTTCTGAAGAAACTCACCGTTGACGCCAACGGGAACACCGCAGACTCGCCGCAGTTCGACCCGAAGAAGATCGTGCAGTACGGCTACAACGCGGCCAACGACCTGAACGCGATCTACATCAACTACCTCGGTTCGAACGGGGCCGCCCTACAGTCCGGCGACGAGTTCGTCTTTGACTCCCCCGCGGGCGTGGCTGCCTTCCAGTATCTGGTCGACCTGATCAACGTGCACCACGTGTCACCGAGCGCCGCAGACACCAACACGAACGGCGACTTCAGTCGTGACCAGTTCACCCAGGGCAAGATGGCGCTGTTCCAGTCCGGCGTCTACAACCTCGCGAACGTCGAACAGGGTGCCGACTTTCCGTGGAGCGTGGCCACCATGCCCGCAGGGCCGGCCGGCGCAATCAGTGTGACCAACGGTGTTGTCGCCGCGGCGAATGCCCACTCCGCTCATCCCGACGCGGTCAAGAAAGTACTTCAGTGGCTGGGCAGTGAGGCCGGCTCAGCGCCGATCGGAGCCACCGGGTCGGCGTCGCCGGCAGTGACCGCCGCCCAGCAGGTGTACCTCGATTTCTGGAACGAGAAGGGAATCGGCGTCACGCCATTCTTCGACGTGCTGGCGAACGGCACCGTTCAGGCGCCCCAGGGCGCCAAGTGGCAGGCCGCCCAAGAGGCATTCGGCCCGGTCTTCGAGGAGATCTTCCTCGGACGCACCCCCGTTGCCGAGGGCTTGGCTACAGCGCAACAGGCCGCGAACGCCGCCATCAAGTAGCCGACCTCCCGGACGCCGGGGGCCGGGTGGTGCGCGTGCCGTGAGGCACTTCGCGCCACCCGGAACACTTCGTGCCCGGTTGAACTGGCACCAAGCGTGCCAACTGGCGCGATCCACCACGGTGGCCCCAACGGGGCAAGGCGCGCGGTTGCGGGCGCCCTCGCCCAGCGCGTAGAATGCTGAGGTTGTCTGTGTGCCGGATTCCCGGCCTCCACAGATCGCGATGCTAGAACCCTCCTGTCGCAGAAAGTCTGCGACCGTATAGTCCGAAGGAGGTGGGTTAGTTATGCATCAGTATGAATTGATGGTGATCCTCGATCCAGAGATCGACGAGCGCACCGTGGCACCCAGCCTGGACAAGTTCCTGAATGTCGTTCGCAACGACGGTGGCACGATCGACAAGATCGACATCTGGGGACGTCGCCGGCTCGCTTATGAGATCAACAAGAAGTCTGAGGGCATCTATGCCGTCGTCGACTTCACCGCGAACGCCTCGACCACGACGGAACTCGACCGCCAGCTGAAACTGTCCGAGGCCGTCATGCGCACCAAGGTGCTGCGGGCCGAGGAAGCGATTGCACAGGTCGCCGAGGCCACCAAGCTGGCCGCAGAGAAGGCAGCCCGCAAGGCTGCAGCGATCGCCGCCAAGCCGGCTGCTCCCACGGAAGCGGCACCTGCCGACGCCGCTAAGGAAGCGTAACGATGGCGGGCGAAACGATCATCACGGTTGTGGGAAACCTCACCGCGGATCCGGAGCTGCGCTACACGCAGAACGGGCTTGCCGTCGCCAACTTCACAATCGCTTCGACGCCGCGCAACTTCGACCGCGCGACGAACGATTGGAAAGATGGTGACGCGCTCTTCCTGCGTGCCAGCGTCTGGCGTGAGTTCGCCGAGCACGTGGCGGGTTCACTGACCAAGGGCATGCGGGTCGTAGCGACCGGCCGCCTGAAGCAGCGCTCGTACGAGACCAAAGAGGGCGAGAAGCGCACCAGCATCGAACTCGAGGTCGACGAGGTCGGTCCATCGTTGCGTTACGCCACAGCACAGGTCACTCGTTCAGCACCCGGTGGAGGCCGCAGCGGTGGTTCCACCCAGACGAACGAGCCGTGGGCGCAGGCGCCGGCAGCACAGGCAGCACCCGCCGGAGACGTGTGGAACACCCCCGGCAACGCGCCGAACAACTACCCGGACGAGACCCCGTTCTGACCGGTGGTCCCGCGACCCGAGTGGGGAATTTGACGGATGCTGTGACATTCGTCCAGACAGATCCCGCCGAGATCGCGGCCAAACTACACATCGTGAAGGAAAGTAAAGGAAATCATGGCTGGAAAATCTAGCGGCGACCGCCGCAAGCCGATCCGCAAGGGCAAAGACGGCAAGAACGTCGCCCCAGCGAAGGCGATTCGTGTCGGTGTCATCGACTACAAAGATGTCGCGACACTGCGCAGGTTCATCTCCGAGCGTGGAAAGATCCGCGCCCGCCGTATCACCGGTGTTTCTGTTCAGGAGCAGCGACTCATCGCCCGTGCCGTTAAGAACGCCCGCGAGATGGCCTTGCTGCCATACGCAGGCTCAGGCCGCTAAGGAGAACAACAATGCCTAACAAAGTCATATTGACCCATGAGGTCACAGGTCTCGGCCAGCCCGGCGACGTGGTCGAGGTGAAGAGCGGCTACGCCCGCAACTACCTGATCCCACAGGGCTTCGGGGTTTCCTGGACGCGCGGTGGAGAGAAGCAGATCGAGCAGATCAAGGCCGCTCGGTCCGCACGGGAGCACGCCACGATCGAAGAGGCGAACCACGTGAAGGACATCCTGGAGCACGCGACCGTGAAACTTGCGGTGAAGACTGGAGCCGGTGGTCGTTTGTTCGGTTCCGTCAAGACCGGAGACATCGCTCAGGCGGTCGCCGATCAGGGCCTCGGCACGATCGACAAGAAGAAGATCCAGGTCTCGGCACCGATCAAGCTGACCGGCATGCACGAGGCAACCGTCAAGCTGCGCGACGACATCACCGCGGTGATCAAGTTGCAGGTGGTCTCCGCCAAGTAATTCGGCTGAGCAAGGCGTGTAGCGGCAGGTTTTCACCTGCCGCTACACCCCGTTAAGGGGGGGTGTTCTCCCCCCGTGTTATGCACAGATGAGCAAAATCTCAACAACATTCAAGTGACAGTTTAGGGATGTCTGTTCCCACAGGGTGTGAAAAATAGAATAGCTGGTCAGAAGTGGTTTCTTTATCACATTGTGGACTCTCTCCACAGAACTGTCCACAGGGATGGGGCAAGCTCCCCGGCGTTTCGCGCTAGTTGTGCACAGGTCTGTCCACAGGCTCGTTTGTACCCCGTTCGCGCAGTTTCTATGGTTGGGGGGAACATACTTCACCGCAAGAATCCGGGTCACCGTCACTGGTCGTGTCGGTGGCCCCTGCTATGCATGAGGGACTCAAGTGTTTTACTGTGAAGGTCTAAGGAGACGCTCGTGTCGATAGCTCATCTGGGGCTGGCAGGCGACCAACGCACCTCGGGCGACGCGCGCAGTTCGGAACGCACCCCACCGCACGATCTTCTCGCCGAACAGAGCGCGCTCGGGGGCATGCTGCTGTCGAAGGATGCGGTCGCTGACGTGGTCGAGACCGTCCGCGGGGTCGACTTCTACATCCCCAAGCACGAGGTCATCTTCGAGGCCATCCTCTCGCTGTATGCACACGGCGAGCCCACCGATGTGATTGCGGTCACCGACGAGCTGACCAAGACCGGCCAACTGAGCCGCGGCGGCGGTGCCGACTACCTGCACACGCTGACCGGCCTGGTGCCGACGGCGGCCAACGCCGGCTACTACGCCTCAATCGTCGCCGAGCGCGCCCTGCTGCGCCGCCTGGTCGAAGTGGGCACCCGTATCGCGCAGATGGGCTACTCCGGTGAGGGCGAGGTGCTCGACCTCGTGAACAATGCCCAGGCCGAGGTCTATGCCGTTACCGGGGGCACCGAGACCGAAGACTATGTGCCGCTGACAGACGCGGTGAACGTCGCAATCGAAGAGATCGAGGCTGCGACGGGGCGCGACGGGCAGATGACCGGCGTGCCTACAGGATTCGCGCAACTCGACAGCCTCACCAACGGGCTGCACGCCGGGCAGCTGATCATCCTGGCCGCCCGTCCGGCCCTCGGAAAGTCAACGCTGGCGCTTGACTTCGCACGCTCCGCAGCCATCAAACACGACATGCCGACCATCTTCTTCTCGCTCGAGATGGGGCGCAGCGAGATTGCGATGCGCCTGCTGTCGGCCGAGGCATCCGTGCCGTTGCAACACATGCGCAAGGGAACAGTCGACGCGCGCGACTGGACCACGATTGCTTCCACCCGTGGCCGCATCAACGACGCGCCGCTGTATATCGACGACAGCCCGAACATGACGCTCGTCGAGATCCGGGCCAAGTGCCGCCGCCTCAAACAGCGGGTGGGCCTCAAGATGGTCGTGATCGACTATCTGCAGCTGATGACCAGCGGCAAGAAGGTCGAGTCCCGACAGCAAGAGGTGAGCGAGTTTTCCCGGGCACTCAAGCTGATGGCGAAAGAGCTGCAGGTTCCGGTGATCGCTCTGTCACAACTGAACCGTGGACCGGAGCAGCGCACCGACAAGAAGCCGGCGCTTTCCGACCTGCGTGAGTCGGGGTCTCTTGAGCAAGACGCCGACATGGTGATTCTTCTGCACCGCGAAAGTGCGTACGAGAAGGACAACCCGCGTGCGGGCGAGGCCGACTTCATCGTCGCAAAGCACCGCAACGGGCCGACCGACACCATCACGGTCGGCTTCCACGGTCACTTCTCCCGTTTTGCCGACATGGCGCCTGCCTAGACCCATTCGCACCTGGGGCCGAGCAGCTGTGATTGTGCGGCGACGTCTTCGTCATTTGGTGTCTGCGGAGAGACAGCGGATCACGGGGACGTAAACTGGTCGGGTCGACCGAGTGAAGCGCTGGCCGATGCAACTGGCCGAAACGAGTCGGCCGGTGAACGAGTCGGCCGAGGCTCAGCCCGGACGGCCTCAAATGATCCTAAGGAGAACCTCGAGCGTGACTGTGCCGCAACAGGAGTCGAATCACCGCTACTGGCCAGTGCCGATCATCCGCGCATTGCCCGCCCTGCTGGCCACGATCGTCATCACGTTCTCGCAGGACCACTCGGCGCAGCTCGGGCTGATTGTCTTCGGTTGCTTCGCTGTCGCCACCGGGGTAGTGCTCGCCGGCTTCAGTCACCAGCGGATGCCGCGGGGGACCGCCCGCACGCTCGTGGTCAGTCAGGGTGTGATCGGCGTGCTCGCCGGGGTCGGGGCATTGCTGCTCAACGCGGCGGGTGTCGGAGTCTTTCTCTATCTGGTCAGCGTCTGGGCGGCCGTCACCGGATTTCTCGAACTGTACAGCGGTGTACGGGTCAAGCCGGGAAACGCGCTCAGCCGCGACTGGCTGATCGGTGGGGCGATGACCGCGATCCTGGCCATCGTTTTTCTGCTGATCGCACCCGACTCCGTCACTGCCGTCGGCCTGTTCGGTGCGTACGCCGCGATTCTCGGGGTCTATCTCATGATCGCGGGATTCTCCCTCAAGTGGGCAACCCCGACGCCGGCCGGTGATGCCGCAGACCCGACCAACCTCCAGGCCGAAACCGGTACATCTACAGAGACTGAGAGAACCACGTGACCAGCACCTCGCCCGCAGCACAGCCCGACAACTCCCGGAAGAGCCGGTTGAAACCGGCTGAGATCCTCGGACTGTCGGCAGGGATCGCCCTCTTCGTCGGACTCACGGTGCTTCTGACCACCCACAAGCCGCTCTTCTCGCTGATCGGTTTCGGCATCACGTTCGTGCTGTGCCTGATCATGGTCAGCCTGATCATGCTTTCCATCAAGCCCGGCGCCTTCGACCCCACCGATGCACATGCCGCGCCCAGCACCCGCCCGGGCGAGACCCCGCCAGCTCCCTGAGAGCGGCGCGCTGAGAACATGCAGAAATGACAGGCCGCTGCCGTCAACAGCCTGATTCGCGCCTTTTCACCGCACTGAGCCTGTTCTGACCATCGGGCGGCCCCCAGACAAGAGTGCGCGGATGACGTCGATGCATCGGGGCAGATCGTGCATCACCTGTCTGTATCGAAAACGGTGCCAGCGATATCCCAGCAGAACGAGTTGGGCATTGCGGTGGGCGTCTTTGTCCCCCGATGCCTCATCGTCATGCCAGAGACTCCCGTCGAGTTCGATCACCAACCAACCGTTGATCAGAAGATCGACATAGCCCACGCCGGCAATCATCACCTGCGCTTCGACCTGCCAGCCCTCGTCCTCGGCGGCGAGCCGCATCAGGGTTTCCAGACCCGAGTCGGCTCTCGCGCTCAGCCGCCTGCGCAAACGACGCACCCGACGCGGCACGCAGGCGAAGATCCCATCCACATCTGCACGTGTGACCAGCCCCTGGTTCAGGGCGCTGTCGAACGAGGCAATGGCATCATTCGCGGATTCCACCTTCACAGCCTGAAGCAATGCGTCGTGCACAGAAACGCGCCATCGCGTGTCACTCGTGCACGGAAAGAACTCGTGCGTCCAGAGGCGCTGCTCATTCATGGCCAGGGGCGGCAACCTGCTGGCGCTTCGCGGGTGGGCAATCCACAGGCCGCTGTCCCGGGTGACCCACACGCCGTAGCTGGAGAGGGCGGATGACGCGGCCAGGCGACCACGAAGTGCCACCGCCCGCATCGCTCGCCGGTCTGCGCCTGCGTTGGCCACCCAGCTTCGGCCGATCGGCAACAACTCACCCGCGCTGATCGCACGCTGCAGGGTGCGCTCGCTCGTACCGCTCGCACGAACTTGAGATCTGGTGGCGAGAAACCCGAAGCGGGTCAGGTCAACGGTGGGGCTGCGGGGTATCTGTATCGGGCTGACCATACTCGTCAACGTTGCCGTGTTCACCGCCCGTTTCGGCTCGCAGTTGTGAGCATGTGGACAGCTGCCCGGTTCGGCTTCCCGGGGAGGCGTGGTCGAGAACAGGTAAAACTGATCTCGGGTCGGCGAAAACAGGCTGAAGTGGGCGGTAGGCGAAAGCCGTGCATGTTTCGGCGACGCGACGACGCGCGACTGGGCGTGGCCGGGCGGGGCGTGGTGGGGCCGGGCGGGGCGTGGCCCGCCGCGGTTACGGGCGGCGGACCTCGTCGACCAGTTGTTCCGCGACGCCGATGTAACTTGCCGGGGTGAGCGCGGTCAGACGGGCCTTCGCGGCATCGGAGATGTCGAGGTCGCCAACGAAGGTGACCAGCTCGGCCTGGCCGATGCGCTTGCCGCGGGTCAGTTCCTTCAGCAGCGCATATGGGTCTTCGATCTGCGAACGGCCGGCGGCAACCTCGGCTCGGATGACCGTCTGGATCGCCTCTCCGAGCACCTCCCAGTTGGAATCGAGATCGGCGGCCAGAACGGCGACGTCGAGGTCGATCTCGCCGAGCCCGCGCACGATGTTGTCCAGTGCCAGCAGCGAGTGTCCCAGCCCCACACCGATGTTGCGCTGCGTGGTCGAATCCGTCAGGTCGCGTTGCAGACGGGAGGTGACCAGAGTCGCCGACAGCGAGTCGAGAATCGCACTGGCCAACTCCAGGTTCGCCTCAGCATTCTCGAACCGGATCGGGTTTATCTTGTGCGGCATGGTCGATGAACCCGTGGCACCGGCTTGCGGGATCTGCTTGAAGTAGCCGAGCGAGATGTAGGTCCACACGTCGGTGCACAGGTTGTGCAGAACCCGGCCCACGTGGCTGACCCTCTGGTACAGCTCCGCCTGCCAGTCGTGCGACTCGATCTGTGTGGTCAGCGGGTTGAACACCAGGCCGAGTGAGGTCACGAACTCGCGCGAGATGGCCGGCCAGTCCACCGTGTCGTCAGCCGCGAGGTGGGCCGCCCACGTTCCGGTCGCCCCGCTGAATTTGCCCAGGTATTCGGTGGCCTCGATCTGCGCCTTGATGCGCTCGAGCCGAAAGACGAATACCGCGAGTTCCTTGCCCATGGTTGTGGGGGTGGCCGGCTGCCCGTGCGTGCGTGACAACATCGGTACCGCCCGGTGCTTCTCGGCCAGGGAGCGCAGTGCGCCGATCACCGACTCCAGTTTGGGCAACCAGATCTTCAGAACGGCCGCCTCGATGACGAGCGCATAGGACAGGTTGTTGATGTCTTCGCTGGTGCAGGCGAAGTGCGTGAGCTCCGCGATGTGTATGAGCCCCAGGGCCTCCAAGCGGTGGCGAACCAGATACTCGACCGCTTTGACATCGTGGCGGGTGGTGGCCTCGAGTTCGGCGAGCTCATCGATCTCGGCCTGGCCGAAGTCGGTGACCAGGTGGCGCAGGGCGGCGATCTGGTCGTCGGACAGGGGGCTGGAACCGAACATCCGCTTGCCCGTCAGATGGATCAGCCACTCCACCTCCACCTGAACCCTGGCCCGGTTGAGCCCGGCCTCGGAGAGGTATTCGCCGAGAGCCGACACGACCGGCTTGTAGCGACCATCGAGGGGGCTGAGCACTTGCTCGGGTAGTGGTGTCATCGGTGTCGGGATCCTCTCGAGGGGCGTCGCATCGTGATGCTGCGGGGCGCACAGTCATCGTGGATCAATCATCCCAAGATTTGGCGGATACCGCTGACCCGCGACGCCGCGACCCGCGTCGGCCGCAGCCCGTGACGACGCCGGTGGGGGAGACTGCGGGCGGTGGGGCACTCTCGGCGGTGGGAGACTGGGGGAATGGTGTTTGTGAAGATCTGTGGGCTGCGAACCACTGAAGCGATCGAAGCGGCGATCGACGGGGGCGCCGACGCGATCGGATTCGTGATGTCGCCGAGCCCACGACAGATCAGCGCCGCCCAGGTTCGGGTTCTCGTTGAGCAGGTCGCCGGCCGGGTGATGACAGTGGGGGTCTTCCGCGACGAAGGAATCGACACGGTGCTCCGCGACAGCGCCGAGGCCCGCGTGAACACGATCCAGGTGCACGGAACCCGCACCGCGGCGGAAATCGCCCGGCTTCTTCCCGTGGTTGAGACAGTGATCCGCGCCGTTCCGAACACAGTCGAACGCCCCGAGACCGGGGCGCTCGGCGAACACATTCTCCTGGTCGACGCGCCCAGGGCGGGTTCGGGCGAGAGTTGGGACTACAGTGCGCTCGCCGGCAGGCTCAGCGGCCAGTGGATGCTCGCGGGGGGTCTTCGCCCCGACAACGTCGCCGCAGCCATCCGGGCGGCTTCCCCCTGGGGGGTGGATGTCTCCAGCGGCGTGGAGAGTGCGCCCGGTGTGAAGGATGCCTCCCTGATCACCCGGTTCCTGCGCGAAGCCAAGCACTGACCGGAAACAGGGTGCCGCTCATCGGCTCATTGACTGCTGCCGGACCACTCGCAACGTGACGGGGTGCATCGTGACCGGGTGCACTTTGATTGCGTGCACAGTGACAGTGGGTGCACTGTGACAGGGTGCACTTTGATCGCGTGCACCGTGACAAGGTGCTTCGCGGCTGAGAGCATTGTGGCTGGTTCCTAGTCGGGCTGTGCGGCAGTCGAGGAGTGGCCGGAGTCGAGCCGCACGGGAACCAGACCCGCGCGAATCAATCCGCGCGCGAATCAAACCGAATGGTTCTCCAACCGCTCCCCGCAGCGGGCTCGGCGACACCCCTGTGCACGGATCGGGGAAATCAGCGGTGGCGCGTGCCCGAACCCGTAAGACTCGAAACCGGGAGGGAGGGGTCAAATATGGTGGATTGGACGGGGCAGGCGAACGACGCGGCTGAACAGATCCAGATGCTCGCCCGGCAGCGCTCCCGGGTGGCCGAGGTGCGCTCGCAGGTGCGGAGGGTTCGGCGCTCCGACCTCCCGGCACTGCACCCGGTGCACTGGCGGTCAGAGGCACAACGCCGCTACAGCGATCAGTTGGTCGAGCTCGAGGGGATGCTCGGCCACGCCTCGGTCACACTCGACCGGGCCGTGGAGGCGGTCGACCAGGCGCTGAGGTCTGCCTGGAGTGCCCAGTGAAAGCAATGAATGCAGGGAATCCAGTGAATCCAGTGAACCCAGTGGTCTCGGCACTCCCCGCGAACTCACTGAATGCAGTGAGCCCAGTGAACCCGGTTAGCCCGGTTAGCCCGGTGATCCCAGTGATCCCAGTGAACCCGGTGATCCCAGTGAACCCGGTGAACCCAGTGAGCCCAGTGAACCCAGTGAGCCCAGTGAACCCAGTGAGCCCAGTGAGCCCAGTAAGCCCAGAGAGGCCGACGGGCGAGACAACCAGATCCGACGTCGCCTCATGAGCGATGACCTGATCCTGAGTGGAGCAGGAAGCACCACCGTTGCCTCAAGCGAACTCGTGGAATGTGCCGCGAGGGCCGCGCTTCTGTCGAGTCGCCTGGCAGGTTGCGCCGACGAGATCGTCTGGGCGTATCGCTACGAGGGTGCCCCAGCACCCAGTTGGGGTCGCGAGAGCCCTGAGCTGCACCTGCTGGACGCGGAGAACTGGCTGAGGCGGGCGTCCACACTGGCAAAAGACCTGGCCTCCGGTCTGGACAGGGCCGCCGAAGGCTACGGAGCTGCCGAACGAGCGGCGACGTCCATTGCCCGCTTCACCGCGGCACAGTCGGCCTACCTGCTGGGGCTCCTGCTGCCGCACCTGATCGCCGCCCTCCTCCCCGTCTTCGGTGGCGCAGCGGTCGGCGCCCGGCTCGCGCTGACCCACCGCCGTGGCCGACGCCGCTCAGTCCGAGGTGGCGCAACCGGAGAACCTGGGACTGGGACTGGGACTGCGACTGCGACTGGGGCTGGGCCGGAGTCGGGGCCGGGGTTTGGGCCGATAGACGCCGAGACTGCCCGGCGCATGCTGCGTGATCCACGCGTCATCGCGATGCTCGGCGTTCTCATCTCCTCGGTCGACGACACCGCGGCCGGGATGGGCAAACTCCCACACGCCGTCCAGGCTGCACTCGGCGGTGAGGGTCTCGGCTACATCGGGGTGGGCGCCAGCGCCGCGTTGCTGACCATACTGGCCGGTGACCGCTTGAGAGAATCCGCCATCGCCGTGCACCGCACCGGGCTACTCACCGCTGTCGTGCCGACATCGATCGCCGAGCTGGCTGCCCGCATCCCACCGGCCCAGCCAGGAAAGCCGCAGGTGTCGATCGAGCGCTACCTCGACGACTTCGGGACTGCCTCCTGGCTGGTCTACGTCGGCGGAACCATCGATGCCGGGTCGCAATCGGGGGCGGAACCCTGGGACATGACCTCCAACGTGCGTGCGATCGCCCGCGCGCAGGCCGGCTCGGTGACCGCAACAATGCGTGCCATGGATGCCGCCGGCATCGCCCCGACGGATCCGCTCATTCTGGTCGGCCACTCCCAAGGCGGACTGGTCGCAGCCGCGGTCGCAGCCAGCGACCGCTTCGGCCGAGGTGAACACATCGGTTTGCTCACGTTCGGCTCGCCGACCGGACAACTGCCGTTGCCCGAAACGGTGCGCTCCATCGGCATCGAGCACTTCGACGACCCGATCCCGGCGCTGGGCGGGGTCGGCCTGGCCGACAATCCTCGCCTACTGGTCAGGAGACAGGTGTTCACCGACAGCGTTCCGCCGGCCGGGGACTGGCTTCCGGCCCACTCGATGGACCATTACCGTGATACGGCCGCCCTTTTGGACGAGGTGTCGGATGCCCGTCTCGACCACTTCGCCTCCTTGCTGAGCCGGCTCAGCGCATCTTCCGACGGCACCCGCAGCCTGTGGCGGGCGAAACGGATGGGGGGCCCATAGCCGACGAGGAGAGGTTCAGACCTTGCGGCGCGTCAACGGGCGAATGAAGAGCCCGAGCAGCCAACTCACGATCGCCAGTACGATCGCGCCGAAGACCCCCGACCAAAAGAAGTCGTCCACGTGCAGTCCAAAGCCGATCAGGTCGCTGATCCCGCTGACCAGCATCAGCAGTGCGGCGTTCACGATCAGGGCCAGCAGGCCAAGGGTCAGCACGTAGAGGGGGAATGCGATGATTCGGATGAAGGTGCCCAGCACCCCGTTGACCACACCGAAGATGAGGGCGACCATGAGGTAGGTGACGATGATCGCAAACGTGTCTGAGGCGTAGGCGGTGATAGTGACACCCGAAACGATGAGTGTGGTCAACCACAGGGCGACCGCGTTGACGATGAGCGAAAGCAAGAAGCGTCCCATCACACCACTATTCCACACAATGATTCGCCGCACAGGGCTAGAGGCGATGTCGCTGTTCGCCGGGGCCGGTCGAGGGCGCTTGGGTAGGATCGGGGGTGTGAACCAGACGCCTGCCCCCGTGAAACTGCGCCCGACGATCGCCGCACTGCCGCCGTACCGGCAGGGCAAAGCGGCATCCGAAGAATTCTTCAAACTGTCGTCGAACGAGAATCCGTTCGAGCCTTTGCCCGCGGTGCTTGCGGCAGTGCAACAACTGCACTCGTTCAACCGATATCCCGACAGTTCGGCGACCAGGCTGCGCCAAGTGCTCGCCACCCGGTTCGGGGTCGACCTCGACCAGGTGCACGTCGGTGCGGGCTCGGTCTCCCTGCTCGCGCAATTGATCGCCGCAGCCGCCGAGATCGGCGACGAGGTGGTCTACTCGTGGCGGTCGTTCGAGGCCTACCCGGGCCTGGTCACCATCGCCGGCGCCACCGCGGTTCCGATCCCGAACAGGCCCGACCACAGCCACGACCTGGATGCCATGGCCGCCTCGATCACCGACCGCACTCGGGTGATCATTGTCTGCAGCCCCAACAACCCCACCGGCAACATCGTCACGGCCGACGAGTTCACCCGGTTCATGGCCCGGGTGCCCAGTGACCTTCTGGTGATCCTCGACGAGGCGTACATCGAGTTCGTCACAGACGAGCAGGCCGTGGACGGCGGCCAACTGCTCGGCACCTACCCGAACCTGGTGATCCTGCGCACCTTCTCGAAGGCCTACGGATTGGCAGGCCTGCGCCTGGGCTACGGCATCGGACCTGTCCCGGTCATGGACGCCGCCCGGTCGGCCGGCATCCCGCTCTCGGTCACAGAAGCCGCGCAGGTGGCGGCGGAGGTATCGCTGCAGTACGACGACGAAATCATGGAACGTGTCGGTCGGCTGATCATGCGGCGTGACCAGGTATGGAACGCACTTATCGCCCAGGGCTGGAACATCCCGAAACCGCACGGCAACTTCTTCTGGTTCGCCACCGGAGAAGAAACCCTGCACGCCGCACAGGTCTTCGATGAGCACCAACTGATTGTGCGACCGTTTCACCCGGAGGGCATCCGTGTCAACATCGGAGAAGAGGCTTCTGTCGAGAAGCTACTGGCAGCGGCGGCCGAGATTGTGGGGGGTCTGCCCGCGAGCCACCCGGCGAGGCGACTAGATTAGTTCAATGCCGAGTTCCGCCCCCGAGGCGCCCCCCGAAGAGCAGATGGTTCAATTGTTGACCGCCGAGGGCACATTCCAGCCAAGCGCGTCGGCAGAGGCATACCTGCCCTACGTCGAGAAGTTGGCCGACGAGGACCACCAGAGGTTCTACCGCGACATGGTGGTGGTGCGCCGCTTCGACAGTGAGGCCGCGAACCTGCAGCGCAACGGCCAGCTGGCATTGTGGCCGCCGTCAAGTGGACAAGAAGCCGCACAGGTCGGCTCGGGTCATGCCGCCAAGCCGCAGGACCACATCTTTCCGTCCTACCGGGAGCACGCGGTGGCGATGATTCGCGGGGTCGACCTGCTGCGCCTGATCGAAATGATGCGCGGCAACAGCCACGGAGGCTGGAACCCGTCCGAACACGGCAACTTCCACCTCTACTCCGTGGTGATCGGAACCCAGACCCTGCACGCCACCGGATACGCCATGGCGATGCAACTCGATGGGGCCACGAACACGGCCAACCCCGATACCGACGAGGCCGTTCTGGTGTACTTCGGAGACGGCGCCTCCAGCCAGGGCGATGTGAGCGAGGCGCTTGTGTTCGCTGCCAGCTACCAGAGCCCGCAGGTCTTCTTCCTGCAGAATAACCACTGGGCAATCTCCGTGCCGGTCACCCGGCAGTCACGCACACCGCTGTACCGTCGGGCAGACGGATTCGGGATGCCCGGGGTGCGCGTGGACGGCAACGACGTTCTGGCCAGTTACGCCGTGACCGCGAAGCTGCTCGATGATGCCCGGGCCGGGCAGGGTCCTGCGCTGGTCGAGGCGCTCACCTACCGCGTCGGTGCCCACACCACCTCCGACGATCCGAGCAAGTACCGCACGGCGAGTGAGTTGGAATCGTGGATCGCCCGCGACCCGATCGCCCGGATGCGCACCTGGCTCGAGGGCCGGGGAGCTTCGGCTGCGTTCTTCGCAGGGGTCGAGGATGAGGCGGCAGACTTCGCCGCAGACATCCGCCGCCGCACGGTGGCACTCGGCCCCCCACCCACCGCGAAGATGTTCGACCATGTGTACGCCGAACCGCATCCGATGATGGCCGAGCAGAGCGCATGGCTCAGCGCCTACGAGGCATCGTTCGTGAGCGGCGAATGAGCGAAACGACCGTGCTGCCGATGGCAAGAGCACTGAATGCCGGGCTACGCCAGGCGCTCATCGACGACCCCAAGGTTCTGTTGATGGGTGAGGACATCGGCCCCCTGGGCGGGGTCTTCCGGGTGACCGAGGGGCTGCAGGCCGAGTTCGGCGACCTCCGGGTACGCGACACCCCGTTGGCAGAATCCGGAATCGTCGGCACGGCGATCGGCATGGCGATGCGCGGGTACCGGCCCGTGATCGAGATCCAGTTCGACGGCTTCATCTTTCCGGCCTTCGACCAGATCACCACCCAACTGGCGAAGATGCGCAACCGGCACGAGGGCCAGATGACGATGCCCATCGTGATCCGGGTTCCCTATGGTGGCCACATCGGCGCGATCGAGCACCACCAGGAGAGCCCGGAGGCATACTTCGCGCACACCCCCGGGCTGCGCCTCGTCAGCCCGAGCACCCCGAATGACGCGTATTGGATGATCCAGGAAGCCATCCGATCCAACGACCCGGTGCTGTTCTTCGAACCGAAGAGCCGCTACTGGCCCAAGGGTGAGGTGAACTTCGAGAGTTCCGCTGCCGGCCTTCACCAGGCACGGGTGGTGCAGACCGGTGACGACGTCACCGTGGTCGGCCACGGCGCGATGGTCAGCGTGCTGCTGCAGGCAGCAAAAGTGGCCGCCACCGAGGGCACGAGCATCGAGGTGATCGATCTGCGCTCGCTGTCGCCGATCGACTACGGCCCCATCCTCGCCTCGGTGCAGAAGACCGGGAGGTTGGTGGTTGCGCAGGAGGCACCCGGCTCGGTCAGCATCGGCTCGGAGATCGCCGCGACCGTTGCCGAGCGCGCCTTCTACGCACTGCAGGCTCCCGTGCTCAGAGTGAGCGGTTTCGACGTTCCATTCCCGCCGGCGAAATTGGAGACTCTGTACCTGCCCGATGCCGACCGCATTCTCGAAGCCGTCGACCGGTCGTTGGCGTATTGATCCCGTGTGGCCCCACTGAGAGGTATTGACCAGACATGAGCGCATCCCAGTTTCTGCTCCCCGACGTCGGGGAGGGCCTGACCGAGGCCGAGATCGTCGGCTGGAAGGTGAAGCCGGGGGACACCGTGGCCGTGAACCAGGTCCTGGTCGAGATCGAGACCGCCAAGTCGTTGGTGGAACTGCCCAGCCCGTTCGCCGGTGTTGTGGAGGCCCTTCTGGTCGACGAGGGACAGACGGTCGACGTCGGCACACCGATCATCACCGTCATTGAGCCGAGCAACGCGTCGGATACGGCGCCGGATACTACGCCGCAGAGCGACGCAGAGGCCACGGCGCGCGACACCGCCGACAGCGTGTCGCGCGAGCCCGAGGACAAGCCGGGTGCTGTGCTGGTCGGTTATGGAGTCTCCGGAGATGTACCGACCAGGCGCCGCGGGGGTCCGTCTCGGCCGCCGGTCCCGGTCGTCGCCCCGGGCAATGTGATCGCGAAGCCTCCTGTTCGAAAGATGGCGAGAGATCTCGGCATCGACCTGCACGAGGTGAGCCCCACCGGCGTCGCAGGCGAGATCACCCGCGACGACATCGTGCGGCACTCCAACCAGGCGAGCCTGTTCCGCAACGTTCAGACGCCGCCGGCGGCGAACGACCGCGAGACGCGCATCCCAGTCAAAGGCGTGCGCAAACAGGTGGCGAAGGCGATGAGCCAGAGTGCCTTCAGCGCACCGCACGTGAGTGTCTTCGTCGACGTCGACGCCACGCGCACGATGGAGTTCGTCAAGAGGCTCAAGAACTCGTCCGACTTCGCCGGGGTGAGGGTCTCCCCACTGTTGATCATGGCGCGGGCGATCATCTGGGCGGTCAGGCGCAACCCGACCGCGAACTCGGCGTTCACCGAGGATGAGATCATCGTGCGCCACTACGTCAACCTCGGCATCGCCGCAGCCACGCCGCGCGGACTGATCGTGCCGAACGTCAAAGAGGCCCAGTCAATGAGCCTGCTCGAATTGGCGAAGTCGCTGGAGCAGCTCACGCTCGCGGCGCGCGACGGCAAGACCACGCCCGCCGACATGGCGAACGGCACCATCACCATCACCAACATCGGGGTGTTCGGCATGGACACCGGCACGCCGATCCTGAACGCCGGCGAGGCCGCAATCGTTGCGCTCGGCACGATCAAACAGAAGCCATGGGTGGTCGACGGCGAGGTGCGCCCCCGGTACGTGACCACCATCGGCGGCAGCTTCGACCACCGCGCTGTCGATGGTGATGTGGCCAGCCGGTTCCTGGCCGATGTGGCCTCGATCATCGAAGAACCCGCGCTGCTGCTCGACTGATCTCGGACAGGCCTGACGGCAGGATGGCCAACCTGATATTGGGTCCGGGAACGCCCCGAATTCGGATCCGGCACGTAACGAACCGGTAACAAACCCGTTCCCGGTCCATCCCCACCATGGCAACGATCGCGCTGCGCCCGCGCCCGTAAACTGCGCGATTCCCATGGTTCTGGGGTGGCACGTTCGCACGAAGACTACTAACCTGATCGACGGTCTTCTAGACCCGTATCAACCCAGTCCGCGATCGGGCCCATGAACAATTCGGGTCCGGACGTATGGTCTGGTGGCGTTTGGTGCTGCCCCATGGCGGCATCGGCCGACAACCCATATCGCGTGGATGCACGATTCGTCAGCGCTTGAGGTGGTTTTCTGCGATCGCCGCCGACCCGGCCGAGAAACGAAAGCTGCGATCAGACGCGCCTGAAATGCGGCGTGCGCACGCGGAGACACCATGTTGTCCGACCAGACCATTACCGATTATGAGCGCCCCGGAGATGCAATGACCGCCCCGGCAACCACCCAGACAAGCACCCAGAACTCCTCTGCTTCCGGCCCCGCATCCGATACCGTTGCGGTGAAAGCGACCGGCCTGTACAAGGTCTTCGGCCGCCGTCAGCAGGAAGCCGTGCGCCGCCTCGAAGCCGGAGCATCCCGCGACGAGTTGGGCAGCCTTGGCACCGCTGCCGTGATCGATGCCTCCTTCGAGGTGCACGCGGGTGAGATCTTCGTCGTGATGGGGCTGTCCGGTTCCGGAAAGTCGACGCTGATCCGAATGCTGAACGGGCTGCTCGAGCCCTCGGCTGGCCAGGTCACGATCCAGGGCAAGCCGATCAGTGGTGTGTCCGCTGCCCAGCTGCGCGAGGTGCGGCGCGGCCACGTGTCGATGGTGTTCCAACACTTCGCCCTGCTCCCGCACCGCACCGTGAGTGACAATGTCGCCTACGGGCTCGAGATCCAGGGGATTGCGAAGGCGGAGCGCCTCGAGCAGGCCCGCACCATCATCCGTCTGGTCGGACTCGCCGGCTGGGAGGACAATCTGCCCGGAGAACTCTCGGGCGGCATGCAGCAGCGCGTCGGCCTCGGTCGAGCCCTGGCCACCAAGACCGACATCCTGCTGATGGACGAGGCGTTCTCGGCTCTCGACCCCCTCATCCGACGTGAGATGCAGGAGCAGTTGGTCGAACTGCAGGCCGAGCTCGGCAAGACGATCATCTTCATCACGCATGACCTGAACGAAGCCATGTTTCTCGGCGACCGCATCGCGGTCATGCGCGATGGCCGCATCGTGCAGGTGGGAAGCCCCGAGGAGATCCTCACTGACCCGGCCAACGACTACGTGGCCCAGTTCGTGCAAGATGTCGACCGGGCCCGTGTCCTCACCGCCAGCAGCGTGATGGAGCCCGCGTTGTCGGTTGTGCAGGTGGCGCAGGGTCCCCGTGCCGCGCTGCGGACCATGCGCGACCTGCAGACCGCTGCGGCGTTCGTGATCGGGCAGGGACGCCGTTTGCAGGGCGTGGTGCGCGACAAGGACGTGATGAAGCTGGTGAAGGCCGGAGACGCGAATCTTTCCACGGCGATCAACAAGAACTACGCGTCCGTCACCGGCGACGCCCCGCTGACCGACCTGTTCGAGATGGCTGTGGGGAGCCCCTTGCCGCTCGCCGTCGTCGACGAAAGCGATCGACTGTTGGGTGTCATCCCCCGGGTCACCCTCTTGGCCGCCCTGGGCAATGTGCCCACTACCACCCAGGCAGTGCCGGTGATTGAGCCGCAGGGCCAGATAGCCGCAGAGACCATGACTGAAGCCCTCGCCGAGTCGGAGCACCTGCCCAACAACGTCCCGGCCGAGGCAGGAGGGAGCACACTGTGAACTTCTTCAATGATTTTCGTCTTCCGTTCGGCGACTGGGTCAAGGTTGCCGTCGACTACATCACCCAGACATTCTCCGCCTTCTTCGATGTGATCAGCGTCATCTTCAAGGGGATGTACCAGGGGGTCGACTTTCTCCTGGCGACACCTCCTGCGCTGGTCATCATCCTGATCGCCGCCGTCTTTGCCTACCTCACCCGCGGGTGGCGCATGGTCATCGGCACGATCATCGGTTTTCTCTTCATCGTGAGTGTGAACCAGTGGACGAACGCGATGAACACGATGGCCCTGGTGATCGTCGCGAGCCTGATCGCGATTGTGATCAGCATCCCGGTCGGAATCCTCGCCGCGCGGTCACAGCTGGCGAGCACCATCATCCGGCCCATTCTGGACTTTCTTCAGACCATGCCTGCCTTCGTCTACCTGATCCCAGCGGTCATCCTGTTCCGGGTCGGTGTGGTGCCCGGCATCGTTGCGACGATTCTGTTCGCGCTCGCCCCCGGCGTCAGGCTCACCGAGCTCGGCATCCGTGGTGTCGACAAAGAGGTCATCGAAGCCGGCCAGGCGTTCGGTGCCTCGCCGTGGCGCGTGCTGCGACAGATCCAGTTCCCGTTGGCCCTGCCGTCGATCATGGCCGGCATCAACCAGATCATCATGCTGTCGCTGTCGATGGTGGTCATCGCCGGAATGGTCGGCGCGCCCGGTCTCGGTAAGGAAATCGTCGGAAGCCTGAACTCCCTGAACATCGGCCTCGGTGCTGAAGCCGGCCTCGCCGTGGTGATCATCGCAATATTCCTGGATCGCATCACCGCATCGTTCGCGCAGAAGAAGAGCCCGCGCCGCGGCATCCGCAGCAAGAAGACTCCGAGCCGGCGGGGCCCCGACACGTCCGCCACCGAACTCGACCGGGAGGAGGCGAAAGTCACAGAACAGCGCCAGCCGATCTCGATCGGCTAGGCGACGCGAACGTGGTCGCGGCCGGATGCCGACACCATTCGCGCCAACCGGCTCACAACAGAAAAATTCACCACAACAGCCAATCCCGTCGCGCCTGTCGCGGCGACAGAAAGGTAGACACAATGAAAATGACGAAGCGCCTGATCTCCCTGGCAGCCATCGGAGCGATCGGAGTTCTCGGCCTCACCGCCTGCGCCTCCGGTGGCAGCGGCGGTGGGGGTGGCGACACCCCGGCGGCAGAGGGTTCGGGGGACATCACCATTGGTGTGTTCAACGGCTGGCCCGAGGGCGAGGCCGTCTCGTACCTGTGGAAGAACATCCTGGAGGATAAGGGCTACAACGTCGACCTCCAGTACGCCGACGCCGGCCCGGTCTTCGCCGGAGTCTCAACGAGCGACTACGACGTGAACTTTGACACCTGGCTGCCCGGCACTCACGCCGAATACATGGAGGAATTCGGCGACAAGCTGGTCGACCTCGGCAGCTGGAATGATGACGCCAAGCTCACCATCGCGGTGAACGACGACTCCCCGATCACCTCACTCGACGAGTTTGCCGCAAACGCCGACGCGTTCGACAACCGCCTGGTCGGAATCGAGCAGGGTTCGGGTCTGAACAAGGCCACCACCGAGCAGGTCATCCCGCAGTACGGAATGGACAAGGTCGACTACATCACCTCGTCGACGCCAGCAATGCTGGCCGAGCTGTCTTCGGCAATTGCCGCCGGTGACAACGTCGCGGTGACCCTGTGGCGTCCGCACTGGGCCTACGACGAGTACGCGATCCGCGACCTCGAAGACCCCAAGGGCGCTCTCGGTGACGCCGAAGGCATCCACACGGTGACGAACCTCGAGTTCCCCGACAGCTTCCCCGAGGTGAAGGGGTGGCTCGAAAACTTCCGCATGGATTCCGACCTGCTCTTCTCGCTGGAGAACGTGATGTTCAACACGGGCGAAGAGATCAACGACTACTCGCCGATCGTCAAGGACTGGATGGCTGAGAACCAGGACTGGGTCGACAGCCTGACCAAATAGCTCTGCACGTCACGTAGCATTCGATGCCCGCACCCATCGGTGCGGGCATCGTTGCATCTCTGCATGACAGCTGTGCGACCATCGCTGTACGCCGACGCACTCCTTTTTGACAATGATTGTCAATAGCGTTTAGGGTTTGGTGGTGCCGAAAGTCTTCGGTGCAGCCGATTCTATGCCGGACGCAACACGCGTCCTTAGATTGTTCGACATGAACAGAACGCTACTCGGAGCAGCCCTGGCCGCCACCAGCCTGCTCGCCCTGGTTGGGTGCGCTGCGGAAGCTCCACAACCATCCCCTTCGGGCACCATCGCCGTGGTTGCCTCCACCGACGTCTACGGCGACATCGCCGCCCAGATCGGTGGTGACCTGGTCTCGGTCACTTCGATCATCGATAACCCGAACCAGGATCCGCATGAGTTCGAGGCTGACGCGCGAAGCCAACTCGCCCTCTCGAAGGCCCAGGTCGTGATCGAGAATGGCGCCGGCTACGATCCGTTCGTCGACACCATGCTGGGCGCACTCGGAGACAGCACGGCGGCCCGCCTGGTCGTGGCTGAACTGGCCGCGCCCCGACTGGACCAATCGGCCACAGACTTCAATGAGCACCTGTGGTACGACTTGCCCACCATGGCCGCACTCGCCCAGGCGCTCGTCGACGAGTATTCGACGCTCGTACCCGAGCACAAGGCAGACTTCTCGACCAGGGGCGACACCTTCCTGGCGGGAGTCACCGCGCTCGAAGAGCGGACCGCGCAGATTGCAGCACTGTCCGACGGGGCCGGCGTTCTGGTCACCGAACCGTTGCCCCTGTACCTCACCCAGGCTGCCGGTCTTCTCAACAAGACCCCGGCCGCCTTCGCGCGGGCCATGGAGGACGGCACTGACGTGTCACCGGTCGTGTTGAAGGATGTATTGCAATTGGTGTCCTCCGGTCAGGTTGCCGTCGTCGTCTACAACGAACAGACGAGCAACGCGCAGACCGAGCAGGTGTTGAAGGCCGCGAACGAGGCAGCGGTGCCCGTGGTGGCCATGACCGAGACGCTGCCGGTAGGCACAGACTATCTCGGCTGGATGGCCGACAACGTCTCTGGCCTGGCCACAGCCCTGGGACGCTGACCATGAAGCCACCGACGATCACGACTCCTGTGGTGCAACTGCGCGATGCGACCCTGCGCTTCGGCGGACGCACCCTTTGGAGCGGGCTCGACCTCGATGTCGCGCGCGGTGAGTTCGTGGCCGTTCTCGGCTCGAACGGATCGGGAAAGACCAGCCTGCTCAAGGTTCTGCTCGGCCTGCAACCACTGACCGCGGGGAGCGCCCACGTCCTGGGGCAACCGCTTCGGCGCGGGAATCACCGCATCGGATACATTCCGCAGCAGAAACTCGCCGACGACGGCACCCCCCTGCGTGCGCGCGATCTCGTCGGGCTCGGCATCGATGGACACAGGTTCGGGTTTCCGTGGCCGAGCGCCGGCAAACGTGACCGAGTCGACAGGCTTCTCGCCGACGTGGGCGCAACGGCACTGGGCGACGTGCCCATTTCACAACTCTCCGGAGGCGAGCAACAACGGGTTCGGGTGGCGCAGGCGATAGCGGCCGAGCCGGAGGTGCTGCTCTGTGACGAACCATTGATCTCGCTCGATCTGCGCCATCAGCGCTCGATCACCGAGTTGATAGACGCCCAGCGCACTCGGCGCAACCTCGGCGTGCTGTTCGTCACGCACGACGTCAATCCCATCCTGGGCATGGTCGACCGCATCCTGTACCTGGCGGGCGGCCAGTTCCGCATCGGCACCCCCACCGAAGTGCTCGATTCCGAGGTGCTCAGTGAGCTGTACCAGTCCCCGGTCGAGGTGATCCACACCGGCGACCGGGTGGTCGTCGTGGGCACACCTGATGGGGCCCACACGCACCCGGACAATCCGTATGAGGTGCACCACGCGCATGGTGACACCGACGATGACGACCCGGCGGTGATGGGCCGATGATCCTTGAATCGACAGACTTCTGGGCACAGATCTTCAACTTTCAGGATTATGCCGAGCTGCTGGGTCTGTTGCGGAACTCCCTGATCGCCGGAGCGATCCTCGGGGTCGTGGGGGGTTTGATCGGCGTTTTCGTGATGAGCCGGGATATGGCATTCGCAGTTCACGGCATCAGTGAGCTGTCGTTTGCGGGCGCAGCGGCCGGCCTCCTGTTCGGCGTGGGAGTGGTGCAGGGCTCGCTGATCGGCTCCCTGGTGGCCGCGCTCCTGATCGGGGTGCTCGGCACCCGGGCTCGCGATCGCAACTCGATCATCGCCGTACTGATGCCGTTCGGACTCGGCCTCGGGATCCTCGCCCTCTCCTTGTATCCGGGACGCACCGCTAACAAGTTCGGGCTGCTCACCGGGCAGATAGTGGCCGTCGACAACCCACAGCTCGGCTCGCTGGCGGTGATCTCCGTGATCGTGATCATCGGGCTGCTGCTGATCTGGCGGCCACTCACCTTCGCGAGCGTCGACGCCAATGTGGCGGCGTCGCGCGGGGTGCCCACGGGTGTTCTCTCCGTCGTCTTCGTATTGCTGCTCGGATTGGCCGTCGCCGTGTCGGTGCAGATCGTCGGGGCGCTTCTGGTGCTCTCCATCCTGGTGACGCCGGCCGCTGCGGCCATGCGCGTGACCAGCTCTCCCGTGCTGGTGCCGGTGTTGAGCGTCATCTTCGCGGTCGTATCCCTGGTCGGCGGCATCATGCTGGCGCTGGGCGCGTCCATTCCGATCAGTCCCTACGTGACCACGGTCTCGTTCCTGATCTACGTGGTCTGCCGCGTCATCCAGGCAGTGAGAACACGCAGAGGTGTCAGGCGCACGACACCTCGTGTTCCGGCGAGCACCACCCGTTAGCCGGGGATACCCGGGCAGACCCTTGATCCAGTGGTTGATACCGCTGTCAATCCGGGCGTCTCGTCCGGGCCGGACGGCAGGTTTCACCGGTGCCGGCAGCTCTGACCGGGAGTGGCCCCGTGCCACCAGGTTGCGGCGCACTCCGTCAACGCATATCATTGAACGCTGGCTGAGTGGTATCCACACTCGCCCTGTGCGCAGACTCCCTTCTTCATCATCGAATGGTTTCGTGCGCGCCGACAAGAAATCTTGGGTAGGGCAGTTTCCCCTACGGTAACTAATAAGGAGAAGTCCATGGCAGCAACCTGCCAGGTGACCGGGGCCGTTCCAGGCTTCGGGCACAGCATTTCGCACTCGCACCGCCGCACCAAGCGGCGTTTCGACCCGAACGTGCAGAAGAAGACCTATTTCGTTCCTTCGTTGCGTCGCAACGTCACGCTCACGCTTTCGGTGAAGGGCATCAAGACGATCGATGCCCGCGGAATCGAGTCCGTGGTCAAGGACCTACTTGCTCGTGGGGAGAAGATCTAATGGCCAAGGCACAGGACATTCGTCCGATCATCAAGCTTCGTTCCACCGCCGGCACCGGGTACACCTACGTGACCAAGAAGAACCGCCGCAACAACCCTGATCGTCTCGTGTTGAAGAAGTACGACCCCGTCGTACGCAAGCACGTCGAATTCCGCGAGGAGCGCTAAGCATGGCCAAGAAGAGCAAGATTGCACGTAACGAGCAGCGCAAGGTCATTGTGGCCCGCTACGCCGAGAAGCGTCTCGAACTGAAGAAGGCGCTCGTCGACCCGAACGGCACCGACGAGTCCCGCGAGGCGGCCCGCGTCGGCCTGCAGAAGCTTCCGCGCAACGCGTCGCCGGTTCGCCTGCGCAGCCGCGACGCCGTTGACGGTCGTCCCCGCGGTATGCTCACCAAGTTCGGCATTTCGCGGGTACGCTTCCGCGATATGGCGCACCGGGGCGAGTTGCCCGGTATTACCAAGTCAAGCTGGTAAATTGACCAACGGCCGAGACACGGCCGGTTCTTGAGAAGAAGTCATGTCTCAAGTTCACTGCAGATAGCTGTATCAACAGCACAACGTCCGAGGAGGACACTCAATGGCTGACAAGTCACTCAACAAGACAGAGCTCGTTGCCGCAGTAGCTGCCGATTCCGGGCAGAGCCAGGCCGTGGTTTCGAGCGTGTTCGATGCCCTGTTCAACAAGCTCGCCGATTCGGTTTCGAACGACGTCAAGGTCAGCATCCCCGGCTGGCTCTCCGTTGAGCGCACCTCGCGTGCCGCTCGTACCGGTCGCAACCCGCAGACCGGTGAGGCCATCCAGATCGCCGCCGGTCACGGTGTGAAGATCAGCGCCGGCTCGAAGCTCAAGGCAGCTGCCAAGTAGTCTTCGTCATGGATTGAGCGCGTGGCCCTGTTCGGCCACTCACGTTCTCAGCAGGGGATTCCCGCCTCACGGCAGGGGTCCCCTGTTTCGTTCCCTCCGCCGGTCCTGAGCACAATTTCGCCCACCGTGTCGCCCTATTGCAGTGAAGTGGGGGCGGATGCCAGCACTCGGTGTTTGCCCAACCAGGCAGGATAAGGTTCATCAGTGCCCAGAGTCCTCAGCATCCTCGCGCCCGCCGGCTTGCTTGTGGTTGCGGTGCTCTCGCTCATCTGGGCCCTCGCTTTCGGCGGTGCCGCCAACGCACAGTTGTTGGCAGATCCCGGCGCCGCGGTGCGGTTTGGTCTGCCCATCGCCAAGCTCGTGGTCAACCTCGGCGTCGCCGGCACGATCGGTGCCCTGGTGTTCGCCTGTTTCGCACTCAGCCCGAAGCAGCCCGAGTTCGATCGGGCGCTCGATGTCGCTGCGGGCTCGGCTGCGCTCTTCACCGTGTCGTCGGGCGCGGTCGCGTTCTTCACCTTCCTGAACATCTCGGGAGTTGCGCTCAGCTTCGACAACGACTTCGGCGCCAAGTTCGGCCAGTTCTTGACCGAGATTGCGGTCGGTCAGGCCTGGCTGGCCACCACCCTGATCGCAGCGGTCGTGACGGTTCTCTGCTTTGCCGTTCGCAACCAGATCGCTCTCGCCTTCGTGACCGGTTTGGCGTTGTTCTCCCTGTGGCCGATGGCCGAGCAGGGCCATGCCGCCGGTGCCTCGGGGCACGACGCGGCCGTTACGGGCCTCGGCCTGCATCTGGTTTTCGCGGCGACCTGGATCGGTGGGCTGCTCACGCTCATTCTCATCCGCAAGTCACTCGGTGCCCAGCGGGTCATCCCCGTCATCGAACGCTATTCGTCGATCGCACTTCTGAGTTTCATCCTCATCGCCATCTCCGGGTTCGTCAGTGCCGAACTGCGGGTCGGTGTCCTGGCGAACCTGTTCACCCCCTACGGTGTGCTCGTGCTCGCCAAGTCGAGCGTGCTCATCGTGCTCGGCTTCTTCGGTGTCATCCACCGCCAATACTTCATTGCCGCAATGCGGCGCAGCCAGAAACCGCTCGGCTCACCATTCTGGTGGCTGGTCACGGTGGAGCTGGCATTCATGGGGGTTGCCACAGGAATTGCAGCGGGTCTGGCGCGTACGCAGACACCGATCAGTCAGGAGCTGAGCCCGACGCGCACCGCCGCGCAGGTGCTCACCGGTGACCCACTTCCGCCGGAACTCACCCCGATGCGGTACCTCACCGAGTGGCGCTTCGATCTCGCGTGGATGCTCATCTGCGCCTTCGGAATCTTCTTCTACCTGCTGGGTGTGCGACGCATGAAGACGAGGGGCGACCATTGGCCGGTTCTTCGCACCATTTCCTGGATACTCGGGTTGCTCGTGCTCTTCTACATCACCAACGGTGGTGTGAATGCGTACCAGAAGTACCTCATGTCCAGTCACATGCTGGGCCATATGGCGCTGGGCATGGTGGTACCCGTGCTGTTGGTCCCCGGGGCACCGGTGACCCTGATCATGCGGTCTGTGGCCAAACGTTCCGACGGCTCCATGGGAGTGCGGGAATGGGTGCTGTGGGCGGTGCACTCCCGTTTCGCGAATTTCGTGGCGAACCCGATCGTGGCAGCCGTCATCTTCGTGAGCTCGCTGTGGGCGTTCTACTACACGCCGCTGTTCCGCTGGGCGATGTCGACGCATATCGGCCATCAGTGGATGATCATCCACTTTCTTCTCGCCGGGTATCTCTTCGTGCAATCGCTCATCGGGATCGATCCCGTGCCGTACAGGCTCTCCTACCCGTTCCGGGTCATGCTCCTGGTGGGCACCATGGCGTTCCACGCCTGGTTCGGGGTGGCCATGATGAACGGAACCGGACTGCTGATCGCCGACTGGTATGGGGCGATGGGCAGACCCTGGGGAGACAGTGCGATCATCGACCAGCAGAACGCGGGTGGTATCGCCTGGAGTGTGGGGGAGATTCCGACGATGATCCTGTCGATCATCGTGGTCGCGATGTGGAGTCGCAGCGATGCCAAGGAGTCGAAGCGCCTCGACCGACGGGCAGATCGAAACGAAGACGCCGAGCTCAAGGCGTACAACGAGCAACTCGCTCGCCTGGCCGAGCGGGATCAGAACACCCCGGTCCGCTGACGCTGTCGTGGCGTCCGCTGCTGGCGGCTCGAGTCACAGGTTCACACAATCTGGCCCACGACAACGTGCCGACGCCGGCTGGTTTCAGGCCGGCGGCTCACACCACCCGGATGTCGAGCGACCCGTCCGGGCGAATGGACGCGGTGAGGCTGATCGTGAAGTCGATCGTGGCATCGAGTTCGCTGACCGTTCCGTCGAAGAGCGACAGCACCTCACCGCGCAGACGGGCCTGCCCACCCGTCGCGTCCATCTCCCAGCGGTGCTCACCCGGGGTGAGGCTCACCGGCGGGTAGGTGCTGATGCTCCAGGACGGCAACCCGATCAGCCGGTTCTCGATGAAGTGGCCGAACGGGCATCCGGCCGGCTGCAACACCTCTTGCTTGGCGCAGGCATCAAGATATTCGTTCACCTCGGCCTGTACGGCGTTCACGAACTCGTCGTTTGCGGCGGCGTCAACTTCCACCTCGGTCGTGCTCCCGGGTTCAGTCACCACTGTCGACACGGGAGCCGCGGACAGCAATCGCGATTCGTGCGAGAACGTGTAGTGACCGGGGCTGAAGACCAGGTAGTCGGCGGCGCTCAGAAAACCGGCGGGCTGTTCGGGATGGGTGGTGCGGGTGTCGAGCAGGAGGCCGTTCACCTCAAAGATGTTCTCGTGCAGCACCGTGAGGTTCACCGCGGCCAGCGGGCTGGTGGTGAAGGTCCAGGTGTTGAACAGGCCGAGCCTGGGTTCGGTGGCTTCGACTCGGTAACTGCTGGTTCGAAGGTCTTGCGACGAATCCAGTCGATAGCTCATCGTGACCAGATGGGTGCCGTCGGCCGACACCTCGTCACCGACCACCTCGATCTCTTGGATATTCGCCGTCATTGAACTGCGTAACAGCACCCGGGCGGCGTCGGCCGGCAACCCAGCCGCAACCGCCTCGGTGGGGTTGAGGTCGACACCCGGAAACGCAAGGGCCGCATCGGCGTCGTGCCGGTTGAGCGCATTCAGATACTCGTGCACGAAATCGGCGGCGCCATAGACGGTGCGGTTCACCGAACCAACGGCCGCAGCGGCGGCAAGGGCGAGCAACACTGCCACCATCGTCCAGACGAGGAGCGGAACCAGTAGGCCGCCGGATCGCCGGGCCACGTCGGGCGTCGGATCGAGCGGCGCCGCACTGTCTTCGGCCGCACCATCTTCGGCGGGATCACCATCGCCGTTCGGCTCGGGGCTCGAGACGAGGTTCACGGCGGGGCCGGGAATCGTGCCTGAGTCGTCGATCATAGGCTTCATCCTAGGGCGCGGCCTATGGGTAGACGCTGTAAAGTGAACGGGATGACCCGGCCCAATCTCTCCCCCGAACAGGCCGCCATCTACGACCGGATCGAGCATTCGCGGGACAACTTCTTCGTCACCGGCCGTGCGGGCACCGGCAAGTCCACGCTGTTGGGGCACCTCGCCTGGAACACGGAGAAGCAGATCGTGATCTGCGCGCCGACCGGGGTGGCCGCACTGAATGTGGGCGGCCAGACCATCCACTCGCTCTTTCGGCTGCCGATCGGGGTGATCGCCGACCAGGAGATCGACCAGACCCGGGAACTGCGCAGCCTTTTGAACAGTATTGACACGCTGGTGATCGACGAGGTCTCCATGGTGCACGCCGATTTGATGGATGCCATCGATCGCAGCCTGCGAAAGGCTCGGGGCAAGGAGATTCCTTTCGGCGGCGTGCAGGTGATCCTGTTCGGGGATCCCTACCAATTGGCGCCGGTGCCCGGTGGCCCCGACGAGCGTGCCTACTATGCGGACCGGTACCGCTCCCTGTGGTTCTTCGATGCCCTCGTCTGGCAGGACGCACCACTGAATGTGGTGGAGTTGACCGAGATCCACCGCCAGCGCGATGATGAGTTCAAGGCGATGCTCACCGCGGTTCGCCACGGCGTGGTCACCGCCGAGATCGCCCACAGACTCAACGAGGCCGGCGCCCGCCCGGCCCCCACAGATGGCACGATCACCCTGGCCACCCGCAACGACGCGGTGGCACGCATCAACGTCAGGGCGTTGGCAGAACTCCCCGGAAGGTCGCTGAAGTCGGTGGCCGAGGTGAGTGGCGACTTCGGTGGGCGGGCTCTTCCGGCCGACGAGGTGCTCGAATTGAAGGTCGGCGCACAGGTGATGTTTCTGCGCAACGACTCGGAGCAGCGCTGGGTGAACGGCACCATCGGGCGTGTCTCCAAGATCCGGGGATCGGTCTTCGTCGAGATCGACGGCGATGTGCACGAAGTGGATCCGGTCATCTGGGAGAAGCACAAATACAGCTACTCCCCGGCCACAAAGAAGCTCAGTAAAGACGTGATCGGTGAGTTCACGCAATTTCCGCTGCGCCTGGCGTGGGCGGTGACCATTCACAAGTCGCAGGGGCAGACCTACGACAAAGCGATCGTGGACCTCGGCTCACGCGTCTTCAGCCCCGGCCAGACCTACGTGGCGCTCAGTCGTGTGACCACCTTGGACGGGCTCTACCTGACCCGGCCGATCAAGCCGGCCGACATCATCATCGACAGCGATGTGAAGCGGTTCATGGAACTTCCCCGGGACATCTGACGTAGAATCCTCTGTGCGCCACAATGGTGGCACTGAGTCAAGGAGTGGGGCAGGCATGGGGAGAGCGACCCGGAGATCCACGCGGCTGCTGTCGTTGATGCTTGCCGCCGGACTCATTGGGGGCCTGTCCGCGTGCAGTGCGAGTGACGCACCCGCCGCCGACCCGAAACCGAAGCCGGCCGGGGCATTCTCCCCGGAGACGGTGACGCAGATGGAGGATGCCGTTTCGAACGCGGTCGCCGCGGCCGGGGCATCCGGGGCTGTGGCCGGCGTGTGGGCGCCGTGGGCAGGAACGTGGGAAGCGGGCATCGGCGCAACCGACCGCACCGGTGGCAAGCCTGTGACCACCGACATGCACTTTCGGATCGGCACCGCAACGCGGGCCATGACGTGCACCGTGATGCTGGCCGTCGCCGACCAGGGAACCATTTCGATCGACGACACCGTCGACAAGTATCTGCCCGGCACCCCGGGTGTCGAGGGTATGACGTTTCGGCAGTTGTGCCACAACACGAGCGGGATCGGCGATTACACGCCCCAGCTGAAGCAGGCCTTCGTCAGCAATCCGGAACGGATCTGGCCGCCGCTCGAACTGCTTTCTTCGGGCTTGCCCCTCAATCGAACCGGGGAGCCGGGAGCGAAGTACTCCAGCTCGAACACGGGGTTCATCCTGCTCGGCATGGCGCTGAAGGCAGCCACCGGGAAGACCTGGCCGGAGCTCTATCAGGAATACATCTTCGGACCATTGGGAATGGCGAACACGTCCTATCCGACAGCTGACGACCTCTCGATCCCCACCGAGCACCCCGAGGGCCTCGCCTTCGAGGTGGATGCCAAGGGTGCCCCGATCTGCGATGCGCCGACCAATGTCACCAGCCTGTCGAATTCGATGTTCGGAGTCGCCGGAGGGGTCATCTCCACCCTTGACGACTCGAAGACTTTTGTGGAAGCCCTGTCACGCGGATCCGTGCTCTCGGACAAGGCGCACCAGGAACAGATGGAGCTCGTCCCGTTCAGCGACAAGACCCCGGAAGGCAACGGTTGGGGTCTGGGTCTCGACAAGACCGGCCCCCTGCTCGGGGCCACAGGCGACATCCCCGGGTACATGGTGTCAATGCTCACTGATCCGGAGTCCGGGCTCACCGTCGTCGTGGCCCTGAACAACTCCGCGGCCAACGCGGTGCTGGCATTGCAGCTGGGCAAGCAGCTCGCGGCGATCGCCGCTGCGGCACCGGTCACCATCACTGGCACCGCAGAGGCCCCCACCATCCCGTGGACCGCCGCCGACACAGCGGCAGAGGTCGTACGGCGCGGGGTGTGCCAGCCCGGTACCGACGGCGGATAGGGCACATTTCCCCGGGGAGGCTCCGCAACTGGACCAGGCCGCTCGCCCTTGCCGCAGCGCCGATCCTGTTGGTGCAGGCGCGCACGGTGAAAAGGCGGATCCCGATCCTCCCTGAGGCACCCGGCCCCGCGACCGGAACCGTCGAACCGAACGACTCGATGCCGGTTGTGAAAAACGCGCTTCCGCGGTCGCTCCTGGTCTTCGGGGAGTCGACGGCAGCCGGTGTGGGCGCCCGAAGCCACAACGCTGGGATCGCCGGCGCCCTGTCGAGGGAACTGGCGCTGGGCGGTTCACCGGTGCTGTGGTCGGTGATCGCACGCACCGGGTACACGAGTGCGGTGGCGTGCGCCGAGCTTCTTCCGCGTCTGAGCGGCTTCCACGATGACGTGGTGGTTCTGCTCGGCGTCAACGACACGCTCGCCCTCACTCGTTCGAAACGGTGGCGGCACGACATCATCTCTATCATCGAAGCGGTGCAGCACCATCTGAACCCGGGCGGGCGCATCGTGTTGGCCGGCGTGCCCCAGATTTCCGGATTCCAGGCCCTGCCGCAGCCGACGCGGGCGCTACTGGGCTGGCACGCGCGCAGCCTGGATGCTGTGTTGCGAGAGATCGCCGATACCAGGGCGCACGTTTTTCATGTGGCCTCCCCGGGCGTTCCCTCCCGTGGGTTGCTGGCAGCCGATGGGTTTCATCCGTCTGAGGCCGGATACCTGGCCTGGGCGGCACAGTTGGCGCCCGCCCTTCGCCGGCCGAACTTCACACACTGACCGCACGCGCGACGGCGCCGTCGAGAGCTCTGGGCCGCGTGGCCATCGCAACGAAGGTCCGGGCGAGAGATTCTCAGTATTTGTTGAGGAATACTTTGCATCGCGCCCCGAACAGGGGTATAGTCATATCCAGCGGCTGAGCGCGATAACCCGAATATCGTGTTCAGCCGCTCTCTCGTTCCCGCCCCTCACCGCGCTTCGCGCCAGTGGGCACGCTTCGCTCCCGTTCGAACCGGCGCGAGGGGTTCCCCCGGGCGCGCACCGGTCTGGCGCTCACTGAGCGCGGCGAACCCGCAAAGAGGGGATGCACCGGTCGGCGTCTCCGATCTAGACTGTGGCCCTAAGGGGTCAGGCGAATGCGGGCGAGGACATACTTCAGTGGCGCGGCGATCGGCGCCCTGCTCGTGGGCGCGCTCCTCGGAGCGGGAGTGTTTTTCGTTTCGGCCGATTCGGGCACTTCCGCGGCCACGGGCACCGAATACCCCGGCTGGGTGAAGTCGGCCCAGGCAGCCGCCGACGGCGACGCTCTCCGGGCGCGCGGTGGGGACCCTGTCATCGCCCGGCTGGCCGTCTCCCGCAACGCCGCAGATGGTCCAGCGCGCGCACTGCGATTGAACGTCGCGGCCGCGGACTACCGGCAGCAATTCGAACGATCGCAGGCGGCCGCAAATTCGGCAGCCGTGAATTCGGTGAACAAGCAGGCAGCGGGCACCACCGGGCAGGAAGGGGCCACAGAGCCGGGGAATGCGGCACCCTCGACATCCGTCGCCGGGATCCCGGCAACCACGACGCTCGTCTTCGTCGGCGACCCCGCGTGGGCGAAGGCGTATGCGGCCTACGCGGTGTACGCGTGGGGTTGGAGCGGCGGCGAGTACACCTGCCTGGATTCATTGTGGGAGCGCGAGTCGAACTGGCGCGTGAATGCTTACAACCACGGCAGCGGTGCATACGGGATCCCCCAGTCGTTGCCCGGCGACAAGATGGCGACTGCAGGCAGCGACTGGCAGACCAGCGCGGCCACCCAGATCGATTGGGGGCTGGGCTATATCGCCGCCCGCTACGGTGCACCGTGTGGGGCGTGGGCGCACTCGGAGAGCGTCAATTGGTATTGACGCGAACTCCGCACACATCAATCGGCCTCGTCTTCGGTGCTGAGCGCCCGTGTGAACGGGCGTGAAGTCTTTTGGCTGGTGCCACCCGGTGAGAAGGCCGCCTGATTCGGGTGTCGGGAGATTCTGATCCGACCGTGCCAGACTGGGCACATGAGTTCCAAGGAGCAGAACACGACCGGCGCATCGGACGAGACCAAGCGCAAGTTCCGTGAGGCGCTGGCCCGCAAGCAGAAGTCGGCCGCAACCGGCGAAGGCGAAGCGCACCTCGACGGCAAGGGCCAGGCCCAGCGTTCGCAGGGGCCGGCCACCCACCAGCGCGAGTTTCGGCGCAAGAGCGTCTGATTCGCTGGGTCTGATCGCGGAGACCGATCACAGGTCCGAGCTACACCGGTTTCGTACAGCCGGTCTGACCGGTCAGTGGCCGATGTAAGCCGCGAGGTGCTCGCCGGTGATGGTTGAACGGCTGCCAACAAGGTCGGCGGGGGTACCCTCGAACACGATCCGACCACCCTCGTGGCCGGCCCCCGGCCCCAGGTCGATGATCCAATCGGCGTGCGCCATCACCGCCTGGTGGTGCTCGATGACGACGACCGACTTTCCCGAGTCGACAAGCCGGTCGAGCAGTCCGAGTAGTTTCCCGACATCGGCGAGATGCAGACCGTTGGTCGGCTCGTCGAGCACGTAGACGTCGCCCTTCTCGGCCATGCGGGTGGCCAGTTTGATGCGCTGGCGCTCGCCGCCGGACAGTGTGGTCAGGGGCTGGCCGAGGGACAGGTAGCCGAGGCCGACATCGGCGAGCCGGCCCGTGATCGCGTGGGCGGCCGGAATGCGGGCTTCTCCGACTTCAAAGAATGCCTCTGCCTCGATCACCGACATCTCCAGGACTTCGGCAATGTTACGGCCGCCCAGCGTGTATTCCAGCACCTGCGCCTGAAACCTTCTTCCCTCGCATTCTTCGCAGACGGATTCGACAGTGGCCATGATGCCCAGGTCGGTGTAGATGACGCCTGCGCCGTTGCAGGCCGGGCAGGCGCCCTCGGAGTTCGAGCTGAACAACGCCGGTTTCACCCCGTTCGCCTTCGCAAAAGCCTTGCGGATCGGCTCGAGCAGGCCCGTGTATGTGGCGGGATTGCTGCGTCTGGAACCGCGGATCGCTCCCTGGTCGACCACCACGACACCGTCGCGGCCGGCAACTGCTTGCGCTGAAGAGTCGAGAGAGGGGCCGTCTGACTGGATCAGTGAACTCTTGCCGGAGCCGGCGACCCCGGTGATCACGCAGAGCACGCCGAGCGGGATGTCGACGTCGATGTTTTTGAGGTTATGGGTGGACGCTCCTCGGACCTCCAGCGCAGCGGTGAAGGAGCGCACCGAGTCCTTGAGCCGCGCCCGGTCATCCAGGTGGTGGCCCGTCACCGTGTCACTCTTTCGCAGCGCGGCCACGGTGCCCTCGAAGCAGACTGTGCCTCCGGCTGTGCCCGCGCCGGGGCCCAGGTCGATGACGTGGTCGGCGATCTGGATCGTCTCGGGCTTGTGCTCCACGACGAGCACGGTATTGCCCTTGTCGCGCAGCTGCTCGAGCAGGGTGTTCATCCGTTCGATGTCGTGGGGGTGCAGGCCGATGGTGGGTTCGTCGAAGACGTAGGTGACGTCGGTGAGCGAAGACCCGAGATGGCGCACCATCTTCGTGCGCTGCGATTCTCCACCGGAGAGGGTCCCCGATGGCCGGTTGAGGGAGAGGTATCCCAACCCGATGTCCACGAACGAGTCCAGGAGGTAGACCAATCCCGACTGCAGCGGCGCCACCGACGGTTCGTTAATGTCACGCACCCAGTCCGCGAGGTCACTGATCTGCATCGCGCTGGCCTCGGCGATGTTCTTGTCCAGAATCTTTGACGATCTGGCCACTGCGCTGAGCCTGGTGCCATCGCACTCCGGGCAGGTCGTGAAGGTCACAGCGCGCTCGACGAATGCGCGGATGTGCGGCTGCATCGCGTCGACATCCTTCGAGAGCATCGACTTCTGGATCTTCGGAATCAGGCCCTCATAGGTCAGGTTGATGCCGTCGACCTTCATCTTGGTCGGCTCCTTGTAGAGCAGGGCATCCAACTCCTTCGTGCTGAAGTCTCGGATAGGTTTGGCCGGGTCGAAGAACCCGCTGCCCCGGTAGATACGGCCGTACCAGCCGTCCATGCTGTAACCGGGAACCGTGAGGGCTCCGTCGTCGAGGGACAGCGAGTCGTCGTACAGGGCCGACAGGTTGAAATCGGTGACCGCACCCGTTCCCTCACACCGGGGGCACATGCCTCCGACGATGGCGAAGTCGCGCCGCTCCTTGACCGTCCTGCCGCCGCGCTCAAGGGTCACCGCCCCCGCCCCGCTGATGGAGGCGACGTTGAAGGAGAACGCCTGTGGCGAGCCGATGTGCGGGCTGCCCAGCCGGGAGAACAGAATCCTCAGCATCGCGTACGCGTCGGTGACGGTGCCGACCGTTGAGCGCGGGTTGGAGCCCATGCGCTCCTGGCCGACGATGATTGCCGTCGTCAGGCCGCTGAGCAGGTCGACGTCTGGCCTCGCCAGGGTGGGCATGAAACCCTGTACGAACGAGCTGTAGGTCTCGTTGATCATTCGTTGCGACTCGGCGGCGATCGTGTCGAAGACCAACGAACTCTTGCCCGAGCCCGAGACCCCGGTGAACACCGTCAGCCGGCGCTTCGGGATCTCCACGGTGATGTTCTTGAGGTTGTTCTCGCGGGCACCCTGTACGCGAATCACGTCGTGGCTGTCGGCGGGGTGCACCTGCGTCGATGCTGTGTGGTTCTGTGCGGGGCTCATCGTGCCTCCATCTGTGGGCTCAGCCTGGGCCCCGTCGGTGTTTCGCATGACCAGAATAACTGGGAAGGTTTGACCGGCCTCCGTTCGCCCGCAGAATGGAGTGCTTCACATCCCGGTCGGTAGCGCGGTCGGCCAACGAAGTGAGGCGGGAGACGGAAGCGTCGCCGCCTCAGTCCGAATGCCGCACGATGTTGATGACGTTGCCATCCGGCGCCCGAACGAGGAACCGGCGCACCCACCAACTACACCCTTCGTGGCTACCTCGACCGGCCGCGGTGGCGGGCAGAGTAGCGTCGATACGTTGCTGGCGGCTCCGTTCAGGCTCCCTTTTTTCCTGACGATCGGGCACGAATGGTGAACGTCTTGCCAGCCTCCTCGTGTGGGGGACAGCCGCCTGATTCAGCGCGTGGTGGACCCGCGCACGATCAGCTTGTTCTCCACTATTGGGGCGGGGCCGTTCTCGTTTCCCTCGAGCCGCGCGAGTAGAAAGCCCACGGCCGCCTTCGCCGACGCCTCGGGTTGCAGGTCAACCGAGGTTATCGGCGGAGTGCTGTTGCGCGTCTGCTCGGAGTCTGACCCAGCGACGACCATCACCTGGTCCGGAACCGAGAATCCGGCTTTCTGAAGTCGCCGTTGCAGCCCCGCGGCGTGCCGTCCGGTGAGACAGTAGACCGCGTCCGGGAGGGGACCACCAAAGTTCAGCATGGATTCTGCGACCTCGCGGCCCCCCGCTTCTCCTGAGCGTTCGTCCTTGCTGTAGACGATGGCCGTCTGGTTGCTCTCACGAGCCCACTGCCGATACTCCGACTCGTTGTCAGCGTTCCAGGCATTGGCATCTGTTCCTCGCACCAGCGCGACCGTCTCGGCCCCCTGCTCCTGAACGTGGGAGAGCACCGACCCGATGTCGTGCGAGTCGGCGACCCAGTCGCGGAACTCCGGGCGCTCGATATCGCGTCCCACGGCTACCAGCGGGGTTCCCAGCCGGTTCAGCAACGCGATCACCGGATCACTGGCAACCGGGTCGGCGATGATGAAGCCGTCAAGGGCCAGCGCGATCTGTGGGGCGTCGGGAGTTGACGGATCGCGAACGAGCATGAGCCCATAACCCCTGTCCAGGGCCTCCACCGCGGCCGCCCCGGCAAACCGCATGAAGTAGTCGACCCCCTCCGGCTGGTACGAGTCGAGGTCATCGAGCGGGCGGATGACAAGACCCAAAACGCCCAGCCTGTTGCTGCGCAGGCCACGAGCGATCGCGTCGGGGCTGTAACCCAGTTCGGTCGCCGCATCACGCACGCGTTGCCGGGTGGCGGTTGCCACCACGCCCTTGTCGTTCAGTGTGTGAGAAACGGTGGTGATTGAAACGCCGGCTGCGCGGGCAACATCATGAATGGTGGGTCGACGTCTGATCTGACTGCTGCTCACTCTCTGACCCTACTAGCAAGGTCACAAAGTCAAAACGTTTTGGTCAGAGTTGGACCAAAACGTTTTGGTCAGTTAGTGTCACAAGAATGTCGCGCTTCTGCGTGACGGATGGACCGTGCAGACAACGTGAGTTTGAGGAGCAATTTCAATGAAGAGACAACTGCTGGCGATTCCGGTCGTTCTGGCCCTGGCGCTCACTGCGTGCGCATCGGGCAACCAAGGAGCCACGAACGGGGCCAGTGGCGCGCCCGACGGCACCGGCACCGACTTGAGCAATCTTCTGGTCACCACCCCGGCCGCCACGGGAGACCTTGACCTGGTTTCGTGGAACCTGCCATTGGGCGAGCCCGCCTCGCTCGACCCGATCAAGGCATTCAACTACCCCGAGAACACCGTCGTCTCCAACCTGTGCGAGGGGCTCATGCAGTTGCAGCCCGACTACAGCATCGAGCCGGGACTGGCCGAGAAGGTCGACAGCCCGGACGCGGCGACCTACGTCTACACGATTCGTCAAGGCGTCACGTTCTGGGACGGCCAGGCGATGACTGCCGATGACGTTCTCTTCAGTCTCAACCGTCACCTCAACGCGGATGAGGGCAGCTACTGGGCCGGTGGAATCGTCTCCAACATCGCGTCGATCGAAAAGACGGGTGACTGGGAGATCACGGTTACGCTCAAGAGTCCCGACTCCACCTTCAACTCCTACATGGTCACTCCGCTCGGAACCGTCGTCGAGAAGGCGCAGCGCGAAGCCGCCGGCGAAAACTACGGCAACCCCACGGGTAAGGTCATGTGCACCGGCCCGTTCTCTGTCGGCGACTGGAACCAGGGCCAGAAATTGTCGCTCATGCGCAATGACAACTACTGGAACGCCGACAAGATGGCGAAGACCGCGCAGATCGACATCAACTTCATCGTCGATTCGGCCGCCATCGCGAACGCACTGTCCACCGGCGAGCTCGACGGTTCGTACGACCTGCCGCTCAGCGCGCTGAGCACCCTGGAAAACTCCTCCAACGGGTCGCTGTACCTCGGGCAGTCCTTGCAGATGCTGGCGATCATCGGCACCGGAAACGGCGCGTTCGCCGACCCGGCCGTGCGCCAGGCGCTGATGATGGCCACCGACCGCGAAGCCATCGCCGCCACGGTGTTCGAAGGCACCGCCACGGCATCGCGCTCGCTGGTTCCCAATAATGGTTGGGCCTACGGAAATGACGTCTTCGCTGCAGGACGCGACACCCTCGCGCCGACCGCTGTCGACATCGACGGGGCGAAGGAAGCCCTGAAGAGCGCGACGACCGACCTGTCGCAGCCCATCAAGATCGTCTACCCGTCCGAGCGAACCTATTACGCCGACATCATCTCGGAGATCGCCAACGGCGGCAAGGCGATTGGTCTCACCGTTGAGCCCGAAGGCGTGCCCAGCGCGCAGTTCGGTGCGTTCTTCTCCGACCCGAAGGCACGCGAGGGCCACGACGCGTTCGTGACGAACAACTACATGGACGTTCCCGACCCGCTCGCCTTCCTGCGCACCATCGTCGGTACCGGTGGATCGCAGAACTACAACGGCTACAGTGAGGCCGCCGTGGACGACCTCATCGCCCAAGCTGCCGCTACAGGTGACGACAATGAGCGCGCCGACCTGGTGAATCAGTTGCAGGAGCGCGTCATGACCGACCTGCCCTGGATTCCGATCGTTGACCCGTCGGTGCGACTGTTCATGAGCAACCGAGTGACCGGTGCCCCGGCCTCGTTCGTCTACCTCTACTACCCGTGGGCGGCTGACGTCGGCGCCTCCGGCAACCAGTAGGAGCCAACGCCGTTATCCGGCAGCTGACATCGGTGGCGCCTGGGGGGGGTCGCCACCGATGTCAGCACGGCTCGAACTTCGCAGCCCGATGAAACAACGCACCGTAGAAAAGGAACGCCGTTGCCTCTGATCTTCGTCGTACGCAGACTCGCCGCGCTGATCGGTGTGCTCATCGTGTCCAGCTTCCTCGTGTTTGCGGCCATGTATGCGGCCCCGGGAAGCCCAGAGAACTTCCTGGTGCAGGGCAGGACGGTCACGCCGGAGGTGCTCGCCGCCATCCGCAAGCAGTACTCGCTGGACGACCCGTTCTTTGTGAGATTCTGGAACTGGTTCACCAATGTGCTCCAGGGCAACTTCGGTCAGTCCCTGTCCAACAGGCAGGATGTTGGAGACCTCCTTGCGAACCGACTGCCGACCACACTCACCCTGGTGCTGCTCGCCGCCATCCTCATCGTCGTCCTGGGTATCGCGCTCGGCGTGATCGGAGGACTCCGCGATGGGGTGGCTGACAAGATCATCATCCTCGGCTCCAACGTCGGATTCGCCGTTCCAACGTTCTTCGCCGCACTGATACTGATGAGCATCTTCAGCGTTGGGCTCGGCTGGTTCCCCGTCTTCGGCTCCGGGGTTGGTGTCGTTGACCGAATCTGGCACCTCACACTGCCGGCCCTCGCCCTCGCCCTCCCGTCGTTGGCCGTTGTCGCTCGAATCACGCGCACCGCGATACGCGAGGAGCGTCACTCCGAGCACGCCGTGATGGCCAGCGCGCGCGGTGTGCCCGCCCGACTGGTCCTCGGCCGCCACATCATTCGCAACTCGATGCTTCCCGTGAGCACCGTCGTCGGCGTGCATATTGCCGGTTTGATCGCAGGCGCCTTCGTGGTCGAGTACGCATTCACACTCGATGGGATCGGCACCCTGCTGGTGAACGCCGTGCAGAAGAAGGACTTCGCCGTCGTACAGGCCATCGCCATCATCCTCGTCGCAGCCTTTGGGATCATCAACCTGCTCGTCGACCTGCTGTATGCGTCAATAGACCCCAGGGTGCGACTGGGGGCGGCACGATGAAGGCGCTCGCCAAACGGCTGGGCCCGATCGGCGTCGGTGCTGCCTTCATTTTTGCCATCGTGGTGGTGGGCGCCCTGCTCGCCCCGCTCATAGCCCCCTACGATCCGACAATCGGCTCGGTCACGCAACGTTTCCAAGGCCCCAGCCTCGATCACCTCTTCGGCACTGACCAAGCGGGCCGGGACATCTTCTCGCGGATACTCTGGGGCGCTCGATCGAGCCTGGTCGGCCCGCTCATCGTTGTTGCGGTCACCGGGGTACTGGGCACGGGGATCGCATTGACGAGCGTCTGGTGGGGAGGGGCCGTCGACTCGGCGATCAGTCGCGTACTCGATCTGCTCTTCGCGTTTCCGAACCTGTTGCTGGCCATGCTCGCCATTGCCGTGTTCGGGCCGAGCCTGACCACAGCCGCGCTTGCGTTGTCCATTTCGTACATTCCCTACACGGCGCGCGTGATTCGAAGCATGGCACTTCGGGAGCGCAACCTCGCCTACGTGCGTTCGCCGCAGCTTCAGGGCATCTCCGGGGCCGTCATCACCGCGCGGCACCTGGTTCCCAACGTGGCCCCGCTCATCATTACCGGAGCAACCATCAACTTCGGGTTTGCGATGATCGAGATCGCTGCCCTCAGCTTCCTCGGATTGGCCGTGCAGCCGCCTCTCGCGGACTGGGGGCTGATGGTCTCGAACGGGCAACAGTCCCTGCTGAAGGGCTACCCGGCCGAAAGCATGCTGGCCGGACTGTTCATCGTTCTCACCGTGGCATCACTGGGTTACATCGGCGAACGCCTCGGCGGTCGCGCCGCCGCCGGAAGGAGGTCGTGATGCTTGACGTACAGAATCTCTCCATGACGATCATGATCGAAGACGCCGCCGTGCCGATCCTGCGTGATGTCTCGCTGCAGGTCGCGGCCGGGGAGTCGATCGGTCTCGTCGGCGAGTCGGGCAGTGGAAAGTCGATGACGCTCCGATCGATCCTGCGCATCGAACCCGAGAACGCCACGGTTTCTGGCCGCATCACCCTTGATGGGCTCGATGTGCATTCGTTGCGCGGCGAGGCCCTGCGCCGCATGCGCGCAACCGACGTGGCGATGATCGCCCAGAACCCGCACGCGGTTCTCAATCCCGTGCTGCCGGTCGAACGCTACCTGATCGAGGGCATGCACGACGCCCAGGGGGTGCCGCGACGACAGGCGCGCCTGCGGGCGGGCGAACTGCTGGAACAGGTCGGTATCGAGAGAATCGACCTTGTACTGGGTTCGTACCCGCACCAGCTCTCGGGGGGCATGTTGCAGCGCGTCGTGATCGCAGGGGCAATCGCCGGTGAGCCGAAGCTGCTGCTCGCCGACGAGCCGACGACTGCGCTTGACGTGACCACGCAGGCAGAAGTGATGGCGATCCTTGACGAGTGTCGGCGTGAGTTGGGCATGGCGATGCTGTTCGTGACGCACGACCTCGACCTGGCGGCATCCGTCTGTGACCGAATCAATGTCATGAAGGACGGAGAAATTGTCGAACGGGGAGTTCCCGAGCAGCTGCGGGATCATCCGGAACACCCCTACACGCGCGTGCTCATGGAGTCGCGCCCTGCCACTGTGATGTGGGCATCGAATCGCGAGGCGGAGGTGGCGCATGACTGAGGCCATCATCAGCGTCGACCAGTTGACCAAGACGTTTCGCGGGAAGCGGTCTCGCGACTCAGTGACCGCTGTCGACGCTGTGTCGATAGCAGTGCAGCCGGGCACGTGTCTTGCGGTTGTCGGCGAATCCGGGTCGGGAAAGACCACGCTGGCGCGCATCATCGTCGGGCTCGAGACCGCCGACACGGGAACCGTCAAGCTCGGTGGAAAAACCGTCGCCCGACGCGCGAACCGTCGAACCCTGCGCGCGCGTGCACGAGAGATCCAGATGGTATTCCAAGATCCGCAGAGCTCACTCAACCGCAGGTTGCGGGTGCAAGTCGCAGTCGACGAGGTGCTTCGCGCCCACACGCCCCTCAATGCGAAACAGCGCCGCGCGCGATGTCGGGAGCTGTTCGAACAAGTGGGTCTGGAAGCTCGGCACCTCGATGCCATTCCCGACGAACTCTCCGGTGGCCAGCGGCAACGTGTCGCGATCGCCCGTGCGCTCGCGGCCGAACCGTCGATCATCGTTCTCGATGAGGCGGTGGCCGCGCTCGACGTCACCGTTCAGGCACAGATCCTCAAGCTTCTCGACGAGCTGCGTCGTTCGAAGGGCCTCACCTACCTGTTCATCACCCACGACCTCTCGGTCGTGCAGATGATCGCGGACGAGGTGGTGGTCATGCGTCGAGGGAGCATCGTGGAGCGGGGCACGACGGCCCAGGTGCTCGGGGACCCGCAGCATCCGTACACCCAATTGTTGCTGGAGTGCGCTCCGCGCCCCGGCTGGAAGCCGAAACGGGGCGTCATTCGCGCCCTCCGAGAGGAAATCGCCTCATGACCAGGCCCGTCGGGGACGTTGTACTCATCAATTCCGAAGATCCTTTTGAGCGAGGGCAGCAAAGGGGCGCAGCGATTCGCGGGACCCTGCGCGAGGGCATCAACGTCTACCTCGACCTGTTCGAGACCGTCGGTGTCGACCGCGAGACGGTTCGGCGGCAAGCCGAGAACGCCGTTTCCGTCACGGAAGGCTGGCATGCTCCGCTCGCTGAGGAGATGCGCGGCACCGCAGAGGGCGCCGGCTTGGAGGTGTGGCAGATCGCCGCGCTGAACGCCAGAACGGAGATCCTATCCGGGGCGACGCGGGGTGACTCCACGGGAAGTGACGTGACGCGCCCCGGGGAATGTTCCACGATCGTGAGCACCGTCCAGAGCCCGGTCGGTGTGCAGACCTGGGACTGGCATGAGGAGCTCGCTGATTGCTGGCACCTGCAGAGCGTTCGCGGAACCCCGCGGGCCTTTGTCGGGCTGACTGAACACGGCATCCTGGGCAAGATCGGCATCAATGATGCCGGGGTCGGGGTGATGTTGAACATTCTCGGTCACCGGTCCGACCGTGTCGAGGGCGTGCCCGTGCACCTGCTTTGTGCGCGAGTTCTCGCCGAGGCGTCCTCCCTGGCCGAGGCGATCGATATTCTGCGGTCCGCGCCGGTGACGACCTCAAGCACCATCTCGGTGGTGAGCCCCGAAGAGGCCGCCATGGTCGAGTTGAGCCCTGACGGATCGGCGGTGTTGCGACCGCGAGACGGCGTCTTGCTGCACACGAATCACTTTCTCGACGCCCGACTCGCGGCCGGTGAGAAGCCAGGAATGTACGAGCCGGACTCCCAGCACCGGCTCGATGTCTTGGCCGCGCGCGTCGCGAGTGCGACGATGCCGGTGGCGACGGCCGAGCTCGTTCCCTACCTGCTGTCAGCGCCGGGCGATGTGGCGCAACTGTGTTGTGTGCCGGCTCCTGGCGCCGTGTTCGGCGACCGGTGGGCAACCCTGGCGACGATCGAGCTGGATGCCGAGGCGCATGCCATGACCGTCACCGCCGGCTCGCCGGTCGACGTGGTCGCCGGCGCAGAGTCGGTGCGGCTGGTGGCCCAGAGCGGCTCGTCGACGGACACGACGCCCTGAGCGGAGAGCCCCAAATGACACGGTGACACCGGAACGAATCGGCGAACCAAGCGGCGGTGCGGTTTGTGTCGTCGGGGCACTCTCATTTCTCGCCGTAAAGGACGATGCAGTTTCGGGACCGTGAAACCATGGCGAAGAGCACGGAAGAATATGTTTTCGTCGTAGGAAAAACGCCAACCTCCGAAGAGTGCCAACATACTGCTTGTCGTGATGGCGCTCCGTGCGACCGCCACAGTCGAAGATGAGCGATGACCCGACGACGTGGCTGTGGGCGACGACTCTCCAGTCTCAACTTGGTTGAGAAAAGCCTCATCTTGGTTGAGAACTGACAATGGAGCGAGTGACGGGAATCGAACCCGCGCTATCAGCTTGGGAAGCTGAAGTTCTGCCACTGAACTACACTCGCGTGCACTGCGATTCCAGCGAAAATTCGGAATTTCAGGCGACTCCAACACTAGTCGGTCGAAAGTTCTCGGCCAAACTGATTCTTCCTGAAAATGGCCGCTGCCTTCGTGAGTCCCGGGGGTAACAACGGCGGTGACGACACGGCCACAACCCAGCGGAAGTGATGTTCGTTTTTCGCCTCCGACGACGTCAGATCCAGCGTCGCGTGGGCGTGACCACGGCCCCGACCACGGCGGCTTTCGCCACTGGTGAGCGACCTCGCGATACGGGCAACGAGTGCCGATGTCGACCAACGCATGCCAGTCGAGATGCGCGTATACATCACCGAAAACGGGTGATGCTTCGAAATTGGGCGGGGTCATGACACGGGAAGACCTCATCCCGTTCGGATGACGCCGAGATTGGTCGAGACTCTTACGCTTGCGATAAGTAGGCACAGCTTCGTATGGCCCGCGCGAACCCAGACACGAATGGTCGAGCGATGGGCGCGGGCTGGGACGACCCCCTGAAATCCCGGTTAGGCGGCAGCGAAATGGCTCGAGCAACAGCTGCGAGGGTGCAAAGCGAAGGAGAACGCGCGTGACCCCATTCAACTTTGCACTGCTTGCGTTCGTCATCGATCTCGCAATCAAGATCGCGGCGCTGATCATCATTCCCAAGGGCCGAAAACCCACCGCGGCGATGGCGTGGATTCTCGCCATCTTCTTCATCCCCTATCTGGGTCTTCTTTTCTTCTTTCTTCTCGGCAGTCCGAAATTGCCGAAGAAACGCCTGGAAAAGCAGGTGAAGATCAATGAGATGATCGCCGCAAGCGTGCCGAACGTCGACCTGGTCTCGGATCGGTCGGCCTGGCCACACTGGCTTGAGAACATCACTCGAATGAACCAGAACCTGGGGGCTGTGCCCATGGTCAGCGGCAACACCGCTCGGCTGATCGACGACTACAACGGCGGCTTCATTCAGATGGCCGCCGAGATCGACACAGCGACCACCTTTGTCCACGTCGAGTACTTCATCGTTTCGTGCGACGCCTCCACCCAACCGTTCTTCAGCGCCCTCGAGAACGCGGTGAAACGCGGAGTGACTGTGCGGGTGCTGGCCGACCACCTGTCATCGCGCAAAGTGCCGGGGAGCAAGGAAACATTCGCGCTCCTGGACCGGATCGGCGTCAAGTGGGCCTACATGCTGCCGGTGATGCCGTTCAAGGGAAAGTATCAGCGGCCCGACCTGCGCAACCACCGCAAGCTGGTGGTGGTCGACGGCCGAGTGGCCTATATGGGCTCACAGAACCTGATCGACCGCACCTACAACTCGCCCAAGAACATCAAACGCGGACTGCTGTGGCAAGAGCTCATCACCAGGGTGGAAGGCCCGGTCGTCTCGGGAATCAACGCGATCTTCCTGAGCGACTGGTACGCCGAGACCGACGAGTTGATCGAAAATGAACGTGTTGTGGTCACCGATATCGCCGCGAGCTCAGGCAGTGACGCACTCGACTGTCAGGTTGTTCCGAGTGGCCCCGGCTACGAGGGGGAGAACAACCTCCAGCTCTTTCTCGGGCTGCTGCACTCGGCTCAGAAGAAGGTCATCATCACCAGCCCATACTTCGTGCCCAATGAGGCGATGTTGTACGCGATCATTGCGGCCAGGAAGCGTGGTCTTGAAGTGCAACTGTTCGTATCAGCAATCGGTGACCAGGGCCCGGTCTTTCACGCCCAGCGCTCCTACTACAGCCCCCTGCTCGAGGCGGGCGTCGAGATCTGGCGCTACCCGGCACCGTACATCCTGCATGCCAAGCATCTTTCGATTGACGACGATGTTGCGGTCATCGGCTCGAGCAACATGGACATCAGATCATTCTTGCTTGACATGGAGATCTCGATGCTGGTGTACGGCACGAGTTTCGTCGACGAGATGCGCGCGGTCGAAGCCCACTACCGCGAGATCGGCAGCCAGCTCACACTTGAAGAATGGAACAAGGAACCGTGGCAGTCGACAGCCCTAGACGGCCTGGCGCGGCTGACTTCGGCGCTGGAGTAGCGGTGAGGAATGCCCTTCAGAAGGGGGCATGGTGGGTCGCAGATTATGCGTTCGTCGCCTACTGGCAATGCCGCGCCATTTTCGGGCGTGCCCGCGTCAATGACTACCGCTCGGGCCAGAAGCGGCCCGTCCTGGTGATCCCGGGGGTCTGGGAAAGATGGTCGTTCATGCTTCCGCTGGTGCGGGCCGCACACAGCGCCGGTCACCCCGTCTTCGTGGTGACAGCGCTCGGCGGAAACCGCGCGCCCGTCGACGAATCTGCCCAGACGGTGGCGGCATTCATCCAGGCAAATGACCTCGAAGACGTTCTGATCGTTGCGCACAGCAAGGGCGGACTCATAGGAAAGTACGTCATGGCCTACAGGGATGAGCGGTGTCGAATCACCGGAATGGTCGCCGTCAGCACCCCGTTCAACGGCTCCAACTATGCGCGCTTCCTGATGCTTCCGAGCCTTCGGGCATTTTCCCCCGACGACCCGACGGTCCGTCGTCTGGCCGCCTCTCGCGAGGTCAACCCGCGGATAGTCTCCGTGTATGCGCAATTCGACCCTCACATTCCAGGTGGCAGCGGGTTGCTCGGGGCACAGAACATCGAGCTTCCGACAGGCGGCCACTTTCGAATCCTTGCAAAGCCGCAAACGTTCGAGATCGTACGTGAAAGGGCGTCGGCACCCCCATCAGCCGACTGGGCGGCTCGGCGGGTGGAGTGAGCCGCGGTGAACCTCCACCAGCCGAGAGAACCCCGGTGAGTCGGGATCGCCTACGATCGGCTGATCGGCCATGAACAGCCGAATGATGTGTGACAGCTCTCGCGGGTTGCTGAAGTTGATCGCGTGCGCGGCGCCCTCCATCAGCACCACGAGAACGTGATTGTCAGAGCGGCCTGCGACCTCTTGCACGCGGTCGGAATGCGGCATCAGCGGGTCCCTTTCGCCGAGGACCACCAGGGTGGGGATGTGCAGGGAGAGCAGGCGCTCGAGGGAGGGGTACCGGGTGAGCGCCTTGAACATGCGCACTGTGCTGGGGACGCCGAATCGTAAATAGTCTGGTGTGGCCACTCGAATCATCTTTCGAGGCTCACGGGAACCATCGCGGGCGAGCTGGCCGACAGCGACCCGCAGCGGCTGGTTGTAGATTCCGCCCGCCGGCGACACCAGTACCGCACGATCGATCCGTTCGGGATAGTGATAAGCGAAATCGCAGATGATGGGGCAACCCATCGAGTTGCCGACCAGCGTCGCCTTCTCGATGCCGCGATTATCGAGGAACCGGGCTGCCGCGTGGGCGAGGTCGACGACGTCGAGGGGGTGCGGTGGCTTCCCGCTTCGGCCGAACCCCGGCAGGTCGGGCACGAGTGTGTGAAACTCGTCTTTGAGAAGCTCGGCGGTCGGGAGCAGGTAACGGCCCGAGAGCCCGAACCCGTGCAGGTGCATCATCACCGGCGCGTCCGGTGGAACCTCGGACTCCCGGTAGAAGACGTCGATGCCGTCGACGCTCGTCCATCGTTCTGCCAGCGCAGAGGCCGGGTGCCTGGGGAGCTTGCGTTCTCGTGCTCCGGATGCGGAAACTTTCCGAGATTTCGCGGCCACTTTCGACTCCGATCGCATAGAGGTGTTTCGCGCAGCCTATTCCCGCTCGCTGCCGGCGTGGAGCGCGGGGCTGACCCAACCTCTCAAGCCGATTGTGCGCTTCTTGAACGGGGGTCGCATCATCCGCACTGGGTGATCCGACGCGGCAATCGCGGCGGTCTCTCATGCGCACTCCCGGCGTACCCGCCGAGTAGCCCTGTCGTCATGGATCCATCGGTAGAGTATCAACTGTGCTTCTCTCAGATCGCGACATCAAAGCGGAACTCGCCGCAGGCCGCATCCGGCTCGACCCGTTCGTGCCCGAGATGATCCAGCCGGCGAGTGTCGACGTGCGCATCGATCGGTATTTTCGGCTGTTCGACAATCACAAGTACCCCTATATCGACCCCGCCGAGGATCAGCCCGAGCTCACCCGCCTCATCGAGGCGAAGCCGAACGAGCCGTTCATCCTGCACCCCGGCGAATTCGTGCTGGGCTCCACCTATGAGGCCGTCACCCTGCCCGATGACATCGCAGCCCGGCTGGAGGGAAAAAGTTCACTCGGCCGACTCGGGCTGCTCACCCATTCGACCGCTGGATTCGTCGACCCCGGGTTCTCGGGCCACGTCACGCTGGAGCTGAGCAACATGGCCACCCTGCCGATCAAGCTCTGGCCTGGCATGAAGGTCGGGCAACTATGCTTCTTTCGCCTCACCTCGCCGACCGAGCGGCCTTATGGCTCGAGCGAGTACAAGTCGCGCTACCAGAACCAACGCGGCCCCACGGCCTCCCGCTCACACCTCAACTTTCACCGCACCGACGTGTCTGCCACCGACGCGGGCAAGGCCGGCGAGTAGCCCCCACCACCGCGATTTCGTCGCGTGTGAGCGGCGAGCGACAGCCGTGCGGTCGAGTGATGGGCGCGCGCGGACAACTTTCAGCCGGATGGGTATCGGTGGGCGGTGACGGGGCGGTCAGCCTTCGGCACTGCGGTCAGCCTTCGGCCCTGCGGTCAGCCCTCGGTCCAGCGGTCAACCCTCGCTCCAGCCGAGGTTGCGGGCCATGCGCTCCAGCACTCTGACGGTGGTGGCATACTCCTCGTCGCTGACACCGTCGCCGACCAGGGTGCGGTAGTCAGCCACCACCACAGCAAGCCTGGTGCACGCCATGCGGCCGCGGTCGGTCAAGGCATAGGTCGATGCGTCCAGGGTCACCCAGCCGCTTTCCACCAGTTCACCCAAATGGTCGGCGGATGTCTCACCCGCTGCCTGGTCGAGGAAAGGGGCGACCTGGGCATCGAGCTCGGCCACCGAGGCGGAGGCCGATGAGAGCAGGTTGAGCAGTTGCCACTGTCGCCTGGTCACTCCGTGTTCGTGGAGGGTGACAGCGAACTGTTCGTCGACCAGTCTCCCCAGCAGGGTGAGCCAGAATCCGATCGGGCGTTCGGGTGGGGCCTCGTCGGACCCGGGGGGTACGGTGCTCATGTCGCCAGCCTAACCAAGCCGCCGACGGGTGTCACGAACGTGCGCCGTGCGTCGCCGTAGCCACTGCCACTCGCGGATTCACCGGGGTCGTGACCAGGACTGAAGCAAGGTTGAGCCAATGTCACTCAAGTTTCACGCTGCCGACTTGACAGCGAATCGAGCTGATGGCAGACTTGAGCCCGTGAGACTCAAGTCTCGCGAGAACTTTATACGGACATCCACTATTGAAGGAGCAAACATGTCTCGTGCCGTAGGTATTGACCTCGGAACCACCAACTCGGTCGTAGCCGTCCTCGAAGGCGGAGAGCCGAAGGTGATCGCAAACGCGGAAGGCTTCCGCACCACCCCATCGGTGGTCGCATTCACCAAGGACGGCGAGGTGCTGGTCGGCGAAACCGCCAAGCGCCAGAACGTCACCAACGTCGACCGCACCATCTCCAGCGTGAAGCGCCACATGGGCACCGACTGGAAGGTGGACATCGACAACAAGAAGTACACGCCACAGGAGATCTCGGCCCGTATCCTCGCCAAGCTGAAGCACGACGCCGAGCAGTACCTCGGCGACAAGGTCACCGACGCAGTCGTGACCGTGCCCGCATACTTCAACGACGCCGAGCGCCAGGCCACCAAGGAGGCCGGAGAGATCGCCGGCCTCAACGTGCTGCGCATCATCAACGAGCCCACCGCCGCCGCGCTGGCGTACGGCCTCGACAAGGGCAAGGAAGACGAGCTGATCCTGGTCTTTGACCTCGGTGGCGGAACCTTCGACGTATCCCTGCTCGAGGTGGGCAAGGACGACGACTTCTCCACCATTCAGGTGCGTTCAACCGCGGGCGACAACCGCCTCGGCGGCGACGACTGGGACCAGCGCGTGGTCGACTACCTGATCAAGAAGTTCAAGGACACCACCGGGGTCGACGTCTCCAAGGACAAGATCGCCCTGCAGCGCCTCAAGGAGGCTTCTGAGCAGGCCAAGAAGGAACTCAGTTCGTCGACAACGACGAGCATCCAGCTGCCCTACCTCTCGTTGACCGAGAACGGGCCGGCGAACCTCGACGAGACGCTGTCGCGCGCCAAATTCGAGGAGCTCACCGGCGACCTGCTGGCGCGCACCGAGAAGCCGTTCAAGGACGTCATCAAGGAGGCCGGCATCTCGGTCGGCGACATCGCCCACGTGGTTCTGGTGGGCGGCTCCACTCGTATGCCGAGCGTGGTCGAATTGGTCACCAAGCTCACCGGCGGCCAGGAGCCCAACAAGGGTGTCAACCCTGACGAGGTCGTCGCCGTCGGCGCCGCACTCCAGGCCGGCGTGCTGAAGGGTGAGCGCAAGGATGTTCTGCTCATTGACGTCACCCCGCTGTCCCTCGGCATCGAGACCAAGGGTGGCATGATGACCAAGCTGATCGAGCGAAACACCGCGATCCCGACCAAGCGTAGTGAGACCTTCACCACTGCCGACGACAACCAGCCGTCGGTTGCCATCCAGGTGTTCCAGGGCGAGCGTGAGTTCACCCGCGACAACAAACCGCTCGGCACGTTTGAGCTCACCGGCATCGCCCCGGCCCCCCGCGGCATCCCGCAGGTCGAGGTCACCTTCGACATCGACGCCAACGGCATCGTGCACGTGTCTGCCAAGGACAAGGGCACCGGCAAGGAGCAGTCGATGACCATCACCGGTGGATCGTCGCTGGCGAAGGAAGACATCGAGCGCATGGTGCGCGAGGGTGAGGAGCACGCCGCGGAGGACAAGCGCCTGCGCGAGGAGGCCGAGGTTCGCAACAGCGCCGAGCAGCTGGCCTACTCCATCGAGAAGATGATCAAGGAGAACGAGGACAAGCTGCCCGAAGAGGTGAAGACCGAGGTTCAGGCTGACGTCGACGCTCTGAAGTCGGCTCTCGCCGGTGACGACAAGGACGCAGTCAAGCCCGCGTTCGAGAAGCTGCAGGAGAGCCAGTCCAAGCTCGGTGAGGCCATCTACAAGCAGGCTCAGGAGGAGTCGGCGGCCACCGCCGCTGGCGACGCCTCAGAGGGTGCTGAGGGCGCCGGGGAGCCGGCCGCTGACGAAGACGTGGTTGACGCCGAGGTTGTCGAAGACGAAGAAGAGGCCAAGTAACAATGGCCGCCAAATCGTCCGGGCAAAACGGTCGTGACCCCGACGACCGCGACGCCGAGCAGCCCGAAGAGCCGATCATCCGGAACAACCGAAAGGTCGATCCGACTACCGGCAAGGTGCGAAAGCCCGCGAAGGCAGCCAAGGAAGAAGCCACGGCGAACGCTTCGGCAGATTCCGAAGCCGACTCCGACGGCGGCCTGATCGAGGCGGAGGGTCCCGACATCGAGACCTCCCTCTCAGACTCGGATCTCGGGTTTCTCTCCGGCCAGGTGTCGGCTGAGGAGCTCGCGGCCGAGCGGGAGCGGGAGCTCAAGCGCGTGCAGGCGGAGTTCTTCAATTACCGCAAGGCTCGCGAGGCCAACCACGAGCTGGAGCGTGACCGCACCGCCGGAGAGATCGCCAAGGAGCTCCTGCCGGTGCTCGACGACCTCGACCGCGCCGAGAAGCACGGTGACCTGGTCGATGGTTCCCCGCTTGCGGTGATCGCGGCGAAGATCCGCGGCAGCGTCGAGCGGCTGGGAATGACTCCATTCGGTGCCGCTGGCGAGGCGTTTGACCCCAACCTTCACGAGGCGCTGTTCCAGCAGCCGAGTGCCGAGGTCGAGGTCGACACCATCGCCGACGTGATCGAGACTGGCTACACCATCGGTTCGGTGCTGCTGCGCGCAGCCCGAGTGGTTGTGGCCGTTCCCCAAGAATAAAGTGTCAACAACATCAACGGCCCGATCGCGGTCGGGAACGGGTGCGGGTGCATCCGGTTCCCGGCCGCGGCGGTCGGCAGCGTGTGACACCCAGAAAACCATGAACGACGAGAAGAAGGGAGATGCCGATGGCCAGCCAGGACTGGTTTGACAAGGACTTCTACAAGACCCTCGGTGTCTCCAAAGATGTTTCGCAGGCCGAGCTCAAGAAGACCTATCGCAAGCTTGCACGCAAGTACCACCCGGACTCGAATCCCGGTGACGCGAAGGCGGAAGACAAGTTCAAGGAGATCTCCGAGGCCAATTCGGTGCTCAGCGACCCCGAGCAGCGCAAGGAATACGACCAGGTGCGCGCCATGGGTTCCGGTGCCCGATTCACGTCGGGGGGCCGCGGCCAGGCGGGTGGCTTTGAAGACGTGTTCGGCGGCATGTTCGGCGGTCAGCAGAACGTGCGATACGAGAGCCGCGGCTCCTCCGGCCACGGTTTCGAAGACCTGTTGGGCGGAATGTTCGGCGGCGGCGGCTTCGGCCAGCCGTCCGGAGGCTACCGTGGTGCTGGCGGACCCACCAGGGGTCGCGACGTCACGGCAACCACCACGCTGGATTTCATCACGGCGACCCAGGGTGACACCATTACCCTGCAGACCGCAGACGGTCGGCCGCTGACGGTGAAGATTCCGGCCGGCGTGGCCGACCAGCAGAAGATCCGCCTGCGCGGCAAGGGTGAGCCCAGCCGCGACGGCGGCACGCCCGGCGACATCGTGCTCACCGTCACCGTGCGCAAGCATCCGGTATTCGAACGCGATGGGTTGAACCTGCGCGTGACCGTGCCGGTCACCTTCGCGGAGGCGGTTCTCGGTGCGACCATCGAAGTGCCCACCCTGGGCGGTGCGCCGGTGAAGCTCAAGGTGGCCCCAGGGACACCGAGCGGCCGCATTCTCCGCGTGAAGGGGCGCGGGGTGGCCACGAGCAAGGGCACCGGAGACTTATTGGCCGAGGTGCAGGTCGCGGTGCCGTCACACGTCAGCGCTGAAGCGAAAGAAGCGCTCGAGCACTTCAGCACCCTGCTGCCGCCAGAGAACCCCCGACTGGAACTGATCGACCGGGCGAGGCGGTGACCATGGAGGAGTCGACACCTGTCTTTGTCATCTCGGTTGCGGCCGAACTCTCCGGTATGCACGCGCAGACCCTGCGCCAGTACGATCGCCTCGGCCTCGTGTCGCCCACACGTACGGCGGGCAAATCACGTCGGTACTCGATGCGCAACATATTGCAGCTGCGGGAGATCGCACACCTCTCGAGCGAGGGCGTGAGCCTGGAGGGCATCAGGCGCGTTCTCGAACTGGAGAACCAGGTGCTCACGCTGACCGCACGGGTGCGCGAGCTCGAGGCCACCCTCGCCGATGAACTGCTCAACCGGCCCGGCCGACGAGTGTTCGCGGCCGGCTCGGCAGGCGACGTGATCACGCTGCGGCACGGCGTGCGCCCGGAACGCAGCAACCAGGTCGTCGTCTGGCGACCGCAGTCCCGCTGAACGGCCTCTGGGTCAACCAGAGCGGGTTCTGCCGGTTGCCTCCTCGTAGCCTGAGAACAGGGCGGATGTGAACCGAGCCGGTTGGATCACGCTCACCATGTGGGTCGCCCCCGGGATCGTGACCAACCGCCCCGAACGGGCGGCCGCCAGATAGCGGTGCGCGTGCAACCGGAAGTGATCGAGCCGCCCATTGACCAGCAGCACCGGCACGTCGAGGGTTCGCAACTGGGCGATCGAGCGCAATCCCGTCAGCTCGCGCAGGGTGTCGTCCATCACATCGAGCGGCACCCCACCCGCTAGCACATCGCTGGCACCGGGTTCGGGCACCGCCAGGTGCACCATGAAGTCGTTCAACGCGCGCCCGCGGTCGGGCAGGGTGTGGATGAGCCGAGCCAGCAGGCGATAGGGAGTGACGAAGATCGCGCGGGGTTCGGTGCCGCAACTGGAGGCGAGCAGCCCGCACACGTGTCCCGGGTTACGTGCCACCCAATCGATCGCGAGGTAGCCGCCGAGGGAGAAACCGACCAGATAGGGCCTTCCCCCGAACTCCTGGGCCTGGGCGACAGCCTCACCGATCACGGTTCTGGCTGCGGTCAGGCTGAACTTCTCGCCGACGCGCGTGCCGTGTCCCGGCAGGTCGATGGCGGTCGCCGGGATCCCGGCGGCGGCCAGCGCCTCCAGTTGGCCGCGCCACATCGTGTGGGAGGTGCGCAGGCCATGCAGAAAGATCACACTGGGCGCGACCTGCGGCTTCAGCGGTGCCTCGACTCATCGGCAAGGACCTCTGCCGGCTGAGGGGGTCCTGCTGGCGCTCGCAGACTCTTGGCCCTGGCGAGCGGGCCCGCGACGGATGCCGGAAGTTGCAACGGGCCCGCGCTCCGCATGAGTTGCGCCAACTGACGCGTCGCCCACACCAAAAGCCAGATGATCATGCCGTTTCGCGCCGTGAGCAGAATGACGGCGAAGATGTTCCGATCGATGAGAGGCAGATAGAACACCGGGAAGACCAGTGAGGTCAACAGCGCGATCGGCAGCAGCAACACAGCAGCTGGCCGCCATGCGCGCCAATCGGAGACGAGACCGACGGCCACGATCGGCGTCAGCCAGAGAATGTATTGGGGCGAGCCGACTTTGTTGAAAGCAATCAGGGCGGTGACCATGGCGAGGGAGCCAAGAAGCACGAGCCGACCGGAGTCCGCCCCTTTCAGCATGGCGATGATCAGAACCGCGCACAGAGCCGCGATGGCCACGAACATCAGCGGGGTCATGAGCGTTGCCGCGAAGTCTGCGCCCGGTCCGGTCACTTCTTCAGTGGCCAGGGGAACGTTGTGGTAAATGGCATTGTCAGGAAGCCTCAATGCCGCCGCCCAGACCCAGAATGTGGTGATCGGGGCCTCGAGTTGCAGGGCTCGATCCGACTGCGCGGTAATGAAGCTGAAGATGTTGCGGGCACCGCCCAGGGCGAACATTGTGGCGATGATTGCGATTGAGAAGCCAGCGGCCGAGAGCGCGACGGTGAGTCGCCGCCTGCTGGCGATGACGATGGCCAGCAGCACGGCAGCGGGCCACACCTTGATCCAGGCGCCGAGGGCGAGCACTACTGCCGCCAGGGCCGGCTGGCGGCCCAGGATCACCAGTGCCACTATCACCAGCGGGGCGACGATACCCTCCAGCCGCAGCAGGGCAACGGGGCTCAGCACGAGGGTCACCGCGAGAAACCACCATGCTGCCTTGATCCCATTGCGGTTGCGCCCGAAGTTGCTCAGGGCAGCCACGGCAATGGCGTTCAGCACGAGTGTCAACAGAAACCAGACGAGCTGGAAATGGTACGGGCCGAGCAGGTTCGACAGCAGGATGGGCAGCAGGGCTCCGAACGGGTAGACCCAGGGGCCGGAGATTCCGGGCATTTCAGCAAGCTGGCGGCTGTGCTCGGCCCACGTGCGGTACAGCGGAAGATCGCCCAGAGTCTGGCCGGTCAGGATCGCCGGGAGCAAACTCATGAAGAAGACCGCGTGCACGGCGAGAAACGCGAAGACCAAGTTCTGTGGATTCAGAAACCATGCTCGCCGAGATTCAGTCCACATCCCCCGGGCGTGCGCGTGCACCCTCGCGGGGAGCGCGCTGAGGGTGGGAAACCCATTCACTGGAATCCTTTCGGCTGCGGACGTGCCCCATTCGGGGGCGAGCACGAATTCAGTGTACGTGCAGGGAAGGGAAAGAGCACAGGGGTGGTGGCGTCCTGCGCGCCAATACGCTAAACTTGAGCGTAGTTGACTCAAGTTTGAAGGATGGTGTCATGCAACAAGGCCAACAGCCCTCGCAGGACGAGGCGAAGAGCGCACTTGAAATGTACGGCGTGAACCTGACCGAGGTGGCGCGCAGCGGAAAGCTCGACCCGGTGATCGGGCGCGATGCCGAGATTCGGCGGGTGAGCCAGGTGCTCACCAGGCGCACGAAGAACAATCCGGTTCTCATCGGTGACCCCGGGGTGGGAAAGACCGCCGTGGTGGAGGGGCTTGCCCAGAGGATCGTCGCGGGTGACGTCGCCGATTCGCTCAAGGACAAACAGCTGGTTTCCCTCGACCTGGCCGCGCTGGTGGCCGGAGCGAAGTACCGTGGCGAGTTCGAGGAGCGCCTCAAGGCGGTGCTGAAAGAGATCAACGATGCTGATGGCACGATCATCACCTTCGTCGACGAACTGCACACCCTGATGGGCGCGGGCGGCGGCGAGGGGTCGGTGGCGGCATCCAACATGCTCAAGCCCATGCTCGCCCGCGGTGAGTTGCGGCTGATCGGCGCCACCACGCTAGACGAATACCGGGAGTTCATCGAGAAAGATGCCGCACTCGAGCGACGCTTCCAGCAGGTGTTCGTGGGCGAACCGTCGGTCGAAGACACGGTGGCCATCCTGCGAGGGCTCAAAGAACGGTACGAGGCACACCACAAAGTGACCATCACCGACTCCGCACTGGTCGCCGCGGCCACGCTTTCCAGCCGCTACATTGCCGCCAGGCAACTACCCGACAAGGCCATCGACCTGATCGACGAGGCTGCGAGTCGGTTGCGGATGGAGATCGACTCGTCACCGGTTGAGATCGACGAGTTGAAGCGCAGCGTTGACCGGCTCAAGCTCGAAGAGCTCGCACTGAAGAAGGAGAAGGACGAGGCCTCGAAGCAGCGACTGGCGAAGCTGCGCGAAGATCTGGCCGAGCGCACAGAGACCCTCGCTGAGTTGCAGGCGCGCTGGGATGCGGAACGCGGGGCGCTGAACCGCGTGGGCGAGTTGAAGAAGCAACTCGATGACGTGAAGATCCGCCGTGAGCGGGCCTACCGCGAAGCGGATTTCAAGGAGACATCCAGGCTCGACTACGAGGTCATCCCACCGATCCTCAAAGAGATCGAGGCTGCGGAGGCGGCTGGCTCTTCAGATTCACGCATGGTCAACGACCAGGTCACCGAGGAGGACATCGCCTCGGTGATAGCCGCGTGGACGGGTATTCCGCTGGGGCGCCTGCTGCAGGGGGAAACCGAGAAGCTGCTCAACCTGGAAGGTGAGCTGGGTAAAAGGCTGATCGGCCAGAAGGCGGCCGTCAAGGCCGTGTCTGAGGCCGTTCGGCGCTCCCGCGCCGGCATCGCCGACCCGAATCGCCCGACCGGGTCGTTTCTCTTCCTCGGCCCCACCGGCGTCGGAAAGACCGAGCTCGCGAAGGCGCTCGCCGAGTTCCTGTTCGACGACGAGAAGGCCATGGTGCGCATCGACATGTCGGAGTACGGCGAGAAACACACCGTCTCGCGCCTGGTCGGCGCGCCTCCCGGCTACATCGGCTATGAACAGGGCGGCCAACTGACCGAAGCGGTCAGGCGCAGGCCGTACTCGGTGATCTTGTTCGACGAGGTGGAGAAGGCGCACCCCGAGGTCTTCGATGTTCTGTTGCAAGTGCTCGATGACGGTCGGCTGACCGATGGCCAGGGTCGCACGGTCGACTTCCGCAACACGATCCTGATCCTCACGTCGAATCTGGGGTCGCAGTACATGGTCGACCCGGGATTGACCCGGGAGGCGAAGGAAGATGCGGTGAACCAGCTGGTGCGCCAGGCGTTCAAACCGGAGTTCGTCAACCGGTTGGACGACATTGTGATCTTCCAGGCTTTGAGCCTCGAGGATCTCGCCCAGATCGTCGAACTGTACATCGACAGGCTCGAGGCACGCCTGGTCGAACGCCGCCTGACGGTGGCGGTCACCCCGGAAGCCCGCACCTGGCTGGCCGAGCACGGCTACGATCCGAGCTACGGGGCGAGGCCACTGCGCCGCCTGATGCAGCGTGAGATCGACGACAAACTGGCGACCGGACTGCTCTCGGGCAGTATTCGCGACGGTGACCTGGTGCGCGTGGACCTTGCCCCCGGTGCGGATGGACTGGTGGTGGCAGCGGCCCCCATCCAGTGACCGAATCTTCCACCGCCTGTGGCCCACCGGCGGAGGGGGCGTTCAGATGTGCAGAACTCGGCCTGCTGTCCACAGGGACCGCTGGCCGAGTTCGTTGTGCGAAGAAGCCGTCTCAGGCGACTTCAGCAGGCCATTCTCGCGTGATCAACTGAGCCGTTTGCACTGTCCGAGAACCTTGCCGGACACCACATTGGGGGTTCCGTGCGAGTCACCCACCTGCGGCGCAGTGTTGTTGCCGTAGCAGATCAGGTTTCCGCGGATGGTGTTGGTGGCGATCTCCATGGAGTCGGAGTCCGCTGTCTTGTTGTTGAGCAGAACCGTGCTGCCGTGCTGAGCAATGCGGAACACGCCCATCCAGCATCCGTGCCACCCGACGACGGTGATATTGCCGTCCACCGTGCTGTCTTTGATCGGGAGGTTGAGAGCGCCGGGATGTTCTTCGCAACTTGACGCGTTCGGGCCGGTCACAGTCTGTCCTCCGCCGAGAATTGTGATGTTGCCACGCACATTGTTCAGGCCGTAAAGACGCATCGTCAACGCGCCGAAGCCGGTGATGTTGCCGTGCACCGTGGTGTCGGAGACGCCGTTCGGGCACTCAGGGGGGGTTCCGCCCTGTCCCGGTTGGGTGAGTTGGACGGAGCAACCCAGTTCCAGAAGCGCGCCACGCAAGACGTTGACGTTACCGATGATGTGCACGGTAGAGGTCGTTATCGCGTTCAAGGTGGCTTTCGGCTGCACGGTGACAGGTCCCTTGATCGTCACCTGCGCACCGTCGGGGATCGTGCAGGTGCCTGTGACCGTCAGTCCATGACTGTAGGTTCCTGACTGCAGCATCTCGTTGTTGCAGGTGGTCGCTCGATGGTAGCTGTTTGAGGCGGGCAAGCTCGTCGAGACGGTGCTGATCACCGGTTCTACCAGCGTGGGACTCGCATATGCGGCACCGACCGTCGACACCAGGAGTGTCGCCGACGCTGCCACGATAAGGAGCACTCGCAATGACTTCATCACGTTTCCTTTCGGGTATGAAATAGCACGGGCGCCCAGAATCAGTCAGCTGAACGAACCCATGTAACAGCCTGTTCCGTCGACGCTTCCGGTGCATAGGGGTGCGACCCTCAACGGAACCCGAAAGATCACTGCGGCTACCCGAGACTTGACCCAAAATGTCAGCTGAAATTCAGGTCGGTCCTCAGCCCAGGTTTTCTGTCAGAGTCGTGGGCTTGGCTCTCATGCCGCGGCGATGCGTTGAGCGCAGCGGCCAAGTCGAAGCGCGAATGGATGTTGAGCTTTCGATAGCTGTTCGAAAGGTGCACCTCAACCGTCTTGAGGGTGACATAGAGAGTCTCGGCGATATGGCGGTTGCTGTGTCCCTCCGCGGCCAGGTCCGCCACCCGTCTTTCGCTTCGGGTCAACGACCGCACACCAGTATTCGCGTTGGTGTGTGGCCGCCCGCCGGCGGCGTACAACTGGGAGCGGGCGCGTTGGGCCAGCGGCGCAGCTCCACACTCGTTCGCCACGTCGTATGCAAGCCTCAGCGCCGCCTTGGCTTCCGCACTGCGGCTGTCGGCCAGCAGCGCCTCGCCCCAGGATTCCAACGACAACGCGTGTTCCAAGCGGGCGATCGAGCCGGCCGTCAGCTCGACGGCTTCTTGCAATTCGTCAAACCCGTGCGGATGCAGAGAGCCGAGCTGGCGCAGGGCCCGAGCAAGGGCGCTCGGTGCGCCCCACCGCCGGGCCGAGAGAAGTTCGGCCTGCAACAGCAGCCGCGCTTCGGCCGGGCGGCCCAACGGGACGAGGGCACGGGCCAGCCCCGAGCGCCACGGCGCCCACGCCGGGTTCGTCTCGACGGGAACGAGTCTGCCGCAGGCGGCAGCATGCTCGGCGGCCTCTGGCCACCGGCGCTCGCCGAGCAGCACTTCCATCTCGCTGACCCGGTACAGGATGCCGGCGTCAGAGTCGTCGGGCACAGGCCCACACCGGCGCAGGGCGGCTCTGGCGCCGGTCAGGTCGCCTCTGGCCACGAGTGCCCGTGAGAGCAGGGCCGCCGCGGTGGCAGCCCGCCCCGACCCAGAACCTGTCTGTGGCTCCGCGAACTCCGGCCCGTGAAAATGGAAGGATGTCTCCTCGTCCACGGCGAATTGCAGTGCCCTCGTGGCGTCGACCAGGGCACCGCGCTGAAGGTGCACCCATCCGCTCCAGAGGTGAATGCTTGCACCGGGAGACCTATTGGCGGAACCGGGGTTTACGAGCGCACTCGTCCAGATTGCCCCGGCCTCCGGGCGATCTGCCAGAATCAGGGTGCTGGCGGCGTGGAGCATGAACGAGGGGTCTGCACGAATCAGGCGGTGATCGGTGAGCGCTGCCAACGCCAACGTGGAGCTTTCGGCGGCGTTGCCCGCTCCGCGGGCCCCGCGCCAGGCGAGCATGGCCCGCAGCATGGCCGTTCCGGTCTCAGCTCCAGACCCGGTCCCGGTTCCGAGCAACGGCGGGAAGTCAGAGGGCCGAGAACTATCGATGAGGCGGTTCACGTCGTCTTCAACTGGTCCTGGCCCGGCCGCGAACAGGCCGATTGCGGCCAAGCGCCTGCGCTCGCCCAGATACGGGTCCTCGGCGGCGCCCTGTTCTGGGTTTGGTGCCGCAGGCAACTCTCGGGCCGCCGCAATGATGAGAGCGGTCGCCCGGTCACGCGAGCCGCGGGTCACAAGCGTTCGAGCCAAAACAGCCGCGACGCGAGCCCGTGAACCTGGATCGTCTTGCGCCGCCAGCGCCACGGAAAGATGCTCATGGGCCCGCGGGTCATTCACGAGAGCCTCGGCGGTACCCAACTCGAGAAGTAGGCCCGGATAGTGCTGTTCCGCGGCAGGCTCGGCAAGTGCTCGCCGCAACCAGTGGGCTGCACGATAGGAGTCTCCCCGGTCAACGGCCACCTGGGCAGCCTGCCGGAGAAGATCGACGATCCACCTGGCGCCTCGTGGTGGAACACGTACGAGTTGCGCGGCCACCTGACTCACCGGTTCGCCGGCATCGAGCAGAACCCGGGCGGCGCGCGCGTGCTGCAGTTCCCTCTCGCCCGGGGCGAGGTCGTGGTACACAGCAGCACCGATCACGGGGTAGAGAAACTCCAACGGCGGCTCAGGGTTGAGCAATTCCCCGTCGATCAGACTGTGACAGGCCAACGCCACCCGCGACTCGGTAAGGCCCGTCAGGCTTGACAGCCCAGTAATGCTGGCTCCGGAGCCGAACACCGACAGTGCGCGGGCGACGGGTGCCGCATCCGGGTCAAGCTGAGCCAGCCGCGCACGCACGATGCGGGCGGCGGCGCGGGCTCCCACCCTCTGGAAGTCGACCGGCGTGGCGGCGTCTGCCTGCAAGCCTTCGTCGTGGGCCGCGCGCGACAGTTCGGTGACAAGGAGCGGGTTTCCCCCGGTCGCGAGAAAGCAGGCGTGGGCGACCCCGGGGCCGGGCTCGACGCCGAATCGTTCGCGCAACAGATCCCGCACTGCGTCGCGGCTGAGCATGGTCGGCCGCACCGTGATCGCTCCCGGATTGCGGGCGAGCTCTTCGACGAGCGCCGCATCCTGATCGTTGCTACGGTCTGGCACGGCGACCAGAAGCAAAACAGCAAGATGCTCCAGCCGGGCAGCCAGATAGGTGACGAAGCGGAGTGAGGATGGGTCGCACCGGGTCAGGTCATCGATGGTGATCGCGAGCGGCTGGGTGCGGGCCAGTTCGACAGTGAGGGAGTGCAGTCCCCGCATTACGCTGACGCCGTCGTCTGAAAGCAGAATTGCCGCATCTGAACCCGCATCGAGTAAAGAGAGAGCTGCCCCGGCTGCCCCGGAGAACAAGCGGGCGGAGTCGTCGCTTGCAGCGAGCTCGTCGAAGAGCTGGCGCACCACGCCGAATGGCGTCGCCTGTTCCCGTTCACGCCCTCGGGCACAAAGCACGCGGAATCCGGCGCGCTCGGCGCGCTCAGTCAGCTCGGCCAGAAGGCGGGTCTTGCCGGCACCGAGGCCGCCCTCGACCAGGCCGAGACCACCGAGTCCCCCCGCGGCCTCTTCGATCAAAGTCGTCAAGGCTTCAAGTTCGCGGTCGCGTTCGTAGAGCGTGCCGACGGGATGGTGCGGCCGGTGTGACGGGCCAGAAACACTCACAATACAGTCAGTGTAGATCGCTCGAGCTCGTCACCGAAGGGTTTGTCCCCATAGTGGACAGCCCGAAGGGGCCCCTGTCCTCGCGGGGATTATTCGGGCGCCGGGCCGGTTGATGATCGGTATACAGTCGAACAGTGACCGCATCGATCGTGTCTGAGAACTACCGCCCTGATCCTCACAGGTGGCGGGTGCTCTTTGTGCTCGTCCTCGCGATCTTCATGTCACTGATCAGTGTCAGCATCGTGAATGTGGCGCTCCCGTCCATCGCATCGTCGTTGGATGCGAGCCAGTCTGAGCTGCAATGGGTGCTCTCCGGTTACGCACTGACCTTTGGTGTGCTCCTGGTCGCGGCGGGCCGCGCGGGCGACATCTACGGCCGTGGAGCCCTGTTCATCACCGGGGTGGCCGTGTTCACCCTCTCGTCGATCGCTTCCGGATTCGCCACGGACGCTTTCTGGTTGAACATCGCGCGTGCGTTTCAGGGGATCGGCTCGGGCCTGCTCAGCCCCCAGGCGCTGGGGTTGATCCAGCAGTATTTCCGGGGCGCAGAACGTGGCCGTGCGTTCGGCATCTTCGGAGGCGCTGTCGGCATCTCGGTTGCCGTGGGTCCCCTCCTGGGCGGTCTTCTCATCGAGGCCGGTGGTGTCGAACAGGGGTGGCGTTGGACGTTTTTCGTGAACGTGCCGGTGGGGATCGCCGCCATCATCCTCGCGTGGCTCTGGCTCCCCAAACCTCTGCTGGGCCGAACCCCCCAATTCGATCCGACCGGAGCCCCTGTCCGCCGCGACCTCGACCCCATCGGTGCGATCCTTCTCGGCCTGGCAGTCTTCGCAGTGCTGTTGCCATTCGTCGAGGCCGAGCGACACCCGATCCTCTGGCTGTCGCTGCCGGCCGGAATCGGACTCACATTGCTCTGGCTGGCATGGGAACGTCGATATAAGAGGCGTGGACGCAGTCCCATGGTCGACCTGGCCATCTTTCGCACGAGAAGTTTTGCGAATGGCACATTGCTCATCAGCCTGTACTTCACCGGGGTCACCAGCGTCTGGGTGCTGGTGGCTCTCTACATGCAAGACGGACTCGGCCATTCGGCCCTCGAATCGGGTGTGGTCGGCCTGCCCAGTGCTGTTTTTTCGGCACTTGCGGCCGTGTGGGGTGGCCGGAATGTGACGAAGTTCGGCCGCATCGTGGTCATCAGCGGCATGTACAGTGCGATTGCCGGGCTGGTTCTGAGCATCCTCGTCGTCTTCCTGCACGACGCTGGACTTGCCAGCGAATGGTGGCTGCTGCTCAGCCTCGCATTCGTCGGGGCCGGCCAGGGATTGGTGATGAGCCCCAACCAGGCGCTCACTCTGGCCGAGGTGCCGTTGCGTTACGCCGGCAGTTCGGGTGGGATCATGCAGACGGGGCAGCGGATCGGCACCTCTGTGGGCATCGCGGTGATCACCGCGCTTGCGTTCGGAGTGCTTCCATTCACCAACTGGGCGGTCTCTTTCGGAGTGGGTTTCGTGGCGATCATCCTTGTTGTGGTGCTCGCCCTCCTCGTCGCCTATGCCGACCTGCGACAGCGCACACGCGGTCTGGTTCAGTGAAGGAACATGTCTCGCGGCGAATGGGCAGCGCTACTCGGCAACACGAGGCGCCTTTTTTCAGGCCTCTGGAAGAGCCTTGAAAGGCAGGAGCCGAGTGCCCGCGCCTACATAGCTCATGCCTATCAATGCCATAGTCGCTATCGACTTTTGGCCTGAAGCGAAGCGGATTAGGGTGAGTTTTATCGCATGAGCCAAAATGGCTACTGTATACTGTATATTCTTACCCGAGGCCAATGACGGGTGGGGAATGACAAATCCCAAGGGAGTGATTGTGGCGAAAAAAAGAACCACAGCGGCTATGGCGGCCGGAGTAATAGCTGTAATGGCACTGAGCGCTTGCGGCGGAGGGTCCCAAGGTGACTCTACGGGCAGTTCTGAAGCGCCAGCTGAAAGCCAGGCGGGCGGAACGGTTCATGTGCTCAACTCGACCACAGTTGAAACGTGGGATCCGCAACGCAACACTGAATCCGCCGCGTATAACTTCGCGATCCGCACATTTTGGCGCTCACTTACGACAGCAGAGCCTGGCACCGGAAAAATGGTCGGTGACCTAGCAACCGATGCCGGCAGCGTCTCTGACGATGGAAAGACGTGGACTTTCGATATTCGCGACGATGCGTTTTGGCAAGACGGTAAGCCTGTGACGTGTGACGACGTCAAGTACGGAATCTCGCGATCATTCGCGATCGACCAGATCACCGGTGGATCCACGTACGCAATGCGCTTCCTGGACATCCCCAAGGATGAGGAAGGCGCGAGCCTTTACAAGGGACCGTACAGCGGTGAAGGAAGTGAGCATTACGACAAGGCGGTCACCTGTGATGCCAATACGATTGCCTTTCACCTCGCCAAGCCGCAGTTCGACTTCCACCTGACTCTGTCGACGAGCGGCTTTATGGCCTACCGCAAGGACCAGGACCAGGGCGCGAAATCACTGCACACAGTATTTTCCGCTGGACCGTACATGATCAAAGATGAATGGAAGTCGGGTGCGGGAGGAACTTTCGTTCGAAATCCTTATTGGAAGGCCTCCGATCATGACGTCCGACTTGGCTTGCCCGACGAGATCGTCTTCGAAGAGGGCCTGTCTGAGGACGCACCCATCCAGCGGATCATCGCCAACAGCGGTAAGGATGCAGCCGCCGTCACGCTAGTTCCAGCCACGCCGGCGCAGCAACCACTCATCATGATGGATCAGAAGCTGATGGATCGAACGCTCATCGCTTCGCGCAGCGGTATCGACTTCCTTCAGCCGAATTACCGTAGCGAAACTATGAGCGACCCTGTGATTCGTCAGGCGCTGGCAGTCTCAACAAACCGCAGCGGCTATGCGCAGGCCCTCGGCGGGGAAGAGTTGTTCCCCCCGTCTTACAGCGTTCTCTACCCAGGGCTGGAAGCGTCATCGGATGAACCGCCATTCGGCGAACCGCTGACTGGGGACAGCGAGAAGGCAAAGTCGTTGTTGGAGTCGGCGAAAGTTAGTCTGCCGGTGAAAATCGAAGTTGCTTACAAAAAATCATCGACTTCTGATAAAGCGATGGCGGCTCTGGCCGAAGGATGGAAGGCCGCAGGGTTCGATGTGAAGTTGCAGGGAATTGCCGACAACTACTACTCGGTAGCAGCCAGCCCAGCGTCGGCAGACAAGTACGATGTTTTCTGGAACACGTGGGGCATTTCCTGGCCGTCCGCAGGGACGGTCGTTCCCAACCTGTTCGACAGTAGGATCAACCTCTCTGAAGCTGGCACACGCCTCGACTATGGATACTTCGACAACGCTGAGCTGAACGCCACGATGGATGAGGCGGCCTTCATCGTCGACGATAGCGAGCGTGAGCAGGCGTGGGGTGCGGTGTCATTAGCGATCGCTCGCGATGGCGGATACATTGCGCTCGCGGGGCAGACGGCTCTGCTTCCATACGGATCCTCTATCGATCTCGGCAGCGCGGGGGAGAGTGTGCCGGGCACAATCGAAATCGACTTTGCGGAGATCTCCGTCAAGTAGGTTCACGGCACGTTAGGCCGCCGACGAAGGCGTTGAAGGGAAGGAGGAAGAGGATGAGCGAATCGGGTCGGACGAAGTCTGTCTTGACACAATCTGCGCGAGTTTTGGACCCCAGTCTGAGCAGCACGGTTTCTCGTACTCAATTCGGCCTGTTCCTTCGACGCCTTCGTCGAGACCGACTCACCGTCGTTGCGATGGTGGTCTGCACGATCGTCGTTTTGGGCGCGGCGGGATCACCATTGCTTCAGCACTGGGGAGTCATCGACCCGATCGGCTTCAACTCCGAACTGGTCAAAGGCATTGGCTCTTTACCCGGGGGTGCGTGGGGCGGAATGTCGTGGGCCCATCCACTGGGCGTGGAGCCCGGTACGGGCCGCGACCTCCTCTCCCGAATCGTGTCGGGCCTCACCGTCTCAATGGCCGTCGCGATTCTCTCCAGCCTGCTGAGTCTCACCATTGGAACAGTGCTCGGTCTTATCGCCGGCCTGAGCAAGGGCAAAGTGGATTGGTTCATCAGCAGGCTGATTGACCTGGTGCTCAGCTTTCCGCAGTTGCTCATGTTGCTGACGCTCGCGCCGGTCCTTGTCGGTGTTCTCAATGAGCGACTCCACATTCCCGACGGACCGCCGTCGCAGATCGCATTCATGGTTCTGGTGCTCGGTGCATTCGGATGGCCGTACCCGGCGCGAATCGTACGCGGCCAGGTTCTTTCATTGAGGGAACGTGAGTTCGTGGAGGCTGCAGTCTCCCTCGGAGCAAGCAGGACATACCTCTACTTTCGGGAGATCCTTCCGCACCTTGCAGCGCCGCTGCTGATCTGCGCCACGCTGGTCATTCCGCAGTACATCGCCGCAGAGGCCACATTGGGATTCCTCGGGCTCGGGATCCAGGCGCCGACCGCATCGTTGGGCTCCATCTTGAACGATTCCGTTTCATACGCGTCGGTGATGCCCACCTACTTCCTCTTTCCGGGGCTGGTATTGGCCATCATCGTCTTGAGCTTCAACCTGCTCGGAGATGGTCTGCGCGACGTTCTTGACCCCAAAGACAATCGGAAGAGCTGATCGAAACGTGATTTCTCTCATTATCCGGCGTCTCGCGGCGGTGGTTGGCATGCTGTTCGTCATCAGCATCATCACGTTCGGGATCTTCTTCGCGGCGCCCAACGACCCGGCTTCTCTGACCTGCGGCCGCGAGTGCACTGTAGAGACGCTTGAAGCCAATCGGATAGCGATGGGCCTCGACAAGCCGATAACCGTGCAATACGCAAATATGGTGAAGGGGCTGTTCACCGATCGGTACTATCCCGATGATCCCGTCCTCCGCGAGCGGGCACCTGAGACAGTTGTCGTATGCGAGGCCCCGTGCTTGGGCTACTCCTTCCTTAAGCAGAAAGAAGTATCCAGCCTCGTGGCGGATGCCTTACCGGTAACTGTCTCCTTGGCGCTCGGTGCCTTCGTGCTATGGATGATCGTCGGTGTGGGAGCCGGAGTTCTCGCTGCGACACGGCGAGGCAGTTGGATAGACCGAGGCTTGGTCGGAGCAGCACTCATCGGATACTCACTCCCGACGTTCTTCGTCGGACTACTCTTTTTGACCTTCATCTCGATCCGCTGGGGGTGGTTGCCCATCCCCTACTACACACCCTTCGTCGAAGATCCCCTGGCCTGGGCCACGGGCCTCATCCTGCCGTGGTCGGCCCTAGCCGTCGTCCTGGCGGCGGGCTACGTTCGGCTCAGCCGCGCGTACATGATCGAATCGCTGGGCGAAGACTACATTCGAACAGCCAGGGCCAAGGGAGTCCGGGAGCGAAGCATCACCGTCAAGCATGCGCTGCGCGCCTCGCTGACGCCGGTTATCACTATGGCTGGCCTTGACCTGGGGGGGCTACTCGGCGGAATGATCGTCACGGAGCAGATCTTCGGCCTGCGCGGCCTTGGACAGCTGGCCATAGATGCCGTGACCAACGTTGACCTTCCGGTAATCGTCGCAGTTGTGCTCATCGCTGCAACCGCCTACACATTGGCAAACCTCGCCGTGGACTTGATCTACGGGATCATCGACCCGAGAGTGAGGCACGCATGAACACGATCGTGGCACCGTCGCTGACCACACCATCCAGAAAAGAGAATGAACCCCTGCTCACCCTGGACCGGTTGTCTGTGAGCTTCGAAACCCCCGATGGCACTGTTCGGGCGGTCAACGACGTGAGCTTCGAGGTTGCACATGGAGAGACGCTGGCGATCGTCGGCGAATCCGGTTCCGGAAAGTCGGTGACGGGGCAGGCGATTATGGGTCTGCACCGGAAGACCAACGGCACTGTGACAGGTTCGGTTCGGTTCAACGGCAGGGAACTGACCACCATGTCCGAACGAGAGCTGCGTCATATCCGGGGCAACGACATCGCAATGGTGTTTCAGGATCCGTTGTCGGCGTTCCACCCGTACTACACAATCGGGAATCAGATCATCGAGGCGATTCGATTGCATCGCCCGGTCTCTCGCCGCGTTGCGCGCGCCCGCGCCGTGGAGGTGCTCGATTTCGTTGGCATTCCCAGTCCCGGCACCCGGGTGGATGAGTATCCTCACCAGTTCTCCGGAGGGATGCGTCAACGCGCGATGATTGCCATGGCAATGGTGAACGAGCCCAAAGTTCTCATCGCTGACGAACCCACGACCGCACTCGACGTTACGATTCAACTGCAAATTCTGAACCTCATGGTTCAGGTCCAAGCTGAACTCGGTACGGCGATGATCATGGTCACCCACGACCTTGGAGTGGTCGGTGAGATTGCAGATCGAGTGCTGATTATGTATGCCGGCGCGGTGGCTGAAGTGGGTGAAGTCGAGAGAGTGATTGCCCAACCAGCGCACCCGTACACCGCTGGATTACTTGGATCGCTGCCACGCATCGACCTCCCGACTCAAAGGCGCTTGGAAGCCATCCCGGGAAGTCCACCGTCGATGCTCATGCCGCCCCCAGGATGCAAATTCCATCCCCGATGCGCGTTTCGGTCAGAAGAAGCGGGCTGTTTCACGACCGAACCGCAACTGACCCCGCACGCGGAAGGCCGCTCTGTGCGATGCTTCCTGCCGTTGACTCCAAAAACCACCGCTCGTGACACACAGGAACCAAGCCGCGATGTCTGAGCAAGCTACGATCAAAACGTCTGCAGCCGCCGAGCCCCTGCTCAAGGTGCGCGAATTGGAGAAGTTTTTCACGTTGCCGGGCAAGGGGCTTCTGCAGCGAAATGGCGCCACTGTCTACGCGGTGAATGGCATCAGTCTGGACGTTCACGCGGGTCGGACCCTCGGGGTGGTCGGCGAGTCCGGCTGTGGGAAGTCGACTGCGGGTCGAACCATCATGCGTCTACTCGAGCCGACAGGAGGGAAGATCGAGTTTGACGGGAGGGACATCACTCGGGTCAAGGGCGAGAGCCTGCGGATGCTGCGCAGACAGATGCAAATGGTCTTCCAGGACCCCAAGGGCTCGCTGAACTCCCGCCAGACCATCGGTACGATCCTCAGCGCTCCGTTCCGGATCCAGAAGGTCACCCCGCCGGGTGGAACGCGTCTGGCCATTCAAGACCTGATGGATCGCGTCGGCCTGAACCCGGAGCACTACAACCGGTATCCTCACGAATTCTCTGGGGGGCAGCAGCAACGGATCGGCGTTGCGCGTGCGATCGCCCTCAGCCCGAAACTCATCGTCTGTGATGAGCCGGTGTCGGCACTGGACGCATCGATTCAGGCTCAGGTCGTGAATCTGCTCAAAGACATCCAAGATGAGACCGGGGTCGCCTACGTCTTCATCGCGCACGACCTCGCAGTCGTGCGGCATATCGCGGATGAGGTCGCGGTCATGTACCTCGGGCAGATCATGGAGCGCGGCCCGATGGATGTCGTGTTCAACCGGCCGATGCACCCCTACACTCATGCGCTGCTCTCCGCGGTGCCGATCCTGGACCCAGCTGCCAGATCCCGGGAGCGAATCGTTCTGTCGCGGGATCTGCCGAGCCCTTTAGCTCCTCCTTCGGGGTGCGTGTTCAGGACACGGTGCCCGATCGCCCAAGACATCTGCGCCGTCGAGGCGCCACCGGTGACCGAACCGGAACCGGGGCATCTCATCGCCTGCCATTTTCCGTCGACCACTCCTCCCTCGACAAGCGCTTTGCCAATGCGCGTGATCCACACAAGCACCCAGAAGACGAACTGAAGGAAACAATGACGAAGTCTGCCGTTCTAGGCCTTGCAGAGACCCTGCTCCCCGAACTTGTCGCCCTCCGACGCGCGTTGCACCAGGTGCCGGAAATCGGTCTCGATCTGCCGAAGACGCAGAAGCTTCTCCTTGATGCTCTCGAAGGCCTGGGGCTCGAGATCACCGTTGGCCGGGAACTCAACTCAATCGTTGCGGTGCTGCGCGGGGAGAAAGAGGGCCCCGGTCGGGTCGTCCTCCTGCGTGGCGACATGGATGCACTGCCCGTGACTGAAGATTCTGGTGTCGACTACTCGAGCACTCATGAAGGCGCCATGCACGCCTGCGGTCACGATCTTCATTCCGCCGGTCTGGTGGGCGCGGCAAAAATCCTGTCCGCGATGCGGAAAGAGATCGCGGGTGACGTGATCTTCATGTTCCAGCCCGGCGAAGAGGATCCGGGCGGCGCGCTCCCGATGATCAACGAAGGCCTGCTCGAAGCGGCCGGGCGTCCAATCGACGCCGCCTACAGCGTCCACGTTCACACTCAGGGGCTCCCGTTCGGCGTATTCCGAAGCATGCCCGGGACAATCTGTGCTCACTGCGATGAATTCTCCGTGCGAGTGAAGGGCGCTGGCGGTCACGCCTCGGCGCCGGCTAGGTGTAAAGATCCGCTGCCGGCGGCGTGCGAAATGGTGCTTGCCCTTCAGGCGCAGATCACACGCTCCTTCAACATTTTCGACCCGTTGGTGTTGACCGTCGGCCGGTTCATCGGTGGCTCGAAGGACAACGTGATCCCCGAGGTCGTCGAATTCGGCGGAACGATCCGATCGTTCTCCGAATCGACCAGGTCGCTCATCGCCGAAATCGTGCCTCGCGTCGTGCGCGGAATCGCTGATGCGCACGGCCTTGAGGTGGAGATCGACTACGTACCCGGGTACCCGGGCTGCGTCAATGATCCGAACGAGTTCGAGTTCGCCAAAGATGTCGTCACAGACCTCTTCGGTGCCGAGAACTTCATTCAGAGCACGACCCCCGCGGGTAGCGGTGATGACTTCGCCTACGTCATGCAACATGCTCCCTCTGCCTACTTCGGGGTCGGAGCAGCGCTTGGCGACCACGAGAAGGCTGCGCCCGGACACTCCCCACAGGTCGTCTTCGACGACGCCATACTCGAGCGCACCTCGGCATTCCTCGCCGAGTTGGCCCTACGCCACTCCCGAGAAACCGCGTGAAGAAACAGAACTCCCGACTGCGTTGCCCCGTGGCGTCGGGATGACTGACTTTCGCCACGAATTTGTGACCAATTTCTACAATCGAGAAGGACGACATGACGCCTCCGCGCTGGTCTGCGACCCTGAGCAACAAGCTATTTCCTGAATTCCCTTGGTCGCATCTGGCGCCTTTGAGAAAGGTGGCGGGGTCTCACCCGGACGGCGTCGTGAATATGGCGATCGGGGCGCCCGTTGACCCGACGCCGGCGATCATCCGCGACGCGCTGGCGAAGGCTGCGGATGCTCCCGGCTATCCCGCCATCGCCGGCACAAGCGAGCTTCGCGAAGCAATTGTGAATTACTACTCCCGCAAAGGCGTGCGCTGTCTCGACGCCACAATGGTTCTTCCCACTATCGGATCCAAGGAAGCGATCGGGCAACTGCCCGCGTTTCTCGGACTGAACTCGAACGACACCATTACCTTTCCCGACATCGGCTACCCGACGTATGAGATCGGTGCGTTGGCTGTCGGCGCGACTCCGCACCGCTATTCAGACCCGATGGAGGTGGATACCGAGAATGTCGCTGTCTTCTGGATCAACTCACCCAGCAACCCTGAAGGTCGGATACTCGATGTTGCTGAACTGCGAACTCTGGTCTCGCGAGCGAGAGCAACGAAGACGCTGCTCGTCAGCGACGAATGCTATTTGGATTTCGGCTGGGATCGCCCCGCAGTCTCGATTCTGGATTCCGCGGTGTGCGACGACGATCCGACCGGGCTGTTGGTAATCAATTCGCTATCAAAAAGATCCAATCTTGCGGGCTACCGCGCTGGGTTCTTCGCAGGCGACCCCACACTGATCGCCGCGCTGCTGGATTATCGCCAGCACATGGGCCAGATGGTGCCAGGGCCGGTGCAGGCGGCAATGACCGCAGCACTTCTCGACGAAGACCACGTGCTCGTACAGCGAGAACTGTATCTGGATCGTCTCGCGAGCATCAAGCCTGCAGTGCTGGCAGCGGGCTTCACCGTTAAGTATTCCGAGGGCGGGCTCTACCTGTGGCTGAGCCGCGCCGGCGAAGACTGCTGGCAGATCGCCGACTGGTTCGCTCGCCTCGGAATCGTCTGTGTGCCCGGCGAAATCTACGGAACTTCTGGGCGCAACCATGTGCGCCTCTCACTCACCGCTTCAGATTCGGCTGTGGCGGAGGCCACCAGACGCCTTCGCGTCTGATCGGTGGATGTGAAAGTGCACGATTCGGAACGGCAAGAGGAGCAGCAATGACAGTCGCGGTGGTCAATATCGGCAGGTCCCACACCGGGAACTTCGCAGGGGAGTCGTTGGCAGGTGACGCGATCGTCATCAAGGACGGACGGATCGCATGGATAGGGCAAACCAGCGACGTCGCCAGCGGGGATCACCCGCAAACGATCGACGTGCGGGGGATGACTGTAATTCCCGGGCTGATCGACTCTCACGTGCACACGACCTTCGGTGACTACACGCCGCGGCAGAACACCGTCGGCTTCCTTGAAAGCTACGTTCACGGTGGCACCACGACCTCCATCTCCGCGTCAGAAGTTCACGTGCCGGGAAGGCCCACGGACGTGGTCGGGATCAAGGCACTCGCGATCGCAGCGCATCACAGCTACCGCAACTATTTTCCCGGAGGAATGACCGTGCACGGTGGCTCGGTGATTCTCGAGCCCGGTCTGAGCGACGCAGACTTCGTTGAGCTGAGACAAGCCGGTGTCTGGCTGGCGAAAGGTGGTTTCGGGGCGTTCAACAGCCCCGAGGAGTACATCCCCATGGTTCATTCCGCACGGAAGGCCGGCATCGTCGTGATGTGTCATTCTGGCGGCGGATCGATTCCGGGCAGCATGGACAAGATCGCTGTCGATGTGCTGCTCGAGATGAACCCGAATATCGCTGGGCACATCAACGGCGGACCCACGTCGCTGACCCCAGAGGAGAACGCGAGGATCGTCAGTGAGAGTGATGAAATCGCCCTGCAGCTCGTTCATGCCGGCAACCTGCGGTCGGCAATTGACATCGCTGAGCAGGCATTGCAGCAAGCCCAGTTTCACCGGATCATGATTGCCACCGACACTCCGACAGGGACCGGCGTGATTCCGCTCGGCATGCTCCGTCAAATGGCGGAGTTGTGTTCTCTGGGTCCGCTCACTCCAGAACAGGCCGTGAGCGCAGCCACCGGAAACGTCAGCGCTGTGTACGGACTGGAGGAAGGGCTGCTGGAAGTCGGCCGACCCGCAAACCTCGTGGCGCTCGATGCCCCGCTCGGGTCACGCGCAGATTCGGCGTTCGATGCGCTCGCGATCGGGGACCTGCCGGCGGTGACGATGGTGATCTCGCGGGGTGAGCTGCGTGTCACCAGAAGTCGCAACACGCCAGCCGGCAAGCGAGCGGTTGCGCTGGACTGACCCGAACATCCTGTGGTGGCCTGCGGCTAGCGGTGGCTTCGTGCCTCCGCGATGATCTTCTCACGAAGCCACCGATGGCCCGGATCATCCGAGCGCCGGGGGTGCCAATAGATGGTCTGGGTGATGGACGACAAGGGGATTGGGGATTCGAAGAAGCGCAGTTCCACGAAGTCCGCCATGACCCGACCCAGGCGCTCATGAATCATGGAGATGAAGTTGCTTTCAGCGACGAGCAAGGGGACGACGACAAAACTCTCCGTTGTCATCTCGACGTTGAGCGCCACGCCCAAGGCGTCAAACTGTCGGTCGACATTGGATCGCGCCCCGTCGGAACGATAGGCAAGATACGACAGCTGGCTGAACTTCTCTACCGTGAGGTCATCCACGTCGGTATTCTTGGCGCTCGCCATGCCGATGAATCGGTCCTTGAAGAGATTCACCCCGACCAGATCATCAAGATCTCCGATGACCTCTCTGGGGGCGATGATCAGATCGATTCGGCCCTGCCGGAGATCCTCGACATGACTGGCCAATACCGGTTGGATCTCGAGGTGCAATTCCGTGGAGAAGGCGAGTTCGGTGACGAGCTTTTTCAGCAGCACCAGGGTGATGTAATCCGTGGTCGCCACAATGAACTGACGCGCGTCTGTGCGGGGGTCGAAGGTGGGTCGCGCCGACAGCGTCTGTTCGATATCTCGGAGGATCTCGGCAACAGGCTCCACCAGGCTCTGAGCGAGCGGGGTGAGAACGAGCTTTCGTCCGGCCCGAACCATGAGCGGGTCATCCAGAAGGTACCGCAGGCGAGAGAGCGATGCGCTCATCGACGGTTGACTGATCGACATCCGGGCGGCGGCTGCGGTGACCTGGCACTCTTCCAAGAGGTAGTGCAGACTGACCAAGAGGTTCAGGTCGACCCGTCGCAAATCGACACGTCGCGTTGCCGGTCCACCTCGTGACGCATCCATTCTCGTCGACCCCTGTTCTTGTGTCGATTTGGTCGACCCACTCAACGCTGCATACCCCAAAAGCTTAACATGTCGCCACTGCACCACCCGTGCCAGCTTGCCGGCTGGGCCCCTGCGCACCAGAGGCGGGGTCGGCCACCGCAAGTGGTGCGTATTCTGAACGCCGGTGAAGCGCCGCGCAGAAGAACACAGCGATTCGAAGAGCCCTACGCTAGAGGACGTCGCGCTCGAAGCGCGCTGCCCCATCGTTCGAATCCGCGGAGGATAGAAGCCGACTATGTCGCTCATAGGAAACATCGTCTTCCTCGGCCCGGGGTGGGCACGATTGAATAGTGGCAAGACTTTGGAAAGGCAGTGTCACGTCAATGAACTATGCAATTCGTAATTGGGTGAGTCACGTGGAGGAAGTGCATCATGACGGCGGAGAGCCTCTGGCCGAACCGCTTCTGAAGGCCGCAGTGGGGGTCCTTTTTGCGAACCCGTTCGCCGGCCGCTACGAAAAGGATCTCTCACCACTCATCTCCCCCAGCCCACAGCTCGGCCGTGAACTGGGCCGACGTGCTCTCAAATTGCTCGATGGGCGCGCGGCCGCGAGCTACGGCAAGGGCGGCATCGTCGGGGTGAATGGCGAGCAGGAGCACGTTGTCGCCTGCGTCACCTCGGTCTTCGGCGACGCATTGCGCGAAACTGTCGGTGGCGGCGAGGCCTGGGTTTCGTCGGTCACCAAGGTCGGCGCGGCCGGCACCAGCATCGATCTTCCGCTGGCGCACAAGGACGCGCTCTATGTCCGTTCACACTATGACGCCATCACCCTCGTCGCCCCAGATGGGCCTCGGCCCGATGAAATCATGATCTGCGTGGCGGTGTCCACCGGCGCCCGAGTTCATGAGCGCTCCGGAGGACTCCTCCCCAGCGAGATACAAGGTGGCGGCCTTCGATGAGCGTGATCACGCTCACAGACCAGTCCCCAGCCGGCGTGGCGGAGTGGGCAAAGAACCACGATTGGCAGCTCATCATCGGAGGTGAGCGCCGCCCAGCCATCAGCGGACGGCGCTTCGACAACCCCAGCCCGGTGACCGGCGACATCATCTGCCAGGTGCCGGACGGCGACGCGGACGACGTCGAGGCCGCATTCGAACAGGGCCGAATCGCCGCCATCGAGTGGGGCCGGCGTTCCGTTCGTGAGCGCGGAGCCATTGTTCGCGAGCTGGGGCGAATTGCACGAGAGCACCGCTCGGAGTTGGCGGCTCTCGACGCCGTCGACGTGGGCAACACCTATTCCTCGATGATGCCTGATGTCGACTTCGGGATCGACATGATCGACTTCATGGCCGACATGGCATCCGCCTTGGGTGGGGAGACGCTGCCCGCCACCAACACCCATCTTCACTACACGCTGCGGGAACCCTACGGAGTCGTCGCGCGCATCGTTGCGTTCAACCACCCGGTGAGCTTCGCTCTTCAGAAGATAGCCGCACCGCTCGTTGCGGGCAACGCGGTCATTCTGAAGCCCTCAGACGTGAGCCCCCTGTCGGCGCTGCGGATGGGGGAGCTCTTCTCGGAGGTGCTGCCGAAGGGCCTGCTGAGCGTTCTGGTCGGGAAGGGTGCCGATCTTCCGCGGGCAATCGTGCGGCACCCGGAGATCAAACGGATCGGTTTCATCGGCAGCGTCCAGACCGGCCGATCGATCCAGCGCGAAGCCGCCGAACACACTCTCAAGGACATCACCTTGGAGCTCGGGGGCAAGAACGCCATGATCGTGTGCCCTGATGCGGATCCGAAAGAGGCCGCAGCAGGCGCTGTCAAAGGCATGAACTTCATGGGCTGGCAGAGCCAGTCGTGCAGTTCCACGACGCGACTGCTCGTCCACGAGTCCATCGCGGATGAGGTGGTCGCCGAATTGCTGAGCATCATCAGACAGATTCGTATCGGTGACCCGCTCTCTCCAGACACCCAGATGGGCACCCTCGCGAGCGAGCCCCAATACAAGAAATCACTCGACTACATCCAGGTCGCGCTGGACGAAGGGGCCGAGCTCATTGCCGGCGGCAAATACCCGGAGCAGCTGCCGGAGGGGCCGGGGTACTACCTCGAGCCGACGGTGTTCGACCATGTCTCGCCCCAGATGCGGATTGCGCAAGAAGAGGTCTTCGGCCCGATTCTCTCGGTGATCCGCTGGTCCGATGAGGCCGAGGCCCTTGCCATCGCGAACGGTGTGGACTTCGGACTCACCGCTGCGGTGTGGACGAATGACGTGAAGCGGGCGCATCGACTGGCCCATCAACTCACCTGCGGCTACGTCTGGATCAATGACACGGCCGCACATTTCGCGGGCACCCCGTTCGGCGGCATCAGCAATTCAGGCGTCGGCCGGGAAGAAAGCGTCGAGGAGCTCGTCAGCTACACGCGCCAGAAGACCATCCACATGTTACTGGGGCAGTGAAAACCGCCTGAACTGGTGTGCGCCTGTTCACGACTCCCCATCCGGAGTGCGGAGGTGGCGCGCTCGAGCATCTTGGCTAGGAACATTTAAATTACCGAAGGGAAAACATCTTGACCGAAAAGCTACTTTCCACCGTGAAGATCGAACGCAACGGCGATGGGATCGCGTGGGTCTACATCAACCGTCCAGAGAAGCGCAACGCCATGAGCCCGCAGGTTCACCGCGACATGAGCGAAGCCTTCGATGAGCTGGAACTCGACGACGATGTCAAGATCGTGGTCATCGCCGGCGAAGGCGGCGTCTTTTCCGCCGGCCAGGACCTGAAGGAGACCTTCCGCGGCCTCGAGAACGACCCGGCAGAGCGCTTCCGCCAGGAGCAGCGTTACGGCAAATGGCGTTGGGAGCGCCTGTGGAACTTCCCCAAGGTCACCATCGCCATGGTCGACGGCTGGTGTGTCGGTGGGGCTTTCACCCACTTCATCGCCTGCGATTTCGCCATTACCTCCGATGAGGCACAGTACAGCCTTTCCGAGGTCAACTGGGGAATCATCCCCGGCGGAATGGTCAGCAAGGCTGTCGTTGAGGCCATGGGCTACCGTGCCGGTCTCTACTACTGCATGACGGGTGAGCGCTTCGATGGCGCCCGGGCAGTCGAGTTGGGGCTCGCGAACTTCGCCGTTCCGTCTGCTGAGCTGAAAGCCAGGACGCAGGCCTTTGCCGAAGAAATGATGAAGAAGAACCAGAACGTCGTGGTTGCGACCAAGCAGGTGTACCGGGCGATCAAGCGCGGCATGGACTTCGATCAGTCGTTCGACTACATGAGTGCGAAGTTCACGCAGTTGAAGGCCACAGACTCCAACCGCGGGTACGACACCGGGCTGTCCGCGTTCGTCGACGAGAAGTCGTACCGGCCGGCCCACGACCCGTACCCGATGAGCACCGCGGAGTAACTGACGCTGCTCAGTTCACAACAACAGTTCGATTCACTAGATGGATGCACGGGGGCCCGTTCGCCGGCAACGGCACGGGCCCCGGTGCGAAGAGGTAGGAACATGACCCACGGCCCGCTTCATGGGATTCGCGTAGTAGAGGCGGGACGCTTCATCACCGCACCCTACGCATCGATGCTTCTGGCGGATCTGGGCGCCGAGGTCATCAAGATCGAGTCTCCTGATGGTGGCGATCCGTTCCGCAACGCCGGTCCCGGGGTATCCGCTCGATTCCTCGCCTACAATCGCGGAAAGCGCTCGGTCGCGCTGGACGTGCGCACCGACGAAGGCAGGGCCGCACTGCTGCGGATCTTCGCCACAGCGGATGTGTATATCGAGAACTTCCGCCCCGGAGTCATGGCGAGACTGGGGCTCGACTACGCGTCCGTCAAGGATGCCTGCCCGCAGCTGGTCTACTGCTCCATCACGGGCGCCGGCGATTCGGGGCCCTTGGCGACCGTGCCCATGTATGACGCCATCGGGCAGGGGCTCAGCGGCCTGATGAGCCAATTCTCAGCGCCCGAGCAGCCGCAGCCGCTGGGGCCGGCACTGTCAGACTCGATCACAGGCCTGATGGCCGCATATGGGATCCAGGCCGCCCTGCTCGAGCGGACGCGAACCGGACGCGGACAACGCGTAGAGACCTCGATGTTGGCAGCGACCATTAGTTTTCTCGCCGAACCGGCGGCACATTACTTCACGACCGGGGTTCCGCAGGATACGCTGACCCGACCGCGACAGTCCCAGTCCTACGGCTTCCTGGCCTCGGACGACAAGCCGTTGGTGATTCACCTCTCATCCCCCGAGAAATTCTGGTTTCGCCTTCTGGAAGCGACCGATCGCCTTGACCTTCAGGACGACCCTCGGTTCAACAACTATCAGAATCGCGTCGACGGCTATCACGAGATCCATGCCGAGCTGAAGCCAGTTCTGGCGACACGGGATCGCGCTCATTGGCTGACTCGGTTCGCCGAGGTCGATCTGCCGGCTGGGCCCGTACTTGGAACGGGAGAGGTCTTCGACCATCCGCAGGTCAAGGAGCTGCAGGTGGAGGAAACCCTCGACGGCGGTGAAAAGGTGGCGGGGCGAGGCGTGCGGTTGGAGAGCCTCAGCAGCGAAATGGCCAGCCCGCCGGTGTTCGCCGCAGACACCGACCGAGTACTGTCCGAAATCGGCTACTCCCCGGACGACATTGAGCGCCTGAGGGATCAGGGAGTCATCGCCTGACGCCCAGCCGCACAGCGGCTGGAAGCAGCCCCCAGCAATTCAGCAGTGGTCGACCTGTGGTCCACCACACCATGGCCTCGTAAGGAGTCATCAATGAATCATGGAGTGTCCGCCCTACTGAACCTGCCGGATATCGACCTGCCAGCAGCTGCTGTTCAGCTGAGGAGCGAAGTTCGCGAGTTCCTCACCGCCGAGCGCGCAAAAGGGACCTTCATTCCGCATTGCGACGCCTGGCACACAGGCTTCGACCCGGCCTTCAGTGCGGCGCTGGGAGAGCGTGGTTGGTTGGGGATCAGCTGGCCCACGAAGTACGGCGGGCACCAGAGATCCGTCCTGGAGCGCTTCGTCGTGACCGAGGAGCTCTTGGCGGCGGGCGCCCCGGTGGCTGCGCACTGGGTCTCCGACCGTCAGAGCGGACCCGGGTTCTTGCGGTTCGGCACCGAGGAACAGAGGCAACGCTTTCTCCCCGGAATGGCAGCCGGTGAAATCTACTTCGCGCTGGGCATCAGCGAACCAGAGGCCGGCTCCGACCTCTCGAGCCTGGTCACCCGGGCACGGCGTGCTGACGGCGGCTGGATTCTCAACGGAACAAAGACATGGACGAGCCACGCCCATCAGTGCCACTTCATCACCGTCCTCTGCCGCACCAGCCAGAGCCAGGATGACCGGCACGCGGGCTTCAGTCAGCTCATCGTTGACCTGACCTCCCCGGGCGTGATCGTCAGACCGATACGCATCCTCGACAATTCGCACCACTTCAACGAAGTGATGTTTGACAATGTCTTTGTCCCCGACGACCTCCTTCTCGGTGAGGAGGGCGCTGGCTGGAGTCAGATCTCTGCTGAGCTCGCCCTGGAGAGAAGCGGCCCGGAGCGCTTCATGAGCAACTTCCCGCTCCTGGAAGAATTGGTGGCAGCGGTTGCCGCCGCGCCGACTCCTCAGGGGGTTCAGGCGGTCGGTGAGCTCGTCGCAGATTTCATTGCCCTGCGCCGGATGTCACTGACCATCGCCACGGCGATCGAAGCAGGAGAGAACCCCAGCATTCCCGCGGCGCTGGTCAAGGACACGGGGACCCGGTTCGAGCAGCGAGTGCCGGAAGTCACGCGCGCGGTGTTCTCACCCGTGCAGCGGGCGCAGAATCCGTCCCTCGCCGCGCGGTATGAAGAGGCTGTGCTGCTCAACCCCGGCGGAAAGTTTCGAGGCGGGACAAATGAAGTGTTACGCGGGATAGTGGCGAAGGGGTTGGGGCTGTGACGGGCGAGCAGGAACTTCTGGAACAGGCTGTGAATGACGTTCTGGGCGAACACTCGGATGTCGGATCGGTCGAGGCTTCGGAAGGAACGTGGTCTGCCACGCTCTGGGAAGAGTTCTCCTCGTTGGGGCTCACCTCCATCGATGTTGCAGAAGCGCTCGGAGGGGGTGGGGGGACGCTGGCGGATGCCATCTCGGTGGTGCGCCTTGCGGGGTACCACTCTGCGTGCGCACCGATCGCCGAGTCTTCGCTGATCGGAGCCTGGCTGGCGGCGGCGGCCGGCCACATGATCCCGGCTGGCCCGCTTGCCGCCCTCGAGGTTTCTGCGTTGGCGGGGATCGGTGCCGAACGAATGTCGGGAGTCATCCCGATCGTTCCCTGGGCGCGAGCGGCGAGTCACTTCGTGGTCTACGCAGAGCGCCCGGGCGGGCTCGCCATTGGTCTGGTGGACGTCGACGAGACGGCCGAACACCTTGAGATCGAGCACGGCACCAACATGGCGGGCGAGCCGAGGGACACCGTGCGACTGCTCGAGCTGCCGCAGCCGCGTTGGTCGACAGTGACCGGACTGCGCGTGGCGGACGTGCAGGACCGAGCCGCCCTCGCGCGCAGCGCCCTGATGGTGGGCGCCATGGAGCGTGTTCTTGATCTCTCCCTGTCCTATGTGAAGGAGCGGGTCCAGTTCGGCAGACCTCTCGCACGCCTGCAGGTCGTGCGCCACTACCTGGCATCGATGGCCGGCGAAGTGGTCTGTGCGCGGGCTGCGGTCGACGCCGCGGTGACGGCGGTGGCCGGACGCGGAGGGGATGCGTCGCTGGCACAGCCCGCGGCGAAGATTCGCGCCGGCTCGAGCGCCGGTGTCGTCACCACCCTGGGTCACCAGGTTCACGGAGCCATCGGCTTCACGAAGGAGTACTCGCTCAACCTGAGCACGAGGCGCCTGTGGGCGTGGCGCGACGAAGACGGAACAGAGGCGGAGCTCGCAGTGCGACTCGGCAGCAGGGTCATCGAAACCGGGCCGAACGCACTCTGGTCGCGAGTGATCCTGGGCGAGCACTGAGTCTGATCAGGAAGGGTTGAATGCGGCGGGCTGTCCCTGGCGCTGCAGTCAACTACAGCCCAGTCCACGCGTCCCGACCGTCGCGGTGTCCGCCCCTGTGGGACGGGCGTCCCGGAGGCCGATACCCGTCCAGATTCCGTGGTCGGGTATTCGTTGTGCAATGCCGGAAGTCAATACTCGTCCAGCCAGCACGACCGTTGCTAGACGGTCAAACTCATTTCCGGAACCTCCTGGGCGATCAAGGCCGCCGCCTTGCCCGCGATGCGACCGCATACGGTGCCTCGGGTCAGCCCAGCCGCGGCTGGATAATCATGGTAGAACAGTCCGCCCACGATTTCGCCCACGGCAAAGAGGTTCGGCATGGGCCGGCCGCCCAATTGCAGAACATTCATCCGGGTGTCGGTCACGAGACCCCCATAGGTGAAGGTGATCCCGCCGGTGACCTTGTAGGCCACGAACGGTCCGGCCTGCAACGGCCACGCCCAGTTCGACTTGGCCGGGTAGAGACCGGTGGTCGCCTGGCCAGCACCATTCAGCCGGTCCGTCCCGTTCGCACACGCTGCGTTGAACTCCGAGACAGTCTTCTCGAGTGCCGCCTCGGGGATGCCCAGCTTGCGCGCGAGAGAGCCGATGTCGTCGGCTTCGATCGGGGTGCCGTGCGAGTCGTAGTGGTGGTGCAGGTTGCGACGCTGTTCGGCGTCGAAGATCTGATAGGCGAAGCTGCCCGGTTGTCCGCAGATAGCGGCCCCGACCTTGGTGTAGGTCATGAGGAAGCTGTCTTCACCCTCATCGATGAAACGGTGGCCCGCCGAATTGACCAGTATGCCGTTGTGGTAGGCGTACCGTTCACTGCTGCGAGATTTCTCAAGATCACCGATGAGGGGGATGTCGGCATCGGTGGGGACCGCATGACTGCCCCCCCAGTGTCCGCCGGCGAGGGCGCCCGCGTCCAACGCCTTGACCAGACCGGCTCCCGTGTTGAACGGCGTACCGCGAACGGCCACGAGATCCCAGCCTTCGCCGAGATACTTGCGTCGCATCTCCGGGTTTGATTCGAAGCCGCCGCACGCCAGAATCACGACACCGGAGACCTCGGTGAGGATGCCGTCGAGCAGCACTGTGACACCTCTGACCGCGCCCTCGTCGATCAGGAAGTCCTGGAACACTGCGTTGTACCAGACTTCGATGCCCAGCCGCTCGACGGCCGCGAACTCTGCGGCCATGAGCCCTTCACCGCTGCCTTTGCTGGCGACACAGGCGCCCGGCTCCATGACGAGGGGATCCGTGACCGTGGCACTGCTGAAATTGCTGAAGCCGAGGTTCAGCTCCCACTCCACGCCATACCCCTTCAGCCATTCCATGGCGTCGTACGAGTGGTCGACCAGGGAGCCGAGCTCCTCGCGGTTGGACCGATACTGGCTGGTGCTCAGAACGTCGTGCTCGAATTCGTCCGCTGAATATGGGCTGATCGCGACCCGTTCGGAATCAACCAGTGACTCGGGAGTGAGCAGCCGGCCCACGTCATCCGGCGCATCCGGGTAAAGCCCTCCGTGTGCGAAGCGAAAAGAACCGTTGGAGAATCGACTGTTGCCGCCTCGCAACTCGATTGGGGCAGCCTCAAGAATGAGGACTTCGGCGCCGTTCTCATGAGCGCTCAATGCCGCCGACAGTGCCGCATTTCCCGCGCCCACAATTACTACCCGGTTGGGGCCTTGTGTATTCATCTTTTCAGTAGCTCCGCAATTCGCTTGTGATGGTTGCCGGTGTTGGTGTGTCGGCTGGAAATTATCCGGACGTCGGGAAAACGCCTACGAGGCGTCACCTGCGCTGCGCGCGCCGTCGATGGGTAGGGCGATCCCTGAGATTGAACTCGCTGCATCGGAGGCCAGGAAGGCGAATGCCTCTGCAACGTCCGAGGTCTGGATCAGGCGTTCCATCGGAACGCCGTGGCCGGGGCTCGAGTGGAGCCGGTCGCGGAACGACGCGAGGTCGTCGCCGTCAGGAAAGACTGTGGCCATGAAGTCCGTGTCAATGGTTCCTGGGCAGACGCAATTGACTCGAATCGTGGGCGCGAGCTCGAGCGAGAGCGCCCGAGTGAACGTCACGACCGCACCCTTGGAGGCGGCATAGATTGCTGAGTGCTTCCTCGGGACCAAGGCAGCGACAGACGCCGAATTCAGAATGACGCCCCCGCCTCGCCGCCGCAGGGCCGGGACTGCGTAGCGAGTGCACAGGTAGATTCCCTTGATATTGATGTCAAAGACCCGATCGAAATTGGCCTCGAGGGTCTCTTCGATCTTTGCCTTGGGGTTCGAGATCCCGGCATTGTTCACCAGCACGTCAAGGCCGCCGAACTCCTCCTCAGCGGCGCGAACCATGGCCTCGACAGATGCGGCATCCGTGACGTCAACGGCGACGGGCAGGGCATTCTTGCCGATCTCGTGCGCAAGCCTTTGAGCGCCGGCTTCGTCGCGGTCGGCCAGGACGACCTTGCCGCCTCGTTCGGCGAATAGCTTCGCCGTCGTGGCGCCGATGCCGCCGGCGGCGCCGGTGATGAGGATTACCTTGCCCTGAAAGTTCTGCACGAGTGTTTCCTTTGCTCTGGTCCTGCTCAGCCCCGCGGTTCTGCGAGAGCGGAATGTTGACTGGTTTCCCTGAGCTGAACCTAGCCGGGCTGGGGGAAAGCCCGATCTGCCATCTCCACGGCGTACATGGCGATGCCCAGATTGGGAGCTTCGGCTGGAGACAGTGTCGCTGACCGGCTCAAGAAGTTCTTCACCATGTGGATGGAGGCGTGGTCATAGCCGGAGATCTGCTGTGCCAGGGATTGGACCGTCTGTTCGACTGTGTCCGCGGAAACACTTCGAGCGGCCAGACCGTGCACGACAGCTTCCGGCCCGTTGAGCACACGACCCGTAAAAATGAGGTCACCAAGGATGTTCCGAGGCAACACATACTTGTAATGGCTCAGCACTATGGTTGGCGGGATCCCATGGGGAATTTCCGGGAACGACAGTGAAGCGTCGTCGGCTGTGACGACGATGTCGCACCGGGCCGCGAGCGAGAGCCCTGCCCCCTCGGCGCGCCCTCGGATGCCGGCGATCGTCACCGCTGAACAGTCGGTGAGCGCCTGATTGAGAGACTGGATCAGCTCGAATTCAGCAGTGACGGCCTTCGGGTTCTGCGGGGTGCCAGGCACTCGCTCTCTTCCCAGCGAGAAGTCGTCACCGGCTGCGGTGAGAGTGACTACCGCAGCCGGTTCGTCCGCGCCCTGTGCATCCTGGAGGGATTGCTTGAGCTCGAGCAACATCTCCCGGTTGAGCCGATTGCCCTGCTCCGGACGGTTCAGCGTGATGTGCACGATGGCACCCTCACGAACTACGGTGAGGCTCATACCAGGGCCCTTTCGTGGATCACGGGCGTGTTCAGGATTCGGTCGCTCACGGCGATTCGCTGTGAGCCGTAGAGTGCAGTGTCGCGAAGAACGCGCTCGTACGCCTGCGGGCTGCGGGCCGACTGCTCGTCGTCGAGCATTTGGCGTGCGAAGGTGAGCACGAATGCGGCGCGGGCGTACCGGCGTTCCGCATACCTGTTGAGCTTCTCCTCGACAGTGCCCTCCCCGCGGAGTTCTTGGGCGAGCACCACGGCATCCTCGACCGCCAGTCCGGCGCCCTGGGTCAGGTGCGGGGGAACGACGTGAGCGGCGTCGCCGCCGAGCACGATTCTCCCGGAGTGCCACGGGCCAGGGATCAGCAGTACTTCAAGCGGGCTGAAGACAACGTTTGACTGAGCGGTGAGCCCATCGCGTGCCTCAGCGACATAGCTTCCGTAGCCCTCGAGCCTCTGCCTGAGATTGTCGACCAAGGTGTCGTGTTCGATCCAGACATCGGGATCTTCTGGCCTGATGTGGAAGAGGTACAACAGATCGTCGTCCAGGGGCATCGCGCCAGTTTTGCTGCCGATGCCCTGCAAGAATTCCATCGACTTCACATAATCGGGCCGCGGGTGCTGGACGCGCCATGCGCCGTAGCCGGTCGGCCTCGGGACGAACGCCTCTCCAAAGATGTGGGACCGGGTGGAGGATCGGATGCCGTCGAAACCGACGACGACATCGAACGTGTCGGAACCGCCATCGGAGAACACCACGTGTACTCCGTCAGGCGAGTCATTCATTTCCGTTGCCGTGGTGTTGAGCCGAATCTCTGCTCCTGCACTGACGGCCGCGTCCCGGAGGATCTGGTGCAGACGAACTCGGGTCAGAGCGCAGACCGCGGGGGTCGAATCGTCCCCGAGGAGAAACTTGTGTTGAACGACAAGATTTCTGTCCTTGTCAAAGTAGTCCATGGTGTTGTAGATGAAACCGCCGTCGAGCACTTCGTCAAGGACATCCAGGTTCCGGTACACGCGCAACGCGTTCGCGGGCTGGCCGAGGCCCACCCCGGGCAGGTCGAACGTCGCCTGCTTCTCGATGAGCAGAACGTCAGCTCCGCGTTGCGCCAGGGCAGTCGCGGCCGCAAGGCCGCCTACACCTCCCCCAATGACCAAGACGCGTCGTACGTCGTTCATGCGGATACTCCTCATTTTTTCGAAAGACTTGAAACTCACACTAAAGTGGTTCCTGACCAACCGGAAAGCAAAGTCTTCTATGCCCGGAATAGTCGTCGACTATGGCAGGGGCGGGCGTAGCCGGAACGCACTCATAGCTCGAAGCTATGAACCGCATAGGGTTTTTTGCTTTTCCCATTTCCCGCGATTCTCCTAGGCTTGAGGGCGCCCCGGCGATGACCCTGAGGACAGAGTTTGATCGTCGGAGCACCGCGCTCGCCCACCACTATGAGGAGTGACTTGAGTATTTATCCAGGTGTGGTTGAGGCTTTCGTGAGCGTCGACGGGGTGAACGTTCCTGTCTACGACTCGGGCCACGACGCACAGGCCCGGAGGCCGCTTGTGTTGGTGCACGGCAGTGGGGGGACGGCGGAGAAACACTTTGGTCTACTCTTCCCCATGCTCGCTGCTCGCAGGCGGGTGATCGCTTTCGACTATGGCGAGGAGGGTCGCGAAGACCCGCTCACCCTCGATCACTTGGTGAACAAGTTGGCCGGCGTCACGGAGTACAGCTCGCCGGGCGGCCAGGTCGACGTGGTCGGCTACTCCCTCGGTGCCGTGATCGCGACTGCCTATGCCGCGCGCAACCGTGATCGAGTTGCAAGTCTGGTCGCCATCGCCGGATGGATCGCGACCGACCCACAACAGAGGCTTCGCAACGAGCTGTACCGGACTCTGCAGGAGTCGGGTTCAGAGGCTTTGGGCTCCTTCCAGGTTCTCATGGCATTCGGGACTGCATACCTTGCGGGGAAGCCGTGGGCAGAGGTCCAAGCGATGGCCGACGCATCCCGGCCGGGCCCAGACCGTGCCCGACAGATGCTCCTGAACAGCAGCATCGACCTCACCGGCGAGGCAGAAAAGGTGGAGGCGCCGACCTTGGTTGTCGGCTGCACTGACGATCAGATTGCACCGATTCGGCAAAGTCGTTTGCTGTTCGGGGCGATCCACGATGCCCGCTTCGCTGAGGTGAAGGCAGGTCATGCCGTCATGTCGGAGCGGCCCGCAGAGATTTTTCAACTGATCGATTCATTCACGCAGGCGCCGGACGAGACTGCCCCCGGGACGAGACTGCCGCACCTGATAATTTGACAACCTGATACTCGGAGAAACATGAGCGACGAATTTCAAGCCACCGACGATGGTGCCATCGGATCGACGACGGATGTCGCAATCATCATCGTCGGCACTGGTTTTTCGGGCCTGGGTCTGGGCACGAAACTTGCCCGAGCGGGCGAGCGATCGTTCCTGCTGCTGGAGCGTGCTGACGATGTCGGCGGGACTTGGCGAGACAACGACTATCCGGGTGCAGCGTGTGATGTTTCCTCACACCTGTATTCATTGTCTTTTCGGCCCAACCCCGACTGGACGCACGTCTATTCGCCGCAGGCAGAGATTCACGAATACCTGCGTGAAACGGCTCGCGAAGAGGGCCTGTTGCCCCACATCCGATTCGGCTGCGAGGTTGTCGGCGCCGAGTGGGACGAGGTCGCGAATCTGTGGCGAGTCAGTACCTCGCGGGGCTCGTTCACGAGTCGGGTTCTGGTGACCGCAGCAGGTCATCTCTCGGACCCGAAATATCCCAACATTCCCGGCCTTGATTCTTTCGAAGGCCATCTTTTCCACTCGGCGGGTTGGAATCACGACGTAGCGCTCGAGAACCAACGCATCGGTGTCATCGGCACCGGGGCTTCCTCGATTCAGATCATCCCCGAGGTCGCGGAGGTGGCGTCTCACCTGACCGTTTTCCAGCGCAGCGCACCATACGTTCGGCCGCGCCCGAACCGCCAGTACACTGCGGCTGAGAAGAGAATGTTCCGCAGGGTCCCCGAATCGCTTCAGGAGCTCAGGGCCGAGATGTTCTGGAACAACGAGGCGCGACTGGTCGAGAGACAAGCCCTGCCAGCCCTGCTCGAAGCCGCCGCTGCGGTTGCTCACAAACACCGCGAGGCGCAGGTGATCGACCCGGAAATACGGGAGAAGCTGAAGCCGAATTTTGTGTACGGCTGCAAGCGCGGCCTCCGGTCGGACGATTATTATCCGACCTTCAACCGCGAAAACGTCACCCTGGAGTGCGCGGGAATCGACCGGGTGGAAGGCAAACAGGTCATCATGACCAGCGGTGACGTGCATGAACTGGATGTCATCATCGCCTCCACCGGATTCGAAACCACCGATCTCCCCATCTCCTACATCATCAGGGGCAGGCAGGGGCGAAGTCTGGCCGATGCCTGGAGCGGCGGTATGCAGGCCTACGCGACACTGGCGGTCAGCGGGTTCCCAAACCTGTTCATCATGGGCGGGCCCAACACCGGCCTGGGCCACAACTCGGCCATCTATGTCATTGAATCCCAGATCGACCACATCCTGGGGGCTCTCCAGTTCATGGCCCAGCGTCCTGACGCGGTGCTGGAGGTTTCTGCCGAGGCGGAGAACTCCTACGTCGAGGGCGTCGAGAGCCGCGGCGAGGGAACGGTCTGGTTGTCCGAGGGCTGCCAGACCTGGTACGTCGACCCACGCAATGGGAGGCTGACCTCGCTCTGGCCGGACTTCGCACACTCGTTCCGTCGGGAGAACGCAGCGTTCGTGCCTGACCCGTACCTTGCTGAGAGCACGACAGGGTAACGGCTCGGCCTGAGCGCGAACAGGTCCCGGATCGGCGCAGGCTTCGCTGTCTGCCCGGCAGTTTCTGATCAACCATCAACCAGACACGTCTCCGTTCAGGCGACGGGAGAGAGAATGAATCCAGTGAAAGTACATGCGGCTTTGGCCCACGCTTTGAAGGACCTCGGAGTCGATACAGTGTTCGGGCTCATGGGAGACGGCAACCTGTGGCTCGTGGACAGCTTCGTCGAGGAACAGGGCGGCACCTACGTCTCGGCCGCGCATGAGGCGAACGCTGTACTCATGGCCAACGGCTATGCACGTATTTCTGGCAGGGTTGGTGTCGCGACGGTGACGCATGGTCCCGCCCTGACCAATTGCGTGACCTCTCTCACCGACGCCGTTCGGGGACGCACCCCGATGGTTCTGATCGCCGGGGACACCCCCGCCGAGGCGCGCGACCACAGCCAGAACATCGCCCAGCGCGACGTGGTCATGCCCACCGGTGCTGGTTTCGAGCAGATGCGTTCGCCGCGAACCGCGGTCGAAGACCTGGTTCAAGCGTTTCGACGGGCCCTGGCCGAGCGTCGACCGATCGTTCTCAACGTGCCCCGGGAGTTCAACCTTGAGGAGATCGACTACACGGGCGTCGAACTGCGATTCGAGAACCCCCAAGTCGGAACTCCCGACCCCGAGGCGCTCGACGTCGCGCTCGGCATCATCGCCAGCGCGAAGCGTCCGCTCATTCTTGCCGGCAAGGGAGCGGCAGGCGCGGGCGACGCCCTGACGAGATTGGCGGATCAGATCGGCGCTCCGGTGGCGACAACGCTTCAGGGGCAGTCGCTGTTCCAGGGGCACCCCTATGATCTGGGAATCTGTGGCACGCTCGCCAGCGATGCGACGACCGAGATCATCCTCAAGAGTGACTGCATCATTGCGTTCGGTGCGGCCCTCAACAAATTCACCACGGCTGAAGGTTCCTTCCTCGAAGGGAAGACCCTGGTCCACTGCGACACGAACCTTGCCGCGATCGGCCACAACGCGCCCGTCGATGCGGGCATCGTCGGAGACGCGCGGATGGTTGCGGAGACCATGCTGGAATGGCTCCAGGAGAGCGAGATTCCGCCGTCCGGCTTCCGCACCCCCGAAATGCAGGCCCAGATCGCTGCGTCAGAGGCCAACGAGGCGGCCAATGCGACTTCCAAGGAGGGCACTGTTCCAGTTCGGACCGCGCTGCAGCGAATCAATGCGCTGCTGCCGTCGGAGCGTTCGTTCGCCACTGACCTCGGGCGCTTTGTGATTGAAGCGTGGCGAAACATTCGTGTGCCACGTCCCCACGCGTACGTCCACACCAACAACTTCGGAGCCATCGGGATGGGGATGGGCAACGCCGTCGGGATGGCTTTCGGAGCCGAGGACGCCCCGGTCGTGCTGGTCACCGGTGACGGGGGCTTCATGCTGGGGGGCATTGCCGAATTCAACACGGCCGTGCGTTTCAATCGTGACCTTATCGTCGTTGTCGTCAATGACAGCGCCTACGGTGCCGAACACATCCAGTTCAAGAATCGCGACCTCGACCCGACGCTCACCGAGTTCACCTGGCCGGACTTCGCAGTGCTTGCAGATGCACTGGGCGGCCAGGGTGTCAGCATCCGATCCCTCGACGACTTGGACGGTCTCGCCGAAATCGTCGAACGTCGGAGCGGTCCGTTGCTGATTGATGTCCACGTCGATCCTCACGGTTTGTCGAACAGCATGGGTGCCGGTGCCCCCAAGTAAGGTCGCCACGGATGGCGCCGAGACTGAACGAAGTCACCGCAAGCACACGAAGGAAGGGATGAGCCCGTGAAAATCGTTGCTCTCATCAAGCAGGTGCCAGACACCTACGGGGAACGGAAGCTCTCCGCGACAGGTGTGATCGTCAGAGGCGCCAAGGAATCCGTGATCGATGAGATCAGCGAACGCGCCCTCGAAATTGCGCTGTCTCACAAAGACAAAGACAAGAGCACGCAGGTTGTGGCGCTTTCGATGGGGCCGGAATCCGTGACGGAGGCTCTTCGGAAGGCGCTGTCGTTGGGGGCGGACTCGGCGGTTCACGTGTGCGACGACCAATTGGTCGGGGCAGACCTGGTGACGACCGCGCGAGTGCTTGCCGCTGCTCTGAAGAAGGAAGGGTTCGATCTGATCGTCACGGGGAACCAATCCAGTGACGGTCAGGGCGGAACGCTCCCCGCAATGCTTGCCGAGCATCTGTCCCTTCCCGCCGCGACCGCCCTCGATTCTCTCGAGATAAACGGCACCACTCTGCGGGCGCAACGGTCGACTGACTATGCCTCCGCAACGGTCCACACCACCCTGCCAGCGGTCGTCTCCGTGACAGAGCGGGCGCCGGAGGCGCGGTTTCCCAACTTCAGGGGAATCATGTCTGCCAAGAGAAAACCACTTTCCGCGCTGTCGCTGGATGACCTCGATATTGACCTTGGGTCTGACCGGAGCGGTGGCAGGTCTGTGGTCCTGACCTCCACCCAACGGCCTGCGCGAACCGCCGGCATCAAGATAACCGATGAGGGTCAAGCGGCGGCCCAGCTTGCCGAATTCCTGTCCGCTGGTCGTCTGATCTAAGGAAGGGCTTCGATGTCAAATATTTTGGTATTCATTGAGACCTCGCCCTCCGGAGAGCTCCGAAACACAGTCGCGCCTCTCCTTGGCGTCGCAGCCACGCTCGGTCACCCGATCTGTGTGGTCTCCGCATCGCCAGAGAGACGTGAATCGATAGCACAGCAACTGTCTCAGTCGGGCGCCGGCCACGTCGTGTTCGCGTCAACCGACCAGACGACCGCATCGCTGGTGGAGCCGCACGTGCAAGCACTCACGACCGCTGTTCAGAATTTTGCACCAGCGGCCGTGCTCATCGCAAACTCGGTGGACGGGCGCGACGTGGCTGGACGGTTGGCCGTGCGGGTGGGCATGAACCTGATCATCGACGCCGTCGAACTGCGCCTGCAGGACGGCGCCGTCGTGGCCGCACACTCCATTTTTGGCGGTGCCTACCTCGTTGAGTCGACTGTTCACGACGGCATTCCGATCGTGACGGTGCGTCAAGGCGTCGGAGAGCCGCTCGAGGCGACCGAGGGTGCGACCGTCGACGTGGTGGAGGTCACGGCAGCGAACTATGTCGATGTCGTCATCGGCGAGGTGGCTGAAAAGACGGTTGAACAGGATCGACCGGAACTTCGCAGCGCCTCCACCGTGGTCTCTGGCGGCCGGGGGCTGGGGTCGAAGGAGAACTTCGCTTTGGTGGAGACCCTGGCGGATCTGCTCGATGGCGCTGTCGGGGCATCGCGGGCGGCCGTCGACGCGGGTTACGCGCCGCAGAACACGCAGGTCGGACAAACCGGAGTCACAGTCGCGCCCGACTTGTACATCGCCGTGGGGATCTCCGGGGCGATCCAGCATCGCGCGGGGATGCAGGCGGCCAAGACCATCGTCGCGATCAACTCCGATGAGCACGCGCCGATCTTTGACATCGCCGACTTCGGCGTGGTGGGGGACGCGTTCGAGATAGTCCCGCAGCTGGTTGCTGAAATCGGAGCACGTTCCACCCGCGTCCCGTGATCGCCGTGCGCGCCGCCCACCCCGGAGGCTCCTCGTCATGCTGATCGTTGTGCCGCCCGGAAAACGCCGGGATCTGAAGGCTCGAATATAAGGAGAAATAATGTCTGACGTGAAAACAGTCACCGATGAGAGTTTGGAGAACGGCGTTCTCACGTCGAAGACGACTATCGCCGAAACCGCCAGCCCTGCAGAGCAACCTGAATTGAACGTGAGCGGCCCTGACCTCACCACGACTGGTCGATGGAGCGGACATTTCTCCACGCGTGTCGCGGGATTGAGAAAGTCAGAGTTGCGTGCGGCGTTCGCCAAGGTCTCACGGAGTGAAGCGGTGTCATTGGCGGGCGGAATGCCCTTCGAATCGTCACTGCCCCCGGATCTCGTGATGCACGCCGTGTCGAATGTGCTGCGCGATCACGGCGGCGTGGCCCTACAATACGGTCCGGGCCAGGGAGTTCCGCTGCTGCGTGAGCAGATTCTCGAGGTAATGGCGCTGGAAGGCATCGAGGCCACCGCCGACGACATTGTGGTGACGACCGGCTCGCAACATGCCCTTGATCTGGTTGCCGGGATATTGATCGACCCGGGCGATGTCGTCCTGGTCGAGGCCCCGAGCTACATGGGTTCTATCGGAGTCTTCCGCTCTCACCGCGCGGATATTGTGCACGTCAGCATCGATGATGAGGGCATGAACCCCGACGATCTGCGCAAGACGATCGCTGAGGTCACTGCCTCCGGTCGTCGAATCAAATTCGTGTACACCATTCCGAACTTCCAGAACCCGACTGGTGTGACGCTGTCCGGTTCACGTCGATCCGAGATTTTGGAGATCTGCCAGGCCAACGGCGTTCTGATCCTCGAAGACAACCCGTATGGGTTGTTGTACTTCGATGAGCCGGCTCCGGATGCGCTGTATTCGCTGGATTCTGACGGCGTGATTTATCTGGGCACCTTCTCCAAGACGCTGACCCCTGGATTTCGAGTGGGGTGGGCTCTTGCACCCAAGGAGATCAGAGAGAAGCTGGTGCTCGCGAACGAGTCCTCTGTGCTCTGCCCCAGCTCGTTCAGTCAGATGATCATCTCGGAATACTTGGCGAACGCCAATTGGAAAGGTCAGATTCACGCATCCCGCGAGGTCTACCGGGAGCGCAAGATTGCGATGATCGGAGCCCTGAACGACTATGTGCCCGAGTTGACCTGGACGAACCCCGAAGGTGGATTCTTCGTATGGCTCACTCTGCCCGAGGGGATGGACGCAAAGGCCTTGTTGCCACGGGCGGTGACTGAGCTTGTCACTTATATTCCCGGCTCCGCGTTCTACGCCGACGGCGGCGGACAAGCGCATATTCGATTGTCCTTCTCCTTCTCCACCCCGGACGAGATCCGCGAGGGTGTGCGCCGACTCGCGAGGGTGCTGACACCATAGCCATCCGGCAATGCCACCAGCGCGGTCTCTTCGGTCGTGAGCGCACACCGCGGGGGTGCACCAGGGCCTGGACAGTCTGCGCAACGTGTTCGTCGATGATGCCCGGTGGATCGCTGAACTCAGCCTGGATCCGCGTGTCAGAAAATGGACGGTGGCGATCTCGCTGGGTGCTCGTGGTTCCACGCCGGCCGAGCCAGCGTGGAACCACGAGCGGATGGGCGCTCAGGCGGCCAGTTGCGCCACCGGTCCTTCCACCAGGAAGCGCGAATAGGCGCACAGCGTGAGGAAGGTGGGGAATTCCTCCTGCAGTGCGACGGTGCGGAACACCTCCGCTGCATCATCGAACCGATCGTCGGCCGTGCGCGGAACCGACTGCAGCAGTTCGGCCAGCATCTGCTCGACGCGCGCTGTGGTGATCTGCTCACCGTCGGTGGTGCGCACATTCTGGTGGATCCACTGCCAGATCTGGGACCGGCTGATCTCGGCGGTCGCAGCATCCTCCATGAGGTTGTCGATGGCGGCGGCCCCCACCCCGCGCAGCCACGACTCAATGTAGTGCACCGCGATGCTCACGTTGTCGCGCACCCCGGCGTCTGACACCGTTCCCTGCGCTGATGGGATGTCGAGGAGGTCGTCGGCGGTCACGTGCACGTCTTCACGCAGCCGATCGAGCTGGTTGAGCCGATCGCCGAGAACCGCGTCGAATTGGGTGCGGGCGGTATCGATCAGGTCTGGGTGGGCCACCCAGGTGCCGTCAAAGCCGTCGGCGGCCTCTCGACGCTTGTCGGCCGCCACCTTCTCCAACGCCTGCGCGGTCACCTCGGGGTCGCGCCGATTCGGGATGAATGCACTCATGCCGCCGATCGCGTACGCGCCGCGCTGGTGGCAGGTGGAGACCAACAGCTCGGTGTATGCGCGCATGAACGGCACCGTCATCGTGATCTGATCGCGGTCGGGCATCACGAACCGGGCGCCGCGGCCGCGGAAGTTCTTGATGATCGAAAAGATGTAGTCCCAGCGCCCCGCGTTCAGTCCGGCGCAGTGATCCCGCAACTCGTACAGGATCTCGGTCATCTCGAACGCGGCCGGGATCGTCTCGATCAAGACGGTTGCCCGGATCGTGCCGTGCGGCAGGCCGAGGCGTTCTTCAGAGTAGCTGAACACCTGATCCCACAGTCGGGCCTCCAGATGGTTCTCCAGCTTCGGCAGGTAGAAGTACGGCCCGCGTCCGGCCGCGATCAGTGCGGCGGCGTTGTGGAAGAAATACAGGCCGAAGTCGACCAGCGAGCCGGAGGTGGGCATCGCGCGCCCCGCCCGATCCACGTGCTGCAGGTGCTTCTCCACCAGGTGCCATCCGCGCGGTCGCATCACGATGGTCGGGGTGTCGCCGGTCACCCGGTAGAGCTTGCCCTCATCGCTGGTGAAGTCGACCTGGCCGCGAATCGCGTCGAACAGTGACAGCTGGCCCCCGATCACGTTCGCCCAGGTCGGGCTGGTGGCATCCTCCTGGTCGGCCAGCCAGACATTCGCGCCGGAGTTCAGTGCGTTGACGGTCATCTTGGGGTCGGTTGGTCCGGTGATCTCGACCCGGCGGTCTTCCAGGCCGGGGCCTGCTCCGGCAACGCGCCAACTCGTGTCCTCACGGATCGCCCGCGTCTCGGGTAAGAAGCCGAGGTTGCGCCCGTTGCCGAGTCGGTAGCGCACCTCCATGCGGGCCGCCAGGCGTTCGTGGCGCTGCCCCGCGAAGTTGTCGTGCAGGTCGGCGATGAACCGCAGGGCATCGGAACTCAAGATCTCGTCGTAGCGCTCCGACATCGGTCCGTGGACCTGGATGGTGGTGGGGGTCTGAGTGATGGTCATGGTCGTGTCTTTCGTGGATGGATCGTGGATGGATCGTGAATGTGGCGATGCCGGTGGCGGGGCGCGCGGATCAGTGGAACTGTTCGGTTTCAGTCGATCCGACCAGCGCCAACGTCTGGCTGCCGGGGTTCAGGGCGGTGGCGATGCGATCGAAGTACCCCGTACCCACCTCGCGTTGGTGCCTGGTGGCGGTGTAGCCGTCGGCCTCGGAAGCGAACTCGGCCTCCTGCAGTTCGACGTAGGCGCTCATCTGGCGCCCGGCGTAGTCCTGGGCGAGTGTGAACATCGAGTGGTTGAGTGCGTGGAATCCCGCCAGGGTGATGAACTGGAACGCGTACCCCATCGCGGCCAACTCCCGCTGGAAGCTCGCGATCTGGTCGTCGTCGAGGTGGCTCTTCCAGTTGAACGACGGTGAGCAGTTGTACGCCAGCTTCTTGTTCGGGAACTCCTTGTGGATCGACTCGGCGAAGGTCCGCGCCAGTTCCAGGTCGGGCGTCGCACTCTCGACCCAGAGCAGGTCGGCGTACGGCGCATAGGCGTGGCCGCGTGCGAGCACGGTCTCGATGCCGGGTGTGGTGTTGTAGAAGCCTTCTGCGGTGCGCTCGCCGGTGATGAACGGCTTGTCGCGCTCGTCGATGTCGCTGGTGACCAGGGTGGCGGCGAGGGCATCCGTGCGGGCGATGATGATCGATGGAGCCCCGGCCACGTCGGCGGCCAGGCGGGCCGCGTTCAGGGTGCGGATGTGCTGCCCGGTGGGAACCAGCACCTTGCCGCCCATGTGGCCGCACTTCTTCTCGCTCGCGAGCTGATCCTCCCAGTGCACACCGGCAGCCCCCGCCTCGATCATCGAGTGCATGAGCTCGTAGGCGTTCAGGGCACCGCCGAAGCCGGCCTCGGCATCGGCGACGATCGGAACCAGCCAGTCACGCTCGGCCTCCATGCCTCCCGCGGGGCCCCCGTTCTCCGACGACTCGATCTGGTCGGCGCGAAGAAGGGCATTGTTGATTCGCCGCACCACGGCGGGCACCGAGTTGGCCGGGTACAGACTCTGGTCGGGGTAGGTCTGGCCAGACAGGTTGGCGTCGGCGGCGACCTGCCAACCAGAGAGGTAGATGGCCTTCAGCCCGGCCCGGACCTGCTGCACCGCCTGATTGCCGGTGAGGGCCCCCAGGGCAGAGACCCACTCGTCGCCCTCGTTCTGGATGAGCTCCCACAGTTTCTCCGAGCCGCGGCGGGCCAGGGTGCGGTCTTCGCGTACCCGGCCCCGCAACGCCACGACGTCTTCGGCCGAGTAGTCGCGCACGACGCCGTTCCAGCGGGCGTCGGTCTTCCAGGTGCGCTCGAGTTCCTGGGCGGTCTGTGTCTGGTCTCCGGGGCGGATGCTCATGATGTCTTCGTCTCCTAAAGAATCGTTCTGGTTCGGCGGTCTGGTCGTACATCTTCGAGAGGTACTGCGCTGCCGATTCGGATGAATGCGGCGGCGTTTGTTCAACTCTGGGGCAAGAACCATGCTTCGTGGCCCGCAAAGCGGATAGAAGAATCGCAGTTCTTCTATTTCGCGCAAGAACATTCCATGGCAAGGTAGGCAGATGACTTTCAACAAGGCGACTTTCAACACGGCGACATTCGACACCGCGGGTCTCAACACCGCGCACTTCAGCACCGCGACGGATGATCCCGACGAAGGCATCCTCGATGCCCTGACGATCGGCAAGCGCATCCGACAATTGCGTCGCGATCGCGCGATGACCCTCGACGATCTGGGCGTGGCGATCGGGCGGGCCGCGTCGCAGGTGAGCGTGATGGAGAACGGAAAGCGTGAACCGCGGCTGAGCGACCTGCAAGCGGTGGCCCGAGCCCTGGGGGTTCCCCTCGACCAGTTGCTCAGCACCGAGGCACCCAGCCGGCGGGCTGCGCTGGAGATCGCATTGGAGCGTGCCCAGGGTGGCCCGCTGTTCACCTCACTGGGGCTGCCCGCCCTGCCTGTGCGCAAGGGGCTCAGCGACCAGGCGATCGAGACGATCCTCGGCCTGCACGCCGAACTGGAGCGGTTGCACCGGGAACGTGCGGCCACGCCGGAGGAGGCTCGTCGGGCCAATACCCGGCTGCGGCAGCAGATGCGCCGGCAGAACAACTATTTTCCCGAACTGGAGGAGCAGGCCCGAAAGCTTTTGGCGGCGGTCGGGCACACGGGTGGCCCGCTGTCGCAACGGGTGGCATCCGACCTCGCCGCATACCTCGGCTACTCGCTGCACTATGTGAACGACCTGCCCGGCTCCACCCGGTCGATCAGTGACCTGGCGAACAAGCGCATCTACCTGCCGGTGAGTCACCAGGGCAGCGACCCCCGCGGATCCCTGCTGCGGGCGCTCGCCGGACACGTGCTCGGTGCGACCGAGCCCACCGGCTACGGCGAGTTCCTCCTGCAACGGGTGGAGACAAACTATCTGGCCGCTGCGCTGTTGGTGCCCGAGGCGGATGCGGTGCGATTCCTCGGCGAAGCGCGCGCCAAACGGGAACTCTCGGTCGAAGACCTCAGAGACAACTTCGCGGTGACGTACGAGACGGCGGCCCACCGGTTCACCAACCTGGCCACCGAGCATCTCGGCATTCCGGTGCACTTCATCAAGGCGCACTCGTCGGGTGCGATATCGAAGGCATACGAGAACGACGACGCGAAGTTTCCGGAAGACGTGTTGGGGGCGGTGGAGGGCCAGGTGGTGTGCCGGCAGTGGAGTGCGCGTCAGGTATTCGACATCGCCGACCGGTTCAGCCCGTACCACCAGTACACGGACAAGCCGAACGGCACATATTGGTGCACCTCGAGCATCCAGTCGACAGGACAGGGAGAGTTCTCGGTGAGTGTGGGCACCCCGTTCGCACACGTGAAGTGGTTCCGCGGCCGCGACACCGCGAACCGTCGGGCGTCGACGTGCCCCGAGCTCGGATGCTGTCGTCAGCCGCCGGCGGGGCTGTCGGAGCGCTGGGCCGACCAGTCGTTCCCGAGTCCCCGCCTGGAGTCGTCTCTGTTGGCCGCTATGCCTGCGGGGACTTTCACCGGCATCGACAGCACGGAGGTGTACGAGTTTCTCGAGTCGCACGCACCGGTCGAGTGACGCCCCCACGCTGCAGCCGGCATCCGCGCCTTAAGATGGGGGTATGACACAGACGTCGCTGGCAACAGCAGCTGAACTGGACAAGCTCGCCGCCCGCGGGTGGCCGGCTACCGACACGCATGAAATTGATGGCTGGGTGATTCGCTCCGCTTCGGGGGTGACCCGTCGGGCGAATTCCGTGCTCACGGCTGGCGAGGTCAAAGACGCGGATGCGGCGATTGACTCGGTCGAGTCGTTCTACCGTGAACGCGGGCTGCCCGTCATGTTCCAGATCAGTGACGCGACATCGCCACCGGATCTGACCGACCGACTCGCGGCGCGGGGATACCACCGCGAAGGAGAGACACTGACCCAGGTCGCAGTGCTCACCGATGTGGCAGCCGCGCTCTCCTCGATACCGTCCGAGGCCCTCGCGCAGGTGAGCATCACGGATGAACCGGATGCCGAATGGATGACGATGTGGTGGAGCGTCGACGGCCGTGGAACGACGACCGACCTTGCCACAGCCCGTTCGATCATGACCGGCGCGCCGGCTCTCTATGCCACGATTCTCGACGAGACGGGCGTGAGCGCGGGTGGGCGGCTCGCCCTACTCGATGAGTGGGGGGCGCTGTTCTCCCTGGTCGTGCGGCCGAATGCACGTCGCCAGGGGCTGGCCACTCGAGTTCTGGCGGCGCTCGTGGCGGCCGCGGAGCCGCAGGGGGTCACCAAACTCTGCCTGCAGGTGCTGGCCACCAGCCACGGCGCGCTCGCGTTCTACGAAAGCCTCGGCTTCGTCACCGCGTCGCACTACCGCTACTGGGTGAAGGCCGGCTGACGTCAAGCGGACTCGGTCCCGCGGGCTCGGTCTGGCGGCCTCGGTCCCGCGGGCTCGGTCCCGCGGGTTGAGCGTCCGCGCCCCCACCAGAACGCTTCGCGCTCGTTCAAGCAGGGGCGATGCGTTCCTCGTGGCGCGATGCTCGCTGTGGGATACGATTCGGTGAGGGGAGAAGCTGCGAAGGGGGGGAATAGAGCTGCGGTGAGGTCTGAGCTCCCGGTCAGCCGGTGTGCTGCGCCAGCTCTTTCTTCATGGCGGCGACGAAGGCGTCGATGTCGTCTTCGGTGGTGTCCCACGAGCACATCCAGCGAACCTCCCGGCGTGCCGCATCCCAGTCGTAGAACCGGAACGACTCGCGCAGGCGGTCGGCGATGCCGTCGGGGAGTACGCCGAACACCGCGTTCGCCTGGGTCGGCTGGCTGAAACCCACTCCCGGCAGCGAACCATCGGCGATGCCGGCCTCGACCGCGGTGCGCAGCCTCGCGGCCATGGCATTCGCGTGACTGGCGGACTGCAGCCAGAGGTCACCGCTCAACAGCGCGATCAGTTGCGCTGACACGAACCGCATCTTCGACGCGAGCTGCATGTTCATCTTGCGCAGAAAGAGCAGGCCGGAAGATGCGTCGGGCTGGAGTACGACAACGGCCTCACCGAACAGGAGCCCGTTCTTGGTCCCCCCGAATGACAGGATGTCGACCCCGGCGTCGCGGGTGAATGCACGCAGCGGCACGCCGAGGCTGGCGGCGGCGTTGGCAAGTCGGGCCCCGTCCATGTGCAGTTTCATGCCCTTCGAGTGCACGTGGTCGGCGATCGCGCGCACCTCGTCGACCGTGTAGAGCGTGCCCACCTCGGTGGTCTGGGTGATCGACACCGCGAGCGGCTGCGCGCGATGCTCGTCGCCCCAGCCCCAGGCCTGCTCGTCGATCAACTCCGGGGTGAGCTTGCCATCCGGGCTGGCCACGGTCAAGAGCTTCATGCCGCCAACGCGCTCGGGTGCACCGTTCTCGTCGGCGTTGATGTGTGCGGTGGTCGCGCAGATCACGGCGCCCCAACGGGGCAGCAGCGACTGCAGCGCGAGCACGTTGGCGCCGGTGCCGTTGAAGACGGGGAAGACCTCGATCCCGTCGCCGAAGTGGTCGGCCATCACCTGGTTCAGGTGCTGGGTGTAGACGTCTTCACCGTAGGCGACCTGGTGTCCGCCGTTGGCAGCGGCGATCGCGGCCAGAACTTCTGGATGCACCCCCGCGTAGTTGTCCGAGGCGAAGCCGCGCTGGGCAGAGTCATGGAGTGTCAGGGGTTCGGTCACGTCATCCATTCTTCCACCTCCCTCGACTCTCTCGCGAAACCCGTGGCGGTCCGGGGCGCCGTGCCCGAGGTGCACCGCGTCCTACGACCCGGAACGCGCGCTTAGCGCCTCGGTGAACTTCACCCGGCCGCCCATCCGCAGCAGGGAATTGGAATAGATGCGTGAACCCAGTACAACGACACCCCACGTGGTCACGAGCAGGATTGCGAGGGACAATAGGGGTTCCCACCATTCGGCGGTGCCCAGGAACATGCGCATGGGCATCCCGACCGGGGCCGAGAACGGAACGTAGCTCATGATGGCGAGTACGAGGGGGTTGTTGTTGAAGAAGATGACAAGGAAGTACGGGATCATGACCAGCATCATGACCGGGGCCGTCACAGAACCCACGTCTTCCTGGCGCGACACCATCGATGCCGTTGCCGCGTAGAGCGCCGCGATCAACACGAAGCCGAACGTGAAGAACACGATGAACCAGATGATTGGTCCGCCGATGTCGGTCAGCAGCACATGTTGGCCGGTGACGGCCATGCTGGCCGAGACGAGCACCCCGATCAACGTGATCTGGGCGAACGCCATGATGGTGTTGCCCACCACTTTTCCGGCCATCAGTGCTCTCACCGGGATTGCCGACATGAGAATCTCCACGACCCGGGTCTGTTTCTCCTCCACGACGCTCTGGGCGATGGTGGTACCGAATGTCATCGCCGAAAGGAAGAACACGAGGCCGAATCCGATCGCGACGAAGTAGATCAGGACTTCGGGCTGAGCCGCCGGCTCAAGCACCGTCACATCCGGGATGACGCTCAGGGCTCCCAGGACGCTGGTGGGAACGGAGTCGAGCGCAATGACGCGCACATCGAGAACGGAGTCGGCGCCGGTGGCCGGCACAACCGCGGCCGAAACAGTGCCGTCACGCACCATCTCTTCGGCTTCCGCGACGCCGGACGCTGACACCGCCTCGAGGACGCCGGTTGCCTCGACAACTTCGCTGGTGGAATCGAGTACGGCAACCTTGGTGAGTGGCGGGTTGGCGCTCACGATCCCCGCGACGATCACCGACGCAATGGTGAGCAGCAACAGGATTCCGGTGGAGATGAGGAACGCCTTGCTGCGCAACCGTGCGGTGATTTCACGGTTGGACACCAGCCAGACGCTCTGGGCGAATGTGGGCGCCTGGTACTCCGTTCGTTGCCGACGAGCTGTGGCCGTGTGCTGGCTGAGGATGCTCATTGGATGACCTCCTTGAAGATGGTGGCAAGGCTCGGGCGGTCCCGTCCGAACGAGGTGACGGATCCGCGCTCGAGGGCCTCGCGCAGAACTGCTTGACTGACCGACTCGGACTCGGCTTCGAACTGTGCCCACGAGCCATCGAACTCGAGCACATTCACGCCTGAGACCTGGCGCAGCCAGCCGACATCAGAATTGGCGTGCAGCTCGAATCGTGGGGTGCTGTGTTCGTCGCGCAGCAACTGGCTGGGGCCGGCGGCGCGGATCGACCCGTCGGCGATGATCACGAGATCGTCACACAACCGCTCGACCAGGTCGAGTTGATGGGACGAGAACAGGACGGGTGCCCCACCGGCGGCATAGTCGCGCAGGACCCCGAGCACGGTTTCGACGGCGATCGGGTCGAGCCCCGAGAACGGTTCGTCCAGCACCAGGAACTCCGGGTCGTGCACGAGCGCTGCGGCGATCTGCGCTCGCTGCTGGTTGCCGAGCGACAGCGATTCGACCAGGTCTCTCGCGCGCTCGGTCAGGCCGAGCCGCTCGAGCAATGCGTCGGCATTGTCGGCGGCCGCCTTCGGAGGCACACCGTGCAGGCGGGCGAGGTAGACCAGTTGCTCCTGCACGCGCATCTTCGGGTAGAGGCCACGTTCTTCGGGCATGTAGCCGAACCGGCGGCGGACTTCGGCAGTCAACGGTATGCCGTCGAGCAGCACTTGGCCACTGTCTGCGGCAAGCACCCCGAGGATGATTCGCATAGTCGTGGTCTTGCCGGATCCGTTTGCTCCGACGAAGCCGGTCATTCGCCCGTCGCCGATCGTAAAGTTCACGTCGGTCAATACTTGGCGAGCACCGTAGTGCTTGTTGATGGCGGCTACTTCGAGCATGGTTGCCCTTCTGGTCAGTGCCGGTTACCGGCGCCTGTTGTCGTTCTGTGTTCACTCCGAGATTGTGGTGCTGCCACCAACGTTACGAAAAGAGCGGCTGCCAGCGCATCCGCCTGCCGGGTGAAGATCGGCTCCGTCTGCAGGGGGGCGTCAGATGTTCAGCGGTTCTTCCTGTGCGCCGGGGATGACGATCCCGTTCTCGTAGGCGTAGACGATCGCCTGGATCCGATCGCGCAGGCCGAGCTTCGCCAGAGTGTTCGAGACGTGCGTCTTCACCGTTGCTTCACCCAGGAAGAGCGTGCGCGCGATCTCATAATTTGCGAGGCCGGCGGCCACCAGGGAGAGCACTTCACGCTCGCGCGCCGTGAGGTCATCGAGTGCCTCGGGAAGTGTTCTGGGGGTCGTCGGCGCCCCACCGCCAGCAAAGCGCTCGATGACCCGCCGCGTCACATCGGGGGAGAGGAGGGCATCGCCGCGGGCCAGCACTTGCACGGCGTCGATCAGCGCCTCCGGTGTTGCATTCTTGAGAACGAAACCGCTCGCACCGTGTTGCAGGGCGTCAAAGAGATAGTCCTCCCGATCGAACGTGGTCAGGATGAGAACGGCAGACCGGATGCTCGGGTCAGCCACGATCACCCTCGTTGCGCTCAGCCCGTCACGGCCGGGCATCTGCACGTCCATGCAGATCACGTCGGGGTTGAGTCTCGTGGCCTGCTCGATCGCCTCGTTTCCGTCGGCGGCCTCTCCGACGACCTCGATGCCGGGCTCCGAGTGCAGAATGGTGCGGATACCGGCGCGAACCAGTGCCTGGTCGTCGGCGAGCAGCACCGTGATGCGGCTCATGGGGTGGCCGACGATCTCTCGGCCAGCGGAGTGCCGAAGGCCGGCGCGGCACAGTTGTTTGAAGCGGGCCTTTCGTTTGAGGCTGCCCCGTCGTGGAAGCTTGCCGTGTCGTGCGAGACTGCCGTGTTGTTTGGGGCTGCGTTTTGTTTGGATGCCGCACCTTCGTCGGAAACGGCGTCGTTGTTGGAAATGGCACCGCCGTCCAACGGGAACCGGGCACGCACGAGGTAACCGCCGCGTGAGCGGGCGCCAAGGTGCAATTCGCCGCCCACCGCATCCGTGCGTTCGCGCATGCCGCGGTGGCCGAGACCCCTGCCTGGGGCGGCCGACCTCGTCACGGCGCCGACCCCATCATCGGTCACCTCCAACTCGACGGCGTGCGGTTCGTAGCGCAGCCGAACATCGGCAGTCGCACCGGCACCCGCGTGCTTGCGCGTGTTCGTCAGCGCTTCCTGGGTGATGCGGTAGATGCACGCATCGACGGTGGCGGGCACGGTGATGGGCTCTCCGATCAGGCTGAACTTGACGGCGAGCCCCGCAGCCCGATTTTCGGCGACCAGTTGCTCCAACTGGTGTGCCCCGCGGATGCTGATGCTCTCGCTGGTGGTCAGGGACCCAGGCGGCGATTTCGGGTCATCGTCATCGCGTAGGGCGCCCAGGAGGGCGTGCAGCTCCTTGACAGCGCTGCGGGCACTCTCTTCAATGCGTGTGATCGCCAGAACCGCTTCATCGGGGTCGCTGCCGAGAACCCGGCGTGCGGCGCCGGCCTGCACCCCCATCATCGACACGTGATGGGCCACGACGTCGTGCAACTCCCGGGCGATCCGAACCCGTTCCAGCACTACTGCTTGGTGTGCGGTGCGTTCCCGCTCCTCGGCAAGCTCGTGGGTGCGGGCCACCAGACTGGCCGCACGGCGGGCGGAGTTCCAGGAGGCATTCCCGAAGTAGTAGGCGGCCGCGAAGTAGAGAATATTGATCAGAACCTGCAGGAGACCGAACGCGGCGTAGGGCGAGAACGCGCCCTCCCTGGACAGTTCGGGAAGAACATTCACCTGATTCGACTGGTCCAACAGCGCCCAGAACAACCACAGGAACATGCCCAGAATGATCGCACCGCGAACCCAGAGGGCGACCACCCGGTTGCGGCCCCACGCGCCGACGGAGTAAATAGAAAGATAGAGGCAGATGTTCCCGAACAACACGTCGCCGACGCCGAGCATCGCGCCGACGCTGAAGGTGAGGGAGACGATGATCGCCGCCGCCTCCGGCCACCTGCGGCGCACAGCCAACGGCACCGTGAGTAGAATCACCCAGATGATGACCAGCCACGTCGGTGATTCGTCGAAAACGCCGGCAGCGCGACTGAGGGAGACGCTTCCGGCCGTGGCAGCAGCGAGCCCGATGGCGACCCACAGGTCTGTGCGCCACCAGCCGGCCTCTGGGAGCGGCCTCTGCCAATCACTGGCGGGGGAGTCGACGAAATCGGTCATTCTTCAAGAGTAGGTAATCGGCGCGCATCGTGTATCCCCCTGAAGGCGGATGCGCGCGCCCCGGACGATAGGAGCCGGACAACAGGGGCCGGACCCTTGGAGCCGGACCATTGGAGCCGGACCATACGAGCCGGGCCATAGGAGACGGTGCCGCGATCCTGTGGGAAGCTGGTGACCACAGCCGATTGACCTTGCCTCGTGTGCGCGGGAACTGCTGCTCGGGGCCCGGAGAGAAGGAGTTACGTGGCCTGGTGACGAGGCAGAACTCTGCTGTCGGCCCGAAGCCGGTGCTGTATTCGGGCACGGCTGGGCCGCTCTGGCCACTGTCATCATCGATCCGGACGATCGTATGATTCGTGTGGCCGCGGGATCTCCGGCCGAGTACGATTTTGGCCGCGCCGCGCCGTGTCGCTGCATGCGCGGTGACCGTGCCCGCCCGGTGACGCATCCCGCGCCGTCCGATCCCGATTTCTGCGCACGCCGAAATTCAGGAGCAGCGGGTAGCCGGCGCCCAGAGGGCGCCCGTGCGGCTGTGCTCCTGAGCTTTTGGTGCCCGCTGAGTGGTCGGGGCCGCCCCGTGTTGCGCGAACGGCTCAGGAGGCGTCGGGCTGCAGGATGTGTCGACTGTTGTTCAGCGAAACGGCATCCTGGTCCCACAGCGCCACCACGGCACCCGCGAGTTGGCCTTCGAGGCCGTCGAGCCCGCGGACGGCGAAAATCGTAGTAGCAGCGGGTGCTTCAGCTTTTGCAAACCCCTGGCCGACGGCTCGCACCCACGTTTCGGCCGCAGCCTTTGCGGTCGCATAATTGGCGCCTCCCGCGGCCGGCTTTGCCACCGATGTCGACGAGACGATGGCCAACCTGCCCGCGGTTGAGGCCAGCAGGTCGTCGTTGAAGGCCCGCGTCGTGTTGCGCAGCGTCTGCACGATGTTGGTGTGCAGAAAATCCCAGTCCTCGTCGGTCTGGCCAGCCAGCCCGCCCCCGCCGCGCCAGCCGCCGACAAGCTGGATCAGGCCGTCGATCCCACCGTGTTCGTCGCGCACGCGTTCCGCGAGTTCGGTGACGGCCGCGAAATCGGCGAGGTCGCACACGTAGGTGGCGACATCCCCGACCTGCTCGCGAAGGTCATCGAGTCGGCCCCGGTTGGAGCCGACGGCAACCACTTTTGCGCCAGCGGCCGTGAGGGCTTCGGCGACGGTGCGCCCGGCCTTGCTGGTCGCACCGGCGATGAGCACGGTGCGACCAGCAACTGCGGAGGGCATCTCAGTCACGTCCGGTGATGCCTGCTGTGGACTCGATGACATCCTTCATCTTCTTACTCAGCGCCTCGTAGAACATCGACAGCGGGAACTCGTCGTCCAAGACCGCATCCGTGTAGCCCTTGGGCGGCCCGGCAAGAATCTCGTCGGGCAATCCACGAGCCCAGACCGAGGCCGGGTTCGGGGTGAGCGTCTCCCGGATCATGTCGTATGCGGCCAGCCAGTGTGCGGTCTTCGGCCGGTCGATCGAGCGCCAATACAGGTCGTCGATGGCTTGGCCCAGGGCGATGACGACGTTCGGCACCGACTCCCAGTCGAAGCTGAGCTCGGTGTCGGTCCAGTGCAGCACGTGGTGCTGGTGCATCCAGGCGAACAACAGTTGACCGCCCAGCCCGTCGTAGTTGCGTACCCTGTTGCCGGTGATCGCGAAGCGGAAGATCCGGTCGAAGATCACGGCATACTGCACCAGCTTGGCGTGCTTGCGTGCCTCGGGGCTCGCCTTCTCGTTGTGCTCGATCGCGACCGACTCGCGGAACGCGGTCAGGTCACAACGGAGTTCCTCCAACGAGTAGAGGAAGAACGGCATCCGCTGCTTGATCATGAAAGGGTCGAACGGAAGGTCGCCGCGCATGTGGGTGCGGTCGTGGATGAGGTCCCACATCACGAAGACCTCCTCCATCAGGTGCTGGTCGTCCAAGAGCGCCGCCGCGTCGGCGGGCAGCTCCAGCCGCGTGATCTCGGCTGCGGCACGCACGACCCTGCGGTAGCGGGCGGCCTCGCGGTCGGCGAAGATCGCACCCCAGGTGAACGTTGGGATGGCGCGCATCGCAACCGATTCTGGGAACAGGACTGCGGCGTTGGTGTCGTAGCCGGGGGTGAAATCAAGGAAGCGGATGGGCACGAACAGCTTGTTCGTGTATTCCTCTTCCACCTCGGCGATGAACTCCGGCCATAGACCCTCGATCAGAACGGCTTCGACGAACCGGTTGGCACTGCCGTTCTGGGTGTACATCGGAAACACGACCAGGTGGCGTGTGCCATCGGCGCGCGAGCGCTGAGGCTGGAACGCGACCAGCGAGTCGTAGAAGTCTGGCACGCCGAAGCCTTCGTCCGCCCAGCGGCGAAAGTCGACGACCGACGCTGCGAGATACTCGGCGTCGTGAGGGAACAGCGGTGCGAGGGTCTCAATCGACGAGGTGATCGTGTCGACGTGACGGTGGGCCTCACCTCTGACCGTGACCTCGGGAATCGAGCCGTCCTGCACCTGGAGCGCCTGCATCGCGGTGGCGGCCTCCTTCAGCGCCAGCCACGCGGGGTTCGTCTCGACCGACAGAACGTCTTCGACACTTCGACGGGGCTCAGTGTGAACGTCGTCTTCGACGACCTCGGGTTCTCCGACAATTGTTTTTGTTGGGTCTTGCATGAATTGAGACATTGTGAACCTCCCGTCGTGAACGCTGCGGCCAGTTTTTCTTGGCGCATGCCTGAAGGCCGATCGCGTGGATGCCACCGGCTCTCTAGTCAGCCTAACCGGGGCGGCCCGGCGTTGTTTTGCGTCCCGGGCGAAAAGTTGCGTGCCCGCCCGCCGAGAGGGGAGCTGGTGAGGTAATGATTGCCGGATAACGGCAACGACTGCGCTCTCGGCCAGATCGGGGTGTACAAGTATGTCGGGAGGGGGCGTGAAGGGGAGAGGGTGTGAAGGGAGGGGGGCGTGAAGGTAAAGCGGGCGTCAAGGTAAAGCGGGCGTCAGAAGATCATCGGGCGGTCTTCGTCCTCGACCTCGAGGTCCAGGTCGACGACCACGGGCACGTGATCGCTGGGTGCGTCGCCCTTTCGCTCGTCGCGGTGGATGCTCGCATCCGTCACGAGGTCTGCGAACGGCTGTGAGCCCAGGATGAAGTCAATGCGCATGCCCTCATCACGAGGAAACCGTAGTTGCTGGTAGTCCCAATACGTGTAGCCCGTGGGGATGAGCGGCCGCACCACGTCGGTCAGTCCGATCGTCTCGAAGGCGTTGAAGGCGGCGCGTTCGGGCGCCGAGGTGTGGGTGGCGCCCTCGAACGGCCAGGTGGGCCAGACATCCGAGTCCAACGGGGCGACGTTCCAGTCGCCCATCAGCGCCAGGGGCTGGTGGGGGCGCTCAGCCAGCCACCGGGCGGTCGCGTGCTTCAGCTGCGTGAGCCAGTTGAGCTTGTACGCGTAGTGCGGGTCGTCCAGGCTGCGGCCGTTGGGCACGTAGAGGCTCCACAGCCGTACATCGTTCACGGTCACTCCGAGCGCCCGTGCCTCAAGCGGCTGGTCCGGGCCCTCGGCACCCTTCAGGAAGCCGGGCATGCCCTCGAAGCTCGTGGCCGGGTCTTCGATCGGCAGACGGCTGGCGAACGCCACGCCATTCCACTGGTTGAGCCCGTGAATGGCGAGCTCATAGCCCGCATCCTCGAACGCCTCGGCCGGAAACTGCTCGGGCTTGCACTTGATCTCCTGCATGCCCAGCACGTCGATGTCTTCACGCACCATCCAATCGACCACGCGGCCCACACGAGTTCTGATCGAATTCACATTCCAAGTCGCAACACGCATGCCGCCCAGTCTATTGACGCGGGCCGCAGCCGGGCGCGGATCACTCCCGAGGGTCACCGGCTGCGTGTGCTTTCCGGGCGCAACACCCGTGCCCGGTAGAATCTGTGCCGTGACGGATGCCAGAGAACAACTCATTGCCCATATCTCCAGCGACGCCGTGTTCCACGGCGACTTCACGCTCACCAGCGGCGCGAGGGCCAGCTACTACGTCGACCTTCGCCGGGTGAGCCTCGACCACCGGGTGGCGCCGCTGATCGGCCAGGTCATGCTCGACGTGATCGCCAAGATCCCGAATGTGCAGGCCGTCGGCGGAATGACGATGGGGGCAGACCCGGTGGCCGCAGCCATTTTGCACCAGGGCGCAGCGCGCGGACTCGCCTATGACGCGTTCGTCGTGCGGAAGGAGCCCAAGGACCACGGTCGCGGACGCCAGGTCGAGGGCCCCGACCTCGCCGGCAAGCGCGTGGTCGTGCTCGAAGACACCTCCACCACGGGTGGCTCACCACTTGCCGCCATCGAGGCGTTGAAGAAGGTTGGCGCCGAAATCGCCGGGGTGGCCGTCGTGGTCGATCGCAACACCGGTGCGCGCGAAGTCATCGAGGCGGCCGGGTACCCGTACTACTACGCGATCGGACTCGACGACCTGGGGCTCGTGTAGTGCAGCCCGGCGATGAGCACCGAACCTCGGCGGCCACACCCTCCGATCCGGATGCCACGCCGGGGCGCCAGAGCCCATCGCCGCAGGTCTCAGCCCATCGCAACCGGCGAACATGCTTGCTGTGGGTGGCCGGCGTCATCGTCAGTGCCGGCATCCTGATCGGGCTCTTCTACCTCGGCACCACCCTGGGAGCGACTCCAGCGGGCCCGTCGGCACGCCCGTCGAGCTCCCCCAGCCTGGCGGCTTCAACGCCCCCCTCTTTCTCGCCATCGCCGCTACCGGTTGTTCCCGAACCCTCCACGGGTCCGGCCGCCGAGGGCGAGCACCCGTGGGACCAGTTGCGCGGGGGCGAATGCCTGCAACCCTTCGACACGCCGTGGGCCGAGACGTTCGCGGTCGTCGACTGCGGGAAGCCGCACGCCAGCCAGATGGTGTTCACCGATGTCTTCGAGGGTGGACCCGAAGCGCCCTACCCGGGGGCCGATGCCCTGGCCGAGCAGATCCCGCTGCTGTGCGGCACTCCCGATGTGATCGACTTCGCCGCCGCCGAGGCCTACACCGACATTCGGGTCGAAGGCACCTACCCGTTGACCGACGCGCAATGGGGCGAGGAGCAGCGCAACTACTACTGCTTCGTCAACAGGGCGAGCGGCGATCCGATCGAGGGCAGCCTTGCGGCCGGATAGTGGCAGCGGCGCTGACGAAGTGGGCGTTGTGACGAAGTGTGCGCCGCCTCGCGGCCGGGGCGATTAGCCTTGGGGGATGCCCAGCCAGAACAACAACCCCTCGATCGAGCACTCGACGAACGGCCTCGGTCCGTGGGTGGGGGTCTGGCCCGAGGGGGACCAGTACGACCCGGATCTGCTGCGCCACGGCGACAGCCGCAACGTGATCGACCGGTACCGGTACTGGCTGATGGACGCGATCGTGGCCGACCTCGATCAGAGTCGGCATCCGTTTCACGTGGCCATCGAGAACTGGCAGCACGACATGAACATCGGCTCCATCGTGCGCAGCGCGAACGCGTTCGGGGCAGACACGGTGCACATCGTCGGCCGCAAACGGTGGAACAAGCGCGGGGCGATGGTCACTGACCGCTACCAGCACGTCAGACATCACCCGGATGTTGCGCACCTCGTCGACTTTGCCGCCACGGAAGAGTTGCCCATCATTGCGATCGACAACGTGCCGGGCAGCGTGATCATCGAGACGTTCGAGTTTCCGGCCCGGTGTCTGCTTCTGTTCGGACAGGAGGGGCCGGGGCTCTCAGCCGAGGCGTTGGAGGCGGCATCCGCCGTCGTTGAGATCAGTCAGTTCGGATCGACCCGGTCGATCAACGCGTCGGCTGCCGCGGCGGTGACAATGCACGCCTGGGTGATGCAGCACGTCAGTTTCAGTCAGTGATCTGTTCAGTCATGATCAATTCAGTCAGTGATCTGTTCAGTCAGTGATCTGCGAAGTTTCGGTCATCCGGCGTAACGGCAGGGCCATGCTTCTCCCTGGGGCCGTCGCGTAGCTGAGCGAGCAGTGTATTTACGAGCAGTGGATTTAAAGGCGGACGAAGACGGGTGATCCCCAGAGACTGCCTTGGCGGTGCTGAACCGTGCGGCCCCAGTCAGGAGAGTCGTACATGCCACCGGCACCATCGTAGATGCCGATGTGCTGTCCGGGCCACCAGACCAGGTCGCCGGCCACTGCTTCGGACTGCGAGATCTGGGTGCCCATTGAACCCTGGGCGTCCGCACCGCGCGGCAGGTAGATTCCCACGCCGGCGAATACGTATTGCGTGTAACCGTCGCAGGAGAACGAGTCTGAGGGGTGATTACCCGTACCGTAGGGAACCACGCCGACAAACTGCGATGCGTAGCCGATGACGCCCCCACCGCTATAGGACTGGGGGCCGGCGTAGGTGGCCGGGGAGCTGCCGCCCGAGCCGGAGCTGGCACCGGAGTCGGAGCTGGCCACCGATGCCGAGTTGGCCAGTTCTGCCTGACGCTCCGCTTCCGCAGCGCGTTCCTGCTCGAGGCGCTTCTCCTCGGCGGCGGCATCGAGTTCTTCCTGAGAGGTCGCCTTCACACCGTCGCGGACGACACTCAACGGGGCGGAGATGTTCGTCGTCGTCAGGGTCTGGGCTTCCAGTTGCTGGAGCAGGCGGTTGTGCGCGGCGAACTGGCCGTCGAACACGCCCGTCTGGGCGGCCTGAGCGGGAACAGCGAAGGCGACCATCATTCCCATGCACGCAGCCAAGACTCCGCCGGTTGCGGTGATGCGGCGAACGCGGGCCCGCAGGCTCATCGCGTCTTCGCTGCGACGGCGACGTGCCCGTTCGCTCGGGGCGGGAGGGACGACATCAATGCTGTTGACCGCCGATGAGGGGACAGCCACGGCAGTGGATCTGCGCCCGCGCTTCAACGGTTCAATCGCGTGCTTAGTTCGTAACAAAAAAATAGCTCCGGTACCAGTACAGGCTTCTCGTGTCAGTTCTTCAGGCTTTTGTGTCGGGTCGTTACACAAGCGTAACAATCCAACTAACTTAGATGATGCTCGGGCCATGCGCAACCCGAAGGTCCTTGAACGGTGGAAACCCGCGACGAACAGGCGGTGGGCGGGAGGGGCCCAACTTCTGGGGATATGTTCACCACGCGGCCGAAGCAAGCGGCGGATTAGGCTGAGGGGTCGAACTGGAGGATCATCCCGAATGAATCACGATTCATTGCCCCCGTCCATAGCGCCGCGAGACCAGCTGCTCGCCGAGGAGCAGGCTTTTTTGTTCGCCGGCATCCCGGGTTCGGCGCCCCAACCCGTGTCTGGGGCTCCGAGGATGCCCGCCACGGTGATCTCCCGGCCGCGACTGACCGATTGCATTCGGCCGACCACCCCTCTTACCGTCGTTCGCGCCCCGGGCGGTGCGGGTAAGACCGTACTGCTTGCCGAATGGTGCAAGGCGGCAGACGGCGACGCCGCTCCCGGCGTGTGGTTCACCGCCGATGAGGCCACAGCAGACAGGCTCTCATTCTGGAGTGCGGTGATCACCACGTTGCATGACGCCGGCCTGGTTCGGCCGGGGGCGGCCCTCGGCACGATGATCCCGGCGCTGGCGGCAACCGATGATCTGCGACGGCTGCTGCAACGGGGCCTGCGGCAGCTTCCCGATGGATTGATTCTGGTCATCGACTCCTTCGAGTTCGTGACAGACCCGGAAGTTCATGATGATCTGGTGTGGTTGCTCGGCCACGTGCCGAACCTGGCCGTCGTGGTGGCGACGCGGACCGTGAGCGCGCTCGAGTCTGCCTCGGTGCGGGTTCGCCTGGACGTGAATGTGGTGCCCCCCGAGGAGTTGCTCTTCACCGTTGATGAGATTTCGGCGGTGCTTGGCTCAGAGGGCCTCGACCCTTCGCTGGCTGAGGAGGTTCACCGATCCGTGGGCGCGCTGCCGCTGATGGTTCGGGCGGTCGCCCTCGCCCTCTCGCGGGATGGTGCTGAAGCGAACAAGGCCGACCTCAGCGAATACCTGGATTCGGCCGGCACGGATATCGTGCGCGAGTTGATCCTCGACGTCGATGGTGGTACCGGCCGGTTCTTGGATTTTCTGATGAGGACTTCGCTGGCAGACGCTGTGAACGTTCAGCTCGCAGAGCGGATGGCGGATCCCACCCACGCCCGGGAGCTGCTTCTCGCCGCTGAGAACAGCGGACTCGGAGTGCGCAGCAAGGGAGAAGACGGAACCCTTCGCCTCACCCCGCTCGTGAGGGAGGCTTTGCAGAGGGAGTTGCGCTGTCGGCTCCCGCGCGAGGTGGAATCGTTGACACGCATCCTGATCGAATGGAAACAGGAGCGCGGCGAGTACCTCGGTGCATTCGCTCTCAGCGTCGGTCTGGGTGACTACGCGCTCGCGTCCCGCGTGGCCCAGCAGGACTACCTCAACCTGCTGGAAAAGCACCACCTCCGGGTACGGGAACTGATCGGAGAGCTGTCGCTTCTGACACTCCGGCGGTATCCGCTGCTGGCGTTGCTGCTCGCTCTGATCTACAACGCACAGAAGACACATCGCGTGCGAGCATTGGAACTGTTCGGCGTTGCCGTGCTGGGCACCCGACTGCACGCGAAGACTGCGAGTGCGGAGGAGCGCGCGCTGTTCTCAGGGCTGGAAAGCGTTGCCCTGCGAATCTCCGGGCGTGTCACGGGATCCCGAAGGGCTGCCGAGACCTTTCTGGACACCCTGGATCAGTTGACTCCAGACGAGCGCGAGCGCATGGCCCGGATCTTGCCACCGCTGATGGACCAGGTCGGCATCACGATCCTGTATCTCGGTGACGTGGACCGTGCGCTGGAGCTGTTTCGAGCCAGCTACAGCCTTCCTCCCCAGCAGCAGCAGCCGGCGTTGCACGCCCTCAGCCTCATCGCGGGAGGTTTGGCGATTCAGGGCGAGATCCTCCAGGTGCGGCAGGTTCTCGAATCCGCTCGGGGGGCCGACTGGCCGGATGGCTGGCGCGATGGCTACCGAGGAGCGCTTTACCACGTGGCCGAGGCACTTCTCGCGCTGGAGGAGTTTGATTCACGGCGCGCCATTGAGCACGTGACCGTCATGGATCCGCACATCGAGACGATCGAGCACTGGGCGTTCTTCGCCCACGCACGTGCCATCGCGGAGCTTGGCCTGGGGAATGCGGTGGAGGCGGAGAGCCAGTTGAGGCTGCTGATGCAGCGCGGGGTGCGACCGGCGACCACGCCGCTCACCCAGACCCAGCTGAGCATCACGCGAAGTGTTCTCCTGCTGGCATCCGGCCGGGCCGGGGAGGCGGCCGGTGCTCTGAAAAGACTTCCAGAGACCTTTCCGCGGGTGGCCATCGCCAGGGCACGGGTGCATCTGGTCACCGACAAGCCGGAGGAGGCAATTGCCGTGTTGTCTGCGCTCAGCCTCGATGCGCTTCCGCCACGCCTTGTGACGGAGTCACAGCTGATCATCGCTGCAGCCGCTCACCGCCGGGGTCAGACGGAACTCGCCCTGGACGCACTGCGGCAAGCGACCAGCACAATGATGGACTGCGGACTGCGCCAACCCCTGATGCTCATCCCGGCAAGTGACCGTCGCGCGCTCGCGGAGTTGTCCGGAACCGGTAGCGACGCCGCGACCCTCTTACTTGACCCCCGGGTTCCAGACGTGTTACCGGCCCAGGCCGAAAAAGTCACCCTGACCAAGCGCGAGCACCTCGTGCTCACCAGCCTGGTCGAACACCCGGGTGCCACGGAGATTGCGGAACAGCTGTTCGTTTCTGTGAACACGGTGAAGAGCCAATTGCGCAGCATCTACCGCAAGCTCGACGTGAACAGCCGTGAGGATGCGTTGGCGCGGGCGACCGAACTCGGCCTCGTCGGGCGGTGAACCGCTCGACGTGCCGCCGTCTGGTGCGCGGGGTACGCGCCGCAGGTAGCGGGAATCCGGCGCGATAGGATCGGGCATGTGAATAGTGACAATTTGCTGGGGGTACCGCCGACGCTGCTGCCCGCCGACACCGAACTGGCCGACGCCCTCGCCCAGGCTGAACGAACAGGGGTGCCGCTCGAGGGCGTGGTCGCCGAGCACCCCACCTCATCACTGGGCTGGGCGTTGCTTGCCGACGAGGCATTCGATTCTGGGCGTGTGATCGAGGCCTACGCCTTCGCCCGGGTCGGTTACCACCGTGGACTGGATGCGCTGCGTAGGGCCGGTTGGCGCGGGCAGGGGCCTGTTCCGTATGCCCACGAGCCCAACCGCGGGGTGTTGCTCTCGTTGTACGCCCTGATGCGAGGTGCTGAGGCGATCGGTGAGACAGATGAGGTGGCACGTCTGGCATCATTCCTGCGTGACGCAGACCCGACCGCGATCGAGCAGATCGAGGCGAAGATCCGGCGCCTCGCCGAGGCGAACCCGCCGACCGAAGTTTTTGTCATCAGAGGGGAAGACTGACATGCCTGCGATTGTTCTGATCGGCGCCCAATGGGGCGATGAAGGAAAAGGGAAGGCCACCGACCTCTTGGGCCCCCGTGTCGACTACGTGGTGAAGTTCAACGGCGGCAACAATGCCGGACACACGGTCGTGGTCGGCGATGAGAAGTATGCGCTGCACCTGCTCCCCTCGGGCATTCTGGCCCCCAACGTCATCCCGGTCATCTCCAACGGCGTGGTGGTCGACATCGAGGTCCTGTTCGACGAACTCGATGCCCTGATCGAACGCGGTGTCGACGTGAGCAGGCTCATAGTCAGCGCCAACGCGCACGTGATCACGCAATACCATCGCACTCTCGACCGGGTCACCGAGCGCTTCCTCGGCAAGCGACAGATCGGCACCACAGGCCGCGGGATCGGTCCGGCGTATGCCGACAAGATCAACCGGGTGGGAATCCGAATCCAAGATCTGTTCGACGAGAACATCCTGCGCCAGAAGGTCGAGGGTGCGCTCCACCAGAAAAATCACATGCTTGTCAAGGTATATAACCGGCGGGCGATCCTCGTCGACGAGATCGTCGACGACCTGCTCTCATACTCCGAACGCTTGAAGCCGATGGTGGCAGACACGGCACTGGTGCTGTCGCAGGCGTTGGACGCCGGCAAGACCGTGCTCTTCGAGGGCGGCCAGGCGACCATGCTCGACGTCGACCACGGCACCTACCCGTTCGTCACCTCATCGAACGCCACCAGCGGCGGCGCGGCAACCGGTTCGGGGGTGGCGCCGAACCGGATCGACCGAGTGATCGCCGTCGTCAAGGCCTACACGACGCGCGTCGGAGCCGGACCCTTCCCGACCGAGCTCTTCGATGCCTCCGGCGACTTTCTGCGCGACAACGGGTTCGAATTCGGCACGACCACGGGTCGGCCCCGCCGTTGTGGGTGGTACGACGCACCGATCGCCCGCTACACCGCGCGTATCAACGGTGTGACCGACTTCGTGTTGACCAAGCTCGACGTGCTCACCGGCTTGGAGACCATACCGGTCTGCGTCGCCTACGACGTCGACGGAGAACGCCACGACGAGGTTCCGGTCTCACAGTCAGACTTTCATCACGCGATACCGATCTTTGAAGAGTTTCCCGGCTGGGATGAAGACATCACCGGCGTGCGTGAGTTCGACGACCTGCCGAAGAACGCGCGCGATTACGTACTCGCGGTCGAGGCGATGAGCGGATCACGAATCTCAGCGATCGGCGTGGGTGCCGACCGGGAGGCGATCGTCGTCAGGCACGACCTGCTCGACTGAGCCACCGAGCGAGCACGGACGGCTTCAGAAGGGTTGTAATCTCAACTGTGACATCAATAAGGGACAGGCTGCGCTCGGCCACGATACTCTTCCAGTTCTTAGGGATGGGCCTGGCCTGGGGTTCCAGCTTCCTGTTCATGAAGGTCGCGCTCGAGGGCGTCTCATTCGGCCAGGTGGTCTGGACGAGGCTGATCCTGGGCAGCATCCTCTTGGGCCTGTTCATGCTTGTTCGCCGACAGGCACTGCCGCGAGAACTCGTCGTGTGGGCGCACTTCACGGTCATCGCAATCACCGGGTGTGTCATCCCCTATCTGCTCATCTCCTGGAGCGAACTGTTCATCGCGTCGTCTTTGGCCAGCATCTACAACGCGGTCACACCGATCGCAACGGCGCTGATGGTGACACTCGTCTTTCGAGTCGAGGCGCTGAACCGCAGCCAGTTCCTCGGGGTCGCGATCGGAATCATCGGCGTGCTGGTGATCATCGCGCCCTGGCAGGTGGCCGGTCTGACCGGTGACCTCAAGGGGCAGCTGGCGTCAATCGGGGCGACTTTTTCCTACGGATTCACCCTGGCCTATATGAAGAAGTTCATCAGCCACAGGCCGATCCCCGGCATCACCGTTGCGTTCATGCAGATCGGGATCGCCGGGTTCATCATGCTGCTGCTGACCCCGATCGTGATCAGTCATGAACTGTCGCTCAACGTGTGGGTGGTGCTCTCGCTGGTCGCCGTGGGCGTGCTCGGAACCGGTTTCGCCTACATCTGGAACATCAACGTGTTGCGTGCGTGGGGCCCGACCGCCACCTCGACCGTCACCTACGTGGTGCCTGTTGTCGGGGTAGCGCTGGGGGTGCTGATCCTGAGCGAGACGCTGAGCTGGAACGAACCCGCCGGAGCCGTCTTGGTGGCGTTGGGCATCCTGCTCACGCAACAACGGATCCGGTTGTCGTTCGATTGGCGCGGGCGACGGGTGAAGCCGGGCGCGATACCGGCGACCGAGCAGGACGCCGCCGAGCTCTGACCGACGTGCTGCTGTGGTGATCCCGATGCCGGCTATCGGGTAAATTCGACTGTATGGCAGGCCAAGTACTTCCCCCAGATGACGGCAGCACGAGTGACGCGGAGCTCTCACCCATGCAGGCTGACGCACACCCAGACATTCGTGGCATCCGTGACAGCATCGACAACATCGACGCCGCGCTGGTGCATCTGCTGGCCGAACGGTTCAAATTCACGCAGCGCGTGGGCGAGTTGAAGGCCGAAAGCGGGATTATGCCCAAGGACGAGGCCCGGGAGGCCAGACAGATCGCCCGGTTGCGGGAGATCGCGGTCGCGTCAGGGCTCGACCCGATATTCGTCGAAAAGTTTCAGGGATTCATCGTGACCGAGGTGGTCAGGCTGCACCACCACATTGCCGGCACCGAGACCGAACCCGACGTTGTGGCGTGAGTGTGCGGGGCAACGGCGGCGCACCCGGTTGGGATCCGCAACGGCTCCCCAGGCAAGACGGGTCGGTGGCGGTCGTCACCGGCGCAAATGCCGGGCTCGGTTTCTTCACGACGTACGCGCTCGCGTCGACGGGGATGCGGGTTGTTCTGGCGTGCCGCAATCGGGAACGAGCGAATGCCGCCCTCCGCGCCCTCCGAACACGCCTGCCTGGTGCAGACCTCGACGTGCTGCTCCTGGACACCGCAGATCTGGCCTCGGTGCGCCGTGCGGGCGAGCAGGTGGCCGCCTACGAACGGCTCGATGTCCTGGTGGCGAACGCGGGCATGGTGCACCCTCCCCGCCACCGCACGGTGAGCCCCGACGGAAATGAGCTCGTACTGGCGACGAACCACCTCGGTCACTTCGCGTTCATCCAGGCGGCGATGCCCGCCCTGGCGCGCACAACCGGCAGCCGAGTGGTGAACCTCGGCAGCATGGTCAGCCGGCTGATGCCGTCGCAGCTCACCGACCTGCAGCTGGAGCAGCACTACAGCGGGGCCCGCGCGTACGCACAGTCGAAGATCGCCGTGCAGTTGTTCGGGTTCGAGCTTGACCGTCGGCTACGAAACGCGGGCGTCGGGGTGAGCTCCCTGGTCGCGCATCCGGGGTACGCGATCAGCGGGAACACCCCGCGTGTGCCCGGGGTGAACGAACCCACCTGGCCCAGACGATTCGCGGATTCCCTGCAGCAGCTGATCGGAGCACAGGGCAAGAACCGCGGAGCCGAAGCTCTCGTGCGTGCGGCGCTCGACCCGGCCGTGACCGGCGGGCAGTACGTCGGACCGCGTTATGTCGTTCGTGGCGCGCCCGTTGTGCAGGCTCCGACGAGTGCGAGCCTTGATCCGGCACTCGCCGGCCGGCTGTGGTCCCTCTCCGAGCAGTACACGGGTACATCGTTCGTGCTGTAACCGGCCATCGTGGGCGTCAGAAGCTCAGGAGCAGGAGTCCGGCGAGGCACAGAGGCCGTCGGCGAGTTTCTCATCCTGAGTTTTCGCACTCGGGAGATGTGGTCGCAGCCCGCGCATCAGAGGCGGCCTCAGGCTCCGACGGTCGGCCCGAAGTGTGCGGGCAGGGTTCCGCGGTGCACCCGTGCGAGTTCGTCGAGTTCGATCCTGAACAGGTCTTGCACCTCAAGGGCGGGAGCGGCGGCATCCGTCACCCCGATGCGCAAGACGGGATAACCGCGGCCGTCGCACAGCCCGCGAAAGCGCACGTCGTCTTCTCGGGGCACACTCACGAGCACACGGCCGGCCGACTCGGAGAACAGCGCAGTGGTCGCGTCGACCCCGTCGCGCTCCATGATCTCGGTGAGCCAGACGCGCGCACCGACACCGAAGCGCAAGACGCACTCGGCCAGGGCCTGCGCCAGCCCGCCATCGGCGAGGTCGTGTGCTGAAGCGATCAATGACTGCTTGCCGCCGGCCGCAATCAATGAGGCCAACGCCTTCTCCTCGGCGAAGTCCACCACGGGGGGCAGCCCGCCGAGATGGTTGTGGAGAACATCGGCCCAGGCAGACCCGTCGAGCTCTGTGCGGGTGACGCCCAGCAGGTAGATGTTGTCGCCCTCGTCCTGCCACCCACTCGGGATGCGGTGTGCGACGTCGTCGATCACGCCGAGCACGGCAACGACCGGTGTCGGGTGGATCGGCGTGTCCCCGGTCTGGTTGTAGAAGGAGACATTGCCGCCGGTGACGGGAATCTCGAGCTCGAGGCAACCGTCGGCGAGACCCTCGACAGCCTGGACGAACTGCCACATGACTTCCGGGTTCTCGGGGCTGCCGAAGTTCAGGCAGTCGCTGACGGCTGCCGGCGTTGCTCCGCTGACGGCGACGTTGCGATGCGCCTCGGCCAACGCGAGTCGGGCGCCGGCGCGCGGATCGAGCTGGCAGTAGCGCCCGTTGGCGTCGAGGGCGATCGCGAAACCGAGCCCGGACTCTTCGTCGACGCGCACCATTCCGGCGTCGTCGGGAAAACTGAGTGCGGTGTTGCCCATCACGTAGCGGTCGTACTGGTCGGTGATCCAGCTCGGATCGGCGAGGTTCGGGCTGCCGAGCAGCGCAAGCAGCTGGTGGCGCAACTCGTCGCCCGACGATGGGCGAGGAAGCGCCGCGGCCGTGTCGGCCTGCAGGGCATCGAGCCAATCCGGGCGGGCCACCGGGCGTTCGTAGATGGGGCCGTCAACGGCCACGGTCGTCGGGTCGACATCGACGATGCGCTCGCCGTGCCAGTCGATGGTGAGCCGACCGGAATCGTCGACTTCGCCGAGCACGCTGGTTTCGACATCCCACTTCGAGGTGACGGCGAGAAAGGCGTCGAGCTTGTCCGGGGCCACGATCGCCATCATGCGTTCCTGGCTCTCCGACATCAGAATCTCTTCGGCGGTGAGGCTGGGATCGCGCAGCAGCACGCTGTCGAGATCGACGTGCATGCCGCCGTCGCCGTTGGCGGCCAACTCGCTGGTGGCACAGGATATCCCCGCGGCACCGAGGTCTTGGATCGCTTCGACCAGTTCGCCTGCGAACAGTTCGAGGCAGCACTCGATCAGCACCTTCTCGGCAAACGGGTCGCCCACCTGGACAGCCGGGCGTTTGGTCGCCCCGCCTTCCTCGAACGAATCCGATGCGAGAATGGATGCCCCACCGATACCGTCACCGCCGGTTCGAGCCCCAAAAAGGACGACCTTGTTGCCCACCCCGGTGGCGTTGGCTAGGTGAAGGTCCTCGTGTCGAAGCACCCCCACGGCGAGAGCGTTGACGAGCGGGTTGCCCTGGTAGATCGGATCGAACCAGGTTTCGCCGCCGATGTTGGGAAGTCCCAGACAGTTGCCGTAGCTGGAGATCCCTGCCACCGCTCCATGTACGACGCGGGCTGTGTCGGGCGCATCGATGGCCCCGAAGCGCAGGGCGTCCATGACGGCTACGGGGCGTGCTCCCATCGAGATGATGTCGCGCACAATTCCGCCGACGCCGGTCGCCGCACCCTGGAACGGTTCGATGAACGAGGGGCTGTTGTGGCTCTCCACCTTAAACGTGACCGCCCACCCTTCACCGATGTCGACCACGCCGGCGTTCTGACCCATGCCGACCATCAAATTCTTGGTGCTGGCCTCGGTGGTCTTCTCACCAAACTGGCGCAGATAGATCTTCGAGGACTTGTAGGAGCAGTGCTCGCTCCACATCACCGAGTACATGGCAAGTTCGCCGCTGGTCGGGCGCCGGCCCAGAAGCTGCTTGATCTGCTCGTACTCGTCGGGCTTCAGGCCGAGGGCCGCGTACGGCTGCTCATTCTCAGGGGTCGCGGCGGCATTCTCGACGGTGTCGACAAAGAGTTCAGGTCGGGAGGTCACGAGGCGCAGTGCTCCAATAGGTGGTGAAGGGCGAGCCTTAATCCTACCGTTCGCACCCAACGAGAGACGGCCCATCGATTCCTCCCGATAGGCGCCAATCACGATCTGGCCGCAGGCGGATGTCGACCCCCAACTCTGGGGACACGGCCACGAGGGGATCCGCTAAATTCCGGGGTTCTCGCAATTCTCAAGACCCTCGAAAACCAACTTGAGCCTTTCTTGAGCTTTGGTTGAGTCTTCTTCATTATTGTCTGAATTGAAGTTCGGACGGGCCATTCTGGTACCCGCTGATCCGTGAGACAACGTACGTCGCGGCATCCGGCGCCGACCCGAAAGGCGCCGGCTGCCGCGACCCGCGCGAGGTATGTCCGCCGGACTAGGTGCCTCAGTGAGGACATGCGCAACCGCTCGCAGTGTTCGACCCGGCGTCTCGGCTACGATCTTCCAGTATCGAGTAGTCACTCGATACTGGATGGGGACGGGAGCCCACCGATGCCGATTGCGCCACGCGTCGCCGTTGTCATCGAGGATGACGCCGACATTCGCACGCTCCTGGCCACCGTGTTGGAACAGGTCGGCTTCGAAACAGTGCTCACCGGGAACGGTCTCGACGGCATCGAGGCGGTGCGTACCCACGACCCGATCGTCACAACGTTGGATGTGAGCATGCCCGGGATCGACGGGTTCGAGACCGCGAAGCGCATCCGGGCGATCAGCTCAACCTATCTGATCATGCTCACCGCCCGCACCGAAGAGATCGACACTCTGCAGGGTTTGGAATCCGGCGCAGACGACTATGTGACCAAACCGTTTCGTCCGCGCGAACTGCGGGCCCGGATAGAGGCCATGCTGCGCAGGGCCGAAGCGACTCCGTCATCGGGCACTGCCCGAGTGCCCACGGATGCCACACGCTCAGGGGCGGCTGAGTCGACGCACCCGCGAGCGGTCGCAGCCCCGGTTCCCACACGCGTCGTCACCGCGCGCGATGTCGACGAGGCGGCGCGTACCGGCCGTGTGGTCGATCTGTCCTGGTACGAGCATCGGGGCCTTCGGCTGAATTCGGACGAACACCGGGTGGTCGTGGGCTCCGTTGATGTCGAGTTGACTCACACCGAGTTCAGGTTGCTCGAGGGATTGATGCGCTCGGGTCGACGGGTGCTCAGCAAAGCCGCGCTGGCCGAACTCGTGCGTTCCGAAGCCGACGCCTTCTACGTCAGTGAGGCCGACAAGAGGGCGGTCGAGGTGCACCTGGCGAACCTCCGCCGAAAGCTCGGTGATAACCCGGTCATGCCTCGCTTCATCGAGACAGTGCGTGGAGTCGGCTACCGGCTCACGTCAAACGGCGAGAACTCGGGGATTCACTGATCGGCCGGTATCGGCGAACCCGCTCCGGCGAGGACCGCGCGATTGCCGCCAGTCGCCGTGGCGTGGTCACAGGCCGCCCTGGCGGCTGAACTCATTCGCTGGAGGTCATACCCGAAGTGCTCGCTGAACGCGATTCCCACGCTTATGGTCGGCCGCAGACCCGCGAGTTCGGGCACCGGCGCCTCAAGCAGTTTTGCCTGCAGCGCGATGACAGCCGTCACGGCGTCGTCAGGACTCGCCATCGGTGTTGCCATGACCAGTCGACCGGTTCCGGCCTCGCCGATATCAGAGTGTGGCGGTCCGAAACGGCGCATGAACGAGATGTACTGCACCAACACCTGGTTGCCGTGGGTGCGGCCGAAGGCGGTGTTGATCTCGGCGAGATTGTCCAGATTGATATGGAGCAGTATCAGCGGAACCCCGTGATACCGGCAGCGTTCCAACCAGTCGCGGACGACGAGCCGAAATGAGTTCGCATGCAGCACTCCCTGTTCGGTATAGCCCGTTCGGCCGTAGTCGTGGAAGATCGCCGTGCCAGCCTGCACCCGTTCCGTTCGCATGGTGGACATGGTGGTCGCGAGCACGGGAATCAACACCATCGCCATGATGGCCGTCGTGTTCGATCCGACTGTCTCGAGAAAGAAGGTACTTTCTTCTCCCACCAGTGTGAGCCCGAGCAGTCGGAGCAGATAGAAGGCGCTCTGAACCCAGAAGACCACGGTCAGGGTCACAGCACCGACTTCCCGCTGCTGGGAGTCACGCATGACCTCAATCGCTGCTGCAGCCGCGAACAGTGCAACACCCACGAAGTAGAATTCACCCCCAGCCCAGTCGCCACCAGCAGGGCCTTGCAACCACGCGGCCCCCGCCGTTATGATGCCGGCTGTGACGACGAGTGCATACAGAGGTCTGCGTTCGTTCCGCACGCGGCACCCACTCCAGAAGAGCCCTGCGCCGATCACCATCGCCCCATTTCCAACTCCGCCTGTCCACCAGGCATCCGGCTGCAGCGAGTAAGTCACGAAACTCAACGTGGTGAGCATGCCCGCCATGTAGGCGACCGACCAGATGCGGCCCGTGTTGTTGTCCTTGTAGGCGAGGGTGCCGACAATGTACATGGTCGCCGCGAGCACGACAGCGATGGTACTGGACAGGGCCAGGGTCCAGGTGTCAAGTTGCATGGCTCTCCTCGAAATCGATCAAATCCGGAAGGGAATGTACTGTCGTTGTGACTGTGTGCGGAAGCGTGAGCACCACCGTGGTGCCGACGCCCACGACGCTGTGCACCGTGAGCTCCCCACCGTGTCGACGTGCGAGATCTCGGCTGATGCCCAGACCCAGGCCGCTGCCGTGCACGCTGGAATTGCGAACCGCCTCAGAGCGAAAGAAGTGCTCAAAGAGGTGCGGCTGTTCGTCTTCGGAAATTCCAATACCGGTATCGCGCACGGCCAGTATGACGGTATTCGTGGTGTGGGACAGCTCGATCGTCACGGTGCCGTTGTCGACGTTGTACTTGATGGCGTTGGAGAGCACGTTGTCCACCACCTGGCGCAGGCGTGATGCATCGGCGGTCACAGTGATGCGCTCGTCGGCGTGAATCGCCACGCGAATACCGCGCTCCCGTGCTCGGGGTTCGATCAGTTCGATGGACTGCTCGACGATCCCGACCAGGTCGCAGTCAGCCAGCTTCAGCGCCGTCGGCTGCGTGCCGTCGCGGGAGGCCGAGAGGATGTCTGTGACCAGTTCGAGAAGGCGGTTCGAGTTGCGGTAGGCGACTGCCAACTGATCCTCGGTGACGGCCGAGAGCTCACCGCTGTCGAGCGCGAGCTCGAGGTAGCCGAGAATCGAGGTGAGGGGGGTACGCAGTTCGTGGGAGACTGACGCGAGAAGGTTATCCCTGGCGCGCACCGCGCTGAGTTCGGCTGTGATGTTTCGGGAGACCACGACGCTGCCGTAGTAATGCCCGTCACCGTGGCGCAGGTGGCGTGCCGTCACTTGGAACGCGGCACGAGTTGCGCCGGGCTCCCCCGACCAGACCGTCACTGCATCGAACTCCTCACCGCGCAGGGCGCGCTGCAGCGGTGAGTCTTCGCGTGCCAGCCGATTCGCGCTCTCATCGCTCAGCGCCGGAACGGCCAGGCTCAGCCCGTCAGGAAAATCCAGCCCCAAGGGCATCTGCATCTGTGCCTGGTTGACCAGGGTTACCTGCCCGGCGGGGTCAATGCGGATCACTCCGAAGTCAACGGTGTCGAGCACCTCGACAAGCAGGTCTGCGCTGCTACGGGAGTGCGCGAGTGCGCCTTCGAGAAGCTCGGCCTGTTTGCGCAGCAATACGCGCTGGGCCGCCGAGCGCCGGGAGGTGAAATAACTTGAGGTGGCCACAAAGCCGATCACGAGGGGCAGCAACAGGAAGGTTGGAACAGACGCCACAGACAGGGGCACCCCACGAAGGAGAAGGTCGGCCCACACGCACGCCCACACCATGGCGACGCTGAGAATGCCCCCGAAGCGGCCAAAACTCTTCGACATCCAGAGCACAGGGAATACCCAGAGCATGCCGAATCCGAGCTGTGGTTGGTCGAGGTGAAGCGCTGCGATAATGAGGATGTCCAACAAGGGCAGAGCCATCACCCAGATCCGCGGCCACTGGTGCCACGGCACTAGAACTGCCGCCCCACAGCTGAGGAACGTGACGGCGACAGCTCCGAAGAACAGGAGCGGGCTGGCCCAGGCGGAGTCGAAGAGCAACATCATGCCGAACACAGCCAGTAGGACCGCGCCGAACATGAGTTGAGAGAGGGCTACGGCGCGGCTTGCGTGATGCGCCACAGGGCGCATGCGGCGTGGGGACTCCGTCGGCATGTCTCGACTTTAGTAGGGTGGCGGCAGATTCCGTGTGCGGGCGCGGTGCGGCGCGGTGACCGGTGCGGTGCACGCCCGTCTTCAGCGGCTCCAGCCGCCGGGAGGGCCGACGATGAGCAACGAGGTCATGATCACGATGATCCCGACCACGAACAGCGCACCGAGCACCACCGGGTGATTCAGGAACCATCGCAGCAGGCGACTCACCCCGGTGTGGTCGCGGGGGTCGTCGGTGGCGGTCAGCCGCCATCTCCCGTCGAGCTTTCCACGCTTGTCCAGCCAGACGTCGAACGGGATCGTCGCGTATGGAACGATCGCGGTGAATACGGCGAAGACGATCTGGCCCACCGCCCACCGCTGGTTGACGCCTACCAGAACTGCTGTCAATGCGTAGGTGATGAACACGAAGCCGTGGATCGAACCGCCGATGAGAACGGGCACGGTGCCGAGGTCGAAGCCATACTTCAAGATCATGCCGGTGATCAGCAGCGTCCAGGTGATCGCCTCCGCGATCGCGACGGTGCGGTAGAACAGGCGCGGGGTGAGCCCGGAAGGCCGTGTGAGCCCGGACGGTACAGCCTCGCGGGTGGAGGCAGCCGTGGACGCGGGGATAACGGGTGTTGAAGAGGTCGTTGAAATAGGCACGTCTCCATCCTGTCAGGAACAACAGTGCTCGGGCATCGATCGAAAGTTTGAGAACGGGTGGGTGTCGGCCGGTACAGAGTCGATCCCGCCAGGACGTTGTTCTGGAAGTGGAGCATGACTGGAATGATCAGGTTGCCGTGTGAGGATGTGAAGCTGTGACTTTCTTTAGCGAACTCCCCGCCTGGCTCACCGCCGCCCTGTGGTCTATAGCCGCCATCGTGCTGTCGGTGGTTGCGACCTACGTGTTTGGCGTGATCTTTCGTGTCGTGGGCCGCGGCAGGCCCTGGTCGACGATGTTTCGGGCACGCATGCGCTCGCCGCTGTTCTTCCTGCTCCTGGTCATCCTGCTGTGGATTGTCTCATGGGGGCTCCCCGAACCCATCCCACCGCTCACCCAGACTTTCAGGATCGCTCTCATCCTGACTGCGGCGTGGGCAGTGGGGTCCGCCGCGATCTTCACCGCCGATCTGGCCCTGTCCCGCTACGCGCTCGACGGTTCCGACGGCTGGCAGGCGCGTCGGGCGCGCACCCAGTTTCAGATCGTGCGCCGGCTCATGATTGCTGCGACGATCATCGTCGCGGTGGGAGCGGCCCTGCTGACCTTCCCGGGAGTGCAGGCTGTGGGAGCGGCCGTTCTGGCATCAGCCGGTGTGGTCTCGGTGATCGCGGGACTCGCCGCGCAGTCCACCTTGAGCAATGTCTTCGCGGGGATGCAACTGGCCTTCAGCGGATCGGTGCGCCTCGAGGATGTCGTGGTCGTCCAGGGCGAGTGGGGCTATATCGAAGAGATCACCCTCACCTATGTGGTGGTGCGCATCTGGGACGAGCGTCGTCTGGTGATGCCGTCGACGTACTTCACACAGCAGTCCTACGAGAACTGGACCAGACATTCCACCGACATCCTCGGAACCGTCTTCTTCGACCTCGACTGGGGGGTCGACATTCCGCGGATGCGTGAAGAACTCGATCGCATTCTCGCGAACACCGAGTTGTGGGACGGCGAGGCGGCCTCCCTGCGGGTCACCGAGACCACCGGCGGGTACGTCCAGGTGCGCGCGCTGGTCAGCGCCGCAGACTCATTCAGCATGTTCGACCTCACGCGCACCGTGCGAGAAGAGATGCTGCTGTGGCTGCAGAAGCACAACCCGGCCGGTCTGCCGCGCACACGTATTCAGGCGATTGATCGAGACGGCGAATCGTTTCCGCGCACCAAGGCGGTTTCGACTCGCACGGTGCCGATCGCAACCGGCGACGAGGTCGACACCAGAACACTCAGCATTCCGATCACTCCGGCGGAGCGAGACGTGTTGAATGACGAACGTGACCTAAGCGTTGGCGAGCATCCGCTCGATCACTGAGGTGAAGAAGCCGAGGCCGTCGATGCCGCTGCGCATGGCGGCAGGCGTGTCTGGTCCGAAACCGGCCTCGACGGCGTGCTCGGGGTGGGGCATGATGCCGACCACGTTACCGCGATCGTTGGTGACGCCAGCGATATCGCGCAATGAACCGTTGGGATTGGTTCCGAGGTACCGCACCACAACCTGCCCCTCGCCCTCGATGCGGTCGAGGGTCTCGGAGTCGGCGATGTAGCCGCCTTCGCCGTTCTTCAGCGGGATCACGATTTCTTGGTCGGCCTCGAAACTGCCTGTCCATGCCGTGTTGGTGTTCTCCACCCGCAGGCGCTGGTCGCGGCAGATGAACGAGCCGTGGTCGTTGCGGATCAGGCCGCCGGGGAGAAGACGTGCCTCGGTCAGCATCTGGAAGCCGTTGCAGATGCCGAGCACCGGCACTCCGCGCCCCGCAGCGTCGATCACATCGGCCATGATGGGCGAGAGGCTCGCGATGGCGCCGCAGCGAAGGTAGTCGCCGTAGCTGAACCCTCCGGGCAGAACGATCGCATCCACGTTGTGCAGGTCATGGTCGCCGTGCCAGAGCGCGACCGGCTCGGCGCCGGCGATACGAACGGCTCGCTGTGCGTCACGGTCGTCGAGGGAGCCGGGAAAGGTGACGACGCCGATTCGTGTCACTGGGCGGCCGTCTCGGTCTCGGGCTCGTAGTGGATGCCCACCACGTCTTCGATGACCTGGTTCGAGAGCACCTCGTCGGCGAGCTCCTGGACGGTCGCGAGCACGTTGTCATCAACCGGGCCGTCGACCTGGATCTCGAACCGCTTGCCCACTCGCACCCCGGCGATCTGGTCGTGGCCGAGGCGGGCGAGGGCGCTGGCGACCGCTTTCCCCTGCGGGTCGAGCAATTCGGCCTTGGGCATGACCTCGACAACGATTGTGGGCACCGGTAACTCCAAAAAGGGTCTGACGAACGGATGACTCAATCCTAATGCCGCGGGCGATCGAGGCGCCCGAGCCCACCAAAGTTGTTTTGATTTACCCAAAACAACTTGGTAGGGTTGGTAGCAATGACCATGACGAATCCCCCGACTGCGATGACCGACGCCCTACGTCAGTGCATCCGCGGCGCAGGGCTCAAGGTCACCGAACCCCGGTTGGCCGTACTGCATGCCCTCGACGCAATGCCGCACGCATCCGCCGACACGGTCTTCGGTGAGGTGAAGAATCAGCTCCCCGGCACGTCCTTGCAGGCCGTCTACGGCGTGCTTGCCGCGCTCACCGCGGCGGGGCTCTTGCGCAAGATCGAGCCGGCGGGTTCGTCGGCGAGGTATGAGCGCCGCACCGGGGACAACCACCACCACCTGGTGTGCACCGGGTGCGATGTGATCAAAGACGTCGACTGCGCGGTCGGCGAGGCGCCCTGCCTCACCGCGGCCGATGCCGCCGGGTTCGAGGTTCGCGAGGCGGAAGTCACCTACTGGGGACTGTGCGCCCAATGCCGACACGCCGCCTGAGAGCCCAGCCAGCTCCAGAAAGAACCTGTCCCACAGCGAACCGGTCTCACCACGAACCAGAAGACAAACGAAGTACAAGACAGTTGAAGAATCACCCAAGAAGGAGAATCATGTCGTCAGAACCTGCAACATCCGCGCAGCCGCGGCCAACCACCACGCAGTCAGGTGCTCCGGTGGCCAGCGATGAGCATTCGCTCACCGCCGGCCCTAATGGCGCGACCGTCCTGCACGACCGCTACCTGGTGGAGAAGCTCGCCGCGTTCCACCGCGAACGTGTTCCCGAGCGCAACCCCCACGCCAAGGGTGGAGGTGCGTTCGGTGAGTTCACCGTCACCGAAGATGTGTCCCAGTACACGCGTGCCGCCCTGTTCCAGCCCGGCGCGAAGACCGAGATGCTGGCACGTTTCTCGTCGGTCGCCGGCGAGCAGGGCTCGCCCGACACCTGGCGTGACGTGCGTGGTTTCGCGCTCAAGTTCTACACCACCGAAGGCAACTACGACATCGTCGGAAACAACACGCCGGTCTTCTTCATTCGCGACGGCATCAAGTTTCCCGACTTCATCCACTCGCAGAAGCGCTTGGGCTCATCCGCTCTTCGTGATGCAGACATGCAGTGGGATTTCTGGTCGCTCTCGCCGGAATCAGCCCACCAGGTGACTTACCTCATGGGTGACCGCGGCCTGCCCCGGTCGTGGCGCCACATGAACGGCTACGGATCACACACCTACCAGTGGATCAACGCCGACGGCGAGCGGTTCTGGGTGAAGTACCACTTCCTCACCCGCCAGGGCGTTGAGGCGATGAGCGGTGCAGAGGCTGAGAAGCTTGCCGGGTCGGACGCCGACTACTACCGCCGCGACCTCTACGAATCCATTGCGGCGGGCGACAACCCGGTCTGGGACGTCTACGTGCAGGTGATCCCGTACGAAGAGGGCAAGGCCTACCGCTACAACCCGTTCGACATCACCAAGACCATTCCGAAGGCCGACTACCCCCGCATCAAGGTCGGTGAGTTCACCTTGAACCGCAACCCGGTGAACTTCTTCGCCGAGATCGAGCAGGCCGCGTTCTCGCCCTCGAACCTGGTGCCCGGCGTCGACATCAGCCCCGACAAGATGCTGATGGCGCGCGTCTTCTCCTACCCGGACGCCCAGCGCTATCGCATCGGCACGAACTATAACCAGCTGCCGGTGAACGCCCCGCACGCCACCGAGGTCAACACCTACGGCCACGAGGGCAACATGCGGTTCTACCATGCCGCAGCGGATGCCCCCACCTACGCCCCGAACTCGGTCGGCGGCCCGGCAGCTGATCCGGCTCGTGCCGGCGACGGCGGCTGGGAGAGCGACGGCGCGCTCGTGCGCTCGGCGGCCACTCTGCGCGCCGACGACGACGACTTCGGCCAGGCGGGAACCCTGTACCGCGAGGTCTTTGACGACGCGGGCCGGGCCCGCTTCCTGGAGACGATCACCGGTGCCGTCGGTGGGGTGAAGAGCGATGTCATCCGTGAGCGTGCGATCCAGTACTGGACGAATGTCGACACCGAACTCGGCGCGAAGCTCCGGGCAAACCTGGCTGCACCGGGCGAGACGTCGAACGAGTCTGCGGAGTACGTGGGCGTGGCGGAATAGTCAGCACCACGGGCTGAGTCGGCCTGAAATCACCCGACCGGTTTGCGAGCGGCCGACCCCGTGAGTACGCCGCGACAACCCTCCAGAAGGGCGTCGCGGTGATCGTCGTCGGCCGCGAACACACAACCAGTTGGGGATACGAGGGAGCGAAACAGTATGGCCCGGTTGTTGAGGCTGACACCCTTGGGCTTGACCTCAACCGCGCAACTGCCAAAGTTCACCGTACGCGCAAGAATCAGGAAATCTGATACGAGGTCGGGGCCGGCCAACAGCCGGCCCCGACCTCTCCCACGCAGCTGAGAGTAATTCCTCGGGCGACAGCGACGGGACGCGGCAAGCCGCTCTAGCCGACGAACTCGCAGGAAAGCTACCTTGCTAGCCACTCCACGCGACCGGGTGAGAGTCTGCGCGGACGCAAAGTTACGCCTCTCAGGGGCTTATAGTTTGTTGCGTTGCTCATGAGCCATAATGGATCAGAAAAAGTAGACCGCTGTGCAACAAAGCCCGTACACGCCTAGTTGAGGTCGCTCATACTGTGCCCGGTCGGGTGATCCAGTTGGGTGAGTTCGACGAGCGGCTTTCCTACCCCTTGGTGTTTCACCGCCGGGTTGGGCGTATTCAGGTTGACCACGCGCCGAGAGGATTCGGGAAGACCTCGCTTTTGCGGCACTACCAACGCCGGGCACAGGAGCGCGGCGCATTGACAGTGTGGGTTACCGCCGCGGACGAGGCGGGCTTGATCGTTCAGATCGCGGTGGTGATCGACCGGGTCACGACCGGGTGGCGGGATGCGGCGAGGAAGGCGATTTACTCCCGGCTGGAGTCCCTGACCCTCAAGCTCGGCGTCCCGAACGTCATCGGTGTCAACGCGACGTCGCGGGCGGCCCCGGGAACGGTTCCGACCGGCAGCCTAGAGTTCGAGGTCATCCGCGCGGCAGCCTCGGAGGATGAGCACCGTGGCTTGGTGATCCTGATCGACGAGGTGCAATCCTCCGGTGCCTGAGGACTGCTCACGCTGGCACATGCGTGGCAGCACCGGCAATCTGAAGGGACGGATGTTCCAGCGGCGGTCTTCATGGCCGGTTTGCCCAACGCGGCTGAAGTCATATCGTCGGCGGTCACCTTTAGTGAACGGTTCGCGTATCGGCCGCGGGCGGGGCTTGAGCGCGAGGCGGAGGAATTCGCCCTGGTGGTGCCCGCGCGGCAACTGGGCGTGGAATGGGAGCAGGATTCATTGGGTGAAGCGTTAGCGAACGCGGGCGGTTATCCGTATATGGTGCAGCTGATCGGCGACGCGACGTGGACCGCTGCAGGCCGGCCGGATCCCGGCGCGCGGATCACCCTCGATCAGGTTCGCGCCGGCCGCACGGCGATGGCCGCCGACTTGGATGCACTATTCCGGGCACGCTGGGCAAACGCAACGACCGGGGAACGGGAACTCATGCATGCTATGGCCTCTCTCGGCGACGAGCACGCTCGTCGCGCGGACATTGCCCGAGCCCTCGGCGTGACCAGCGACAGCTTGTCGGTTCCGCGCGCCCGGCTATTAGACAAGGGCTTCGTGCAGGCAGGAGAACGAGGCACACTCGAGTTCACCATCCCAGGATTCGCGAAGTTCATCCGGGACCTTGATGAGTTCTAGCCACTTCGGCGCAGGTACCTTTTAGAGACGCTCACCTGGCTGGACGACCGTTGAGCGGGCCACGGACGGCACGCGCCCACAAGCCTCAATTCGCCGATGTGGCCTGAGGCTCAAGGGAAAGAAGTAAACCCCGGCATGTCCGATGGACCGATCGATTCGGAGCCACCGATTCGGCTCCAGCGTGGCCAGGAGATGCTACGAGAATCGGATGTGTGCTCGCACGCTTCGGGTGCGGTCACGACGCTCAGGGGTGGAGATCGCGTCTCCAACACTGATGGGTGAAGTATCTGAAGGCCCACCTCTATGCCCTCACTGTCATGCCCAAAGCGGCACTCATGTTCACCTCCAGCTCGCCAGTATTTCGATCGTCAACGGGCAAAACGAACTGCCCCCGAGAGGACAGCAGAAATGCCCACGGAAGCCATCAAAACTGACGGATTCCGGGCCAATTTGATTCCAGTGTCCTTGGTCACTGCGACCCTCAAAAACAACGAAGGCCCAAGCACATACCGAAACCTCCACCGCTTCAGAGCTAGTTTTTGACGAGCACCTTCATGCCGCGACCGGCGCGCAGTTCTGTGATCGCACCGACAACGCCCTCGACCTCGACCTCGGAGAGCCAACCCTCAGCGCTGTACTTACCCTCGGCCATCGCCGCGATGACCGCGTCGAAGTCCTCGGGGAGGTATGCGAGACTTCCCACGATCTCGGTCTCCGCCATGACGAGCTGCGAGGGGTTGAACTCCATCGTGCGCTCGTGAATGGCGACGACGACGAGCCGCCCGGCGGGAGTGAGGCTGGCGATCGCCGTGATCACCGCGGGACCCGCGCCCGCGGCATCGAAGGCGACATCCACGCCCTGGCCGTCGGTCAGCTCCAGAATGCGCTCGATGAGGTTCTCCGAGAGCGGGTCGACGAGGATATCAGCCCCAACGGCACCGATCGCCGCACGACGCTCCTCGCTCGGCTCCGAGACGATGATCGTCTCGACGCCACGTGCGCGCAGGGCAAACCAGACGCCGATGCCGATTGGGCCCGCTCCCGCGATCAGTGCGGTCTGACCTGCCTTCACACCGCTGCGCTCGACAGCATGCCAAGCGACCGCCATGGGCTCGACGAGTGCACCCATGCGCAGATCGACGCTCTCGGGCAGTACGTGCACTTTTGAGGCGGGGACGGTAGTGAACTCGGCCATGCCTCCACCGTGCGAGGAGAGACCGTGGAAGCCGATTTTCTGACAGGCATTGTAGAGCCCCTTCTTGCAGGACGGGCATTCCCCGCAGTAGTAGACCGGCCACACAGCAACCCTGTCACCGACGGAGACGTTCGTGACGCCCTCCCCGAGCTCGGTGACCGTGCCAGAAAACTCGTGACCCAGGATCTGGGGCAACGTGGCGCCGGTGACGGGGTGTGGTTGAGCGCCGCCCTCCGGCTGCGGGCCGTAGTAGACGTGCAGATCGGAGCCGCAGATGCCAGCGTAGGCATTCCGCAACTTCACCTCACCCGGTGCGGGGGTCGGCTCCGCAACATCCTCGATTCTCAGATCCTCTTGCGCGTGAAGTACTGCTGCCTTCATGGTGTGCCTTTTCTATAGTTCGGTGGTGGTGGTGGTAGTGGGTTACTGCAGAAAACGACGAAGATCAGGGTAGCCGCTCGTCGACCAGGCCCCATCGACCACGAGGTTGTCTCCGGAGATGTAGGAGGCGTCATCGCTCGCGAGGAATACGGCTGCGGATGCGAGCTCCTCGGGCTGAGCCGCCCGGCCGAGCGGAATACGCTCGTTATAGGCCTCCTGAACACCGGGCATGCTCGTGAGCCCCACGGTCATGGGCGTTGCGACAAGGCCGGGCGAAACAGCATTCACCCGGATGCCGTGCTCCCCCAACTCCAGCGCCGCCTGCTTCGTGAGCATCACGACTCCCGCCTTCGAGGCCGTGTATCCCACACCGAAATGCATGGGCACGAGGGAGTTGAGCGAGGCGATGTTAACGATCGATCCGGCCTTACCCTCCGCGATGAACTGCCGCGCGGCAAGACGGGTCCCGTTGAACGCGCTGTAGAGGTTAAGGCGCACGGTGAAGTCCCAGTCGGCGAAGCTGATGTCGGTGAGGGTTCCCGCACGTGAGCCCCCAGCGACGTTGAAGACCGTGTCGAGGGTTCCGAACCGCTCAACTGTGTCGGCGATGAGACCCTCGAAGTCTGCTTCGTCTGTGACATCCGTACGTCGACCTAAAACCTTGGCACCGAAGGTGTCGGATGCCGCGGCGATGAGCTCCTCGTTGACATCGGCTACGACGACGGAGGCTCCCTCGCTGACGAGGCGTTCCGTGATCTTGGCGCCGATTCCGGAAACTCCTCCCGTGACAATCGCGACCCTATTGACGAATCTCTCAGACATTTTTCGACTTCCTCTCCTCGCGGACCCTCGTTGGTCCGTCTTCGTCAACCCTACCGGTTATCTGACACATGTTTGATAGATAGGATATCCGGATGGATGTTCGACAGGCACGCACGCGCAGCAAATTGCGAAACGCCATCTACGCGATCGCCGCAGAGAAGCATGTAAACAAGATCAGCGTCGCGGAGGTGGCCCGTGCGGCCGGGATCACGCGCGACACGTTCTACCGGCACGGCACGAGCCCCGTCGAGCTCCTCGCAAGCTTCCTCCGTGAGGACCTCGACGACCTCGGCAGGTCCATCGGCGAGCTACCAGCAACGAGCGGCACCAAACTTAGCGTTTTCGACGAACCGGAGCGCCGACTCCTGAGCCACATCGCCGAGCGTTCGGAAATTTACAGCAACGCTCTCTCGCCCCGTCTGGCCGGAGAGCTGCACGACATGCTCTCGGACTACATCGAGCAGGGACTCATCCTGCACCTCGAGCGACACCCCCAAATCGCGCCGGTCCTACCCGGGGGCCTCCCACCCGAGGAACAGCGGAGGATGCTCGTGGCCTATGCGGGAGCCGGCACGGTGGGCGCCATCGAGGCCTGGCTCCGCGGCGAGAACCGAGGCTCCGTTGAGGAAGCTGCCCGCACCGTGATCGCCGCCTCGCCAGAATGGTGGTTGGGCCGCACCGCTCTAGCAGTCAAATGACGTCCGCCCCGAATCCGGACGAACAGACCCGAGGCGGGTGCTGCCCCACGCTCAGCACACGATTCCCCCTCTATGAGAATCGCGATAGCCCGCGGAGCCGGATTCGTCGTCCGCCAACGGCCGTAGAACTTGCGCTGAGGATGCCGCGCTCCATTCCTCGATCGTCGGCAAGAACGGGTCCGTGACACGGCCACGATACGCCGGCTCGGCGATCGGCTTCCCCGCATGCCTGGCGACGACATGCCGGGCGATCGTGTGATGGGAACAGCCCGTCAGTTCGGCTGCGGCACACAACGATCCAGTCCATGCTTGTTGCATATCCCAAAGACACCACTTGCTCCTAGCGTTCGCGGATCAGGGCACCCTGCACATAGATCATCAACAACGCGACCAAGCCGAAAACCAACACCCCGATCATCCCGGTCGGAGACACCGGTCGGCCGCTTTTCTCTGTCGAGAAGTCGAAACGATCGCTCTTTCCCGGGCTGAAGGATCGGAAAGACGAGAGTCGCCCTCGAGCGTTGGTCCGGATTTCGCTGGTCGAAAGATCCCGAAGCCCGAGGAATCGTCTCGAACCCAGCGCGCAGCACCGGCACTTGGGTGTTGCTCTGGTCTCCCCGGCGGCGAGTATTCTGGGGTGAGCGGGTGTCACCCGGACGGAGAGCATCCCGGCCCGGCACCCTTTACCCTTCACCGATGGCCAACGGCCGAAAGCACTGATGACTTCTTCTCGCCCGACCGACAAAGAACCGTCCGGCACGACCACGGTTGCGCCCGCCCTCAAACCCTGGCCCGCGCTCTGGGCGCTGGTGATCGGGTTCTTCATGATCCTGGTCGACACGACCATCGTCTCGGTCGCGAACCCCAGCATCATGGAGGGGCTGAACACCGGCATCAACGAAGTGATCTGGGTGACCAGCGCCTACCTGCTGGCCTACGCCGTACCGCTGCTGATCACCGGGCGGCTGGGCGACCGGTTCGGTCCGAAGAACATCTACCTGATCGGCCTGGTCGTATTCACGCTGTCATCGGCCTGGTGCGGGCTCTCCGGCGACATCACCACGCTGATCGTGGCACGTGTGTTCCAAGGGCTGGGTGCGGCCATGATGACGCCTCAGACCATGGCTGTGATCACCCGCATCTTTCCTCCGGACCGCAGGGGGCAGGCGATGGGGTTGTGGGGGGCCACGGCCGGTGTCGCCACACTCGTCGGACCGATCCTCGGCGGTGTGCTGGTCGACAGCCTCGGTTGGGAGTGGATCTTCTTCGTCAACGTTCCGGTCGGCGTGGTCGCATTCATCATGGCCTGGAGGCTCGTACCCGCCCTCGCCACCCACAAGCACCGGTTCGACCTGCTCGGCGTGGCGCTGAGCGCGATTGGCATGTTCCTCGTGGTGTTCGGGATCCAAGAGGGGGAGAGCTACGACTGGGGTGAAATCGTCGGCCCGATCAGTGTCTGGTCGCTCATCATCACCGGAATCGTCTTTCTGGTCGGATTTGTCCTCTGGCAGCACTACAACCGGGGCGAACCGCTGCTGCCGCTGCAGCTTTTCCGCGATCGCAACTTCTCACTCTCCAACGGTGCGATCACGACCGTCGGGTTCGCGATCACCGGCATGACGTTGCCCTTGATGTTCTACTTCCAACTCGTGCTCGGTCTCCCGCCCACACAGTCGGCCCTGATGTTGGCTCCAAGCGCCGTGCTCTCGGGAGTGCTGGCGCCGTTCGTCGGGCGCCTGGTCGATATCATCAACCCCCGCTACGTGGCCGTGACCGGGCTTCTGCTCCTCGCCGGTGGCCTCTACTGGTACTTCGCGATCATGACCGCAGATGCGCCCATCTGGCTGCTGTTGTTGCCCAGCGCTGTTCTCGGGCTGGCGAATGCGGCGGTGTGGTCACCCATCTCCAGCACCGCCACTCGCCACCTGCCTGCCCACCAGGCCGGTGCGGGCTCCGGCGTGTACAACACGACCCGCCAGGTCGGGGCGGTGCTCGGCAGCGCTGCGATCGCGGCGCTGATCCAGTCGCGGCTGATGGCAGAGGTTCCCGCGCCCATCCCCGCGGGCGCACTGCCTGTCTCGATGCATGACGGTTACGCGGCGGCAATGGGGCAGAGCCTCTTGTTGCCGGCAGCTGCCGCCGTGCTGGGGGCGATCATTGTCATGTTCTGGGCAAAGCCGAAAGCCGTGAGTGGTTGGGGCGCCGAGCTGACGACATCCGCGAGCTTGGGCGCGGCAGACCCGGTTGAGGCACCGATCGAAACGGCGCTCGCACCGGTACCGAATACGGTGGCATCGAACCCGATGGTATCGAACCCGGTGGTGTCGGGCTCGCCGGCATCGAACCCGTCCGCTCCGCCCGCGTAAGGCGGGGCGCGACCCTGGCCGCGGTGAGGGTTCAGAAAGTTACCGCGACATCAGCTGTTCAACTCTGCCAGCCGCAACCAAGTCTCGACGACGGTGTCGGGGTTCAGCGACATCGACTCGATGCCTTGCTCCACCAGCCACTCGGCGAGATCGGGATGGTCGGAGGGGCCCTGACCGCAGATGCCGATATACTTGCCCGCTCGACGGCACGAATCAATCGCCATCGACAGCATCTTCAGCACCGCCGGATCGCGCTCGTCGAAGGTCTGCGCCACAAGGGCCGAATCGCGGTCCAGCCCCAGAGTCAGCTGGGTCATATCGTTGGAGCCGATCGAGAATCCGTCGAAGTACTCCAGGAACTCGTCCGCCAGCACGGCGTTGGATGGCAGCTCACACATCATGATGATCTGGAGCCCATTCTCGCCACGACGTAACCCGTTCTCGGCGAGCAGGTCGATCACCGCGCTCGCCTCGCCGAGAGTACGCACGAACGGCACCATGATGGAGACGTTGGTAAGCCCCATCTCGTCGCGGACGAACCGCAACGCTTCGCACTCCATGTCGAAACACGCGCGGAACTCGGGTGAGATGTATCGGGAGGCGCCGCGGTAGCCAAGCATGGGGTTCTCCTCGTGCGGCTCGTACAGCTCTCCGCCAATGAGGTTCGCATATTCATTGGATTTGAAATCCGACAGCCGCACGATCACCTGCTCCGGGGCAAAAGCCGCTGCGATCATAGAAACCCCTTCCGCGACCCGCTTCACAAAGTACTCCCGCGGGGAGGCATAGGCTGCGATGCGTGCCGAGATCTCCGCGGCGAGAGGCTCGGGAAGCGTGGCGTGTTCCAGTAGTGCCCGAGGGTGTGTGCCGATCTGCCGGTTGATGATGAACTCGAGTCGAGCCAGGCCGACTCCGCGATTGGGGAGTTTTGCGAAGGCGAACGCCTGATCGGGAGTGCCGACATTCATCATGATCTTCACCGGAGCCACAGGCATCTGGTCCAGGTGAGTCTCCTCCTGTTCGAACGGCAGGATCCCGGCGTACACGATTCCCTCGTCGCCCTCTGCACACGATACGGTGACCTCATCACCGTCGTGGAGAACCTGTGTCGCCACCCCGGTGCCGACGACGGCGGGGATACCGAGCTCGCGTGCAATGATCGCGGCGTGACAGGTGCGGCCGCCTCGATTGGTCACGATTGCCGAGGCGCGCTTCATGATCGGCTCCCAATCGGGGTCGGTCATATCCGCCACAAGCACGTCGCCGACGCGAAAGCCCTCCATCTGGTCGAGCTCGCGCATCACACGCACCGCACCGGCGCCGATACGCTGCCCGATCGCTCGGCCGGTGACGACCGGGGTGCTGCGTTCGGCAAGCACATAGCGGCGCATCACGTTGCCGTCGTCGCGGGACACCACGGTCTCGGGCCGTGCCTGCACGATGTACAGTTGCCCATCGATGCCGTCTTTGGCCCATTCGATGTCCATCGGGCAGCCGTAGTGCTCTTCGATCACAAGCGCCTGACGGCCGAGCTCCTCCACCTCTGCATCCGAGATCGAGAAGTGGCTGCGCTGAGCGATATCCACTTCGGCGAACACCGTGCTACCACCCATGTGCACGCCGTCGGCGTAGCGCATCGCGATCGCCTTCTCGCCCGCAGATCTCTTGAGAATCGCGGGGCGGCCCGCTCGCAACGCAGGTTTGTAGGCGTAGAACTCGTCAGGGTTGACAGCGCCCTGTACAACCGCCTCACCGAGACCGTAGGAACTGGTGATGAACACCGCATCGGAGAAGCCAGACTCGGTGTCGACCGTGAACATCACACCCGACGCGGCGAGGTCCGAGCGCACCATGCGCTGAACGCCGGCAGACAATGCCACCTCATGATGGTCGAAGCCGTGGTGTACCCGGTACGAGATGGCACGATCGTTGTACAGCGAGGCGAACACACTGCGTACTGCGGCCAGGATGTTCTCAATGCCGCCGATGTTCAGATACGTCTCCTGCTGCCCCGCGAAGGATGCATCGGGCAGGTCTTCTGCGGTCGCGCTGGAACGTACTGCCCACGTGACGGCGTCAGGGTCGGGGTCTGCAGACACCAGAGCCGCGTACGCCGCCCGGATATCACGCTCGAGCTCTTCTGGGAACGGCTGCTCCTCAATCCATCGCCGCACCTGGGCCCCCACACGGGCGAGTTCGGTGACGTCTTCGACATCGATCGCCTGCACGGCGAGCTTGATCTGCTCATAGAGCCCGCCCGCAGCCAGGAACGCCCGGAACGCGTCGGCAGTGGTCGCGAAACCTCCGGGCACTCGCACCCCCAGTTCCGACAGGTGCGACACCATCTCGCCCAATGAGGCATTCTTGCCGCCGACTTGACCCAGGTCGGACATGCCGATCTGGTCGAACCACAGAATATTGGTCACTATATGCCTCTTTCGGTTATGTACCCGCGGGTGTGTCTGCTCATGCACGCAACTTCATCGACTGGATGATCACAGCTGACATCTCCTCGACGCTCTTGGTCGCGGAGTTCAAGAACGGTACCCGGGTGCGTCGGTACAGGGCCTCAGCACGACGCAGTTCCAGTGTGCACTGTCCGAGGCTCGAGTAGCGGGAGTTGGGGCGGCGCTCGAAGCGCACATGACTCAGCCGCAGTGCGGTGGTCGTCAACCCGAAGCAGCGCCGGGCATATTTCGCGATCGCGGGCGGCAGGCCATCAGTGGGAAAATCGTCATCAGTGAGCGGATAGTTGGCCACCAGCAGTCCGTACTGCAATGCCAGATACATGGTGGTCGGGGTCTTGCCGCACCGCGACGGAGCGATGATGATCACATCAGCGGCGTCCAAGGCGCGCAGACTCTGCCCATCATCGTGTTCGATCGCGTATTCGACCGCGCGCATACGTGCGAAATACCGCTCCAGGTCGCCGAGGCCGTGATATTGGCCGGGCTGATCGGATGCGGTAGTCCCCAGCGCCCGCTCCAATTCGGACATGTGGCCGCCCAGCAGATCGATGACCGTGGCATCCGCGTGGGTGAGCACCTCGCGCACGGCCGGCGCCTTCACGGTCGTGAACACGATCGGCAGAGCTCCCACCGCGGTGGCCGCATTCACCTCACGGACGACGCCATGAGCGCTCTCGGCCGTGTCGATGAACGGCAGAGTCTGTCGAATGAATTGGATGGAGGGAAAATTCGCCAGCAGCGCGTTGCCGAGCGTCTCTGCCGTGATCCCGGTGCTGTCGGAAACGAAGAAGGCGGTACGCACCGCCGTATTGGTGGACACGGCAACGTCTCCAACGTGATCAGTCATGCGCCCTCCTGGGTGAGGGCGAAGAAACTCACCCTTCTAGCAGTCTAAGGAAAGAAGGGCGTGGTCGCGGCCACCACCATCGGGCCCCATGAGAACCAGCGTCGTTTCGCTCTCAGAAATCTGGCGTTGATTTCGAGGGATGGATCAAGAACTGACCCCAAAAGTGCTCGGCTCGGACGGCTTCGGAGAGTGGGCTTCGACTGTTCGGCCGGTGAGCCGGTGGATCAGCTCCCGATAACGCTCAGCAGTCTGCTCCACGATGTGCGGCGGCAACACCGGCGGTGTCGCCTGATCGTCGCCTCGCTCAGACCAGTTGGCGCTCAGCCAGTCGCGCACGATCTGCTTGTCGAAGCTCTGCCCGCGGTCACCGGCCGCCCAGGCGGCGGCGTCCCAGTACCGGCTGGAGTCGCTCGTGAGCACCTCGTCGGCCAGCGTCACTTCGCCGGTTGCGCGATCGGCGCCGAACTCGAACTTGGTGTCGGCGAGAATGATGCCCCGCTGCTCCGCAATGACAGATGCTCTCATAAAAATGGCCAGTGAGAGATCCCGCAGAGTGTTCGCCACTTCGCGTCCGACGAGTTCGACTGTGCGCTCGAACGAGATGTTCTCGTCATGCTGGCCCTGAGGAGCCTTCCACGCGGGCGTGTAGATCGGTTCCGGCAGGCGGTCACCGTCGGTGAGGCCGGCTGGCAGCGCAATGCCGCACACGCTTTGCGACTGCTGGTACTCCTGCCATCCCGAACCGGTGAGGTAGCCGCGCACGACGCACTCCACCGGAAACATGTCGAGGGCGCTGACGAGCATGGCTCGCCCGGCGAGAGCCACGGGGACGGGAGGCGCCGCCTCCGGGGGATCGTCGTCTGCCCGGACGAGATGGTTGGGCACGTCGCTCAATTGCTCGAACCACCACAGACTCAACCGGGTGAGAAGCTCTCCCTTGCCCGGGATGGCGGGCTCGAGCGTGTGGTCGAAGGCGCTCACCCGGTCGGAGGCGACCACGAGCATGAGATCCGCATCGGCGAGGCCGGCGGCCGTATGCGGCACATACAGGTCGCGCACCTTGCCCGAGTACTCGAGGCGCCAGCCGGGAGTCTCGGCGGCCGCGGGTTGAGGTGTTGCCTGGGCGTCGTTCACTCCACCATTATCGTGTGTCTTGCGAACCGTGCGCCCGGCGCCGTGCGCCCGGCGCCGTGCGCGGGTGGTGGGGTTGCGAGCGTGTGCGCCGCTGCGGTCGTCCAGTGCCTCGGCCCGCGCCACGTGGAACGCCTCGCTCCCGTTCGAACTTGCGCGATGTGTTTCAACTGGTGCGCGGCCCAAAAATATGGTGCGATCGCGCGGGCTGAAAGGTCATATCGGTTGCACTCAGCCGGTATCGCCTACGCTTGGGCCATGGAATTTGCCAGTGTGCTGTTGATCGTCGGGGCCCTCGTGATAGCGGGTGCCGTCCAGGCGTGCGCGACCGGTCGGATCGGCGTGAACCAGATTGCCGGCATTCGCCTGCCCAGTGTGATGGTCAGCGACGCCGCCTGGCGGGCCGGACACGCGGCAGCGGTCATCCCCCACTGGGTGACCAGCGGCCTCGCAGTCGTTTTCGCGGGGTTCGGGCTGTTCGGGTCGAACACCCCAGCGAATATGGAGATGTTTGTGATGATCGGTGCCGTGATCCTGCTCGGTGGAACGATCTGGGGCGCCATGGTCGCGCACCGCGCCGCAGTGAAGGTGCCGCTGCCCAAGCCGCAGCGCAAGTCCCGCCGCTGAGAGTAGGCGGGCGACCCATGATCAGCCCTGCGCGATGACTGCGCGTGAGGATGTGTTCGAGGGCGTGGCCGCGCCGCTTTCGGGCGACCAATCCGCCGCATTCGGGTGGCGGCTTGCGTGGGCCGGGGGCGAATCAGGCTTTCAGCCCATTCGCCACCGTAGCGGCTATGCCCACTTTCTCGACTTCGTCAACAGGGCAGATGCCGACGCTCGAGAACTTTCGGCAGACCCTCTTGCGCTCCTTCGATTCCTGCACACGCACATCGGCGAGCTCACGGCTGACACCGAATTGAAGGAGGCGGCAACCGTCTTTCTCGGTAACACCCTGGCTGCCCTGCGTGAAGACGCGGCCTGGGGCCCCGCCGGTGACGGATCAGCGGAAGTCGGGGCCGGGCGCCGAAGCTACGTCGTGCAACAGGTTCTGGAGCGACTCGCGAAGCCTCTCACGGGCAGCCTCGACGACGGCCCGGTCTTCGCGAGTGACGACGACTGGTTGCACGCCTTCGCGGCGTCGCTGGCCGAGTGGGTCGACGAACAGGCGGATGACGTGCTGCCGGCGCTGCCGTTGCCGGTACCCGCGCAACCCGCAACGCAGAAGTATCGACGTCCGCTGCTTCCTGAGAGGACATTCCTCGACGCTGCCGGAGAACCGATCCCGTACGGCCGGCGCTGGGGCGATGACGGCCCGGATGAGGCGAGCTACAGCGTCACGAGCAACCTGGAGCGCTTCGCCCCCCTGCATTCGGTGGCGCACGCCCTGGTGGAGTACGTGGAGCAGGTCTACGACGTGGACGTCCAACAGATCGATCCGGCAGACCTGGAGTTGCTGCAGCCGCACGAAGACGTGTGGGAGATCGTACGCCTGTCACCGCGGAGTGCGGATGGTGCGCCGCTCGTGTTCGTTCTGACCGGTTTTCCCGGCGTGATGGTGGAGGCGGGCGTGCTGCACAGCGTCCCCTTCCCTGCGTGCGGCTGCGATGCCTGTGACGACGACATCCAGGCGGTGGCGGGTGAGCTCGAGGACCTGGTGCTGGCTGTCGCCCGCGGAGGCTTCGCGGAGCAGTATCCGGTGAGCCGCCGAATGGAGACCGATTTCGCCCAAGTCAGCACCGACGACGACGGCAGGGTCACCGGTTCGCGAGGTGGAAGAGGTGAGCCGCCCCAACTCTCCCCCGAGCGACTTTCTGCCGCTGCCGCCCGGTTGGCCGCCCTGCCCGAGGGCTGGCAGCCATGGCCGCTGCGCGGAGTTGTTGTTGACGCAGACATTCTGTGATCGGGTGCGGGATTTCGAGACGATCCTCCTTCGTCGGATCCCTCAATCCGCGGGGCTGTGCGCCGCGATTTCGAGACAATCCTTCGCCCCTCTCGATTCCTCGACCCGTGGGCGGGAACCCATGACTAGGGGTGGGCAGAGCTGGTACCCGTTATTTGGTGCCGGTGCCGGTGCCGGCACCCGCGGCGATGTCGGTGCGATACTGGGCGCCGGTGAAACCTATCTGCGACACGGCCTCGTAAACCCGGCTGCGTGCCGAACCGAAATCTTTGCCGAGCGCGACCACGCTGAGAACCCGCCCGCCAGCTGATACCAGTTCATCATTGGGCTGCAACCCGGTGCCCGCATGCAACACGGACACCCCGGGAACCGCCGCCGCCTCGCCCAGCCCGGTGATCGGGCGACCCGTCACCGGCGACTCGGGGTAGCCCTCGCTCGCCAGCACCACGGTGACGGCGACCAGTGGTGAGAACGCGAGCGCGGGCAACTCGGAGAGGGTGCCCGTCGCGGCTGCCAGCAGCACCGTCGACAGTGGGGTGACAAGGCGAGGCAAGACCACTTGGGTTTCGGGGTCGCCGAAGCGCGCGTTGAACTCGATCACCCGAACCCCCTGGGGGGTCAGGATCAGCCCGCAGTACAGGAGTCCGATGAACGGCGTGTGTTCGGCGGCCATCTGCCTGACGGTCGGCAGCGCGACGGTGTCGGTGACCTCGGTGACGAAGGCCTGTTCGCTGCCGAAGAGCTCGTCGAGCCACGGCAGCGGCGAGTACGCGCCCATCCCGCCGGTGTTCGGCCCCAGGTCGTCGTCGCCCAGGCGCTTGAAGTCCTGGGCGGGCGCCAGCGCACGAACCGACTCGCCGTCACTCACGAAGAACAGCGATACCTCGGGCCCGGTCAAGAACTCCTCGACCAGAACGCTGCCGTGGGGCAGCCAGTGCGTGACGTGCGCCAGTGCCGCTTCACGGTCCTCGGTGACCAGAACCCCCTTGCCCGCGGCGAGACCATCGGCCTTGACGACGTAGGGGGCACCGAACTCGTCGATCGCCGTTCTGGCGGCATCGATGTCGGCGGCGAGGATCGCGCGCCCGGTCGGCACACCGGCGGCATCCATGATCCGCTTGGCGTAGGTCTTACTGCCCTCCAGCTGTGCAGCCGAAGCATCGGGGCCGAACACGGGTATGCCGGCCGCGCGCACGGCATCGGCGACCCCCGCGACCAACGGCGCCTCCGGTCCCACGATGACGAGCTCGACCGCTCGCTCAATGGCGAAGGCCACCACTTGGTTCGGATCACACGGATCAAGCGGCACCGTCTCGACGTCGCTCGCGATGCCGGCATTTCCGGGGGCCGCAACAACCGTGTGGCCGGCGTCTTCGGTGCACAGGGAACGAATCAGAGCGTGCTCGCGGGCACCGGAACCGAGAACGAGAATCATCACCCATTCAGACTATCTGGCGGCCCGGAACCCAACGCAACTGGCAGACTGGACGGGTGGCCAGGCGAAGGATCCCAGACGAGGTGGGGCGTACAGCGCTCGCCGAGGTTGCCGCCCATCCCGCAGAAGGTGGCCCGGGTCCCGGCAGGGAGGTCACCGCGACGGCAGTGCGTTACCTCTTGCAGCGTCTGGCCGAGGACTCCCCGGGCAACACGGTGGAGGTGCGGGTGCCGCCCTTCGGGGCCGTGCAGTGTGTGCCTGGTCCGCGGCACACGCGCGGAACACCGCCGAATGTGGTCGAGATGGATGCCACGACGTGGCTTGCCCTGGCGGCCGGATCGCTCACATGGGCCGATGGCATCGCCGGTGGCAGCATCCACGCCTCGGGGCAGCGCGCCGACCTGACCGGCCACCTGCCGATCGTGTCTCCGGAATGAGAAGTTGCCGGAATGAGAAGTTTCTGGAGAAGCACCTGCCGCAGTGGCGAGCTCCAGAACGAAAACCTGCCGCAATGAGAAACCCCGCCTCGCGATGGACGAGACGGGGGTTCTTGTGATTGCCGCGATGGACGGCAAGTCTGGTGGGCTGCCCGGAGGCGTGCCCAGCTTCTAGTAGCGGGCGATGCTGGGAACTCGGCGGTATCCGTCGCGAGAGGTGATCGCGAAAGCACCGACGATTGCCGAGAAAGCCATAACGCCGAGGAGTGACATGAGAACGATCATGACGACCTGCCTTTCTTCAAGAAGGGTGAGCGGGGGTTGGAGCCCATTGGTTCCAAAAGCTCTTGACTACTATTCAAGCCGACTTGTCCATATAGGACAAGCGCATAATACTTTACTGAATGTGTAGTCTGGCTACATGGACATTCGACGGCTCGATCTGCTCCGAGAACTGGCTGAACGCGGCACGATCACTGCGGTCGCGCGCGCCACGCATCGCACTCCCTCCGCGGTTTCCCAGCAGATCAAACTGCTGGAGAAAGAGGTCGGGGCACCGCTCACCCAGCCCGCTGGAAGGGGGATCAGCCTGACCCACGCCGGTCGCACTCTGGCTGCCAGTGCCCGGGATGTGCGCATCGCGATTGAGAAGGCATCCGCACTCTGGGACGAATACGCGAACAACCCGGTCGGCGAGGTGACGATGGCCATCTTTCCGACCGCGGGGGAGATGCTGCTGCCCGGAGCGCTCACCACGTTGGCCGGAGCCGAAGGGCTGGTGCTGCTTTGTGATGACGTCGATCCGTCGATTGAGGTATTTGCCGACCTCGCAAATGACTACGACGTTGTGTTGGCGCATTCCCCCAAGGGCACGAGCACCTGGGCCGGCCGCGGCCTGACCCAGGTGCCGCTGATGGTCGAGCCGCTCGACGTCGTCCTGCCACTCGGGCACCGGCTGGCAGGCCGCACCACAATCGCCCCCAAGGATCTCATCGGTGAGAGTTGGATCGGTATGCCCGTCGGCTATCCGACCAGCCGTCTGCTGCTGGAGTTGGAGGCATACACTCGGCAGCCGGTCACGGTCGTGCAGCGGTTCTCGAACACCCGTGTGATCGAGGCGCTGGTTCTTGCGGGCCACGGCATCGCCCTGCTTCCGCGGTTCACCACGGTGAACCCCGGCCTCGCGGTCAAGGAATTGTCTGGCATCGAGTCGGAGCGGCACATCGTCGCGTTGATGCGACCAGACCGGGCGGAGCGGCTCTCGGTGCGCAAGGTCATTGCGGCGTTGAGCAACGAGGCCGAACGCATCCCTCTTGTGCACGAGCACCCCAAGACCCAGCCGATCGACGTGATCACCTGACGCCGAACGTTTGCGACGTACGCCCGGTCAGCTGTCGGGTTCGTCCGGGACATCGCCGCGAATCCAGTCGATGTACCGGTTCAACGAGAAGTCCACGATCTGTTTCGCGCCCTCATCAATCTGGGTGAACGCGGAATAGATGCGGTCATACTCCAACGGTTCGGTCGTCGCCAGAATACGGCGGATCGCCCGCTCGGGCAGCGGAATGTTGTTGACGAAACTGCGCATCGAGTTGACAGAGCGGTGATCGCCGCCGATCGCGATCGTGTCACCGGTGATCAACACCCCTTTTTCGTGCGCCCCTGCCGGCCAATGGGCGATGCTCGAACCGGCGAAGTGTCCACCGCACTGGATGAGGGTGAGGCCCGGCAGCACCCTCAACGCCCCCTGCCACAACTCGATCGCAGGATCGGGACGTCTGATCCAGGCGCGGTCGGCGGATGCGACCCATACCGGTGCGCCGTCGAAAGCGTGGCTCCACTGGATCGAGGCGCCGGTCAGATGCGGGTGGCTGGCCGCGATGGCCGCGATTCCGCCGATGTTGTGTACCAGGTCGACGGCGAGCGCATCGACGAAGCCGGGCGGTTCCCAGAGCAGGTTCCCGCCGCTGGTGCGCACGATCAGGCCGCGCTGGCCGATACCGACGGAGGGCGTGCAGGTGAGGCCGTAGAGGTCGGGCTCCAGCAACTCCACTCGGCTGTGGTGGCCAGTTGACGCCAGTTCGGCCTGGCTGGTCCAGTGTTGGCCGTCGAGCGGAACCCACTGCCGGTCGTCGGAGCAGATCTCGCAGATGGGCGGCGGATACTGCGTGTCGGGATGTTCAATCCCGCACGTGGCGCACGTCCAGACGGTCATGACTCCATCATGCGCCCGTTGACTGAATGCGGTCAGGGGGTCAGCGATACCTGGCCCGTCGACGGCTCCCAGCCAAGTCGGAGACAATAGAGGAATGACACGCAACACCGACCCAGTGCCAGACACGTCGAATGAGGCGCCGCCCGTGCCCGCGACCGGGCACGTCGACTCCAGCACCGAGCAGGTGCTGGTGCGCCGGTCGCCGCGCTATCTGCGACTGATCGTGCTCGGAGCAGGGCTGGGGGCGGCGGGCGCCTTCTTCGCGGCCGTGCTGCGTGAGCCCGCCGAGGGCTACAGCCAGGCCCAGGTATTCGGCTTCCTACTGATCTTCGGGATCGTATTCGGAGGGGCACTCGGCATCGTCGTGGCGTTGATTCTCGATCGATGGGCAAACCGTGGGCAAAGAACGCTGGTGGCGAATAAGCTGACGGTGCGCGCGGAGGAATCCCAGCCGACTGATGCCCGACGAGACGCACCGGCGATCGAAGCCGTCTCTGCCGTGACCAGACCTGCCGACACCAAACCTGCCGACACCAAACCTGCCGACACCAAACCTGCCGAGACTGAACCCGGCCGAAGCGCCGGCTGATCAACCAGGCATGATCCACAAGCGAAGGGTACGTGTGTGAAACGAGGCGACGGGCTACTGGGGCACGAATTGTTGCCGGGGGAGAAGGGGCCACAGGATGCCTGCGGCGTGTTCGGCGTCTGGGCGCCGGGTGAAGAGATCGCCAAGCTCACCTACTTCGCCCTGTATGCCCTTCAGCACCGCGGGCAGGAGTCGGCGGGAATAGCCACCAGCGACGGCCGCAATATTCTCGTCTACAAAGATATGGGCCTGGTTTCGCAGGTGTTCAACGAGGTGACGCTCAACACCCTCACCGGCCACATCGCAGTCGGGCACACGCGCTACGCGACGACCGGTGCCTCCAGTTGGCAGAACGCGCAACCCACACTCGGACACGTCTCGAACGGCACCATCGCACTCGGGCACAACGGCAACCTGACGAACACGAACCAGTTGCGGGCGCTGGTCACCGAGCGCTATCCCGATATCGACGGCGAACTCGCTCGCGGCAACACGACCGACACCGCAATCGTCACCGCACTGCTCACCGGCGACGCCGATCACACCTTGGAGGAGACCGCCCTCGAGGTGATGCCGCACCTCAAGGGGGCATTCAGCTTCGTCTTCATGGACGAGACCACCCTGTATGCCGCGCGCGACCCGCAAGGGGTTCGGCCGCTGGTGCTCGGTCGGTTGGAGCGAGGCTGGGTGGTGGCCAGCGAGACCGCTGCGCTCGACATTGTCGGCGCATCGTTCGTGCGGGAGGTGGAACCGGGCGAATTGATCGTTATCGACGAGAACGGGCTGCGAACCAACCGATTCGCCGAGTCGAAGCCCGCCGGATGCGTCTTCGAATACGTCTATCTGGCCAGGCCCGACACCACGATCGCCGGGCGCGGGGTGTACGAGGCCCGTGTGGAGATGGGCCGCAGGCTCGCCGCGGAGTCGCCGGCTGAAGCCGACCTGGTCATCCCCACTCCCGAGTCGGGAACGCCGGCCGCGATCGGTTATGCGGAGGCCTCGGGGATCCCGTACGGGCAGGGGCTGGTGAAGAACTCCTACGTCGGGCGTACCTTCATCCAGCCGTCGCAGACGATCAGGCAACGCGGCATCAAGCTGAAGCTCAATCCGTTGCGAGACGTGATCAAGGGCAAACGCCTGATCGTGGTCGACGATTCAATTGTGCGCGGCAACACCCAGCGCGCGCTGGTCAGCATGCTGCGAGAGGCCGGCGCCGCAGAAGTGCACGTGCGTATTTCTTCCCCACCGGTGAAGTGGCCGTGCTTCTACGGAATCGACTTCGCGACCAGGGCCGAACTGATCGCCACCGGGCTCACCTCCGACGAGGTCTGCAAGTCGATCGGGGCCGACTCACTCGGTTACCTCTCCCAGGAGGGAATGATCGAGGCGACCGGGCAGCCGCGCGAGAGGCTGTGCACGGCGTGCTTCTCGGGTGAATACCCGATCGAGTTGACCGACCGCGAGATGAGCGCATCGCTTCCGATCGACGGTCCCGCCGCGCCGATGACCGCACCGCTCGAGCTCGAGGGCCTGTTCGAGGCCGGAACGGATGCGCGCCGCGACTCCGCACGCGAGGTCTCCAGCGGGGTCTCCAGCGGGGTCTCGGGCGGTGTGCCGCTGCACTACGGCGACCCCGGGCGACAGGAGTGAGGCCAGCCGTGTCGCGTGTGCCTGCGATCTCCTCGTCCGCGCCACTCACAGCGCATCACCGAGCGCATCACCGAGCGCCAGTCAAACGGTCGATTGATGCTGGTGCGCCGATAACTTTCGACCGCTTCACCATCGCTCGCGAGGCGAGCCTCAACAGGAGTGTGACCGTATGACCGATCAGGCCGCCGATTCCACGACCGCCTCATACCGCGAGGCCGGAGTTGACACGCAGGCGGGTGACCTCGCCGTTGAATTGATGAAGTCGGCGGTGTCGGCCACGCACACATCGCATGTGTTCGGCGGGGTCGGCGGCTTCGCCGGGCTGTTCGACGTGTCGTACCTGAAAGACTTCGACCGCCCGCTGCTGGCCACCTCGACCGATGGCGTGGGCACCAAGGTTGCCATCGCCCAAGCGATCGACAAGCACGACACGATCGGCCAGGACCTGGTCGGGATGGTCGTCGACGACATCATCGTGGTGGGGGCGAAACCGCTGTTCATGACCGACTACATCGCCTGCGGCCGGGTCGTCCCCGGGCGCATCGCCGACATCGTCGCCGGAATCGCACGGGCGTGCTCGGAGACCGGCACCGCGCTGGTCGGCGGCGAGACCGCTGAACATCCCGGCCTGCTCGGCCCCGATGACTACGACGTGGCGGGCGCCGCCGTCGGCGCAGTGGAGGCAGATGCCGTGTTGGGCGCCGAACGGGTGCGCGACGGCGACGTGGTTCTGGCGCTGGCCTCGTCCGGGCTGCACTCGAACGGATTCTCCCTGGTGCGCCACATCCTGGCAAAACAGGGAATCGGATTCACCGACCATTCGGCCGACCTCGGCGGGATGGTCGGAGAGGTGTTGCTCGAGCCGACCCGGCTGTACACCACCCCGCTCCTCGGCGTGCTCGAGGACCCAACGCTGACCGGCGCCGTGCACTCTCTCAGTCATGTCACCGGTGGCGGGATCGCCGCGAACCTCGCACGAGTGCTGCCGGTGGGCAGTTGGGTGGAAGTGGACCGCACCACCTGGTCACCCGACCCGGTCTTTCGGGTGCTGTCGGAGATGGCCGGCACCAGCCTGGTCAGCTCCGAGGGAACCTGGAACCTCGGCATTGGGATGTTCGCCGTCGTTGACCCGGAATCCGAGGCAGCCGTCACCGCCGCATTGGTGTCCAGGGGTATCCCCACCTGGCCGGTCGGCCGGGTGTCTACCCGCGAGCGCGACCTCGCCGGCTTCGAGCAGGGGGCCAAGGGCGTCGACGGCGGGGCCGTGCGGCTGGTCGGCAGCTACCACACCTGATCGGAGAGCACACGATGACACCCCTTGTGCTGCCGAACGCGGTAGAAATTCTGCTCAGTGCATTGCTGGTGCTCGGTGCATCCGTGTGGATCGGCGGACTCGTCACCATCACCGTGGTCAATGCGAGCACTCACGCCGTGCTGACCGCAGCCGATCGCACCGCACTCTTCCGCAACCTTGGCCCCCGATACCTGACGATGGCGATGGTGGCCGCCCTGATCGTCGCCATCAGCGGCGGACTGCTTCTGGCGGCCCGGCCGTTCGACGACATCACCATTGATATCCTCGTGCTGGTCGCCGCGCTGGTGGCGGCGACGATTGCCGGGGTGGCCCAGGCCCGGCGGATGACCCGGTTGCGATGCGCAGCCCACGAGGCCGCTGATCCCGGCCAGTTCGCGGATCGACTGAAGCGCGGATCGTTCACCGCACGTCTCCTGCGGACTGCTATCGGACTGATCAGTCTCGCGCTGTTCGTGATGGCGTTCGTCGCACTGGGTTCTGCCCAGTGAAGAAGACGGTGTTCCTGACCGGGGCCACTGGTTCCATGGGCTCTGCGACACTTCGTGAACTGGTCGATCGCCGCGAAAGGTTCGACATCGTTCTGCTGGTGCAGGACTCCAGGAGGGCGAGGCGTGATCTCCGTCGCTATGCGGACGAGCCGGGCATCCGGATCGTCTGGGGCGATGTGCGCGACTACCGGGCCGTACTGAACTGTGTGACCGGCGCCGACTACGTGCTTCACGCTGCAGCCCTCATCTCACCGGCGGCGGACCGCGACCCCGTGCTCACCGAGCAGGTCAATGTTGGCTCGGTGCGCAACATCCTGCGGGCGATCCGTGCGCAGCCCGACCCCGGGGCGGTGCGCCTCGTCACCGTCGGCTCGGTTGCCATGACCGGTAGTCGGCTGCCGCCCATCCACTGGGGGCGGGTGGGAGATCCGATCACGCCCGCCATCGACGATCACTACGCGGTGAGCAAGATCGAGGCCGAGCGACTGGTTGTGGAATCGGGGCTTGCCCACTGGGTCTCGCTTCGTCAGACCTTCATCTGCATCCCGCGGCTGTTGAGCCTCATGCATCCCATACTGTTCCACCAGCCGCTGGCCACACGGTTCGAGTTCGTGACCGCCAGAGATTCTGGCCGACTGATGGCAAACGCCTGCGAGAGCGATGTTCCCGCGGAGTTCTGGCGTCGTGTGTACAACATCGGCGGTGGGGAGAAGAGCCGCGTCGGGTATGTCGAGTACCTCGACCGCATCTTCCGCGCCTTCGGGCTCGGCACCCTGGCCCAGCTCACCGAGCGCCGGTGGTTCGCGTTGAAGAATTTTCACTGCCAGTGGTTTCTCGACTCCGACATTCTTGAGGGCTACCTGCACTTTCGGCGAGATGGGCTCGACGAATATGTTGCCCAGGCGGCGGCATCCGCACCATGGTATCTGCGCATCGGACTCGGGCGGATTGTCCTGCGCTCGTTCATCAGGGGCGTGGTCATGAAACGGTTGGCGCGAGCACCGGAGGGGCCGCTGCACTGGATAGAAACCGATGACCGCCGGCGGATTGAAGCGTTCTTCGGTTCACGTGAAGCGTGGGAGAACATTCCGGGGTGGGAGGAACCCATCCCGGAACCCACGCCGCCCTTGCCTCTTGATCACGGCTTTGACGACTCGCTACCCGACGCCCGTATCGGATATTCGGAAGCGGTATCCGCCGCACGATTCCGTGGCGGCCAGTGCCTCAGCGACGAGATGCAGGAGGGCGACCTCTTCACCCCGCTGCGCTGGGTATGCGGCGCCGGGCACGAGTTCGGGGCCACCGCATACCTCGTGCTCCGTGCCGGTCACTGGTGCCCTGCCTGCCAGGCACCGCCGTGGAACGATGACGAGATCGCGCGAATCAACCCGTTCTTCGCGCAGGTCTGGCCCTAACCCGCCGGGACTCAGCTGCAGCCGCTCGTGCTGCCGCAGCTCTCGCACACGAAGCAGGAGCCTGATGGGCGCATTTTCACCCCGCAGGTCAGGCACAGTGGGGCATCCGCGGTCATCCCCTGCTGGGCCTCGAACAGTTCCGCGGTCGAGTGCACCGCAGCCGTATCCGGCCGGGCCGGTGCAACGGGCGGCGTGGTCACGGCGTCAAGTTCGTCGGCGGCCTGGGAAGCGACCACCGATTGGTCGATCGTGGCACCGCTGCCGCTGGTGGCCCCCGCGTCAAGCTGTGCGGTGCGCTCTGCCGTGGTGAAGATCCCCATGGCTGCCCGTGTCTCGTAGGGCAGGTGGTCCAGGGCGAGACGGCGGAAGATGTAGTCCATGATCGACTGCGCCATCCGGATGTCCTGGTCATCGGTCATGCCTGCCGGCTCGAAACGCAGGTTGGTGAACTTCTCCACGTACGTGGTCAGCGGAACACCGTACTGCAGGCCGATGGATACGGCGATGGAGAACGCGTCCATCACCCCGGCCAGCGTCGAGCCCTGCTTGCCGAGCCTCAAAAAGACCTCGCCGAGGCCGTTGTCGGGGTAGGAGCCAGCGGTGAGGTACCCCTGCGCACCTGCCACGGTGAACGATGTGGTCACCGAGGGGCGAGACTTCGGCAGGCGGCGACGCACGGGCGCCGCGTGATCGGGTGTTGCCGGGGTGTCGTCTACCGCGGGTGTGCTCGGCACTGATTTCTTGCCGTCGGAGAGTGGCTGGCCGACCTTGCAGTTGTCGCGGTAGATGGCCAGCGCCTTGAGACCCAGTTTCCAGCCCTGGTAGTAGACCTCCTCCACCTCTTCGACAGTCGCGGATTCAGGCAGGTTGACGGTCTTCGAGATCGCGCCGGACAGGAACGGTTGCACCGCCGCCATCATCCGCACGTGACCCATCGGGGCGATCGAGCGCCGTCCCATCGCGGTGTCGAAGATCTCGTAGTGCTCTGGCTCCAGTCCGGGGGCGTCGACAACATGGCCATTTTCGCCGATGTACTCGACAATGGCCTCGACGGTCTCTTCGGGGTAACCCAGGCGGCGCAGCGAGCGCGGGATCGCCTGGTTGACGATCTGCATCGAACCGCCGCCGACGAGCTTCTTGAACTTGACGAGGGTGAAGTCCGGCTCGATTCCGGTGGTGTCGCAGTCCATCATGAAGCCGATGGTTCCGGTCGGGGCGAGAACGCTCGCCTGCGCATTGCGCCAACCGTACTTCTCGCCCACTTCGAGGCCGTGCTTCCATTCCTCGTCGGCGCGGGCGTGGATGGCGCCATCCATCGACGAGAGGGGCTGAATCTCCTCGTTCGCGGCGGCGTGCTTGCGCATCACTCTCTGGTGTGCGTTGGCGTTGCGCGCATATCCGGCATAGGGGCCGACCACCCCGGCCAGTTCGGCAGAGCGGCGGTAGGCGGTTGCGGTCATGAGCGAAGTGATCGCGGCGGCGAGCCTGCGGCCTCCTTCCGAGTCATAGCCGTGGCCGGTCGCCATGAGCAGCGCACCCAGGTTCGCGTAGCCGATGCCCAGCTGGCGGTAGTCCCTGGTGTTCGCAGCGATCGGCTCGGTGGGGAAGTCGGCGAAGCAGATCGAGATGTCCATGGCGGTGATGATGATCTCGACCGCCTGGGCGAACGCCTCCACGTCGAATGTCTCGTCGTCGCGCAAGAAGGAGAGCAGGTTCAAAGAGGCAAGGTTGCAGGACGAGTTGTCGAGTGACATGTATTCCGAGCACGGGTTGGAACCGTTGATGCGGCCGGACTCCGGGTTCGTGTGCCAGTCGTTGATGGTGTCGTCGTACTGGATTCCCGGGTCGGCGCAGGCCCACGCGGCGTCGGCGATCTCACGGAACAGCTCCTTCGCGCGAACCGTCTCGACCACGTGGCCGTCGGAGCGGGCAGTGAGGTTGAAATCGCCGTCCTCTTCAACGGCACGCATGAAGGTATCGCTCACGCGTACCGAGTTGTTGGCGTTCTGGTACTGCACCGACGTGATGTCGCTGCCGCCCAGATCCATGTCGAACCCGGCGTCCCTGAGCACCCGGATCTTCTCCTCCTCGCGGGACTTGGTCTCGACGAACTCCCGGATGTCCGGGTGGTCGACGTCGAGCACGACCATTTTCGCCGCGCGGCGCGTGGCGCCCCCCGACTTGATCGTGCCGGCGCTGGCATCGGCCCCACGCATGAACGAAACCGGCCCACTCGCGGTGCCACCGGAGGAGAGCAATTCGGCTGATGAACGGATGCGCGACAGGTTCACTCCAGAGCCGGAGCCGCCCTTGAAGATCATGCCCTCTTCGCGGTACCAGTTCAGGATCGAGTCCATGGTGTCGTCGACAGAGAGGATGAAGCAGGCACTCACCTGCTGCGGCGAACTCGTGCCGACGTTGAACCAGACGGGCGAGTTGAAGGAGAACGCCTGGTGCAGCAGCAGCCAGGTCAGCTCGTCACCGAAGGCATACGCGTCGTCGTCGGTCTGGAAATAGCGGTTCTCGATGCCGGCGGCGACGTAGGTGCCCACCACCCTGTCGATGAGCTGGCGCAGACTCGACTCGCGCTCGGGTGAGCCGGGGGCCCCGCGGAAGTACTTCGTGGTGACGATCGTGGAGGCGTTCGCCGACCAACTGGTTGGGAACTCGACCCCGGACTGCGCGAAGATCGTCTCCCCGGTCTTCCAGTTGGTCTGCTCGACGTCACGACGCTCCCATTCGACCTCGTCGTACGGGTGGATGCCCGCGGTGCTGAACCTGCGGTCGACCCGCAACCCGCGCCGCTCGGAGGACTCGGCTCCCCTGTGGTCGGTCGACATTCCGGTCTCTGGCTGGGTACCCATCCTGGTGCACGCTCCTGTTTTCCCCGTTTACGGGTCTTGCTAGATCTTGCGGTGACAGACCTATTAAACCACTACATGTTGTGATTCACGAACGGCAACGCCGTGCTATTTGCGCGCTGCGCGAACCTCGGGCGCAGGAGGCCCGGATGGCGGGCCAAAAGAGGCCAGCCGGGCTGTCCGCCTCAGAGCAAAAAGGACGGGGCGACCGAGAATGGCGATGCCTGTGGCCAGGACGATCGCGCGCATCAGGTCCCAGCCGAGCGAAGTGGCGAGGCTGAACAGTAGGAACCGGTGCAGGTTCTCGGAGAGGGGGGCCCCGGCCTGAAAACTCAAGGCGGAGCCCGGCCCGAGGGTGAACGGCCAGAACGAGAGGTTCATAGCCTGTCCGTAGAGAAGGCCGCAGACGGCGGCGAATGCTGCGAGCATCACGAGTTCGAGCGCGCCGCGGATTCGCCTCGGCAACAGGCCGGCTCCCATCCCGATCCAGGACGCCGCCAACATCTGGAACGGCAGCCATGGGCCGATCCCGCCGGTGAGCAACGCCGAGGTGAACAGGGTGATCGATCCGAGGGCGAACCCGAACCCGGCGCCGAACACACGCCCCCCGAGCACGATGAAGAAGAAGACGAACTCGATGCCGGCGCTTCCTGCCGACAGCGGCCTCAAAACCGCGCCGACAGCCGCCAGCAGCCCGAGCATGGCGATCGTCTTCGCATCGATGCCTCCGTCGCCGAGCGCCACCAGCACGACGAGCACAACGCCGAGAAGCACGCCCCCCAGAATTACCGGGGCCGCGGCGTTCTGCTCGAGGATCGAGCCCGCGCCGATCACCAACGGCCAGGTGAAGGCAAGCAGGCCCATCCCCGAGGCCAGCACGAGCGCGAACCCCGTGCGCCAACCGAGGGGCACAGCCCGCCTGGGTGCCGCGCTCGTGCTCACGGCGCTGCCCCGAGGGCCGCCCGCACCGTATCGACGACGAGCACCGGAAGTGGCCGCAGGATCTTGGCGACCTGTGGGGCGAAACTCGGGCTCGCTGTCAGAACCTCGCCCACCGGCCCGTCGGTGATGATTTCGCCGTCGGCCAGAACCAGGACCCGATCGGCGATATTGGCGACGAACTCGACATCGTGGCTCGACAGCAGAACGGCGGCCCCGGCCGCGGTGTGCTCCGCAAGCACTTCGCCCAGGCGGCGCTTGGCCGCATAGTCGAGTCCGCGCGTCGGTTCATCCAACAGCAGAACACGAGGAGTGGCCGCGAGCTGGATGGCCAGAACCAGGGCCAAGCGTTGGCCCTCGGAGAGGTCGCGGGGGTGAGAGGAGGAAGAAAGACCCGGCGAGAGACGATCCAGGGTGGCTCGGGTGGTTCCGGGCGCGGCGCCGGTCGTCGTGTCTGACTCCCGGCATTCCGCGAGCACCGAGTCCAGGTAGAGCAGGTCGGAGGGGTTCTGCGGCACGAGGGCGATCTGCCGGATCGCGTCAGGCCCAGAAAGCTCGGCCGGGTCGAGGTACCCGGTCGAGCCCGCCTCTCCCACAAGGTGCACGGTCCCGCCGCTTCGCACCCCGGTGCCCTGAAGCGCCCACAGCAGCGATGACTTTCCGGATCCGTTGCGCCCCATCACGGCCGTCAACTCGCCCGCGCAAAGGCTCAGGTCGACGTCGGCAACCGCGGTGACCTGACCGTACCGAACACGAAGCCTCTGCGCCTTCAAGGCTGTTCGCCCACTGGTTCCAGCCGCGTGGGTCGGCGCGACCGATGGCGCCAGCTGCAGCTGCTCACGCACCTGCTGGCGTAACCCCGTGGCCTGACGGCGTGCGTCCCGGATCGACCGGGGCAAGGGGCTCCACCCGGCGAGCCGACCGAGCTCGATGATGGGTGGAGCGATGGGAGAATCGGCGAGAACCTCGACCGGAGCGCCATGCAGCACCCGGCCGTCGTCGGTGACACGGGCGATGGAATCCGCATACTGGATGACCCGTTCAAGTCGGTGCTCGGCCAGCAGCACCGTCACCCCGAGGTCGTCGACGAGGCGCAGGATCGCCGCCAGAACTTCTTCGGCGCCGGTCGGGTCCAGGGCCGAGGTCGGTTCGTCCAGCACGAGCACGCGCGGGTGGGCGGTCAGCGCCGAGCCGATCGCGACGCGCTGCTGCTCGCCGGCAGACAGCTCTGACAGCGCCCGGCGCCTGAGGGGGCCGAGTGCGAGCAGGTCGATGACCTCTTCGACGCGTTTGCGCATCACCGAGTCGGCGATTCCGAGTTGTTCCATGCTGTAGGCGAGCTCGTCGTCGACCCGATCGGTGACAAAACCCGCGGCCGGGTTCTGGCCGACCACCCCAACGGTCCCCGCAAGGTCTCGTGGCGGATGACTGCGTGTGTCGAGCCCGCCGACCGTGACCGTTCCATCCAGGTGTCCGCCGGTGAAGTGAGGCGCCAACCCGTTCACAATCTGAAGCAGGGTCGACTTGCCCGACCCGGTCGCGCCGATGACCAGGCACAACTCCCCCTCGGGGATCGTCAGGTTCACGTCGTGCAGTATGGGGGCGGGGGAATCCGGATATGCGAAACCTACCCGGTGCAATCGAATCATCGAGTATCCACCACCAGGATCGGAGTCATCGCCAACAAGGCGCACAATACGAAGGTCAGCGACAGGCCGGCGAACGCCCCGGCTCCCAGTTGCGGCACGAAGAACGCCAGCCCGGCGATCAGCAGGCCGACACCGGCGGTGACGGTTTCACGCAGGCGCCAGGGGTCTGGCCGGAACCTGGTGGTGAGGATGCGCCTGGACGCGATCACCGAACCGGCAACCGCAGCGCCGGCGCCGGCCACGAGCAGCGGCACGGCCAGCCAACCGGGGCCGGTGCCGTCGAGCAACGCATAGGTTCCCACCGCCGCGCCGACGAGCGCCCCGACCATGAGCCAGAGCACAAGTGCGCTGCTGCCTTTGTGCACGCGAGCGTAGCCGCGTGAGTCCATCGAGGCGGCGAGCGACAGCGATCTCTCCAGCGCATCCTGCAGCACGGGGAGAGTGGTCGCCGCAACGGCGTGAGCGCCGGTGAGTCTTCTGCCACGCAGGTGTTGCGCTCGCCGCACCCGCTTCCAGGAAGACACCAATTGTGGGGCGAGCGTCATGGCGACCACCGCCGAGGTGCCCAGCAGGTGGAGAGAGGCGGGCAGGCTGCGCAGTGTTCTCTGAGGGTTCGTGAGCGAAACGGCGGCCCCGAAGCACAACAGCAGTGCGGCCAGGGCGAGCCCGGCAGACAGTGCAGCCACCAGCCCTGATGCCGACACCGGGCCGAGCAGGCCGATCCCGCCCGCCCAATCCGGAAGGGGTATCTGGGGCAACGGGATGAGTACGGCGCCTGCACCCTTGATGCCCACGAGGATGTAGAAGATCATCCTGAAGACGACGACTGCAGCGGCCAGAGCGAGGTAGGCCGGAAAAGCGCGAGCGAACACGGAGTCGTCCTGGCACCCGGCCACGACGATCACGATCGCTGCGATCAAAAACGCCGTGGAGAGGAGCCCGGGCGAGCGAGTGGTGGCGACGGCGAGTCCCATCGCCCACACCCACCACGAGATCGGATGCACGGTCTCAGTCGCCGTCGTTACCCGCCCCGGCCGAGCGGCGGCGCGCGCGCACGATGAACCAGACGGCGAGGGCGGCCACAATGGCCGCGAACCCGGCGGTGATGATCACCAACGTGCTGCTCTGGGTCGCGACCGACGGCGATGTCGTCACGGGACCAGGAGCCGCGACCGCCGATGGTTCCGCCGATGGTTCCACTTGCTCGGTCACGACCACTGCCGCGGGCTCGATGCGCGGCCCGACCGTGCCGTCGCTGTAGCGCCAGCCCTCCAACTCACCGGGTACAGGCGTACTCGTATCGGCACCGACCTGGTAACTCGTCCATTCACCGTTCGGCGCGCTGTGCCAGTACGACCAGAACGATCCCTCGAACGTGGTCGGGCACGGGTCGGGCATCGAGTTGATCGAGCAGAGGAATCCCGGCTGCGAGTCGGCAGACGTGAAGCCCGCGGCGGTGAGCGCAGAACGCCCGCTCTCGGGGGCTTCCGTGGCGCAGCCGATCTCGATGTCGCCGCCCAAGTCGGTGAAGTCAACCACGACCGTGACCCCGGTCTCATTGCCGCAGGCCCCGGTTGCCGCACCGTCGGTCGCGAATGCCGGTGTGCCGACGAATACCCCGGCCAGCATCATGCCGAAGGCGATCAGCGCGACGACAATCAGTGCAACGACGGCGGCGGGCGCCTCCCGCTGCACCCGGAACCTGGCGCGGAAAACTCGGGGCGAGAGGAAACTCAGGGCGAACATCGTGGGCCTTACGTAGGGGCCCACGGTTGGTTCGAAACCTGCTCTGCCAGTGACGTGATGGTTGATTCCGACAGCTGAGCGCTTCGAACTCCGTCTCGCAGACCACGGCGATCAAGAGGTGTCGTGCACTCCCGAAACAGGTAGCCCGGCTCGACGGCAGTGGGCCGTCTCACGGTTGCGGGTCAGCACCGGAATTCAACCGGTTTTCCCTCCACAGGAGTTGTGCCACCTTAGAATACAGGTGACGTTGCCAGCCTAGCGTCAGAGCGTATTGGGAGGCGATCGGGATGGCTCGGGTATACACGAAGACCGGGGACGACGGTACGACGGGGCAGTTGTACGGTGGCCGCGTGGCCAAGGGGGGCGAACTCGTCGAAGCGCTGGGCGACATCGACGAAGCCGTGTCGACGCTCGGCGTGGCCAGAGCCGGATGCCCAGACCCACAGATCGCCCAGATCCTGCTGCGCGTCCAGCGGGAGCTGTTCATCGTTGCCGCCGACCTCTCCGTCAATCCCTCGCATCGGGATCGCCTGAAGCCGGGGATCTCTCTCGCGGAGGCCTCGATGGTGACCGGGCTCGAGCAACTCATCGATGACCTGACCCGGGAGCATCCGCTGCGGCCGGTGTTCCTGGTTCCGGGAACGACACCGCTGGAGGCGGCGATCGACGTGGCCCGAACCGTGGTGCGACGTGCGGAGCGTCACACGCTGCGCGCCAAGGAGGCGGGTCACGTGGTGAGCGAGCACGCCCAGAAGTACCTGAACCGCCTTTCTGATCTGGTATTTGTGCTGGCACGGCAGGCCGCCGAAGGCGCCGAGGAGCCCGTCAGTCACGACTGATCAGGAAGCACTCGCGGGCTGTGGGGCCAGGGCGTGAAGGGCGAGGGGTGAATCGCGAGGTGCTCACCCCGGCTCAGACTCGGAAGTACCCGCGCACCTCGGAGACACCGTCGATGAAGGCCTGCACTTCGTCATCCGTCGTGTACACGTAGGTGCTCGCGCGAGTGGACGCCGGCAGCCCGAGTCTGCGATGCAGCGGTTGGGCACAGTGGTGTCCGACCCGAACGGCGATACCGAGATCATCCAGGAACTGCCCGACGTCGTGTGGGTGAACGCCATCGACCGCGAAGCTCGCCAGCCCCACACGGTCCTCACCCGCGGCCGGTCCGAGCACCCGGATTCCCGGAATCTCGGTGAGACCACGAACGAGCATCTGGCCCAGTTCGGCATCACGTTCGTGCACCCGGGCCATACCGAGACCATCAAGGTAGTGGGCAGCTGCTGCCAACGAGATCGCTTGGGCAACCGGCTGCGTTCCGGCTTCGAAACGGGCCGGCGACGGCAGGAATTCTGCGCTCTCCATGGTCACGCTCGTGATCATCGACCCACCGGTGAGAAACGGCGGCATGGCGTTCAACAGGTCGGCACGGCCGTAGAGAACCCCGATGCCGAGAGGACCCAACATCTTGTGGCCACTGAGCACGGCGAAGTCGACATCGAGGGCTTTCACGTCCAACGGAAGATGAGGCGCAGACTGGCAGGCGTCGAGCACGACGAGGGCACCGACTGCCCTGGCCAGGGCGACCAGTTCGGCAACCGGGGTGACAGAGCCCAACACGTTGGAGACGTGCGTGAAAGCGAGCACTTTGACCCGCTCGCCGATGAGCGCCGTTGCCTCATCCATCTGCAACCGGCCATCGTCGTCAACCGGAATGTACCGCAACGAGGCCCCCGTGCGCCCCGCAAGTTCTTGCCACGGGATCAGGTTCGCGTGGTGCTCCTGCTCGGTGACCACGATCTCGTCGCCGGGGCCGAGCCGAAAACGGTGTGCCTCGTCTCCGCCCATACCGGCGCTCGCGTTGGAGAACGAGTACGCCAGAAGGTTCAGCGCGCCGGTGGCGCCCGGCACCCAGACCACCTCGTTGGGTTCGGCACCGATGAATCGTGCGATGTGATCGCGCGCAGATTCGAACAGTTCTGTGGCCTCCGCCGCGAGAGTGTGGGCGCCGCGGTGAACCGCAGAGTTGCGGTTCTCGTAGAAGTCGCGTTCCGCATCCAGCACGGCCAGCGGCTTGAGGCTGGTTGCCGCCGAGTCGAGATACACGAGGGGCCGATCACTGACGTGACGCCTGAGTGTCGGAAAGTCTGCGCGAATGCACTCGGTGTCCAGAGCCATGGCGCCAGTATACCGTTGACACTTTTGGTCCACCTCTGCCTGGAGACCCGGTACGGCGAGAGGAGTCAGCCGTCAGTCATCAACCGCGTGAAGTGATGACCGGTTCCACGAAGACCGGGAGGAGGCCGGAGATGATGATGCCGTCGATGGAACACCCGCCTCCTATTTCAGCGCCCTATTAGCTGGTTTTCGGGCCCGAAGCCTGCGGAGCGCGTGGTTTCAGGCCACGGACGAACGCGATGACCAGAAGGATCGTGACGATGACCCAGGCAGCGATCCCGAACCAGACCCACACGGCGGCGAGCTGTTGCATGAATTCGAAATCGATGGCGCGACCGAGTGTGACCGATGCAACCGCGTACATGCCGAGGGGGAACACGATGCTCCACAGCTTTGGCTCGTAGCCCGCGGGGTATCGGCGCACGAAATGACGCCAGAGCCCGAAGATCACGAGCATCGGGATGAACCAGCTCCCGAACGACCACAGCACCACGGCGAAACCGGCCACAAACGGTTCCATGTGCGTCAGCAGGGAGGTCGGTTCGCTCACGCCGAGATCGAGGATTCCGGCTGCCGCGCGCACGCTGATCGCCGTGGCCCCCATCAGGATCCAATAGGCGGGTCCCATCTCCGGGGGCGTGGTCTCGATCAGGAACAGCCGCAGGAAGATGATCACCACGAGGATCAGGTACAGAATCACCCCGACCCCCCAGAACATCACGGCCGTGGACCCGAGCATGTTTGCTCCCATTGGCCACGGCAGGTGGGGTGCGAGAGTCGTGGCGAGTACCGCGACGGATTGTGTGCCGACCACCCACACCAGCCAACCTCCGGTGATCTCCCGGAGCTTCGGGTGATTTCCGGCAAGCACCACAGAGCTGAAGAGGCCGTACGTGAGCACGAGCCAGACCAGGAACGCGAAAATGCCCAGGATCGTCGCGAGCAGCCACCAGATGTCGTAGTGAATCAGGGCCGAGGACAGAACATTGGTTCCGGCCACGACCGTGAAATACGCCACAGCGCTGGTGGGGGCTTTGAGAGCGGCTGCGAAACGACGTGGAAACCGAATGATCCGAACCGTATAGGCGAGCAGCAGGACGACCCACGCGATGGCCGTGAGATACAGCAGGATGTCGGCGATGAGGTCGTGCCCGAGCAGCCTGGATCCGATCGAGACGATCCCGGTTGCCATCACCAGGGCGAAGTAGCCGGAGTCCAGTGTGGCGAGCCAGGATCCGACCCGTCCGTCTGGGAGCGGCTCGAGCTCTTTGGGGGTCGGCAGCGTTGTCGGCTCGACGTCCGGGATGAGGCTATCGCTCATCTCCCGGCCCTTTCACGCTCTGACGGGTTGGAGCCTGAAGCAGTGGAGCCTGAATCCATGGAGCCTGAATCCATGGAGCCTGAATCAGTGGAGCGCGAGCCAGCAGGGTCTGACTCCACCGTGTAACTGTGCTCCCAGCCCCGAGGTGTCTTGCGGGCGCCCCGTTGGGCGTCGCGCGAGCGGTAGACGACATACGGGCGGAACAGGTAGCCGAACGGCGCAGACAGCACGTGAACCAGGCGGGTGTACGGCCAGACCAGGAACAGGGCGACAGCCGTCAGAACGTGCAGTTGGAACGCCAGTGGCACTCCGGTCATCAAGGTGACATCCGGTTGGAAGATCATCAGGCTGCGAAGCCACGGCGAGATGGTTCCCCGGTAGTTGAATGCTTCACCGAAGATCTGGTGCTTGAGCAGTGCGGCAGTACCGAACACGACGGTCGCCACCAGCAGGGTGTACATGACCACGTCCATGGTGGTGGTGACCCGCACGACCCGGCCCACCGTGCTGCGGCGGATCAGCAGAATGATGATACCGGCGATCATCACTGCGGTGGCGATCGAGCCGCCCCAGACAGCTATCAGGTGGTACGCGTGTTCATCGATTCCGATGGCTTCCGTCCATTCCCGGGGGATGAACAGGCCGAGGGCGTGCCCGGCAAACACCCCGAAGATGCCGTAGTGGAACAGTGGCGAGCCCCAGGCCAAAAGTTTGTTCTCGTAGGTCTGGCTCGAGCGGGACGTCCAGCCGTATTTGTCGTACCGAAACCGGATGATATGCCCGGCGAAGAAGGATGTGGCCGCGATGTATGGGAACGCAACCCAGGCGAGAACCTCTGTGACGGTCATGCGTTTACCTCCTCGCGAGCTTCGCCACGCGGGGCGAAGGGGGCCAGCGTGCCGAGGAAGGTCAGCCCCACGGTTTCGACCGGCGGCCCCTCGGCGACGAGTTTCAGATACCGCTCCCGAGTGGCGTCGTCGATCTTTGGGAGGGAGTAGCAGATGGCATCCAAAATATGTGAATACGGGCTCTCGACGTTCTCGAGCGCGGCGCGCAGAACCTCGATGCCCTCCCGGTGGGAGGCGAGAAGTTGCTGGGCGATCGGAGAATCGCTGAGTGCTGAGAATTCCAACACGGTGGGCAGATAGTCAGGCAGTTCCCCGTCGTTGACTTCCCAGCCGGCTGCCCGGTACGCCTCGACGAACCGAACCAGAGCCATTCCGCGTTTTCTGGTGTCACCGGCTGCGTAATAGGTCAGGTATGGGCTGCACTTGCGCTTCTGGTCGAAGGTCGACGTGTAGTGGATGGTCAACTCGCGCGGACCGAGCGCCCGGGTCGCCTCGAGAAACCGGTTGAACGGCTCTGCAATGGCCGCCGGGAGCGTTGCGACCGCTTGGACGACCACGCCGAAACTCTCCTGCCTGGCGTCATCCGGATAGTCGAGCAGAACCGACGCGACCATATGGGCTCTTCGCCGCTCTGCATCGGTCAACCGAACCAGACTGCTCGTGTGCGGCTCGATCTTCGGCTGCCGGCGGCTTGCGGTGCCGGCTCCCCGTCGGCTGATCATGCTGAACCCCCAGCGGGCTCAGCCGGCGGGAACAGCCCGGAGTCGCCCCCGCGCCCATCCCAATTGAGCAGATTCAGCCGTCCAGGGGTGGACGGCTGGGTCGGATCGCTCATGTTCTTGAGCGCCTTGAAGCCCGCCACTGTTGCTCCGGATGGTGTCGCCGGCTTGCGGGGCGACCGCAGCCTGTCGGACCGCTCCGGGCCACCCATGCCAGGTCCCCCATCGCCGTCGAGCGAGCAGGCCAGGTCTTCCAGGTCACGGGCCTGTTCGACGTGTGCCTTCGGGATGACGTACCGATCCTCGTACTTTGCGATCGCCAGCAGTCGATACATCGCTTCGATCTCGGTGCCGGTCATTCCGACAGCCTGTGCGATGGATTCATCCGGCTCGTTGCCGAGGTTGATGTCACGCATGTACGAGCGCATCGCCGCCAGCTTCCTCAGGGACTGTTCCACCGGTGCGGTGTCGCCTGCGGTGAACAGTCCGGCTAGGTACTCGAGTGGGATTCGCAGCTTGTCGATCGCCGCGAACAGGTTGCGCACGTCTTCACCGTCGTTGCCGGTGTTGGAGACGACGTCGACCACCGGAGACAGCGGCGGGATGTACCAGACCATCGGCATCGTGCGGTATTCCGGGTGCAGCGGCAGGGCCACCTTGTATTCACTGAGCAATTTGTAGATCGGGCTCTTCTGGGCCGCCTCGATCCAGTCGTCGGCCATTCCCTCGGACTTCGCCGCGGCGATCACCGCCGGGTCGAACGGGTCGAGCATCACATTGCGCTGGGCTTCCAGCAGCTCGTGTTCGTTCTCGATACTGGCGGCCTCGAGCACGGCATCGGCGTCGTAGAGCATCAGCCCCAGGTAACGCAACCGGCCGACACAGGTCTCCGAGCAGATCGTGGGCTTGCCCTGCTCGATGAGCGGGTAGCAGAGGGTGCACTTCTCGGCCTTGTTGGTCTTGTGGTTGAAATAGACCTTCTTGTACGGACACCCCGACACGCACATGCGCCAACCGCGGCAGGCGTCCTGATCGACCAGGACGATGCCGTCCTCCTCGCGCTTGTACATCGCGCCGGACGGGCAGGCCGAGACGCAGGTGGGGTTCAGGCAGTGCTCGCAGATGCGCGGCAGGTAGAACATGAAGGTCTCTTCGAACTCCATCTTCACGTGCTCGCTCATGTGGGCGAGGATGGGGTCATCAGCGGCGGTCTCCTGCGAACCGCCCAGGTTGTCGTCCCAGTTTCCAGACCATTGGATGTCGAGGTCCTTGCCGGTGAGCTGCGACTTGGGCCGCGCGACTGGGCCGTTCTTCGTCTGCGGTGCCTTCGTCAACATGTCGTAGTCGTAGGTCCACGGCTCGTAATAGTCGTCGATCGTCGGCAGGTTGGGATTGGCGAAGATTCGGAACAACAACGACATCCGCCCGCCGGCGCGCATCTTGAGCCGGCCGCGCTTGGTGCGCTCCCAGCCGCCCTTCCACTTCTCCTGGTCTTCATACCCCCGCGGATAGCCCAGGCCGGGCCTGGTCTCCACATTGTTGAACCACACGTATTCCATGCCGTCCCTGTTGGTCCAGACCTGCTTGCAGGTGACCGAACAGGTGTGACATCCAATGCACTTGTCGAGGTTCATCACCATCGACATCTGGGCCATGACGCGCATCAGTACTCCACCTTCTGGCTACGGCGGCGGATCACGGTGATCTCGTCGCGCTGGTTCCCGGTCGGTCCGAGATAGTTGAATGCGAATGACAGTTGGGCGTAGCCGCCGATCAGGTGGCTGGGCTTCAACAGGATCCGCGTGAGCGAGTTGCTGGTACCCCCGCGCATGCCGGACGTCTCCGCGATCGGCACGTTGATGGTGCGGTCCTTCGCGTGGTACAGGTAGACGGTGCCCTCGGGCATGCGGTGCGAGACGATCGCCCGGGCGACCACGACTCCGTTGCGGTTGTACGACTCGACCCACTCGTTGTCGCGAACCCCGATCTTCTCGGCGTCGAGGGGCGACATCCAGATACCCGGCCCGCCTCGCGAGAGGTTCAGCATCATCAGGTTGTCCTGGTACTCGGAGTGGATCGACCACTTCGAGTGCGGGGTGAGGTAACGCACGGTGACCTCCGCCTTCCCGGCAGAGCCGGGTGCGCCGGTGGCCGTCATCGAGCCGACCCGCTCATAGCCGTCGAACAACCGATGCATGTCGAGCGGCGGACGGTAGACCGGCAGTTGCTCCCCGAGTTCCTCGATCCAGTCGTGGTCGAGGTAGAAGTGCTGGCGGCCGGTCAGGGTGTGCCACGGCTTCAGGTGCTCCACGTTGACCACGAACGCACTGTACCGGCGCCCACCGTGTTCACTTCCCGACCACTCGGGAGAGGTGAGCACCGGAACCGGGGAGTTGGAGATGTCCGTGAAAGTGAATCGTTTGCCCTCGTTGTCGCTCGCCAACTGTGCGAGCTTTTGGCCGGTCTGCTTCTCCAGGTGCCGAAAGCCCTGGGTTCCGAGCCGACCATTCGTGGTTCCTGACAGGGTGAGGATCATCTCGCACGCCTTCAGGTCGGTGTCCAGCTTCGGGCGACCTTTGGCTGGCCCATCCTCCACGAGACCATTGCGATGGCCGAGGTCGGCCACCTCGACATCCGGATTGAACTTGACGCCCTTCGTGACCATTCCGAGCTTCTCGGTGAGCGGCCCGAGCGCAGCCATGCGAGCGGCGAACGCCGGGTAGTCCCGCTCGACGACGCTGAGTTTGGGCATCGTCACCCCGGGAATCAGCTCGGGGTTGTCTACGACCACACCGTGCGGCGTAGACATTGCGTCTGGAGTGTCGTGTAAAAGGGGCGACGCAACGAGGTCTTTGCGAACCCCGAGGTGTTCGACCGAGTATTCGGAGATCTTCTTCGCCAACAGGTGGAAGATGTCGAAGTCCGTTTTGGACTGGAACGGTGGGTCGATGGCCGGGTTGAACGTGTGAATGAACGGGTGCATATCCGTTGTCGAGAGGTCGTGTTTCTCGTACCAGGTCGCCGGGGGCAGAACCACGTCGCTGAACACGGTTGTGGACGTGTTTCGGAAGTCGCTTGTGACCAGCAGGTCGAGCTTGCCCTCGGGGGCCTCCTCGTGCCACTTCATCGTCTTCGGCCGACGTTCCGGTTCAGACTGTGCCCCGCGGATCGTGGCGTCGGTGCCGAGCAGGTGCTTGAGGAAGTACTCGTTGCCCTTTCCGGATGAGCCGATGATGTTGGCTCGCCACACGTTCAGCACGCGGGGAAAGTTCTCTGGGGCATCCGGGTCTTCGCACGCGTAGTGCATGTCGCCACTGGTCAACTGGTCGATGACATACTGCGCGGGCTCGACCCCGGCCTTTTCCGCCTGGTCGACGATGTCGAGCGGATTTCGGTTGAACGTCGGGTAGCTGGGCATCCAGCCTCGTTTGGCCGACTCGACCAGGCAGTCCGCCGTGGTGCGGTCTTTGAACAGGCCGTTGCCCTGTGCGCTGGACAAGGCGTCGGCCGGCAGGCCGTCGTACCGCCACTGGTCGGTCGCCAGATACCAGTAGGCGGTGCTGATCATCTGGCGGGGTGGGCGCACCCAGTCCAGGCCGAACGCGTACTGGGCCCAGCCGGTGAGCGGGCGAATCTTCTCCTGACCGACGTAGTGTGCCCAGCCGCCGCCGTTCTTCCCCTGGCAACCGGTCATCGTGGTCAGAGCGAGAAACGAACGGTAGATCAGGTCGGAGTGGAACCAGTGGTTCGTGCCCGCCCCCATCAGGATCATGGAGCGGCCATTCGACTCCTCGGCGTTCTGCGCGAACTCGCGGCCGATGCGCTCGGCGGCGGCGGCGGGTACGTTGGTGAGGCCTTCCTGCCAGGCCGGGGTTCCGGGGGAGGAGGCGTCGTCATATCCGGTCGGCCACTTGCCGGGCATGCCGTCGCGCCCGACACCGTACTGGGCAAGCAACAGGTCGAACACGGTGGTCACGGTGCGGCCGGCGACCTGGCGCACGGGAACGCCTCGGCGGATGGAGCCGGAACCGCCCGCGTGCTCCTGGCCGGGCTGTGGCTCGAGGTCGAACCTGGGCAGGTCGATGGCGACGGTCGACTGGTCGTAGTCGGCGGCATCGGCGATGGACAGCAGCGGATCCACGTCTCCGAGGTCGAGGTTCCACAGACCCGCGTCGCTCTCGGAGAAGCGGTGCCCCAGGGATCCGTTCGGCACGACGGGTTTGGCGTTCTGGTCGAGAAGCACTGGCTTGAACGCCGGGTTGGCAACGTCTGCCGTTGTGGTCGGGAGGGCATCCGCCATCAGGAACTTGCCGGGAACCCAGGCGTCGCCGCGCTTCGTGAGCTCGATGAGGTAACTCGAGTCACTGAAGCGCTTCAGGTAGTCGACAAACATCGGCGTCTTGCGATCGAGGAGAAACTCCTTGAGTATGACGTGGCCCATGGCGATGGCAAGGGCGGCGTCGGTTCCGGGGTGCACGGCGAGCCATTCGTCGGCGAACTTGGTGTTGTCGGCGTAGTCGGGCGAGACGACGATCACCTTCTGGCCGCGATACCTTGCCTCCACCATGAAGTGGGCGTCGGGGGTGCGGGTGACCGGCACATTCGAGCCCCACATCATCAGATACGACGAGTTCCACCAGTCGGCAGATTCGGGCACATCGGTCTGGTCGCCGAAGACCTGGGGTGAGGCGACCGGAAGGTCGGCATACCAGTCATAGAACGACAGCATCGTGCCGCCCAGCATCGTGACGAAGCGGGAGCCGACGCCATGGGACATGATCGACATGGCTGGAATGGGGGAGAAGCCGGCCACCCGGTCGGGGCCGTACTTCTTGATCGTGTGCACGTGGGCCGCGGCCACGATCTCGGACGCTTCGTCCCAGCTGGCACGAACAAGGCCCCCCTTGCCTCTGGCCTGCTTGTACGCACGCGCCGTTTCCGGGTTCTCGGTCACTTCCGCCCAGGCCAGTACGGGGTCGCCGGTGCGATCCTTCGCGGCGCGGAAGGCGTCGAGAAGCACTCCTCGCACGTAGGGGTAACGCACCCGGGTGGGTGAATAGGTGTACCAGCTGAATGCGGCGCCGCGCGGGCAACCGCGTGGTTCATACTCCGGGGAGTCCGGCCCCACCGTCGGGTAGTCGGTCTGCTGGGTCTCCCAGGTGATGATGCCGTCTTTGACGTACACCTTCCAGGAGCAGGAGCCAGTGCAGTTCACCCCGTGGGTGGAGCGCACCACTTTGTCGTGTGACCATCGGTCGCGGTAGAACGAGTCTGCGGTGCGGCCACCCTCCAGAAAAACAGACCGCAGGTCTTCGGAGACCGTGCCCCGGCGCAGAAATCGACCCAGCTTCAACAGGGAGTCTGAGACTGCCCCATCGGTCCCGACGCTCGTCGATGAGGATTCAGCGGACTTTGCCATGGCTTCTCCTGGTTCGTTCCAGCAGCGCCTCACTCCGGCGGTTGACGCCACTGGCGCCAGTCTCACCGGAACGACGCAGGATGACAACCGCGGAACACCGTGATAAATGCTCCAATTCTCACGGTTGCAACAACCCGAGGTGCTTTCGTGAAGGCAGTTTGCCTGGGGGGCTCGACCAATGTGGCGGTACTCCCGGCAGAATGGATGCCATGCTCACGATCATTGCAATGACTCCCATGCGTTGTCCTGCCCCGCGTTTCTATAGAGGTGCCCGACTGTGACGGCGACATCCGGGCCCAGTCTCGCTCCCCTGATCCAGGCATTGCCCGAGGACGCGGTGATCACCGACCCCGACAAGATGGACGGGTACCGCCGCGATCGCTCCCACGACCCGGAGGTCGGTGTGCCGCTGGCGGTGGTGCGCGCCTCCAGCACCGCCGACGTGCAGGCGGCGGTTCGCTTTGCCGCCGAGCACGGGATCGCCCTGGTTCCGCGCGGTGCCGGTTCCGGTCTGTCCGGGGGCTCCTCGGTCATGGACGGCTGCATTGTCGTGGCCCTCGACGGAATGCGCAGGATCGATGTCGATCCGGTTTCCCACACGGTCGTCGCCCAGCCGGGGGCGTTCAACGCCGAGGTCAAGGCCGCCGCCGCCGAGCACGGACTCTGGTACCCACCTGACCCGTCGTCGGTCGAGTTCTGCTCCATCGGCGGCAACGTCGCCACCAATGCGGGTGGCCTCTGCTGTGTGAAATACGGTGTCACCAGCGACTATGTGCTCGGGATGACGGTGGTGCTCGCCGACGGCACCGCTGTCACGCTCGGCGGGCCACGCCTCAAGGACGTCGCGGGCCTCTCCCTGACCAAGCTGTTCGTCGGCAGCGAGGGGACACTCGGCATCATCACTGAGGTGGTTCTCCGCCTGATCCCGGCGCAGCGACCGGCGTCGACGCTGGTCGCCACGTTTGCGACCCTGGCCGATGCGACCGGAAGCGTGCTCGCAATCACCCGGTCGATGCGGCCATCGATGCTCGAGTTCATGGACAAGGTCTGCATCAACGCGGTTGAGGATCACACCAGAATGGGATTGGACCGCCACGCAGCCGGGATGCTCATCGTGCAGTCCGATGAGCCGGAACAGTTTGCTGCGTCGGAGATCACTCGCATCTCGGAGATCTGCCGACGGAACAGCGCCACCGAGGTGTATTCAACCGATGATCCAGACGAGGGCGAGGCATTCGTGGAAGCCCGCCGTATTGTGCTCCCCGCCGTCGAGAAGATGGGGGCCATCATGCTGGAGGATGTTGGCGTGCCTGTTTCCCGGCTCAGTGACCTGGTGCTCGGTATCGAGGTGATCTCGCGTGAGCTGGAGGTGACGGTCGCCGTCGTGGCGCATGCCGGCGATGGGAACACCCATCCGTCAATCGTCTACGACCCGGCTGATCCCGACGGACAGCCCACGGCGCAGGCCGCGTTCGACCGAATCATGGAGCTCGCGATCTCACTCGGTGGCACCATCACCGGGGAGCACGGTGTCGGCCGGTTGAAGAAAGCCTGGCTGCCCGGCTACCTCGGCGCTGACGTCATGGCGCTCAACCAGAAGATCAAGTCAGCACTCGACCCCCAAAACATTCTCAATCCCGGAGCTGTTTACTGACCCCATCGTGCCGCGGGACCCACTGTGGTGCTGAACCCACTGTGGTGCTGAACCCGCTGGTGATTCAGTTGTGGCCCGGCGCCTCGCGGAGGTCGAGTGTGCAGTGGTTCTCATCCGCGAATGGGCTGATGCTCTCGGCCTCCAACGGCCCGTCGACGCGTTGCAGTACATCCTGTACCAGCTTGAAGTGTGTTTGGCACACCTGTGGGTGTGCCTTTGCCAACGTCGAGTAGGGGCAATTCTGCATCTGCATCTGCACCCGTGCGGATTCCGCCTCCTGCTTCACGGTCGCGTCGATGCCGCACCGATCCATGTGGTCGTCGAGAAGGTCAAGCTGGTCTGTGCGCGGATTGTCGTGCTTGATCTCGGTTTTCGAACCTGGAACCGATGTTGGCGGTGTGATCACATCGTCAACTCGCAGAAGTCGTCTGATCTGGTCGGAGCGACGCAGTGCCTCGTCGATATTCTTCAGCAGCCGCGGGTCGGTGCGTGCCTGTCCGATGCTGTACAACTGTCGCGGCCGGCCCTTACTGGTTCGCACCTCAGCCTCCCTACTGACGAACCCGGCGCTGATCAGCCGGTCGAGGTGCTCGCGGGCCGTGTTGTGATGCAATCCGGTGGCAGCGGCGAGTTCTGCAACGGTCATTCGGTCGCCGGACTGCAGGGCGCGCAACAGATTGACCCGGCTCAAGGAAGCGAGGGTTCGGTACAGCGGTCGTCCCCCGGAAGCCATGACCCCATTCAACGGCATTCCGGCGACGATTGCTACAGAAGCGACATGGTCGGCTCGGCCGGGGCAGACGCTGTAGAGAAAAATCACGTTTTTGGGGAATAGAATGCAGGTTCATGCGTTTGCATGTATATACGGGCCATGATTCAGGCCTTTCTCTATTTTGAAGGAGCACGTGTGAGCAACACCATCACCACCACCATTCCCGGCTACAAAGAAGGGACCTGGACCATCGACCCCACCCACAGTGAGGTCGGTTTCAGTATCCGGCACTTGATGATCAGCAAGGTCAAGGGCAAGTTCGAGAAATTCAATGCCACGTTCGTCACGGCGCCGAACCCGCTCGACTCGACTGTCACCGCGTCGGCCGAGGTGGTCTCGGTCAACACGAACGAGCCGAACCGTGACGCACACCTGCGAACCGGCGACTTCTTCGACGCCGAGAAGTACCCGACGATTGACTTTGTCTCGACGGGGGTGCGCGAGGTCAACGGGGAGTTCCTCGTCGATGGGATGCTCACGATGAAGGGAGTGACCCGTCCGGTCACCTTCGATTTTGATTTCGGCGGCTTTGGCGGTGACCCATACGGAAACTACAAGGCGGGGGCCACGGCGAAGGCCGAGGTGAAACGCGAAGATTTCGGCCTCACCTACAACGCAGCGCTGGAAACCGGAGGCGTTCTGCTCGGCGAGACCGTCACGATCACGCTCGAGTTGCAGGCGGTTCTGCAGCAGGACTAGCCGTCTGAGCTGGTGGGCGCCAGGGTCGCGTTATCCGCGGGCCGACCACTGCGCCAATTGACGTCGACGCGCGTCGAAAGGGCAGAACCCTTTCGGCGCGCGTCACCGTTTGAGCCGCCCGTTGAACCGGGTGGAGGGCGAACGCTCAGTCGACACGCGAACGCTCAGTCGACACGCGAACGCTCAGTCGACACGCGAACGCTCAGTCGACACGCGAACGCTCAGTCGACACGCGAACGCTCAGTCGACACGCGAACGCTACGCGTGCTTGGGCTCCGCACGGCGGTCGGCGGAAGTGCCCTCGGGCTCATAGTCGGCCCACTTGGAATAATCCTCGTCAGAATGAGCGCTCGACCCCAACTCTCTTTGGAGCGCGTCATAGTTGACGTCAGGACTGAACGACTTCAGCTCTCGCGCGATTTTTGTATGCTTTGCTTTTTGACGGCCACGCCCCATGCGAGACCCCCTTACGATGCCGGGCCGAGTGGGCTGTGAGCCGCTCGGGATTACCAAACAGGGAACTGTTAAGACTACGCACTAGTTTAGCATGCAGGGTGGGTAGTGCCAGTGAGCGCGTTGACTCATAGAAAACCTCCGCGTAGCTATATACGTTGCCTCATTTGAAAACCTCCGCTTGGGCGTGGTTTCTCAGAACCGGCCGCGATATGGGATATGCCCGTTTCTATGGAGCTGACGATG
>NZ_QJHB01000079.1 GCF_003260275.1 Homoserinimonas sp. OAct 916 | reverse complement strand
GCTCAGAGTCCCCACTCCTCAAATATGGCCTCCACCGTCCCATCCTCTTTCAGCTTCGCCAGCGAGGCATTGAGCTGCTCGAGCAGTTCCGTGTTGTCCTGCGCCACGGCCAGGCCGATGTGGCCGACCATCTGCTGCTCATAGCCTTCGGCCAGCTGTAGATCGGGGAAGCGCCCCTGGCTCAGCTGGTAGCCCATGATGGGAGCGTCGCCCACGCCGGCCACGATCCTGCCGAGGGAGACGTCTCGCATCATGTCCGCCAGGGTGTCGTAGTTGCGTATCTCGGGGAAGATGCCCATGGCATTGAGCTGTTCGACGTAGGTGGTTCCCACC
>NZ_QJHB01000078.1 GCF_003260275.1 Homoserinimonas sp. OAct 916 | reverse complement strand
CGCTGGGCGAAGGCGTGCGGCTGGGCGTGGACCTGGAACTGCTGCGGCCGCGCGCCCGCCTGCTGGAGGTCGTGCAGCGCTGCTTCGACCCGGAGGAGGTGGCGTGGCTGGAAAGCCTGGACCAGGCCGACCGCGAACACTGGTTCTTCCGCGTGTGGTGCGCCAAGGAAGCGATGCTGAAGGCGCACGGCCAGGGTATCTCGTTCGGCCTGCACCGCCTGCAGCTGGCGCCGGGGGCCGATGGCGCCCTGCACCTGCGCTGGTGCGACCCGGAACTGGGCGAGGCCGCGCGCTGGCACCTGCACGAATGGCAGGCCACCGGTCAGTTCCGGGCG
>NZ_QJHB01000077.1 GCF_003260275.1 Homoserinimonas sp. OAct 916 | reverse complement strand
CAAGAAGCCAAAACAACAGAGCAAAACAAACGTATATGATATATGGTATGTCCGGTGAAATCCTTCCACTTAGGAAATTCTTAATTCCACAAAATACACAAATTCTTGACATACTGATTACTGAAAGACTTATCAAACATTCTGCAACAAGCGCCAAACTTCGGATCCGAGCATTGGTTTCGGTGCTACGGTGTACGCCTTGTTTTCGTGCTAGTTTTGGTTCTTGCACTTTTCCATGGCCCTTGGAGCTAGCCCAATTGCTTCGGAACCCTTCATGATCCTTAATCGCCTACATGTGTCAGTGAACATATCCCATGGGACATCACCAACAAGCATCC
>NZ_QJHB01000076.1 GCF_003260275.1 Homoserinimonas sp. OAct 916 | reverse complement strand
CCACAATCCTCAAGCGGCTTCTACTTCTACTTCGCACCCAGACCCTAACGCCATGACGAAGAGAACCAAGAAGGCCGGTATTGTCGGGAAATACGGCACCCGTTACGGTGCTAGTCTGCGAAAGCAGATCAAGAAGATGGAAGTCAGTCAGCACAGCAAGTACTTCTGCGAGTTTTGCGGAAAGTACGCCGTGAAGAGGAAGGCTGTCGGAATCTGGGGCTGCAAGGACTGTGGCAAAGTGAAGGCCGGTGGTGCCTACACCTTGAACACTGCTGCTGCTGTGACGGTCAGAAGCACCATTAGGAGGCTGAGGGAGCAGACCGAGAGTTAAGCTGCCAC
>NZ_QJHB01000075.1 GCF_003260275.1 Homoserinimonas sp. OAct 916 | reverse complement strand
AAAGCAGCTTGAGGACGGCCGTACTTTGGCGGACTACAACATCCAGAAGGAGTCGACCCTTCACTTGGTTTTGCGTCTCCGTGGAGGAATGCAGATCTTTGTTAAGACCCTCACCGGGAAGACCATCACTTTGGAGGTTGAGAGCTCCGACACCATCGACAATGTGAAGGCCAAGATCCAAGACAAGGAGGGTATTCCCCCAGACCAGCAGAGGCTTATCTTTGCCGGCAAGCAGCTCGAGGATGGAAGGACCCTTGCTGACTATAACATTCAGAAGGAGTCCACTCTCCACTTGGTTCTCCGTCTCCGTGGAGGAATGCAAATTTTCGTGAAGACCCTC
>NZ_QJHB01000074.1 GCF_003260275.1 Homoserinimonas sp. OAct 916 | reverse complement strand
ACAGCCACCAGCTCACCCGCCTGCGCTACGGCGATCTGGTGAGTCGCCTGCTGCCGGGCCATTGGGCGCTGACGGTCCACCTGGCCGTGCCTGCCGCCGACGGCTCGCGTCAATGGTTGTCGACTGGCCCGGTCTCGGCGCTGGAGCCCACTCCCATCTCGCTGTTGCTGCTGGTGCTGGTGATCATGCCCGGCGTTCTCGCCGCGATCATCTACCTGATCGTGCGCGACGGCGAGGCGCGCCTAGCCCGGCTCGAGCTGGCCGCGGGGCGTATCGCCAGTGGCCGCCTCGATACGCGGGTCAAGGTCGACGGTGGCGGCTTCCTCGGCCGCGGGGGGAT
>NZ_QJHB01000073.1 GCF_003260275.1 Homoserinimonas sp. OAct 916 | reverse complement strand
CAGCAGGTCAAGCATCTTTGATGCCAAGGCTGGAATTGCCCTGAACGAAAAATTTGTGAAACTTGTCTCGTGGTATGACAACGAAATGGGCTACAGCACCCGTGTGATCGACTTGATTCGCCATATTGCATCAACCTGCTAAGCTATAAGCTGAGCCAAGCTATACCTTTGAGGATTCAAGGCTTCACTTGTTTTCCGTTTCAATTGAGTCTTTTGAGGTTTAATTTCATGTTTTAATCTAGAGTTTTTGAATAAGCAATGAGGCCTACCTGGTGTTTGCTTTTGATGTTTTGGATGTTAAATTATGGAGTTTTTACCCATTTTTACCAGTTTCGACCGA
>NZ_QJHB01000072.1 GCF_003260275.1 Homoserinimonas sp. OAct 916 | reverse complement strand
GTCGTCGCTAGGCCTCGGAGTTGCTTCGCGTACTCACTCGTCACCTCGGTGTAGTCAGCGGGGGTTTTGGGCCAGATGGACAAGTCGCGCTTGTCCTCGGGGAAGACACAGTGGAAGAAGTAGTCCTCCCACTCGAGCTGGCCGCTGGCGTTGTTGGCGAGCTTGCTGCCGTAGCCCTGGATCTTCCCCGACGCCTGGTCGTTGGCGTACTTCTCCTTCTCCTCTATGGGGAGGCTGAAGAACTTCTCCCCCGCCACCTTCACGCGCTCCATCAGCTCCTCCGGGACGCCATGGTTCACTATGTGCATCACACCCCACTCCGTCGCCGCCTTCCTCAGCTCCTCG
>NZ_QJHB01000071.1 GCF_003260275.1 Homoserinimonas sp. OAct 916 | reverse complement strand
GACGGCCTTGGAGTGCATAGAGAATGTCCAGAGGTTTATGAAGTGGGTCGCGCCACAGAGAACGATGAAAGCCCCGAATTGCATCAGAACCCATCTGTATGGAAAGAATGCCGATTTCTGAACAAAGTATATGAGCTCCAATGGAATGGAGAAGTGGGCAATGGCAATAAGGCAATCCGATATGTATTGATATTTCACCAACAGCTCATCCGGAGGCCACGTCTCGATACAATCGCACGATTCCATTTTCGAAAAAGCTGCCTAACCAATCCAGCAAAGAAGAGACTAGTTTTTGAGATGAGAGAGAGATCAGTTTCTGGGCATTGAGAGAGTGATCTGAGAAGTTC
>NZ_QJHB01000070.1 GCF_003260275.1 Homoserinimonas sp. OAct 916 | reverse complement strand
CCAGAAGGAGTCCACCCTCCACTTGGTGCTCCGGCTCCGAGGTGGAATGCAAATTTTTGTCAAGACCCTTACGGGGAAGACCATCACCCTTGAGGTTGAAAGCTCCGACACCATTGATAACGTTAAGGCCAAGATCCAAGACAAGGAGGGTATCCCCCCAGACCAGCAGAGGTTGATTTTTGCCGGAAAGCAGCTTGAGGATGGCCGCACACTCGCTGACTATAACATCCAGAAGGAGTCCACCCTCCACTTGGTTCTCCGTCTACGTGGTGGAATGCAGATATTTGTGAAGACCCTCACCGGGAAGATCATCACTCTTGAGGTCGAGAGCTCCGACACCATTGACAA
>NZ_QJHB01000006.1 GCF_003260275.1 Homoserinimonas sp. OAct 916 | reverse complement strand
GCGACAGAGTCAGCGCGTCGTAGCGCCCTCCCGGCCTGGCTCCACGAATACAATCACCACAGGCCCCACACTGCAATCGGAGGCCGCCCACCCATTAGCCGGTTAACTAACCTCCCTGGGCAGTACATCTAGGCGGGCAGGATGATGGCATTCGAATCAGGCCTGACAGCCGGCACGATGAGAAGGTCACCGGTTCCGCCGGCATAGTCAGGGATAGCGTGCAGCTCAGGAGGTAGCCGTGCCTGAAACACGCCCCTGATGCGTGCCGCCCCGAACCTGGCCATTGATCTGCCGAGCCGCATACTGGTCCGCAGCTCCGCCATAGGAATGACCGAGGTCGTCTACCAGGACCACAAAGTTCTGGCCGAACGCTACCAGTTCGATGATGTGTCGGCACTGGTGGGGCTGCTCCACATCGTCGATGACGCGCTGGGCGGATAGCGCGGCGCCGACGCGGCCCCACCAGCCGAACCCTATTGTGTCGGCATGATCAGGCAGGTGCTGGATGCAGTGGCCAGAACCCGGCCGTCGGCGTCGCGGATGTCCGCCTCGGCGAAGGCGGCCCGGCGACCGCTCCGGGTCACCCAGCCATGCGCCGTGACCATACCGGTCTCGGTGGTGATGGGTCGCAGGAAGGAGACCTTGAGATCCAGCGTCGTGTAGCCGACGCCGGTTGGAAGGGTGGTGTGCACGGCACAGCCGCAGGCGGAGTCGAGCAACGTGGCGGCGAAGCCACCGTGCACCGACCCGATCGGGTTGTACAGCGACTCGTCCGGCAAAGCGGTCAGCACGACGTCGCCGTCGGCCACGCTGACGAAATGCAGCCCGATGTGGCTGCTGATCGGCGGAGCCGGCACGCGGCCGTCGATGATCGCCTGCAGCTGTTCGAGGCCGGTCTGGGCGAACATGTCGGCCGCGTGCAAGGAGGGCGCGCGGTACCGCAGCGTTTTCGTGCGCATATCGGAACCTCGAGCATCCATCACTTCGTCATCCACCACTTCGTCCTCTCACCACAATTCATTCTCCGCCGAGTCCTTCTCGCACATTGAGAAGGGCATTCAGATCAGACTAGGACAGGAGCCAACCGGCGGGCGGAGAATGACACTGCTCGGATCTGGCAGCGGCACGGGGCCTGCTGATCGCCATCTCCGGCGACGCGGTGCCCGGCGAACGCGGTGTGCGGGGCGAGGGCGTGTCGCACATCGCTGACGTGCGGGCGGAGTTGGCGCAGCTCATGGCCGACATCGCCCCCGGCAAGATCCGTGTCGAACTGGAGCGGGTGTACCGCTTCGACCAGACGCCGGATGCCCTCGCGAAGCTGCAGTCCAGGCGAGCCCGGGGCAAGGTTGTTCTGCAACTCGACTGACGCAATCGGCTCGTAATATTGGCGCTGCGTCGCTGGCCCGAATCGTCACTGACCCGAACGAAGAAACGGGTGCCGACCCCGAGAGGCCGGCACCCGTTCACTCGGCCGCGTCATCCGCGGCCCAGAATCACCGGTTGGTCGATCAGCCGCCGATGCGGATCATCTTCTTGTTGACGAACTCGTCGGCCCCGAAACGGCCGAGCTCGCGGCCTGAGCCGGAGCGCTTGATGCCCCCGAATGGCAGCTCGGCACCGTCGCCGCCGACCAGGTTGATGAACACCATGCCGGCTTCGATCTGGTTCGCGACGCGGATCGCCTGCTCCGCGTCGGTGGTGAAGACGTAGGACCCCAGACCGAACGGGGTGTCATTGGCGAGCGTGATCGCCTCATCCTCGTCGTGCACCTTGAAGACGGTCGCCACGGGACCGAACAACTCCTCGTGGTACATGTCGTTGTCCGGCTTCATGTCGGTGATGATCGATGCCGGGAAGTACGTTCCGTCGCGATCCCCGCCGGAGATGATCGACGCGCCCTGGGCGGTGGCCGTGTCAAGCTGCTCCTGCAGACGGTCGGCCGCCACGGCGGAGGAGAGCGGGCCGAGGACGGTTCCGTCGGCAGTCGGGTCGCCTGGCCGCACCGAGGTGACTGCAGCCGTGAACTTCTCCATGAAGCTGTCGTACAGCGAGTCGATGACGATGAAGCGCTTGGCCGCGTTGCAGGCCTGGCCGCTGTTGTCGAGGCGCGCATCCACTGCGGCCTGCACGGTTGCGTCCATGTCGTCGGTCGAGAGCAGGATGAATGGGTCTGAGCCACCGAGCTCGAGCACGACCTTCTTCAGGTGGCGGCCGGCCACCTCGGCGACGGCCGCGCCGGCCCGCTCCGAACCGGTCAGCGAGACGCCGTGAATGCGCGGGTCGGCGATCAGCTCGGCGACCTGCTCGTTGGTGGCGCGGATGTTCGTGTACGCCCCGGCCGGGAACCCGGCGTCGTGGAAGATCTGCTCGATGGCCTCAGCCGACTCCGGGCACTGCGACGCGTGCTTGAGCAGGATGGTGTTGCCGATGACGAGGTTCGGGCCGGCGAAGCGGGCGACCTGGTAGTACGGAAAGTTCCACGGCATGATGCCGAGCAGCACGCCCAGCGAGCTGCGGCGGATCAGGGCCGAACCGTCGCCGGCGAGCAGCTCGATCGGCTCGTCGGCCAGCAGGCTTTCGGCGTTGTCGGCGTAGTACCCGTAGATGTCAACACAGAAGTCGACTTCGCCGAGCGCCTGGTCCATCGGCTTGCCCATCTCACGCACAATGATCTCGGCCAGTTCGATGCGGCGTTCGCCGTGCAATTCGGCGACCCGCTTGACCAGGGCGGCACGCTCGGCGACCGTCGTCGAGCGCGACCAGCCGGTATGCGCGCTGTCGGCCACGGCGAGGGCATTCATCAGCTCCTCGTCGGTGTTTGTGGGGTAGCTGCGGATCTTCTCGCCGGTTGCCGGGTTGATCACTGCGTAAGAGCTCATGTCTTCTTCCTTTTTTCAGCACGGCGCCGCACCCGAATCCGGTCGCGGTTTGCCGGGCACACGTGGTCGTCTGGTCAGCGATGACTCACCTGTAACATATCGCACACGAGCATCCTGGGGCCACATTGTCTGCACGCGATCCCGGAGCCGAATCACGCCGGGCTCAGGCATCCGTCGGCCGGATCAGTAGGCTGAAGCTGTGTCGAAAACCTTGAGTGATGTCCTGGCCGCCGTCGAACGCCTCTGGCCTGTTTCGGGAGCCTCCGAGTGGGACGCCCCTGGTCTGGTGACCGGCGACCCGGCATCCGGGGTCGAGAGCATTCATCTCGCCGTGGATGCCGTCGCTGAAACCGTCGCCGAGGCAGTGGAGAAAGGGTGCGACCTGCTGCTGACCCATCACCCGCTCGTGCTGCGGCCCATCCATTCGGTGGCCGAAGACAGGTACAAGGGGGCCCTTCTTGCCCGGCTCATCCGGGCGAACTGCGCGCTGATCACAGCCCACACGAATGCCGATGTCGTCACCGACGGTGTCTCCGACCTCATCGCCACGCGTCTGGGCCTCGAGGATGCCACGCCGATCCAGCCACAGGCCGACCCGCGCGTCGGCATCGGCCGGGTAGGGACGCTCCGTGAGCCGATCACTCTCGGCGCACTTGCCCGCCAGCTGGGCACGATTCTGCCGCCAACCGCGTCTGGCATTCGGGTGGCTGGCGCCTACAACCAACTGGTGCGCACCGTCTCACTCTGCGGTGGCGCTGGAGACTCCTTGCTTGGAGAGCCGGCGGTGGTGCAGTCAGACGTGTATATCACCTCAGACCTGCGGCACCACCCGGCATCGGAGGCCAGGGAGCAAGCGCTCCTTTCCGGCACCGGACCGGCACTGATCGATGTCTCACACTGGGCGAGCGAATGGCTGTGGTTGGAAACTGCCGCACAACAGCTGCGTACCGAGCTTGATGAAGTCGAGATCACAGTCAGTGATCTCCGCACCGACCCGTGGGACTTCGTGATCGTGCAGTAGAGGCAGCAGACCCGTAGGCGCACCGTAGTATCAACAGAGATCCAGAAGAAGTCAGGAACCCGCCGTGAAAGCCAGCCCCGAAGACCAGAAGCAACTGCTTGCCCTCCAAAAGATGGACACGCGGGTGCAGCAGTTGGACCATTCCGTGAAGACTCTGCCGCAATTGGCCGAGCTCGAACAACTGCACGCCCAAGCGTCGGAGATCACGTCCCGCCTGAACCTGCACGAAGGTGAGCGGGAGGATGCCGAACTCGAGATCTCCCGGATCGAATCCGATGTTGCGGTGGTTCAGGCCCGCATCCAACGCAATTCTGAGCGAGCGGCGACCGCCACCGCCAAGGATGCCCAGGCGCTGGACACTGATATTGCGGCGCTCAACAAGCGCCGTAATGATCTGGAAGAGATCGAATTCAGCGTGATGGAGCGTGTCGAGGAGATCGAGGCATCCATCACGTCGGTGCAGGCGGAACGGGACGAAGTACGGCAACGCCAAGAAGCGCTGGAGAGCACCAAGGCAGACCTGATGGCCGATATCGACCGGGAACGCGAGAAGATCCAGCAGGATCGGGCCGCTCTCGTGAACGCGTTGCCGGCTGATCTGGTGGAGCTCTACGAGAAGCAGCGCGCCCGTTACGGTGTGGGCGCCGGCCTCTTGCAGGGCGGTGTCTCACAGGGCAGCAACATGGCGCTCACCCCGACCGACCTGCAAGCCATTCGGAACACACCCGCAGATGAGGTGGTGCTGTGCCCGGAGAGCGCGTGCATCCTTGTGCGCACCGACGAGTCGGGCCTGTGATGCGGCGTCTCATCGTGGAGGCCGACGGAGGGTCCCGCGGAAACCCGGGCCCAGCGGCCAGCGGCTCGGTAGTGATGGACGCCGCCACCGGCGAGGTGCTCGCCGAGATCGGCAAATTCTTGGGCGTTGCCACGAACAACGTCGCCGAGTACCACGGCATGATCGAGGGAATCAGGCGCGCGTTGGCGCTGGACCCCCAGCCGCAGATCCATGTCCGGCTCGACTCGAAGCTGGTCGTCGAGCAGATGAGCGGGCGCTGGAAGATCAAGCATCCCGACATGCAGGTGCTGGCCGCCGAGGCGCGTGGGCTCATCGGCTCCGTGCCCGTGACCTTCGAGTGGATTCCACGCGAGCAGAACGCCCGGGCCGATGCCGCAGCCAACCGCGCAATGGACCTCAAGTCCAGTTTCGGGCTGCTCGAGGCTTCCTGAGTAGCGCAGCACGAACATCTGAGTCCCGGTCGGTGCGTGCCGGTGTACCCGGAGCCCGGATGTCGCGGAGTCGCCGAGGCACGGAGCGTGGGAGCCACGAGACTGGCAGCCCGGGAGCGCAGGAGTCGGGGAGCCACCGATACGGCGTGACGGGTGGCGTGCCCCGGATGCCGGTGTGCGCACCCTGCCCGGTAGACTTGTTGTGCGAATGGGTCGGCAAGACGGTCGCGTCGGTTGGGGCATCCGCACGGATGCAACAGCTGCCGAGGAACGTCCGGGCTCCACAGAGCAGGACGGTGGGTAACACCCACCCGGGGCAACCCGCGAGACAGTGCCACAGAAAACAGACCGCCACGGGCTTCGGCCCGCGGTAAGGGTGAAACGGTGGTGTAAGAGACCACCAGAGGCCAGGGTGACCTGGTCGGCTCGGTAAACCTCGTCCGGAGCAAGGTCAGACAGAAGACGCCAAGGCTGCTCGCCGAGTCTTCGGGTAGACTGCTGGAGGGCTGCGGCAACGCAGTTCGTAGATAGATGGCCGTCCATGGTCACGGGGTGCCGCACGGCGCATCGTGACCGGGACAGAACCCGGCGTAATAGCTGGCCCATTCGCACCCACCCTCCACCCACCTCTCACCCACCTCTCACCCACATCTCACCCACATCTCACCCACTCGGCGAGGGGTCACAATCGGCATCTCCCGCGCCAAATTAAGCCGAATTATGCGCCGATGTTGGCCCCTCAGCGGTACGCGGGAGTGAGTTGGGTGCGCCCTGCGACGGGCCGTGAGGTGGACGTCGCGGGGGACTGAGGCTTGGGCGTCGCGGTGGCTTTTTCTTCACGATCGCTCAGCCCGCGTAGTGCTGCGCGCGCTAACCGGGGAACCTGTTGGCGAGGGCAGCTGAGCCCAGAATGCCGGCGTTGTTGCGGTGAACCGCCGGCTTGATCGGCGTCTTCAGATCCAGCAACGGCAGAAACTCCTCGTACGACCTCGAGACACCGCCGCCCACCAGGATCAGATCGGGGGAGAGCAACATCTCCAGCGTCTCGTAATAGCGCTGGAGGCGTTTGGCCCATCTCTTCCAGTCGAGGTCCTCACGCACACGCGCGGCGTTCGATGCCTTTGACTCGGCGTCGTGGCCGTCGATCTCCAGGTGTCCGAATTCGGTGTTCGGCACCAGCACTCCGTCATTGATCAGTGCCGAACCGATGCCGGTTCCCAGGGTGGTGAGCACGACCACGCCGGTGACCCCCCGGGCCGCGCCGAACTGCGCCTCGGCGTAGCCGGCGGCATCCGCGTCGTTCACGAAATGGATGGGCGCGCCCAGTCCCTTCTCGAACAGCTCCTCTGCGGCCAGGCCGATCCACTTCTTGGAGACATTCGCGGCCGACATGGTTCGGCCGTTCTTGATCACCGCTGGAAAACAGACCCCGATCGGCAGTGTGTGATCATCGGGCGCCAGCTGGTGAAGGATTTCCCGCGTGGTCTCGATGATGTCATCCGGACGGCCGCCTTCCGGAGTAGCGACCTTCACCCGCTCGGATACGAGGTCGCCGGTGGCCAGATCAATCACGCCGCCTTTGATGCCGGTTCCGCCGATGTCGATTCCGATGGCCGTCTTCTCCGTCATGGCATCCAGCCTAGGCGCACTCAGGGAAGGGTGAGAATGTCTGCACCGCGCTCGGTGACCACCAGCGTGTGCTCGAACTGGGCGGTGATCGACTTGTCTCGGGTGACGACGGTCCAGTCATCCGCCCACATGTCCCACTCGTGCGTGCCCAGGGTGAGCATCGGTTCGATGGTGAACACCATGCCTGGCACCATCACGGTGTCGTAGGTGGGGGCAGAATCGTAATGCGGGATGATCAAGCCGGAGTGGAACGCCTCGCCCACTCCGTGCCCGGTGAAGTCGCGCACCACTCCGTAGCCGAATCTCTTCGCGTACGACTCGATGGCGCGGCCGATCACGTTGACCTGGCGGCCTGGGGCGACCGCCTTGATACCGCGCGCCAGCGCCTCGCGGGTTCTGTCGACCAGCTGAGTCACCTCGTCGGAAGCCGTGCCCACGATGAATGTGGCGTTGTTGTCACCGTGCACACCATCGACGTAGGCGGTGATGTCGATGTTGACGATGTCGCCATCCTCGAGCACTGTGTCGTCTGGGATGCCGTGGCAGATCACCTCGTTCACCGAACTGCACACCGATTTCGGGTAGCCACGATAGCCGAGCGTCGACGGATAGGCATCCTGGGCAATGAGAAATTCGTGGCCGATCACATCGAGTTCATCAGTGGTGACTCCCGGCCTGACGGCCTCGCCCACTGCCTGCAGCGCCCGGGCGGCGATCGAACCGGCGGTGCGGATGCGGGCAATGGTATCGGCGTTCTTCACATCGGATCCGGTGAACGGGTCCGGCGCGGCTTTGCCGATGTAGGGCGGGCGCACGATATGAGCCGGCACCCTGCGTGCGGGGGCGATGCGCCCGGGAATGAGGTGACCGAGCGAATCCTTAGGCATAGGATCAAGTCTAGGCATTCAGATCCGCGGGCGCAGACCGGGGTCACCCGAACCGAAACCCCTGCCGGCATCAGCGAACTCAGCCGACGCGAACCCCTGAGCGAAGGAGCCACTTCATGGACACCGATGGTATCGAAACCGATGAAAAGTATTGGTACAACCTCGTCACGGGCGAGGTGGAGCACGGCCGCATGTCGCCGTCTGTAGACCGGGCCGGCCCATTCGCCACGCGTGCCGAGGCCGAACACGGGCTGGAGGTTCTGCGCGCGAACAGCCGCAAGTGGGCCGAGGATGATGCGGCCGAGGGCCGCTGAGCCGGCGGGCTACTCGTAGTTGTGCTCGGCCGTGGGGTACGCCCCATCGGCCACGTCTTCCCGAAATGCGGTGACCGCATCGGTGAGCACCTGGTTGAGATTCGCGTACTGCTTCACGAACTTCGGCACGCGGCCGCTGCCCAGGCCGGCGAAATCCGTCCACACCATCAACTGGCCGCTGACGTCGGGCCCAGCGCCCACCCCGATGGTCGGGATGGTGAGCGTCTCGGTGACCTTGGCTGCGGCTTCTGCGGGCACCATTTCCAGAACCACTGCGAACGCGCCGGCGTCCTCCACTGCCAGACCATCCTGGATCAGTGCGTCGACCGCCGCCCCGCGGCCCTGGATCAAATGGCCACCCAGGCCGTGTTCGCTCTGCGGGGTGAAGCCGATGTGCGCCATCACGGGGATACCGGCATCCACGATGCGGCGAATCTGCGGCGCACTGTGCACCCCGCCCTCGAGCTTGACCGCGTGCGCACCGGTCTCCTTCATGAATCGCACAGCGGTTGCAAGCGCCAGGTCGGGGCCCGACTCGTAGGAGCCGAACGGCATGTCAGCGATGACGAACGCGCGTGTCACCGCACCGGCGACGGCCCGCGTCAACGGGATGAGTTCGTCCACCGTAACCGGGAGAGTGGTGTCATAGCCCAAGACATTGTTGGCCGCCGAATCTCCCACCAGAAGAAAGTCGATTCCCGCCTTGTCGAAGATGGCCGCGGTGAGCTGGTCGTAACTGGTCAGTCCCGTGATTCGGATACCCTGCTGCTTCGCCGTCTGGAAGTGTCGGGTGCGAACGCGCTTGAGATTCTGGGAGGGCGCTGTGTAGTGGGCAGGCTCGGAACCTGAGAGCGACGAAAGTGGGTCAGACATGCCGCCAGTCTAGTAACCACAGATTCTGGCGGCTCATCCGCGGAGTTCGGAATGCCGGAGAGCAACCGGGCCTTCGTACCCAGTAGCCTGAAAGGCGAAGAGAAGAGGCCGCCGATGGACAAACAACGTGACTTCGTGCTCCGCACCATCGAGGAGCGGGGGATCAAGTTCGTTCGATTGTGGTTCACCGATGTGGTCGGCCAACTCAAGTCGGTGGCCATCGCGCCGGCCGAGACCGAGGGGGCCTTCGCCGAGGGGATCGGGTTCGATGGTTCCGCGATCGAGGGGCTCAGTCGGCTGTTCGAATCCGATCTGCTCGCTGTTCCAGATCCGAGCACCTTCCAGATCCTGCCGTGGCGCGACGATATCGACCCCACGGCGCGAATGTTCTGCGATATCACCACCCCCGACGGCGAACCCGCCGTAGCAGATCCGCGGAACGTGTTGAAGAGATCGCTCGCGAAGGCGGCGGAGCGCGGTTTCACGTTCTACACGCATCCAGAGATCGAGTTCTACCTGCTCAAATCTTCGAAGTTCGGAGCCGACGGGCCTGAGCCGGTCGACTCTGCCGGGTACTTCGACAATGTTCCCGGCGGCACGGCGCACGACTTTCGCCGACGCTCGGTGCGCATGCTCGAAGACCTCGGCATCTCGGTCGAGTTCAGTCACCACGAAGCCGGTCCGGGCCAGAACGAGATCGATCTGCGCTACGCGGACGCGTTGACCACGGCTGACAACATCATGACCTTCCGAACCGTGGTGAAGGAGGTCGCCATCGAAGAAGGCGTGCACGCAACGTTCATGCCCAAACCGCTGGCGAATCAGCCGGGTAGCGGAATGCACACCCACATGTCGTTGTTCGAGGGTGACTCGAACGTGTTCTATGAGGCTGGCGCTCGCTACCAGCTCTCCCAGACCGGCCGCAATTTCATGGCGGGCCTGCTGCGCCACGCACCGGAGATCACGGCGGTCACGAACCAGTTCGTGAACTCCTACAAACGGCTGTGGGGCGGCGGTGAGGCACCGAGCTTCGTCTGTTGGGGCCACAACAACAGGTCTGCGTTGATTCGGGTGCCACTGTACAAGCCGGGCAAGGGCACGAGCGCCCGCGTCGAATACCGGGCGATCGACTCAGCGGCGAATCCCTATCTGGCCCTGTCGTTGATGCTCGCGGCCGGTCTCAAGGGCATCGAAGAGGGCTACGAGCTCGCTCCCGAGGCCGAAGACGACGTCTGGGCCCTCAGCGACTCGGAACGCCGCGCGCTGGGCTACAACCCGCTGCCATCCTCTCTTGACCACGCACTCTCGCTCATGGAGGAGTCTGAACTGGTCGCCGAAACCCTGGGGGAGCAGGTGTTCAACTATGTGTTGCTGAACAAGCGCCAGGATTGGCGCGAGTACCGCGCGCAGGTGACCCCGTACGAGTTGCGCAGCAACCTCGAAATACTCTGACAATGGCGCACGGCGCACACCGGCCATGACCGGCTCATCCCCGACGCTGACCGAGATCGCCCGAGCCGGGTTCAGCGACCTCGGGCGCGGTGCCGCAGACCTGGCGGCCGCGCAGCAGGAGCTCGCGCTGCCCACCGATTGGTTGCTACACCTACTGGGGCTCACGGCCGACCCGGACCAGGCGGTGGCCGCGCTCATCCAATTGAATCGCCGTTCTCCCGACCAGTTCCAGAGGATCCTGCGCATTGATGGTGCCGTGGAACGACTGGCTCAGGTCGCGGGTGCTTCTTCCGGTCTGGTCGACTTCTTCCTGAGGCATCCGGACCAGCTTGACGTGCTCACGCGGCCGCTGGAAGGCCTGCCGACCCGCGAGGAACTGGCCGCACGGCTTCGGCCAGACGCAATCGGGCAGGCGCACGATCTCGAGACCTCTTGGGACCTGTTGCGCGTGCGCTACCGGGCAGAGCTCGCCCGACTGGCGGCCTGGGACTTGGAAGCAGCCGACCCGGTCGAGGTGATCGGCGAGGTGACCGGGGTGCTTTCAGACCTCGCCGGCGCCGCACTGGACGCCGCTCTCGCGATCGCCCGCGACCATCTGTGTGCCGGCCCCAGCCGATTCAGCGCGGAAGCCGTGCAGACGACCCGGCTCGCAATCATCGGGATGGGCAAGGCGGGCGCCCGCGAACTCAACTACGTCAGTGACGTCGATGTTCTCTTCGTTGCGTCATCCGACCCCGAGGCGCCCGAGCACCACCTGGACATCGCCACCAAGCTCGCCCAACTCACCATGCGTGGGCTCGCCCAAGACGGAGCGGAACCGGCGCTGTGGGAGGTCGACGCCAACCTGCGCCCCGAGGGTAAGGACGGTGCCCTCGTGCGCACGTTTGACTCCTTCGGTGCGTATTACGACCGCTGGGCTGACAGTTGGGAGTTCCAGGCGTTGCTCAAGGCCAGGCCACTGGCCGGTGACCTCGAACTGGGTGCCTCATTCGTCGAGGCAGTGTCACCACGCGTGTGGGAGAGTGCGGGCCGGCCGAACTTCGTCGAGTCGGTACAGGGCATGAGGCAGCGGGTTACCGATTCGATCCCGGATGACGAGGCGCAACTCCAACTGAAACTCGGCGTCGGTGGGCTGCGCGACGTCGAGTTCACGGTGCAGCTGCTGCAACTCGTGCATGGGCGAGCCGATCCAGAGATTCGGGTGGCCGGAACCCTGGAGGCATTGGAGGCCTTGGCCGCGCACGGGTACATCGGACGGGCCGAGGCCGTGGAGTTCGCCAGAGACTACCGCGTGCTGCGCCTCCTCGAGCATCGCCTGCAACTGCAGAAACTGAGACGCACCCACCTGATGCCCGCAGACGCGGCGGGCCGCCGGATCCTGGCTCGAGCCTCGGGACTCGCCGGTACGGCTGACGAGATCACCCGCGTGTGGACCGATGTGCAGCGCCGAGTGCGTGGTCTCCACCAACGACTGTTCTACCGACCGTTGTTGGCCGCCGTCGCGGCACTGGATGATGGCGAGCAGGTGCTCACCAGTGACCAGGCTGCCTCGCGCCTGGCTGCCATCGGATTCCGCGATCCGGCCGGGGCCCTCGGGCACATGGTTGCCCTGACGAATGGGGTCTCCCGCCGAGCCGATATCCAACGCCTGTTGCTGCCCGTACTGCTGCAGTGGTTCGCCGAGGGAGCCGACCCAGATTATGGGCTGCTCGCCTTCCGTCGACTGAGTGATGCCCTCGGCACCACCCACTGGTACCTCCGCATGCTGCGGGATTCCTCCGGCGCCGCGCAGAGGCTCACCCGGGTTCTGTCCGGATCCCGATTTGTGGGGGAGTTGCTGGAGCGCATTCCCGAAGCAACCGCCTGGCTCGAGGACCAAGCCGAACTGGTGCCTCGGCCATTGGAACCCCTGCGGGTGGAGGCGGGCGCGATCCTCGCCCGCCACACCGGCGCCGAGGCAGCGGCACGCGCCCTGCGCGCCGTCAGGCGCCGGGAGCTGCTCAGGCTTGCGCTCTCGTCGATACTCGGCGTGTGCACGGCCGACGAACTGGGCCGGGCACTCTCCGACGTGAACACGTTCCTGATCGAGGGAGTTCTGGCGGCGTGCCGCCGCGAGCAGGCGGGGGGTGGGGCAGCGATCGAGTTCGCAGTGATCGCCATGGGCCGGTACGGCGGGGCGGAGCTCGGATTCGGCTCCGATGCCGACGTACTGTACGTGTACCGCGCCGAGTCCAACGATGGCGGCAGTGGTGAAGCGGGAAAGCTGGTCTCACAGCTGAAGAAGCTGACCGAGGATACGGTTCTCCCGTTCGATCTCGACTCCGACCTGCGCCCGGAGGGGCGCAACGGCCCGGTCGCGCGTTCTCTGGCCTCCTACCGCAGCTACTACGAGCGCTGGTCGCTCACCTGGGAGGCGCAGGCCCTTCTGCGTGCGCGGGGCGTGGCCGGAGACGCGGGGCTGATCGCCGACTTCGAGGCGGTCGCCGACCGGGTACGTTATCCGACCGAGATCACCGATGTACAAGTGCGGGAGGTGAAGCGAATAAAGGCCCGGGTCGAGAACGAGCGACTGCCCCACGGAGTCGATCGCCGGCGCCACCTGAAACTGGGCACCGGTTCGCTCAGCGACGTGGAGTGGTTTGTGCAGTTGATCCAATTGCAGCACGCCGCTTCCATTCCGGAGCTGCGCACCACTTCGACGCTGGTGGCGTTGAATATCGCCCGCGCCCACGACCTGGTGACCGAGTCAGATGCCCGAAAACTGCGCTCGGCATGGCTGCTCAGCACGCGCATCCGCAGTGCAATAACTCTGTGGACGAACAAGACCTCAGACGTGTTGCCGACGGACTGGCAACAACTCGATGGCATTGCGAGACTGTGCGGCTATGCGCCCGGACAGGCAGCCGTGCTCGAGGAGGACTACCTGGCGGCCACCCGGCGCGCACGCGTGGTCTTCGAGCGTCACTTCTACCCCACGCTCAAAAAACCGCCCCCGTCCACGGGCTGAGGTTCTGATCGGCGAGGTGATCCTCCAGGTGTCGCCATCCCGGCGAGGCCGGCGGAAGGTGATCCCACGGGCAGCCTGTCGCCGGATACGGAAGGAGATGGACCTCGTCACGGATGCCGAACCCGCGAACCCCACCGGCAACACTTCTCCGTGAGGTGAGCCCTGCCACCGGCCCGACCCCCTGAGTATGCTCCGGGTAAGGCGATGATTGCCGAGACCAGGACGGATGTTCATCGCGACTGACCGCAAAGGAGCATCATGTCCAGACGCATTCCGATCATTGCTTCCATCGCTGTTGGCAGCATGGTTCTGCTCGCAGGCTGTTCGTCGGGCTCCAGCCCGAACGACAACGGCAGCAGCTCTGCGCCGAGCGAACAGGCCGGGCCTGCCACCCTCAAGGTGCAGTATTTGCAGTCGGACACGTTCACCGCGATGAACACCCTGATGACGAGCGTGAAGACCGAGTTCGAGTCAACGCACAAAAATGTCACGGTAGAACTTCAACCGGTGACCGCCACCGACACCGACTATGACACCAAGCTGTCGCTGTCGTTGCGGTCGGCATCCACCGCCCCAGATGTCTTCTATGAAGACACCTTCCAGGTGAAGAGCGACATCGAAGCCGGCTACCTCCTGAACCTCGACACGTACCTGAAAACGTGGCCCGACTGGTCGCAGTTCAACGAGGGCGCAAAGGCGGCGGGCCAGGGCGATGATGGCAGTATTTACGCGATCTCCCTCGGCACCGACACTCGGGTCATCTGGTACAGCATCCCGGTCATGAAGAAGGCGAACATCACACTGCCGTGGCAGCCGAAGACGTGGCAGGACATCCTTGACACCGCGGCCAAGATCAAGGCTGCCGAGCCGGGGGTGGTGCCGTTCACGATGTACGCCGGCACCGGCACCGGCGAGGGAACGGTGATGCAGAGCTTCTATGAGTTGCTTTACGGCACAGGCAATGGGTTGGGACTCTATGACGCCTCGGCCAAGAAGTGGATCGTCGGCTCGCAAGGCTTCATCGACTCGCTGACCTTCCTCGAGACGCTCTACAAAGACGGCTACGCGGTGACCCCGGCCGAGGCCCTGGATCCGAACGTCTGGAAGACGGTACTGGGAACCCTGATGCCCGAGGCCAAGGCGGGCGGCACGGTCGAGGGTTCGTACACCCCGTCCTTCTGGGAGAAGGGTGGCCCGTTCCCGTGGCCGGCCTACACCACAGACGTCGGCACTGCGCTGTTCCCGACGCAGAATGGTGAGGCACCCGGTGGCGTGAGCATGTCCGGAGGTTGGACGCTGGCAGCGAGTGCCACGACGAAGAACCCGGATCTGGCATTCGAGTTCATGTCGCTGGCGTTGAACCACGACAACGCTTTGTCGTACGCCATTGCCGCTTCGCAGATCGCCGTGCGCACGGATGTCGCGGCTGAGCCCACGTATCTCGCAGCGAACCCGTTCCAGAAGGCGGTGACCGACGCGGTCTCGGTCACGCACTACCGTCCGGCCACCAGCGACTACCCGAAGATCTCCTCGGCCGCCCAGACGGCGACGGAATCGGTGATCACCGGCAAGCAGACCCCGCAAGAGGCGGCGGCGGCGTATGACACGGCGGTTGAAGGAATCGTCGGTGCCGACATGGTGACCAAGCAATAGCCCGTGACCGCACAACCGCTGGTCAAGCACGATGCGGCCCTCCCCACGGGAGGGCCGCATCCGCACCGCACTGCAGGTCGCCTCGGTCGGGCGCTCCCTCTCGTGCCCAGTGTGCTTCTGCTGGCAACCTTCCTGTTGGGTCCGGTGATCTGGTCGTTCTATGGTTCGTTCACGAACTCGGCGCTCTCGGGACCCAACGCGAAGAATCCGCAATTCATCGGATTGAAGAACTACGTCGACCTGATGAACGACCCGGTCTTTCCTCTCTCGCTGATCGTCACTCTGGTGTTCGTCATCGTCTCGGCGATCATCGGCCAAAACGTGCTCGGCATGTCGATCGCCCTCCTGATGCAGCGTGCCAACCATGTCGTCGGCTCGATCGTCGGCACGTTGGTCGTCGCCGCTTGGGTGCTTCCGGAAATCGTGGCTGCATTCATCGCGTACGCCTACTTCTCCAATGACGGCACACTCAATCAGTTGTTGGCGCTGATCGGAGTCACCGGGCCGAACTGGCTGTTCAGTTTTCCGATGGTCGCGATCATCCTTGCGAATGTCTGGCGGGGCACGGCATTCTCGATGCTCGTCTACCAGGCTGCGCTCCAAGATGTGCCGACCGAGATCACCGAGGCGGCGATGGTCGACGGTGCAGGGGGAGTGCAGCGATTGATCTACATCACTCTGCCCATGATCAAGACGTCGATCTCCACCAACCTGATGTTGATCACCTTGCAGACTCTCTCGGTGTTCACCCTGATCTGGGTGATGACCAAAGGCGGGCCGGCCAGCGCTTCCAGCACCCTTCCGGTTCTTGCCTACCACGAGGCATTCCAGTTCGGCGACATCGGGTACGGCACGGCCATTGCGACCATCATGCTCGTGGTCGGTGCGATCTTCGCGACGATCTATGTTTTGCTTCTGAGATCGGAGGATCAGGTCAAATGACCGCGCCGATCACGAAGGCTGGCCCGGGCACCTCGAGCCGGGCCTCACGGCGCGCTTCGGGAGTGAGCGTTGCCCTGCCGGGCAAGGCGGTGCCCCGGCTGTTGGCGAATGTGATCCTGATCGTGATCGGGTTGTGCTTTCTCATTCCATTGGTATGGATGGTGTTGGCATCAATTGACCCGAAGGCGAGCTATCAGACCCAGGTGCCGCAGAGTTTCACGCTGTCGAACTTCAGCGCTGTGCTTACTCCGGAGCTGGCGTTCGGGCCCCTGTGGAACAGTTTGCTTCTCTCACTCGGAACCGCCGTGATCACCGTGGTGGTTGCAGTGTTGGCCGCGTACCCGTTGTCGCGCTATCAGGCGCGCTACAACAAGCCGTTCATGTATACGGTCCTGTTCGGAACCACACTGCCGATCACGGCAATCATGGTGCCGGTGTACAGCCTGTTCGTGCAGTTCAACCTGCTCGACTCGCTGTGGGGGGTCATCCTCTTCATGTCGGCGGCTGCTCTGCCAATCGCGATCTGGATGGCGAAGAACTTCATGGACTCGGTGCCCATCAGCCTGGAGGAGGCTGCCTGGGTCGACGGGGCTTCGGCGATGAAGGCTCTGCGCGTGATCGTGGTGCCGTTGATGCGCCCGGGAATCGCCGTCGTGTTCATCTTCGTGTTCATTCAGGCCTGGGGAAACTTCTTCGTACCGTTCATACTGCTGCTGTCGCCGTCGAAACAGCCCGCGGCGGTGAGCATCTACGCGTTCTTCGGCCAGTATGGCGCGATCGCGTACGGCCAGCTGGCCGCATTCTCGATCCTGTACTCAGTGCCGGTGATCGTCCTCTACGTGATCATCTCCCGCGGCGTCGGCGGATCGTTCGCGCTGGCCGGCGCAGTGAAGGGCTGAGCGCTCAAACGCTGTAGTACAGCTCGAACTCGTAGGGGTGCGGGCGGTGCGCCATCGGCTTGATCTCGTGTTCGCGTTTGTAGCTGATCCAGGTCTCGATCAGATCCTTGGTGAACACGTTGCCCTCGAGCAGGAACTCGTGGTCGGCCTCCAACGCCGCCAGCGCGCCCTCAAGAGTGTCCGGCACCTGGGGAATGCTCTTGGCCTCCTCAGGCGGGAGCTCGTAGAGATCCTTGTCGATCGGGGCGTTCGGCTCGATCCGATTCTTGATCCCGTCGAGGCCGGCCATCAGCTGGGCCGCGAACGCGAAGTAGGGGTTGCCGGTGGCATCCGGAACACGGAACTCGATGCGCTTCGCCGCGGCCTGGTGACCGGTGATCGGAATGCGGATGCAGGCGGAGCGGTTGCCGGCGGAATACGCGAGGTTCACCGGTGCCTCGAATCCGGGCACCAACCGGCGGTACGAGTTCACCGATGGGTTGGTGAACGCCAGCACGGCCGGAGCGTGCTTGAGCAGTCCGCCGATGTACCAGCGCGCCAGGTCGCTGAGCCCGGCGTACCCGGTCTCGTCGTAGAACAGTGGTTTGCCGTCACGCCAGAGTGACTGGTGCACATGCATGCCCGAACCGTTGTCGCCGAACAGGGGCTTCGGCATGAAAGTGGCAGTCTTTCCCCACTCCTGGGCCGTGTTCTTCACGATGTATTTGAAGGTCAACACGTCGTCAGCGGCGCCCACCATGGTGTCGAACCGGTAGTTGATCTCGCCCTGGCCGCCGGTGCCCACCTCATGGTGACTGCGCTCGACCTCGAGACCCGCCTCGGCGAGCTTCAAGCAGATGTCGTCGCGGATGTCCGCGTGCTGGTCCACAGGGCTGACCGGGAAGTAACCGCCCTTGAATGGTGTCTTGTTGGCCAGGTTTCCGCCGCGGCCATGCTGGTCCTTCTCGTTGCGACCGGAGTTCCAGGCGCCCTCGTCGGAGTCGACGGCATAGAAGCTGGAGTGTTCGTTCACCTCGTACCGCACGTCATCGAAGATGTAGAATTCGGCCTCGGCAGCGAAGTACGCGGTGTCAGCGATTCCGGTGGAAACCAGGTACTTCTCAGCCTTCCGGGCAACCTGCCGCGGGTCGCGGGAGTAGATCTCCCCGCTGCGCGGGTTATAGATGTCGAACAGCATGATCAGGGTTCGCTCCATACGGAACGGGTCTACGTACGCAGTGGTCACATCCGGGATCAGCTGCAGGTCGGACTCGTGGATGGTGGCGAATCCGCGCATGGACGAACCGTCGAACAGTTGGCCGCTTGTGAAGAAGTCCTCGTCGACGGTGGCGGCCGGAACGTTGAAGTGCTGTTGGGTTCCCGGCATATCGGTGAACCGGATGTCGAGAAATTTGACGTCGGTCTCGGCGATGAACGCGAGTACCTCGGCTGGGTCGGTGAACATGACGGTGTCTCCCACTGGATTGATCGAGCTCTTCTTGTGTCGAACGGGCCTGTTGATTCTGACCGGGCGGCTGCCCACGGCAACCGGATACACCCTACCGGGGCGGCATTTCTGGCCGGTGACGCCCATGTTTCGAGCATGTTACGTTCTGGCCGACGCGATAGAATCGCGTCGTGTCAGCAGACAAATCTTACCGCCGTACCTTCGGAGACGTGGCACCGAGCAGATTTCCCGGCGAACGGTTGGGGCTGCCAGTCTCGGGAAAGCACTCGGTGGCCCGGGTCGGTCGGCGTTTCGGCGCACTGTTCATCGACCTGGCAATAGCCGCGGTGATCTCGTGGGCGTTCTTCGATTACAACGGCTGGGCTTCGACACTGATCTTCGTCGGGTTGCAGATCATCGCCATCACGGTGATCGGCGGCAGTATCGGGCATCGGCTGGTCGGGATGCGCGTGATCACCCTGACGGGTCAACCCGCCGGGTTGTGGCGGCCGGTCGTGCGCAGTGTGCTGTTGGGTCTGGCCATTCCGGCTATGGTCTGGGACTCCGACCAGCGGGGATTCCACGACAAGGTCGCCGGCACGGTTCTCATTCGCGCCTGAACCTCTCGCATTCCGGCGCTCGGAGTCTGTCGACTCCGTGCTATTCGGCTTCAAGCCTGTTGCCCGGGGGCACTCGGTCCTGCGCCTGCCGAGCCAGCGGCCGCACTTCGCTCAGCGCGGTCGCTGTGCCTTGACCTTGAACGGGTCAACACCCTTGGGGATCGGCAGACCCTTGTCGCTGAGTGATGTGAGCCTGTTGCTCACCGCGAGCACTTCGGCCTTCGTCAGCACCGGCTTGATCTTCGCCAACTTGCCGACGATCTTGTGCAGTGGAACCGCATTGTCGTCGGGGCCGACATTCATGGTGGTCACCGGAACGTTGGGCAACACGCGCTGCACTTTGCGGCGCTCGTCCTCGACCATCCGATTCATTCGGCCCTTGGGGCCCTCACTGATCAACACAACCCCGCCCCGCCCGACGGCACGGTAGATGGCATCCTGGGTCTTCGGGTTGACCGAGACCGGCATCTCACTGCCACGCCAGCCCTTGCGGAGGGGGCTGCGCAGAATGGCACCCACGGCACCGGGTTGGCCCTCGATCTGCGAATACGCCGCCCGCTCGGCGCGTCGCCCGAGGATGATCAGCGCGATCAGCAGCCCGCCCATAACGCCCGCGACGATCCACATGCCGATCGCGAAGCCATTGCCTGGGGGAAATACGAGAACGAAAACGAGTGCGGCAAGCACCGGGAGGATGAACCCGAGCGCCATGAACCACTGCGCGTTCGGGTCGTACCGGCGGGTCATCTTGAAGACCTGCCACATCTGCTTGAAGCGGCCGTCGGACTTCTTCTTCTTTTTCTTCGACGACTTCTCGTCCTTGCTGCGTGCCATACCTCCAAGGATATCGAAGAACCACACCCGTACCTGTCAGCTGCCCCGGGTGAGGGTCAGGAGGGACCACTTATCCTCCACAACCTCCCGACTGCGACGCATACTCCCCATAAGCGGACACAGTGGGTCCACGCGGCGCGCAGCGCGGAAACTCGGAGTATGTGGAGAAAGAGGCAGGGCTTGCCCGGCCGAAAAGTTGACGTCGAACGTGATTCGGTGCAGGGTGGATCGTTCGGCGCCACAGAGGCGCTCTCTTCGCGGTTTCAGCCGCGGGCCGAGCAACCGATCTCGCCTCTCGTCGCTCCCGCAGTGGAAGACGGGCCCCAACTACTCATCGGGCATCGGATCATCCGGCTGCTCGGGCGTGGCAGCCGGGCGACGGTGTATCTCGGTCATAGGGTGGATGCCGCCGTACCCGCCCACGCGGGCGTAGACATCAACACCCTCGGACCCTCGATTGCCAGGAACGCGCACCCGTCGTTGCGGCACGCTGACTTCGAGGTGGGCGACCTGGTTGCCCTGAAGATGTTGCACTCAGCCGTCGAACCGTCTTCGATCGACCTCGAGGTGCGGGTTCTGACGGAGGTCGCCAATCCGCACGTACTCGGCCTGAACGACATAGGAACCTCGCCCGGTGGCGGGGTGGTACTTGTGCTGCCCCACCTCGCCGGCGGCACTCTCAGGCAGTTGCTGGATCGTCGTCTGCTCCAGCCGGGTGAGGCGGTGAATATCCTGGTGCCGATCATCACCGCCGTACTCGGGTTGTTCGAGAACGGATTCTGGCATCGTAGCCTGACCAGCTCACGGGTCATGTTCGACTCCCGGGGCACCCCAGTGCTCGCGGGGATGGGCCGAGTGGCTCAACTGGGAGCCGGTACCGGCCCGATCGAGGCACGGCGCCACCGAGAAGAATCGGAGATCTGGGAATCTGTGGTGGCGTTGAGCGCAGAGGTCTTGGAGCGTGTTCCGGGCGGTCGGTCGGATGAGCGGTGGCTGGGTCTCAAAGTCAGGCTCAGCCAGTCCACTCCGGATCCGATCCTTCTCCGCGTGGCCGAGGAACTGATCGCGCGGTTGTTCGAGTGGGCGCACCCGTGTGCCGTTGCCGACTCCGGGCCAGAAAAGGACCGGTCGACTGCGGCTTCCTCACGAATTCCCGGGCGCACCCATCGCTTCACCGGGGAGGGATCCGATCCGGCCGAGCCTGATAATGCGCCGTTTCGACGAAGCTGGTTGGCGGTGTTACACCTGCCGGCTGAACTGCGCCAACTATCGGAACGTGCCCTTGACCAGAGCCCCGTACGCGCCGTGAAAGATGCCTGGCGAACTGTTCCCGGACGTGCGCGCCGTATGCTCGTGATCGGAGGGCTGGTCTTCGCTGTGCTGGCCACCGCGTTACTGCTCGCGACTCCGAACGACAATAATGCTCTCGACCCACGAGGTGACGGTGTCGGTACTGTCGGATACGAGCTCGGCACGTCGACACTGCGTCCAGCCACCACGACGCCAAAGCGTGCCATTTCGCACGAGGCCGCCACGGGTGAGGGCGAGTGGTCGATCGGCGAGGGCGAGCAGGCGATAGTTCAGGGAGACGACCCGCTGGCTGCCGTCGAAGTGCTCTTTGCCGCCAGGCAGCGGTGCTTGCAGCAGGAGTCTCTGGTCTGCCTGCATGATGTGGTTCAGGACGACACCGCCCTGATGGCCGCCGACCGTGCCCGGCTGGGCGACCATTCGGTCGGTGCATCCCGTGACGGAGACGCCACCCCGTCGCCGGGCCCACAGACGCACCGTGCACGGCTGGTTGAACGCTCCGGCGATGCTGCGTTGATCCAGTGGGAACCTCAGGCTGCAAAAGAGAGCCAGCCGGTCTCCGTTCTCTTGCTGAGAACAGAGACCGGCTGGCGGTTACGCGAGATCTTCGACTTTTGACCTGGCGCGGCTACAGGTTGGGGAGCGCGCGTTCAGTGCCCACCCTGCCGGGGTCAGATGCCGAGGTCGGCTTCGAAGGCGGCATTCTCCAGTCGGTCCTTGATCGTCACCAGGAATCGGGCAGCGTCTGCGCCGTCTACGATGCGGTGATCGTAGGAGAGCGCCAGGAACACCATGGACCGGACCGCGATCGCGTCACTCCCGTCGACGGAGACGACCGCCGGCTTGCGCGTGACGATCCCCGTGCCGAGGATCGCCGATTGCGGGAGAAAGACCAGCGGGGTGTCGAACAATGCGCCGCGCGAGCCGGTGTTTGTTACGGTGAAAGTGCCGCCGGACAACTCGTCCGGGGTCAGCTTGTTGTCTCTGGTGCGCTGAGCGAGGTCGGCGATCTCACGGGCGAGGCCGGCGAGGTCGAGGCTCGACGCATTGCGAATCACCGGCGTCAGCAGGCCTCGCTCGGTGTCGACGGCGATGCTGATGTTCTCGTGGTCGGGGTAGACGATGCTGTCACCGTCGACCGTGGCATTGACGATCGGGTAGGCCTTGAGCGCCTCCGCGGCAGCCAGCGTGAAGAACGGCAGGAACGAGAGCTTCTGGCCGGTCTTTGCCAGAAACTCATCTTTGACCCGGTGGCGGAGTGCAGCCACAGCGGTGACATCCACTTCGACGACCGAGGTGAGCTGTGCGGTCGCCTGCATCGAGATGACCGCGCGTTCAGCAATCACCTTGCGAAGCCTCGACATCGGCTGGGTTGTACCACGGAGCGGCGACGTCTCGACTGCGGCTGCAGCAGGGGCGGCAGTGTCTGCCGAATCGCGGGCATCGAGCACATCCTGTTTGCGGATGCGACCTCCGACGCCGGTGCCTGTCACGTTGGCAAGGTCGACTCCAGACTCGTTGGCGAGTTTGCGCACGAGCGGCGTGACGTACTCGCCGCCGGAGGAGCCAGTGGCCGGAGCGGGTGCTGCCTGCTGGGCGGGTACATCCTGAGCTGGAGCGGACTGCTCGGCAGGAGCCTGCTCTGCAGGAGCCTGCTCGACGGGAGCGGCCTGATCGGCTGCAGCTTCCTGGGCAGGGGCGGCCTGTTGTGCTGCGGGAGCGGCTTCCTGAACGGGTGCCTCCTGAACTGGCACAGCTTGCTCTGCAGGAGCCTGTTCAACGGCAGCAGCCTGCTGAACAGGTGCAGCTTCAGCAGGTGCAGCTGCGGCCGGTGCAGCTTGTTCTGCGGGCGCTTCCTGAGCCGGCGCGGTGTGCTCTGAAGGAGCTTCCTCGGCCGGAGCGGCCTGCTCGGCCGGGGCCTCGTCTGGTGCACCGGCAGCGGAACCGTCGCCGATGCGCACCAGTGCGGTACCCACCTCGACCGTCTCGTCCTCCTGCACCAGGATCTCTTCGATGACACCGGCGATGGGTGACGGAATCTCGGTGTCGACTTTGTCGGTCGAGACCTCAACCAGCGGCTCGTCGACCTCGATCCGATCTCCTACGTTCTTCAACCATCGGGTGACCGTACCCTCGGTGACACTTTCGCCAAGTGCCGGGAGGTTGACGGATTCGCTCATGGGCCTGTTCTCCTTCAATAACAAAAGTTCAATGGTTCGTCAGATTGTGAGTCGAGCCGTCACATTGCGTGCAGTGGTTTGCCTGCCAGGGCAAGGTGTGCCTCGCCCAAAGCCTCGTTCTGTGTCGGGTGGGCGTGAATCAGTCCGGCGACGTCTTCGGGGTAGGCCTCCCAGTTGACGATCAGCTGGGCCTCCCCGATCAATTCTCCGACTCGGGCGCCAATCATGTGGATACCCACCACGGGGCCATCGTTGACCCTGACCAACTTGACGGAGCCGCTGGTGCCGATGATCGAGCTCTTGCCATTGCCGCTCAGGTTGTAGTCGTAGGTCGACACGGAGTCGGCGCCGTACTTCTCGGCGGCCTTGGCCTCGGTCAGGCCGACTGAGGCAACCTCCGGGTCACAGTATGTGACTTTCGGGATGTTCACGTCTTCAACGATCTGCGGGTTCAAGCCAGCCAGTTCCTCAGCGATGAAGATTCCCTGCTGGAAGCCACGATGCGCGAGCTGGAGCCCGGGAACGATGTCACCCACGGCGTAGACGCCGGGAACGTTGGTGGCGAGGCGCTCGTTGGTGAGCACGAAACCACGATCCATCGTGATTCCTGCCTCTTGGTAGCCCAGACCATCGGTGGCGGCGCCCCGGCCGACGGCGACCAACAAAAGTTCACCGTCGAAGGTCTTACCATCTTCGAGTGTGACCTGGACGCCGTCATCGTTCTGGGTCACACCGGCGAAACGCACACCGACCGAGTAGCCGATACCGCGGCGGCGGAAAGCGCGCTCGAGCTGTTTGCTGATGCTAGGCTCCTCATTCGGAACCAGGTTCGGCAGAGCCTCGATAATGGTCACTTCGGAGCCGAACGAGCGCCACACACTCGCGAACTCGACCCCGATGACCCCGCCGCCCAAGATGATGACCTTCTTCGGAACATAGTCGAGTTCGAGAGCCTGGTCGCTGGTGATGACGCGGCCGCCGATGTCGAGCCCGGGGAGCGACCGGGAGTAGGAGCCGGTGGCGAGAATGATGTGCTTGCCGGTCAGGGTTGTGTCACCGACTTGAACGGTGGTGGGGGAGGCCAGTCTGCCTTCGCCCTCGATCACCGTGATCCCGCGGGCCTTGATCAGCCCGCTCAGCCCCTTGTACTTGGAAGCCACGATCGATTCGCGGTAGTTCGTCACCTGGGCGATGTCGATGCCTTCGAATGTCGCTTTCACGCCGTACTTGGCGGAGTCACGAGTGTAGTCCGCCACCTCTGCAGCGTGCAGCAGGGCCTTCGTCGGGATACAGCCACGGTGCAGGCAGGTGCCGCCGAGCTTGTCCCTCTCGACCAACGCCACGGTGAAACCGAGCTGTACTGCGCGCAATGCAGCCGCGTAGCCCCCGCTTCCGCCCCCGAGAACGACGATGTCAAAGTTTTGTTCCGACACTTAGGCAACTCCTCGTGCATCCAGATACGTGTCACGAACCCGCTCGAGAAGACCGGGCCCTGATGGGCAGGCGTTTGCCGCCTATACGACCTTACTACGGGCGGGAAAAGTCCTCCGCCACCGCGAGCAGCGTGCGCACCATAACGGCGGTGCCGCCGGGGCCGGTGAAGCCGTACGGTGCCGACGAGTTGTCGGCCGGCCCGGCAATGTCCAGGTGCGCCCACGGGATGGACTCCTGCGGGTTCGAGCCGTCGACGGGGGTGCCGAATTCCTTCAAAAAGACTCCGGCGAGGAGCATTCCCGCCGCCGAGTTGCCGATCTTGGCGTTCGCAATGTCTGCAACCTCTGATTTCAGGAGGGCACGCAGTTCTTCGGGGAGGGGCATCGGCCAGACCAGCTCGCCTGCCCTGCCCGCTGCATCGCGAACCCGGTTGACAAGTTCGTCGTCTCCCATCAGGCCCGAATAACGGTTGCCCAGCGCCACCACTTGGGCGCCGGTCAGCGTGGCAACATCGATGATCGCGTCTGGCGACTCCTCGCCGGCGGCGATCAGTCCGTCGGCGAGAACGAGCCTGCCCTCCGCATCGGTATTGAGCACCTCGACGGTGCGGCCGCCGCGGATTCGCAGCACGTCGTTCGGTCGGGTGGCAGTGCCAGAAGGCATGTTCTCTGCCAGGCAGAGCCACGCGGTCAATCGCACCGGCAGCGCAAGACGTGCCGCAGCGAGGATGGTGCCAAGGACGGTCGCAGCCCCGGCCATGTCGTATTTCATCCCCACCATGGAGGCGGGGGGCTTCAGCGAGAGTCCGCCGGTGTCGAAGGTGATTCCCTTGCCCACGAGAGCCAGATGGCTGGTGGCGCCCTCCGGCGTGTAGCTCAGTTTGACCAGCCGTGGAAGCCTGCTCGACCCCTTGCCGACACCGAGGATCCCACCGAATCCGTCGGCCTCGAGCTCGTTCTCATCCCAGACCTTCACCGACAATGGAAGGTCAATGGTTTCGTCGACGGCGATTTTCGCGAACGACTCCGGGTAGAGCTCTGCGGGGGGCGTGTTGACGAGGTCTTTCACCAGTCGCACCGACCGCGCGAGCGCGGTCGCACGAGCGATCATCGTCACGGAATCAGATGTCGACGCGTGCACCGTCAGTTGTTCCACCACCGGTTTGACCGAGTCGGCCGACGCTGACTTGAATGCGGTGAAGGCGTAGGCGCCGAGCGCGGCACCTTCGAGAACAGCCTGCACCTCGTCGTCGTCACCCAGGGGAAAACCGAAGGAGACGTGTTTGACACCGGCCAACTGCCGCACGGCAGAACCGGCAGCATGCCGCAACGTTGCTGCCGTCGGTGACCCCGATCCCAGCCCGATGACCGCGATGGAGGATGCGGAGCCGGCGAGGGCGGGCAGCCGCGTCAGTGCATCCGGTGCCGCCGAGACCGCCAGTACCCCCAGTTGCTCCTGCACGGCGGCAAAGTCTCCCTCGGCGTACAAGACGCTTTCGTTATTCGTGCTTCGCACCCCGATCACCAGAACGTCAGAATCGGAGTCGATGGCGGGGAGGGGGCTGATGGAGAGCTGGGGCAATGTCATGTTTCGATGCTAGCGAAGATGACCTGAACGGTTCCGGGAACCGGTGCTCAGCCCGCCCGAGTGTGGAAGGCAAGCGTGACGGTTAGAGTTAAGGCATGCGTGATCCTGCCGAACTTTACGAGCTGAGCCCGGAGGGGCCGGTGATTCCCCCCGGCCTTCCACTCATCGTTGGCCTGACCGGATTCGCCGACGCTGGCAGTGCGGTGAGCCAATTCGGGGACTACATCCTTGAATCGCTGCAGACAGAACTGGTTGCGAAGTTCGATACCGATGAATTGCTGGACTATCGCGCGCGGCGACCGATTGTGCTCTTCGAACACGACCACCTCACCGAATACAACCCGGCGACACTCCGGTTGTTTCTGGTCTGGGACGAGATGCACTCGCCGTTCTTGCTGTTGACCGGTTTCGAGCCGGACTTCAAATGGGAGCGATTCGTGCAGGCGCTCATCGACTTGATCGCCCGATATCAGGTGTCGTTGACCTGTTGGCTGCACGCCATCCCGATGCCGGTGCCGCACACCCGTCCGATCAGTGTGACGGTGAGCGGCAACCAGGCGGAGCTGATAGAAGCTCTCTCGGTCTGGAAGCCGACCACGCAGGTGCCCGCGAATGTGGTGCAGCTGCTGGAGTACAGGCTGTACCAACAAGAGGCTCCTGTCGTCGGCTATGCGCTTCTCATCCCGCATTATCTGGCTGACACCGAATTTCCGACGGCTGCGCTGACCGCGATGGACTGCGTGAGCACCGCGACCGGATTGATTTTTCCGACCGACCACCTTCGGGAGGCCGGGCGTGAATTCGTCACGAAGATTGACGAACAAGTTGCGAATAACGAGGAACTCGCTCGGCTGGTCGGCGCGTTGGAAGAACGTCACGATACCTACATGGAGGGAACGGCACTGCGTTCCCCGTTGACGGATGAAGACGGAGAACTGCCCACCGCCGACGAGATCGCGGCCGAACTGGAAAAGTTTTTGGCCACGAAACGACACAGGGACGGCGACCCACCGACGGCCTGAGCCGTCTGTGCCGCGCCAGCCCACGTGTCGGCAAAACGATGAACACCCGCCGATCCTGGCTTGTCTTTTCCGTTGGAACGTTCGCCTACCTCGCGGCCGTCTTGCAGCGCACGTCTCTCGGGGTGGCCGGGGTGTCTGCCGCCGAGCGGTTCGACACGTCGGCGACGTTCCTGTCGTCCCTCGCGGTCGTTCAACTGGTGTTCTACGCGCTGATGCAGGTGCCCGTCGGAATTCTGATCGACAGGTTGGGTCCGCGCTTTCTGATCCTGATGGGAACGGCACTCATGATCGTGGGGCAGGTCACTCTCGCAGTCGCACCCGGTATCGGGATGGCCCTGGTCGGCCGCATCCTGGTCGGAGCGGGCGATGCGATGCTCTTCATCTCGGTGATTCGGTTGATCAGTTCGTGGTTCACTGGTCGGATCGTGCCACAGCTCGCCCAGTGGACCGGCAACATCGGGCAGCTCGGGCAGATCCTTTCGGCTGTACCGTTCGTCTGGTTGCTGCACAGTGTCGGCTGGACGCCCGCGTTCCTTTGGGCCGCTGCACTCTCGGTGGTCGCCTTCGTCGCCGTTCTCGCCTCACTGACCGATAACCCCGCAGGGGTCCGCCCCGAAACGGTTCCCGGCACTTGGGGTCTCGCCATCCAACAGTTGAAGTTCAGTTTCGCGCGTGCGGGCACGCAACTGGGGTTCTGGTCTCATTTCGTCACTCAGTCACCGGGAACTGTATTCAGCCTGCTGTGGGGTTTTCCGTTCATGGTCTACGGCCTCGGGTATGAACCCACGCTGGCCGCGGCGTTGCTGACCATTCCGGTGTTCACCGGGATGGTGGTCGGGCCCGCACTCGGCCTCTTGTCTGCCCGGTACCCGACCAGGCGCAGCAACCTGATCCTCACTGTGGTCTTCATCATCGCTGCGGCCTGGGGCCTTGTTCTGCTCTGGCCGGGTGAGCCGCCGTTCTGGGCCGTCGTTCTGTTGATCATCAGCATGGGGATCGGCGGACCTGGTTCCCTGATCGGTTTCGACTACGCCCGAACCTTCAACCCGCTGCGGAGCCTGGGGGTGGCGACCGGAATCGTGAACGTGGGCGGGTTCACCGCGTCATTCGTAACCATGTTCATGATCGGATTGATCCTCGACCTGCTCAACAGGATGCAGGGTGCGTCGGATGCGCTCTCAGTGTTGTATTCGTTGCCGAATTTCAAGGTGGCGTTCAGCGTGCAATACCTCATGCTGGCATTCGGAGTGTTCATGGTGTTTCGCTACCGGCGCAAGACTCGACTGCTTCTCTCGAGGGATGAGGGAATTGAAGTGGCACCGATTTGGGTTGCACTGGGGGACAGGTGGTTCAAGCCGCGGAAGAAGTGAACCGTCTCGGAACACGCGTGGCTGTTACGCATACTGAAATATGCAATACTTGTCAATAGGACCCGTTCGAGCTTTCGGTCGTTCAACCGCCTGCGGTTGTGACAGAAAGACTTGACATGGGTCTTAGTAATGTCCGCATTCAACCGGAACCAGCCGGAAGTGCCCCGAATTGCAGGTGGTGGGCTGGTGTGAAAGGTAACGGAATGGCCATCAAGGCTCCACAGGAAAAGACTGAGGCGGCCCCGGCTGCACGCAAGAAAACGGCGGCAAAGACTGAGACTTCGGCGACCACAAGCGCCACAGTGAAGTCAACTGCCACCGGGTCAACTGCCACCGAGTCAGCCGCCACGAAGGCTGCTGCGACGAAGACGCCCGCCAAGACCGCAGCGAAGACTCCAGCGGCCAAGACACCCGCGGCCAAGACACCCGCGAGCAAGACGCCTGCGAGCAAGACGCCTGCCACGAAAGCGGCCGCGGCCAAGGCAGCGCCCACCAAGTCCGCTGCTGAGAAGGCGGGGGCCTCTGCTCCGGTCGCCAAGGCCGCGCCCGCCCAGAAGGCGCCTGCCAAGAAGGCCGCGCCCGCCAAGGCCGCCGCCCCGGCCGCGAAGAAGCCAGCGGCGAAGAAGGCCGCCACAAAGCCGACCACGAAGGATGAGGCCCTCGCGGTCGCCTCCGCCGATATCGAGGTCGATGACGACCAGGACGAAGAGTCCACAGAGACCACTGGTTCTGCCGGATCCCTGCCGACCGGGGCAATCGTTCTCACCGCGAAGGAAGACGACGATGATCTCCCCGTCTACTCCGGTGCAATCACCGGAGCCACCGCCGACCCCGTCAAGGACTATTTGAAGCAGATCGGGCGCGTGGCCCTGCTCAACGCCGCCCAAGAAGTCGAACTGGCCATGCGGATCGAGGCAGGACTGTTCGCCGAGGACCGGCTGGCTGACGGTGAGAAGCGCACCAAGCAGGAGACCCGCGAACTGCAGTGGGTTGCCCGTGATGGTCAACGCGCGAAGAGCCACCTGCTCGGTGCCAACCTGAGACTGGTGGTCAGCCTCGCCAAGCGCTACACCGGGCGTGGCATGCAGTTTCTCGACCTCATCCAAGAGGGCAACCTGGGTCTTATCCGTGCGGTTGAAAAGTTCGACTACACGAAGGGCTTCAAGTTCTCGACCTACGCGACCTGGTGGATCCGGCAGGCGATCACCCGTGCCATGGCCGACCAGGCGCGCACGATTCGGATCCCCGTGCACATGGTGGAGGTCATCAACAAGCTGGCGCGGGTTCAGCGCCAGATGCTTCAGGACCTCGGCCGGGAGCCAACTCCCGACGAGCTCAGTCGCGAACTGGACATGACCCCGGAGAAGGTCGTCGAGGTGCAGAAGTACGGTCGCGAGCCGATCTCACTGCACACCCCACTGGGAGAAGACGGCGACAGCGAGTTCGGCGACCTGATCGAAGACACCGAGGCAGTGGTTCCAGCCGATGCCGTGGGCTTCACCATGCTGCAGCGTCAGCTGGAGTCTCTGCTCGACTCGTTGTCCGAGCGCGAAGCCGGCGTGATTCGCATGCGGTTCGGACTGGGCGACGGAATGCCGAAGACTCTCGACCAGATAGGCGACACCTTTGGTGTGACTCGTGAGCGCATTCGGCAGATAGAGTCCAAGACCATGGCCAAACTCCGGCACCCGTCGCGCTCCCAATCGCTGCGCGACTACCTCGAGTAGGGAGAACGCAGGAATGCGTTACACGGCAGCCGTTCTGAGCGGACGGCTGGTGCGACTGCTCGCCCGCATTCGAAAGCCCGGCGGCGGCTCGGCCATCCCGGGACTGGTGGTCAACACAATTGCGCCGGGATACCTCGGTCACGCGTTGAAGAGCTTTCCTGATGGTCTGGTCATGATTTCAGGCTCGGCAGGCAAATCAACGATCACAAAAATGGTGGTGGCGGTTCTGGCTGCGCACGGCGTGGAAGTATTCACCAACCCATCGACGGCCAATATTGCGCAGGGGCTCACCTCGGCGCTGTTGGAACGTTCTGACCTGCGTGGCCGGGTTCATCAAAGAATGGCCGTGCTCGAACTCGACGAGGGGCACGGCGCTGCCCTGGTCGAGCGTGTGCAGCCGGATATTCTGTTGCTGACGAACGTCATGGTCGACCAGATCGATCGGTTCCACGATTCCCAGATGGTGGCAGACATGTTGCACACCATGGCGGAGGCGACCGGGGGCACCGTCATTCTGAATGCCGATGACGCTTTCCTCATGGAGATTGCTGGCGCACCCGACGTGCTCGCGGCCATCCGGTATTTCGGAGTGTCTGACGAGGTATTGGCCGCGAACCCGCGAGGGCTCGGCTACACCGCAATGACCGATGTGAGGCTCCCCGCAGAGGATGGCACTCTGCTGGTCTCCGTCGCTGCCAGAGAAGCCGAGGTCGTTCACGCGGGCGAGGTGTGCCGGGTGACGTTGCCGGCCCGGGGTGTGCATTACGCCGTTGACGCGGCCGCTGCGATCGAGACCGCGGCAACGATACTCGGGGAATCATTCGACCTCGCCCTGGCCGCGAAGACCATCGGCTCATTGCCGCCGGTGTTCGGCCGTGGTGAGGTCGTCGAAATCGGGGGGGAGACCGTGGAGTTCATCCTCGTGCAGAACCCGGCCAGCTACCAGTTGAACCTCGACAGCATGGAGGCGAATACAGAACAAGTTCTTCTCGCAGTCGGTTCTGACGTCCGTGACCCGTCGTACCTGTGGCCGGTGGACACCTCAGGCCTCGGAACTGTGAACATGGTGACGGGATCGAAAGCCTGGGATGCCGCGCTGCAACTCGTCTACGACGGGGTGGCTGTCGACCGGGTGGAGCCTGATCTGGCCGCCGGTTTGGACGCATTCCTCGCGCTTCCGAAGCCTGCGGTCGGTCACAAGACGATCATCTTCACCGCCGATGCCATGCGGCGAACCCGGGTTCACCTCGGGCTGTCTGTGAACAAGGAGACCGTCTGATGTCTGACGGCACCGAACGCGATGCGTTCGTGATCGCGACCCTGTTTCCGAGCATCCTCAACACCAATGGCGACGCTGCGAATGCACGGGTGCTCGCCCAACGGGCGCGCTGGGCAGGAGTCGCCAACGTCTCGCTCATCGAGGTAGAGCACGCCAAGCAGATGCCGCGCGACGTCGATTTCGTTGTGGTCGGTGCGTGCAGCGAACCCGACGTGGTTCGGGCGCACGAACGATTGGCGGCGGTGCAGCCCGCGCTGGAGGCAGCTGGTACCGCCGGAGTTCCGGTGCTCGCAGTGGGCACCGGCTGGTACCTTTTGAGCCAGCGCTTCCTGACGCCCGGGCGGTCATCGGAGGCAGGGCTGGGCCTGTTCAGCGGATCCGCATCCAAACGCAGCCAGCGCATCAGCGATGACCTGGTCGTGGACACGGCGTACGGTCAGTTGGTGGGCTACGAGAACCACTCCACCGACTATCGGTTGGGGCAGGGCGAGAAGCCGCTCGGAACCGTGGCTTACGGGAGCGGCAACGGTGACGGAGCCGAAGGCGCACTCACCGGCTCATTGGTCGGCACCCACCTGCACGGCCCGATTCTGGCCCGGAATCCGAGCTTCGCCGATCATCTGCTGTCTCGTGCACTCGAGCGCACCGGACGCACACTGCCAACGTCTGCGCGGGCGCAGGAAGCCGATCGGTTCGCAGCCAATGCGAGGTCAGCAGTGACGACCGCGCTCGGCCTCTGAGCGCTTTCTCGGTGGATGGGCCAACTCAGTCGTTCAGGCGCCCTGGTTCTCGAGGAGTCGGCTCGACTCGTCGTGCCAGCTCTCCGCGATGGCCGAGAGCTTCTCTTCATACTTCTTGCCGTGGTGGGCGCAGAACAGAAGTTCTCCGGTGGCGACGCGTACCCTGATGTAGGCCTGAGCGCCGCAACTGTCGCAACGATCCAGGGCTGTCAGCTGTGGCGCAGCGCCTAACTCGTCCACGGATTGGGCGTTGGTTGCAATCTGTGACATGGGATGCTCCTCCACTTCTCGATCTGGGCGGACTTCCTGCCCGATCTGAGTGGAAGGAGTTTTCCTTCGCCAAGACCGGTAGTGCCGATTACCTACATACAAGCACTTCACACTGAAGATCACGAGCCAATCTGACGGTAGTTCGCTGACCGCGTAGCAATTGTTATCTCGGGTGTCGTCGCAGCCAGGCAACCCGTGACGATCTAGTGTTGAATCGAACGACCATCCGCCCACTACCTCGTCAGGAGGAATGAGCTTGTCGAGCTCTGACTATTCCGCACGTCACCTGTCTGTTCTCGAAGGGCTTGAGGCGGTTCGCAAGCGCCCGGGAATGTATATCGGTTCGACCGACTCGCGCGGATTGATGCACTGCCTCTGGGAGATCATCGACAACTCGGTCGACGAGGCACTGGCTGGGCACGGAGACGAGATCACCATCATTCTGCATCCCGACAACAGCGTTGAGGTGAGGGACAGAGCCCGGGGCATCCCGGTCGATGCCGAGCCCAAGACCGGGTTGAGCGGCGTCGAGGTGGTATTGACCAAGTTGCACGCCGGCGGAAAGTTCGGCACCGCATCGTACGCCTCGTCCGGTGGGCTGCACGGAGTCGGCGCCTCAGTGGTGAACGCGTTGTCGTCGAGGCTAGACGTCGAAGTGGACCGCGACGGTAAGACCTGGGCGATGAGTTTTCACCGGGGAGAGCCGGGAGTCTTCACCGACACCGGCGGGCCCGACCCCGAAGCGCCGTTTCACCCATTCGAGAAGGGCAGCGAACTGCGGGTGCTCGGCAAGGTCGCAAAAAAGACCACCGGAACCCGGATCCGATACTGGGCAGACCCCCAGGTCTTCACCAAGGGTGCGCACTTCGTGACCGAAGAACTGGAGATGCGGGCCAGGCAGACGGCGTTCCTGATTCCCGGACTATCCATCCACATCACCGACAAGCGCGGAGACGAGGAGACCAGCAGTACCTTCCGTTATGACGGCGGGATCGGCGAATACGTCGATTTTCTCGCGCCAGACACCGCGATCACCGACACGTGGCGTTTGACCGGAACCGGCACCTTCACTGAGACTGTGCCCGTGCTGTCGCCCGGTGGCGCAATGGTGGCCACAGAACTCGAGCGTGAGTGCCAGGTCGACATCGCGCTGCGTTGGGGAACCGGGTACGACACGGTGGTTCGCAGCTTCGTCAATATCATTGCCACGCCCAAGGGCGGCACACACCAGAGTGGATTCGACGCAGGCATTCTGAAGTTTCTGCGCAAACAGGTAGAAGCGAACAGTCGACGTCTGAAGGCCGGTACGGGCAAGCTCGAGAAAGACGACGTCTTCGCCGGGCTGACCGCCGTCTTGACCGTCCGCCTCCCGGAACCGCAATTCGAGGGCCAGACCAAAGAAGTGCTGGGCACGCCCGCCGTGCGCAGCATCGTCGCGAATACCGTGGCGGATGCGATGAAGGCACGGTTCGCGTCGACCAAACGCGACGACAAGGCCCAGTCAGCTCTCCTGCTCGACAAGATCGTCGCAGAGATGAAGTCACGCATCTCGGCGCGAGCACACAAGGAGACCCAGCGGCGAAAGAACGCCCTGGAGAACTCCTCGCTGCCGGCCAAACTCGTCGACTGCCGGTCCAGTGACGTGAAGAACAGCGAACTGTTCATCGTGGAGGGCGACTCCGCCCTCGGAACAGCCAAGCATGCCAGAGACAGCGAACACCAGGCGTTGCTGCCGATCCGCGGAAAGATTCTCAACGTGCAGAAGGCCAGTGTTTCTGACATGTTGCAGAATGCGGAATGCGCATCGATCATCCAGGTGATCGGCTCGGGCTCCGGGCGCAGCTTCGACCTGTCGGCGGCACGTTACGGCAAGGTGATCATCATGAGTGACGCCGACGTCGACGGCGCCCACATCCGCACCCTGCTGCTCACGCTGTTCTTCCGTTACATGCGCCCCATGATCGAAGACGGTCGTGTGTTCGCGGCGGTGCCTCCCCTTCACCGGGTGGTCGTGATGAACCCCGGATCTAAACCGAACGAGACGGTCTACACCTATTCCGAGGCTGAACTGCAGGGAGTGCTGGCAGGGCTGAAGAAGAAGGGCAAGCGCTACCAGGATCCGATCCAGCGGTACAAGGGACTCGGTGAGATGGACGCGGACCAACTCGCGCTCACGACCATGGACCGTCGCCACCGCAACCTGAGAAGGGTGAACGTGCGCGACGCCGAAAACGCTGGACGCGTGTTCGAACTGCTGATGGGCAACGAAGTAGCCCCACGCAAGGAGTTCATCATCGAGGGCTCGGACACCCTCTCCCGCGAGCGCATCGACGTCTGATCGAGCGCATCGACGCCTGAGTGAGCGGTAGTACGGCCGCGATTCAGCGGATCTGGCCGCCGACCGCGGCGACAGTGCCCTCCAACGGTGTGCCAGAGCCATCTCGCCTGACCCCACCTTCCGGCAGCGCGCGCACCTGGCCCACCGAGCTCACGGCGTGTGCGGGGGCGGCGCCGACCCACGCCAACTGCAAATTCGTCTCGCCCTTGAGGAATCGGTGGGCGCGAACGCCGCCGGTGGCCCGGCCCTTGCCGGGGAACTCTGCGAGGTCGCTGACTTTCGCGCTCCCCGTCTCGTCGCCGAGCAGGGTTGGCGCGCCGGCGGCGATGGTCACCACCTCCGCGTCTGCGGCATCGGCTGCTGACAGTGCCGTGAAGAACACCGCCTGGGCTCCGGCGGACAGTTTGACCCCGGCCATTCCGGCTGCGGGGCAGCCCTGGGGGCGCACCACTGATGCGGGGAAACGCAGCAACTGGGCGTCCGAGGTGACGAAGACCAACTCATCGTCATCGGTGCCCTGCCCGGCACCGATGACGGTATCACCGGGCTTCAGGCCGATCAGTTCGAAATCGGGACGGTTGGGGTAGTTCCCTGCGATGACTCGTTTCACGACGCCCTGGCTGGTGCCGACAACGATGGGTTGCTCTGAAGTAAGCGAAACCAGAGCGAGTACGGATTCAGATCGATCAGTGAGACCCAGGTATTCGGCGACGGTCACCCCGGCGGCCAGTTGGATCGACGTGGCCGGCAGCATGGGCAGATCCACCGGGGTGAAGCGGATGAGACGGCCACGGCTGGTGACAGCGCCGATCTCAGCCCTGCTGGTGGTGTCGATCGAGGACCGGATGGCGTCGTGTTTGCTCCGCCTGGCCGGAACGGTGATCGTCAGCGGCGCCTGCTCGGCGCCGACCAGGTCGACCCGGGCGATGCGCCCGGTTGCGCTCAGGAACACGCGGCACGGAACATCGGCCACCTCCAGAACAGCGGCGGCGCGCTTGGCAGCGGCACCGGTGGCGATCGGCCGCGCATCCGTCAGCAGGGTGCGCCTCGGCGTGCCGAATCGGTCGGAGACCTCAGCCAACTCGGCCGAGACGAGGGCGCGGATCGCCGGGGTGCTGGCCAGCAGGGCGACCAGCTCGTCGATCTCGGCGCGAAGTCTGTCCCGTTCTGATTCCAACTCGATGCGCGAAAACTTGGTCAGCCTGCGCAACTGCAATTCGAGGATGTAGTCGGTCTGGATCAGGGTGAGATCGAAGACCTCCATCAACCGGGTGCGCGCCTGTGCTGTGTCGTCACTGGAGCGAATGACCTGGATGACCTCGTCGATATCGAGGATCGCGATCAGAAGGCCCTCGACCAGGTGAAGCCGTTCCCTGCGCCGGGCAAGCCGGAACTCACTTCGACGGGTCACGACCTGGATGCGGTGCCCCACATAGACGTCGAGGAGTTCGCGCAGCCCCAAGGTCTTCGGGCCGCCGTTGACCAGCGCGACGTTGTTGATGTTGAACGATGATTCCAGCGGAGTCAAGCGGTAGAGCTGCTCCAGCACGGCGTCGGTGCTGAAGCCGGTCTTGATGCCGATGACCAGACGGAGCCCGTGGCTGCGATCGGTGAGATCGGTGACGTCGGAGATGCCGTTGATCTTCTTCGCGTTGACGCCCTCCTTGATCTTCTCGATCACCTTCTCCGGCCCGACGAGGTAGGGCAGTTCGGTGACCACGAGCCCGCTCTTGCGCGCGGTCAGGGCCTCCACGGCCACCCGGGCACGGATGCGGAAACTGCCGCGTCCGGTCGCGTAGGCATCCCTGATCCCCGACAACCCGACGATTGTGCCGCCGCCGGGCAGGTCGGGGCCGGGAACGAATTCCATCAAATCATCGAGGCTGGCGTCGGGGTGAGCCAGCAGGTGCCTGGCGGCCGCAATCACCTCGATCATGTTGTGCGGCGCCATGTTGGTGGCCATACCCACGGCGATACCGCTGGCCCCGTTCACCAGGAGGTTCGGGTATGCCGCCGGTAGAACCTCGGGTTGCAGGAGCTGATTGTCGTAGTTGGGCACGAAATCCACGACGTCTTCGGCCAAGTCGTCGGTCATCGCGAGCGCAGGGCCGGCCAGTCTGGCTTCGGTGTAGCGGGGCGCTGCAGGGCCGTCATCGAGGGAACCAAAGTTTCCGTGGCCGTCGATCAACGGCACGCGCATGGTGAACGACTGCGCCAACCTGACCAGGGCATCGTAGATCGAGGCGTCGCCGTGGGGGTGAAGCTTGCCCATCACCTCACCGACGACCCGCGCGCTCTTGACGTGGCCCTTGTCTGGTCGAAGTCCCATCTCGGTCATCTGATAGAGGATGCGGCGCTGGACCGGTTTCAGCCCGTCGCGGGCATCGGGCAACGCGCGCGAATAGATGACCGAATAGGCGTACTCCAGAAAGGAGGTCTGCATCTCTTCGGAGACATCGATGTCTTCGATTCGTTCGCTCGCGTGGATATTATCGAAAGTGTCGTCTGCGTTCATCCGTGAGTTTCGCCGGGGGTGGAAGGAAAGCGGCGCAACGCAGGCGTGTGCCAGACTTGAGCCGATGTCCAACATGTTACCGGCGCTAGATTCCGCCAGGCTGAGCCTTGCCGATGTTCTGCCAAGTTGCCTAGCCAGTATCCGCGGGTCGGGGGAAAATCGGCTGGGTCTGCCTTCGGCGGATCGTGTGGTTGTGCTGCTGGTCGATGGGCTCGGCAGTGACGCCCTGCGATTCCGATCCGGTCACGCGCGGTTCCTGGCGAATCTGTTGGATCGGGGCAGCACCATGTTCAGCGGTTTTCCTGCAACGACGGTCGCCGGCATCGCGAGCCTTGCCACCGGGCAACCCTCAGGCACCCACGGTCTGGTGGCCTATCGCGTTCGCGACGAAGAACGTGACCGAGTTGTGAATCAGCTCACCGGCTGGGATGACGGGATGCAACCTGAGACCTGGCAAAGGGCCACGACCGTCTTCGAACGGGCATCCGCGCTCGGAGTGCGCACCACCGCGATCGGTCCGGAGAAGTTCCGCAACTCGGGATTCAGCAAAGCGGTGCTGCGCGGGGCTGACTACGTGGCGGGGCGGAGTATTGCCGACCGGTTTGCCGCGGCCCGGCGCGTTCTGGACGCCGGTGGTTCGCAATTGATCTACGTGTACGTTTCCGAGCTGGATGTCATTGCCCACGCGTCTGGCGCAGAGTCGGTGAAGTGGCTGGAGCAATTGGAGGCGCTTGACGGGGCGGTGGCCGCGTTCGCTTCGATCCTGGGCCCGCGCGAGGGACTTCTGGTCACCGCGGACCACGGTGTGCTGGATGTTCCTGAACACAGCCATGTCCTCTTCGGCGACGACCCGCGCCTTGTCGCCGGGATCCGTCACATCGCGGGCGACCCCCGTTGCCTCCACCTGTATTTCGAACCCGATATCCCCGCCGCAGCCAGGGATGAACTCGTACAGGCCTGGCGCGACCGCGAACAGGAGCGCGCCTGGGTCGCCTCCCGTGAGGAGGCGATCGACGCCGGTTGGTTCGGCACTGTCGCCCTCGAGGTGCTGCCGCGAATCGGTGACGTCATCGTGGCTGCTCGCAAGCGCGTGGCGTATTACGATCAGCGCGACCCCGAAGACGGAGGGCCGCCGGACCAGAAGGCCAGGCGGATGATCGGCCAACACGGATCACTCACGCCGGAAGAGACCTTGGTGCCGTTGATCCGCCTCGGGGCTTTCACCCGCTGAGCAGAGGCTAGGCCGGGTCGTCGTCGGAGCGCGCCCCGAAGACGATCTCGTCCCAGCTGGGCATTTGTGCCCGTGCCTTCTTGGATGATTTTGACGAGGCGAGGGCGTGCATCTGCTCGTCGGGAATCTCCGCCTGCTTGTCATCGAAGACATCAAGCGGAACATCCACCAGACGTGGGCCCCGCTCGTGGCCGGCTTCGTCGTCAAACGCAGCAACTTCCCGTTCGCCGCGCCGGCGACGGAGTGTGTCCAGAAGGTCCGCTGTAGCCGACGTGTCGACCGGCGCCGATTCGGCCGAGCGGTTGATCGCTGCGAACGAGGCGGCGTTGTCCTGGGGCGTCGCGCTGCGAGGTGCCGTCAGGTGGTTCGGGGGAACCGGTTCAAGCAGGCGACCCTCCTGGGCCTCCCGACCGGTGAAGTGGAAGGCACCGCTGTCGAATCGCGACTCGTCGACCTCCCCGGTCGGTTTTCCCACGGCGCGCAGACGGGGAATGAGTGTCGGCGGCGCCTCACCATGCTGAGACAGGGTCATCGCTTCCGAGCTGCTCGGGGCCAGCAATTGCTTCTTCGGTTCGAAGCTCCACCGGGCATCGTGATCGATCTCGTCGACCGTGAACGACAGCTTGACGATCCAGTCGCCGTCTTCTTCCTTCCAACTCGTCCACGTCTCGTTTGTGGCGTTCAACGCCGCGAGCCGGTCACGAATAACCGTTCCGAAACTTGCCCCACCCTCGAGTGGATCGATATCGCCGGCGGTGTGCACCGGTACGGCGAGTGCCTGGCTGACGATGAAATTGCGTTCGGCGAGGATGGCACCTTCGAACCGCTGGATGTACTCCAGTGAGGCGTCTGTGGTCAGCGCAACATCTTCGGCGGACAGGCCGGATCGAATGAGGGCTTGAATCTGACGGGGGGAGGGCTTCTTCTCGTCAGCGCTTTCCGGGGTGCGCTGGCGCAGGCTGGAGCGCAAAACCTCATCGATGGCGATCCGAAATCGTTCGCCGTCGTCTCCAGCGGCTACGAGAGCCCCGCTCTCGACGCCGATTACTTTCAATTCCTGCATCGTGAATCGCCTTTCACCGCTCTGACTGACCCTCAGGATTACACGAGAGAGCGTGTTTGCTCGGGAATACGTTCGGCATGCCGAAAGTTATTTCTTGGTGACACTGGCGGATGAGCCGGTAGGGTTTGCAATCTGACTTACTTTGTTGCAGACTAACGCCGCCGATTTTGTTCGGGCCGAGGCTAAAAGAAGAAGTGGATGGGCATGGCGACAGATTACGACGCACCGCGCAAGAACGAAGACGATTCCGACTCGATTGAAGCGCTGAAAGAGCGTGTGCCGGACAAAATGAGTGGGGTTGTAGACGTCGATGACGCTGACAACCCGGGCGGTTTCGAACTGCCGGGCGCTGACTTGTCCGACCTCGATCTGGAGGTCGTTGTGTTGCCGCCTCAGGCGGATGAGTTCACCTGTGTGAACTGCTTCCTCGTGCGGCATCGTTCACAGATGCACCACGAGACCAAGTTGGGGCCAATCTGCCAAGAATGTGCCGCCTGAACTTTCCGGAGTGACGCTTCACTGAAGGTCTGGACGGGGTCGCCGCGCTCCCTCGAGTGCGGCGACCAAGTCGTCGGGGCGGCGACTGGAAAGCAACCAGTACGGCGCCGGATCGGCCGGATCGACGATCTGCACGCGCACCACATCACGGACCCAGCCGCGGATGAGCAGCCAGGCCCGGGCATCCAGATCGGCTCCTCGCTGTTGGAACGCCTCCCGCCCGCGAAACGCTTCGACCCGGCCAACGTGATCGAGCGAAACCTGCGCCTTGCCGGCGTGAAGGTGGCCGTCGGCCACGGTGATCTCCGGGCTCGCCAGAAGCAGACCCACCACGCATCCGCCGTAGAGCACCACCGCAGTGATGATCCCCGCAAACATTGAAATGGGGGCGAGCGCCAGCAGGCTGGCCGGGATCACGAGTGCGGTCGCCGCGAACCAACCCGGTGCGGGCCAGAGCTTTTCACGAAACTGAGTCATGACTCTATTCTTGCCAGTTATCTGCACTAACCTCGACACGTGACCGAAATAGTGGATGTTCTGCTCGCAGGCGACCGGGTGCCGGGCTACGCCCACCCCGGCGATGCCGGGGCCGACCTGACCGCCTCCGAACGAGTGACGCTGGCGCCGGGGGCCAGAGCGACAGTAGGCACAGGGACTGCGATTGCGCTCCCGGCCGGCTACGCCGCGCTTGTGGTTCCGCGGAGCGGCCTTGCGGCCAGGCACGGCATCAGCATCGTCAACGCGCCGGGGCTGATCGATGCGGGCTATCGGGGCGAGATCAAAGTGACTCTCATCAACACCGATAGCCGGGAGCCGTACACCGTCAACATCGGCGACCGGATCGCCCAAATCGTTGTTCAACCGGTCGCCCAGGCGCGATTCACCCGGGTGGAGCGACTTCCGGGGAGCCAGAGGGGCTCAGCCGGGTTCGGATCCACCGGATACAGCACAGATGATTCAGGAGACGTAACGTGAGTGACCCCCAGACCCCGTTCGAAGACATCGATCAGGAAAAATCGGCTCCCGCAGACCGTGACAGCGCAGGCCCGTTGGATGAGACCGAAGCCAACCCGGTTCGGCCCTACATCGATTTGGGCGGTGTCAAAATTCTGCCCAGGGAAGGGCTGCAGCTGAGGCTCGAGGTCGAAGAGTCCACCAAGCGCGTCGTTGCTGTTGGACTCGACTTCGCCGGCACGAGCCTGCAGGTGCAGCCGTTCGCCGCACCGCGCTCCAGTGGGCTCTGGCACGAGATCCGGGCACAGATTGCCGACCAGATCCAGAAGCAGGGCGGCACCGCCACTGAGCGCGACGGCGTTTTCGGCCCCGAACTGGTCGCGGAGATCCCTCTGGCCGCCGGATCGGCCGAAGCCGGAACCACCCGTATTGCCCGGTTCGTCGGTGTCGACGGTCCACGCTGGTTTCTGCGCGGCGTGATCGCCGGTGAAGGCGCGGTGAACCCGGAAGCGGCCGAAGCGGTGGAAGACCTGTTCCGCAGCATCGTCGTCGTTCGCGGTGGCACCCCGATGCCGCCGCGCGATTTGATCCCCCTGCACATGCCGGCCGACGCCGCGGACACAACCGACGTCTGACGGCAGCACCATGTCGATGAACGGCGAGGGTCAGCCCTCGGCGAAAAAACGCCCAGACCAGCCGGCAGACACCGCGTCGTCGCCACCCTCGAATACCGGTGGTGGTGACGAGGCGACCGCCGCCGACTGGGACGCCACGATCGCCGGCAGCGTCGAGGCCGCGGCCAAACGGGCTGGGCTCGGACCCGCGGCTGACGGCAGTGTGCCGAACGGCCGGGCACTCCTGGCGGCGATGGGGGGTGCGCGGGGCATCGTCGAGACCGTACTTCCGGGGCTACTGTTCCTCGTTGGTTACACCGTCACCCGGTCGCTGCCACTCACTCTTGCCCTCTCGGTGGGCGTGGCGGTGCTCTTCACCCTTGCACGCCTTGCGCAACGCACGCCGCTCACCCAGGCTCTCGCCGGGCTGATCGGAGTCGGAGCATCCGCCGCACTCGCGTTGCTGACCAATCGGCCCGAAGACAACTTCGTGATCGGTTTGTACACGAACGCCGGCTATGGGGTCGTACTGCTCGCATCCGTACTGGTTGGCTGGCCCCTGATCGGACTTGCTGCGGGCTACCTGATGGGCGACGGCACCGCCTGGCGCCGGCAACGCCGAAAGTTCTACGCGATGCAGGTGCTGACGTTGGTCTGGGTCGGCATGTTCGCCCTTCGCCTTGCGGTGCAACTGCCGCTCTACCTGGCCAGCCAGTCTGACCCGGACTATGTGTCGTGGCTTGCGGGAGCGCGACTGGCGATGGGGCTGCCCCTGTATGCGCCGCTGCTGCTGCTGAGCTGGCTCATGGTCAGGGCCGTGTTCACGCCCGCCCCGGCGGCTTCGAAACCGCCTGAAAGCTGAACACCTGACACGCCCGGCACGGGCACGGTCGGGAGCCCGGCCGATCGTGATCTGGTAGAATTATCTCGACGTCAAGATAAATGGATGAAGGAGTGCATGTGGCTGGGTTGAACAGTTTCGGCGCAAAGGACACGTTGCGTGTCGGCGACAAGGATTACGAGATCTTCCGCATCGACGCGGTCGACGGGCACGAGAAGCTGCCATTCAGCTTGAAGGTGCTGCTGGAGAACCAGCTGCGCACCGAAGACGGCAAAAACATCACCACTAAGCACATCACCGCGTTGGGCAGCTGGGATGCCGGAGCCGAGCCGGACACGGAGATCCAGTACACCCCTGCACGTGTTGTGATGCAGGACTTCACCGGAGTGCCATGCATCGTCGACCTCGCCACCATGCGCGAGGCGGTCGTGGAACTCGGCGGCGACCCCAGCCAGATCAACCCGCAGGCCCCTGCTGAGCTGGTGATCGACCATTCCGTCGTGGCCGACCTGTTCGGCACCACGAACGCGTTCGAGCGCAACGTGGAGATCGAGTACGAGCGAAACGGTGAGCGCTACCAGTTTCTGCGTTGGGGCCAGACCGCATTCAACGACTTCAAGGTCGTTCCGCCCGGCACCGGCATCGTGCACCAGGTGAACATCGAACACCTCGCCCCGGTCACCATGGCCCGCGAGGTGCAGACCGCAGACGGTGCCGTGCTGCAGGCCTACCCAGACACCTGCGTCGGAACCGACTCCCACACCACCATGGTCAACGGACTGGGTGTGCTGGGCTGGGGAGTGGGCGGCATCGAGGCCGAGGCTGCAATGCTCGGCCAGCCGGTGTCCATGCTCATTCCGAAGGTTGTGGGCTTCAAGCTCACCGGTGAGATCCCAGCCGGGGTGACCGCGACCGACGTGGTGCTCACCATCACCCAGATGCTGCGAATACACGGTGTCGTCGGCAAGTTCGTCGAATTCTACGGCCCCGGTGTTGCCGCCGTTCCGCTGCCGAACCGCGCCACCATCGGCAACATGAGCCCCGAGTTCGGCTCTACCGCCGCCATGTTCCCCATCGACGACGTCACCCTCGGCTACTTGCGCCTGACCGGGCGCAGTGACGAGCAGGTGGCACTGGTCGAGGCATATTCCAAGATTCAGAAGCTCTGGCACGACCCCGAGACCGAGCCAGTGTTCAGCGAATACATCGAACTCGACCTGGCGACCGTGGTGCCGTCGATCGCCGGCCCGAAGCGCCCCCAGGACCGCGTGGAACTGACCGAGGCGAAGGATCAGTTCGCGCTTGACCTGAAGAACTACACGTCCATGTCGGTCTCCCGAATGGATGACGCGCTGAAAGACACGTTCCCGGCGTCCGATCCTGTCGGCATGACCCCGGAGGACAGCCAGTCGGCCCACCAGATCGTCGACACACGAGTGGTCGGCGGCCGCGACAGCGATCCGGTCGAGGTGACCGGCCGCGACGGCGTCAGCTACACGGTCGACCACGGTTCGGTGGCGATTGCCGCCATCACCAGTTGCACCAACACGTCGAACCCGTCGGTGATGCTCGCCGCCGGGTTGCTCGCACGCAATGCGAGTGAGAAGGGCTTGAAGACCAAGCCGTGGGTGAAGACCACGCTGGCCCCCGGTTCCAAAGTGGTCACGGAGTATTACGACAAGGCCGGGCTCACCCCGTACCTGGAGAACCTTGGTTTCAACCTGGTCGGCTACGGCTGCACCACCTGCATCGGCAACTCGGGACCGATCATCAAGGAGGTGGCCGACGCCGTCCATCAGAATGACCTCGCTGTCACCGCGGTGCTCTCCGGAAACCGCAACTTCGAGGGCCGCATCAACCCCGATGTGAAGATGAACTACCTTGCCAGCCCGCCGCTGGTGATCGCGTATGCGTTGGCCGGTTCCATGGACTTCGATTTCGACACGGAGCCGCTGGGCACCGGGAATGACGGTGAGCCGGTGTTCCTCAAGGACATCTGGCCGGACCAGGCCGAGGTTCAGGAGACGATCGAATCCTCGATCGACAAGGAGATGTTTCTGACACAGTATGCCGGTGTCTTCGAGGGCGACGAGCGTTGGCGTTCACTGCCGACACCTGATGGCGCGATCTTCGAGTGGGACGAAAAGTCGACGTATGTGCGCAAACCCCCATACTTCGACGGTATGACCATGGAGATCACTCCGGTCAGCAACATTTCCGGGGCCAGGGTTCTGGCCAAGCTGGGCGATTCGGTCACCACCGACCACATCAGCCCGGCCGGCTCGATCAAGGCCGACAGCCCGGCCGGCCACTACCTGACCGAGCACGGTGTCGACCGCATGGACTTCAACTCCTACGGCTCACGCCGGGGAAACCACGAGATCATGATCCGCGGAACGTTCGCGAACATTCGGTTGAAGAACCAGCTTCTCGACGGTGTGGAGGGCGGCTACACCCGCGACTTCACGCAAACCGATGCCCCGCAGTCGTTCATCTACGACGCCAGCCAGAACTACCAGGAGGCGGGAATCCCGCTGGTCGTGCTGGCCGGCAAGGAGTATGGTTCCGGCTCCAGCCGTGACTGGGCGGCGAAGGGCACCAGCCTGCTCGGCGTCTCAGCGGTCATCTGCGAGAGCTTCGAGCGCATCCACCGTTCCAACCTGATCGGTATGGGGGTGCTTCCCTTGCAGTTCCCGGCAGGGGAGAGCTGGGAATCGCTCGGACTGGATGGCACCGAAGAGATCTCGATCTCCGGGGTGGACCAGCTGAATTCCGGCTCCACGCCGAAGACGGTGCGGGTTACGGCGGTACCGACTGCCCACTCGCCCGAGGGCAAGGCGCCGATCGAGTTCGACGCTGACGTGCGCATCGATACCCCCGGTGAGGCAGACTACTACCGTCACGGCGGAATTCTGCAGTACGTGCTGCGCGGTCTCGCCGCCTAGCAACAACTGACGAAGAAGAACCCCGCACGAGATTCGTGTGGGGTTCTTCTTCGTCGGGGTGGAAGAGAAGGCGTGGTCTGAAGGCGTTCGCCCACCAGGACGCGATCATTTTGGCGTGTCGGTTCTCATTCTTCTTCAACCACGGGAACAGGGCTAAGGTGCGAATATGGCCAATGTTCTCGCGTGGGTTTCAGGCTCCGGTGTGGTGCAAGGGATCATCATCGGCGCCGTGTTCGCATTCTTGACTGCGATCCTCATCCTGAACGCCGTAGGCCGGTCGATCACAACGACCGTCAACGGTTGGAGCGCCATCCCCAGATGCGGCCAGCCGGGTAACGGAATCCTCGTCCGAGCCGCCTGCGCCAAAGCCCTGCCCGTGGTCAACGCGTTTGAAGAGGCCGCATACTGGACGACCGCCCAAGACGGCTCAGGACAGACGCTCAGAGGCAGGCACGGATATACGATCCATTTTGCGGCCGGCGGCCTCCCGCCGAATGACGCGTTCTGGTCGCTGACGCCGACAGATGCCGCGGGGTACATGGTGAAAAACCCCATCAACCGCTACAGCGTTGGCAACCGATCAGATCTCACCCAGAATGCCGACGGTTCAATCGACCTCTATATCCAGTCAGCGGCCCCGGCCGGGTACGAGCAGAACTGGTTGCCGACGCCTCCCGGCGCGTTCAAGCTGATGCTCCGCGCGTATCTGCCCGGCGCAGCAATTCTCGACGGCACATACCATTTGCCGCCCGTGGTGAAGGTGCGGTGACATGAACCGCCTGATTCTGAAGTACGGGTTTCCCATTACAGTCATCATCCTGGCAATTTTCGCGGGGGTCGTTTACCAGCGACTTTCTCGCGGATGGAGCGATGTCGTGGTGCTCGCCGTCGCGGCGGTCATCGTGTGGGCGGTCGGCGCGCCGGCATTCATTCTCCTCTGGCCACGCATCACCGTCCACGGCTACAAGCAAGCGATCGTCAAACACGGGTTGGGCGGCGGCCCGATCCCCATCAACACACTTTACGCAGTGCCCACGACCGCTTCGCCTGCAGAATCGGGAGCAGGGTTGATGGCGACCGGAGCAGACGATCTGCTCTACGTCGGGGGCTGGATCAATTTGAGAAAGGGGCCGCGGGTGCTGCACGTACCGGAGATGGCCGGCCGCTACTACAGTGTGCAGCTCACCGACCCGTCGGAAAGCGCCAATTTTGCGTATGTAGGCGTGCGTACGACGGGAACCGCGGCCGGCGATTTTCTTCTCAGCGGTCCCGGTTGGAAGGGGACCGTGCCGATCGGCTTCAGCCAGATCTCTTCACCAAACAATTCTGTTCTCGTGATCGGCCGTGTGTTCGTTGAAAACGACAGCGACCTTTCGGCCGCCTACGCGCTGGCGCAGCAAATTCAGCTCACGCCGCTGAATCAGTAGCGGGATCCATTGGCATTGCCCAATTAAGGCCGGACCCAGAATCGTGCCCCGTCGCAGGGCTCTGGAGTCCGAGGTCACTCAGCCCCCGGCGATGCGATTGGGGCCGAACGCCCATCTGGTCGGTTCCGCCTACGCGATGCCCTTGATCATCGGAGTGTGGAACGTGCCGCCGAAGGCCCGCTCTGATGCACCGACCCGGTCGAGGTAGGGGGTCGCCCCGCCCATCTGGAACGGCCAACCGGCCCCGAGGATCAGGCACAGGTCGATGTCTTCGGCGGCGTGCACCACCTCATCGTCGAGCATGCGCTTGATCTCATCGGCCAGACCGTCTTCGACCCGGGTGAGGATCTGTTCGGCCGTCATCGGGCTGGTTCCACCGGCGACGATCGCCACGGCCTTCTTGTCGAACCCCTTGATCTTTCCCTTGCTGTCACGGTCGAAGATCCGACCGTGCTCCGCCAACGCGTGCAGGTTCTTCGACTCGAAGAAGCGCTCGGGGAAGGCGGCGTGGTGGGTGTCGAGCACGTGGGCGCCCACTTTGAGCCCCACGAGTTCGAGAAGCTCGAAAGCGGTCATCGGCAGCCCGAACGGCTTTAACGAATCGTTGACGACGTCGAACGACGTGCCGGTGTCGACGGCGTGCATGGCCTCACCCAGCAGCTTCGCCAGAATGCGGTTCACCACGAAACCGGGGGTGTCCCGGGTGATGACCGCGTTCTTGCGCAGCTTGGCCGCGGTCACCATGGCCGTCGACAACGCCTCATCTGTTGTGTGTGGCGTCTTCACCACCTCGATCAACGGCATCACCGCGACCGGGTTGAAGAAGTGAAAGCCGACCAGCCGCTCGGGGTTCGCGAGATTCGCACCGATCTGCTCGACAGAGAGCGACGACGTGTTGGTGGCCAGGATTGCCTCGGGGGAGACGTGCTTCTCAACGTTGGCGAAGACCTCTTGCTTCACCCCGAGTTCCTCGAACACAGCCTCGATGACCCAGTCGCAGTCGGCAAAATCCGCCATGTCCGTGGTGCCACTGACCAGGGCGGTGAGCCGGTTTCTCTCGTCGGTCGAGATGCGGCCCTTCTCGGCGAGCTTGTCGATCTCACCGTTGATGTATTCCAACCCCTTGTCGACGCGGGACTGGTCGAGGTCGGTGATCACCACGGGCACCTGCAAGCGGCGCACGAACAAAAGCGCGAACTGGCTCGCCATGAGGCCTGCCCCGATCACGCCAACCTTGGTGACCGGGCGAGCGAGCGTCTTGTCTGGGGCGCCTGCCGGACGTTTCGCACGCTTCTGCACCAGGTTGAACGCATACATGCTCGCCTGAAACTGGTCGCCGGCGGCCAGTGCGGCCAGCGCGTCGTTCTCGGCGGCGAAGCCCTCCTCCTTCGTCGAGCTCTTCGCCGCTTTGAGCAGATCGAGCGCCACATAGGGTGATTTGGCCACCGTGCCGATCTTCGACTCGAGCTGCTTGCGAGCAATGCCGATCGCGACGTCCCACTTGGCCATCCGCTCGATCTTTCCGGGGAGATTCGCACGCTTCACCACGGTGGTGCCTGAGATCACTCCGTCGGCCCAGCGAATGGACTCCTCGAGGAAGTTGGCCGGGCTGAACATGGTGTCGGCGATGCCGAGTTTCAGCACATCCGGACCTTTGAGCATCCGGTTCATCTTCAGTGGATTCTCGATGACCACCCTGAGGGCGTTTTCGATGCCGATCAGGTTGGGCAGCAACCACGCGCCGCCCCAGCCGGGGATCAGGCCGAGGAAGACCTCGGGCAGCGCGAGTCCGGCGATCGACGAGTCGACGGTGCGGTAGTCGGCATGGAGTGCCACCTCTGTGCCACCGCCCAGCGCGAGGCCGTTGATGAACACGAATGAGGGCACGCCCAGCTCGGAGAGTTTGCTGAACGTGTCGTGGCCGAGTTCACCGAGGCCGTGGCCCACCTCCACTGACGGGATCTCGCTGACCTTGCTCAGGTCGGCCCCGGCAGCGAGGATGTACTGCTTGCCGGTGACTGCAACGCCATGGATCTCGTTGCGCGCAGCACGCACGGTCTGCTCGTCCAACACGGCTCCCAGCTCCAATAACCCCAGGGGGCCGAAAGTATTGGGCCGGGTGTGGTCACGGTCGTTGTCGAGAGTGATCAGGGCCAGGGTGCGGCCGCCAGTCAGGGGAATGTCCCGAACGTAGGCGTGAGTCACCACCTCGTCCGCCGAGAACTCTTTCAGTTGTTGGATGATGTTGTCTGCAACGGGGGTCATCGTCGTCTACCTCTTGCCCTTCCAGTTCGGGTTCTCCCAGATCACGGTGCCGCCCTGTCCGAGGCCCACGCACATGGCGGTGATGCCGTATCGAACGTCGGGGCGCTGTTCGAACTGCCGGGCCAGTTGGATCATCAGCCGCACGCCTGTGGAGGCGAGCGGGTGCCCGACTGCGATGGCGCCTCCGTAGAGGTTCACCCGTGGGTCGTCATCAGCAATTCCGAAGTGGTCGAGCAACGAGAGCACCTGCACGGCGAACGCCTCATTCAGGTCGAAGAGGCCGATGTCGTCGATTGTCAGCCCCGCCTTGCGCAATGCCTTCTCGGTGGACGGGACCGGGCCGAGACCCATGATCTCGGGCTCGACTCCGGCGAAGGCGAAGGTGACCATACGCATGCGCGGCGTCAGACCGAGCTTCTTGACCATCGCGCCGCTGGCGAGAATGGCCGCGGTTGCGCCGTCGTTCAGACCGGACGAATTACCGGCCGTGACCCGGCCGTGGGGACGGAATGGGGTCTTGAGCCCTGCGAGTCCCTCCATCGTCGTGTCAGGGCGTGGTGCTTCATCCCTGGTGGCCAGACCCCAGCCTGCCTCAGTTTTGATCGCGACGGGAACCAGGTCGGGCTGAATGTTGCCGGCCTCGTAGGCTGCCGCGAGTTTCTGCTGGCTGCCAAGCGCGAATCGGTCGGCGCGTTCCTTGGTCAGGTGGGGGAAGCGATCATGGATGCGCTCGGCGGTGTTGCCCATGTTCAGGGCGTCCATGCTGACAAGTTTCTCGGCGAGGAAGCGTGGGTTCGGGTCGACACCCTGCCCCATCGGATGGTGCCCCATGTGCTCAACTCCACCGGCGATCACCAGATCGTAGGCACCCATCGCGATTCCACCAGCAGTGGTGGTGACCGCGGTCATCGCCCCGGCACACATCCGGTCGATCGCAAAACCTGGCACGCTGCGGGGGAGGCCAGCGAGCAACGCAGCGGTGCGACCCAGGGTGAGCCCCTGGTCACCGGTCTGCGTGGTCGCCGCAATCGCCACATCGTCAATCTGGTCTTTCGGAACCTGCGGGTTGCGTTCCAGCACCCCCATCATCGCTTTGACCACCAGGTCGTCGGCGCGGGTGTTCCAATACATACCCTTCTCGCCGGCCCGACCGAATGGCGTGCGCATCCCGTCTACAAAGAATATTTCGGATTGTTCAGCCACAGTGTCCTGCCTTCATTTTTCAGCCTGATTCGATCCTACGGTTGCACCGTTGGCCGGCGGAATCCTTTGATCGTTTCTACGATGCGCTTTCATCTGGTGACGGCTCGGCTTGGAGGGCTTCCACAAAGCCTGCGGCAATCAATTGGGCTGTTTCCACAATCTGCCAGGGTCTGGCCCCGTGCTGCTCCAGGGCGACGGCAATCTGCTCAGCGGTCGGATCCGCTGGCGGTTCCCAGGCCAGATCCCGCACGATACTCGGCTTGAGCAGGTTCTCCACCGGTATCTCCAACTCGTCAGCGCGCTCGGCAAGGAGCGCACGCATCGTCTTCAGCCGCTGGTGGGCCTCCGGATTGCGATCGGGCCAGTTACGGGCCGACGGCAGTTCGGTGCGCTCCGGACGAAGATCGGGTAGCTCGGTGCTGGCCCGTCCGGATTCGATGGCGTGCCACCAGCGGGCAAGCTCGGTGCGGCTCGCCCGGCCCCGAAAATCCTTCATCGCTGCCAACGCCTGGCGGGATTGCGGCTGCGCGCGTACGGCAGCCATCAGTGACGCATCCGGGACCAGCCGACCGGGCGCGATATCGAGGTTCCGCGCCAGGGCATCCCGGGAGAGCCAGAGTTCGCGGGCGACCGCCATCTGTTGGGCATCACGCAGCGAGCTCACCCCGGACAGTCTTCGCCACGGTTCGGCCAGTGCCGGTTTGGCCGGTGCCTGCAGCACCGCTTCGAACTCCTGTGCCGCCATCACCATCTTGCCGGCGTCGGCGAGCATGTCCTCCATGACGTCGCGAAGGTCGACAAGCAACTCCACGTCGAGGGCAGCGTAAACCAGCCACGGCTCCGGCAACGGCCGGATCGACCAGTCCGCGGCCGAATGCTCCTTCTTCAGGTGAATCCCCAACAGCTCCTCAACCACGGTGCCCAGTGCCACTCGGGGCAGCCCGAGCAATCGGCCGGCGAGTTCCGTGTCAAACAGGTGCACGGGGTCAAGGCCCACTTCTCTGAGTGCGTCAAGATCCTGGCTGGCGGCGTGAAGTACCCACTCATCATTGATGATCTCTTCGGCCAATTCGTCGAAACGGCCAACGGCGGGTGGGTCGAACAAGAAGGTGCCGGCACCGCGGCGAAAGACCTGGATCAGGTAGGCCCGTTGGGAATATTTGTATCCGGATGCCCGCTCGGTGTCGATCGCGACCGGTCCGTCACCGTCGCGGATGGCGGCCACGGCGGAGCGATAGCCGGACCGGGAATCGATCACCGGGGGCGTATGCACCGGTTCAGTCATTGGGCGCTTTCGGCGTTCTCGTTTCGGGGATGCGCCACACGTCGCGCGTTCAACAAGCTTACGCCGTCATTCTCAGGAGGCAGGCCTGCAAGCATGCACAGCAGTTCGCCCCAGCCCTGCACGTGGGGGCCGATGTCGTGCTCCAACGGGGTCCAGGATGCCCGGAGTTCCATCTGTGCGCCGTCTCCCTGGGCGGCCAGTTCACCGAACCCTGTAGAGACGATGCTGGTGGCGGTGCCCGATGCCTGGGTATAGCTCGCGTTGCGTGTATCGAGGGCATCGACCAGCCAGCTCCAGGCCACCCGGGCCAGGAACGGATCAATGCCGATCTCGACCTCCAGGGGCGCCTGGGCGAAACACACCACTCGGAACCTGCCTCCCCAGGCCTCGGGCTCATCAGGGTCGTACAGCAGGATGAAGCGGCCCGTGCCGAGATCAGAATCCTGACTGTGTGTCTGCGGCGTGATGTCGGCGGCCAGTGCGATGGAGTGAGGCGCAAGTTTCGCCGGCGCCGGTATCGTCGTGACCGTCAGTTCTGCCCGGTGGGTGGCACGTTCGATCGAGGCCACAGCCGCCGCGAACTCGGGGGGCAGCTGCGCTTGCGCAGAAGATTCGGACACCTAAGCAGACTAGAGTTCTGACGTGACCGTTTCTCGGAGACTCGCCGTGCGACCCCGGCGATCTCTTACGCCTGCAGGACGCTCCAGGGGACGCTTTGAGCCACTCTCACCTGCCCGCGTTGTCGGTGCGGTTGTGGGAGCCGTCGCTGGAGCCGCAGCAACAGCATTCGCAGGCGTGGCGATCGTGATGGCCAGGCGAGTGGTGATCCCGCCGAACCGCCTCTTCTCCGACGTGCGTGTTCTCGCCGTGGACGAAGCCGCCGGCTGGATCGATCTGACCGTGAACGATGAGAGCCGGGTCGACGGCGAATACAGTTTCTGGTTCGATGCCGAGACCGGGCACGCCACAGTGGGGGAGATCCTGCACCTCGGTTCCCACCGGGTGCGTCGCCGTCTCCTGGAGGTCATCGACGGACACCTCGGTGCAGGAACGAAGGGGCGTCTGGCCGGATGGGTCTACATGGACCCCGCGCATCTCGGGTTCGACTGGCACGATGTCACTGTCTCGTCTGATGTGGGCGACTGCCCGGCCTGGTTGATTCCGGCGCCGACGGCCGGGGACCGATGGGTCATCCAGGTGCACGGCCGGGCCACCCGGCGGTCCGAGGGTCTGAGGGCGGTTCCCGTCTTTCGTGAGGCGGGCTTCAACAGCCTGCTCATTTCCTACCGGAACGACCGCGATGCGCCCCGATCCGCTGACCATCGCTACGGGATGGGCGCTACCGAATGGCTGGATGTGGACGCCGCGATCCGGTTCGCGGTTGCCAGAGGAGCCCGCGAGATCGTGTTGATGGGCTGGTCGATGGGCGGCGGAATCGTCCTGCAGACGGCGGTTGCTTCCGAGTTCCGGAATCTGATTGTCGGCATCGTTCTTGACTCGCCGGCGATCGACTGGGTCAACATCCTGCAGTTCCAGGCCCACCTGATGCGGCTCCCACGCCTGGTCGGGTCAGCGGCGCTCGGTATCGTCGGATCGCATTGGGGCCGCTGGCTGACAGGAATGGACACCATGGTCGACTTCGACCGCATCGACTTCGTGAAGCGCGCGGGGGAGCTCGACGTTCCCATCCTGCTGCTGCACAGCAAAGACGACGGTTTCGTTCCGATCGAACCTTCGCGCGCTTTCGCCGCGGCCCGCCCCGACATCGTGCGTTTCGTTGAGTTCACGGAGGCGCTGCACACCAAGATCTGGAATCACGACCGTGAGGCGTGGACCGCCGCTGTTTCGGGGTGGCTCAGGGACCGGGGGTGACCGGTTGATCCAGCCTCGCCCGAACCTGATACTTGATTCGCGCGAGCATCGCCGTCATGCCTCGAATACGCAGCATCGACACGGCCTGGGTGAGCCCGATCTCCTGGGGGAAGTCCCCGGGCACCGCCAAAACGTCGTCGACCGTGTGGCCGCTCAGTCCCTGCACGAGAATTGACGCGAACCCGCGGGTGGTCGGAGCCTCTCGGGGCGCCGTCGCGAACACGTGAACGATGTCATCGGTCACCTCGACGAAGATGAACACCGGTGACTGGCACTCGACGACCCGCTCAAAAAGCTCCGGGTGGTCTTGATAACGCTCGGGCAGTTCAGGCAGTTCGTTCGCCAACTCCAGTAGGAACTGCAACCGATCGTTGGTTGATTCCAGGGCGAGGAAGTCTTCCTGGATCGCGGCAAGTTCTGGGGGGATGCGTGATGCGGTCATATCCCTCAATTCTCTCACGGCGCCACGAATACCGGGCCGCTCAGCGTGGAGCGGGAGTTTCGCCGCGCTCGGCGCCCGTGACGATCGGCACCCTGACGGCGCTGCCCCATTCGGTCCAGGAACCGTCATAGTTGCGCACTCGGGGGAGTCCGACCAGATGCGACAGCACGAACCAGGTGTGGCTGGAGCGCTCTCCGATGCGGCAGTAGGCGACAACGTCGTCTGAGTCGCTGAGTCCGAGCTGTTCGCGGTAGATCTCGTCCAATTCGCTGCGCGACTTGAACGTGCCGTCTTCGTTTGCAGCTGTGCCCCAGGGCACGCTGTGCGCCGAGGGAATGTGGCCGGCCCGCAGGGAACCCTCCTCCGGGTGCGACGGCAGCGTGGTGCGCTCACCGCGGTACTCCTCCGGTGATCGCACGTCGATCAGCGGATTTCCGAAATGGGCGAGGACATCCAGAAGGTAGGCACGAATATCGTCATCCTGTCGCTCGACCACCGGGTAGTCGGTCTCTTTTATCGGCCGGATCTCGGTTGTGACCAGTCGACCGTCTGCTATCCACTTGTCTCGCCCGCCGTCGAGCAGGCGCACATCTTCATGCCCGAACAGGGTGAACACCCAGAGCGCATACGCTGCCCACCAGTTCGACTTGTCGCCATAGATCACGACCGTGTCATCCCTGTTGATGCCTTTCGCCTTCATCAGGGCCGCGAAGCCCTCGCCGTCAACATAGTCACGCACCACGGAATCGTTGAGGTCGGTGTGCCAGTCGATCTTGACGGCTCCCGGGATGTGCCCGGTCTCGTAGAGCAGCACGTCCTCATTCGACTCAACGATGACCATGCCGGGGGTGTCGAGGCGCTCTTCCAGCCAATCGGCTGAGACCAGACGTTCGGGGTGGGCGTAGTCGTGGAACTTCGGTGAATTGTCATATGGGACGGTCATTGCTGCCTTTCATGCGTAGCGGGTGGAAACACGCAACGCGGCCCAGAGCCGATTAAGCTTGTTGCGTTCCCCCTTGCGACTGTACGCACTGTGGGTGCCTGTCTGCACCTTTGCCTGCAACAGTTGGTCGTTCGCCGAAACAAAGAGGGCTATACACAATGATTCCAGAGCAGACGCGCTCTGTCAGCAGCCTGGTCACCCGCATCCCGGACATCACGGGGCAGGAGATCGCTGACGATCTGACACCGCCGCGCCAATTCCGGGCTGCCACTTTCGATTCCTATCGGCCCAACGATGAGTTCCCGTCTCAGGCGGGCGCCGTCGAAACACTTCGGGCATTCTCAGCACCTGGTTCGACGGCGAAGTCTGGCGGACTGTTCAAACGAGCGAAGAAGAAGGAGCAGGTGCTGCCGGGTGTCTACCTGGACGGCGGGTTCGGCGTGGGCAAGACCCACCTGTTGGCTGCACTCTGGCATGCGGCGAAGGGACGCAAGTACTTCGGCACTTTCATGGAGTACACGGCTCTGGTCGGCGCCCTCGGCTATGCGCGGGCGGTTGAGCTCTTAAAGGGTGCCAGCCTGTTGTGCATTGACGAATTCGAGTTGGATGACCCGGGCGACACGATGGTGATGACTCGGCTCCTCGCCGAGCTGGTTGCGAGCGGCACGCGCGTCGCCGCGACGTCGAACACTCCACCGAACTCTTTGGGCGAGGGACGGTTTGCCGCGGCCGACTTTCTCAGGGAGATCCAGGCCATGTCGAGCAATTTCCAGACGTTGCGAATCGACGGGGTCGACTACCGGCGTCGTGACGTCGAAGGGCACGCAGAGACCGTCGCACCTGCCGAGTACGAGCAAGCCATCACCCGTGCCGTCGAGCAGGGTCTGACGGTGACCGATGACTCGTTCCTTGCTGTGATCAAGCATCTGGGCACGGTTCATCCGTCGAAGTACATCAAGCTTCTCAACGGGGTCGACATGATCGGGTTGACCGATGCTGTGGAGCTGACCGACCAATCTGATGCGCTGCGCTTCGTGGCCTTCGTAGACCGCGTCTACGACGCCCAGATCCCCGTGGTGTCCACCGGGATCCCGTTGGACACCGTCTTCGGCCCGGACATGCTGGCCGGCGGCTATCGCAAGAAATACCAGCGGGCGAGCTCTCGCCTGATCGCCCTCACAGCCACCGACGCCTGAGGACGAATCGGGACGATGGCGTCGCCGTTGGCAATCCGGGGGGTGGGGAGATGCTGCGGCTGAGTCCGGCCCAAACCTACGGTGAGGACACCTGATTGCCGTAGCGAGACTCAACCTTTGCGATCTTCCAATAGCCCCAGGCGATGGCCCAGGTAAGCACGAGGATAATCACGATGAAGTAGCCCAGATCCTCGAGGTTGAGGTTCGCGATCCACCCGAGCGGACCGTGCTCGGCGTGCAGGGCATTGGCCACGAGCGTCGTCAGCCCGACCCCTCCGACGAGAAAAGCGACTGCGACCGACAGCACGGTGATCGTCAAGTTGTAGTAGACCTTGCGCACAGGTGCGTGGAAGGCCCACGCGTAGGCGCGGTGCATGATGATGCCATCAAAAGTGTCCACGAGGATCATCCCCGACGCGAAGAGCACCGGGAGCACCAGCACCACGTACCAGGGAGCGGCCAAAGCGGCCGTTCCGCCCACGACGAAGAGCGCGATGGTCGTCGCGGTGTCGAAGCCGAGACCGAACAGGATTCCGATCGGATACATCTTCCACGGTTTGTCGACCCGGCGCGCGATCGGCCCGAACACCCGGTAGAGCGCGCCCCGGCCCCTCAGCACGCGTTCAAGTTCCTCCTCATCGAGTTGGCCGCTTCGCATGCCCCGAAAGACGCCCCAGATGCCCTGCACCGAGACGAGATTGGTGATGCCGATGAACAGGAGGAACAGCCCAGAGATCAGCACTCCCCACACTCCGGCGAACGTCGTCAAGACCGACCGTTCCGTTGTGAGTTGCTCCGCGAGGGCGTTGAAACCCGCGGCGAGCAGCGCAACCGTGACGATCACGACCGTTGAGTGCCCCAGGGCAAACCAGTGGCCCACCGTGATGGGGCGTTCGCCGTCAGCGAGGAGCTTGCGCGTCGTGTTGTCGATGGCCGCAATGTGGTCGGCGTCGAATCCGTGGCGCGCGCCCAGCGTGAAAGCGGTCAACGCAAGCCCGGTTCCGAATACTGCCTTTCCCATCAGGTACTCACCGGGCAGGATCACGATGAAGAAGGTTCCCCAGCCCAGCACCAGCATGGTCACCGTCACCAGTCCCATTGCGAGCAGGGGCCTGAAACTACTCCGAGAAGTATGCTCTGCGCTCGTCATCGACCGTTCCTGTCCCGTCACGCGGGGTCCGCGCCTAGTGGTGCGCGTGCTCTCCGCTTGAGTCACCCGACTCATGGCTGTGCTCGTAACCGCCCTCGTCGGTCGCGTGAAAGTGCGGCGCCATCGGTCCGGGATCGGTGGGGGTGTGGACGCCCCTGGAATGAGCAGCATGCAATTGCCGAACCCACTCACACAGCGCTTCGACGGTATCCGGCATTTTCTTTGACAGGGCGAGGACGGGCCTGCCGTCTCTGGCCGACTGGGCGTCCTTCACCATCTGCTCCACATCCACCTCGACGTACTCTGCGAGGTCGATCTTGTTCACAAGCAACAGATCGGCTCGAGCAATACCCGGCCCACCCTTGCGGGCGACATCGCCACCACCGGCAACGTCGAGCACGAAGATCTGAGCGTCGACCAGAGCGGGGGAGAAGGTGGCGGTGAGATTGTCGCCACCGCTCTCAACGAGAACGATGTCGAGCGGCGCGAAGTCCTTCTCGAGATCTTCGACGGCCAGCAGATTCATGGTGACATCGTCACGGATGGCGGTGTGCGGGCAGGCGCCGGTCTCGACGGCGCGAATGCGCTCGGACGGCAGCACACCGGCAGAGCGGAGAAAACGTGCATCCTCGTCGGTGTAGATGTCGTTGGTGATCACCCCCATGGTGAACTCCTCGTTCAACTTCCGGCAGAGCATCGCAATCACAGAGCTCTTACCGGTTCCTACGGGCCCCGCAACGCCGAGGCGGAGTGAACGGGTGCGGGGGGTGTCGTGCGTGTCGGTCACGGTGTGCTCCTTCTTTCGATGATTCAGGCAGATGGTGCGGCAGCTGCTTCGCTCGCCCAGGGGTCTCCGAGATGGGCCACCCCTCGATCGAGGAGCCGCCGAGTCGTCAGAGTGTCGTCGGCGAGCGCGCTGATCAGCACCGCCGGTCCGGCTAGCGGAAACATGGCTGCGCCGTGTGCGAGTATGCGAGCCGACGGCGGGTCACCGCCCCAGTCGGGATCCACGACCAGCACCGTTCCGAGGGACTTGTGACCACCGCCGACCGCGGAACTCCGCCACTTCGGCGTCGCGGGGCCGACGGTGAGCTGCTGCTGAAAGAGAGGGCGTCCGACTCGCCTGACCCGGATGCGCTGGGTGAGGTTGCCGGGCGGCTCCCGGTGGCGCCCGAGCTGCAGTTCATCACGCATCAGCAGGCGCGAACTCGTACCGAGCGCCACATCGATGTCCTGCACGTGATTGCAGTGTTCGGCCGCTATCACCGGCTCGGGAAGCCACACGAGAGTCGCGTCGTCCTCCACCGTGATCGTGATCCGCATCTGGGAGAGCCCGCCGCGGGCTCCGGGCAGCAGCAGGGTGGCGGACACCTCATTGAGCACCAGTGTGCTTCCGCGCCCCACGCGAACCTCAAGCTCGAAGTGATCGCCGCCGAGCGGACCTGCGGCACCAGACGTCAACGAGACGCGTGCGACGTTCGTGGCGTGCCGCGTGAACGGTTCGGCGCTCTTGGGATGGGTGGGTCGAAGCACGAGTGGTGCCTGGGAGCGGAGCCCGTACACCCGGCTCACGCCCCGGCCGGCGCGATCGATGGTGTGCTCGGTCGTCAGCGATGCCCGAGCGGACATCGCACCCGGGTGCGTGACCGCAGATTCAGGAGGCAAAGAGACGCACGTCCCAACTACGATGATGTTCGGCGGCGATGTCGAGCAGCGGAGATGCGTCTGCGGGCAGCTGGTCCGGGTCGTCCAGGGCGTGTGCCGCGGCACGCACAGCGAGCTCATCGAGCAGCCCGGTCAGGCGCGCCAACGCAGAGTGCACCTCGTATGGGTCGAGGCTGAGCACTTTCACAGCAGCTGAGGCCGGGCCGGTGATCGTCTCGTGCAGCACCGCGAGTGCCGCGTCCTGCGGGCTCAGATCGAAGCTCGCAGCGGCGGCCCCGAAGACGGTTGGCTGATGAGCGTGAGGGTCGAGCGTCGCGAGGACGGGATGCGGGTGGATGCGGGTGATCACCCGTAGGAGCTGGCGCCCGAGTGCGCGCGAGACGGCACGCACGGCGGGGGAGGGCATGCGGGCGTCGAGTTCGGGGTCGAGCTGGCCCAGTCGCCCGATGTTGCCTGCGTGCGCTGCCGCGCAGGCGGCCGCCGCGAATGCGGCGGCGACGAAACCGGACGTGGTGACCCTGCCCTCCAGAAAGTCCTCAAGGGCGGCCGCATCATTGAGCCCCTGGAGGCGCGCCGTCGGTTCGAAGCCGCCCGAATGGGCGTATCCGCCAGCGGGCAGGCGCCCATCCGCGAGAAGGAGAAGGGCCGCGTTGGGGGTCATCGGAATACCGCGTTGCCTAGAAGAGGAAGTAGCGTTGCGCCATCGGCAGCTCTTCGGCTGGCTCGTGATCGATGAGTTCACCGTCGACGGTCACCGCGTAGCTGTTCGGGTCGACCTCGATGTGGGGGAGGGCGGAGTTCTCCGGCAGGTCCGCTTTCGTGCGGCCGCGGCAATTCTCGATCGCGACCAGAGGGCGTGCGATGTTCAGCCGGTCGGCCAGGTGATCGTCGATCGCCGCCTGCGAGACGAATGCGACGCTGGTGGCGGCCGCGGCCGGGGTGTTGACGCTGAAACCGGTGCGTTCCAGCACCGGTTGCGGAGTGGGAATGGATGCGTTGGGGTCGCCCAACGCGGCTGTGGCCGCGACTCCGCCTTTGAACACCACAGTGGGGCGAACCCCGAAGAGTGCGGGTTGCCATAGCACGAGGTCTGCCATTTTGCCGACCTCGACCGAGCCGATGTGCTTCTCCAGCCCGTGGGCGATGGCCGGGCAGATCGTGTACTTGGCCACGTAGCGACGTGCACGGTTGTTGTCGGCATGGCCGTCACCAGGGGCGGACCCGCGGATCTTCTTCATCTGGTGCGCGGTCTGCCAGGTGCGCAGGATCACCTCCCCGATGCGACCCATTGCCTGGGCGTCGGAGGACATGATCGAGATCGCCCCGAGGTCCTGCAAGACATCTTCGGCCGCGATGGTGCCGGCGCGCACCCGGCTTTCCGCGAATGCCAGGTCGTTGGGCACTCGCGGGTTGAGGTGGTGGGCCACCATCACCATGTCGAGGTGCTCGTCGATTGTGTTCTTCGTGAATGGCCGCGTTGGGTTTGTGGACGCGGGAAGTACGTTGGGTTCGCCGGCGATCCGAATGATGTCCGGGGCGTGGCCCCCACCGGCCCCCTCCGTGTGGAAGGAGTGAAAGGTGCGCCCATTCACTGCGCGCAGCATGTCCTCGACAAAGCCGGCCTCGTTGAGCGTGTCAGAGTGGATGGCAACCTGAACGCCTGAGTCATCGGCCACCTGGAGGGCGGCGTCGATCACGGCCGGGGTCGCGCCCCAGTCCTCGTGCACCTTGAACCCGCCGACACCCCCACGCAGTTGTTCCCACAGGGCTTCGTGTGAAACCGTGTTGCCCCGGCCCAGGAACAGCACGTTGACGGGCCAGGGCTCGAAGCCCTCCAGCATCCGAGCCATCCACCAGGAACCCGGTGTGGTGAGCGTCGCCTTCGACCCCTCCGTCGGGCCGGTGCCGCCGCCGACAACGGTGGTGGTTCCCGAGGCGAGCGCGAGTTGCAGCATCTGGGGTCCCACAAAATGCACGTGGGTGTCGACCGCGCCTGCGGTGAGGATGAGCCCGTTGCCGGACATGATCTCTGTCGACGGGCCGATCCTGAGGTCGGGATGCACGCCGTTCATGGTGTCCGGGTTGCCGGACTTGCCGAGGGCGGTGATGCGGCCGTCCCGAATGCCGATGTCCGCCTTGATGATCCCCCAGTGGTCCAGCACGACCGCGCCGGTGATGACGAGATCGGGGGTGCCTTCGGCGCGGGTCGCGCGGGATTGCCCCATCGACTCGCGGATCGACTTGCCGCCGCCGAAGACGGACTCGTCCCCGCCGACGCACCGATCCTCCTCCACTTCGATGACCAGGTTGGTGTCGGCGAGACGGATGCGGTCACCGGTCGTCGGCCCGTAGGAGGCGACGTACTCGGAGCGCGAGATCTTAGCCATCGAGGTTTCCTCCACATAGTCCGCGCAGGCCGGGGACGATTCGCTTGCCTTGAATGGGCACGAGCTCGACCTCTTCGACGGCACCCGGTTCAAAACGCAGTGAACCGCCGGAAAGCACGTTGAGGCGCTGGCCCCACGCACCTGCCCGGTCGAACTCCAACGCGGCATTCACCTCGGCGAAATGGAAGTGCGAACCGACCTGTATCGGCCGATCCGCACCATTGACGACACGCAGCGTCGTGACCTCGAGGCCGGCGTTGATTTCGATGTCGTCCTGGCCATACAGCACTTCGCCCGGGATGATCGGGTCTGAATCGCCGAGCCGGTTCGCCGATTCGCGGCGCGGCGCCTGACGTTCTCCGGTGCCGGCTCGTCGTGGCTCGCTCGGGCCGCTGACGCCCGACGACTGCAGGGTGCCGTGGCGGGTGGGCGTGGCATCTGGATAGTCACGACCGGGATCATCCGAAGCGTGGAGCGGGGCCGACGGATCAGCCGGAATCGGCTCCGAATTCTCGAATGGATTCGGAGTCTTGGTCATTGCAGGGGCTCCGTCACCGTGACGAGCTTTGTTCCGTCGGGGAAAGTCGCCTCGATCTGCACCTGGGCGAGCATCTCAGGCACCCCCTCCATCACATCGTGGCGGCCGAGCACGTGTCTGCCAGCCTCCATGAGGTCTGCGACCGACTTGCCGTCGCGGGCTCCCTCAAGGAGATAGGCGGCGATGAAGGCCGTGGCTTCCGGGAGGTTCAGCTTGAGGCCGCGTTCCTTGCGTTCAAGCGCGAGCTTTCCAGCCGCGTAGACCATGAGACGTTCTTGTTCGTGCATGCTCAAAAACATGGAAGTTCTCCCAAGCGAATGCTGCAAACGAGCGGGGCGTGATGCCTCGGGAAAGCGTTATTGATCAGGTGATTCGTATCTTTCCATCATCGGAAATGCTGGTGCTGACGCTACCACCGGCGGTTGGGGGAGTCAACGCTTTGTGCGACATCGGTGGGGAGTGGTCACGGGTGGACCCGCAGTATCCACACGTCACGAGATCGGGCGCCAATGTAGATCGAAGCGTGACAAGAACTCCTGAGTGGTGGGCGATACCGGACTCGAACCGATGACCTCTTCCGTGTGAAGGAAGCGCGCTACCAACTGCGCCAATCGCCCTGTGCGGCCCGCCCGGATGCCCTCATAGAGCGCGCGCGAGCCACGGTTTACGATCTTAGTCGAATCTTGCGGCCCTGTTGGCCACCCCCGAAAACCGGGGCGACACACCGTCTGGAATCGTGCGTTTGAAAATATGGTCCCGCATCGACTAGAGTCACTAAGCACGCAAAAACGCGAGCAATGCGGATGTGGCGCAGTGGTAGCGCATCACCTTGCCAAGGTGAGGGTCGCGAGTTCGAATCTCGTCATCCGCTCGAGTATGTTCTGGTTTCGCCACCAGAACACAAACGCTCAAAAGTAATACGAGTATGAGACACGGTGGAGTGGCCGAGAGGCGAGGCAGCGGCCTGCAAAGCCGTATACGCGGGTTCAAATCCCGTCTCCACCTCCACCTGGCCGGGGAAACTCGGACGAGGTATGGGCGATTGGCGCAGCGGTAGCGCGCTTCCCTGACACGGAAGAGGTCACTGGTTCGATCCCAGTATCGCCCACTCAAGCACCGCGGACTCTCAAGTCTGGCGGTGCTTTTGTTTTATAGAGGGCCACAGCAATGACCTTCGAAATGGCCTTTTGATGATCCCGGCTGCTGCTCAACGCACGCAGCGCCTGTTGGAACACATCGCCCCTGTTCAGACCGGGGCAAAGCGTTCCGAGTGGCGCGCCAGACTCCAATGACGTGGGCCCGGGGAACTCATTCCTCCGTGACTGGACAATCGCTCGAAAGTAGCTCGCGTATTGCATGAACGCCATCGCCGCGACCGGGATCGTGTCCTCTTTCGTTACAGCACCGGCCGAAGCAGTGGCTCAAACAAAAATGGCTCAGGCCAGCCACCCGAAGGTGGCCGGCCCGAGCCAGTATCGTTGATTCAGTCGACCACGCGGAAGTCGCCAGCCGAAGCCAACGCCGCATTGATCGCGGCGACGTCCACCGTGACCGTGTCCATGTGCTTGATGAACAGTTCGGCCGGCCCGGCGTGCGTGACCTCAAAGGTCGCCTGTCCGAGCCCCAGTTCGGCAAACACGTTGTACAGGGCCTGGAGCGCGCGGATGACTTCATGATCGGTTCGCACCCCTGCGACACGAAGCGTCGTTGAGGTGATGTGGCTGTCTGTCATGGCTCAGATCCTACCGTTGAAGGCCTGCAGGGCAGAGTCTTCGCGCGTGCCACCACGACCGTCACCGTGGTCGGCGTAGTCGGCCACGTACCTGATCGAGCGCACCCACTTGACCATCTTGTAGCCGTGATTCGACTCGACCCTGACACGTGCCGGAGCCCCCAGGTACAGTTCCAGCGGCTTCCCGTTGCGCTCATACGCGAGAATCGAGTCGTCCTCAGCCGCAGTCTCGATATCGAACGCAGCATAGAACGGTTCACGTGGTCGGTTGTCGATCATCTTCTGCGCGAGTCCATACGAATCGACGAGTACATAGTTGGCGCCCTCAGGCCTGGGGCCGAGCTCGGCGAGCAGATCCGACAGGCGAACACCGGTCCACCTCGACGTCGCCGACCAACCCTGCATGCAGGTGTGGGTGGCGATGTACGAGGTCTGTGGCAACTTCCGGATGTCGTCCATCGTGAGTACCTTGGTCGTTCCGTTGATGTCGTCCGCAAGCGTGATGGTGTAGCCATCCCAGCCGTTCTCGCGAGCGGCAATCCACTCGGGGGACTCCTCCTCGGTCGGAGGCAGGCCATTGGTCCAGTGGAACTCGGAGATGTCCTTGTCCGTGTAGGTGGACTGCTCGGCGTTGCGCGGACGCATCCAGTTGAGGAAGATCTTGCGGCCGATCTCGGTGGCGGGCACCAGCAGACGGTGCGCGCGCGGCCGGTCGGCGAGAGTCCAGTAGCTCAGCCCGATCCAGAACACGAGCACGGCAACGATGGTCGCCAGCATGATGACGAGTGCCTGGGCGTAACGCGCAGTGTCCACGTCGCCGAAGACCATGTGCACGACGTTGTACTCCCGGTGCACCAGGAAGACCAGGCTGACGTGCATGACAATGAACCCGCTCATCAGCACCATCGCGATGAAGTGCAACGAACGTGCGCCCTGGTGGCCGCCGAAGAGCTTCACGTACCACGGGTAACGGCTTCGAATGGCCGGCGCCATGGCAATGCCGCTGGCGATCATGAATGGCGCGAGGATGAAGATGACGAAGGTGTACCCGATCATCTGGAGCGCGTCATACGGCTGAAAGTGTTCGATCGACGGAACACCGAACCCGGCATAGATGACGAATGAGTCCCAGGCCTTGGGGATCACATCCCACGAGGTCGGGATGATGCGTTGCCACAACCCGGTGGCGAAGAGCAGGATCACATAAACAAAACCATTGAGCACCCACAACATGACGGACAGGCCGTGCCAGTGGCGCCCGAGCCCGATGTTCTCGCGACCGGGCAACCCGATGAGCGGCGAAAGTGATCGCTCGTCCATGAGCGAGGTATAGACACCCTCCTCCTTGGGCAGCTTGCGCCTGGTGAAGCGCAACCATTCTGTGCCGGGAGCGCAGTCGTTCCGCCACCAGAGGCGCGGCAGCGACGAGAGCATCTCCCAGCCTGAGCGCAGAAGCATGCCGATGAGCACGAAGTTGATGAGGTGCGTCGCCCGCAACCATAACGGGAAATCGAGGTTTTCCATGTTCGCCTGTATCTGTAGAGGGGTGACCGGATGAAGATGGTGCGCTCCCATTCAAGCAGATCGGGAGAGATCTTTTCTACACAATGTAGTAGTCACGCCTCGGTCACCTGATCAGAGCCACGAATCCGGGACCGAATGAGTTTTCTGCGGCGGCGCGCCGCACGAATATCTGTGGCGACGTGAACATCCGCCACCGGCCGGTGGCAGCGAACCTGAACTGCGGATGCCGCGCCGCTATTGTTGATTGAATGAGCAGCAATAGGACCGGATTCGATATCTTCGCCGACCGCAACATCGTCGCCATGCGCGTCAACGGCCAGCTTGCGGATCTGGCGGCCACTGTGACCGACACCGATCAGGTCGAACCGGTGACGATTGACTCGCCGGATGGGTTGGACATCCTCAGGCACTCCGCGGCCCACGTCGCGGCCCAGGCGGTGCAATCGATCAACCCTGAGGCCAAGCTCGGGATCGGCCCGCCGATCACCGATGGCTTCTACTACGACTTCGACGTGGCCGAGCCGTTCACCCCCGAGGACATGAAGGCCTTCGACAAGGCGATGGCGCGCATCATCCGCCAGGGCCAACGCTTCGTGCGCCGTGTGGTCAGCGAGGACGAGGCTCGCGCCGAACTGGCGGGGGAGCCCTACAAGCTCGAACTGATCGGGCTCAAGGGTGGTCACACCGGCGACGACAACGAGTCTGTGGAGGTCGGCGGCGCCGAGCTGACCATCTATGACAACGTCGACCCCAAGTCGGGGGAGACCGTCTGGAAAGATCTCTGCCGGGGGCCGCACCTGCCCAATACGCGAATGATCGGCAACGGTTTCGCGCTCACTCGCATCGCCGCGGCATACTGGCGTGGCTCGGAGAAGAATCCACAGTTGCAGCGCCTGTACGGCACGGCCTGGCCGACCAAGGACGAGCTTCGCGCCCACCAGACCCGGCTCGAGGAGGCTGCCAAGCGCGACCATCGCAGACTCGGCGCTGAACTCGACCTATTCTCTTTTCCCGACGAGATCGGTTCGGGACTCGCCGTCTTCCACCCAAAGGGCGGCATCATCCGCCGCGAGATGGAGGACTACTCGCGCCGGCGACATGAGGAGGAGGGGTACGACTTCGTCTACACGCCTCACATCACCAAGGCGAACCTGTTCGAGGAGTCCGGTCACCTCGGTTGGTACTCCGACGCGATGTTCCCGCCGATGCACCTCGATGAGGCACGCAATGAGGAGGGTGAGATCACACGGCAGGGTGCTGACTACTACCTGAAGCCGATGAACTGCCCGTTCCACATTCTGATCTATCGCTCCAGCGGACGCTCCTACCGTGACTTGCCGCTCCGCATGTTCGAATTCGGCACGGTCTACCGCAACGAGAAGTCGGGGGTGGTGCACGGACTCACGCGCGTGCGCGGACTGACCATGGATGATGCGCACATCTTCACCACCACCGACCAGATGAAATCGGAGCTGACCAAGACGCTCAACTTCGTGCTCAACCTGTTGCGTGACTACGGGCTGACCGATTTCTACCTGGAGCTGTCGACCAAAGACCCAGAGAAGTTCGTCGGCGACGACGACGTCTGGGAGGAGGCCACCGCGACGCTGGCCGAAGTGGCCGAGGCGTCCGGTCTGGAACTTGTTCCCGACCCGGGGGGCGCCGCCTTCTACGGCCCCAAGATCTCGGTGCAGGCGCGCGACGCCATCGGTCGTACCTGGCAGATGTCAACCGTGCAACTCGACTTCAACCTGCCGGAGCGGTTCGGGTTGGAATACACCGCAGCAGATGGCTCACGCCAGCGACCGGTGATGATCCACCGGGCCCTGTTCGGTTCGATCGAGCGGTTCTTCGGAGTGCTCACCGAGCACTACGCCGGCGCCTTCCCCGTCTGGCTCGCACCAGTGCAGGTGGTCGGAATCCCGATCGCGGATGACTACAACGAATACCTTGGTGCGATCATCGACCAGCTGAGTGCCTCAGGCGTACGGGCAGAGCTCGACGTCTCGTCCGAGCGCATGCAGAAGAAGATTCGCACCCACACCAAGCAGAGGGTGCCCTTCCTGCTGATCGCCGGGGAGGAAGACCGTTCGGCCGGCACCGTCAGCTTCCGTTACCGAGACGGCAGCCAGCAGAACGGGGTGCCGATCGATCAGGCCATCAGCCAGATCACCTCGGCAATCGAATCTCGGGCGCAGGTGCTCACCGCACCCGGCCAGGCGGCCGGGGCCTGATCGATGGGCAATTACGACCCGGATGAGTTCGAGCACGTCGACACCGAGGACGCCGCCCATCTGGTCGGCGTGCCCGACGCCTTCCAGAGGCTGTGGACTCCGCACCGGCTGGTGTACGTGCAAGACAGCCACCAGCCCGAGGAACACGAATGCCCGTTCTGTCACGCGCCCGGAATGGACGACGAGCGCGCGCTGATCGTGGCCCGCGGAACACTCGCCTACGTTGTGCTGAACCTGTTTCCTTATAACAGCGGCCACCTGCTGGTCTGCCCGTACCGCCATGTGGCCGGATACGACGAGGCGACCATCGAGGAGATCGCTGAAATCGGCAGTCTGACCCAGACGGGGATGCGGGTTCTGCGGGACGTGTCGAAGTGTCACGGCTTCAACATCGGATTGAACCAGGGACAGGTGGCCGGGGCGGGTATCGCAGGCCACCTCCACCAGCACATCGTTCCGCGCTGGGGGCAGGACTCCAACTTCTTCCCGATCATCGCGCAGACGAAAGCCCTGCCACAACTGCTGGGCGACGTGCGAGTGGCTTTATCTGAAGCGTGGCCGAATTAGACTAGTAGGCGGTGCCCCGTGGAATCTGCCACGGCGCCTCAGACCTCCAGCACGCGGCTGCCACTCCGGCCCGATCGTGCTGCCGAATCAATACCCGTTAGGAAAAGGAAAGTACATGACTGAGAACACTGCCGCCGCTCAGGTCGGATCGACGCGTGTGAAGCGCGGTTTCGCTGAGATGCTCAAGGGCGGCGTGATCATGGACGTCGTGAACGCCGAGCAGGCGAAGATCGCCGAAGATGCCGGCGCCGTGGCCGTGATGGCGCTTGAACGAGTGCCCGCGGACATCCGCGCACAGGGGGGCGTCGCACGAATGAGCGACCCCGACCTGATCGATGGCATTCGCGAGACCGTGTCGATCCCGGTGATGGCGAAGGCCCGCATCGGGCACTTCGTCGAAGCGCAGGTGCTGGAAGCGCTCGACGTCGACTACATCGACGAGTCCGAGGTGCTCAGCCCCGCCGACTACGTGAACCACATCGACAAGTGGGCGTTCACCATCCCGTTCGTCTGCGGTGCCACCAACCTGGGCGAAGCCCTGCGCCGCATCAACGAGGGTGCGGCCATGATCCGGTCCAAGGGTGAGGCCGGCACCGGTGACGTCTCCGAGGCGACCAAGCACATCCGCCAGATCAAGGGCGAAATCAACGCCCTCGCGGCGATGAGCCGCGATGAGCTGTATGTTGCCGCGAAGGAACTGCAGGCCCCGTACGAGCTGGTGCTCGAAGTGGCCACCACCGGCAAGCTGCCGGTGGTGCTCTTCACCGCGGGTGGCGTGGCCACCCCTGCCGACGCTGCCATGATGATGCAACTGGGTGCTGACGGCGTCTTCGTCGGTTCGGGCATCTTCAAGTCGGGCAACCCCGCCCAGCGCGCCGCCGCGATCGTCAAGGCTGTCACATTCTACGAAGACGCCAAAGTGATCGCGGATGCCTCACGCGGCCTCGGCGAGGCCATGGTCGGCATCAACGTCAGTGATCTGGCCGCGCCACACCGCCTCTCCGAGCGTGGCTGGTAACCAGACTCCCAAGGCCCGTGTCGGCGTGCTCGCCCTGCAGGGCGACTTTCGCGAACACGCTGCTTTGTTGCGCTCCATCGGCGCAGACGTGGTGTTGGTGCGCCGCCCGGAAGAACTGGATTCGGTTTCAGGACTCGTGATTCCGGGCGGGGAGTCCACGGTGATGGACAAGCTCGGACACATCTTCGGATTGGCCGAACCGATCCGGGCGCGGATCCGTGCCGGCATGCCGGTCTTCGGCACCTGCGCCGGACTCATCATGCTCGCCGACGAGATTCTGGATGCCGCCGCCGGCCAGCAGACACTGGGCGCGCTCGACATCACGGTTCGCCGAAACGCGTTCGGCTCGCAACAGGCATCGTTCGAAGTCGCCCTGGAGGTTCCTTCGTTCGACGGGGCGCCGGTCGTCGCAGTGTTCATCAGGGCGCCGATCGTCGAACGGGTCGGGCCCGACGTCGAGGTGCTGGCTGCCCTGGCAGACGGACGCATTGTTGCGGTGGCCCAGGGGCCGATCATGGGCACGTCCTTTCACCCCGAGATGAACGGTGAACCCCGGTTCCACCGGCGGTTTCTCGACACCGTCGCCGCCGCGCATGCCAGTGAGTGACCGGGGCTCGGCTTAGAATGTAGCAGGTGGCCCGAGCGATTTCGGGCTGCGACGAACGAGGCGGCAGACAGTTGAAGAGGCCGCCATGGGCACCGAAGCAGGAGCGTAATGGCCGGGCATTCCAAATGGGCGACGACCAAGCACAAGAAGGCGATCACCGACAGCCGCCGTGCAAAGGCGTTCGCGAAGCTGATCAAGAACATCGAGGTGGCGGCCAAGATGGGAGGCGCCGACCTTTCAGGCAACCCGACGCTGGTCGACGCCATCCAGAAGGCAAAGAAGACCTCAGTCCCCAACGACAACATCGACCGTGCGGTCAAACGCGGCTCGGGGCAACTCGGCGACAGCGTCGAATACCTGTCGATCATGTATGAGGGTTATGGCCCGAACGGCGTGGCGCTGATGATCGAGTGCCTCACGGACAACCGCAACAGAGCCGCCGCCGAAGTGCGCACGCTGATGACCCGCAACGGGGGCACTATGGCCGACCCGGGCTCTGTGGCTTACAATTTCCACCGCAAGGGCGTGATCAGCGTCGCCCACGCCGACTCTCTCACCGAGGACGACGTGCTGATGGCGGTGTTGGATGCCGGTGCCGAAGAAGTCGAGAATGGGCCGACGGCGTTCGAGATCATCTGCGAGCCGACCGACCTGGTCGCCACGCGAACCGCGTTGACCGACGCGGGCATCGACTACGACTCTGCTGATCTGGAATTCGTTCCCACGGTGAAGGTGGAAGCCGACGCCGACACGGCCCGCAAGGTCCTTCGTCTGATCGATGCACTCGAGGAATCCGATGATGTGCAGAACATCTACAGCAATATGGACATTTCCGAAGACGTGATGGCCGAACTGGAAGACGACTGACACGTGGCGACACCTTTCGCCCGCGCACCGAGGTGCCCATGCGCATCCTGGGCATAGACCCCGGGCTCACCCGGTGCGGAGTCGGCGTGATCGACGCCGCTGCAAACCGAACGGCGACCTTTGTCGCGGTCGAGGTGATTCGCACCAGCCCGGAGCAGTCCATTGACCAGAGATTGCTGGGGATCGCCGAAGGGATCGACCGGTTCATTGACCTGTACCGGCCTGATGCCGTTGCCGTCGAGCGGGTGTTCGCGCAACAGAACGTGCGAACGGTGATGGGCACCGCCCAGGCCAGTGGGGTGGCAGTGCTCGCGGCTGCCCGGCACGGGCTTCCACTGGAGCTGCACACCCCGAGCGAGATCAAGGCGGCGATCACCGGCTACGGGGCGGCAGACAAGAAGCAGGTCGGGGTGATGGTGGCCCGGATCCTGCGGCTGACCGAGGTGCCGAAGCCCGCCGACGCGGCCGACTCCCTCGCCATCGCGATTTGCCATGCCTGGCGCCGATCAGCCCCCGGAACCCTGCCCGCAGCACAGACACACGGCGGCTCGGAGCCGACTCCGGCTCAGAAAGCGTGGCTCGCCGCTGAGAAGGCGAGTCAATCGTCGGTGGCTCGACGTAAGCTGGCGCGGTGATCTCATCAGTACGGGGTGTCGTGCTGTCTGCACGCGGGCAGACAGCTGTCATCGACGTCGGCGGAATCGGGTACTCGATCACGGTCGCGCCCGGCCACGCCCAGTCGCTCACCGAGGGCCACGAGGCTTTCATCGTCACCACTCTGGTGGTGCGTGAAGATTCGATGACCCTGTTCGGGTTTCCCGACACCGACCACCTGGATGTGTTCGATCTGCTCCGCACTGTTTCTGGTGTGGGACCGAAGTCCGCGATGGGAGTGCTCGCCGTGCTGGATCCGTCACAGATCGCTGCTGCAGTCGCCTCCGAGGATGATTCCGTCTTCCGGAAGGTGTCCGGGATCGGCCCGAAGACGGCCAAACTGATCGTCGTCTCCCTGACCGGCAAACTACACGCCTCAAACTATGCAGCCGCAGCGCAGCCGAATGCCGCACCGCTCGGCATCGGTGACAGCGTCGTGGCCGCACTCGTCGGGCTGGGGTGGTCTGAGCGGCAGGCCGAGGACGCCGTGACCGACGCGTTGGGCATGGCGACCGAGGCGGAGCGCAGCACCGTTTCGGCCCTGCTCCGGCTGACCCTGTCCGGTCTCGGCCGCACCCCCGCGAGCAGCACTCGATGAGCGTGGACGCGAGGGCAGACGGGGGGCTCGCTGTCACCAGCCCGGTTCCCGAATCTGAGGCCGAACTCGCGTTCGAGGGCGCACTTCGACCGACGTCGTTGGCGGAGTTCGTCGGCCAGACGAAGGTTCGTGGTCAACTCGAGTTGCTGCTTCAGGCGGCAAGTATCCAGAATCGCACCCCGGACCACATCTTGTTGGCGGGTCCTCCCGGCCTCGGCAAGACGACGCTCGCGATGATCGTCTCGCACGAGAGCGGCCGTCCGCTGCGAATGTCGAGCGGCCCTGCCATCCAACACGCCGGAGACCTGGCAGCGGTTCTCTCCTCCCTGGTGGCCGGCGAGGTACTGTTCATCGACGAGATCCACCGCATGGCGCGGTCGGCGGAGGAGATGCTCTACCTGGCGATGGAGGACTTCCGCATCGACATCATGGTCGGCAAGGGCGCCGGGGCGACGACGGTGCCGCTGGAGCTGGCCCCGTTCACCCTTGTCGGTGCGACGACGCGGTCGGGGCTGTTGCCCAATCCATTGCGTGACCGGTTCGGCTTCACCGCCCATTTGGAGTTCTATGCGGATGCCGAACTGGAACAGGTGCTCATTCGTGCCGCAGACCTTCTGAACCTTGACATCAGTTCTGAAGCGCTGAGGGAGATCTCCGGGCGATGCCGGGGCACCCCACGGATCGCCAACCGGTTGCTGCGGCGCGTGCGTGACTACGCGCTGGTGCACGGGGGGCGGGCCGACCTGGCCGCCGTGCACAGCGCACTCGATCTGTACGAAGTCGACGAACTCGGACTGGATCGAATCGACCGCGCCGTGGTGAACATCATTCTCACCCGGTTCCACGGCGGGCCGGTCGGACTCAACACGTTGGCCGCGTCGGTGGGCGAAGAAGCAGAAACGATCGAATCTGTGGTGGAACCGTTCCTGGTGCGGATCGGCCTGCTCACACGCACCCCGCGAGGACGTGTCGCGACGCGCTCGGCCTGGCAACATTTCGGACTCGCCGAACCCGAGTGAGCCCGATCCGGATTCATCCGGGGATTCGCCGTCGGCTTCCAGCAAGATGCGACTAGACTAAAGCGGTTGTCCACATTGGCCTCTGAAAACACCGGCCCCAAGAACTCGAAAGGTATCCTCGTAAGTCATGGATCCGATCACACTCCTCATGCTCGCCGTACTGGCGGTACTGATCTTCTTTATGTTTCGCAACAGCCGCAAGCGCCAGCGAGACGCCGCTTCCCTGCAGGAAAAAATGGTGGTCGGTGCAGAAGTCATGACCAACTCGGGTGTGTATGGCACCCTCTTGTCGATCGACGAGGAAGCCAACCAGGTGCTTGTCGAGACGACGCCCGGGACTATCCTGCGCCTGCACCGCCAGACGGTCGCGCGGGTGGTCGAGCCCGAGACCCACGACTCTGACGAATCCGAGATGTCCGAGATCGGCGACAATCCAGAGTTCGGCGAGCGGTTGGACCACGACGACAACGACGGCTCTTCGTCGTCCAAGTCGTCCAACGACTGAATCCTTCGAACAACCGCGCCTGCATGAAACGCGGGCTGGCGCGCGGATAGAAAGCTGAGTAAAACAGGTGGCTACGCTGACACCCGTCAAGAAGGCCCGACGATCCCTGATCTGGCTCGCAGTGATCATCCTGGGACTGATCGGCCTGAACACGGCCGGCGTACTCTCGGGCGGTGGCAGCTGGGCCCCCAAGCTGGGCCTTGATCTCGAGGGCGGCACCCAGATCATTCTGGCCGCGCAACTCGAAGGCGGCCAGACGGTGTCTTCGGAGCAGATGAACCAGGCTGTCGAGATCATCCGCCAGCGCGTGAACGCGAGTGGCGTCTCGGAGACCGAGATCAACACCCAGGGTGCGAACAACATCGTCGTCTCGATCCCGGGTACCCCCGATCAGGAGACCATCAACCGGATCGAAGCATCCGCGAAGCTGGATTTCCGCGCAGTGCTGGCCGCCGATGCCGCCGCCAATTCCGCCGCTGTTCCGAGCGGTGGACCAACTCCGAGCGACGCGGCATCGCCGTCACCCAGCCTGGAGTCCACGCCGTCGGTCAGCCCCACCGACGCCAGCGACCTGAACTGGATCACTCCGGCACTGCAGGATGAGTTCCTCAACTTCCGATGCGACTCCGAGGAAGCAAAACTGGCCAACCAGGCGCCGGCGGACAAGCCGATGGTGACCTGCGACGAACTCGGCCAGGAGAAGTTCATCCTCGGGCCGGTGGAGGTCGAAGGAAAAGACATCACCGACGCCACCAGCGGTATCGAGCAGACGCAGACCGGCGCGAGCACGGGCCGTTGGGTCGTCAACCTCACGTTCAACGACGTGGGTGGAAAGGAATTCGGTGTCGTCACTCAGCGCCTGTTCGGGCTGACCGGCAACCAGCACCGATTCGCCATCGTGCTCGACGGCCACGTGATCTCCGCGCCAACCGCCAATGTGCCGATTCTGAACGGCAAGGCCCAGATCTCCGGAAACTTCACCCAGGAGACCGCCCAGACCCTCGCCGACCAGCTGAAGTTCGGCGCACTGCCGATCGCCTTCACCGTTCAGAGCCAAGACACGATTTCAGCCACCCTGGGCACCAATCAGCTCGCCGGCGGACTGCTCGCCGGTCTGATCGGGCTCATCCTCGTCGTGATCTACTCGCTGCTTCAGTATCGGATGCTTGGGCTGGTGACCGTCGCATCGTTGACGATCGCTGCGCTGCTCGCCTATCTGGTGGTCACCATACTTTCCTGGCGAGAGGGCTATCGACTGTCCTTGGCCGGCGTTGCCGGTCTGATCGTGGCGATCGGTATCACCGCCGACTCATTCATCGTCTACTTCGAGCGAATTCGTGACGAACTCCGCGATGGCCGGGGCTTGGAATCAGCGGTGGAGGCCGGCTGGAAACGAGCGGTGCGCACGATTCTGGCTTCCGACACGGTGAACTTCCTCGCAGCGGCAACGTTGTTCATCGTCGCCGTCGGCAACGTGAAGGGCTTTGCGCTCACACTCGGCCTGACCACCATCATCGACGTCTTCGTCGTGGTCATGTTCACCCACCCGATATTGCAGCTGCTCGCCCAAACCAAATTCTTCGGTGAGGGGCACCGCTTCAGCGGGCTCGACCCCCGGGCGCTCGGAGCGGTCTACCGCGGGCGAGCACAGTTCAGGGCTCCGGTTCTGGTGCCCGCCGCGAAGGTGGCTTCCAGCGGTCGCGAGGCAGCCAGGCGACAAACCATCGCCGAGCGCAAGGCGGCCGAACTCGAATCACCCCCTCGGAGCGAAACGGTGAAGAAGAGCTCAGCCTCCATGTCATCCAATACGTCTCAGGGAAGCCCAACGGGTAAGAAATCGCCGCCGAAAGCCGGAACAAAGAAGTCGCCCAAGAGCTCAGGTGCCAAGAAGAGCGGGAAGGATTCGTAATGGCTAGTTTCGCGCAATTCGGAAATGACCTGCACACCGGCAAGAGATCCTACGACTTCGTCGGCAAGCGAATGCTGTGGTACACGATCGCCCTGGCTGCGATCATCCTGTCGATCGCCATTCCCGCACTCAAGGGCGGCTTCACCTTCGGTATCGAGTTCACCGGTGGATCTGAGTTCGTGGTCTCCGACATCAGCAACCCCGGCGGCCAGCTGGCGACAGCATCAGCCGCCGTTGCTGGCGTCAAGCCGGGCATGGTGGCGCGGGTCACAACCCTGGGTGACAACGCCCTTCGGGTGCAGACCGACCAGATGACCTCGCAGGAGACTCAGGATGTGCGAGCGTCGCTGGCGAAGGCCTACAACGTGCCGCTCGAGCAAGTGACATCTTCGTTCATCGGCGCCACCTGGGGCCAGGACATCACGAGTCAGGCATTGAGGGGGCTGATCACCTTCATCATTCTGGCGTCTATTGTCATGGCGCTGTATTTCCGAACGTGGAAGATGTCCCTGGCGGCCATGTCTGCCCTCGGACACGACTTGATCATTGTGGCCGGTGTCTACGGAATCACCGGTTTCGAAGTCACTCCTGCGGCGGTGATCGGCTTCCTGACCATCCTGGGATACTCGCTGTACGACACCGTGGTGGTCTTCGACAAGATCAAGGAGAACACGGCCGACTTCGGCCCCAACTCCACGAGCACCTACGGGGAACTCGTGAACCTCGCCGTGAATCAGACTCTCGTGCGCTCGATCAACACGTCGGTGGTAGCCGCCCTCCCGGTGGCATCCATCCTCTTCATCGGGGCGTTCATTCTCGGCGCCGGCACCCTGCGGGATATTTCCCTGGCATTGTTGATCGGCATCATCGCGGGTACGTACTCGACCATCTTCATCGCAGCCCCGATGTACGCGCACCTGCGGTCCGGTGAGAAAGAACTGAAGAAGCAGGACAAGAAGATCCTCGCGCTGCGGAGCAAGTCGGTCATCAACGCCTGAGTTGGGGGCCTCGGCACGCTCCCGGGCCGGGTGCTCGGAACGGTGTGGTTCTGGACGGATCGCTGGTACGGGATAATTGAGCCAGTGAGCAAAGGAGGGGCATGTCGGAAACGACCTCGTCTTCTGCCTCCCTGCGCCGTCTGGTGCCACGGATCTTTTCCCGCGCCCAACCGGTCGGTGCCTTCGACACGCTTCTGAAGACGGTTCGCACGCATCATCCGAGGGCGGACATCGCCGAGATCGAGCGTGCCTACCGCACCGCGGCGAAGGCACACAGCGGCCAGTTCAGACAGAGCGGCGAACCCTACATCACTCATCCGGTCGCGGTCGCCCAGATTCTGGCAGAACTGGGCATCGGGGCCAAGACGATCGTGGCCGCATTGCTGCACGACACGGTTGAAGACACCGATTACACCCTGGAACAACTGCAGAACGATTTCGGCGACGAGGTCGCGATGCTCGTCGACGGCGTGACCAAGCTCGACAAACTCAAATATGGCGAGAGTGCTCAGGCCGAGACCGTCCGAAAGATGATCGTCGCGATGTCGAAAGACATCCGTGTGCTCATCATCAAACTGGCCGACCGACTGCACAATGCGCGCACCTGGGGTTTCGTCTCGGGGGAGTCGTCAGCGCGGAAGGCGACTGAGACCCTGGAGATCTACGCCCCGCTGGCACACCGGCTCGGCATTCAGGCGCTGAAGTGGGAGCTCGAAGATCTCTCCTTCGCCGTTCTCTATCCCAAGATCTACCAGGAGATCGAATCCCTGGTGCGGCAACGCAGCCCGCAGCGCGACAAGTTCGTCGCCCAGGTGATCGAAGCCGTCAACGATGATCTGAAGGCCGCCAAGATCCGCGGAAAGGTGGTTGGTCGCCCCAAACAGTACTATTCGATCTACCAGAAGATGATCGTGCGGGGCCGTGAGTTCGACGAGATCTACGACCTTGTCGGTATCAGGGTCCTCGTCAATACGATTCGCGACTGCTACGCCGTACTGGGGTCGATCCATGCCCGCTGGAATCCGATTCCCGGCCGGTTCAAGGACTACATCGCCACCCCGAAATTCAACCTGTACCAGTCGTTGCACACCACGGTCCTCGGCCCCGAGGGGCGAGCGATCGAGATCCAGATCCGCACCCACGACATGCACAATCGCGCGGAGTACGGCGTCGCGGCGCATTGGAAGTACAAGCAGCAGCTGAACGGCAAAGCCGGACCGTCGAAGCCGGGGGTCGACACCGACATGGCGTGGCTCGCCCATATCTCGGACTGGCAGGCGGAGACGGCCGACCCGAGTGAATTCCTCGACTCCCTCCGTTTCGAAATCGGTGCGAAGGAGGTCTACGTCTTCACCCCGAAGGGGCGAGTGATCGGGTTGCCGTCCGGCGCCACCCCGGTGGATTTTGCTTACTCCGTGCACACCGAGGTTGGCCATCGCACCATGGGTGCGAAGGTCAACGGCCGCCTGGTGCCCTTGGAAAGTGTTCTGGTCAACGGGGACGTGGTCGAGGTCTTCACGTCGAAGAACCCGGATGCCGGACCGAGCCGTGACTGGCTCAACTTCGTGAAAAGCACCCGCGCACGCAACAAGATTCGCCAGTGGTTCACCAAGGAACGCCGTGATGAGGCGATCGAACAGGGCAAGGAAGCCATCGTTCGTGCCATGCGCAAGCAGAACCTGCCGTTGCAGAAACTGATGAACCAGGACTCGTTCACCGAGGTCGCTGCATTGCTGCGCTACGACGACGTGTCCGCACTGTATGCAGCGGTCGGCGAGGGCCACGTCTCCACCCAATCGGTGATCGAAAAAGTACTCGCCTCGCTGCACACCGCAGCCGAGAACGACCAGGCTGAGCTCTCGGTACCGCCCAAAGACCTGGGACCCTCGGTTCGCTACAGCGATTCGGGTGTCGTGGTGCGCGGCGCGCCCGACATTCTGGTGAAGCTCGCCAAGTGCTGCACGCCGGTGCCGGGGGATTCGATCGTCGGCTTCGTCACCCGCGGCTCGGGCATCTCCGTTCACCAGGCGACATGCCACAACGTGAAATCACTGCTGAACGAGCCGGAACGCATGGTCGAGGTCGAGTGGGCCCCGAACTCGAAGAGCGTGTTCCTGGTGCAGATCCAGGTGGAGGCGCTGGACCGCGCAGGTCTGCTCACCGACGTCACGCGGGTCTTGAGCGAACATCACGTGAACATTCTTTCCGCATCGGTGAACACCTCCAGCAATCGGCTCGCGGTCAGCCGATTCATCTTCGAGATGGGTGACGCCACCCATCTGGACCGGGTGTTGACCGCAGTCCGGCGCATCGACGCGGTCTACGATGTCTACCGTGTGACCGACGGCTGATGCGCCGGCACGGGCACGGCGTGCTCCATGATCGCGCCGATGCGCGCCAGGGCCCGGTTCCTGTGCGGCAGGCGCCGGTTGGCGTTCAGGCGTGACTCGCAGTCATTCCACGAGATCTGGTGGTCGATGATCAGGGCGCTCGTGACCGACCGGGTGTGATCGTCGAACTGCTCGGACACGCGCGCGAGGTCGAGTACGGTGCGGAGCGGCGCAGTGACCTGCAGTCCGGCGATGTTCACCACGTCTCCGCCCGCCAACACCACCTCTCGGGCCAGGATTCCCGCAGCAGCCAGGTAGACCCGCCTGCGATGGTCGACACAGAACTGATGCCTGGCCGGTGGCCACGTCCTCGCGCCATGTATCCACGCCGCACTCATCCGCTCGGCGATCAGGTGGCTGCCGGCGGCGCCGAGCAGAGTGCCGGCCCGTTGCATCGGAGACTCCGGCAGGTCAACCGGAACATAGGCTCGGTCCAGCGCGAAGAGCTCACCGTCGAGGCGGGCCGCGCAGAGCTCAGCCCCGGGCAGATCCTGGTCGTCCAACATCCAGCCGAGTCTGGTCATGGTTCCATGATGCTTCGACGCGTTCGGTCATCGCGCCGCCAGCCCTACAACTGTGGAGAAATCTGGCTCGCGAGGTTGCGCCGAGAGAAGAGTTCAGCCGATCGCCGCCAACCAGGCCTTCCGCGCGGTGAGCGCCTCTTTCGCTTCGGTGATCTTCTTGCTGTCGCCGCTTTTTTCGGCTTCGGCCAGTTCGGCCTCCAGCTTCGCAATGGCGTCATGCAACTGGCCGGCCAGACCCTCGGAGCGTGCCTTGGTCTCGGGGTTGTTCTTCTTCCAGAAGTCTTCGTCCAGTTTGCGCACGGCCGCCTCGATCGTGCGCAGGCGTTCCTCGATCGGCTTCACCTGATCACGAGGGACCTTGCCGATCTCATCCCAGCGCCGCTGCACCTCGAGGAGCCGCTTCTTCGCCTTCTCGCGGTTGGTCTCCTTCAGCAGCGGTTCGGCTTCGTCGAGCAGGGCCCGCTTCAATTCCAGGTTGGCTGTGAATTCTTCGTTCTCGATCGCGTCGGTCGCAGACTTTGCCTCGAAGAGCACGTCGCCGGCCACCTTGAACTTTGCCCAGAGTGCATCGTCGTGGCGTTTGCCGGCGCGCGGTGCGGCCTTCCACTCGTCCAGGAGATTGCGGTACGCAGGAATACCCTGGGCGCCCTGGGGGGCGAGCGCCTCGGCCCGCTCGATCAGCTTCTGTTTCTGGCCGCGTGCGTCCTTATGCGTCGCGTCGAGCTGCGCGAAGAAGGCCTTGCGGTTGGTCTCAATGGTCGTGCGAGCGGCACGGAACCGCTTCCAGAGATCATTCGACTCAGACTTGGGCAACCGGGGATTGCCCTGTTGATGCGCCTGCCAGCGCGTGAAGAGATCGTCGAGGGCGACGGTCGCCTGCTTCCACTGCACCTTGGTCGGATCGACGGCGGCGAGCGCCTCGATCTCGGCCACGATTTCGGCGCGCTCGGCGACGGCCCGTTCCGTGGCCGCCTTCTGCTCGGCGCTCTGCTGTGCCGTGAGCTCTTCGACCGTGGTGTCCAACGCGGCCAGTCGTTTGCGCAGGTTCTCCAGGTCGCCCACCGCGTTCGCCTCGGCGAGCTGGCCGGTCAAGGTCTTGACGGCTCGTGCGATATCGGTTGCTGGAGCACCGCCCTTGGCTCGTTGTTCCAAGAGGGTCACCTGTCCGGCGAGCTCAACGAACTTGCGCTCGAAATAGGCGAGGGCTTCTTCTGGGCTGCCGTCCGGAAACTGCCCAACGGCACGTTCACCGTCGGTATCACGGACAAAAACTGTGCCGGTCTCGTCGACGCGGCCCCAGGGGAGCTGATTTGTGGATTCCACGGGTATCCTTGCAGTTCGGCTGATCTGATATCGCGGACAAGCCTACTTGAGTGTGAAGCCCGTGATGGTCGTCGGCACCGCGGGTTTGGTGCTGTCACCGTCGGGAAGAACCCCGGCGTCCGTGATCTTTGAGCGCAACTGATCCAGGCCGCTGGTGATGTGACCGATCACCGTGTACCCGCCGGCGGCGTCGGAGGGGATCTTCGTCTCTTCGTAGACGATGAAGAACTGGCTGCCCATGCTGTCCGATTTGAGCCCTTGGCGCGCCATGGCGAGTGTTCCCGCCGGGTACACGTCGTTGGCCGGCGCGTTCTCGATCGGGCCATAAGAGTATCCGGGACCACCACTTCCGTCCCCGTTCGGATCGCCGCACTGCAGGATGTAGAAGCCGCCGTCGGTCATGCGATGGCAACTCAGTCCGTCATAAAATCCGCTGGAAACCAAACTGATCGTGGACGAGACCGCCTGGGGTGCGGCAGCGCCGTCGAGTTCGACGCCGAGTGCGACGTCGTTGAGCGTGAGGGTTCCGGTCCAGGTGCGGCCCTCGGCGATCGTCTTCGAGGGAACGGCGCCCGTCGGGGCCTCAGCCCCGGGTGAGGGGGCATCTGACGGTTGGAGGCTGGCCGACGGTGACGGGCTGGGCGCCGGCGCGGGGGTAGGGGCGCCGGGGCCGGTGATATAGAAGATCTGCAGGGCGGCGAGCAGCACCACGGCAATCAGCAGCCCCACCCCGGCAACGATGTTGTCCCGAGTGCGGCGCTTGACGCTGCGCTCGTGCACGGCCTGCCTCGCCCGATATGCCCGCAGGCGCGCCTTCGCCTCTCTGGCCTGTCGACTGGGGTTTTTCGCAGCCACGGTTCTCCCTCATTGCCTGTGATCGCTGGTCGGTGATCAATCATTGTGGTGACCACTGGTCATTGGCCGGCCCTCTCCCTCTTATTCGCACACGGTGGTGTGAGGGATCTCGACCAGAAGAACTCTAGCAACCAAGCGCCTGACAGGGGGCAACCTCGAAGCAGCACATTTCTCGATGTCGACACGCCATAGTCTTGTGGGCATGGTCGATTCTCAACCCGGGCTCCATTCCACGCCGGTGCCCCTGGCGGTGCGGATGCGCCCGACGAGCCTGGACGAAGTGGCCGGCCAACGCCACCTGCTCACTCCGGGTTCGCCTCTGGTCGGTCTCGCAACCGATACCACCGCGAAGGTCGGATCGATCTCGGTGATCCTCTGGGGACCACCCGGAACCGGCAAAACCACGTTGGCCCAGGCGATTGCACACACATCGGGGCGGCGGTTCGTTGAGCTGTCGGCGGTCAGCGCCGGTGTTCGCGACGTGCGTCAGGTACTCGAGGAAGCCATTTCCTCCCGTGACATGTACGGCCTGTCGACGATCCTCTTCCTTGACGAGATCCACCGGTTCTCCAAGGCACAGCAAGATGCGCTCTTGCCCGGCGTGGAGAACGGTTGGATCATCCTCGTTGCGGCCACCACTGAGAACCCATCATTCTCGGTGATCTCGCCGCTGCTGTCACGGTCTCTGCTGCTGACCCTGCATCCACTGAGCGACGAGGATCTGGCGACCGTGATCGACCGGGCCGTTTCCGACGCCCGAGGTCTCGGCGGCCACTACGTACTCACAGACGACGCACGTGCCACGATCATCCGGCTGGCATCGGGGGATGCCCGCCGTGCATTGACAGCATTGGAGGCGGCCGCCGGAAGCGCCCGTGCCCAGGCCGACGCCGCCTCGCAATCTCAATCGGCCCCAGGATCGGCTGAGGCCGTCGAGACCAGTGACACCGCGTTGCCTGAGATCACCGCCGAATTGGTGGCGCTGTCCGTCGACCGGGCGCTCTTGCGTTATGACCGCAACGGTGATGAGCACTATGACGTGATCAGTGCGTTCATCAAGTCGGTGCGCGGTTCTGATGCCGATGCGTCGCTGCACTACCTGGCCCGCATGATCGAGGCAGGGGAGGACCCCCGGTTCATCGCACGGCGCATCATCATCCTTGCTTCAGAAGACATCGGCCTCGCCGACCCTCAGGCGCTGGTGGTCGCAGTGGCCTGCGCCGACGCGGTGCAGTTCATCGGGATGCCCGAAGGCCGTATCCCGCTGGCACAGGCGGTGGTGTACCTCGCGTGCGCACCGAAGTCGAACGCTGCGTACGTCGGGATCAACAAGGCGATCGCCGATGTGAAGGCCGGAAACTTCGGTCGGGTGCCCAAACACCTGCGCGATGCCCACTATGCGGGCGCCAAGAGGCTCGGCCATGGCACGGGCTACAAGTACCCGCATGACGCGGAGCTGGGCGTGCTGCAGCAACAGTATTTGCCGGATGAGTTGGCCGGTGCGAGCTACTATCGACCGACCGTTCACGGCAACGAACGTGAGATCTCCTCGCGCTGGGAGAAACTGCGCCGAATCATACGTGGGCGCTGAGCGAGTTCCCAGGCCGGGTGTGTTCACCGGCTGGCCCCCGGCGTGCTAGGATTTATCCCGCCTCCATTAGGTGTTCGAGTGCGGCTGCGCCGAACATCGCTCGTGGTGGGATGTGTCCTGTAGCCGGACGGTCCCGGTGGCACATCCCTCTTCTCATAATCTTGCATGCCTCCCGGAGTGCCCGGAGAGTTTTGCGTCTGAAGACAGATGTTCAATCAATTGAAAGGAACCCGTGTCTACCAAGTCACGTACCCATAGCCAGACCCGGCTGTCGCGCGCCCTGGGCATCCCGCTCACGCCAAAAGCAGCCAAGTACCTCGAGAAGCGCCCCTATGCTCCGGGTGAGCACGGCCGCACCAAACGCAAGACCGATTCCGACTACGCCGTGCGTCTGCGCGAGAAGCAGCGTCTGCGTGCCCAGTACGGCATTCGCGAAGCGCAGCTCAAGATCGTTTTTCAGGAAGCCCGTCGTGCTCCCGGCCTGACCGGTGAGAACCTGGTCGAGCTGCTCGAGCAGCGCTTGGACGCCCTGGTTGTTCGTGCCGGAATCGCCCGCACCACTGCCCAGGCCCGCCAGATGATCGTTCACCGTCACATCATGGTGGACGGCCAGCGCGTCGACCGGCCGTCGTTCCGGGTCAAGCCCGGCCAGCTGGTGCACGTGCACCCCAAGTCAGAGAGCATGGAGCCGTTCCAGGTCGCCGCTGCCGGCGCCCACGTCGACGTGCTGCCGAAGCTCCCCGCCTACCTCGAGGTGGAGATCGACAAACTGCAGGCACGCCTCGTGCGTCGCCCGAAGCGTGCCGAGGTCCCCGTGACCTGTGAAGTGCAGCTCGTGGTGGAGTACTACGCCGCGCGCTAGTCTCCAGTGCAGCTAATGTAGGGGGTGGGTCGCCTGGCGGCCCACCCCCTACAGCCTTTAACCGGCACCGGTTCAGGTGCCGACGCGAACGAACGGGAGTGCACGAATGACTGGTGGCGACATTGCCGGACTGATCGCCGCCGGGATCTTCGCGGTGCTGGTCGGGCTGCTGACGATTCCCCTCATCAAACTCGGCAAGGTTCTCGATGAAACCAGCCGATCAATCCGAGAGATCACCGACCACACCACGCCGCTGTTGGATGAGGCCGCCGACACGATCTCATCGACCAACACCCAGTTGCAGCGGGTCGACCAGATCACCGGCAACGTGGCGGATGCCACCGGCAATGTCTCAGCTCTGGTCTCCCTGGTCGCCGCCACCGTCGGTGGGCCCCTGATCAAACTCGCCGGCTTCAGCGCTGGCGTGCGCGCCGCTTTCCGTCACGCTGGAGGGGGCGAGAAGCGCCCCCGGCGTAGGGCCCGGTCGCGGAAGGCGTGAGCCGAGACCGGCGCTCACCACCCCCCGTAAGCTGTATTCAGACGCGAACCGTCACCCGATTCTAAGGAGCAAGTAGAATGAAGAACTTTGTCTGGCTGATCGTCGGTGTGGGCGTGGGATTCATCGCCGCGCACCAGCTGAACAAGACGCGGGTCGGGAGCGATCTCTTCGCACGGATCGACGCTCAGGCGAAGGAATTCAGCGACGCGGTCGGTGAAGGCTATCGCACGCGCGAGGCCGAATTGCGCCGCGCCATCGGCGACGCGTAGGCATCCGCCCACATTTCACGACACCGTACCTTTTCCCTCGAACAACGGACCTCATGCAGACTGTCGATATTCACCGCCGTTGGCTGGACTTCTTCGCCGATCGCGGCCACACGGTTGTCCCCTCGGCATCCCTGATCTCAGACGACCCGACACTCATGTTCACGATCGCCGGGATGGTTCCGTTCATCCCGTATCTGACTGGTCTGGTCCCGGCCCCCTATCCCCGGGCGGTCAGTGTCCAGAAGTGTCTGCGCACCAACGACATCGAAGAGGTGGGCGTCACCGCACGCCACGGCACCTTCTTCCAGATGTGCGGCAACTTCTCCTTCGGCGACTACTTCAAGAAAGAAGCAATTGCCTACGCCTGGGAACTGTTGACGACCCCGGAGGCCCAGGGTGGTTACGGGTTCGAGGAACGCGACCTGTGGGTCACGGTCTATAAGGACGATGACGAGTCGTTCGGCTATTGGAAAGAGATCTCTGGCCTTCCCGATCACCGCATCCAGCGAATGGGAATGGACTCCAACTACTGGTCCACCGGACTGCCGGGCCCCGCTGGTCCCTGTTCCGAGGTGTTCTACGACCGCGGGCCCGCGTATGGTGCCGAAGGCGGCCCGGCAGCGGACGAGGACCGGTACGTCGAGATCTGGAACCTGGTCTTCACCGAGTATCTTCGCGGTGAGGGGGTGGGCAACGACTTCGAGATCCTCGGTGACCTGCCCAGCAAGAACATCGACACCGGCATGGGGCTGGAACGGGTGGCGTTCATCAAGCAGGGGGTGGAGAACCTCTACGAGATCGACCAGGTGCGGCCGGTGCTCGACCTGGCAGCCGAACTCACCGGTAAGCGGTACGGCGCCGTGCACGAAGACGATGTGCGCCTGCGGGTGATCGCCGACCACGTGCGCTCCTCGTTGATGATCCTGGGTGACGGGGTGACCCCGTCGAACGAGGGCCGAGGCTACGTCCTGCGTCGCCTGATGCGGCGGACCGTGCGCGCCCTGCGCCTGCTGGGCGTGCAGGAGGCCGTGTTCTCGCCCCTGTTCGAAGCGTCCAAAGCCGCTATGAGTGCCGGCTACCCGGAACTGGAGCGCGACTGGTCCCGAATCCGCCAGAGTGCCGTGGCCGAAGAAGATGCCTTTCTGCGCACGCTGGCCAGCGGTACCACGATTCTCGACCTGGCGGTGGAAAGCACGCGAAAGAGCCAGAGCGCCGAATTGGGCGGGGACACGGCGTTCCTGTTGCACGACACGTACGGGTTCCCGATCGACATCACGATGGAGATGGCCTCCGAGGCAGGGTTGACTGTTGACGTCGACGCGTTCAAGAAACTGATGACCGAACAGCGCGACCGGGCCAAGACCGATGCCCGATCGAAGAAGCAGATCCTCGCAGACATGTCGGTCTACAGCGCCTTCCGTGCACACGGTGAGACCCACTTCACCGGATACGACGAGTTGGAGACAGACACTTCCATCCTGGGCCTGATCGTCGACGGCCATTCGGTGGATCGTGCCCGGCAGGGCGACACCGCGGAGGTGATCCTGCCCGAAACGACGTTGTATGCCGAAGCCGGCGGACAGGAGGCGGATGCCGGCACGATCGTCGGCGACGGCTATGAGCTCACCGTCACCGACGTGCAACGACCGGTCGCCGGGCTGACCAGCCATCGCGTCATCGTCACCCGGGGTGAGGTCGCGGTCGGCCAGAGCGCGCGCACCGTCGTCGACGCCCAATGGCGACACGGTGCTCGGCAGGCGCACTCGGGCACCCATCTCGTCCACGCGGCCTTGCGCGAGATCCTCGGCGAGAACGCACACCAGTCCGGCTCGTACAACAAGGCCGGTTACCTGCGCCTCGACTTCACCTGGGGCCAGGCGCTGTCGCCGGCCACGCGAAGCGAGGTGGAGGAGGTGGCAAACAACGCCATTCGCGCCGACTACGAAGTGATCACCCGGGAGATGGCCCTCAGCGACGCCCGCGAACTCGGGGCCATGGCGCTGTTCGGCGAGAAGTATGGGGAGACTGTTCGCGTCGTGGACATCGGCGGGCCCTGGTCGAGGGAGCTCTGCGCGGGCACACACGTCGCACACAGCTCGCAGATCGGTCTGATCAATCTGATCGGCGAGGCCTCGGTCGGATCGTCGAACCGTCGCATCGAGTCGCTGGTCGGCCACGACGCCTTCAAAGAGTTCGCCGCCGAGCGTGCCATTGTGAACACCTTGACCTCATCGCTCAAGACGCCGCGGGAGCAGCTGCCCGACCGCATCTCGGAACTGATGGCGAATCTCAAAGCCGCGAACAAGAGGATCGCAGACTTCGAGGCGAAAGCTTTGGCTGGTCGCATTCCGACGCTGCTGGCTGAGGCCGGCCGGGTCGGCGACGTTCTTCTGGTCACAGACTCTCTCGGTGATCTCGGGTCCGTCGACGAGTTGCGCCATCTGGTCACCCAGGTGCGAGCCCAGGCGGGCGAAACGGCGACGACCGTGGCGCTCGCCGGCGTCGTCTCCCACAAACCGGTGATCATCGTGGCCACGAACGCTGCGGCACGGGAGGCCGGCCACAAAGCCGGTGTGCTGGCGCGAATCGCTGCCCAGCTGATGGGCGGCGGCGGCGGCGGCAAAGACGACCTGGCTCAGGGCGGCGGGGCAGATGTCTCCATGATTCCGGCTGCACTCGACGCCATCGTCTCCGAGATCAGAGGCTGAGTGCGCCCGGGAGTGCGTTTGGGTATCGACGTCGGCAAAGTACGGGTAGGCGTCGCGACCAGTGATTTACACGGCATGCTCGCCACACCTGTCGAGACGATCCAGCGCCAGGTCGACGGTACAGGCGACGTTGACCGCATAGGAAACCTGTGCGCAGAGAGGGACGTGCTGGAGATCGTGGTCGGCCTGCCCCTGGCACTGGCCGGACACCACACGGCGTCCACGGCCGACGCGGTCGCCTTCGCCGAGCGCATCGCCGCATCACTGCCCACCGTTCCGGTGCGGCTCGTCGACGAACGACTTTCGACCGTGTCCGCGCACAGCGCCCTTCGATCAGCCGGGAAGAAGCAGAAGGGCACCAGAACGATCATCGACCAGGTCGCGGCCGTCATAATCCTGCAGCACGCGCTCGACGCCGAGCGTTCATCGGGCATCCCCCCGGGCTCCCTCGTCCCATCCAGCGAAGAACGGTAATGTGACCCAGATGTCCCCAGAGAACGACCCGTTCGCCGACCTCGTGCCCACCAAGGCGAACGGCCCCACAACGCGCAAGGCGTCCCGCCGGGCCACAAGGGCCCACAGCTCGAAGCGTGGTCGCAAACCGGCCTACAACCCGAAGCCCAAGCGCAGCTATCGTGGCTGGATCGGGGGGCTGATCGCCTTGGCGGTGTTCGGTGCGCTCGTTGCGATCGCGTTGAACCTCTACCTCGAACCCATCAAAGGCCTTCTTGCCGGAGAGCAGACCGGGCCCACGGATTACCCCGGCCCCGGCACCGGTGAGGTCGTCTTCACCGTGCACGATGGGGACTTCGGCAGTGACATCGCCGCGAACCTGCAGAAAGACGACGTGATCGGTTCGTCCGAGGTGTTCTACAAGCTCCTGTTGCAACAGTCTCCGGAGCCCGTGTTCATACCGGGGGCCTACAAGATGCGGGCCCAGATGACGGCGAAGGGTGCGCTGACCGCCCTCATGAACCCGAACACCCGCATGGAGAACACTTTCGTGATCCCGGAGGGCACCGTTGTTCGGGTCGCCCTTGAGCTGATCGCTGACGGCACGAAGATTCCCCTCGAAGAATTGCAGGCGGCCGCTGAGGACTACAAGGGTTTCGGCCTGCCTGAAGAGGCGATCAACCTGGAGGGTTTCCTGTTTCCCGCCACCTACAACCTCGAACCCGGTCTGAGCGCCCACGAGGTGCTTCAGGTGCTCGTGGATCGTATGGATCAGGCTCTGGATGAGGCGAAAGTCGCCAAAAAGGATCGTTTCCGAGTGGTGACATTCGCGTCACTGGTACAGCGCGAGGCCGGAGGGGACCCAGGTGATGCTGCGAAAGTCGCCCGGGTCTTCCAGAACCGGTTGGACGAGGGTTGGAAGCTGCAGTCGGATGCCACAGTCACGTATTACCGCACCACCGACATCGACCGTACCGAAACCTCTGACGCAGAGAGAGCCGACGCGAGCAACCCGTATAACACCTATGTCCATGAGGGCCTGCCGATCGGCCCGATCTCCAACCCCGGCGACGTGGCGATCAACGCGGTGCTTCACCCGGCCGATGGTCCGTGGATGTTCTTCGTGACCTGGAATCTGAAAACCGGTGAAACGATCTTCTCCACCACCATTGAAGAGCATGACGCAGCTGTTGCGAAGTGGCGTGAGTGGATGTCGGAGAACCCCGGTTATGGCTGATCGTGAAGCCCGGGCGAAGCTCGCGGACCTCCAGGGCCTCCAGGCGCGACTCGCGGTACTGGGATTGCCGATCGCACACTCCCAGTCACCGGTCCTGCACCAGGCCGCCTATGCCCGGTTGGGTCTCCCGTGGCGGTACGAACGGATCGAGGTGGCCGAGGACGAACTCGCTTTCTTCCTCGACTCCTGTGGGCCAGAATGGCGCGGCCTGTCCCTGACGATGCCGCTGAAGGAGCGGGTGATCGACCTGGTTCAGTCGGTCGACCCGATTGCCAGGCGCGCGGCCGCCGCGAACACTGTCGTATTCGGGGGTCTCGACGGCCGTGTTCGCCGCACCGCGGCTTTCAACACTGACGTCGCAGGAATCGTGCGTGCACTGGCCGACGCCGGCCTCGCCAACGTGAAACACGCCTGGCTCCTCGGTTCCGGTGCCACCGGGCATTCCGCCCTGATCGCATTCGCCCAAATGGGGGTGCAGAACATCCAGGTGATCGCACGTTCCCCGGAGCGCGCTGCGCCGCTGGTGCGGTTGGGGCTCGAACTCGGCGTCACCGTCGGCGTCCACCGTGACCCCGACGAGGCCACCTCTGCAGGTAGCCCTCCGCCAGAGCTCGTGGTCAGCACACTCCCCGGGGGAATCGATGCACCGTGGGAATTCAGTGAGGGCCTTCGCCGACAGTCGCTTCTGTTCGACGTCGCGTACGACCCATGGCCGAGCGCCTTGGCCGTGCGCTGGCAACAGGCGGGCGGCCGCATGACCTCCGGAATCGGGATGCTGGTTCACCAGGCGCTCGTGCAGGTGAGGATCTTCGTCGGCGGTGATCCCGATCGGGAACTGCTCGAGGAGCAGGGGGTACTCGAGGCCATGTGGGCGGCCGTGGGTTCGAAGGCCGCCTCGGCTGTGCCAGAATCGTAAGCATGCTTCGTTGGTTGACCGCCGGTGAGTCTCACGGCCCGGAACTCATTGCCATTCTCGAGGGCCTGCCCGCCGGGGTCCCGGTTTCGCTCGCCCAGATCCGGGAGGACCTGGCGAGGCGCAAGCTCGGGTACGGTCGCGGTGCCCGGATGAAGTTCGAGGAGGACGAGCTCACCCTCTCGGGTGGCGTGCGCCATGGCCTGAGCATGGGAAGCCCCATCGCACTGCGCATCGGCAACACCGAATGGCCGCGTTGGGTCGACGTGATGAGCGCTGAGCCGGTAGACCTGGCCACCCTGCCCAAGGGGCGCGGCGCACCGCTCACCCGACCCAGGCCCGGCCACGCCGACCTCGTGGGCATGCAGAAGTACGGCTTCGCCGAGGCACGCAACGTGCTGGAGCGTGCCAGCGCCCGCGAGACGGCGGCCCGGGTGGCACTTGCTGCCATCGCCCGGTCGTTTCTCGCCGAACTCGGCGTGCACCTGGTCAGCCACACGCTGTCGATCGGGCCCGTGTGCTCCCCGGAAGGCGCTGTGTTGCCGACGCCCGCCGACGTGGCAGCCCTCGACGCCGACCCGTTGCGCTGTTTCGACAAGGAGACCTCCGACAGAATGGTCGCTGAGGTGGATGTCGCTCAGAAAGAGGGCGACACACTGGGCGGCATCGTCGAGGTGCTTGCGTACGGTCTCCCACCCGGGCTCGGTTCCTACGTGCACTGGGATCGCCGGTTGGACGCACAGTTGGCGTCCGCACTGATGGGCATCCAGGCGATAAAGGGGGTCGAGGTGGGCGACGGTTTTCTCACCACGACCAGGCGTGGTTCGAAGGCGCACGACGAACTCTTCCACTCCGCCGACGGAATCGCGCGAGCCAGCGACCGGGCGGGAGGCACCGAAGGCGGAATGTCCACCGGAACGGTGCTGCGGGTGCGGGCGGGGATGAAACCGATTTCCACGATTCCGCACGCTCTGCGCACCGTGGACGTGGCCACCGGCCAAGCGGCCGACGCACACCACCAGCGTTCAGATGTCTGCGCCGTGCCTGCAGCCGGCGTGGTCGCCGAGGCCATGGTCGCCCTGGTGCTCGCGAACAGCATGCTGGAGAAGTTCGGGGGAGACAGCATCGCGGAGACCGCCCGCAACCTCGCAGCGTACCTGGCCGCGATCCCGGACACCCTGCACACCACCGACCATTCCGCACCCCTGGAATGACTGATTCCCCAGGGGGTGCCCCGACCGAGCAGGAAGCCGATCCAGCCACAGCACGCCCGCCGCTCGTTCTGATCGGTCCGATGGCCTCGGGCAAGACCACGCTCGGCCGTGTCGTGGCTCGCCTGATGGACCTGCCGTTCATCGACTCCGACCACGAGATCGAGCGGGAACACGGACCGATCCCCGAGCTGTTCGAAACCTTCGGCGAGACCCACTTCAGAAGGCTGGAACGGGCTGCGGTCGGTCGCGTGCTCCGGCTCCACGGTGTCGTTTCACTCGGTGGGGGAGCGATCCTTGACGCAGACACCCGTGCAGACCTCGCGGAGCTTCCGGTGGTGTTCCTGACGGTGCAGCCAGACGTCGCGGCCCATCGAATGCAGAATACGACTCGCCCGCTCGCTCGGGGCGGAATCGATGCCTGGACAGCACTCTTCCACGATCGGCTGGCCCTGTACCGCGAGGTTGCCGACGTGACCTTCGACACCTCCATCCGTGACACCCGCTCGATCGGTCATGACCTGGCCCGTTGGGCGACCGAACAACTGACCCGCTGACCACGTCAGCGGATGGCACCGTCGGTGTCGTCCCAGACCCTCCAAGGAGAACGCATGACTACGCCTGCCACCCACATCACGGTCACGGGTTCCACCGACTACGACGTAGTCGTGGGACGTGGCCTGCTCGAGGACGTGGCCGCGCACCTCGCCCCCGCCACCCGCAAGGTGCTGATCGTACACACTGCCACCGTCGGGGCGCGGGCCAACGCGTTGCGGCAATCCCTTCTGGGCGACTACGAGGTGCTGATCGCCGAGGTTCCCGACGCCGAAGCCGCCAAGCGCATCGAAGTCGCGGCGTTCTGTTGGCAGATCATGGGCCAGGCCGACTTCTCCCGCACCGACGCCGTGATCGGTTTCGGTGGCGGCGCTGTCACCGACCTGGCCGGGTTTGTCGCGGCGACGTGGTTGCGCGGTGTCCAGGTGCTTCTTCTGCCGACCAGTGTGCTGGGGATGGTGGACGCGGCCGTTGGGGGCAAGAACGGGGTCAACACCGCCGAGGGCAAAAACCTGGTGGGAACCTTCTACGCACCCCGTGCGGTGCTCTGCGATCTCGACACGCTCACAGACCTGCCGCGCAACGAGATCCTCGCCGGCTTCGCCGAGATCGTGAAAGCCGGCTTCATCCAGGTGCCGGAAATTCTCGACATCATCGAACGAGACGTCGAGGTCGCCACCGACCCCGCCACACCGGAGTTCAGGCGCGTGGTGGAACTGGCCATTGCGATGAAGGCCACGGTGGTCGGCGAAGACTTCACTGAGCGTGGGCTGCGGGAGATCCTGAACTACGGGCACACGCTGGGTCATGCGGTCGAGCACGCCGAGCGCTACGGCTGGCGGCACGGCGCCGCTGTCGCCGTCGGCATGATGTACGCCGCGGAACTGGCCCGACTGACGGGCCGGCTGTCGGACGAGGTCGTCGACCGCCACCGCCGGATTCTCGAATCGCTGACTCTGCCGACCAGCTACCCGGTCGGCCGCTGGCAGAGCCTGCTGGCCACCATGCAACGCGACAAGAAGACCCGCAGCGGCATGCTCCGTTTCATCGTGCTCGATGATGTGGGCAAGCCGACGGTGTTGGAGGGGCCGGACGCCTCGCTGTTGTTTGCCGCGTACCAGGAGATCGGCTCCTAGAGATTGTGGCCTTCACGTGCTCGGTTGGGCGCGCTCAGGGCCAATGCTTGCTGGACTCCACAGGCGTTTTTTCAGTGATCAGGAGCAGATCAACGCCGTCGTTGTGCAACAGCGGCACCAGCGCGGCCTGCCCGGACTCGACCACGGCACGCGCCCAGATCAGGAAGCTCTCCGCCCGCGCCCTCGTCGTGTGGAACTCGCGCCCACCGTGCATGATGACCGCGGCATTGATCTCGGTCACAATCGGCTCTCGGGCGGGTTTCGTGGAGTGAGTGCGGTCTTTTGGATGGAACATCAATAGGTCGCCTGATTCGGCCGCCGGAGAGACCTTCGATTCCGTCGACTTCTCCGGCATCGTTGAGACAGTGGATCCCCGTGCGTTCGGCCAGCCGGACCGGCCACTTGTCCCGAGTTGTTCCGGCCGTTGCGTGCGCCTTGCAGCGGCATACCCGCTGCCGTTCATGAGCGCTGTCAGAGCGCCGTCCCAGCGTTGGAACTGCCCTGATTCCTCGGCGAGGTCCAAGCGGTCGCCGGGGAGGCTGACGAAGACACGACCGGCCTGCCGGATGAAGCCGATGATCGCGTCCTTGTGGCTCACCTCCCACGTTGCGTCTCCCATGTCGGTGACCTGCAGGTGCACAGCCCGGGTGCCGGTCAGAGCCGGAAGGCGCAGGAGAGTGTCGCTCGTGTGCGGGGAAGCGGCAGTCGGCGAAGTCGACGTCGATGCGGCGGGGGAAAGATCGGAATCGCGACTGGGATTCGGCCGGAAGTCGGCCGAGAAGACATTTGTTGACATGGTGCCCTCCGGAGCGTGACTCGAGTGAGAATCGTTACCGAGGTCCGGGGCAACAGGTGCTGTGCTTCTCATTCTCCGACGAGATGCCTCCGGTCGCAAGTGCGGCCCGCTGCACCTCAGTCTCTGGTGCCGGTGGTGCCGTGCCCCGAACTCCTGCGAAGATGGGGGAATCAACCTCACACGGGTGGGCTCACCATGTTCGCCGAATCGACGTGCAGCACCGAACGGAGAAAGGGGCAGCTACCGGTAACGGTGCCCTGCCCCGATTGGAAGAAATGACACACATCCTCGTCCTCAATGGGCCCAACCTCGGGCGGCTGGGCTCCCGCGAACCCGAGGTCTACGGTCACGCCGACCTCGCTGATCTACGTGCGGTCCTGTGCGCAGATGCCCCGAGCGCCGAAATCGACCTGCGCCAGAGCGACGACGAGTCTGAGCTCATCGGTTGGCTTCACGAGGCGGTTGATCAACGTGTGCCGGTCATTCTGAATCCAGCGGCGTTCACCCACTATTCCTACGCCCTGCGGGATGCCGCAGCCCTGGTGACAACTGCCGGTGTTCCACTGATCGAGGTGCACATCTCCAACCCGCACTCCCGTGAGTCGTTTCGGCACACGAGCGTCATCTCGGCCGTGGCCACCGGTGTGATCGCGGGGTTCGGCTTCGACTCGTACCGCCTGGCCCTGGTGCAGCTGCTGCGCCCGATGCCCGCTTTGGAGTAGCCGGTTCGGGCAACTACAATCGATCACGGGTCATCTGGCCCCGCTACACCCACTGAACGGACGTGCACCAGCTATGGCCTCCACCGCCGACATCAAGAACGGAGTTGTCCTCAAGATCGACGGACAGCTCTGGACGGTCATCGAGTTCCAACACGTGAAGCCGGGCAAGGGTGGTGCGTTTGTTCGCACCAAGTTGAAGAATGTGGTCAGCGGCAAGACCGTCGACCGCACGTACAACGCCGGTACGAAGATCGAAACCGCCAACGTTGACCGACGCGAGTTCCAGTACCTGTACCGGGATGGCGACGACTTCATCTTCATGGACACCTCCGACTATGATCAGCTCACCCTGACCGCCGCCGTCGTGGGCGACGCCGCCAACTTCCTGCTCGAACAGCAGATGGCGACCGTTGCCCTGCACGAGGGGGAGCCGCTGTACGTTGAGCTGCCCGCCTCGGTCGTGCTGGTGATCACCTACACGGAACCGGGCCTGCAGGGTGACCGCTCCACCGGGGGCACCAAGCCCGCCACCGTGGAGACCGGGTACGAGATCCAGGTTCCGCTCTTTCTCGAGACCGGTACCAAGGTCAAGGTCGACACTCGCACCGGGGACTACCTCGGCCGCGTCAACGACTGACCCGCGCAACCGATGAGCGCGCGCACAAAGGCCCGCAAGCGGGCACTCGACATTCTGTACTCCTCGGACATGCGAGGAACCTCGATCAACCAGGCGCTGGCGGACGCCGAGGCCCGGGCCGCCGGTGAATCCGATCGACGTGCTTCCTGGTTGTACGCGCAGCAGATCGTCACCGGGGTAGTCGCGCATGGCGACGAGATCGACGAGATGATCCAGACCTACTCGCATGGCTGGTCGCTGGAGCGTATGCCAGCGATCGACCGGGCCATCCTGCGGATCGGCGCCTGGGAGGTATTGTTCAACGACGAAGTGCCCGACGCCGTCGCCATCGACGAGGCCGTTGAAGCCGCCAAACAGCTCAGCACCGACGATTCCCCGGCGTTCATCAACGGCATGCTGGGCACCTTCGCCAATACGAAGGGCTGAACCCGGTCATGATGGGCGCTGACTATCTCGGGCTGCCCGATGACCTGCCTGCGCCCGAGGACGACGGTGCGGCCGACCACCTGCCGGGCCTGCGAATGCCGCCGTTGGTGCTCTCCACCACGGCAGGCACGACGATCCGGCTCGACGATGGCGCACCGGCTCGCACGGTGCTCTACTTCTACCCGATGACTGGTCGGCCGGGGGTCGCCCTGCCCGCCGGTTGGGATGCCATTCCCGGGGCCCGGGGCTGCACGCCCGAGTCCTGCGGCTTCCGCGACCATTTTCGTGAACTGGGCGAAGTCGGGGCCTCCCGGGTGTACGGAGTGTCGAGTCAGGACCTCGACTATCAGCGTGAGGCAGTCGACCGGCTACACCTACCGTTCCCGCTGATCTCTGACCGGGCCCATGAGCTTGCGGATGCTCTTTCGATGCCCACCTTCGTGGCCGGCGGAAAACGTCTGTACTCACGACTGACGATGGTCGTGCGGGGCGGGACGATTGAGCACGTGTTCTACCCCGTGTTCCCACCCGACACGCACGCCCAACAGGTTGTGGACTGGTTGCGCACGAACCCGTGAGCGACAACGGCCCGTTCGCTAATTGTGTGGCAGTGTCGTCTTTGCCGGGGGCGCTATCGTGATTGCGCCGGTCAGCTCGTCCGGCAGGGCCAAGGGACGGCGGTCCTGGAAGTAGGCGTTGCCCTTCTTCCAGAAGAGGATCAGCGGAATGATTCCGAGTGCGAGCGCACCGAGGCCGATCAGATCGACGACGAGGCCCAGGGTCGGGATGGACACGATGAAGATCCAGACCATGAAGATGGCCCCGACCGCCGGCCAGAGGCCGATGAAGATGAAGTTCTTCACCGACGTGAAAATGATCTTTCGGTAGGCCACCACGACGGCGATACCCGCCAACCCGTAGTAGAACGCGATCTGCAGCCCGATCGAGCTGATTGCGTCGCTGAGGATCTGGCCGACGCTGCCGAGGAAGTTTGCGCCGATGAACAATACGACAGAGACACAGGTGACGACGATCGTCGCGAATGCCGGTGTCTTCCAGCGGGGGTGCGAGTGGCCGAACGCCTGGGGGATGGTGTGATCGCGACCCATCGCGAACAACGAGCGAGTGACTTGGATCAAGGTTGTCTCGAGGGTGGCAATGGTGGAGAGCATGACCGCGATGATCAGGATCTTGCCGCCGAGCCCGGGCCAGATGACCTCGCCCAGCACGCTCAACACGTTACCGCTGTTGGACTGAATGACCGAGTCGGGCAACATCACCTGGATAGCGACGGTAAAGATCTCGAACAGCAAGAAGACGATGACGACGCCGATGATGCCGCCGGTGCCCGCCGACTTGTGACCGTTTCTTGTTTCTTCGTTGAGGTTGGAGCTGACGTCCCAGCCCCAGTAGTAGAACGCCGCAATCAACGCGGCTGCGACGAACCCGCCGACGCCGGTGAAATGGGAGAACCCGAACCAGTCCCAGCTGAAGGCGGCGCCGGCGTGCGTGCCGAGCATCGACTGTACGATCGCGGCGACCGCGAACAGCACGAGAATCGCGACCTCGATGCTCGACATGATCCACTGCGCGCGCGCCGTGACACGCACGCCGAACAACACACACGCGGCCATCACCAGGAACCAGATGGCGCCGACCACTGTCACCAGGAGCACGTTGTCCGCCAGATCGGGGGCGAACAGAGAGACCGTCATGATTCCGGCTGGGAGCGCGCCAGCCACCATGAAAATCGTCGCGGAAACCACTAACGCCCACCCGGAGAAGAACCCAAGAATCGGATGCAACGCGCGACCCACCCAGGAGTATGCCGCGCCCGCGTTCACCTCCGCCCGCCCCAGGTACGCGAATGCCCAGGCGATACCGAGCATCGGCAGCCCCGCCCAGAGGAGAGCGGCCGGGCTCGCAAGCCCGGCCGCGGCGACGAGAACCGCGGTCGTCGCCGCGATCGAGTAAGCGGGGGCACTTCCGGCGACAGCCATGACGATGGAGCCGGCCGCACTCACCCCATCCGCTTGCAGTTCATGATGATGCTCGTGCGGTGATTGTGTGTCGAGCCCTGATGCCATGATCTGCTCCTTGTCACACAGATTTTAGACCTGAGCAGAATTCAGGGGCAGGTGCACTCGTAGGAAAGTTTCGGAGCGTTCTGAGAGTCAGAATCCCTCAACTCTCGGGGCCGATCACCCGGGGATGTCAGAGCAACCGGCGCACCATCTCGAGAATGCGCGCGTGGATCGCGGTCATCCCTGGATTGTTTCGGCGGGGATCATCGGCCTCCGTGCCCGCGAGAATGGAGTCGAGATAACGCTGATCGGCATCGAGCCGGGAGGTCGGGTCGGTTGTGGGCGTTCCATGGCCGGGGATGAGCATCTGGGCCTGACGAACATAGGGGGCGAGGGTCTCCAGCGCGCGCAGGTACGCGGGGAGGTCATCGGGCGAGAACGGCAGCGGCAGTTCCCGGTCGCTCAGCATGTCGCCGGCAATCAGCACGCGTCGTTCGGGGAGCCACAGCGCGCTGTGCCCGGGCGCATGGCCGTCGTGCATCACGACTTCGATGGCTTCAGCATCTCCTGCGGCGCCGAACGGCTCCGGAATCATGTTCCCGGTCAGAGGGGTCACCCGCGCGAAGTTCGGCTTCAGCCGGTCTGGCCAGTCCTTCCCCAGGTCGGCGAGCAGTGCTTCGCGGTGCTGACGGGCAAGCGCGCAGGTCGCCGGGGATGCCCACCGCGCCGCGTCGCCGAACCCGTGATGCCACAGGAGGTGATCGTGGTGGGCATGCGTGCTGAACCCTGCTGTCACTCGGATGCCGCGGTGCGCGAGTTCGCCGGCGAGCCCGTCCAGTTCACCGGGGAGCCAGGCTGGGTCCACCAGGAGGGCAGCAGTGCCTGCGTCCGAGGGCTCTGGAGGGTGCGCGTCGCTGATGACCACGGTCGATGTGGTGGCATCCTGCCGGCTGGTCGCCACGAACACGCCCGGGGCGACCCGAGCGAGGGACCGTCGCGGCGTTGCCATCCGAATACTCTAAGCGACCGGTGTTAGGGTTGAGTGATAACCATCCTTTAACCGACCGTCCTGTGAGGCGGGGAAGGAGCCGGTGTGAGCGCACGAATCGTGTTGCAGGCTGCTGATATCACGCGCGCTGTGACGCGGATCGCCCACGAGATCGTGGAGGCGAACCGGGGAGGCGACGACCTGCTGCTTCTGGGCATCCCCACGCGCGGTGTCCCACTCGCCCAGCGATTGCACGCCGAGATCCGCCGCATCGAAGGTTCCGACGCGAAGGCCCAGGTCGGTGCTCTGGATGTCACTCTGTACCGCGACGACCTCGGCAGCAATCCCACGCGCACGCCGCACCCCACGAATATGCCGCTGAGCATCGACGGCATGACCGTGGTGCTTGTCGACGATGTGCTGTATTCGGGACGCACCATCCGTGCCGCCCTGGATGCGCTGAGTGATCTCGGGCGGCCTCGCGCCGTGCGTCTGGCCGTTCTGGTCGACCGGGGCCACCGCGAGTTCCCGATCCGTGCCGATTTCGTCGGCAAGAACCTGCCCTCATCCTCGAAGGAGCGTATCAACGTGCGCCTGACCGAGGCCGACGGCGACGAATACGTGAGCATTGAAGGCCGAGCCCATGGTGAGGCAGGCACGGGGGACGGCAGCCGATGAGACACTTGCTCTCGACCCGAGATCTAGACCTGGCCGACGCCATCCGCCTGCTCGACGTTGCCGAGGACATGGCCACCGTCTCCACTCGCGAGGTCAAGAAGCTTCCGGCACTGCGGGGAAAGACCGTTGTCAACCTCTTTTTCGAGAACTCCACCCGCACCAGGATCTCGTTCGAGGCGGCGGCGAAACGACTGTCCGCCGATGTGATCAATTTCAGCGCCTCCGGCTCCAGCGTCGCCAAGGGGGAGAGCCTCAAGGACACTGCGCAGACTCTGGCCGCCATGGGTGCAGACGCAGTGGTATTGCGACATCCCTCCTCCGGCGCACCCCAGTCGCTCGCAGACAGCGGCTGGATCGACGCGGGAGTGATCAACGCGGGCGACGGCACCCACGAGCACCCCACTCAGGCACTACTCGACGCCTTCACCATCCGGCGGCGGATGCACGGCGCCGCATCCCGCGGCACCAACCTCTCTGGGGTGGCGGTGACGATCGTCGGAGACATCCTGCACTCTCGGGTTGCCCGCAGCAACGTCTGGCTGCTGACCACGCTGGGCGCGCAGGTCACACTGGTTGCTCCTCCCACTCTCATGCCAGTGAACATGACCGCCTGGCCGGTGGAGGTGGAGTATGACCTCGATCGTTCGCTCCTGCGCACACCGCCGTCGGTTCTGATGATGCTGAGGGTGCAGGCCGAACGCATGTCAGGCGACTTCTTCCCCAACACGCGCGAATACTCCCGGCGCTGGGGCCTCGACGACGAGCGCCTCGGCCGCCTGCCAGAAGACACCATCGTCATGCACCCCGGGCCGATGAATCGAGGGTTGGAGATCTCCGCTGCCGCCGCAGATTCCGCCCGCTCGACCGTTCGGGAGCAGGTCACCAACGGTGTGTCCGTGCGCATGGCCGCCCTCTACCTCTTGTTGGCCGGCGAACGGCTTTCCCCACCGACACCCACGAGCCGGATGCGAGCAACCACGTGAACGACCAGACCCCCTTTCTCATCGCCGGTGCCACTCTGGCGGATGGCCGACGCACCGACCTGCTCGTGGCCGACGGCCTGATCGCCGAGACCGGTACCGGGCTCAGCTCGACCGGCGCACGCCGTATCGACGCCGACGGTCTGATCGCGCTGCCCGGATTGGTCGACCTGCACACCCACCTGCGCGAGCCCGGCTTCGAACCGAGCGAGACGGTGCTCACCGGCACCCGAGCGGCGGCGGCCGGAGGCTTCACTGCCGTCTTCGCCATGGCCAACACCTCCCCGGTGGCCGACACCGCCGGCGTGGTCGAGCAGGTGCATCGCCTCGGACAGGACGCCGGCTACGCGTATGTTCAGCCGATCGGGGCGGTCACGGTCGGCCTCGAGGGCAGACATCTGGCTGAACTCGGGGCAATGGCGTCCAGCCGCGCCCGCGTGCGCGTCTTCTCCGACGACGGGCACTGCGTGGAGGACCCGCTGCTGATGCGCCGCGCCCTCGAGTATGTGAAGTCCTTCGGCGGCGTGATCGCCCAGCACGCGCAGGACTCGCGGCTGACGGTGGAGGCCCAGATGAACGAGGGCCAGGTATCCAGCGACCTCGGCCTGGCCGGCTGGCCCGCTGTCGCCGAGGAGTCGATCATCGCCCGCGATGTGCTCCTGGCCGAGCACGTCGGATCACGGGTGCACATCTGCCACCTGTCGACCGCGGGCTCGGTCGATGTTGTCCGCTGGGCCAAAGCACGGGGCATTGCCGTCACCGCGGAGGTCACCCCCCACCATCTCCTGCTCACCGAGGAACTGGTGCGCAGCTACGACCCGAAGTACAAGGTGAACCCGCCGCTTCGCCGCGCCGAAGACGTCGAAGCCCTGCGACGGGGGCTGGCCGACGGAACCATCGATATTGTTGCCACCGACCACGCGCCGCATCCGGTGGAGGCCAAGGACTGCGAATGGGCGGCCGCGGCGAACGGAATGGTGGGCCTGGAGTCAGCCCTCGCCGTCGTGCAGGCAGCGGTCGTCGATACCGGTGGCCTCGACTGGGCGGATGTCGCCCGGGTACTCTCCGCGGCCCCGGCCACGATCGGCGGCCTGACCGGCTTCGGTCACGAGTTGACTGCGGGCTCGCCCGCCGAACTGACCCTGTATGATCCGAACGACCCCCACGAATTCACAGCGGCCGACCTGGCAGGTCGAAGCGGAAACTCGCCCTACCTCGACATGCAGTTGCCCGGACGCGTTCGTTACACCTTCCACCGCGGCCAGCCGACCCTGGCCGACGGTGCCCTGAGGGAAGAGGGGCTGGTCGCCAATGGATAGGCTCGGACCGGCCGCACTGGTGTTCGGCCTGATCGCCCTGCTGCTTCTACTGATGTGGTGGGGCTGGCGGGCGAGGGCCAAGCGCCAGGCGGGCTACGCGAGGCCGGCACTCGTGCCGGCGAATCTTCCTCGGACCACTCTGGCGGTGAAAGCGCTCTACCTCTCGACAACGCCCGCCGACAGCGCCCTGGACCGATTGGTGGTGCCCGGCCTCGGCTTTCGCGCCGACGCCGTTGTCTCGGCGTCCGCCGCGGGGCTCGTCCTGAAGCTGCGCGGCGAACCAGAATTGTTCATTGCCGCCGACAACCTGGTCGGCATCGAGGCGGCCACCCTGACCATCGACCGTGTCGTCGAGACCGACGGCCTGCTCCGCCTGCGCTGGATGCTCGGAGAAGACGCCGTTGACAGCTACTTCCGGTTGTTCGACGAGAGCGACCGCCACGAATTCCTGACCACCGTCCGCCGGCTCGCCGGGGACAATCCATCCCCTCGATTGAAATGAGTTCCCCCGTGGAGAATACGCCCAAGACCCCACCTCTGCTCGGCGAAGCCGACGCCGTTCTGGTGCTGGAGGACGGCCAACGATTCCCAGGCCGCGCCTACGGTGCGCTGGGAAGCACGGTGGGCGAGGCAGTCTTCGCCACCGGCATGACCGGCTATCAGGAGACCCTCACCGACCCGTCCTATGCCGGTCAGATCGTGGTCATGACCGCGCCGCATATCGGGGTGACCGGAGTGAACGACGAGGACAAGGAGTCCGATCGCATCTGGGTATCCGGATTCGTGGTGCGCGATCCCTCCAGACGAGTCTCCAACTTTCGGGCCACCCGCAGCCTCGATGAGGAACTGGATGCCGGCGCGGTCGTCGGCATCAGCGGTATCGACACCCGCATGCTCACCCGAATCCTGCGCAGCGCCGGAGTGATGCGCGCCGGGATCTTCTCCGGCGCCGACTTTCGACGCAGCGCCGGCGAACAACTGGAGATGGTCACGGAGTCGGCGCAGATGACCGGCCGCAACCTGTCCGCCGACGTCTCCACCCCCACCCGGTACTCCCTGCCGGCGGAAGGCGACTACGTCGGCACTGTCGCGGTGCTCGACCTCGGGGTGAAGCGGTCGACCCTCAAGTACCTCACCGTCCGCGGCTTCGACGTGAACGTTCTGCCACAGACGGTTTCCGCGCAGGACGTGCTCGACCTGGCCCCGTCGGCGGTCTTCTTCTCGAACGGGCCGGGCGACCCCCAGGCGTCCGAACAGCATGTGCAGCTGTTGCGTGCCGTCCTCGACGCCGGAATCCCGTTCTTCGGCATCTGCTTCGGCAACCAGTTGCTCGGCCGGGCGCTCGGTTTCGACACCTATAAACTTCCATTCGGTCACCGGGGGATCAACCAGCCGGTCATGGACAAGGCCACTGGCCGGGTGGAGATCACCGCGCAGAACCACGGCTTTGCGGTGCGTGCGCCGATCGAGGGCGTGGTCGAGTCGGCCAACGGTTACGGCCGCGTCGAGGTGAGCCACTACAGCCTCAACGACAACGTCGTCCAGGGACTGCGGTGCCTGGACATTCCCGCGTTCTCGGTCCAATTCCATCCCGAGTCGAACGCCGGCCCACACGACACGAACCATTTGTTCGACACCTTCACCCGCTTCGCGGTGGACCGAGGACTCTCCTCCGGCGCGGGCGAACCCACTGCAGAAACTGATTCGAGCCACGACAACAACGAGGAGAACGCGTAATGCCACGCAGGGAAGACATCACAAGCGTTCTGGTGATCGGCTCCGGCCCGATCGTCATCGGGCAGGCCTGCGAGTTCGACTATTCCGGTACCCAGGCGTGTCGTGTGCTGCGCGCGGAGGGCGTGCGGGTCATCCTGGTCAACTCCAATCCGGCCACCATCATGACCGACCCCGACTTCGCCGACGCCACGTATGTCGAACCGATCACCCCCGAGGTGATCGAGACGATCATCGCGAAGGAGCGTCCCGACGCCCTGCTGCCGACCCTGGGCGGACAGACCGCCCTGAACGCAGCCATGGCATTGCACTTCAACGGTGTGTTGGAGAAATACAACGTGGAGATGATCGGCGCCCGAGTCGACGCAATCCAGAAGGGTGAGGACCGCCAACTCTTCAAGCAACTGGTACTCGACGCCGGAGCGGACGTGGCCCGATCCCACATTGCCCACACGGTCGAGGAGGCGGTCGGATTCGCCGCGGATCTCGGCTACCCGCTGGTCGTGCGCCCCTCATTCACCATGGGCGGTCTCGGATCAGGTTTCGCCCACGACGAGGACGAGTTGATTCGTTACGTGACCGACGGCCTGCTCTCGAGCCCGACGGCGGAGGTGCTGCTCGAGGAGTCGATCACCGGCTGGAAGGAGTATGAACTGGAGCTGATGCGCGACCACTCCGACAACACCGTCGTGGTCTGCTCGATCGAGAACGTCGACCCGGTGGGCGTGCACACCGGCGACTCGATCACCGTGGCGCCCGCACTGACCCTGACCGACCGGGAATACCAGAACCTGCGGGACATCTCGATCGACATCATCCGCGCAGTGGGGGTCGACACCGGAGGCTGCAACATCCAGTTCGCCGTCGAACCGTCGACCGGCCGGGTGATCGTCATCGAGATGAACCCGCGGGTGTCCAGATCGTCAGCCCTGGCCAGTAAGGCCACCGGATTTCCGATCGCGAAGATTGCGGCCAAACTTGCGCTCGGCTATCGCCTGGACGAGATCGACAACGACATCACCGCGGTGACTCCGGCGAGTTTCGAACCGGCGCTGGACTACGTGGTGGTCAAGGTCCCCCGTTTCGCTTTCGAGAAGTTTCCGGCCGCAGACACCACCCTGACAACCACCATGAAATCGGTGGGTGAGGCCATGGCGATCGGCCGCAACTACACGACCGCTCTGCAGAAGGCATTGCGGTCGATGGAAAAGGTGGGGTCGTCGTTCCATTGGGAGGGGGAGCAGTCCACCACAGTCGACGAGCTGCTCACCCTGGCGGCCGTTCCGACCGACGGGCGCATCGTCACCATCCAGCAGGCTCTCCGGTTCGGTGCGACCGTGGAACAACTGTATGCCGCCACCGGCATGGACCCCTGGTTCCTGGACCAGATCGCGCTGATCAACGAGGTCGCCGATACCGTTCGCGCAGCCGACACCTTGGACACACGAGTGTTCGAGTTGGCCAAGAACCACGGATTCTCCGACGCTCAGATCGGCCAGCTTCGCGGTTTCGGGGAGTCGGATGTGCGCGACATCCGGCACCTGCTCGGGGTGCGGCCGGTGTTCAAGACGGTTGACACCTGCGCGGGGGAGTTCCCTGCGCTCACGCCGTACCACTACTCCAGTTACGACCAGGAGACCGAGGTTCTGCCAAGTGATCGGCGCAAGATCGTGATTCTCGGTTCGGGCCCGAACCGGATCGGGCAGGGAGTCGAGTTCGACTATTCCTGCGTGCACGCGTCCTTCGCGTTGTCGGATGCCGGGTATGAGACGATCATGATCAACTGCAACCCTGAGACGGTATCGACCGACTACGACACCAGCGACCGGCTGTATTTCGAACCGCTCACCCTCGAAGACGTGCTCGAGGTGATCCACGCGGAGTCACTGAGTGGAGAACTCGTGGGCGTCATCGTGCAGTTGGGCGGGCAGACCGCCCTCGGCCTGGCCAAGGGTCTGGAGGCGCAGGGGATCACCATCCTGGGCACCAGCCCCGAGGCAATCGACCAGGCGGAGGAGCGCGGCCTGTTCCAGAAGATCCTGGATGAGGCGGGCCTCGTCGCTCCCACGAACGGCACCGCCGTCGATGCGGCCGGCGCCATTCTGGTCGCCCGCGGCATCGGCTACCCGATTCTCGTGCGCCCCTCGTACGTGTTGGGCGGACGCGGCATGGAGATCATCTACGACGAAGCGACCCTGGCCGGGTACTTCGGCCGTATCGCCGGCCAGGGCATCGTCGGCCCGGCTCACCCGCTTCTGGTTGACCGCTTTCTTGACGACGCCATCGAGATCGACATCGACGCCCTCTATGACGGCACCGAGTTGTACGTCGGTGGGGTCATGGAGCACATCGAGGAGGCCGGCATCCATTCCGGAGACTCCAGTTGCACCCTGCCGCCGGTGACGCTCGGACGCACGCAGATCGATGAGGTGCGCAGTGCCACCGAAGCGATTGCTCGGGGCGTGGGCGTGAAGGGACTGTTGAACGTGCAGTTCGCTATCGGGCAGGGTGTGCTCTACGTGCTGGAGGCCAACCCTCGGGCATCTCGAACCGTGCCGTTTGTCTCCAAGGCGCTCGGCATACCGTTGGCGAAGGCTGCGGCCAGGGTCATGGCGGGGGAGAGCATCAGGGCGCTGGTCGATTGTGGACTGTTGCCCGCCGTCGACGGATGCCACGTGCCGATGGACTCACCGGTATCGGTGAAGGAGGCTGTGCTGCCGTTCCGGCGGTTCCGCACCATCGACGGCAAGACGGTCGACAGCGTGCTGGGGCCCGAGATGCGCTCCACCGGCGAGGTGATGGGTATCGACAAGGACTTCCCGCGGGCGTTCGCGAAAAGTCAGGAGGCGGCGTACGGTGGCCTGAAACTCGGCGGTACGGTGTTCGTGTCGGTCGCCGACCGTGACAAACGTGCGATCATCCTGCCCGTGTTGCGCCTCAAGCAGTTGGGCTTCAGCATCCTGGCCACGCAGGGCACCGCCGAGGTTCTGAACCGCAACGGGATCGATGCCCGGGTGGTGCGCAAGTTCAGCGAGGCCGACGACGTGGACGGGTCGCCGAGCGTGATCGACCTGATCAACAGCGACGAGGTTGATGTGGTGATCAACACGCCAAGCGGCCGCACTGCCCGCGCTGACGGCTACGGGATCCGGGCTGCAACCGTCGCGGCGGACAAGCCGCTGTTCACAACGATCGCAACGGTGGGTGCTGCAGTCGCGTCGTTCGACGCGATTCGCGCGGGCTTCGAGGTGACCAGCCTCCAGGAGTATGCACGCGAACGAGAGTCCCGCTGATGCCCGCAGGCGCAGGCGCGAACGCGATGCCGAACGAGGCGGTCCCGCCCCAGGCGTTCGGCAGCCGGCTGGAAGCCGTGTTCCAGAACACGGGGCAGTTGTGTGTCGGCATCGACCCGCATTCCTGGTTGCTGGAGAACTGGTCGCTGCCCGATACCGCCGCCGGTGCCCGTGAGTTCAGCCTGCGTGTGGTCGAAGCCGCCCATGGACGGGTCGGGATCGTGAAACCCCAGGTCGCGTTCTTCGAGCGATTCGGCTCCGCCGGGTATCAGGTGATGGAGCAGGTTGTGGCCCGCGCACGCCAGGCCGGACTTCTGGTGATTGCCGATGTGAAACGTGGCGACGTCGGTTCGAGCGTCAGCGCGTATGCTGACGCCTGGTTGTCGACGGGCTCGCCCCTGGAAGCCGACGCCATGACCGTCAGCGCCTACCAGGGCTTCGGCTCGCTGGCCGACGCGTGCCAGATTGCGGCCAGGAACGGCAAGGGGCTGTTCGTGCTGGCGGCCACCTCAAACCCCGAGGCCCTGGTGGTTCAGACGGCCGAGGTGCGCCAGAGAGAGCACCCTGCCGCGGGCCAGAGCGCCGGTGATCGCACACCGGTGGAGCGGATGTCGGTCGCTCGTGCCATCATCGATGATGTGACGGGTTACAACGAGACTCACTTTCCCGCCGCCCTCGGTTCGGTCGGGGTGGTGCTCGGTGCCACAGCGCCTCTGGTAACAATGGGTATTGATACCGCGAGCGATACGCGATTGAGCCACACTCCAGTGCTTGCGCCGGGTTTCGGCCACCAGGGTGCTCGGGTGCAGACGGTCGGCAGGGTCTATGGTGTGATGACACCCGGTGTTATTGTCACCGAATCTCGGAGTATTTTGGGAGCGGGGCCAGATTCGCTGGCCCAGACGATACAGATCCATGCAGACGAATTGGCGGTTGCCCTTGGTTGATGACCAGAAGAGGCCGAAACCACCCGACGTGGACAGAGCAGCCGCCTCCCGGGCGGCCGTGGCGGCACGGCGCGCTCGCGCGGCGGTCAAGAAGCAGATCGCAACCGGGCAGCGCACACCCCTGGACGTGCTTGATACCGCCCGACAGGATCGTGAGTCGGTAGAGGCGCGCATGCGCGTGACCGAGTTTCTGCTCAGCATCCCGGCCATTGGTGAGAAGAAGATGACCGGTTTGATGCATCACCTGAACATGTCGCCGTCCAAGCGCCTGGGGGGTCTGGGACGTCATCAGACGGAAAACCTTCGGAACGTTCTGCGCGAGCGGGCGTCCCATTCGGGCGTTCGCGGTCGCCGGCACAACCGCCTGTTCGTGCTCGCCGGGCCGACGGCGGTCGGCAAGGGGACCGTATCCACCCACATCCGGGAAAACTACCCCGATGTCTTCCTCTCGGTGTCTGCCACAACCCGGGCGCCCCGGCCGGGGGAAACAGACGGGATCAACTACATCTTCGTGAGCGACGCCGAGTTCGATCGAATGGTGACCGAAGGCGAACTTCTCGAGTCGGCGACGGTGCACAACGCCTACCGGTACGGCACGCCACGGTCACCGATCGACTCTGCTCTGGCCGCAGGCCGCAAGGTGCTGTTGGAGATCGACATCCAGGGCGCGCGGAGTGTGCGGCAGGTCATGCCCGACACGCGCTTGATCTTTCTCCTCCCGCCAAGTTGGGACGAACTGGTCCGCCGCCTGATCGGCCGCGGTACCGAAGACGACGCGGAACAGCAGCGCCGGCTCGAGACGGCGAAAGCGGAACTCGCAGCCCAGGACGAGTTCGACTTCAAGGTGATCAACACTGATGTGGCCGAGGCCGCCCAAGAAGTCGTAGACTTGATGGATGCCCGCACGGCCGTTCCCGGCCCGTGAGTGTTGCTCCGATGCCAGTCGTGCACCGACCGTGAGCCGGGCCGGTGAGCGCATACCCCGTGTGTCCACCCACAATTTTTCATTCACCGCCTTTCTACGAGGAGAAAAGAAATACATGGCTGACAAGCAGACCGGAATCATTGACCCGCCGATCGACGAGTTGCTCTCAAAGGTCGACTCGAAGTACGCGCTGGTGATCTTCGCCTCCAAGCGCGCCAGGCAGATCAACAACTACTACGCCGACCTGCACGAGGGCAGCCTCTACGACAACGTCGGTCCGCTGGTGGATTCCACCATTGACGACAAGCCGTTGTCGATCGCTCTGCGTGAGATCAACGAGGACAAGCTCGAACTGACCAGCATCGTCGAGTAGTCGTATCAGGGGGGTGAGCGCCGTGGGCACGGAGAAGCGGTCGACGGCGCTGACCGTCGTGGTCGGGATGACCGGCGGAATTGCCGCCTATAAGGCCGTCAACGTGATTCGAGGTCTGGTACTTGAGGGACATGACGTTCACGTCGTGGCCACAGAGTCCGCACTTCGATTCGTCGGGCTTCCCACGTTGGAGGCGATCAGTCGCAACCGAGTGCACACCGACCTGTACGAAGGGGTCGCTGAGGTGCGCCATGTCGCGATCGGGCAGTCTGCCGACGTGATCGTGATCGCTCCGGCCACCGCGAACACCATCGCCAAGCTGAGCGCCGGCCTCGCCGACGACCTGCTCGGCAACACTGTTCTGGCCAGCACCGCACCGCTCGTGATCGCTCCCGCCATGCACACTGAAATGTGGTTGAATCCGGCGACCGTCGCCAATATCGCCACATTGCGTGATCGAGGCGTGGTCATTGTCGGCCCCGCATCCGGTCAACTCACCGGCTCTGATTCCGGCCCCGGACGCATGGAAGAGCCCGACGTGATTGTCGACGCCGTAGTGCGTGCCGCTGATCGCTTCGCTGCGCCTCGATCTGGCGACCTCGCCGGCCGTCGCGTGCTGGTGACCGCCGGCGGCACCCGGGAACCCCTGGACCCGGTGCGCTACCTCGGCAACCGCTCCAGCGGCCGACAGGGTGTCGCTCTCGCCGTTGCAGCCTTGGCACGCGGAGCAGAAGTCACGCTGCTCGCGGCCAATCTGGAGGTGGCTGAGCCTCAAGGAGTGACGGTGGTGCACGTCGGAAGCGCCCTCGAACTTTCTGAAGCGGCCACCGAGCACGCCCAGTCCGCAGACGTGGTCATCATGGCTGCAGCGGTCGCAGACTACCGCCCGGCGGTGAGCGTCGACGCCAAGATCAAGAAGGAGTCCGCGGGGGACCGCCTGACTCTCGAACTCGTCGAGAATCCCGACATTCTGGCCGGATTGTCGGCGCACCGCCGTGAGGGCCAGGTCATCGTCGGCTTCGCTGCCGAGACCGAAAGCGACGATGCCGCCCGCCTCGAGATCGGCCGCACGAAACTGGCACGCAAGGGCTGCGACTATCTCGTGCTGAACCGGGTGAGTTGGACCGAGGGATTCGGCAGCGATTCGAACACGATCATCGTTCTTGCGGCCGGTGGCGCAGTGGTGGCCGAGGCCGCCGGTTCGAAAATGTCGGTGGCGAACAATATCCTTGATGTGCTGGTGTGAGCCTGATCGCATCCACTGCATCGCACGAATGACCCGGCACGTCGCTCGAGCAGCCGTGACCCGCACGGCCCACCCCGACACGCCCCTGAACGCGCAGTGCCTGCGCCAGAGCCCGTACACGTTGCCCGCAACCAGAAAGAGCGCCACGTCATGACCGAACTGCGGTATTTCACCTCCGAATCAGTGACCGAGGGCCACCCCGACAAGATCTGCGACCAGATCTCCGACAGTATCCTCGACGCCCTGCTCACCGAAGACACCGAGAGCCGGGTCGCCGTCGAGACGCTCGTCACCACCGGACTCGTTCATGTGGTCGGCGAGGTCACCACCTCGGGATACGCCGACATCCCCGGCATCGTTCGCAAGAAGGTACTGGAGATCGGGTACGACTCCTCCGAAATGGGCTTCGACGGAGCATCCTGCGGGGTCTCGGTGTCGATCGGGGCACAGTCCGCCGACATCGCCGGCGGTGTCGACCAGGCCCTCGAGTCGCGCGAAACCGGCAGCATCGACAAATTCGACCAGCAGGGCGCGGGCGACCAGGGGATGATGTTCGGCTTCGCCACCACAGAGACCCCCCAGTTCATGCCCCTTCCAAGCTGGTTGGCGCACCGGATGGCGGAGCGGTTGGCTGCGGTGCGGAAGTCGGGCGAACTCGACTATCTCAGACCGGACGGCAAGACCCAGGTCACCATCGGCTACGAGGAACACATCCCGCGCACCGTCGAGACGATCGTGTTGTCCACACAGCACGCCCGGGGAACCGACCCGGCACGGTTGCAGTCGGACGTGCGTGAACTGGTGATCCGACCCACCCTTGAGTCGCTCGACCTCGACTCGTCGAGCACCCGCGTGTTGGTCAACCCGGCCGGGCCGTTCGTCGACGGCGGACCGAAGGCAGACGCCGGACTGACCGGCCGCAAGATCATTGTCGACACGTACGGTGGGGCCTCGCGCCACGGTGGTGGGGCCTTCAGCGGCAAAGACCCGTCGAAGGTCGACCGCTCGGGTGCCTACGCGATGCGATGGGTGGCGAAAAATGCCGTGGCGGCTGGGTTCGCCGAGCGCCTCGAGGTGCAGGTCGCCTATGCCATCGGCAAGGCGCACCCGGTTGGGCTGTACGTGGAGACATTCGGCACCGGTATTCTGCCCGATGAGCAGATCATCTCGGCCATACGAGAGGTCTTCGACCTGCGCCCGGCGGCTGTTATCGCGGAGCTCGACCTGAAACGGCCGATCTACGCGCAGACGGCGGCCTACGGGCACTTCGGCCGTGAACTTCCAGACTTCACGTGGGAGAAGCTCGACCGTGTGGAGCAGCTGCGCAGCGCGGCCGGCCTCTAGAAAATACCTTCGATGGGTGATTCGCAGATCCGACAACAACAGGGACGTGTTGCCCGTGTTCTGTTGGATTCGCCGTTGCCCCAGCTCGACCACCTGTTCGACTATCTGATCCCGGACGAATGGGCCGAGACCGCCCTGCCGGGGGTTCGTGTCAAGGTTCCATTTCGTTCGGCCGGTCGGGTGGCAACCGGATACCTGATCGAACGCACGGATCAGGCAGACTTCTCCGGAAAGCTGAGCCCCATCGAATCGGTGGTCTCCCCGGCGCGGGTGCTCACTGAAGAGATCTGGCAGTTGGCCCGGAGTGTCGCCGACCGTTCCGCCGGGGGTGCGAGCGATGTGATCCGGCTGGCTGTGCCTGCCCGGCAGGCGCGGGTGGAGAAGGCCCATCTCGCACGGGCCGCCGTGGCAGAGGCCGGTGATCTCCCTGCTGAACATCTCCCTGGTGAACATCTCCCCGGTGAACAGAGCGCAGTACCACCGGCTGAGCGCTCGAGCGGCCCCGCCCACGGCGACACCCTGGTGACCGGCTATGAATCGGGTCTCGTCGAGGGCGCCATCGTCGCTGGTCAACGAATCGCATTGGGGGTGATTCCGCTACTGCATCAGCTGACAGACGGGCCGCACGCGGGCCTGTGGATCGGCCATTGGGCGCTCACTCTGGCTGAAGCGGCCGTGCAGACCCTGCACCTGGGGCACAGCGCCATCATCGCGGTGCCCGACTACCGCGACCAGGAGCAGGTACACGCCGCCCTGCTCTCGTTGATACCTGAAGAACGCATTGTCAGGGTCGACGCGCGTCAGGCGAACGCCGACCGCTACCGCGGATTTCTGCGCCTCCTCGGCGATGATGCCGTGGTAGTGATTGGAAACAGATCGGCCGTGTACGCGCCGGCCCCGCAGCTCGGACTGATCGCTGTTTGGGACGACGGCTCCTCGCTGCATGCCGAACCGCTGGCACCCTACGCCCACGCACGCGATGTGGCGCTGGTGCGCCAGGAGCAGCGCGGCTGTGCGTTGATCGTTGCCGGGCACACTCGTACAACCGACACCCAACGGTTGGTGGAGCTGGGCTGGTTCACGCAGATCGCCCCGGAGCGCGCCTATCAACCCCGGGTGATTCCGACAGGCGAACTCGACGAGCGGTCCGGCCCGGCCGGTGCCGCCCGCATCCCGTCCCTCGCCTGGCGGGAGGCGACGGAAGCGCTGAAGCTGGGGCCGGTTCTCGTGCAGGTGGCGCGGCCGGGGTACGCCCCGCTTCTGGCCTGCCGCACCTGTCGAGAGCCAGCTCGCTGCACCGCCTGCGCGGGCCCCCTGGGCCTGACCCACCCGACTGCCGCACCGTCCTGCGGCTGGTGCGGTGCCCTCGCCGCCGGTTGGAGGTGCCGGGAATGCTCGTCGACCGAGTACAGTCTGGTCTCGATCGGAACCACCCGCACAGCCGAAGAACTTGGCCGGGCCTTTCCTGGGGTGCGTGTCGTGGTCTCCGATGGGGACCATCCGATGCAGCGGGTCGGAGCCAACCCAGCGCTCGTGATCGCCACCCGCGGGGCAGAACCGATCGCGGCCGGAGGCTACCGGGCGGTGATCCTGCTGGACGGTCCACGCATGCTCGCGCGGGAGAATCTGCGAGTGGCTGAAGACTGTTTGCGCAGCTGGTCGAACACGGCAGCCTTCGCTGCGCCGCGGGCACCCATCATCCTCGCCGGAGTCGGTGGCGCCGTCGCCCATGCGCTCGCCACCTGGCAGCAGCCTGCATTTGCGAGAGCCGAATTGGCAGACAGGGCCGAACTGCGGTTTCCACCGATCGTTCGGCTCGCGTCGGTGACAGGGGCGGAGGAGCAGGTGAACGAAGCCGTCGACCAGCTTGCGGCGGCGGGCCACACCGACATCCTGGGGCCGGTCACCCATCCAGATGGCGTGCGGGCCATCGTGCGCACAGACTACGGACGAGCCGCTGATGTGGCGCGCATCCTGCGTGCTTCTGTGATTCACAATGCCAAAAGCAGGCGACCAGCGGGCAAAGGCGCGTACCGTCCGATGAATACACTGAGAGTACGATTCGACGACCCTGACCTGCTCTGAGCCCACCCCTTCGAAACGAGTGCTGTGAGATTGATCTTTGCCGGAACGCCCGAGGCGGCAGTGCCGAGTCTCCGCCGCCTCTTTGCTTCAGCGCACGACATCGTCGGCGTGCTGACGCGGGAAGATGCGCCACTGGGGCGCAAACGGGTGCTGACCCCGTCTCCGGTCGCCCGGGCGGCCGAAGCATTGGGTCTGCCGGTGCTCAAGGCGAATCGCATCGACGACGCGATGACAAGCGAATTGGCCGCGTTGGACGCCGACCTCGGTGTGATTGTCGCCTTTGGCGCGCTGTTGCGCCGACCGACACTGGATGTGCCCCGGCTCGGCTGGGTGAACCTGCACTTCTCATTGCTCCCGGCCTGGCGGGGAGCAGCACCGGTGCAGCGGGCGATCATGGCGGGCGACACTGTCTCTGGTGGCACCGTCTTCCAGCTTGTCGAGCAACTCGACGCGGGCGACATCCTCGCGACGTTCGAGCACCATCTGAATCCGGATGCAACCGCCGGCGAAACCCTCGGTGAACTCGCCGTCAGCGGGGCAGAGCTGCTGGCTGCCACCGTGGACCGTCTCGCTGGCGGACGGGTAACGCCGCGAGTGCAGGAGGGGCCGACCTCATACGCGCACAAACTCGGCCCAGACGACGGCCTGATCGACTGGAATGACGAAGCAGCCGCGGTCTACAACCGAATTCGCGGGGTCACCCCGGAGCCGGGCGCCTATTGGATCCTCGATGGAGAGCGTGTGAAGGTGCACGCCGCCCGGTTGGCCGGCGCCACCTCACCGGTCTTGCTACCGGGTGAGATCCTTGCTCACGACGGCCAGATGCTGATTGGCACAGGCTCTACGGCACTGGAGCTCGTCACCGTTCAACCCGCGGGCAAGAAGGCAATGCCTGCCGCCGACTGGTGGCGGGGTCGTCCAGCGTCCGTTCGGAGCAGCTCGTGACCGGCCGGTCCTCGCGGCCCAAGGATTCCAGACCGGGCCAGAAACGTCCGCCGCGCACAGGCCCGAAAGACAGGGGCTCCACCGGCACCCATGTGCAGCCCGCACGCCGGATCGCCTACGAGGTGATCAGTGCGGTGCGTTCGTCCGACGCCTACGCCAACCTGTTGTTGCCAGTGAAGCTCTCGCGTGCAAAACTCAGCGCCGCCGACGCAGGTCTTGCCACCGAGCTCACTTACGGAACCTTGAGAATGATGGGTTACTACGATCGGGTCATCGTTCTTGCGGCCGGGCGTGGTGTCGACGCGATCGACCCCGAGATCCTTGACGTGTTGCGCCTCGGGCTGCACCAGCTGCTGTCCATGCGTGTTGCCGAGCACGCAGCGGTGAATGAATCAGTCATTCTTGCCCAGACTGTCGGCAGCCGTTCTGCGACCGGCTTCACGAACGCAGTGCTGCGCACCGTCACCCGCTCCACCCCCGATGAGTGGCACACGCGGGTGCTGGAGGCAACCACCGATCCAGACGACCGGCTCTCGGCGGAGTTCTCCCACCCGGTCTGGATTGTCCGGGCGCTCCGGCAGTCGTTGGGGGCAGAGGACAGGGGCGGTGAATTGGATGAGGCCCTGGCCGCGAACAATGTCGCGCCGATGGTCAACCTCGTTGCACTGCCCGGATTCGCCGACGGCACCGAGCCCCCCGCCGATGCGCATCCGGCGCACTACTCGCCGGTCGGCTTCTACAGCGACGGAGGCGACCCATTCAACATTCCCGGCGTCAAGCAGAAGGTTGTTCGGGTACAGGATGAGGGCTCCCAGCTGGCGGCCCTGGCCCTCAGCCGGGCTCGGCCGATAGCCAGGGGGGAGCGCTGGCTCGATTTGTGCGCTGGCCCGGGAGGAAAGGCGGCACTTCTGGCTGCAGAGGCTGTCGCCGGCGGAGCCGACCTGGTTGCAAACGAGTTGGTCCCGGCCCGCGCCGAACTGGTGCGGCGAGCGTTGACCCCGTTCGGTGAAGCCGTCCAGGTGTGGGAGCACGATGGCACGCTCGTGGGTGACACACACGCTGGAGCGTTCGACCGCATCCTGCTCGACGCGCCGTGCACCGGATTGGGGGCGTTGCGCCGGCGCCCGGAAGCACGCTGGCGCAAGAAGCCCACCGATGTGGCCGCTCTGGTCGCGTTGCAGCGTTCCCTACTGGACTCGGCCATCACGGCGCTGGCTCCTGGCGGAGTGCTGGCTTACGTGACCTGTTCCCCGCACATCGGAGAGACGCGCACCGTTGTGGCCGGAGCGATGAAGAAGCACGAGGCCATTCTCAGACGACTCCCGACCGCCGATATCGTACAGGCAGTCTCACTGGCGCCTCTGGACCTCGCCGGTGACGGTCTGAGCGTGCAGCTGTGGCCGCATCGGCACGGAACCGACGCCATGTTCATCCAACTCTTCGAGAAACACGCCTGACCCGTTCACGACCACGCTGACCCGCTAAGGTCGGCAATACGATCACAAAGAATCTTCAGCGGCGCGGCTTCGAGAATTCAGGAGTTGGCGCCCGCCGGGAGCATCACCGGTTCGACAAGCTCCTCATCCTGATATTTCGTGCTTACGTCTCGAAGGTGGTTTTCATGACCGGTTCTCGTTTCACGCATAGTATTCGCCTCCTCAGCCTTGTCGCCGCCCTTGGACTCCTGGTCGGATGCGCACCCGCCCAGGCTCCCGGTGCGAACGGATCCGCGTCACCGCCGCCGGAAGTCACCACCGCTCCGCCTGTGACGCCCACTGCAGAACCCAGCCCAGATCCGACCGAGGCAGCCGATCCTCTGACGACTGTCACCAGATTCGTGGTGCGCCCCGACGTGTTGGAGCTGCGCGACGCCGACGGACAGCTGGTCGAGAAGTTGGGTTACATGGGGCCGGCCGATGAGGCGGTGGCGATGCTCACGACCGTGTTTGGCGTGGCCCCTGAGCAGAAGCCATATTCCAGCACCAACCGTTCCCCGGGTGGCGTGCAGCATCTGTGGGACTACTTCGTGCTCAACGAGCGCAAATATGAAGGAGAGTTCTGGGGGACTATCGACCCCACCTACCTGGTCCAGCCCCACTTCAGCGTCTATTTCGACGGGGTGACCGCCGATGACGCCGACGAAGCGCTCGCGCGCGATATTGAGCTCGTCACGGTGCAGGGCCACCGGGTCGGTGACGACTGGACGGTGGTCTCCGGCGATCCCGCATTTGACCCCGGCTCGCGGGTCTGCAGCGACGGTACGGCTATCGAAGTACTGGATTTCGTCGTGGATGAACACCCGACATCGGTGGCCGTTGTCGTGAGTGAGTCTGGGAACGGCACAGTGAAGTCGATCAGTGCGCCGCAACCGATCACAACCGGTGGCTGTGTCTGATCGAATACTGTCAACCGGCCACACCTCAGCGGTAGAGAACATCTGTCGCAGTAAAAGGTTTCGTTGTCTCTCGGGGATAGCAGTGCAGGCAGGGCCGCCGGCAGCTCTGTCGTCATGGTTCTGTGACAATTCACCAGGCCCCGCGACGTCGGGGCTCGGGGCGAGAAGGTGTGCGCAGGAGGGGAACAACGCAAAGCCCTAAGGTTGAATCATGCCCGTCAGGATCAATCCGAGTATTCTCGCCGCCGACTTCGCCAACTTCGAGACTGAGCTCGGTCGCATCACCAGTGCCGACCTGGTGCACGTCGACGTGATGGACAACCACTTCGTGCCCAATCTCACGTTCGGCCTGCCAATGGTCGAGAGGCTTCTTCAGGTCACCGAGCTCCCCATGGATGTGCACCTGATGATCGAGAACCCCGAACGCTGGGCTCAGGGCTATGCCGAGGCCGGAGCATTCTCGGTCACCTTCCATGCCGAGGCGACGGCCGATCCGGTCGGTGTCGCCCGGCACCTCCGCGAGATCGGTGCCCGAGCCGGCCTCGCCGTCAAACCCGGCACCCCGATCGAGCCGTATCTCGAACTCCTCGAAGAGTTCGACCAGCTGTTAGTGATGACCGTCGAACCCGGGTTCGGCGGCCAGTCGTTCATGCCGGAGACCATGCCGAAACTGTCAAAGGCGCGCGCCGCGGTGCGGGCATCCGGCCTGGATATCTGGCTGCAGGTCGACGGCGGTGTGACACTGGACACCATCGAGATCGCAGCAGCAGCGGGCGCGGACACGTTCGTGGCCGGCTCCAGCGTCTTCGGCGCCGCAGACCCGGATGCCGCGATCGCCGGGCTGCGCGAGATCGCCTCGGCGACCCCGCACGTACACTGAAAGCCGGCATCCGGCGCCCATCCCACTTCCATGCGGGAGCGCCGGCCTCGCACCACTTCTCGCCCACGCATTCCCCTGGAGCACTCACATGACCGAGCAGTCCACCGCCTCGACCACGCGGGACCAGTTCCTCAGACTGGCTCACGCCGACCGGGTGATCCCCGTGGTGCGGGAACTCTTCGCCGATGGGGAGACCCCGGTGGGCATCTACCGCAAACTCAGTCAGGGTGCGCCCGGCACATTCCTGCTCGAGTCGGCCGAACAGGGCGGCATCTGGTCCAGGTTCTCGTTCGTCGGAGTGTCATCGTTCGGCATGCTGACCGACGCTGACGGCGTCGCCCAGTGGATCGATGACGGGCTCAGCGCCGAGCGGGCGTTCGGCGGTCCGTTGAACGACAGCCCGCTCGAGGCCCTGCAGCAGCTCTACGAGCGCTGGCAGACGCCGCGGGTTCCCGGCCACCCGCCGTTGACGGGCGGCCTGGTCGGGTTCATCGGTTGGGAAGCGATTCGTGAACTGGAGAACCTGCCGGACAAGCCGCCCGCGGCCTATGAGGTACCCGCGCAGTCACTGTGCTTCGCCTCCGACCTGGTGGTGCTCGACCACAAGTTCGGCACCGTGCAACTCATAGCGAACGTTCTCAACGACGGTACCGACGATGCCGACACACTGTGGGCGGATGCCCAGGCGCGCCTCGACCGAATGCAGGCTGGCCTCTCGAAGCCGGCCGAGGCCTGGCTGGCACACATCGACCTTGCGGCCCCCGCCGATGCGCGTGCCGGCACCGAGGCGACGGCGTATCTGAGGTCCATCGAAACGGCGCAGGAGCAGATCAAGGCGGGGGAGATCTTCCAGGTCGTCATCTCGCAGAGGTTCGACCTGGACTGCCCCGCACCGCCCATCGACGTCTACCGCGTGCTGCGCAGTCTCAACCCGAGTCCATACATGTACCTGGTGAACCTGGTCACACCGGGCGGCACCCCCTACGCCATAGTCGGCTCCTCGCCGGAAGCACTGTTCCGCGTCACCGGCAGCCGTGTGTTCACGCACCCGATCGCCGGGTCGATGCCCCGAGGCACCACGCCCGAACACGACGCCGATTACGAGACCCGGTTGCGCAGCGACAAGAAGGAGCGATCCGAGCACCTGATGCTCGTCGATCTGTCACGCAACGACCTCTCCAAAGTCTGCGAACCCGGTTCGGTCGAGGTGACAGAGTTCATGCGGGTGGAGAAATTCAGCCATATCATGCACCTGGTCTCATCGGTGGAAGGCAACCTGTTGTCCGGGATGAACGCGGTCGACGTCTTCCGGGCAACATTCCCGGCCGGCACCCTCTCCGGCGCACCCAAACCGCGTGCGTTGGAGATCATCGACGCCCTGGAACCCTGGCAGCGCGGCGTCTACGGGGGCGTGGTCGGCTATTTCGGCTTCGCCGGCGATGCCGACCTGGCGATCGCGATCCGCACAGCGACGATCATCGACAACGTCGCGTACGTGCAGGCCGGCGGCGGAATCGTCGCCGACTCCGACCCAGAATCCGAGTTTCGTGAGTCGCAGAACAAGGCTGCCGCGCCACTTCGGGCAGTCGCGGTCGCCAACGACATGCGGAGGGTCATGTGACAGGGGCAGATATCGGGCTCGGCGAAAATCTTGGGCGACAGAGCCGTACACGTCGCGCGCGCCGCCTCAAGTACTCGATCATGCTTGTCATCGCCGCGGGGAGTGGGCTCGCGCTGCTCGGATGGACGCAGACCTGGTACGGGTTGATCCTGATTGATTCTGCCGGTCACGCGGGCCCTCTCGCCGTCAGCGGACAGGTCGCGGCCCCTGCGGTGAGCGCCCTTGCACTGTCCGGTCTCGCGTTGGCCGGGGCCCTGTCGATTGCGGGGCCTGTTCTACGCGCGGTTTTCGGTGTCTTGGAGGCGCTTCTGGGGGCTAGCGTCATTCTGTCCGTTGTGTTGAGCGAACTCGATCCGGTCACCGCAGGGGCACCGGTGGTCTCCCAGGTGACGGGCGTCACGGGTACTGACTCGGTGCATGCCTTGGTCTCCACAGCTTCGAGCACCCTGTGGCCCATCGTGACGCTGATCGCCGGGGTGGCGATGCTGGCTGCGGGCATTGTTGTGATCGTGACACTGCGCCGGTGGCCTGACTCCTCACAGAAGTACCAGAGCGTTCGCCTGGCGGCCGACCGGCAGGTGGCTGGTGACGAAGCAGCCGCTGAGGCCACGGCGACGGGAGACAACGTCTCGGAAGACACCACCGCGGTTTTCGCGGCAGAATCAGACGAGTTCGGGTTTGATCCTGCGGGTGAAGGCGATCCGGAGAAGGCGTCCGGCGAGGATCCGACCGATCCCGTCAGCGCCTGGGACGATCTCACCCGAGGATCCGACCCGACCGACCGACCCGACAAGCCGAAGCGACGTGGGTGAACACGCTGAGGCACCGGATAGACTGACGGGGCATCCGAATCTTTGATGCAATTTTTGGTAGTGAAGCTCAGGGAGAGAAATGACGAACGAGACCGCAGACCCCGGCCACGGCAATTCGCCAGCCGCTTGGACAGCTGTCATCATCATGCTGGTCGCCTTCATAATCGGAACAATCGCATTCTGGTTCGAGATGGAGTGGCTTGTCTGGGCATCTGCCGGACTCCTGGTCGTGGGAGCGTTGACCGGGCTGGTCATGACGAAGCTCGGCTACGGGGTCGACGGCGACAAGGTCGTTGCCAAGGATCACGCCTAGGTGCGAACGGACGACTACCTGACTGATCTCGTTCGCGGCGCCCGCGAAGACAGTGCGGAGCGCCGACTGAGCCGCCCTCTCGCCGAGGTGGAGCGCGATGCCCTCGCCCTGCCACCGGCCAGGGACGCCCTGGCGGCGCTGGCCCCGCAGGCAACTGTGAGGATCATCGCAGAGATCAAACGCCGAAGCCCCTCCCGGGGCCCCCTGGCATCGATCCCCGACCCGGTAGAACTGGCACTCAGCTATCAACAGGGCGGCGCGAGTGCGATCAGCGTCCTCACCGAGGGGCGGCGCTTCGACGGTACCCTGGCTGATCTCACCGCGGTTCACCAGGCGGTGACCATCCCCGTGCTGCGGAAAGACTTCATCACCGAGACGTACCAGGTGTTCGAGGCCCGCGCCGCCGGGGCCGACATGGTGTTGCTGATCGTCGCCGCCCTCGACCAGTCCACGCTGGTCGAATTGCACGAGTTGATCGAATCCCTCGGGATGGCGGCGCTGGTCGAGACGCACAGTGCCGACGAAGTGCAGCGCGCACTCGACTGTGGTGCGAAACTGATTGGTGTGAACGCGCGCAACCTGAGCACGTTCGAACTGGATAAAAACCTGTTCGCCCGCTTGGCCGGCACCATTCCCGACCACGTGATCACGATCGCGGAGTCTGCAGTGAAGTCCGCTGCGGATGTCGCACACTACCGCTCGAGCGGTGCCGATGTCGTACTTGTCGGCGAAGCACTCGTCACCGGTGACCCCCTGTCCCAACTACAACAATTCCTGGCGGTTTGAATGAACCTGCGTGCAGCCCCTGGCCCCTATTTTGGCGAATACGGCGGACGGTTCGTTCCCGAGTCGCTGATCGCCGCGCTCGACGAACTCTCTGACGCGTATGAGCTCGCGAAGACGGATCCGACGTTTCAGGAGGAGCTGAACGAACTGCATCGCAGTTTTACAGGCCGGCCCTCGCTCATCACCGAGGTGCCGCGATTCGCCAAGCACGCGGGCGGGGCACGAATCTTCCTCAAACGAGAAGACCTCAACCACACCGGTTCGCACAAGATCAACAACGTTCTCGGTCAGGCACTTTTAACCAAGAGAATCGGCAAGACCCGCGTCATCGCCGAGACCGGTGCCGGCCAGCACGGTGTGGCCACCGCTACCGCGGCCGCGCTGTTCGATCTTGACTGCGTCGTCTACATGGGCGAAGTCGACACCGAACGCCAGGCGCTCAACGTCGCCCGCATGCGGTTGCTCGGGGCGGAAGTGATCGCAGTGAAGACCGGATCGCGCACCCTGAAGGATGCCATCAACGAGGCCATGCGTGACTGGGTGACGAACGTCGAAACCACCAACTACATCTTCGGCACCGTCGCGGGCCCGCACCCGTTCCCCGCCATGGTGCGCGACTTCCAAGCAGTGATCGGGAATGAGGCCCGCAGCCAGATCCTCGAGGCGACCGGTAGGCTGCCCGACGCGGTCGCCGCCTGTGTCGGCGGGGGATCCAACGCGATCGGAATCTTCGACGCCTTCCTCGACGACGAATCCGTTGCCCTGTACGGCTATGAGGCCGCTGGTGAGGGAGTGGACACCCCCAAGCACGCGGCCACCATGACACGGGGGCGGCCAGGGGTGCTGCATGGCGCCCGCAGCTACCTGTTGCAGAACGAAGACGGCCAGACCATCGAGTCGCACTCAATCTCCGCCGGCCTCGACTACCCGGGCGTCGGCCCCGAGCACTCCTGGCTCAAGGATCTGAAGCGCGCGACCTATCTGCCGATCACCGATGCGCAGGCGATGGACGCCCTGCGGCTGCTGAGCCGCACCGAGGGCATCATTCCTGCGATCGAATCGGCGCACGCACTGGCAGGCGTGATCGATCTGGGGCGTGAACTCGGTCCTGACGGTCTGATCCTGGTCAACCTCAGCGGCCGTGGGGACAAGGACATGGATTCCGTTGGAGCGTACTTCGACATCTTGGACGCCGGCGCGGATGCATCCGGCCCGACGCCCGCAGACAGCGCAGGAGAAGCCCGATGAGTCGCACAGCAGATGTCCTCGCCGCCCGCAAGGCCCAAGGATCCGGCGCGCTGATCGGCTACCTCCCGGTCGGCTACCCCGACCTGTCGACCAGCATCGAGGCCGCTGTGGCTCTGGTGGAGAATGGCTTCGACGCTGTCGAACTCGGAATCCCGTACTCCGACCCCGGCATGGACGGGCCCACGATTCAGCGTGCGACCGAGATCTCTTTGGCCGGGGGCTTTCGTCTGGCAGACACGTTCGACGCCATCGAGGCGATCAACGCGCGAGTGGATGCCCCGATCCTTGTCATGTCCTACTGGAACCCCGTGCTGCAATACGGTGTCGACCGTTTCGCCGACCGGCTGGCGTCTGCCGGTGGTGCCGGGTTGATCACGCCCGATCTGGTGCCCGACGAGGCTGCCGAATGGATCGCGGCGTCCGAGCGAACTGGCCTGGACCGGGTGTTCCTGGCCGCGCCATCGAGTACGGATGCCCGTCTGCAGCAGGTTGTCACTGCCAGCGTCGGGTTCGTCTACACAGTTTCCACCATGGGAATCACTGGAGTTCGCGGCGATGTCGACCAGGCCGCCCGCACCCTGGTGGCCAGGCTTCGTGACACCGGCGAGTCGTTCAACTGCGTGGGCCTCGGAATCTCCACCGCCGACCAGGTGCGCGAGGTGCTCTCGTACGCCGACGGCGCGATCGTCGGTTCCGCCCTGGTGAACGCTCTCACCGATGGTGGCGTTCCGGCCCTCGCCGAGCTCGCGCGGGAGCTGGCGCGAGGCGCAGCAGTCGAGCGTTAGAGTTAACAGCGCCCGTACGGGCGGTTCAGCACGCCGGCGTGATCGTAAGAGATCGAAAGGTTACCGATAAGTGTTCGCCCCCATGGAAATTTTCCAGCAGAGCATTCCCAGCCCGGACTGGAGCTATTTCGACCTCGGTCCATTTCGGGTGCACGCCTACGCGCTCTGCATTCTGGCCGGGATCATCGCGGCCACCATGCTCACCTCTCACCGACTCACGAAGCGCGGCGCTGAGCCGGGAGTCGTTCTCGACATCATCTTGTTCGCCGTACCTCTGGGGATCATCGGGGCCCGTTTCTACCACGTGTTCACCCACCCCGGGGACTACTTCTACGACGGTGCCGACCTGTGGCGGGTGCTGTTCATCTGGGAGGGCGGGAATGCCATCTTCGGTTCTCTTCTCGGGGGCGCGGTCGGGGCGTGGATCGGCTGCCGACTGACCGGGATTCGCTTCTGGACATTCGCCGACGCCCTGGCGCCGGGAATGCTGATCGCCCAAGCCCTGGGGCGGCTCGGCAACTGGTTCAACCACGAGCTGTTCGGACTGCCGACCACGTTGCCATGGGGACTTCAGATCGAACCGACGAACCCGGCGTTCCCCGAAGGTCTACCCGTAGGGACCCTTTTTCATCCCACGTTTCTCTACGAGATCATCTGGAACCTGATCGGCGTTGTCATCATTCTGGGCCTCGAGCGCGTCGTGCGGCTTCAATGGGGCAAGGCGTTCGCCCTGTACCTGATCTGGTACGGCCTCGGGCGCAGCTGGCTGGAAGCCATCCGAATCGACCCGAGTGAGATCTTCTTCGGGGTGCGCACCAACATCTGGGCGGCCTGGTTGGCGATTCTCATCGGCTTGGTGATTCTGATCGTGCAGACGCGACGGCATACCGGTTTGGAACCCAGCCCCTACCGGACGGGCCGCGAGTGGGTTCGCCCGGCCGCACCAGACGGTGACGAAGCTGTGCAGCGCTACGACGAGCACGGGCGTGTTCAGGTGACCGAGAGGAACGACGCTGTGAAGGTGGGAGCCGGAGAAGGATCAGACGCGGGGGAACGGGCGAACGACACGACGGAGCACAACGCATGAGACGCGCGAAAATCGTCGCCACACTCGGACCGGCCACGGCCGGGTACGAGAGCATCAGGGCAATCATTGATGCCGGGGTGGACGTGGTGCGATTGAACCTGAGCCACGGAACCTATGAGATGCACGAGTCTTCTTTCGCGGATGTGCGGCGGGCCGCCGACGATGCGGAACGATCGGTCGGCGTCATGGTCGACCTGCAGGGGCCGAAGATCCGTCTCGGCAAGTTCGAGGGCGGGCCCTTTGCCCTCGACGAGGGTGACCGGTTCACGATCACCACGGAAGACATCATTGGCGACCGCACCCAGTGCTCCACCACCTACGCCGGGCTGCCCGGAGACGTCGAGCCCGGTGACCCGCTGCTGATCGACGACGGGAAGGTCACGTTACGCGTTGTGGAGACCGACGGGGTGCGGGTACGCACCGTGGTCGAGGTTCCCGGCAGTGTTTCGAACAACAAGGGCATCAACCTGCCCGGCGTTCAGGTCAGCGTCCCGGCGCTGAGTGAGAAGGACGAAGAGGATCTGCGGTGGGGTTTGATGCTCGGCGCCGACATGATCGCCCTGTCGTTCGTGCGCAAGGCCTCCGACATCGACCGCGTGCACACGATCATGGACGAGGTGGGTCGTCGCATCCCCGTCATCGCCAAGATCGAAAAACCACAGGCCGTGGAGAACCTGGCCGAGATCATCGACGCCTTCGACGCAATCATGGTCGCCCGCGGTGACCTCGGTGTGGAACTCCCGTTGGAGCAGGTGCCGATCGTACAGAAGGAAGCGGTCGAGATGGCCCGGCGAATGGCGAAGCCGGTGATTGTCGCCACCCAGATGCTCGAATCGATGATCTCGAGCCCCCGGCCGACTCGGGCAGAGGCGTCCGACTGTGCCAATGCGGTTCTGGACGGCACCGACGCGGTGATGCTGTCGGGCGAGACCAGTGTCGGCGAGTTTCCCGTCATCACGGTGGAGACCATGGCGCGCATCATTCAGTCGACCGAGGAACACGGGTTGGGGCGGATCGAGGGCCTCGGTACCAAACCGGCGACGCAGGGTGGGGCGATCACGTTGGCCGCTGCCGAAGTGGCCGAGTTCGTCGGGGCCAAGTTCCTCTGTGTCTTCTCCGAGACCGGCGACTCCGTGCGCCGCATGTCGCGCCTTCGCCACCGGATCCCCATTCTCGCGTTCACACCATCTGCGGCTATCCAACGGCGACTGGCGCTGGTCTGGGGTGTGGAATCGTATCTGGTGGAACGAGTGACGCACACCGATAAGATGTTCGTGCAGGTCGATGAGATTCTCTTGAACTTCGGCCGCGCTGAGGTGGGGGACAAGGTGATTGTGATCGCGGGCACCCCGCCCGGGATCAGTGGATCGACCAATGACCTCCGTGTGCACACGATGGGGGACGCGCGCAACGAGGTGGCGCCCGCGTACCGCCTGCACTGAACACCTTCCGACGCAGACCCTGCCGGCCCACCACCCGAAGTCGATTCGTTGGGATTACCTGGGGTTCACAGTGATCTCAAAGCGGGGGCGAGTGCGGACACTTCGACATCCGCGTAGGGTCGGGGTATGGCTACATTTCGTGTGGATGGTTCTCGGTGACACGCCGATGGATTCGTTGGTTACCCGCCATCGCGGTCCCCGCAGTCATCGCTGCGGGTGTGCTGATAGTGCCGCTTTCAGCCAACGCTGCAGTAGACCTGCCCGCGAAAACGCCGCAACAGGTTCTGGAAATGGTCGCTACGACCTCGGTCGACGCGTTCTCCGGCACTGTGGTGCAGACGGCTGACCTCGGCTTGCCCGAACTGCCGCAGATCGGGCAGACCGCCGGCTCCGGTTCGAACGCGCCGGGAACTGACTCCGGCCAGACTGCCTCCATCGCTGCCGCCCTCGAATTCCTGACTGGCACCCACACGGCCCGGGTGTTTGTCGACGGGCCGACGAAGACGCGTCTTCAGGTGATGGACTCCCTTGCGGAGCGAGACCTCGTGCACAACGGCTCGAACGTGTGGTTGTACGACTCGGCCAAGAACGCCGCCACCCGGGTGACTTTGCCACAGGGCGATGCAACCGTGCCCAACGACGGCAGCACCACCATTCAGACCCCAGCCGAAATGGCCGACCGCCTCCTTGCTTCAGTGGGACCGAGCACCACCGTGACAGTGGGCGACAACACCCGAGTGGCCGGACGCCCCGTGTACGACCTGGTGCTGACCCCGAAATCGGCGGACACCCTCGTGGGATCCGTGTCGATCGGCGTCGACTCCGAAACCGGGCTCCCGCTGCAGGTACTGGTGCGGGCGCGTGGTCAGCAGAGCCCAGCGTTCCGCATCGCTTTCAGCGATGTGACGCTCACTGCGCCATCTGCCGGCCTGTTCGATTTCACTCCTCCGGCAGGCGCCACCGTCACGCAACAGGCGTTGCCCCAGTCAAATTCTGCAACCGGTCATGCGACCATGCCCGCCGCCCCACCCACGGTCACCGGAACCGGCTGGGACACTGTGGTGTCGTTGCCCGCCGGTCAGGGGACGTCCACGATGCTCGATTCCCCGATGCTGGCCCAGGTGACGACCTCCGTTTCAGGAGGGCGGCTGCTGTCAACCTCGCTGCTGAACGTGTACCTCAGCCAGGACGGGCGAGTCTTCGCCGGTGCCGTACCACTGTCGGTGTTGCAGAGTGCGGCCACCGGACGGTGACCGCCGCGCTGGCCGCCGCGTTCGCTGTTGAAACTCGCGGGCTGACCAAACGATTCGGTGCCCACGCGGCCGTTGACGACGTGCATCTCGCCGTGCCACGGGGTTCGGTCTTCGGTTTTCTGGGGCCGAACGGTTCGGGCAAGACGACAACAATTCGCATGTTGCTCGGCCTCGCGTCGGCCACTGCGGGCGAGATCCGGGTGCTCGGCCGTGACATGCCGCACGAGCTGAACACCGTGTTGCCGCAGGTCGGGGCCCTGGTGGAGGGGCCCGCGTTCTATCCGTTCCTGTCGGGTGCGGCCAATCTGCACCGGCTCGACACGGCCAACAGGTACGCTCCCGGGAGCACGCGAAACACTCGGGTGCGTGATGCACTGGCCCGGGTCGGCCTCGGCCACGCCGAACACAAGAAGGTGCACGCATACTCTCTGGGGATGAAGCAGCGCCTCGGGCTGGCGAACGCGCTGCTCAGCCCACGCGAACTACTGGTGCTCGACGAGCCCACCAACGGGCTTGATCCCCAGGGCACACGAGAGGTGCGCCATCTGGTGCGCTCCCTCGCGGCTGACGGGGCCACCGTGTTCGTCTCCAGCCACTTGCTCAGCGAGATCGAACAGATTTGCACTCATGTCGGCGTGATGAGTGCCGGGCGCCTCGTCTCCCAGGGCACCCTCGACGAGTTGCGATCGACCTCCGACCGGCGAGTGCGGGTGGTCACCCCCGACCCGGAGGCTGCGACTCGGGTATTGAGCGGACTGGGGATGCAGCCCGTGGCGTTCTCGGAATCTGACCTGCGGCCGGGTGACGTGGAATCGGGCGTGACAGCGGGATTGACAGATTCCGTGGCCCCGGAGGAGGTCGTCGCCGCATTGGTCACCGCCGGGGTGAGGGTGCGAGGTTTCGAATTGGTCTCGTCCACCCTCGAGGAGAGGTTCGTCGAATTGACCGGGGAGGGGTTTGACGTTGTCCAGTGATCCACCGGCTGATGTCACGCCCACCCGAACGAGGGTCGGGTGGGCTCTACTTGCCTCCGAACTGAGCGTGCTCTATCGCCGTCGGCGCACGTGGGCGATGTTGGGGGCGTTGGCCGCCATCCCCGTGCTGATCGCCATCGCCGTTCGGGTCACGTCAGGCAGTTCCTCGGGCCGCGGGCCTGCGTTCCTGGATCAGATCACCCAGAACGGCTTGTTCGTCGCACTGACCGCCATGGTGGTCTCGACGCCACTGTTCCTCCCGCTGACTGTCGGTGTGGTCGCGGGCGACACGATCTCAGGGGAGGCGAGCCACGGCACATTGCGCTACCTGTTGGCCGCGCCCGCCGGTCGGGTTCGCCTGCTCGTGGTCAAGTTCGTCGGTGCCGCCGTCTTCTGCCTGAGTGCCGCTGGCTCCGTCGTACTCGCCGGAATCCTCATCGGTGCGATCCTGTTCCCTGTCGGGCCGGTGACATTGCTCTCCGGTGACACGGTCGGCCCGGTCGAGTCAATTGGCAGGTTGGCGCTGGTCGCCTCCTACGTCGCCGTCTCATTGCTCGGTCTGAGCGCCATCGGGCTGTTCATCTCCACGCTCACCGACGTTCCGGTCGGGGCCATGGCGGCCACCGTCGTGCTTGCCGTCACCGCCCAGGTGCTGGGTGCCCTGCCGCAACTCGACTGGCTGCACCCGTGGCTGTTCACGAACTATTGGCTCGGCTTCGCCGACCTGCTGCGGCAGCCGATCGCCTGGGACTCGTTCGGGAGCAACGCGGTGCTGCAACTGGGCTACATCGTCGTCTTCGGTGCGTTGGCGTACTCGCGGTTCACCACGAAGGACGTCTTGTCCTGAGCCGAGCCGACCCTCCCGTGTCGGACTCATCGCTCAGCGGACTATCCGTTGGCTGAGGGATCGCGCAGCGATCGTCTCGAAGCCCTCACGAACGACCGAGGCTTGGCGGGGCGTTGATCTCGAGACGATTCTTCGTTCCTCAGAATCCCTCGATCAGCGAGCAGAGGCGATCAGTGCCCGCGCGCGATCCATTCGTCGAGCTGGGGGGCCTCGGCGCCAATAGACGTCGGGTCTCCGTGCCCGGTGTTCACCACCGTTTCGGCTGGCAGGGTCAGCAACCGTGAGCGGATCGACTCGATGATCGTCGCAAAGTCGCTGTGACTGCGACCGGTTGCCCCCGGGCCGCCGTTGAACAACGTGTCGCCAGAGAACAGCACGCCCTCCGACTCCAGGTGGAAGCAGGTCGAGCCGGGCGAGTGCCCTGGCGTATGCAGGGCAACCAGTGTTGCCCCGGCCACCTCGAATGTGTCTCCATCGGCTATCTCATGGTCGGGCGAGGAATCCGGGTAGACCGTGTCCCACAGCATCCGATCGTCTGGGTTCAAGTAGACGGGAGCGTCGACCAGTTCGCGGAACTCACCCACAGCGCGGATGTGGTCGTCGTGCCCGTGGGTGAGCAGGATCGCCTTCACCGTGCGTCCGGCAACCGCGTCGCTGATGCGTGCGGGCTCGTGCGCCGGGTCGATCACAATCACCGATTGGTCGTCACCGACGATCCAGACGTTGTTGTCCACATCCCAGGTGCCGCCGTCCAGCGAAAAAGTGCCGCTGGTCACCAGGTTCTCAATGCGTAACGTCATTTACAGTTCAACCACCGATCGTAGTACCGTGCCCTTGGCCATCGTGGCAAAGGCTTCTTCAATCTGGTCCAGGGTGATGCGCTCGGAGACGAACGCGTCGAGGTCCAGGTTTCCGAGCTTGTAGTGCTCGACGAGCATGGGGAAGTCACGCGACGGGAGGCAGTCGCCGTACCAGGAGGACTTCAGGGCGCCACCGCGGCCGAAGACATCCAGCAGCGGCAACTCCAGCGTCATCTCCGGGGTGGGCACTCCGACCAGCACGACGGTGCCGGCTAGGTCGCGCGCATAGAACGCCTGCTTATAGGTCTCGGGTCGCCCGACGGCCTCGATCACCACGTCGGCACCGTTCCCGTCGGTGAGGGCGCGAATCGCCTCGACCGCGTCTTCTTCGGACGAGTTCACGGATGCCGTGGCTCCGAGAGATTTCGCCATCTGCAACTTCTTCTCGTCGATGTCGACGGCGATGATCTTCGTCGCCCCGGCGAGCTTCGCACCGGCGATCGCCGCTATGCCCACACCGCCACAGCCGATCACGGCCACGGAGTCGCCGCGCTTGACCGCGCCGGTGTTGATGGCAGCACCGATGCCGGCCATCACGCCGCAGCCGAGCAGGCCGACGGCGGCCGGGTCGGCATCCTCATCGACTTTTGTGCATTGGCCCGCGGCAACGAGGGTCTTCTCGGCGAACGCGCCGATACCCAGCGCGGGGGAGAGCACGGTGCCGTCTTCCAGAGTCATCTTCTGGGTGGCATTGTGCGTGTTGAAACAGTACTGGGCCTGACCGCGCTTGCACGCGCGGCACTGGCCGCAGACGGCGCGCCAGTTGAGGATCACCCGGTCGCCCACGGCGACCTCGGTGACGTCGTCGCCGACGGCCGCAACCACACCCGTGGCCTCGTGGCCGAGCAGGAAGGGAAAGTCATCGTTGATCGCACCCTGCTTGTAGTGCAGGTCGGTGTGGCAGACGCCGCAGGTGAGGATGTCGACCAGCGCCTCGCCGGGCCCGGGGTCGGGAACCAGAATGGTCTCCAACGTCACGGGTGCGTTCTTCGAGAGCACCACAGCGCCCTGAACCTTGTGAATCGCCATTCTGGTTTCCTTACTGGGCGCACGCCTTTGCCCGGGCTCGAGTCGTTGAGTGGCGGCAGCCTCGGCCGTAACTGGCACGGCGCCGCTCCATACGAGCGTAGCCGGTTCGGATGCGGCCGGAGGAATGAAGGAGGCCGGGCTCCGTCAAACGGGGCCCGGCCTCAGCTTCGGATTGTGGTGCCGGTGGTGGGAGTCGAACCCACACGTCCTTTCGAACAAAGCATTTTGAGTGCTCCGCGTCTGCCATTCCGCCACACCGGCTAACAACACCTGCATCAGAATATCGTAAGCTTTGAGCGTGACTGACCAATCGAGTGAAAAAGACCCCGCCCCGATCGCAAAACGACGCGTGGTCGTCGCTGAAGACGAATCGTTGATCCGCCTCGACATCGTCGAGATCCTCCGTGACAACGGGTTCGACGTTGTCGGCGAGGCCGGCGACGGCGAGACCGCCGTCGAATTGGCCACCGAGTTGCGCCCCGATCTGGTCGTGATGGACATCAAGATGCCCAAACTCGACGGGATCTCCGCCGCCGAGCGGCTCACCAAGGCCCGCATCGCGCCGGTCGTGCTGCTCACCGCGTTCAGCCAGAAAGACCTGGTCGAGCGCGCCACCGAAGCCGGGGCTCTCGCCTACGTCGTGAAGCCGTTCACTCCGAACGACCTCTTGCCTGCGATCGAGATCGCCCTCAGCCGACACGCGCAGATCGTCGCACTCGAGAACGAGGTCAGCGACCTGGTCGAGCGTTTCGAGACTCGCAAGGTCGTCGACCGTGCCAAGGGACTCCTCAACGACAAGATGGGTCTGACCGAGCCGGAGGCGTTCCGTTGGATCCAGAAGGCGTCGATGGATCGCCGCCTCACCATGCACGACGTCGCCCAGGCGATCATCGAGCAGCTCACCGCCAAGAAGTAGCGCCTGATCACGTTTCGCGCCACGGGGAACACCTCGCGCCTGTTTGAACCTGCGCGAAGCGTTCAAACTGGCGCGCGGTGTGATCTGTAGCGTCAGCGCTCTTTGATCAGGTTGGTCATTCTGATCGAGCAGCAGCGGCGGTCCTGGTCGTCTGAGATCGCGATCTCGTGCGTGGTCAGAGTACGGCCAAGGTGGATCGGCGTGCACACCCCGGTGACGAATCCCGATGTCGCACTTCTGGTGTGGCTGGCATTGATCTCGATCCCCACTGCGAGCCGATCGGCCCCGGCAAACAGGTTCGCCGCCATCGACGCGAGCGACTCGCCGAGCACAACGAATGCCCCGCCGTGCAGCAGCATCGTCGGCTGGGTGTTGCCTTCAACAGGCATCCGAGCCACCGAGCGTTCGACCGTGAACTCAAGCATCTCGATGCCCATCGTGTCGGCCAGCTTTCCGAGGCCCACCCGCTTGACGAACTCCCAGGCATCCTGACTCATACATCCCTCTCACTCGAACACTCCGGGTCAGCCGCCCGCCGCGGCCTGCTTGTAGGCTGGCAGGCGTGTCAGACTCCGAAAAGCCTACCCTCATGATCATCGACGGCCACTCGCTCGCGTTCCGTGCCTTCTACGCCCTCCCCGTGGACAGTTTCGTCAACCGGGAAGGTCAGCACACGAACGCCATCCACGGTTTCATCGCCATGCTGATCAACCTGATCCGTGATGAGAAGCCGACGCACCTCGCCGTCGCCTTCGACATCTCCCGGTACTCGTTCCGCACCCGCGAATACCCGGAGTACAAGGGCACCCGCGGTGAGACGCCGCCGGAGTTCGTCGGGCAGATCCCACTGCTCGAAGAGGCACTGCATGCCATGAACATCGTGACGGTCTCGAAAGAGGACTACGAGGCCGACGATATTCTCGCCACTCTGTCAAGACAGGGGGCCGAACAGGGCTACCGGGTGCTGGTGGTCTCGGGCGACCGCGACTCGATCCAACTGGTGAACGACGATGTGACCCTCTTGTATCCCTCAGTACGCGGTGTGAGCGAACTCACCCGATACGACGCCGAGAAGGTCTTCGAGAAGTACGGGATCCAGCCGCACCAGTACCCCGACATCGCCGCCCTTGTGGGCGAGAGCAGCGACAACCTGATCGGTGTCGACAAGGTCGGCGAGAAGACTGCCGTCAAATGGATCAACCTCTACGGCAGTCTCGACGAGATCCTCGCCCACGCCGATGAGATCAAGGGAGTGGTCGGCAACAACCTGCGTGAACAGAAGGATCGGGCAATTCTCAACCGCAGGCTGAACCACCTGGTCACCGATGTCGAACTACCCATCGCCCCGGGCGACCTCGCCGTGCAGCCGATCAACGAGGCAGAACTGCGAGACGTGTTCGGACGACTGCAGTTCCGCACCCTCCTCGACCGGGTGTTGAAGATCGCAGGCAGCGACGGCTCCTCCGGGCCCGAGGACGACGATGCAGCGCCCACGGTGCAGGCGCCGGTCGTTCGCACCATGGTCGACGAGGAGCTCGCGCACTGGCTGGCAACGACCTCGGTGAAGGGCACCGTGCCTCTGGCTGTGCACATCGAACACGACGGTGATGCGGTCACCGGGTTCGGCCTGGCCACCCTGACCGAGTCGGTGTATGTGCCGTGGGCACTCGGCCGCCCCGACTACTCCGCACTCGAACAATGGCTGGCGTCCGAGTCGCCCAAGGTCCTGGCGGATTCGAAACAGGTGGCGAAGACCCTCGCCTCCACCGAACTGAGAATCGCCGGCGTCGACTTCGACAACCGACTCGCGGCCTGGTTGATCAAACCCGGAAGCACCACCCAGTCGCTCGCCGCCCAGGTCCTCGACCTGTTCGATGAAACGTTGCCGGAAGCCGACCCGAACCAATTGGTTCCCGAAGACGACCCGCTCTCACCGGCCACCCGCGCCTGGTACGTGCTTCGCGTGGCAGGCGAACTTCGTGAACGACTCGGGGACAGTTCCACACGGGTTCTCCAGACAATCGAGCTGCCACTGGCACCGATCCTGGCACTGATGGAGCTGACCGGCGTCACAGTCAACCGCACCGTGCTCTCGGAACTTCGTGACGAACTGACCACGCGGGCCGACCGGCTCGCGACCAGCGCGTACGCCGAGATCGGCCACGAGGTGAACCTGGGCTCGCCGAAGCAGCTGCAGCAGGTGTTGTTCGACGAGCTGGAAATGCCCAAGACACGGGCGACCAAGACCGGTTACACCACCGACGCCTCAGCTCTGGCCGACCTTCAACTGAAGAACCCGCACCCGTTCCTCGACCTGCTCCTGAAGCATCGCGATGCGACCAAGTTGAAGCAGATCACCGAGACGCTGGAGAAATCGGTGGATGCCGGGGGCCGGGTGCACACCACCTACGATCAGACCGGCACCGCGACCGGACGGGTGTCGTCGACCGACCCGAACCTGCAGAACATCCCGGTGCGCACCGCCGAGGGCCGCCGCATCCGTTCGGCGTTCGAGAAGGGCGAGGACTTCGAGACACTTCTCACCGCCGACTACTCGCAAATCGAGATGCGCATCATGGCGCACCTGTCCGAAGACGCCGGGCTCATCCAGGCGTTCCAGGAGGGTGAGGACCTGCACCGTTTCGTGGGTGCCCACATCTTTGGCGTGGAACCGGCAGAGGTGACCCCGGTGATGCGCACCAAGGTGAAGGCGATGAGCTACGGACTGGTCTACGGGTTGAGCGCGTTCGGCCTGTCCAAGCAGTTGCGCATCGAGCAGTCCGAGGCCAAACAGCTGATGACCGACTACTTCGCCCGGTTCGGTGCGGTGCGCGACTACCTGCGCAACGTGGTCGAGCAGGCGCGCCTCGACGGCTACACCGAGACCATCTTCGGTCGCCGCCGCCCGTTCACCGACCTGACCAGCACCAACCGGGTGCTGCGCGACAACGCGGAGCGACAGGCGTTGAACGCACCGATCCAGGGCTCCGCCGCCGACATCATCAAGATCGCGATGATCGGGATCGCCGATGACCTGCAGGCGAAGAACCTGGAGTCTCGAATGCTGCTGCAGGTTCACGATGAGCTCATCTTCGAGGTGGCCGAGGGGGAGTGGGACACCGTGTCCGAGTTGGTGACGACGCGGATGTCGACTGCCGCCGAGCTGCGTGTGCCGCTCGATGTGCAGGTCGGACGCGGCGTGAACTGGGACGCCGCAGCCCACTGAGCCGCCTTCTGATGCGCCTGGCGGCGTTTTTCACCAATCGGCTGAACCACAGTGCAGTAGCTGGGGTTTTCGCACGAGAATAACCCTGACTACTCACCTCTGGGCGGAGGGGGCCTCTGGGCGGAGGGGTGGGGGCCTCTGACCGAAAGGACGGGTGCTGTCCGCGAAAAGGCGACGGGCAGTCGGATTAGGGTGGAGACATGACGAATCCTGCAGAGCGCACCCCGACCCCCATCGATGCCATAGCCGAAGCGTGGGTCGACACCGAGCTCGACCTGTTCCCCGAATACCGGGTGTATCTGGGCAGGCCCGGCCGGGAGGGCGAGTATGCCGACTACTCTCCGGCCGGCGCCGAAGCCGCAGCGGCCGCCGCCCGCTCCACCCTGGCCGAGATCACCGCCGCCAGCCCGGCAGACGAGGTGGACCGGGTCACCAAGATGGATCTCTCCCGAGAACTGCAATTGCAGCTCGACAAGCACGAGGCCGGGTTCGAACAGCGTGACCTCAACGTGATCGCGTCGCCGGCCCAGAGCCTGCGCGACATCTTCGACCTGATGCCCACCGATACCGAAGACGACTGGGCCCACGTCGCCACTCGCATGCACAACCTGCCTGCAGCGATGGATGGCTATATCGCGACCCTGCGTTCCGGAATCGCTGACGGGCACGTGCCGGCCATCCGTCAGGTGCGCGAGATCGTCACGCAGGCGAACAAACAGGTCGAGCGAACCGGGTTCTTCTACACCTTGGCCGCGGGAGCGCGCTCAGGCGACACCGACCTGCCCGACTCGTTGAAGAAAGACCTCGCCAGCGGCGCAGAAGCGTCCGCCGCGGCCTATGACAGGCTCGCCCGGTTCCTCGGCGATGAGTTGGCCGAGCATGCGCCGGAACCCGACGCCGTGGGTCGCGAACTGTACTCGCTGGCCTCGCGCGACTTCCTCGGCGCGACCGTCGACCTGGACGAGACCTACGAGTGGGGGATCGAAGAGCTGGCGCGCATGGTCGCGGAGCAGGAGGCCATCGCCCAGGAGATCAAACCCGGCGCATCCGTGTTGGAGGCGATCGACCATCTCGACAAGGACACCAGCCGCAAACTGCACGGCACGGATGCCCTCCGGAAGTGGATGCAGGCCACGAGCGACCGCGCAGTAGAAGAGCTCTCGCGCTCGCACTTCGACATTCCGGAGGAGGTCAAGCGCCTGGAGTGCATGATCGCGCCCACCCAGGAGGGCGGAATCTACTACACCGGGCCAAGCGACGACTTCTCTCGTGCCGGCCGCATGTGGTGGAGCGTTCCCGCGGGTGTCACCGAGTTCGACACCTGGCGGGAGCTGACCACCGTGTATCACGAGGGCGTGCCTGGCCATCACCTGCAGATCGGTATGGCCACCTACAACAAGGCCATGCTCAACACCTGGCGGCGCAATGCCGGCACCTCCGGTCACGCAGAGGGCTGGGCGCTGTATGCCGAACGCCTGATGCAGGAGCTCGGCTACCTTGACGACCCGGCTGACAGGCTGGGAATGCTCGACGGGCAGCGCATGCGTGCCGCCCGCGTCGTTCTCGACATCGGGGTACACCTGGGCAAGACGTTGCCCGACGGCACGGGAAAGTGGACCGGGGAGTATGCGTTCGGGTTCATGGGCACGAACGTCAACATGAGCGAACAGTTCGTGCGTTTCGAGGTGAACCGCTACCTCGGCTGGCCCGGGCAGGCGCCGTCATACAAGATCGGCCAGCGCATCTGGGAGCAGCTGCGCGACGAGGCGAAACAGCGCGAGGGTGCCGCATTCGACATCAAGGCGTTCCACAAGCGGGCGCTCGACATCGGTGGGGTCGGTCTGGACACGCTCAAGGCCGCCCTGGCCCAGTAGCACGGCACCCCTGTGCGGGATCAGGGCTGGTCACCGTATGAGGCCGTGCTCGGCGACGAACTGTGGAGCCTGCATCCGCGCCTACGCACCTATTTCTCAGTGATCGCTGACGGGTGTGAAGGTGTCGGCGAAGGTGTGTTCGCCACTGTGGGCACTCCACGACGCTGGCTGCACCCGTTCATCCGGGCGCTGGCACCTTCTGATGTCGTGTTCCCGGTGTGGGAGAAGAATGTGCCGTTCACCGTCATCAATTCCGCAGTGGTGGTGAACGGCAAACCCGCCGTCGCGGCCGAGCGAAGGTTTCATCTGGCCGGCGGAGACCGAGTCATGCGCGACCTCATCGTGCGGACGTCTGCTGGGCTCGTCGATGTGCTCGGCCGGCGCCGACGGATTCGCGTTCAGCTCGAAACCCAAGTCATCGAGGGGGAGCTCCGAATGCGGTCGCGCCGGGTCGAGTTACGAATCGCCTCGTGGCACATCAGGCTTTTTGGCCCGCTGGCTCCGGGCGTCGAACTCACCGAACGGTTCTCACACACCGACGGGCGGCAGCACGTCACGGTCGAGATCCGAGTTCCGCTTCTCGGTAAGGTCTACGAGTACGAGGGTTCATTCGCGTACGAGATCCGGTCGGGGGACAGATGAAGACAGTGATCGCCGGGGCCTCCGGTTTCATGGGCTCCCACTTCACGGCCCGGCTTCGCGACCTGGGCCACGAGGTGCTGCACATCGGGCGGTCGTCGCCGGTGCGGTGGGGCGAGAACGCCGCGATGACAGACCTTCTGGAGGGCGCCGATCTCCTGGTGAACCTCGCTGGCACGAGCGTGAACTGCCGGTACACTCCGGAGAACCGCGCCGAGATTCTCAGGTCCCGCATCGAGACGACCCGCGAACTCGCCGATGCAGTGCGCGCCTGTGAAGAACCGCCCGCACTGTGGATCAACTCGTCGACCGCGACGATCTACCGTCACGCGGACGATCGGCCGATGACAGAATCCACGGGAGAGTTGGGCACCGGGTTCTCCGTGGAGATCGCGAAGGCCTGGGAGAATGCCTTCTTCGAAGGCGAGCTGCCCGATACCCGCAGGGTCGCCCTGCGCATAGCGATCGTTCTCGGTGACGGGGGTGCGCTCACACCGATGCTCCGCCTCGCGCGGTTCGGCCTCGGAGGCCCTCAACTCGATGGCCGCTGGTTCAGCACGGCGGCTCGCCGCGATGCCGGCACCTTTCACGAGTTCGGCACACGGTGTGGACGCCAGAAGTTCTCGTGGATTCACGTGGATGATGTACTCGGCATCATTCTGTTCCTCGCAGAGAACGCCGAACTCGATGGCATCATCAATGCGGCTTCTCCGAACCCGACGGATAACCGCACCCTGATGAAGTCGATCCGTGCGGTGAGTGGAATCCCATTCGGGTTCCCGGCGTTTCGGTGGGTGATCGAACTCGGGGCCATGCTCATCCGCACCGAGACCGAGCTGAGTCTGAAGAGTCGGTGGGTGGTGCCGGAGCGCCTGCTCCAGGAAGGCTTCGTCTTCGAGCACCCGACGCTTGTGCCGGCTCTGAGGGAGATCATCACCGGCAGACCGGCGAAGTGACGCCGGCGTGGGCTCGTGTCCGACCCGCACGGTCAGCGGTTGGGTACGCCGCAGGAGATCCCATCGAGCGTTGTGTTCGTGTCCAGCCCGGTTTCAAGCCGTACCACGGGGGGCAAACCGGTTGATCGACGGCGCCCACACCCGTTCCGCCACGCTTTTGCGCGGTTGCCCCGGCGTGTCGGCGTGGGCTAAGCTTGACCGGCGCAATTCTGCGCGTTCATCATCCATTTGTCACACGCGAGTGTGGCCCGATACAAGTCCATACTGGAGCAATTACTACATGACAACCGCAACGACCGACAGGGCATTCAAGCAGGTCGCAATCAACGATATTGGTTCTGCTGAAGATTTTCTCGCCGCGGTCGAAAAGACTCTCAAATTTTTCAACGACGGTGATCTGATCGAAGGCACCGTTGTCAAGATCGATCGTGACGAGGTTCTCCTCGACGTCGGTTACAAGACCGAGGGTGTCATTCCCTCTCGCGAACTCTCCATCAAGCACGATGTCGACCCGACCGAGGTTGTTCAGGTCGGCGACAAGGTCGAAGCCCTCGTCCTCCAGAAGGAAGACAAAGAAGGCCGCCTGATCCTCTCCAAGAAGCGCGCCCAGTACGAGCGTGCGTGGGGCGATGTGGAGCTCATCAAGGATTCCGACGGCGTCGTCACCGGAACGGTCATCGAGGTCGTCAAGGGTGGCCTCATCGTGGACATCGGCCTGCGCGGCTTCCTGCCGGCATCGCTCATCGAGCTGCGCCGTGTGCGCGACCTCACCCCGTACCTGGGCCAGGAGATCGAGGCGAAGATCCTCGAACTCGACAAGAACCGCAACAACGTGGTTCTGTCTCGCCGGGCACTGCTCGAGCAGACCCAGTCGGAGAGCCGCACCACGTTCCTGAACAACCTGCAAAAGGGTCAGGTTCGCAAGGGTGTCGTCTCCTCGATCGTCAACTTCGGTGCGTTCGTCGACCTGGGCGGAGTGGACGGCCTCGTGCACGTCTCCGAGCTCAGCTGGAAGCACATCGAGCACGCCAGCGAGGTTGTCGAGGTCGGCCAGGAGGTCACCGTCGAGATCCTCGAGGTCGACCTGGAGCGCGAGCGCGTCTCGTTGTCGCTCAAGGCGACCCAGGAAGACCCGTGGCAGGTGTTTGCCCGTACCCACGCGATCGGACAGGTCGCACCGGGCAAGGTCACCAAGCTGGTTCCCTTCGGTGCGTTCGTTCGGGTCGCCGACGGCATCGAGGGCCTCGTGCACATCTCCGAGCTCTCGGGCAAGCACGTCGAACTGGCCGAGCAGGTTGTCTCGGTCGGCGAAGAGGTCTTCGTCAAGGTCATCGACATCGACCTCGAGCGTCGCCGCATCTCGCTGAGCCTCAAGCAGGCCAACGATGGTGTCGACCCCGAGAGCACCGAGTTCGACCCGGCGCTGTACGGCATGCTCACCGAGTACGACGATCAGGGCAACTACAAGTACCCGGACGGCTTCGACCCGGAGACCAACGAGTGGCGTGAGGGCTTCGAGACCCAGCGCGAGAAGTGGGAGCAGGACTACGCTGCCGCCCAGGGCCGCTGGGAAGCGCACAAGAAGCAGGTGGCCGCCGCCAACGAGCAGGCTGCAACCGAGGGCGAAGCCGGTTCCACCGCTTCAGCCGGCAGTTCCTTCACGTCGGAGGGCTCGTCTGCTGGCACGCTGGCCGACGACGAGGCGCTGGCCGCGTTGCGCGAGAAGCTTTCGAGCAGCAACTAGGAACGACACAGTTTCATCCGAACGGCCGGTCCCGCCTGGGGCCGGCCGTTCGGCGTTCTACGACATCCATACCGGGCGAGACGGATCGCTCCGATGCGACGGCTACGATTGCCCTGTGTATCTCATCGGACTCACCGGCGGCATCGCGGCCGGAAAATCAACCATCGCGGCCCGGCTCGCCAGCCACGGTGCGGTCATCATCGACGCCGACCAGGTTGCCCGGGAGGTGGTCGAGCCGGGGACTGCGGCACTGGAGCAGATCGTGCAGACCTTCGGCCCTGGTATGGTGCGCGCCGACGGTACGCTCAACCGGGCCGCGCTCGGCAGTCATGTCTTCCAGAACGCCGATGCTCTCAGCCAGCTCAACCAGATCGTGCACCCGGCCGTGCGCAGGCGCACCGCGCAACTGATTGCACGGGCATCCGCCGTCGACCCCGACGCCATCGTGGTCTACGACGTGCCGCTGTTGGTCGAGGCCGCCATCGAGATCCCGTTCGACCTGATCGTCGTCGCCCATGCCCCTGCCGAAACCCGCGTGAAACGGCTGGTGACCCTGCGCGGGATGAGTGAGGCGGATGCTCGGGCGCGCGTCTTGGCCCAGGCGGGGGATGACCAGCGGCTAGCCGTGGCCGACGTGGTCATCGACACGGGCGACACCAAGCAGCACACCCTGACCCAGACTGATGAGCTGTGGCAGAGGGTGCGGTCACGCGAGGGCTGAGCAAAACCGCAGGCGAGGCCAGGCCACAGCCCAGTGTCACCGGTGGTGCCTAGACTTGTTGCCATGCAACCCACCCGCTCAGTTCGCCCGTTCGAAGTCATCAGCGAATACACTCCGAGCGGGGACCAGCCGCAGGCGATCGCCGAGCTCACCCATCGCCTCAACGCCGGCGAGACCGACATCGTTCTGCTTGGCGCCACGGGCACCGGCAAGTCGGCCACCACCGCCTGGTTGATCGAGGCCGTGCAGCGCCCGACCCTGGTGCTCGCCCACAACAAGACGCTGGCGGCCCAACTGGCCACCGAGTTTCGCGAGCTGATGCCGAACAACGCGGTCGAGTACTTTGTCTCCTACTACGACTACTACCAGCCCGAGGCGTACGTGCCACAGACCGACACCTTCATCGAGAAGGACTCGTCGATCAACACCGAGGTGGAGCGACTTCGGCACTCCACCACGAACTCTCTGCTCAGCCGGCGAGACGTGATCGTCGTCTCCACCGTTTCGTGCATCTACGGGTTGGGCAGTTCCGAGGAGTACCTTGACGCGATGCTCGCACTGCAGGTGGGCATGCGCATCGACCGGGACGCACTCATCCGTAAATTCGTCTCGATGCAGTACAACCGCAACGACATCGACTTCTCTCGCGGCAACTTCCGTGTGCGCGGCGACACGATCGAGATCATTCCGATGTACGAGGAGTTGGCGATTCGCATCGAGATGTTCGGCGACGAGATCGAGGCGCTGTACAGCCTGCACCCGCTCACCGGCGACATCGTCAAGACCCTGGACGCCGTATCGGTGTTTCCGGGCTCCCACTATGTCGCCAGTGACGTAGCGATGCGCCGCGCCATCGGCACCATCCAGGAGGAGCTCACCGAACGGCTGGGAGAGTTGGAGCGGCAGGGCAAGCTGCTCGAGGCGCAACGGTTGCGGATGCGCACCGCGTTCGACCTCGAGATGATGGAGCAGATCGGATTCTGTTCCGGCATCGAGAACTATTCGCGGCACATCGACGGCCGCAAGCAGGGAGAGCCGCCGCACTGCCTGCTCGACTATTTTCCCGATGACTTCCTGATGGTCATCGACGAGTCCCACGTAACCGTGCCGCAGATCGGCGCCATGTACGAGGGTGACTCTTCACGCAAGCGCACCCTCGTCGAGCACGGTTTCCGATTGCCGAGTGCGTTGGACAACCGACCGCTCAAATGGGACGAGTTCAAGAACCGCGTCGGCCAGACCGTCTACCTATCCGCGACCCCCGGAAAGTACGAGATGGGCATCGCAGACGGCGTGGTGGAGCAGATCATTCGCCCCACCGGCCTGGTCGACCCTGCCGTCATCGTCAAGCCCTCGAAGGGCCAGATCGACGACCTGCTCGAGGAGATCCGCCTGCGGGTGGCGCGCGACGAACGCGTTCTGGTCACCACGCTCACCAAGAAGATGGCCGAGGAGCTCACTGATTTCCTCTCCGAGGCGGGCGTGCGGGTGCGGTACCTGCACTCCGACGTCGACACCCTGCGCCGCGTGGAACTGCTGACAGAGCTTCGCGCTGGGGTCTACGACGTGCTGGTCGGCATCAACCTGCTTCGAGAGGGGCTCGACCTGCCCGAGGTCTCGCTGGTGGCGATTCTCGACGCCGACAAGGAGGGATTCCTGCGGTCGGCCACGTCGCTCATCCAGACAATCGGCCGCGCCGCCCGAAACGTCTCCGGCGAGGTGCACATGTATGCCGATGTCATGACCCGGTCGATGGCACAGGCGATCGATGAGACCACCAGGCGTCGCGAGAAGCAGGTCGAGTACAACGAGCTTCACGGAATCGATCCGACGCCGTTGCGCAAGCGGATCGCCGACATCACCGAGGTGCTCGCACGGGAGGAGGCCGACACGGCCGAACTCATCGGCAGTGTGGCGAAGGGCAAGCGGGGTGCGTCCCCCGCGCCACGGCGCGTCGGTGTCGCCGCCGAGGGCGCGACCGAGTTGGAGGCGATCATCACCGATCTGAACGAGCAGATGCTTGCGGCGGCCGGTGAACTGAAGTTCGAACTGGCTGCCCGCCTGCGCGACGAACTTTCCGAGCTCAAGCGCGACCTTCGCCAGATGTTCGCTGCGGGGCATGTGAAATGATCGAGGCTGCCTGGCACACGAGACCGGCGACGATCGAACTCATGTTCTCTCACAGCGTGCACCCGCGTGCCTTCACCGTCACCCGGATTGCATAGACTCGACTGGTGTCAATTACCGCCGTTACCGGCTCATCCAAGCTGAGCGTGCGTGGCGCGCGCGTTCACAACCTGCACGATGTCAACCTCGAGATCCCGCGCGATTCGCTTGTGGTGTTCACGGGACTTTCGGGTTCGGGCAAGTCTTCGCTCGCCTTCGACACCATTTTTGCCGAAGGGCAGCGACGTTATGTGGAGTCTCTCTCGGCGTATGCACGCCAGTTCCTCGGCCAGGTCGACCGGCCCGATGTCGACTTCATCGAGGGTTTGAGCCCAGCGGTCTCGATCGACCAGAAGTCGACGAACCGCAACCCGAGGTCCACGGTCGGCACCATCACCGAGATCTACGACTACATGAGGCTGCTCTGGGCGCGCATCGGCGTGCCCCACTGCGCCGAGTGTGGCGAGAAGATCACTGCACAGACAGTGCAGCAGATCGCCGACCAGCTGATGGAACTCGACGAAGGCGTTCGATATCAGGTTCTCAGCCCTGTCGTGTCGCAGAAGAAGGGCGAATTCGTCGACCTGTTCGGCCAACTGACGGCAGCCGGATACTCCCGCGCGATCGTCGACGGCGAGGTCACCCAGCTCAACGACCCGCCCACGCTGAAGAAGCAGGTCAAACACGACATCCTGGTCGTCGTCGACCGTTTGGTCGCGGGCCCCGACATCCTCTCGAGGCTCACCGACTCTCTCGAGACCGCCCTGCGGCTCACTGACGGCGTGGTGCAGATCGACTTCGTCGACGCAGACGGCCCAGATTCCAGCCGCACCTTCTCCGAGAAACTGTCCTGCCCGAACAATCACCCGATCTCCTTGACGGAGATCGAGCCGCGCACATTCTCGTTCAACGCTCCGTTCGGCGCCTGCCCCGAGTGCTCCGGACTGGGAACCCGCATGTCGGTTGATGAGCACCTGCTTCTGGGCGATGAAGAGCTCGCCATCACCGAGGGTGTCATCGTGCCCTGGACGACCCAGGGGAAGGGCCTGTACAGCTATTACGAGCGTTTGCTGGAGGGGTTGGCGCGAGACCTCGACTTCGACCTCGACACGCCCTGGAACAAGCTTCCGAAGAAGGTGCGCGAAGCAGTCATGCGCGGCAACAACTTCTCGGTCAAGGTCAAGTGGAAGAACCGCTACGGCCGCGAGGTCAGCTACACCTCCGGATTCGAGGGAGTCATCCCATACATCGAACGGCAATACCTGCAGGCCGAGACAGACAACCAACGCGCCCGCTGGTCAGAATATCTGCGGGAGGTGCCCTGTCAGGTCTGCGACGGCAAGCGCCTCAAACCCGAGGTACTGGCCGTTCTTGTCAACGGCAAAGACATTGCCGATGCCTGTTTCATGAGCCTCGCACACACCCGCGATTTCATGGACACGCTCGTGCTGAGCGAGCGTGAGAAGACCATCGCCGCCCAGGTGCTGCGAGAGATCAAGGCCAGGCTCGACTTTCTCATCGAGGTGGGTCTCAGCTACCTGAACCTCGCCCGAGCGGCGGCGACCCTTTCTGGCGGTGAAGCACAGCGGATCCGTCTGGCCACCCAGATCGGCTCCGGTCTCACCGGGGTGCTCTACGTCCTCGACGAGCCGAGCATCGGGCTGCACCAGCGTGACAACCGCCGCCTGATCGACACCCTGATCAAGTTGCGCGACCTCGGCAACACCCTGATCGTCGTCGAGCATGACGAAGACACCATCAGAAAAGCCGACTGGATCGTCGACATCGGCCCCGGCGCCGGCGTGAACGGCGGAAGGGTCGTCCACTCCGGCTCCTACGAGGGTCTGATCAAAAACCCCGACTCGCTCACCGGCGACTACCTTGCGGGCAGAAAGTCGATCGAGACCCCGGCGAAACGGCGGCCGGTTGACCCGGAGCGCGAGATCACCGTGGTGGGGGCACACGCCAACAACCTGAAGAAGGTGACCGTTTCGTTCCCACTCGGCACCTTCATCGCTGTGACCGGGGTGAGCGGTTCCGGCAAGTCCTCACTGGTCAACGATGTGCTCTACCGTGTTCTCGCGAACAAGCTCAACGGTGCCAAGAAGATCCCCGGGCGGCACACCCGAGTCACGGGGCTCGAGAACCTCGACAAGGTGATCCACGTCGACCAGAACCCGATCGGGCGCACCCCGCGGTCGAACCCGGCCACCTACACCGGGGTCTTCGATCGCATCCGCTCCCTGTTCGCCGACACGGTCGAGGCCAAGGCCAGGGGCTACCTGCCCGGTCGGTTCAGCTTCAACGTCAAGGGCGGACGCTGCGAGGCCTGTTCCGGCGACGGCACCCTGAAGATCGAGATGAACTTCCTCCCCGACGTGTATGTCTCGTGCGAGGTGTGTGGGGGAGCCCGGTACAACCGCGACACCCTGACCGTGCATTACAAGGGCAAGAACATCGCCGAGGTCCTGGACATGCCGATCGTGGAGGCGGCCGAGTTCTTCGAGCCGATCCAGGCCATCCACCGCTACCTGAAGACACTGGTGGATGTGGGGCTCGGCTATGTGCGTCTCGGTCAGAGCGCGACCACGCTCTCCGGCGGCGAGGCGCAACGAGTCAAGCTGGCCACCGAGCTGCAACGCCGGTCGATGGGGCGCAGCGTCTACGTGCTCGACGAGCCCACCACCGGCCTGCACTTCGAAGACGTGCGCAAGCTGCTGCTCGTGCTTGGCGGCCTGGTCGACAAGGGCAACACCGTCATCGTGATCGAGCACAACCTCGACGTGATCAAGTCGGCCGACTGGCTGATCGATCTCGGGCCCGAAGGAGGCGACGCCGGCGGTCGCATCCTGGCGGTGGGCACCCCCGAGCATCTCGCCACAGTGAGCAAGAGCCATACCGGTAAGTTCCTGAAGGAAGTGCTGGCGACGTAGCCTGATGGGGCGGCCCGGGGCTCCCGCCCGGGGGTTATGACCGATGGATGCGCTGTGATCACCGCCGCCTGATCACCACCGCCTGCACCACCGACCGATCACGACGGACTGATGAACACCGACTGATGAGCACGTACCGATGAGCACCGACACTGTGGGGTACCGGCCGAAGCCGGGGGAGGTTCCGACCGCGCCCGGGGTCTATCGCTTTCGGGATGCGACCCGGCGAGTGCTCTACGTCGGAAAGGCCAAGAACCTCCGAGCCCGGCTGAGCAACTACTTCGCCCCGTTGCCGAGCCTGCACGAGCGCACCCGGCGCATGGTGACGACCGCGACCAGTGTGGAATGGACGGTCGTCGGCAACGAGTACGAGGCCCTGCAACTGGAGTTCAGCTGGATCAAGGAGTTCGACCCTCCCTTCAATGTGAAGTTCCGCGACGACAAGACCTATCCGTACCTGGCGGTCACGGTTGCCGACGAGGTGCCGCGTGTTTTGATCACGCGAAACCACAACATTCCCGGCGCCCGTTACTTCGGGCCGTACACCAAGGTGTGGGCCATCCGAGAGACTCTCGACCTGATGTTGAAGGTCTTCCCGATGCGCAGTTGCACCGATGGGGTGTTCAAGCGCGCCCAGCAGACTGGCCGGCCCTGCCTGCTGGCCGACATCGGCCGCTGTGTCGCTCCGTGCGTGGGCCGGGTGACGATCGCTGAACACCGCCAGGTCGTCGACGACTTCGTCTCCTTCATGTCGGGCAACGACACACGCTTCATTCAGGGCCTGACCGCGAAGATGAACCAGGCGGCGGAGGCGCAAGACTATGAGGCCGCTGCTCGACACCGCGACAACATCCAGGCCCTGACCGCCGTCATGGAGAAGACCGCAATCGTGTTGGCCGACTCGGTCGACGCCGATGTTTTCGGGATCGTCGACGACGAGCTCGCCGCCGCCGTGCAGTTGTTCATCGTCCGTGGTGGACGCATCCGCGGGGTGCGCAGCTGGGTGGTCGACAAGGAACTGGACATCGACCAGTCCGAGCTCATCGAGACCGCGCTCCAGAACGCGTACCAGCAGCTGGTGCCACCCCGGGAGGTCCTGGTGCCGGTACTGCCGGCGGACCAGAAGGAATTGGAGACGTGGCTGGGCGAACGCCGTTCCCTCGATTCGGGCAAGGAGGGCCGACGAGTTCGGCTGCGGGTGCCGCAAAGAGGCGACACGGCCGCACTTGCGCAGACGGTGCGAGCGAACGCGGCGAATGCCTTCATGTTGTACAAGACCCGGCGTACCGCCGATTTCGTGGCACGCAGCCAGGCTTTGAGCGACATCCAGGAGGCGCTCGGTCTGGCCCAGGCCCCACTGCGGATGGAGTGTTTCGACGTTTCGCACCTGTCAGGAACTAACATCGTGGCCTCCATGGTGGTCTTCGAAGACGGCCTGCCGCGCAAGGACCACTACCGCCGGTTCAACATTCCAGAATCCACGGATGACACCGATTCAATCCACCAGGTGATCAGCCGCCGGGTGGCGTATCTCACCACGGACGAACAGGCTCCCGGCGTCGCCGGCATCGAGAACGGAACCGGCAAACCTGGTGGAACCGGCGAGGCCGGCGACATGGTCGTGACCGGCGGAGACGGAACGACCGTGATCGAGACCGCGGTGGTCCCTGTGGCTCCGGGCCGGTTCTCCTATCGGCCCAACCTGCTGATCGTCGACGGTGGCCAACCGCAGGTCCAGGCCGCGGCGCGCGCCCTGCGCGAGGCCGGCATCACCGACATCGCACTGTGCGGAATCGCCAAGCGACTGGAGGAGATCTGGTTGCCCGACTCCGAGTACCCCGTGATCCTTCCCCGTAACTCAGACGCCCTGTTCCTGATCCAGCGCATCCGCGACGAGGCGCACCGGTTTGCAATCAGTTTTCAGCGTTCCCGCCGACGCCGCGACATCAACACTGTTCTCGGTGAGATACCGGGCGTCGGGCCGGCGCGGGTCAAGGCCCTGTTGCAGCACTTCGGTTCGGTCGCGCGGTTGAAGCAGGCTGAAGTCGATCAGATCGGCCAGGTACCGGGAATCGGGCCGAGCCTTGCCGAAACCATCCACCGTCACCTGTCCGCCACTCCGGCGCCGTGAGCGCTGCCACCGGTGAAGACGCCCTCGTCCGGATCTTGGTGGGTTGCCGCAGTCGGTAGGCTGGGTTCAGTGTCTACCCGAGCAAAAGATGAGGCGATTCCAGCATGACAGGCGACGAAGAACCGCAGGAAGTACTCATCATCACCGGAATGTCCGGCGCCGGTCGTTCGACCGTCGCCGACTCCCTGGAAGACATCGGCTGGTACGTGGTGGACAATCTGCCGCCACAGATGCTGAAACATCTGGTCGAGCTTGCAACCAGGGCGGGAACACGAATCCCGAAACTTGCTGCGGTCGTCGATGTGCGTGGCCGGGACTTCTTCTCCAACCTGCGCGACATCATCCATGCGCTCCGCGACGGTACCCAGTTGCGCGTTGTCTTCCTCGAGGCCACTGACGACACCTTGGTGCGCCGCTTCGAACAGGTGCGCCGCCCCCACCCGCTGCAGGGCGATGGGACCATCCTCGACGGCATTGCCATTGAACGCACCCTGATGAGCGAGGTGCGGGCCCTGGGTGACCTGATCATCGACACCTCCGACCTCAACATTCACCAGTTGGCGACCATGATCAGGGAGACCTTCGCCGCTGAAGACACAGCCGGGCTTCAGGTCACCGTGATGAGTTTTGGCTTCAAATATGGGATGCCGACCGACGTCGACCACGTGGCGGACGCCAGGTTTCTGCCCAACCCCTATTGGATTCCCGAGCTGAGGCCGTACACCGGCTTGGACGAAACGGTACGCGAGTTCGTGTTCGGACTCCCCGGGGAAGCCGAATTCGTGGCAAACTATGTCGAGGCTCTGAAACCGGTCTTCGCCGGTTACCAGCGAGAGAACAAACGGCACGTGACCATTGCGATCGGGTGCACTGGTGGGAAGCATCGATCGGTTGCGATCGCGGGCCAACTCGGCGAACTGCTCAGAGAGCTCCCCGGTGCGGTCGTCAGTGTCAAACATCGCGATCTTGGCCGCGAATAGCCGAGACTGCCGACGGTTCCCCGGGGCAGTTCCCAACTCCACGAATCACCAGCATCAGCACCAGAAAAGGAATCACGATTGGCTCTCACCGCGCAGGTCAAAGACGAACTGACCGCTCTCGGGGTCAAAAAGACCGCCCAACGAGCGGCTGAAGTGGCCACGATCCTCCGGTTCTCCGGTGGACTTCACATGATCTCCAACCGCATCGCGATCGAGAGCGAACTCGACAGCCGGGCACTGGTGCAGCGAGTACGCCGTGACCTCGCCGAACTCTACGGCGCGACCAGCCAGGTGAGCGTCATTCCCGCGTCAGGTCTGCGTCGCACCGAGCAGTACCTGGTCCGCGTGATCGAAGGCGGCGAGACCCTGGCCAGGCAGACCGGCCTGCTCGACCAGCGCAAACGGCCGGTGCGCGGCCTGCCCAACAGGTTGACCACCGGTTCACGCGACGATCTGGCAGCCATCTGGCGTGGTGCGTTTCTTGCGGCCGGCACGCTGACCGACCCGGGGCGCTCCTCGGCGTTGGAGATCGTCTGCCCCGGCACGGAGTCTGCAATGGCCATCGTCGGCGCTGCCGGCAGGATGGGCGTTCCCGCCAAGGCACGAGAGGTTCGAGGCGTTCACCGAGTCGTCATTCGCGACGGTGACGCGATCGCCGACATGTTGGTGCGCATGGGCGCGCACCAAGCGGTCGAGACCTGGCGCGAGTTGCGACAGCGCCGCGAAGTTCGTGCGACAGCGAACCGGCTGGTCAACTTCGACGACGCAAACCTGCGACGTTCGGCGCAGGCCGCCGTCGCCGCCTGCGCCCGTGTGGAACGAGCGATGGAGATCCTGGGCGACTCGATACCCAAACACCTTCGCTACGCCGGTGAACTGCGGCTGAGTCACCGAGACGCGAGCCTCGATGAGCTCGGGCACCATGCCGAGCCGCCGATGACCAAAGACGCTGTCGCAGGCCGAATCCGGCGCCTGCTCGCCCTCGCCGACAAGCGCGCGGTCGAATTGGGCGTTCCTGGCACCGATGCGAACCTGCCGCCAGAGTTGGACTGATTGATTCTCCGTCGCCTCGAGACACGGGGATAGACTTGAGGATGTTGCGTATTCGCTGAGCCGGCGCTGAGTCCGGCCTGACACCATGGAGGATGTACCCAATGTCTGATTACACACTCGCCGATCTGCCCTACGACTATTCCGCCCTCGAGCCACACATCAGCGGCACGATCATGGAGTTGCACCACGACAAGCATCATCAGGCCTATGTCACCGGCGCGAACACCGCCATTGCAAAGCTCGCCGAAGCACGCGACAACAACGATCTCGGCAATATCAACAAGCTGCAGAAAGACCTGGCCTTCAACCTCGCCGGCCACGTCAACCACACCGTGTTCTGGAATAACCTGAGCCCGGACGGCGGCGGTGCACCCTCCGGGGAGCTGGGCGCAGCCATCGATGAGCACTTCGGCTCATTCGAGAAGTTCCAGGCGCATTTCACCGCATCGGCGATGGGCATCCAGGGTTCCGGCTGGTCGATTCTCGCCTGGGACAGCCTGGGGGAGCGACTGATCATCGAGCAGCTTTACGATCACCAGTCGAACATGGCAACGGCCACCGTCCCGGTTCTCCTTCTCGACATGTGGGAGCACGCGTTCTACCTCGACTACAAGAACGTGAAAGCTGACTACGTGAAGGCCTTCTGGAACATCACCAACTGGGACGACGTCGAGAAGCGTTTCCAGGCTGCACGCGAAAAGACAGCAGGCCTCCTGCTTCTGTCCTAGGCAGTTTCCCAGCCGGCCGAGAACCACGGACCCTCCGGCCGGCTTCGCAGAGCACCCACAACCACAGGGTCAACCGACCCTTCGATTGCGCACGATTGCGCAGACAGAAAATAGCGGGAGTACACACATGTCCGTAAAGATCGGAATCAACGGTTTTGGCCGGGTCGGCCGCGACTACCTGAGAATTCTCCTCAGCCAGGACCGCGAATTCGAAGTGGTCGCCATCAACGACCTGACCGATAACTCGGTGCTCGCCCACTTGTTGAAGTACGACACCGTGGCCGGGCGGCTCGCTGCCTCCGTCGAATACGACGAGGACAATATCCAGGTCAACGGCAAGACGATTCGCGCATTCTCGGAGAAAGACCCGGCGAACCTGCCGTGGGCGGAACTCGGCGTCGACATCGTGATCGAATCGACCGGTCGTTTCACGAAGGCGGACGATGCCCGCAAACACATCGATGCCGGCGCCCGCAAGGTGATCATTTCCGCGCCGGGCAAGGGGGAGATTCCCACGTTCGTCATGGGCGTCAACGATCAGGACTACGATCCTGCCGCGCATGACGTGATTTCGAACGCTTCCTGCACGACCAACTGTCTGGCTCCGATGGCGAAGGTGTTCCTCGATAATTTTGGTATCGAGCACGGATTGATGACCACGGTGCACGCCTACACGGCCGACCAGAACCTGCAGGACGGGCCGCACCGCGACCTGCGTCGTGCCCGTGCAGCCGCCGCCAACATCATTCCGACCACCACGGGTGCCGCGAAGGCCATTGGTCTCGTTCTGCCGGAACTGGCCGGAAAGCTCGACGGGTTCGCGCTCCGCGTCCCCGTGTTGACCGGGTCACTGACCGACCTCACCGTCAAAGCCACCCGCACTGCCACGGTCGAACAGATCGCCGACGCGTATCGCGCTGCGGCCGAGGGCCCGATGAAGGGCATCCTGAAGTACACCGAGGATGAGATCGTCTCCAGCGACATCGTTGGCGACCCCCACTCGGCCATCTTCGATGCCGGCCTGATCCGGGTTGTCGGCGACCAGGTCAAGTTGTCGGCCTGGTACGACAACGAATGGGGCTACTCCAGCCGTCTGCTTGACCTGACAGCACTCGTCGCGTCCGGGTTCTGAGAGGAAGTCGATGACACTGCGCACACTCGATTCGCTGGGATCGTTGACCGGTAAGAGGGTAATCGTCCGTTGTGACCTGAACGTGCCTCTCGATGAGGGCACCATCACGGATGACGGGAGGATCCGCGCCTCGATCCCCACGCTCAAGGCGTTGATCCGCCAGGGGGCGCGCGTGGTCGTGATCAGCCACCTCGGGCGACCGGCGGGCGCGCAGGACTCGAAGTACAGTCTTGAGCCCGTTGCCATGCGCCTGGGCGAGTTACTGGGCGAGACAGTCGGCTTCGTACCTGAAACGGTCGGGGACGAGGCGTCGAGCCGCGTCGCCTCGCTCGTCGATGGCGAGATCGTGGTGTTGGAGAACCTCAGGTTCAATCCCGGTGAGACCAGCAAGGACGAGACGGAGCGGCGCGCGTTCGCCGGCCAGCTCGCCGGCATGGCCGATGCCGTCGTTCAGGACGGCTTCGGTGTGGTGCACCGCAAACAGGCCAGTGTCTACGAACTCAGCCACATCTTGCCGAGCGCCGCCGGCACGCTCATCGAGACCGAGTTGGGGGTTCTCGAGCGCCTCACCCAGTCGCCCGCCACGCCGTACACGGTCGTGTTGGGCGGCTCGAAGGTCTCTGACAAGCTCGGCGTCATCGATCACCTGCTGCCGCGCGTGAACAACATCGTCATCGGGGGTGGCATGATGTTCACATTCTTGGCGGCCCTCGGTTACCAGACCGGTGCGAGCCTGCTCGAAGCCGACCAGATCGACGTCGTGAAAGGATACCTCGCCCGCGCAGACGCGCTCGGTGTGAACGTCGTGTTGCCCACGGATGTGGTCGTGGCTGACGGATTCGCCCCGGATGCGGCCCACGCGGTACTTCCGGCGGAAGACATGGCCGGGGGTGAATTCGGCGCGGCTGGGATCGGGCTGGATATCGGCCCGGACAGTGCGGCGCGCTTCGCCCGGGTGATCCGCTCTTCGGCCACGGTCTTCTGGAACGGACCGATGGGTGTTTTCGAGTTCTCTGCTTTCGCGGAGGGAACCCGAACTGTGGCGCAGGCTCTCACCGAGGTTGACGGGCTTACCGTGGTCGGCGGGGGCGACTCCGCTGCGGCGGTGCGAATCCTGAACTTCTCAGATGACCAGTTCGGTCACATCTCGACGGGCGGGGGTGCCAGCCTGGAGTTTCTCGAGGGCAAGCGCCTGCCGGGTCTGGAGGCACTCGGATGGCTGTGAACAAGCGCACCGCGCTGATCGCGGGCAACTGGAAGATGAACCTCGATCACCTGCAGGCGATTGCGTTCGTGCAGAAGCTCGCGTGGAGCCTGAAGGACGCTGCGCATGACTTCGATGCCGTCGAGGCGGCGATCTTTCCGCCGTTCACCGACCTGCGAAGTGTGCAGACGTTGATCGCTGCCGACAAGCTTTCGCTGACCTACGGCGGGCAGGACGTCTCCGAACACGAGTCGGGGGCGCACACCGGGGAGGTCTCCGCCGCATTCCTGGCCAAACTGGACTGCCGTTACGTGATCATCGGCCACTCCGAGCGCCGCACCCAGCACGCCGAGGACGATGCCCTGGTCGCGCGCAAGGTGCAGGCGGCACTCAGGCACGGCCTGGTGCCGGTGATCTGCGTCGGGGAATCAGCCGAAGACCTCAAAGTACACGGTCCCAGTGCGATTCCGGTGGCCCAACTGCAGCGTGCGCTCGATTCAGTGCCCGGGTCGGCCGATATCGTCGTCGCGTACGAGCCGGTCTGGGCGATCGGCTCGGGACAGCCGGCAACGGCTGACCAAGCGGAATCGGTGGCGGTTGCCCTACGAAACACACTGCAGGAACACGGCGGCGACGAGATGTCCTCGCGTACGCGCATCCTGTATGGCGGTTCCGTGAGCCCCAGCAATATCGCGGGCTACATGCGTGAGCCGAACATCGACGGTGCCCTCGTCGGCGGTGCCAGCCTCGATCTGGCCGCTTTCGCCAGTATTGTGCGCTACCAGAAGCACGTGGGAAGCTGACCGGCCCGCCGGTCGACGGCGGACGGGTTATAATCATTCGTGGTCATCATCATGTCGTGAACAAACGACAGATCACCAGACAGTCGCTTAGGAAAGGTCTTTTGTGGAAATCCTCCAGGTAGTCATGATAGTTGTGCTCGCGATATCGAGCCTCTTGCTGACGCTGCTGATTCTGCTGCACAAGGGTCGTGGGGGTGGCCTTTCCGACATGTTCGGCGGAGGTGTGACCTCGAACCTCGGCTCGTCCGGTGTCGCCGAGCGCAACCTCAATAGAATCACCGTCATCCTCGGGATCATCTGGATGGCCAGCGTGATCGTTATCGGACTCATCACCAAACTGGAATCGGGGCTTTAAACAATGGCAACAGGCGGCAGCGCAATTCGTGGATCCAGGGTCGGTGCCGGCCCCATGGGGGAGCAGGACCACGGCTACCACGCCGAGCGGGTCAAGGTCTGCTACTGGGACGCACTGGGGAATGAGACAGTGCGCTACTTCGCTGCAAATGTTGCAGACGAAGACATCCCCGAGATCATCGATTCACCGTCGTCGGGTCTGCCCGCCGGCCGCGACCAGGCCAACCCGCCGGTTGAGGCGAAGGTCGAACCGTACAAGACCCACCTGGCCTACGTGAAAGAGCGTCGTACCGAGGACGAGGCAAAGACCCTTCTGGAAGATGCGCTCATGCAACTCCGCCGGCGTCGCGGGACCCTCACAAGCTAGGGTTCCCGCACCAGACCCAACCGCGCCGGGCTATCCCCGAGGGGGCTTCCAGGCGATCCCTCTTCGTCGGATCCGTCGACCCGCGGGAGTCTACGCCGCAAAGTCGGCCTAATGCTTTTCTGCGACCGCTTGCCCAGCAGGGGCTACCCCGTTGGGCAAGCGGTCGCGAGGCGAGCACCGAGAGAACGCGGATCAGTAGTCAGGCGCGATCAGCTCGGCCGGTACTTCTGCGGCGGCGGCCTCGTCGACGAAGAACATGGTTCGCAATCGCCCGGCAACCCCGGCAACCGGAACCTCGTTCGGGCTGGCGCCGGCCAGGGCGAGCCCCAGTGCTGACGCCTTGTCTTCTCCCGCCAACACCAGCCAGACGCGGTCAGAGGAGTTGATCGCCGGCAACGTGAGACTGAGGCGCTCGGGTGGCGGCTTGGGAGAGTTCCTGACCGGAACCACATTTCGCCCGGTCACTCGGATCTCCTCCTTGTCGGGGAACAGCGAAGCGATGTGAGCGTCGGGTCCGACCCCCAGAAAAGTCACGTCGAATCTGGGCAACCCCTCTTCGACGCCAAAACCAGCGAGATCCGCCTCGTAGGCCTGCGCTGCCGCATCGAGCTCCATGCCAGCGTCCGACGCCGGAAATCGGTGCACATTCGCCGGTGGGATCGAAATCTTTGCCAGCAACGCGTCGTGGGCCTGTTGGTCATTGCGTTCTGCGTCGCCGGCGGGCAGCCACCGCTCATCACCCCACCAGAGGTGCACGCGCGCCCAGTCGATACTGTCACGGTCCCCAGACTCGCCGATGGCCGCAAGGCAGCCGATGCCGACCGATCCGCCGGTGAGCACGACGTGCATCGACTCCTGTTCGGCCAGCAGTTCTTTCGCTGTCACCACGAACAGATCACCGACCGCGGTCATCAGAGCGTTCTTGTCGTGGTGGACCAGTACTCGAGACTGAGAATTCATTGCTGTCCTACTCCTTCTGCCTGGGGCGGGATGGGGGTTACGTCATCCGGGTGTTCGAGCATCTCGATGCCCCGGGTGATCACTTCACCGTACAGGTCGTCAGGGTCGAGCCTGCGCAGTTCCTCAGCCAGACAGTCGCGAAGGCCCCGTCTGGGCAGGCTCAGCCCCTGTACCGGCTGTCCCGGCAGCCGCAGCGTTCCGACCCCGGGTACGGCGCGTTCCAGCTCAACGTTGCCGGAGGCGCGGCGCAGGGTGACCCCGTGGATCCCCGCGGTGTGTTCGGAGGCTGGGAGCTTGATCAGTTCTACCGGAACGCGGAGCTGCAGGCGCAACCAGGCGGCCAGGAGAATCGTCGAGGGGGAGTCGGCTGCGCCTGAGACGACCACATCGAGAATCGGCTCGTACGGCGGCTGGTCGAGCACCGCGGCAAGCTGGGCACGCCAGAGGGTGAGCCGCGTCCACGAGAAGTCGGTGTCGCCCGGGGCATACGACTGCGCCAGGTGAAGCAGGGCGTCGTGTGGGGACGGCTGGGCGGCGGCATCGGTGATTCGACGCTGCGCGATCCTGCCGAGGGAGGACATCGATGGGATCTCGGGTACGACTTTCGGCCACCAGACGACGACTGGCGCATCGGGCAACAGCAGACCGGTGACCAGTGACTGCTCATCGCTGGCGGCCTCCCCCGACGCACGCAGCACGATCACTTCGCTCGCACCGGCATCGCCCCCGACGCGGATCTGCGCATCCAGCCGCGGCTTCGCTTCGGGATCCGCGGTTGCCACCAACACGATGACCCTCATCGGGTGCTCTCGGGATGCGTCGTTGGCCGCGGCGATCTCTGCCTCACCATTGCCCACATAGATCGGGATCACCAGGGTGAGCACGCGTCCGAGTGCAACCGCCCCACCCTCCTCACGGAGAGTGACCAGGCTGCGCGAGATGTGGCTGGTGGTGGTGTTCGGCAGGTCGATGATCACGGTCGCCTCCAGACACGGCCATCACGGGCAAGCAGGTCGTCTGCAGACGGCGGACCCCAGGTTCCCGGTCGATACTCCTCGGGCGTGCCGGCGGACTCCCAGAACTCCACGATCGGATCGAGGATCTGCCACGACAGCTCCACCTCGCGGTGGCGGGGGAACAACGGCGGGTCTCCCAGGAGAACGTCGAGGATCAGGCGTTCGTACGCCTCGGGGCTGGCCTCGGTGAACGCATGGCCGTAACCGAAGTCCATGGTCACGTCGCGCACCTGCAATCCGGCGCCGGGAACCTTCGAGCCGAAGCGCATGGTCACGCCCTCGTCGGGCTGCACCCGGATGACCAGCGCATTCTCACCCAGTTCGGAGGTCTGTGATTCTTGGAACAGGAACTGGGGTGCTCGTTTGAATACCACGGCGATCTCGGTGACCCGGCGCCCGAGCCGTTTTCCGGCACGCAGGTAGAACGGCACACCCGACCATCTGCGGGTGCCGATGTCGAGGCGCATGGCTGCGTACGTCTCGGTGCGAGAATCCGGGTTCATCCCGTCCTCCTCAAGAAACCCGAGCACTTTTTCACCACCCTGCCAGCCGCCCGCGTACTGGCCGCGTGCGGTTGATGTGGCCAGGTCGGCCGGCTGCCGCACCGCAGCGAGGATCTTCTCCTTCTCTGTGCGCAGGTCCGCGGCGTCGAACGACACGGGTTCTTCCATCGCCGTCAATGCCAGGAGCTGAAGCAGGTGGTTCTGGATCACATCGCGAGCGGCACCGATGCCGTCGTAATAGCCGGCCCGCCCTCCGACCCCGATGTCCTCGGCCATGGTGATCTGCACATGATCGACGTAGTTGGCATTCCAGATAGGCTCGTACATCTGGTTCGCGAAACGCAGCGCCAGAATGTTCTGAACCGTCTCCTTGCCGAGGTAGTGATCGATGCGGAACACTGAATCCGCGGGGAAAACGGACTCGACAACGTCATTCAGCTCTCGCGCGGTTTTCAGGTTGCTTCCGAAAGGCTTCTCCACCACAACCCGTCGCCATTGGTCGGGCTGAGCCTCGGCCAGACCCGAGTTGCGCAACTTCTCGGTGACGAGCGGAAAGGCATCCGGCGGTATCGAGAGGTAGAAGGCGTGGTTTCCCATGGTGCCGCGATTCGCGTCGAGTTCGCTGATCGTCTCGCCCAGGCGCGTGAATGCGTCGGCGTCATCGAAGGTTCCAGATACGAAGCGGATGCCCGCGGCCAACTGGTTCCAGACGCCCTCGTCGAACGGGGTGCGCGCGTACTCAACGACCGAGTCGTGCACCACGTTCCGAAACTGCTCATTTGTCCAATCCCGGCGCGCGAACCCGACCAGCCCGAAACCTGGGGGCAGGAGTCCCCGGTTGGCCAGGTCGTAGACCGCGGGGATCAGCTTCTTGCGCGCCAGATCGCCGGTCACACCGAAGATGATCAGGCTGCTGGGACCGGCAATGCGGTTGAGCCTTCGATCCGAGGGTGAACGAAGAGGGTTGGACTCTGCCGTGATCTCCGCCGGAATCATACCGCGCCCGGTCAGGACAAGGCCTCGAACAGCGACAGAAGGTTTTCCTCCGGCTTTGTCAGGTTCAATGTGAGCACCGGACGCCCGTGGTCAGCCAGCACTGCCGCGTCTCCCATGGCCTGCGCCTGGATCAGTTGTCCGTAGCTGAACGGTCGATCGGGAATACCCAGATCGTCGGGCGCTTCTTCGGTCAACTGCAGAAAAGCGCCGATGGCGGGGCCCCCTTTGTGGAACTGACCCGTCGAATGCAGAAATCTGGGTCCCCAGCCGAAAGTGACCGGTCGCCCGCTGCGCGCCGCCAACATGCTGCGCACCCCCTCGGCTTGGGGCAGCGCCACCCGATTCACATATGCCTGTACAGCAATGTAACCGTCGGGCCCGATACTCTGGATCAGAGCATCGATTGACTCGGCGAGACCCGGCCGCACGACATCTGGAGTGCCGCGCAACTCGATCCCTTTGACGGTGTGCACCGCCGGGGGAGTCTCGGGACGATCATCGAGCAAGCCCCTGGTCGCGTCCTTGGCGCTCTCGACATCGGGTTGGTCGAACGGATCAATGCCGAGCAGGCGCCCGGCCACGACTGTCGCATACTCCCAGACCATGAACTGCGCACCGAGTGAGCCGCTCACCAGAATCTCACCGTGGTGTCGGTTCGTGGGGATCAGATGCCAGGCGTGCGCGTCATCGACCAGGCGCACGACCTGAAGGTCGGGTAGGTCTTCGCCGAGCTCAGGAGCGAGTTTGTCGAGCACAACCGGCAGTACTCCGGTGCCCTTCTTTCCGGTCGATTCTGCGAGCAGCTGCTCGATCCAGTCGCCCAGTCCGGAAATGTGGGTACCGTCGGTGACAATACCCAGCTTGTTCGTGTGCGGCATGTTTCCGGCGATGGCCGCCCCGAGGATCAGTCCCGGATTGTCTTTGGAATCAAGCGCCAGTTGCAGCACGATCGAGTCTGCCTCGTCCAGAAGCTGGCCGATGTCGGCACCCGCCAGCCCAGAAGGCACCAGGCCGAACGCGGTGAGCGCGGAATAGCGGCCGCCGACGTTCGGGTCAGCGTTGAAAACACGATAGCCGGCCTGGCGGGCCGAAATGTCCATCGGGGAGCCGGGGTCGGTCACGATGATGATGCGCCTCAAGGGATCCACACCGTTGTCGGCGAAGGCCCTCTCCCAGGTGCGCTTCTGGCTGTCGGTCTCCACGGTTGAACCCGACTTGGACGACACGATCAGAACGCTGGTCTTGAGTCGGTCCTTCACCGCGTCGAGCACCTGTCCGGGTGACGTCGAGTCAAGGATCGTCAGTTCGACACCGGCCGTCTTTGTGATCACTTCCGGGGCCAACGACGACCCACCCATACCAGCCAGAATGAAGTGATCGACGCCCTCGGCCCGCAACTGGTCGCGCAGGGCCGTGATCTCCGCGACCAGCGGCCGCGAGGTCATTGCCGCCTCCACCCAGCCGAGCCTGACCGCTGCTTCGGCCTCGGCATCCGGACCCCAGAGCGTGGGATTGGAGTCGGCGATGGAGGATGCGACAAGATCGGTGACCAGGGTGGGCACGAACCGATTCACCGCGTCTTCGACGGCGCCGCTGACCTGAATGCGAAAACTCATCGTGCGTTCTCCAGTGCGTCGTCGACGGTGGCCTGGAGTTCGCTCCACGAGGCATTGAATTTTGCCACGCCATCGGTCTCCAGGAACGCGGTGACCTCGTCGTAGGAGATGCCGAGTTCGGCCACCTGGTCGAGCACGGAGTTGGCGTCGTCATAGTTGCCGGTAATCGTGTCGCCGCGAATCTCACCGTGATCGGCGACAGCGTTCATGGTCTTCTCTGGCATGGTGTTGACGATCTCCGGAGCCACCAGCTCGACGACGTACATGGTGTCAGGCAGTGCCGGGTCCTTGACCCCTGTGGACGCCCACAGCGGGCGTTGCTTGTTGGCGCCCCCGGCGAGCAGGTTCTTGGCGCGCTCCGATGCAAACGACTCCTCGTACACCTGGTAGGCGAGTCGAGCGTTTGCGACACCGGATTTGCCCTTCAGGGCGGCGGCTTCGGGCGTGCCGATGGCATCCAGTCTCTTGTCGATCTCGGTATCGACACGGGAGACGAAGAACGACGCCACCGAGTGCAGGGTGGACAGGTCGATGCCGTTGGCCTTGGCCTTCTCCAACCCGGTCAGGTAGGCGTTGACCACCTCACGGTAGCGAGACAGGCTGAAGATGAGGGTGACGTTCACGCTGATTCCGGCCGCGGTCGTCTCGGTGATCGCTTCGAGACCCTCAACGGTGGCGGGGATCTTGATCAGAACGTTGGGGCGATCGACCTTCTCCCACAGCTGTTTGGCCTGAGCCACGGTGCCCGCGGAGTTGTGGGCCAGGCTGGGTTCCACCTCGATGGAGACGCGGCCGTCCACTCCCGCGGTCGCGTCGTAAGTAGCACGGAAGAGGTCGCAGGCCTGGGCGACGTCGTGCGTGGTGATCTCGATGATGGCCGAGTCACGGTCAACGCCGGCCTTCGCCAGTTGCCCGACCTGATCGTCGTAGCCGTGGCCCTTTGCGAGGGCATTGGCGAAGATGGTCGGATTGGTGGTCACTCCGACGACGTGCATCTGGTCGATCAACTCGGTCAGGGTGCCGGAGACAATTCGCTCACGCGACAGATCGTCCAGCCAGATGCTGACGCCGGCCGCCGAGAGTTCGCCCAGTGGGATGTTCTTTGTGCTCATCGTGTTCTCCTTCTAGGCCGAGGCGCTGGAGGCGGCCGCGAGGGACTCTCGGGCGGCACTCACAACATGGTCGGCGGTGATTCCAAATTTCTCGAACAGGGTCTCATAATCGGCAGATGCCCCGAAGTGATCGATCGCCACGGCGCGCCCGCTGTCGCCCAGCATGCGGTACCAGCTCAGTGGGCTCCCGGCTTCGACAGAGACCCGTGCCCGCACGGCCGGCGGCAACACGTGCTCGCGGTAGTCGGCATCCTGCTCCTCGAACCACTCCAGGCACGGAGCCGAGACGACGCGCGCGTTCACGCCCTCACCGCGCAGGGTCTCTCGCGCGGCCAGGGCCAGTTGCACCTCGCTGCCGGTGGCCACCAGAATCACGTCTGGGGTGCCGCCCGGAGCCTCTGCCAGGATGTAGGCCCCGCGGGAGACATTCTGCGCGCTGGCGAGTGTGTCACCGCTGGCGTTGCCCGTGCCGCGCTCGAACACCGGCACGTTCTGCCTGGTCAGGGCGATCCCGACCGGGCCACCACGCCTCGACAGAATGGTGTGCCAGGCCCAGGCCACCTCGTTCGCGTCGGCCGGGCGAACAATGTCGAGCTGCGGGATAGCCCGCAGGGTCGCCAATTGCTCGATCGGCTGGTGCGTGGGACCGTCTTCGCCGAGCGCCACCGAATCGTGGGTCCAGACGAAGATCGAGGGAATGTTCATCAGCGCGGCCAGCCGCACCGCGGGGCGCTGGTAGTCGCTGAAGATCAGGAAGGTGCCACCGTACGGCCGGGTCTGGCCGTGCAGCACGATTCCGTTGAGAATAGCGGCCATCGCGTGCTCGCGGATGCCGAAGTGCAACACCCTGCCATGCTCATTGCCGTCATACTCGTGTGTCGAGTGCTCACTCGGAACGAACGAGGCAGCACCCTCGATGGTGGTGTTGTTGCTGCCGGCCAGGTCGGCCGAACCGCCCCACAGCTCAGGCAGGTGCCCGGCCAGTGCGTTCAACACCTTGCCGGACGCGGCGCGAGTGGAGACCGACGTGCCGCCCTCGAACTCAGGCAGGGCCTCCTCGATTCCATCGGGCAGTTTGCCCGACTGCAGCCGGTCGAGAAGCTGTTTGCGCTCGGGGTGTGCGCTCGCCCAGGAATCGAAAGACTTCTGCCACTCGGCACGCTCTGCTGCACCCCGGTCAACGGCTTGGCGGGTGTGCGCGATCACGTCGTCAGCCACGACGAAGTGTTCCGCAGGGTCGAACCCGAGAACTTCCTTGACCGCGGCGAGTTCGTCGGCACCCAGCTTGGAGCCGTGGATGCCGCCGGTGTTCTGTTTGCCGGGGCTCGGCCAGCCGATGATCGTCTTCAGGATGATGATTGACGGCCTGTCCTGCTCTGCCTTGGCCGCCTCGATGGCCCGGTGGAGTTCCTGCACGTCTTCGTGGTAGACGCCGGTCTTCTTCCAGTCGACCTCCTGCACGTGCCAGTGGTACGCCTCGTACCGGGCGTGCACGTCTTCCGTGAACGCAATGTTGGTGTCGTCCTCAATCGAGATCTGGTTGCTGTCGTAGATGACGATCAGGTTGCCGAGCTTCTGGTGGCCGGCCAGGGAGGATGCCTCGCTGGTCACACCCTCCTGAAGATCGCCGTCGCTGGCTATCACGTAGATGAAGTGGTCGAAGGGGCTTTCGCCGGCGGCAGTGTCGGGGTCGAACAGTCCACGCTCGTACCGTGCGGAATAGGCCATCCCGACAGCCGACGAGAGACCTTGCCCGAGCGGACCGGTGGTGATCTCGACACCTTTGGTGTGGCCGTACTCGGGGTGTCCGGGGGTTTTGGATCCCCACGTTCGGAGCGCCTTCAGGTCGTCGAGCTCCAGGCCGTAACCACCCAGGTACAACTGCACATACTGCGTGAGCGAACTGTGGCCACAGCTCAGGACGAACCGGTCGCGACCGATCCAGTGTTCGTCGGAGGGGTCACGGCGCATCACCTTCTGAAACAGCAGGTAGGCGGCCGGGGCGAGGCTCATCGCCGTTCCCGGATGCCCGTTCCCCACTTTCTCGACAGCATCTGCCGCCAAGATTCTGCTGGTGTCGACGGCTTTGCCGTCGAGTGAGTCCCACATGAGATCTGCCATTGACTTCTCGACCCTTCTGAACGAACGAGGTACCGAATTCCAGCCTACCGCGCGCTACCGTTCCGCATGGAGCACACGGTCAGCTGACATGCAGGCTCGGAACATCGTGGAGTTTCGTCGGTCAGACCCTCTCGTACGACCACCGTCGATGTGGGCCAGGTCTCGACCGCTCAGCGTACCGAGATCTTCTCCGGGCCCCGCCCGACAACGGCCAGCACGGTTGCGGTCATCGCAGCCACAGCGAGGCAGGCCAACACCATGTGGGTGCCGACGAGCAGGCCGGGCAAACCAGTTCTGGCCTGAATGACCCCGACAGCAGCTTGAACGAGGGTGACCGCGAGCAACGGATAGGCGAACCGGAGCACGGCAGCGCGCCCCAGATGATGCGACACCGCGATCAGCACGATGATCAGCGCCAGCAGGATGTAACCCGGGTAGCTGTGCAGGTGGTCCCAGATCTCGGCGTTGAGTCCGTTGCGCAGCGCCGCTGCATCGCCGGAGTGCGGCCCGGCACCGGTGGTGAGAACCCCCATGGCCACGGTGATCACGACGAAGACGCCCGTCAGGAACGCCAGGCCGCGATACCAGAGCGCTGCCCCAGGTTCGGTGCGTGGAAGGTGGTACAGGTTGTAGACAAGCCAGGCCGCAAGGGCGACCAACGCTGCCGAGACAAAATAGTGGGCACCGACGATGTAGGAGTTGAGCCCGGTCAGAACGGTGATGCCGCCGAGGCCGGCCTGCACCAGAACGCCTACGAGGAGCAATACGCTGAGACGGAACAGGTCGGGGCGTTCCCGCCGCAACCGCAGCACCATGAGTACCATGACGATCGCGATGATGCCGACGAGGCCGGTCATCAAGCGGTTGCCGAACTCGATCGCGCCGTGCAGGCCCAATTCCGGGGTGGGAACCAGGGAACCGGGAATGCAGGTCGGCCAGGTCGGGCAGCCGAGCCCCGAACCGGTCAGTCGCACTGCACCGCCTGTGCCCACGATGGCGATTTCGGTCACGAGTGACAGCCAGCCGAACACGAGTGTGCGGCGGGTGAGCGAGTCGGGCAGTAACCACGATGCCAGTCGGTTGCGCGTCGGCTTGGGCGTCGGCTGCCCATTCTTCTCTGATGCCCGAGGGCGCTCATCGTTTCTGAGACTCACTGGTTCTGCTCCCGTGTGCACTGCTGGTCGGTCGGTTGGGCGCGCGCGCTTATGCGCCGAGGCTTCCACATTCGCGGCATCTTCGATAGAATTGATCTTTCTGGGCACTGTCGCAAGAACTCCGCGGCTACATGATGCTGTGCAATGCGCCCGGCAACGGGAATCCACGAGCAGCACCTACGAATCAACGCGTGTCCAGTCTATTCGTCTGGAGCCACGCAGATATTGCGAGGCCGCAGAGTCAACCGACCCTCTGGTATTCAGCGGCACATCGTGCAAGTTAATGGTGCAAGTGAATTCTGTGTGCGAGAACTCAGGGGGATACCCTAGCGTTGACTGGGGTGGGTGCAGCGGTACTAGTGCTGTGCCGAAAATTTCATCCAACCAGCCTTCACAGAAGGCACTGACGAAAGGGAGCCATGGCAGACGTTCTGATCGAGCGTCCGGAGCTTGACAGCCTGGGCACATACGAATTCGGATGGTCGGACTCCGACGCAGCTGGGGCATCGGCCCGGCGAGGGATCTCCACCGAGGTCGTGACAGACATCTCCAAGCTCAAGAACGAATCCGAGTGGATGCTCAAGGAACGGCTGAAGGGTCTGAAACTCTTCGAGCGCAAGCCGATGCCGAACTGGGGTGCTGATCTCTCCGGTATCGACTTCGACAACATCAAGTACTTCGTGCGTTCCACCGAGAAGCAGGCCCAGACCTGGGAAGACCTGCCCGACGACATCAAGAACACCTACGACCGCCTCGGCATTCCGGAGGCTGAAAAGCAGCGCCTGGTCGCCGGCGTCGCCGCCCAGTATGAGTCCGAGGTCGTGTACCACATGATCAACGAGGAGCTCGAGGCGCAGGGTGTCATCTTCATGGACACCGACACCGCGCTGAAGGAGCACCCCGAGTTCTTCGAGGAGTACTTCGGCACGGTCATTCCCTCCGGCGACAACAAGTTCGCGGCGCTGAACACCGCGGTCTGGAGCGGCGGTTCGTTCGTCTACGTGCCGCCCGGCGTGCACGTGGAGATTCCGCTGCAGGCTTACTTCCGCATCAACACCGAGAACATGGGCCAGTTCGAGCGCACCCTGATCATCGCCGACGAGGGCAGCTACGTTCACTACATCGAGGGCTGCACCGCCCCGATCTACAAGTCTGATTCACTGCACTCGGCCGTCGTCGAGATCATCGTGAAGAAGGATGCCCGGGTGCGGTACACAACGATTCAGAACTGGTCGAACAACGTCTACAACCTGGTCACCAAGCGGGCAATCGCGATGGAGGGCGCCACCATGGAATGGGTGGACGGCAACATCGGCTCCAAGGTGACGATGAAGTATCCGTCGATCTACCTGATGGGGGAGCACGCCAAGGGGGAGACCCTGTCGGTGGCGTTCGCCGGTCCCGGACAGCACCAGGACGCTGGCGCGAAGATGATCCACATGGCGCCGAACACACACTCCAACATCGTTTCCAAATCGATCGCTCGGGGCGGTGGCCGAACAGGTTACCGCGGTGAAGTGCGCATAGCGGAGGGCGCAAAGCCAGCGGCGAACACAGTGAACTGTGATGCGTTGCTGGTCGATACCATCTCCCGTTCCGATACGTACCCAACCGTCGACGTGCGCGAAGACGACGTGACCATGGGCCATGAGGCCACTGTTTCCCGCGTCAACGAGGAGCAGGTCTTCTACTTGATGAGTCGGGGAATGGAAGAGTTCGAGGCCATGGCGATGATCGTGCGCGGCTTCATCGAACCGATCGCCAAGGAACTGCCGATGGAATACGCATTCGAATTGAACAAGCTCATTGAAATGGGCATGGAAGGATCTGTCGGCTAAATGACCGTCGTTTCAACACCCACAACCACGCCCACAATTCACGAACCCGTGATTCCCGTTCAGACCCGGTCTGAACGGTTCGCCTCGGTCAATGTCGAGGACTTCGCTCCCGTAACCGGACGCGAGGACCCGTGGCGGCTCACCCCGCTGTCTCGCATCGAGGCCCTGGCCAATGGCGAGATCATCGGCGACCGCTACGAGGTGGACAGCACCCCGGTGGACGGCATCTCGATCGGCTGGATCGCCAACGACCACGAGCTGGTCGGCACCGCTGGAACCCCCGAGGAACGCGCCTCTGCGAATGCCTGGGGAGCCTCCGATGGCGCATTGCACGTACACGTGACCGGCGAGGACGACAAGCAGGCCACCGTGTCCCGGGCAGGCTTCGGTTCTTCTCCCCGCGGCGCCCACACCGTGATCAGCGCGGCACCGTTCAGTCGAGGTGTGGTGATCCTGGAGAACTTCGGGCAGGCACAACTCACTGAGAACGTTGAGATCATCGTCGGTGACGGCGCAAGCCTCACGGTCGTCTCGACCCAGCAATGGGACGACGACGCGGTGCATCTCGCCAGCCACTTCGCCACGGTCGGACGCGACGCAAAGCTCAAACACGTCGTTGTCTCGCTGGGCGGAAGCCTGGTGCGGTTGAACCCGTCGGTTCACCTGAACACCGACGGCGGCGACGCTGAGCTCTTCGGGCTCTACTACGCCGACCAGGGCCAGCATCTGGAGCAGCGGGTCTTCGTGAACCATGACGCCGCACACACCCGTAGCCGGGTGACCTACAAGGGTGCGCTGCAAGGCGATGCGGCACGCACCGTCTGGGTCGGCGATGTGCTGATCCGTCAATCGGGTACCGCTACAGACACCTACGAAGAGAACCGCAACCTGATTCTCACGCCCGGTGCGCGAGCCGACTCGATCCCCAACCTGGAGATCGAGACCGGTGACATCGCCGGGGCCGGCCACGCGTCAACCAGCGGCCGTTTCGATGACGAGCAACTGTTCTATTTGCAGTCTCGCGGAATCAACCCCGACGAGGCCAGAAGGCTCGTCGTGCGCGGGTTTCTCGGCGAGGTGGTGCAGCAGATCGGTTCCCCAGAACTGGAGCAGCGCATCCACGACGCAATCGAGCAGGAATTGAATCAGGGGGTCAGCGCCTGATGGCCAGTGTCAAGGTCTGTGCGCTCGATGATCTCCCGGTGAACGAGGCCGTACGAGTGATCATCGACGAGGTTCCGATCGCAGTGGTTCGCGACGCGGCCGATGCCGTGTACGCCATCGGCGACACCTGCACCCACGGTGACGTCTCCCTGTCGGAAGGCTTCGTCGAAGATGAAACGCTGGAATGCTGGGCCCACGGCTCGAAATTCTCCTTGGTCACCGGGGCGGCGTTGACGCTGCCGGCGTTCGAACCGGTGCCCGTGTACGAGGTCACGATGATCGATGGCGACGTGTACATCGACCCCAGCGTTGTGATCCCCTACTGATTCCACTCTCGACCACTATCCACATGAACTTCCCGCGGCGTCAGCGCGCGGACTCCGGCCCCCGGCCGGTGACTGACAGAACAGGAACAAGAATTTATGTCAACGCTTGCAATCACGGATCTTCACGTCAGCGTGCAGACCGACCAGGGCACCGTGCAGATTCTCAACGGTGTCGACCTCACCATCAAGAAGGGTGAGATCCACGCCATCATGGGCCCGAACGGCTCCGGCAAGTCGACGCTCGCCTATGCGATCGCCGGCCACCCGAAGTACCAGGTCGACTCGGGAACGATCACCCTCGACGGCGAGAACGTCTTGGAGATGTCGGTCGATGAGCGCGCCCGCGCCGGACTGTTCCTCGCCATGCAGTACCCGGTGGAGATCCCCGGAGTGACGGTTACCAACTTTCTGCGCACCGCCAAGACCGCCATCGATGGCGAGGCGCCCCCCATTCGCACCTGGCTGAAGGACATCCGCACGTCGATGGCCAACCTGCGCATGGACAAGGTGTTCGCCGAGCGCAACGTGAACGAGGGGTTCTCCGGTGGCGAGAAGAAGCGCCACGAGATTCTGCAGCTCGAGCTCTTGAAGCCCGCATTCGCGGTACTCGACGAGACCGACTCCGGCCTCGACGTCGACGCGTTGAAGATCGTTGCCGACGGTGTGAACCGGGCAAAAGAGACCACGGGTCTCGGCATCGTTCTGATCACCCATTACACCCGGATCCTGCGCTACATCAAGCCAGACTTCGTGCACGTGTTCGTTGCCGGGCGCATCGCCGAGCAGGGCGGGCCCGAACTGGCCGACCGTCTCGAGGCCGAGGGCTACGATCGCTTTCTGACTCCTGCGAACGTAGGCTAGTCGCATGGTTGTCGCGCTATCTCCTGCACGGTATGACGAGGTTGAAGAAGCCCTGAAAGACGTGATGGATCCCGAACTCGGGATCAACATCGTCGACCTCGGCCTGATCTACGACCTCGGCTGGGACGACGAGAACGATGCCCTCGTGGTCAGCATGACCCTGACCAGCGCGGGCTGCCCGCTCACCGACGTGATCGAGGAGCAGATCACCGAGTCTCTCTACGACGTGGTGGACCAGTTCCGCATCAATTGGGTCTGGATGCCGCCGTGGGGCCCGAACAAGATCACCGACGACGGTCGCGACATGATGCGCGCCCTCGGCTTCGCGATGTAGTCTGTTCTGTCGGCATCCGCCGGTCTGTACCCTGCTCACCCATACGCCTGATTCTGGGGCGCCGTAAAACGAATTGGAACTCCACTGTGCTCAATGTGCGCGACCTTGAGCTCAGAGTGGGCGCCCGCGTGCTCATGGACGACGTCACCTTTCGGGTCTCTCCCGGCGACAAGATCGGCCTGGTCGGTCGCAACGGCGCGGGCAAGACTACCCTGACGAAGACTCTCGCCGGCGAACTGCAGCCCACCGCGGGCACGATCGAGCGCTCCGGAGAGATCGGTTACCTCCCGCAGGATCCGCGCTCGGGCAACCCGAGCGACCTCGCACGCACCAGAATTCTCGATGCCCGGGGTCTCGGCCACACTGTGCTCGGAATGCAGAAGGCGCAAGAAGAGATGGCGAGCAGCGACCTGAAGGTCAGTGCCGCCGCCATGAAGCGCTATGGCTCGCTGGAGGACAAGTTTCACGCGCTCGGGGGCTACACCGCCGAGGCGGAGGCGGCCTCGATCGCCAGCAACCTCAGCCTGCCCGACCGCATCCTGGACCAGCCGCTTTCAACCCTCTCCGGCGGTCAGCGTCGACGCATCGAACTGGCCCGCATTCTGTTCTCCGGCGCCGAGACCATGCTTCTGGACGAGCCGACCAACCACTTGGACGCCGACTCCGTCGTGTGGTTGCGCGAGTTCTTGAAGGGTTTCCCGGGTGGGCTGATGGTGATCAGCCACGATGAAATTCTTGTTGAGGACACGGTCAACCGCGTGTTCTACCTCGACGCCAACCGCACCACGATCGACATCTACAACATGGGCTGGAAGCACTACCTGCGCCAGCGTGCCAGCGACGAGGAACGGCGCAAGAAGGAACGCGTCAACGTCGAGAAGAAGGCGGGAGTGCTGCAATTGCAGGCCGCCCGATTCGGCGCCAAGGCCTCGAAGGCCGCCGCCGCGCACCAGATGGTTCGGCGCGCCGAGAAGATGCTCGCCGGCCTCGACGAGGTGCGTGTCACTGATCGCGTGGCAAAGTTGCGCTTCCCCGAGCCGTCTCCGTGCGGGCGCACGCCGATCATGGCCAACAACCTGAGCAAGAGTTATGGGTCGCTGGAGATCTTCACCGCGGTGGACCTCGCGATCGACCGCGGATCCAAGGTCGTTATTCTCGGCTTGAACGGTGCCGGCAAGACGACGCTGCTGCGCATCCTCGCGGGTGTGGATGAACCCGATACCGGCCAGATCGAACCGGGACACGGTCTGCGGGTCGGCTACTACGCCCAGGAACACGAAACGATCGACGTGAAGCGCACTGTTTTGCAGAATATGGTGTCGGTCTCACCCCAGCTGACCGAGACCGAGGCTCGCCGGGTGCTCGGTTCGTTCCTGTTCACCGGCGATGACGGCCACAAGCCTGCCGGGGTGCTGTCGGGCGGAGAGAAGACCCGGCTCGCGTTGGCGATGCTGGTGGTCTCGGCGGCGAACGTACTGCTGCTGGACGAACCGACGAACAACCTGGACCCGGCCAGCCGCGCCGAGATCCTCGATGCACTGGCGAACTACTCGGGAGCCGTCGTTCTGGTCAGCCACGATGAGGGCGCGGTGCAGGCGCTGAACCCCGAGCGCGTGCTGATCATGCCCGAAGGCACCGAAGACCACTGGAACAAGGACTACGCCGACCTTATTTCGCTGAGCTGACGGGCATCGGCTGACGGCCGGGAGCGGTGTTCGCTGGGCTGGTGTTTCTGAATGGGCGTTTCTGAGCTGGCGTTTCTGAGCCGACATCGCTGGCAGAACAGATCGGCGCCGACGTGGTCGAGCCAACGCGTGCGAACGGCCGCCGCCGCCAGCGCCAGTGGTACGGCGGTTACTGGTGGGAATCGAGGATCTCGTCCTCGATGTCGGCATCGGAGCGCCCGCGCCTGTCCCGCCGGGACTGGCGCGCCGCCTCCCTCTCCTGCTCCTCGGGGTCGTCTTCGTTCAACCGGCGATATTCGGTGCGCACGATATAGCCGAGACCGATGAACCCGAGAACACCGAAGGTGAACCACTGAAACGCATAGCTGAGGTGCGGACCCTCGTCGGCGACCGGCCTGGTGACCGCCACTGGCCGTTCTTGAGTGGCCGGCGGTGTCTCGGAGTCCATCAGTCCATAGGCTCCCGTGAAAGTGGGCAGCCCCAGCAGGCCCTCGATCTTGGCGAGTTCGATGGTAGCGATCTGACCGGGCACATCACCACGTCCGGCGATGGCGGGCTCTCCGGCTTTCAACCGGGCAACGACGGTGACGGTGCCCGACGGGGGAGCCGGAATCACCTCGGGCAGATCCTGCGTGTTTCCGGTCGGCAACCAGCCGCGGTCGACGATGAACACGGTGCCGTCCGCGAGTTTCAGCGGAACCAATTGTTCAAAACCCGGTCCCTGAAGAGGCCGGTTGCGCACCAGCATCGCCTCATCCACCAGATACTGTCCGGTCACCGTCACCGGAAGCCATTTCTGGGCCGGGTCGAATGCTTGTAAGTTCGGCAGCGCATCAGCGAGGGCGATCGGCGTGCTGTCGAAGTTCGCATCGACGCGTTCAATCTCGGTGACCGCCTCGGCCCGTCGCGCCATCTGCCACATGCCGAGCCCCGCGCAGGCCGCTGCAAAAAGGATCGCGAGAGCGATATAGCCGGCCCAGCGCCGAGTGAAGCCGAACTTCAGCGCGTTCATCCGCCCTCCGCCTGGTCGGCAGCCACCAGCGGAACAACAGCCACGGGGAACTGCCTGGTTGCCAGATAGTCGTGTAAGAACTCCCGGTGTTCATCGCAGGCCAGCCAGACCTTGACGCGATCTGCGTTGTGGATCTTCGGGTTGCGCCACTCGACGCGCCAGTGGGCACCGTCGCGGCAGCCCGCGCGAGAGCAGACCGGCGTCAGAGAAGTATCTGTTGAGCTCATCACGCTTCGGTTTTCGGTTCGTCGCCGCGACTCTCGGAGGCGAACCCGTGTGAGCTGGGGGGTGGCGGCTGTGCAGAGCCGGCTCCCGGAAGTGCCGGATCGCGGAGCACGATGCCGCCCGGTTGCTCCACGTCTGCCCCGCCGGCGAACCAGGAATTGTTGGCGATCACGACCGCGAAGTAGGGCAGGAATATGGCGCCCAGTGCAGGGATCAGCAACCACCAGCCGTGAACAAAAAGGACCGCCACGATGCAGAGCACGCGAATCCCCATTGCGAGTGAATATTTCACCATCCGGGAATGCCGGTCCACCTCCGGAGAGGGCGGCAACGATGTGATCGATTGGGGTTTCATGTCTCGCAACCAGTTTACGCGAGCCGGAGGCCGGCTTGTCTGGGTTAAGCCTAAGCTTGAATCCGATTGGCAGCTGACTGGTCCCATATCCGGCGAACCAGCGCGAGCGCATGCGCAGGTGGCGAATTTGGGTGCAGGGACTGTGAGCGCATTGACTGTGAACGCTTGCACTTTGAACGTAGTGACTTTGAACGCAATGAAATTGAACGCAACGACATTTGACGCACCGATCTCAGGTGCAGCGAGTGTGGTGTACCGACTTTGAGGGAGAGACAAATGACGGCCAGAACGGTTCTGATCACAGGCGGCAATCGAGGTATCGGATATTCGATGGCCGAGGAGTTTCTGGCCGCGGGGCATCGTGTGGCTGTGACGGCGCGCAGCGGTTCCGGCCCTGAGGGAGCCCTCACGGTGCACGCCGACGTGACCGACCCGTCGACGATCGATCAGGCGTTCACTGTTGTCGAAGACAAGCTCGGTCCGGTCGAGGTCGTGGTTGCGAATGCTGGGATCACCCGCGATACGCTGCTCATGCGCATGTCGGATGATGATTTCACCGAGGTGGTCGACACGAACCTCACCGGGGCCTTCCGGGTAGTGAAACGCGCGTCGAAGGGCTTCCTGCGTCAGCGTTTTGGGCGCATCATCCTGGTTTCGAGCGTCGTTGGGCTGTACGGCGGGGCGGGCCAAGCGAACTATGCGGCGTCGAAAGCGGGGCTCGTCGGACTTGCGCGTTCCATCACCCGGGAACTCGGTGCGCGAGGGATAACAGCGAATGTGATCGCTCCAGGCTTCATCGAGACAGACATGACCGCCGAATTGCCCGCCGAACAGCAGGCTGCGTACAAAAAGGCCATCCCGGCGGGTCGGTTCGCCACCAGCCAGGAAGTGGCCAGGGTGGCCGTCTGGTTGGCAGGAGATGATGCCGGCTACATTTCCGGTGCCGTCATTCCGGTCGACGGCGGCCTTGGCATGGGCCACTGATTCTGTCCTGCCTTTTCCCTAATGGTGGCAGAGCGGAGTAGTGGGGCAAAGCGGAATAGTGCTGGCAGAGCGGAATAGTGGGGCGCCATTTCTCGCGAATAGCCGGATCTGAACGCGTCCATGGGTGACCGAGGGTGCCGTAGCCGTTGGTGCTCGCTCCAGTGCACCCCTCCCGGGTGGCGGCTCCGATGGCGAGTCCAATGGCGAAATCGGCAACCGTGAGAGCCGAAGTACAAGTACAAGTAGAAGTACAAGACCCGTGTCCTTCAGCCCGGGGGAGATGATGACGGCCGTCGCACCCACCTCGCTTCGGCCGTCGCACCTACCTCGGTTCGGCAGACTCACTTGCGGTTGTTCGGAGAGAGCGGTGCTCAGGTCGGTGCCGAATTGACCCTGTTGATCACCGTCCCGGCAGGGTCGAGCAAAGTTATCCACAGGCCTGTCACTCGCCGGTCGAAATGTCGGTGGGTCATGGTTGACTCTGTATATGGAACATATGTTCGAATCTGATGATGGTGACAGGTTCTGCCCCGGCGAACCCCCCACCGTTGACTCTGTGCCGAACGCCATGCCTGACCACCCACCGGGGGTCGACGAATCCACGGTCGGTGGGAACGCTGTTCTGTTTGGTCCCGGTGACGAGATGGCGGCGGCTGCGATCGCCCGCACGGTGGTGATCCGGCAGCAGATGGGTGCCCTGCAGGCCCAGGAGTTGCACGAGTTGGCGACCCTGGCGGTGTGGGTGCGGGCCGGTAACACCGAACTGTACGGTTGTGACCCGTCGATCGCGCACCGGTCCCTGGTCGCCGACCTCGCCGCGGCGCACCGGGTCTCTGAGCGCACCATGGGTCGCCGCCTCGCTGACGCGGAACGGTTCGTCACCGACTACCCGGCCGCGGTGGCCGCTCTCAACGACGGCCGCATCGACCTCGCCCATATCCGGGTGATCGCCGACCACGGCCTGCCCATCCAGGACGACACCGCCCGCGCCGTCTACGAACAGGTGGTGTTGGACAAAGCGGCCGACACCACCCCGGGCAGGCTCGGCCGGTACGCGCAACGGGCGGCCGCGACGTGCGGCGAGGTCACTTTTCAGCAACGGTACGACCAGGCGTACAAACAACGCCGGGTGTGGGTGCACGACATCGGTGACGGTCTGTCCGAGCTGGGTATGACCGTGCCGACCGTGTTGGCGGAGGGCATCCTGGACCGGCTCACCCAGCAGGCCAAAGCCATCACCGGCGCCGCCGGCGCCCGCACCCTCGACCCTGACACCGGTGACCTGGTCACCGGTGACCTGGTCACCGGTGAGCCACGCAGCTATGACCAGTTGCGCGCCGACTTGGCCTGCGAGCTGTTACTGACCGGGCAACCCACCGGCTGCGAAGACGCCCCCCACCACGCCGGCATCGGCATCCGCGCCGAGATCGCCATCGTGATCCCCGCACTCACCCTCCTCAACACAGACAACGCTGACACTGACGCCACAGATCCACACACCGGCGCCGATACCAGCACAGGCACGAACACTGCCCGCGATACAGGCACTGGTACGGGGACGAAACCCGGGAAAGTTCGGCTGGAACCACCGACGCTCGCGGGGAAGGGTCCGATCGACCCGGCCACCGCCCGCCGGTTGGCCGCCGACGCACCCAGGCTGACCCGGCTGCTCACCCACCCGGTCACCGGGATGGCATTGACCGCCGACACGTATAGGCCGTCGGCGAAACTTCGCCGGTTCCTTCGGTTGCGAGATGGCCGGTGCCGACAGCCGGGCTGCACCCGGTCTGCCGGCCGGTGCGACATCGACCACACCATCCCCGCCGAAGTAGGTGGCCCCACCGTGCCCGACAACCTCGCCCACCTCTGCCGCGGCCACCACACGTTGAAACACCACGGCGGGTGGGAAGTGAAACAAATCTCCCCGGGAGTACTGGAATGGACCACCCCCACCGGCCGGGTCATCACCGACCAGCCAGACACCTGGCCCACCTTCACCGAAAATTGATCCACACCACGTCCGATCCATACCGAAGGCTGATCCACACCGAAGGCTGATCCACACCGCAGTTGACCAATGTCCGCGGTGGGGCCTCTACGGTCGGACTATTTCTCCCTTGCCAACCACCGTGATGCCGGAGTCGGTCACGGTGAATCCACGAGCCAGATCCCGTTCGATGGATTCGCCCACTTGGGCTCCGGCCTCCACCACAACATCCTTGTCGAGGATGGCCCGGGTGACAACGGCACCGGCTTGGATGTTCACGCGGTCGAAGAGTACCGAGTTCGAGACCCTCGCACCCGACTCGACAACCGACCACGGCCCCAGCACACAGCGTTCGATGTGAGCCCCCGAGATCACCGATCCGAGCGAGATGATGGAGTCAATCATGGAGCCGAGGTCGCCTCGGCCGTCACGGACCAGTTTCGCGGGTGGTGAGTTCAACTGTTGGCTGAAGATCGGCCATTCACGGTTGTACAGGTTGAACACAGGGAGCGTCGAAATCAGATCCTGGTGTGCGTCGAAGAACGAATCGATCGTTCCCACATCGCGCCAGTAGTAACGGTCGCGCTCGGTCGAGCCCGGCACGATGTTGTCCTGCAAGTCATAGACGGCAGCATCATTGCGTGCAACGAAATCGGGGACGATGTCGCCACCCATGTCGTGGCTGGAGTCACTGCGATCGCCGTCACGTGTGACCGCCTCGATCAGGGCATCCGCGTTGAAGACGTAGTTGCCCATGGATGCGAGCACTTCGTCAGGAGAGTCAGAGAGGCCGACCGGGTCGCTCGGCTTCTCCAGAAACGCATTGATGCGATTCGGGTTATCATTTTTGACCTCGATCACACCGAACTGATTGGCCAATGAGATCGGCTGCCGAATCGCGGCTACCGTGGCACCCGCGCCCGAGTCGACGTGATGTTGAATCATCTGGCTGAAGTCCATGCGATACACGTGATCGGCGCCGACCACAACCACGATGTCGGGCTTCTCGTCTCGCAACAGGTTAAGACTCTGCAGGATGGCATCGGCCGACCCACTGAACCAGCGTTTACCCAGTCGTTGCTGCGCCGGAACCGAGGCGACGTACGAGTCGAGCATCCCGGGAAGCCTCCACGTCTGGGAAATATGACGGTCAAGGCTGTGCGACTTGTATTGCGTGAGCACGACGATCTGCCGAAGACCGGAGTTGAGCAGATTGGACAACGCGAAGTCGATCAGTCGGTACTGGCCGGCGAATGGCACGGCCGGTTTTGCCCGGTCGGCAGTCAGCGGCATCAGCCTCTTGCCCTCGCCGCCAGCCAGAACGATTCCGAAGATCTTCTTTGTCAGCATGTCTCAACAGTAGAGCCACACCGGCGAAACGTACTAGCTTCAGAGGATGCGAGTGAACCTTTTCACCAAAGAGTATCCACCTGAGATTTATGGCGGCGCCGGGGTACACGTTGCCGAGTTGGTGCGCTCATTGCGTGCCGATATCGACGTGACCGTGCGCTGCTTCGGTCGAGACCGCGACGAGCCCGACGTGTTCGCGTACCGCCCGCCCGACGAGCTCAACAACGCGAATCCGAGCCTGGTGACGCTCGGGGTCGATCTGCAAATGGCCGAAGACGCCCGGCATGCTGACCTCGTGCATTCGCACACCTGGTACGCCAACGGGGCCGGGCACCTTGCGAAGCTTTTGCATTCCATCCCTCACGTGGTGACCGCTCACAGTCTGGAGCCGCTGCGGCCGTGGAAGGCCGAGCAACTGGGCGGAGGATATGCGGTCTCGAGCTGGATAGAGAAGACAGCGTTCGAGGCGGCCGATGCCGTGATCGCGGTGTCTGGTGGGATGCGCCACGACATCCTGCGCTCCTACCCGTCGCTCGACCCAGACGATGTGCACGTGATCCACAACGGGATCGACCTGAACCGGTGGCAGCCGGTGCACGACCCAGAAGTAGTCGCTCGCATGGGGATCGACCCCACACGGCCGACCGTCGTCTTCGTGGGCAGGATTACGCGCCAAAAGGGCTTGCCCTACCTCTTACGGGCGGCAGAGCTGTTGCCTGCAGACGTGCAATTGGTTCTCTGCGCCGGTGCCCCCGATACCGAGGAGTTGATGGCGGAGGTGACCGCCGGTGTGCGCCAGCTGCAGGAGCAGCGCACCGGGGTGGTCTGGATCGATACCCTGCTGGCGCACCGGGAGCTCTCAGCGGTGCTCACCGCAGCGACCGTGTTCGTTTGCCCGTCGGTCTATGAGCCACTCGGCATCGTGAACCTGGAGGCGATGGCCTGCGGGCTCCCCGTGGTGGGTAGCGCCACCGGTGGTATTCCCGAGGTGGTCGACGACGGGGTCACCGGGATTCTGGTACCCATCGAGCAGGTCACCGACGGAACAGGAACCCCCATCGACCCGGAGAAATTCGTGCGAGACCTGGCAGCGGCACTGATCGAGGTCATCAGCGATCCTCAGCGCGCTAGAGCTATGGGCGAGGCGGGCCGGCAGAGAGCACAATCACACTTCGATTGGGACACGATTGCCCGCGCCACACGCACGGTCTATGACCGTGTCCTCAGCTGATGCTCAAGTAGGCTGGGCGTCATGTCTCATGTTCTCTCCCTGACCGATGTTTCTGTGGTGCGCGACTCAAAAGCGATCCTCGATTCGATCAACTGGTCGGTGAACGATGACGAACGTTGGGCGATCCTGGGGCCCAACGGTGCAGGCAAGACCACGTTGTTGCAATTGGCTGCCGCAATGATGCACCCATCCAGTGGCGAGGCTGTCGTGCTGGGGGAGCGGTTGGGTCACATCGACGTGTTCGAACTGCGTCCACGGATCGGATTCGCCTCGAGCGCCATGGCCAAACGACTGCCGGCGAACGAGACCGTGCTCGACGTCGTGATGACCGCCGCGTATTCCGTGACCGGCCGCTGGTTGGAGGAGTACGAGGAGATCGACGAACGCCGCTCCAGGCGCGTATTGGCCGAGTGGAATCTTGATCATCTGGCGGAGCGAAAGTTCGGCACCCTGAGCGATGGGGAGCAGAAGCGAGTGCAGATCGCGCGCGCGGTGATGACCGATCCGGAGATCCTGCTCCTCGATGAGCCCGCCGCAAGTCTGGATCTCGGGGCTCGTGAAGAACTACTGCAGCTGCTGGGCGGTTACGCGAGTGCACCCGGCTCTCCCGCAATCGTTATGGTGACGCACCACGTCGAGGAGATCCCCAAGGGGTTCACGCACGCTTTGATCATTGCGAACGGTTCCTTCGTCTCGGCCGGCCCGATCTCCGACGTGATGAACTCGGAAACCCTCACCAACGCTTTCGGGATCGACATCAAGTTGACGGAGACCGACGGCCGCTACGCGGCGCGCGCCATTTGACGCTTCTCAGCTGAACACTCACTGCCCGAGAGCGGTCAGCGTGGCGTAGAGGTTCCAGAACTGTTCTCCCGGAAGTGGGGAACCGTCTACCGCCGCTTCAAGATACGTGAAATGGGTCACCCAGCCGATCCTGTAGTTCGCCGTGAGCTCGCCGAGGCCAGAGTGCACCAGTTGTGCGGTGGTGGTCACGTCGTCTTGTGCCGTCAGATCAATCCGGATGTGTGAAACCGGTTCGTCAGGAAACTCCCACGTCATGACCAGAAGGTGTGGGCGCTGCACCTCGAGGAGTTGGTTGCGCGACAGGGCTCCGTCACCGTGGTCGATGACGAATCGGCCACCTGCCGTCAGGTCGGTTTCGACCGGCTGGCCGATCCACAGCGGGAGGAACCGTGGATCCGTCAGGCCAGTCCAGATCTCGTCGATGCTTCGAGCGAACGACCATCGAAGCTCCACACGCTCGTCATTCCTGGATTCTGACAAGATCGGCATTTCCCTATCGTAGTGTTGCGGTTTCTACCGGTCGACGAGATCGACGAGGTCGACGCGACGGTTGACCACCGGGGTGTAATCGCGGTTCGAAGCGGACTGTCACGGACCAGCCGAGCCCGGCTCCTTGACGTGGCCCGCGAGTATGCTCTCTGATGCTCAGAAAGAGCATTCTGACCCAACTCGTCAGTGATTCTCGTCGCTTTCGCGAACAAAGAGAAGCGCTTCTCGCGCCATCGCGGTCCAGGTTTCGAGCGTCGACTGGGGGTCAGCATCGGGATCAATTGCGACCCACTCACGCATCGTACGGGTGCCCATGGTGACCGGCTCGGCACCACCACTCTCAACCATTGCGATGACGCGTTCACGGGGGAGCTTGACGATCAGCCGATCCTCACGCCCCAGAAACGCGAAGATCTTGGTCCCTGTGCGCAATCCGGGGCTTCGAAACATGGTTCCGATCTCGATCTGCCCATTCGCGCCGAGTCGCTCGGCGATCTCGTGGAGCAGTTCGACGTTCTTGTCTGACTTGTCTGAAGACGCCACCATCGTGCTCCTAAGATGTTCGTTACGCCAAAGGCGTGAAGATCAAGCTACTGGGCCATGTGTTTTAAAGTAAAGTTCCGACTGCATCCGCTTCACCCTCACACAGCTTGACTCTCACACAGTTTGAAGGAATTGCGTGTTTCCAGCATTCGGCTGGCAGCTGTGGAGTCCCGCCTGAGGATGATCGAGAAGGAGAACGAAATGTCTGCAGATTATGTGGTGAAGCCGATACCCGCGGTACGGCTGGCCGCAGTGACCGACACGATGGATCCCGCTGAGATGGGCCAGAGGATCGGCCCCATGTTTGATCAGGTCGCGGCAATTCTCACCACGGCACGGGCCAGTCTCGCCACAGCGATCGCAACGTATGCCGAGACCGAGGCCGGAACGGATGTTGTGGTCCGGTGACGTCCGGGGGATCGACAAGTACACCGAATCCCGTGTCGTCGCCCTCACCCAGGTGAAATCACAACTGGAGGAATCCCATGAATCGGCTTGAGCCAACTGGACAAACGGCCGCACAGGTCTATCAGATATTCATCAAGGCGTCGCCCAGCGAGATCTGGGATGCGATCATCAAACCCGAGTTCTCCGCTCGCTACTTCTATGGTTCCCGAGTCGACACCACTGGTGAGTTGGGCACCCCTTTTCGCTACCACGCCCCGGATGGTTTATCGCTGTGGGGCGATGAGCTCGTGATTGCGTCCGACCGGCCACGGCGGCTCGTCGTCGGCTGGCGCTCACTGTATGACCCACAGCTTGTCGACGAACCGTCGAGCAGGGTGAGTTGGGAGATCGAGCCGCACGAAGGCGGATTCTGCCTACTGACAGTCATTCATGACCAACTCGAAAACTCTCCCGGAACGGCTGCGAACGTCGCGGGCACAGGTTGGATGATGGTGCTCAGCGGGTTGAAGACCGTTCTGGAGACCGGGGCAGGCTTGGTTGCCGACCCACGTGAATGATTGATCTTGAATCGGCCACTGCGTGAAAAGCGGATGCGAACTGACGGCTCAATGCCCTGGGCGCAGGATCATCACCGTTCTCCTGACCAACCGGACCGATCCTGCAGTTAGAGGGCTCGCGGTTCTCGCGTTCCCCGAGATCCACTGATCTCGTGAGTGCGCTGCTCGCGCAGGGCTCGCAGGTGCACCGCCGCCCAACTCCGGAACGGTTTCCACACGTCAGAAAGGTCATCCAGGTCGCGACCCGCGCCGCAGAGCTCGACGATTTCAGCTGCGAGGCGGTGTTCGTTGTGGGGGAGCACGTCGGCGGCGTTTGCGCCTCGGATGAGAACGAGTTCTGCCCCGAACGGTCCGAGTCCCTTCACCTCCTGAATCGTTGCGAGGGCGTCATCTGAATCGGCCGACCGCAATGCCTCCGCGTCGAGACGGCCCTCCAGCGCCGCCTCGGCGACTGAGTGCAAATACTCCGTCTTGCGCCCAGGAAGGTCGAGATCCAGGTCGCGCAAGACCGAAGGAGCCGGAAAGGCGCCGTGGTCACCGTGGCGCTCGATGATGTCTTGGCGCAGCCGTGCCGCCTGCACGATACGGATGCGCCCAGAGAGCACCGCCCAGGCCGCTGCCTCGTAGGGAGAGTGAAAGCCACATGGGCGAAGTCCGGGTAGCCGTGCCTGGGCATCGGCGATGACCGGGTCGCGTTCGCCCACTTGTGGCCACTGGCGTGCATCGATGTCCAGCGAGAGGAAGCGCATCACCTGCGCCACCGCCGCGTCGAGGTGACCGTCTCCGGTCACCATGATCTGGGCGGCCGCACCTGACTGCGAGACCTGGGTCTCGACGCGGCGCCAATCAGCCTCGGTGAAGAAGACCGTGCGGATCTCCGGGCGATCATTTGATTGCAACGCACCGGGTGCGAAGCCTTCCCAGAACATCTTGCTTGTCACGAGCGACCACGGACCCAGCACATCGACGGTACTCGTATGGCTTCGGAAGGTCATTTCAATTGCTCCGATCACCATCTCGACGTCATGGCGCCAGTCTGTCACCTCCGGTGACGATCGCACAGGAGTGTGGAGACTACTGGCCGTCCCCACCGGTCGGCTAGACTCTCTACCACTGCACAGCGCCTCGGCGTTCCGCACGCTCGCCGACGGATCGCTGAGAACCCCTACCGTTACACGTCAGACGACGTGATTTTCACCGTCTACGCCGATCGAGCTGGCATAACCGAATTCGGTCGACCGGCCGCCAGGGTCGAATACTTCAGCGTTGGCAGGCCGTGCCTGAGGGCATCCGATCTCGGCAAGAAGTACGGCTGGGGTATTCATTCCGACGATGAGGGGAGCATCGCCCTGTACGCCGTGGATTCCCCGCACTACGCAACGCTTGCTGATGGCGAATGTATTGGGAACACCGCGGATGCGCAGGAGGAGTGTGTCGTCACCGTGGTGAAGGCCATGAGGTCGAGCCGACGCTGAACTTCCGAGAGGCTGCGCGGGCATCTGGCACCTACAGTGGTCGGAGAAGTGGGAGGTAATCCCGCGTGGTAAGACCCGAACGCTTGGGGCACCTCCCAAGCCTGTGTGTTCGCCCTTCCGCACCCACGGGTGCATTCGGTGAGGTTCGGGTGCGGCGGGGCGACTCTAGAAACCGAACCTGTGTGCGGCGGCGACCAGCCGTTGCAGGGTGCCGAGGGAGCGCGTTGTAACCGGCACCTGCAGGAGTGTTTCGAGAAGACCAGTGACATCTCCGGCAGTGTTTCTCGGTTTCCAGCACACGCTTGCTGCGCTGCGTTCGTCGAGGCTGCGCAGCTCGACCAGCTGATCACGGCTTCGCAACGGAAGCTCGATCGTTGGCAGAGACTTGAGGTCAAAGAAGGAGATCATACTTCGATACACGTCCTCGCCCGGATCCGGCAAGGGCGTTACCTGCACCACCCACTCAATCTCGGCGAGGGGGCGAACGACGGCGATATGCGTATAGCCGCTCTCACGCAGAGAAAGGAGTGCTTGGCGCACAGCGGCTCGGGGCTTCTCCGAGGCGAAGAGAATGGTGCCGTTGGTCTGGAAGCTACGCGCAACGCCATTCCCGCCAAAAGCCCCGACGAGTTGTTCTTTCGTCGGGCTGCCGATGTGGCCGAGGTTGAGGTTGCGAAAAAGCGCGACCATCAGAACCGGTGAGGACATGTCAATAATGCTAGCCACCGCCCGAGTCGGGTTCAGCCCGGCCCCGCCGAGGTTCCTCCCCGTTGACCCGGCTCCAATGCGAGCGACGCCTAGGATGAGTCCAGAGCAAGGGGAGGCACAGTGACCGGAGAGACGAATCTGGATACGTTGTTGCGCACAATGTCGCCCCGGTTGAACGATGGCCGATTTGTCTACGCGAGGGTCAAAGCGGATGTTCCCGCGGGCATCGTCCCAATCGTCACGGTACGAGAGCAGGAAGGCCTGACCCTGGTCATCGCAAAGGAACAGGCAGACGAGCTGGGGCTCGCTTACAACTACGTCGCTGCCTGGATCACCCTCGAGGTTCACTCGTCACTGGATGCAGTGGGGCTGACTGCCGCGATCAGTCGCGTACTCACGGCCGAGAACATCAGCGCCAACGTTGTCGCCGGGTACACCCACGACCACGTGTTCGTGCCCTATGAGCGTGCCGGTGATGCGATGCGAGCCCTACTCACGCTGACCTCGGCGTAAGGAAAATTCTTCGCCCAGCCAATCTTCTCAATCAATCTTCTCGACCAGGTCACGAAGTTGTGTGGGTGCCGTGCTGTGCCCGTTGCGATGGCGACCCTGGGCGCACCGATCGTTGTGCCTCTTTGATGTCCGGTCCCATGCTGGCCCTGACGCTGCAGCTTGTGGCAGTCTCTCCGCCAGGAGCACACCGTATCGACGAGGTGTGCCACAACGTCGTGCACATCCCAATCGCTGCAATGACGGGGTCTCCCAGTCGGCGGCAGGCAGTTGCTCCAAGTCTTTGATCAGGGCACGGCGCTCGTCGTGCACCACCGGCCAGATCACTGAACCGCGTTGTTGTCTCATTCGACCATCCAACCATCGGAGTGAATAGTTCTGACTTCGCGACTCGATGACGCGCCGCAGAGCAACCGTCATCCAAGCTGTGATGCATCGGCCGGGCATCTGCTACGATTGATCGTTGGTCGAAAGACCGCCGCAGCTTTCGAGCCCTGCTCGAGTCCCCAATATTCGAATCGCGAAGGTAGTTTTCATGAAGTCTGGCATCCACCCCACGTACGCCCCGGTTGTGTTTCGCGACCTGGCCTCGGGCAAGGCGTTCCTGACGCGTTCCACCGTCGGCAGCGCGAAGACCATCGAGTGGGAAGACGGCAAGACCTACCCGGTGATCGACGTCGAGATCTCGTCGGAGTCGCACCCGTTCTACACCGGCAAGCAGCGCATCATGGACTCGGCCGGCCGCGTTGAGAAGTTCAACACCCGCTACAAGGGCTTCGGCTCCTAAGCACCCAGTCATTCACGAAGGCGATCGGCATCTGCCGGTCGCCTTCGTGCTGTCTCAAAGTGTGGGTCGTGGCCGTGGTTGAGCACAGCCTTGGTTGAGCACAGCCGTGGTTGAGCACAGCCTTGATTGAGCACAGCCTTGGTTGAGCACAGCCGTGGTTGAGCACAGCCCTGATTCAGTGCAGGCTTGGCGAGAACAGCCTCTGACTAGCGCAGCGGCCAGGCGCCGGAAGCCACGAACTGCGGCTCATTCCGCTTCTCGCGCATGTACTCCTGGAAGCTTGCGGCCTGATCCTGGCTCCAACCCACCTGGCGGTTGTGCAACTCGTCTGCGCTGAACTCCAGCGCCTCGGAGTATTTGCGGCCCAGTGCCTGCGCCACGCGTCCGGCAGCGATGGCGTCGGCAGCAGCGTTGTGCGCGTCTTCAAGGAAGACCCCGTAGACGGCGGTCGCCGCCTCCAGGGTGCGTTTACCCTTGCGGTAGCGATCGACGGCCTTGTCGATCACCAGTGGATCGATGATCGGCGCCGGGGAGTCGAGCACCGGAAGGCCATGGCGACGCGCCTCGTGTGCCAACAGGCTCAGGTCATACGGCGCGTTGTAGACCACGACCGGCACGCCTTGGCTCAGAAGCGTCGACAGGGCGGCCACGATCTCAGCAATCGACTCGGCCGGCGGCCGCCCGTGCTCGCGGGCATGTTCAGTGGTGATCTTGTGCACTGCGGTGGCCTGTGCCGGAATCTCGACGCCCGGATCTATCAGCCAATCGGTTCCCTGAATCGGCTGCCCGGCGGCATCAAGAACCCCGACGTGCGCGGTGACGATTCGGCACGTTGAGGTATCGATGCCTGTGGTCTCGAGGTCGAAGACACCGACCTTTTCGTACCAACTCGGCATTGGGGCTGTCGCTTCGATTTCGGTACTGACTTCTTGACTGATGTTCACGTGACCACTCTATTGGGAGCCACTGACACCGGCTGCGAGACTGTGCGTCCGCCTCCGAGCGGTACCCGCTGTACTCGCTGAGCTGTACTACCTGAGCTGTAATCGACCCTCGGCGCGACCCTCGGCGCGCCCCTCAGTGCCGCCTGGTGGGGTGCCCCAGGTGCAGCCAGTAGAAGCTCTGTGTTCCCAGCGTGAGGGTGATCAAGCCGTCTGCTCCTACCGAAGGAAAACGCTCGCCTCCGAACACGTCGGTCAGCGTACGGTCCGCCCACTGCTCCGCTGAAATTGTGACCGAGATCGGATTGTGGGCGAAGCTGAACACGCAGAGGATATCTTCTGCTGGCTCGCTCGGATGGCTGACGGCGCCTTCGTGGGAGCGCACAAAGGCCAACACGGATTCGTGGTCAGTCTCCAGAACGTGCATCGACCCGAGTCCGAACGCCGGGTGCGCCTTGCGCACGTGGATCACGTTGCGCACCCAGTGCAGCAGGGAGCGGGATTGTGCCAGCTGGGCCTCAACGTTGACGTGGCTGTAGTGGTAGACGAGCGATTGAACAACGGGCAGGTAGAGCTGGCCCGGGTCGGCAGACGAGAAGCCCGCATTGCGATCTGGGGTCCATTGCATCGGGGTGCGCGACGAGTCACGATCCGGCAACCAGATATTGTCACCCATGCCGATCTCATCGCCGTAGTACAAGAAGGGGCTGCCCTCGAGCGAGAACAGCAGGGCGTGCACGAGCTCCAGCTCTGAACGCGAGTTGTCGAGCAGCGGCGCCAGGCGCCGGCGGATGCCCACGTTCACACGCATGCGCGGGTCGTAGGCGTACCAGCCGTACATTGCCTGACGGTACTCCTCCGACACCATCTCCAGTGTGAGTTCGTCGTGGTTGCGCAGGAATACTGCCCAACCGGCCCCGGTCGGAATGTCCGTCGTTTCTGACAGCACTTGGATCAATTCGCCGGCGTGTTGGGAGCGCAGGGAGTAGAAGATGCGCGGCATCACCGGAAAGTCGAAGGCCATGTGGCATTCCGGCTCTTCGTCGGTGCCGAGAAATGCGGCAACCTCGCGCGGCCACTGATTCGCCTCGGCGATCAGCACTCGGCCCGGAAACTCGTCGTCCACCATCGACCGCAGTGCTCGAATGAAGTCGTGGGTGGGCGGCTCGCCCTCTCCGTTGCCCTCCTCCGACTCATACAGGTAGGGGATTGCGTCCAACCGAAAGCCGTCCACTCCCATGGCGAGCCAGAAACGAACAACGTCGAAGATCGCGGCATGCACAGCCGGGTTCTCGTAGTTGAGGTCTGGCTGGTGGGAGAAGAAGCGGTGAAAGTAGAACTGCCGCCTGACCGGGTCAAATGCCCAGTTGGAGTCTTCATAGTCGGTGAAGATGATGCGCACGTTGGGGAACTTCTCGTCGGTGTCGCTCCAGACGTAGAAGTCGCCGTATGGCCCATCCGGGTCGGTGCGCGATTGTTCGAACCAATCGTGCTGGTCAGACGTGTGGTTCAGCGGCAGGTCCATGATGATACGCATGTTGCGCTCGTGCACCTTTGTCACCAGGTCACGGAACTCTTCGACCGTTCCGAACTCGGGCAGGATCGCTTTGTAGTCGGAGACGTCATAGCCTCCGTCTTTGAGAGGCGACGTGAAGAACGGCGGCACCCAGAGCGCGTCCACCCCCAACCACTGCAGATAGTCCAGTTTCGAGGCCAGCCCCGTGAGGTCTCCTGCACCATCGCCCTTGCTGTCGACGAACGCTCGAATCATCACCTCGTAGAACACCGCACTGCGGTACCACTGCGGGTTGAGGACAAGGCCCGGAAGCTGGATGGGGGCGGTGAAACTCACAAGACTCCTCAGGGAACTGGGATGGACTTGAATGTGGATGACAAGGTGATGAACCCGCTGATGAGTCTATGACTGATGCCTGAACGCCGGCGCCGGACGCGGCCAACCCTGATCAGGCTGCATCGGGCAGGCTCCAGATTCGTCGGGGCTGTGACATCAGTCGGCCTAAGCTGGAAGGGATGACACAACCCGCGCCGTACCCCTCCTCGCACCATCAGGCACCGCCTCAACCGACAACCGGCGTGCGCCGCCAGACGCGGGTGCTCGGCAGCCGCACGTACTACTGGCAGTACGGTGATCCGGATGCATCTGACGCCATCGTCGTCGTCCACGGATTCCGAGGCGATCACCACGGCCTCGAGCAGGTGATCGCCCAACTGGCACCAGCGCGCATCATTGCGCCCGACCTGCCCGGTTTCGGCGAGTCAGAACCGTTGCCCGGTCGCACCCACGACCTCGGGGCCTACGCGACCTGGCTGACCGCACTGGTCGAATCAATGGCAATCCGCGGGCGGGTGACGGTTCTCGGGCATTCATTCGGCTCCATCGTGGCCTCCGCCGCTGTGTCTTCACACCTCACCGTCGATTCCCTGGTACTGATCAACCCGATCGCTGCGCCGGCCCTGCGCGGCCCGCGGGGTGTGCTCACGCGGCTGGCAGTGTTCTACTACTGGTTGGGCGCCATTCTGCCGCCGAAGCTCGGTTTCGCACTGTTGAAGAATCGGGTGATCGTAAGGGTCACCAGTCTGGCTATGGTCAAGACTCGGGTACCCGCCCTCAGGCGCTGGATCCACGACCAACACGATCGGTACTTCAGCGCCTTCGCGAGCCGCGAGGTCGTTCTTGAGTCCTTTCGCGCGTCGATCGGCAATGATGTGAGCGAGTTCGCCGGGCAGATCACCGTCCCGACCCTGTTGATTGCCGCCGAACGGGATGACATCACCACGGTCGCGAAGCAGCGGGAGTTGGCCCGACTCTTTCCAGACGCGACCCTGCATGTGATCGACGGCGTCGGGCATTTGATCCATTACGAGACCCCCGCGGCCGCGGCCGCGTTGATTCGCACTTTTCTCAGCGAGCCACGACTCGGTGCGTCCTATTTCGCTGCTGCTGCGCCGGGCGAGGGCGGCCGATGAGGATCGTCTTCGACTGCAGATACACCCGAATCGGCCGCCATGACGGCATCAGCCGGTACACCGCCCGGTTGGTTGAGGCGTTGGCCGCACTGCACCCGGTGACCATGCTGATCAGCGACCATCGTCAACTGGAGCTGCTGCCTGCACTTCCGTGGGAGCTGGTGAGCTCGCCCACCAGCGTGCGCGAACCGCTGATCGCCCTCCAGGTGAATAGGCTGCGCCCCGATGTGGTGTTCTCACCCATGCAGACCATGGGCTCCTGGGGCAGGCGCTATCGGCTGATCCTGACGGTGCACGACCTGATCTATTACCGGCACCGCACCCCGCCGCCCTCGTTGAGCCTGCCCATCCGGCTGCTCTGGCGGCTGTACCACCTCGCCTGGTGGCCTCAGAGGATGCTTCTGAACCGGGCAGACGCGGTCGTCGTGGTCTCTGACACCACCGGCAGTCTGTTGGCCGAGCACGACCTCACCCGGAGGCCGGTCGCCGTGGTGCCGAATGCCGCCGAGGTTCCCGGCGCGGCTCTGATCACGGTTCGAAACCGGTCCGACGCCCGAAGCCTTGTCTACATGGGGTCGTATATGCCCTACAAGAACGTGGACATGCTCGCCCGCGCCCTGCACGAACTTCCGGGCTATGTGTTGCACCTGATGAGCCGGGCCAGTGAATCAGAGCGCAGCGCGCTTGAAGCGGTGGCACCGCTCGGCAGCCTGGTGTTCCACGACGGCGCCAGCGACGAGGAGTATCGCCAGGTTCTGGGGGAGGCCACTGCCCTCGTCACTGCATCCAGAGAAGAGGGTTTCGGCATTCCACTGGTCGAAGCCATGGCGTTGGGTACGCCTGTGGCAGTGAGTGACATTGCGATCTTTCGAGAGATCGGCGGCGAGGCCGCCGTCTTCTTCGATCAGGAGGATCCAGCCTCCATCGCGGCTGCGGTCACCTCGTTGGCCGAGCCAGAACAGTGGCAGATTCGCTCCGTCGCCTCCCGCCACCAGGCCTCACTGTTCACCTGGCAGCGGTCTGCTGCTGAGCTTCTCACCTTTATCCGTGAGACGGTCGCCAAACCCTCAGGTTGACTCGCTTGGCGGGGAGACGACGATCAACCCATCAAAGAAGCCGAGACCGGGTCGCGTGGGCCGTGCACCTCTTCACCGCGAACCAGCACCAACTGCCCGTCTCTGAAACCGAACTCGTGCACGGAGCCGTTTGTGATCAACTCACCCGGCAGAGGAAGTGCGCCACCCGAGACATAGCGCAGCATCGTGCCGATCACCCCGCCGTGGGTCACCACGATCAATGATTGGCCGGGACGGCTCGCGGCGAGCTCGGCAAGCGCCGGGGTCACCCTCGCAGCGACCTGCGCGCGCGTCTCCCGTCCGGGGATCAGCACCCCGTCCGGAAAGCGCTCCAGCACCTCTTCCCCGGTGAGTCCCTCGCCCTCACCGAAGTTGCGTTCGGAGATCTCGGCAACCGACACAGGAGCGGGAAGCGACAACTGTTCTGAGATGATCAGAGCCGTGTCACGTGCCCGAGACAACGGGCTGGTGATCACTCCGTCCCAGGAGCGACCTCGAAGCCTCCCTGCAGCATCGAGCGCCTGCTGCCTACCGGTCTCATTCAGGGGGATGTCGGTCAACCCTTGGATGCGTCGCTCACGATTCCAATCCGTCTGCCCGTGGCGAACCAGAACAAGCGTAGTCATTCGGGGATTCCTCTCTGGCGGCGCCAGTCTTCTCTGTCTCAAACCCGCAGGGGTGGAGTGATACCGCGGCACCCACGGTCGCAAGTGCGCCCGTGCGGCAACTGTCAGAGCCGTCCGATCAGATTCGCCTCGATGGCGGTCAGGATCTGGGACGTTCCACCATCCAGCCTAACCGTCGCAGCATCGTCGCCCCGGGTTTCGCCCCGGTTGACGATGATCACCGGCATGCCGGCGCGGCGTGCCTGCTCGAGCAGCCTGATGCCCGAGTTCACGACCAGGGACGAACCGGCGATCAGAAGTGAATCGGATTGACCGATCAGCGTGGAGGCCCGAAGATAGGTCGGCGTGGGAATGAGTTCACCGAAGAAAACGACGTCGGGCTTCAGCATGCCCCCGCAGTGTGGACAATCAGGTACGGGAAAGTCGGCGTCATGCGGTTGGTCGACGTCTCCGTCGGGTGCCAGCGGGCGGTGGGCATCCGGCTGCGCCAGGTTCCCTCCCGTTCCCCTTGCCGTCGGCGAAGCACCGGCGACCGCGGCATCGATCAGCGCCCCGATCTCCTCACGCGGAAACTCGTGGCCGCAGTCGAGGCAACGCACCCGGTTCATGCTGCCGTGCACCTCTACCACGTGATGCGACCCAGCCCGTTGGTGTAATCCATCGACATTCTGTGTCACCACCCCGGTGACGAACGCACGCTTCTCCAGGCGCGCCAGAACTCGATGTCCAGAGTTCGGCAGGCTTCCGTTGAACCTCTGCCAGCCGGCATGACTGCCAGCCCAGTAACGGCGGCGGTTGGCCGGGTCGGCGAGGAACTCCTGAAACGTCATCGGCGTGCGCGGGGTGGAGCCGGCGCCGCGATAGTCGGGGATTCCGGAGTCGGTGCTGATGCCGGCTCCGGTGACGACGACGGTGCGGCCTCGCGCCATGATCTCAGCAGCCGCCTGGACCAGATCTGCATCGAGAGGCGCGTCGCCACGAATGGCATCAACGGCCATCCTGTCCGAGACGGACGAGTTCATCAGATCCCATTCCTGCTACTACTGAGTTTGGCAGAACCGTGGCGGAAGTTCGGCAGAATCATGGCCGAACTGTGGCACAATCGTTGGCGCGACGTACGCCCACCTCCAGCTACAACGCACCGGTACCGGATATTGTTTCATGGCGGCCCGACCGGGTTGTCTCACGTGGAAGGGCCTCATGCGCGTCATCACCGTCACCGACCGTGACCAGCCGGAGATCTCCGACTATTCCCGGCTCACCGATGTGGCCCTGCGTCGCGTCAGCGAGCCGGAGGGCGGCCTGTATATTGCCGAGTCGCCGAAGGTGATCGGCCGCGCCCTGGCTGCCGGGCACCGCCCCCGTTCAGTGCTGGTTCTGGAGCGCTGGCTACCGCGTATGGCCGAACTGTTTCGGGATTACCCGGAGATCACCGTCTTCACCGGTGAACCTGAACTTCTTGAGTCGCTCACAGGGTTCAACCTGCACCGAGGTGCGCTGGCGGCCATGCATCGGCCGCCGCTGGCTCCTGTGGCCGAACTTGTGCGAGACGCCAGCACGATCGTCGTCCTGGAAGATGTGGTCGATCACACCAACGTGGGTGCGATCTTCCGCTCAGTGGCCGGGCTCGGCGCCGACGCAGTGCTGATCAGCCCTCGTTGCGCCGACCCGCTCTACCGCCGCAGCGTACGGGTGAGCATGGGCACCGTCTTCCAGGTGCCGTGGACCCGGATGGAGGAGTGGGACGAGGCGCTGCCGGCGCTCAAGCAGGCCGGTTTTCACCTGGCCGCCCTCGCCCTCAGCGACGACGCTGTTTCGCTGGCGGACTTCGCGGCCAACCGGCCTGAAAAAGTGGCGCTGGTGATGGGAACCGAGGGCGATGGTCTGAGCTCGCGGGCGTTGGCCGCAGCAGACACCGAGGTGATGATCCCGATGCTGCACGGGGTGAATTCACTGAATGTCGCCGCGGCCAGCGCTGTGGCCCTCTGGGCGCTCGAGAACGCGAGGCTACAGTAGCGTGATGTCGACTCCTCGCCACTCCCGGGCCCGGCAGAGGCGCATCTATCGTCGCCGGCGTTTCATCGCGGCACTCCTGCTCGCGGGCGTTGTAGCCGCAGCCGCGTTCGGCGTGTACGCCGGCATGCTTTTGAACGGGCCGATCCCCGCCACCGCGGCCACCCTGACACCGATTACCGTGCCGCAACCCGTGGAGGCCCAACTCGTTTGGCCGTCAAACGGCTCCGGGGCCATCGCCGAAGTGGGGAGGCCCGGGTTGCTGGGGATCCATGGTGAGACCGAGAGTGTACCGATCGCGAGTATCACCAAGGTGATCACGGCGTTGGTCGTGCTCGACGAGAAGCCGCTCGCCGCAGACGAAGCCGGCCCAACCCTGACGTTCACCGACGCCGACGTCGACATCTACTACGACGCGATCGCCGAGAATGGTTCGGTCGCACCAGTCGCCGACGGTCTGGAGCTCACTGAACGTCAGACGCTCGAGGCCATGTTGATTGAATCGGCCAACAACTACAGCGTGTCCCTGGTCAACTGGGCGTTCGGCTCGATGGACGCATATCTGAAAGCAGCGGCCACGTGGCTTGAGAAACACGGGCTGAACTCGACGTCTGTGGCCGACTCCAGCGGTATCTCACCCGATTCCATCAGTAGCACCGCCGACCTGGTCAAGCTCGGGGAACTCGCTCTCGCCAACCCGACGGTCGCAGCGATCACCGCCACGAGCGAGACGGACCTTCCTTATATCGGCACAATAGAGAACACGAACAAGCTGATCGGCACCGACGGTGTCACCGGTCTCAAGACCGGCACCACCGACGAAGCCGGCGCCTGCCTGCTGTTCTCAGCGGAGTTCACGATTTCTGGCACTGTGATCACGGTGGTCGGGGTGATGCTCGGCGGCGACACCCACCCCCAGTTGAACGACGACATTCTGGCATTGCTGGACTCGACCAAGGCCGGCTACCACGAGGTGACCCTGGCCACCGCCGGTGAGCGCGTGGGTGAATTCACCACCGCGTGGGGACAGACGAGCACCCTTGTCGCATCCTCCGGTGCGTCGGTGCTCGTCTATTCTGCGGAGAATGTCACCCAGTCGATCACCGTCGATCCGATCCAGACCGTGCAGGCGGGGCAGACGGTGGGGGAGTTGGCCTTCACTGTGGGGGATCAGAGCTTCACCGTACCCGTGGAGGCGACCGAAGAGATCACCGGTCCCGACGACGCGTGGCGATGGGCGAACCGGGAGGCCATCCTCGGCTGAGCCGCCGGGAAGCCAGAAAGGACGGCCTGCCAACTCGCCGACGCTTACGACCCCAAGGCCACCGAAGGTTCGCGGCCCGAATGCTGGGGGCATCTCAGACGATGCATCCCAGAAGCGGATATCGGACTACCGCTGAAGAAGCAGATGCTCAGCCTCTTCGGCCCCGGGATGTTATTCCTGCAAACACCGCATGGAGGAGGGGGAGTACAGAGGCTGCGATGAGTATCACTCCCACGACAGGGTCGGTCTGCCTGAGAAGGATTCCTCCGAGCAGGAGACCGGCGAAGATGATCGCGGAGACCACTCGCCGGGCGATCTGTTCGATCGCCCGCAGTCGCCGATCAACGCTCGGGGTCTCCACAGCAAGTTGTCCGCGTTGCATCACTGTGATGAGATCGTCCAGTTGCTGAGGCAGGCGGGCGATGAGGCCGGCGGTGGTGATGGCCTGCTGTGTCAGCGCCCGCACAGTTCCTGAACCCCCGTCGCGCGTGAGCTGCTTCGCGTATGGCTCGATGGCGGTCCAGACGTTGAACGCGGGGTTGAGTCCGCTGCACACCCCAGACGTGACCGAGACCGCGCGAATGATGAGCAGGAAGTTCTCGGGAAGCTGAAAGGGCATCGTGCGCACGATGTCCCCGAACTTGTCCGCGAAGTCTTTGAACTCGCGTGGGTCGACCTTCTGAAGTTCGGCGAAACCCATGCCGCCGAAACGGTCGAAGAGTTCGCTCATCGCGCGCTCGAGCGGAGCGCTTTCAGCAGACGGCAACAACATGCCCATGTCACGGATACTGCCGACCAACCCCTTCGCATCACGCGATGCGACCGCGATGATGAGCCGTTGCAGGCCGGCTCGCAGGGTGTCGGGAACTTCGCCCATCATGCCGAAGTCGACGAACGTGAGTTTCCACGCAGGCGTGACGGCGTCTGCCCGGTCGTCAGCCGCCGACGTCACGAAAATGTTTCCGGGATGGGGGTCTGCGTGGAAGAACCCATGAATGAAGAGCTGGTCGAACATGGTTCTCGCCAATTCGTCGGCGACAGCTGCCGGGTCTATTCCGGCCGCCTCGAGTGCATGACGGTCGTTCACCTTGATCGCCGTCACGTCGGAGAGGGTGAGAACTCGCCGCGTGGTGCGTTCCCAGACGACTGCCGGAGTGTGCACGCTGGGATCGTCTCTGAAGTTCTCGGTGAAGTGTTCGGCATTCGCACCCTCATGGAGATAGTCGAGCTCCAGCAGGCTGATCACCGCGAATTCTTCCAGGAGTGAGGGCAGGTGCACCCGACGCGAGATGAACTTCACCCGGTTGAGCCAGCCGGCAATCTTGCGCAGGGCTGCGAGATCCACCCTGACGATTTCGTCGATTCCCGGTCGTTGCACCTTCACCACGACATCCTCGAAGTCCACCTCGGAGGAGTCGACGGGCAAAAGTCTCGCACGGTGCACCTGGCCGAACGATGCGGCGGCAAGCGGAACCGGGTCAAAGAACGCGTATGCCCGATTCAACGACATTCCGAGATCGGATTCAGCAAGATCGCGAAGCTCAGGGAACTCGACGGCCGGCACCTCGTCCTGGAGTCCTTCGAGTTCGCTGGTTATCTCGGGTGGAAGCACGTCCATCCTGGACGACATGAACTGGCCGACCTTGATCATGAGACCACGCAACTCGATCGCCAGGGAGTGAAAGCTCCGTGCGATGCGCCGCGCCCGCTCGGTGCGCCCTCGCCTCGCAAAGGCGCCCAGTCCGAAGCGGGGCAACACCAGTTCGAACCACCACTCAACAACGATGTGGCGGGAGGCAAAGAAGAGGATTCGCCGGTAGCGGGCGCGCAGATGTCTGGGCGTGGTCATTAATTCTCCATGCTACCGCCGCGAGGGCGGCAGCCGATCAGTCTTTGGCCAAGATCGAGTACAACGTGCGACGGGCCTCATCGATGACGGCAACCGCCTCATGAACCTGTTCGCCGGTGCCCCCGCGGGCCACTTGAACGATCGCCTGGGCAAGCTTTGCTCCGGCCTTGGGCAGAACCGTTGACCGTGCCGTATCCCTGGTCGCAGTCGTCTCCCACGGAGCTGGATCGCTGGTGTTCACCTCGTCGCTGCCGTTCTCCGTGAGAGAGTAGGTCTTCCTTCCGCCAGCCTCCTCAGCCTGAATGAGGCCCTCGTCCGCGAGCAGCTGCAGCGTGGGGTAGACCGAGCCGGGGCTCGGCTTCCAGGCTCCATCGCTGCGCTTCTCGATCTCACGGATGATCTGGTAGCCGTGCATCGGTTCTTCGGCAAGCAGCATGAGGATCGCCACGCGGACATCTCCACGCCCCATTCGCGGGGCGACCCGTCGCTCGAACTCGGAGCGCACGTTTTCGACCATGTCCCACAGTGGCGAGCCGGGCCGGCCGGAACCGTGTTCGTGGTGGTCGTGACGAGAGTTGGGGCGTCCGCTGCCATATGTATTACTCATGATGTTCCTCAGATTCTGATGATGAGGGCGAGCCGCTGGCTCGCCGATACTCAACGATACATCGCTGAGGTGAGCGTCGGATGTGAGGCGAAGAACCCGCACGGCGCCTGGCGCACCGTGTCATCGGTGCGTTGCCGAGGCCTGCTGCCCGCTACAGGCAGGGGTGCTGGGGAGCAGCGGCGCCGCAACGATTGACGAGCCACGTCTTCGTCACATCGGAGCGCACCAACACTCAGGGCCGACCTGCGAATGTCAGCCGTAACCGGTAACTTGGATACCCGTGACCACCTTGCCCGCCCCCGGCCCAGCCGTCGGAACCTTCGCCGCAGAGCACCTGTCTCCGTCGTACCCGGAACGGGCAGCGTGGGGCACGGCGAGCAAATTGCGCGCGTGGCAGGCCGAAGCCCTGGAGGAGTATTTCCGCACTGATCCGAGAGATTTTCTGGCGGCCGCAACCCCTGGGGCTGGCAAGACCACGTTCGCGCTGAGGCTCGCGACCGAATTGATCGCGCGCAACGTCGTCGACCGGGTCACCGTGGTCGCTCCCACCGAGCATCTGAAGCGCCAGTGGGCCGACGCCGCGCACCGGGTGGGGCTGAAGCTTGACCCGACATTCAAGAACAGCCACGGGCGCTACGGGCGCCACTACCGCGGCATCGTCGTCACCTACGCCCAAGTGGCCGCCCGCGCCGAACTGCACCGTGAGATCGTCGAGGACCACCGCACCCTGGTCATCCTCGACGAGGTGCACCACGGCGGTGACGCCCTCAGCTGGGGTGACGCCATCCGTATCGCATTCGACAAGGCAACCCGCAGACTCTCGTTGACCGGCACACCGTTTCGCTCTGACACTGCCCCCATACCGTTCGTGAACTACCTGCGCGACAAAGACGGCATCCGCGTCTCCCAGACCGACTACAGCTACGGCTACGGCCGGGCACTGACCGACGGCGTGGTGCGGCCGGTCATCTTCATGGTCTACGCGGGGCTCATGCAGTGGCGCACGAAGGCCGGCGACGAGATGGTGGCCCGGCTCGGCGAAGGCAACACCAAGGACATCACCGCGCAAGCCTGGCGCACCGCCTTGCACCCGAAGGGGGAGTGGATCCCCCAAGTGCTCTCGGCGGCGAACCGGCGCCTCGACGAGGTGAGACAGGCGATCCCGGATGCCGGGGGCCTGGTGATCGCCACCGATCACTTCGCCGCCCGCGCGTATGCAAAGATCCTGGGCGAGATCAGCGGCGAGAAGGTCACAGTCGTGCTCAGCGACGAGAAGGAGGCGTCTGAGCGCATCGAGCAGTTCGCAGAATCGGATCGTAAGTGGCTGGTGGCGGTGCGAATGGTCTCGGAGGGGGTGGACATTCCCCGGCTCAGCGTCGGTGTCTACGCCACCTCGGCGGCGACACCGCTGTATTTTGCGCAGGCCGTTGGGCGTTTCGTACGAGCCAGGCGCCGCGGTGAGACCGCATCGATCTTCCTGCCCGATGTGCCCGGCCTGATCGGCCTGGCCTCGGAGATGGAGCGGGAACGCGACCACGCACTCGACCGGGAGGTGACCCGTGATGACGAGTTCTACAACCCGGAGGACGCGCTGGTCGCCCGCGAGAACGCGTCGGACAAGGCATCCGCCGGGCTGCTCGACGAGTTCGCCTTCGAGGCCGTGGCATCCAGCGCAAACTTTGACCGCGTCTTGTTCGACGGCGACGAGTTCGGCTCCTTCGCCGAGCCCGGCAGCGACGAAGAACTCGACTTCATTGGAATTCCCGGGTTGCTCGAGCCCGAGCAGGTCAGCGAGTTGCTCAAGCAGCGCCACTCCCGCCAGTTGCGGCGGAGGAAGGGTTCGGCTGCGACCGCCGGCAGCCAGGGATCATCGAGCCCGGCGGAACCGGCACCCCTCTACCGCACGCTCAAGGAGCAGCGTTCGCTGCTCAACAGTCTGGTCTCTCTCTGGGCACGCGGCACCGACCAGCCCCATGGGCTGCTGCATGCGGAGCTGCGGCGCATCTGCGGCGGACCCGCGGTGGCGCAAGCCAGTGTCACGCAGTTGCAGACCCGCATCGACCTCGTCAGGCGACGTCTGGCCAGCACGCGCAGCTGACCTCCGCCAGCAACCCAGCCCCGCGGGGAAACAGTCTGAGTGCGCAAAAAAGTGCCCTCCCAGCGCATGGGAAGGCACTTTTTTGCGCACTCAGCGGGCGTAACCGGCTTTCATGGCCTGGGTCAGATCGCGGCCGCCTTGTCGAGTGCCTGCATCAGGTCGTCGGTGAGGTCGTCGACGTGCTCCAGGCCGATCGAGAGCCGCACGATACCTGCGCCCGGCTTCTTGTCTGCCTCGACGGGGCGATGGGTAAGCGATGCCGGATGCTGCACCAGTGAGTCGACTCCGCCCAGAGAGACCGCGTGCACGATCAGCGAGCACGCTTCGGTGAACGCGGCGGCGGCATCGTAGCCACCGGCAAGCTCCACTGCGAGCATCGCACCGGGGCCGACCATCTGCCGTCCCTCGCCGACCAGGCCCTTGGGGTCCTGACCGGGCAGGCCCGGGTACATCACGCGGCTGAGAGCCTTGTGCCCCTGCATCCGTTCGGCAAGCAGCCCCGCCGTCTCCTGCTGGGCGCGCACCCGAATCGGAAGGGTACGCAGCCCCCGGTGAAGCAGGTAGGCCGACAACGGGTGAAGCAGGCCGCCGGTGACGGCGCGCACCTGCCGCAGACGGGTGACCCAGTCGCGGTTGGTGGCGATGACCCCGCCCATGACGTCACCGTGTCCACCGAGGTATTTGGTGGCGCTGTGCAGAACCAGGGTGACACCCTGTTCGATCGGGCGCTGCAGAACCGGGGTGGCGAAGGTGTTGTCGACCATCACGGGAACCTCACCTGCCTGTTCCACCACGTCGGTGAGGTCGACGAGTTCCAACGAGGGGTTCGCGGGCGATTCGATCAGTACGAGCCCGGTGTTCTCTCGGATACTCTCCCTGATCTCGTCCACTCCACACCAGGTGACCTCGGTGCCGAGAATCCCGGTGGCCAGAACGTGGTCGGTGCCGCCGTAGATGGGGCGCACCGCGACCACGTGCGGCTTACCGGCGGTCACGGTCGCGATCAGTGCGGCGCTGAGCGCCGCCATGCCGGTGCCGAAGGCGACGGCGCCTTCGCTGCCTTCGAGGGAGGCCAGGGAGTCTTCGAAACGGGCGACCCCGGGCTGCCAGAGTCGCTGGTACACCGCAGAGTGGTCGGGCATGAGGTCACCACCGGTGGCCATGTGCTCATAGGAGTCACCACCGGACTCAACGCTCCCCAGGGGGTTTGTGGTGGAGAGATCAATCGGGGGAACATGGGAACCCGACTCGACAAGGCCCTCCATTCCGCCGTGAACGGCCCGGGTTTCAAATCTGGCATTTTTTGGTTGCATGATCTGACAGAAACAGACTCAGACACAAAACGCAAACCCGCGGGCGAGCGCCCCGATTGATACGCAGAAAAAGACTCAGGCCCCCACCGTGCGGTGAGGGCCTGAGTACGTTCAGTTCGTTCAGATCGGGTTGGCATCACAGCCGTCCCAGATCGTCAAAACTAGAGGGGGCGAATGTTCTCCGCCTGAGGGCCCTTGGGGCCCTGGGTGACCTCGAACTCGACGCGCTGGTTCTCGTCGAGCGTCTTGTACCCGCTCGACGCGATGGCCGAGTAGTGTGCGAACACGTCGGGGCTGCCGTCTTCGGGGGCGATGAATCCAAAGCCCTTTTCGGCGTTAAACCACTTCACGGTACCTGTTGCCATTTAAAACTCCTCCAGGAGTACTCACTTTTGCCTCGACTGTCGAGACAGCATGTCGCAGTGTTTATCTGGTGCTCCAGGAGGGAACTCATTCAGTCGCGACGGTCTAAACCACAAGCGTTCAAAACGTGAAAAACACTGCAACTGCGTACCCGACACTAGTGCACGCAGGCTAAAAATGCTTGCATTGTGTCGAGAGCGTTACAATTGAGCCGCGAAAATCAGCGTTTGACGCACCGAGTCGACGCTCACGGGCTGTTTCCCAGCGAATTTCGCAGATCGGCGTGCCGCGGCATTTCTACAAGGGGAGTAGCGGTCTCCAACCAGGTTTTCACGGCACTCAGCCGAAAGTGCCAATCACCGGGCGCCGCGGCCGGACTGGATCCATCCCCAGGATCTCGCCAGGACACCACACTCACGCTGTCGTCCACCGCGGTCACCGACCAGGCGACGGAGCACGAGGGGTCGGGGCCCTCGCAACCGGGAACTCCGGAAACGATCGTGCGCTCGATGTCTGAGACAGCCGCCCGGATGTACAGGTTCTGCTCGCGGTTGCGTGTTGGGGGCTCCTCATGCGGTGATACTGCCGCATTCCGGTTCGAACCCTCCTGGCCGGCGTTGTTGGGCCCGGACTCGAGAACCCGGAACGAACGGCCCGCACTCGGTTTCAGCCGGTCTTCGATGTCGCGCAGCCGACTGATCGTGTCCCTGGCCTCGTCAACCACAGTGAGCAGCGCAGGCACGAGCATGAGAAGGCGTTGCACCTTCTCAGCATTCGACGACCCGTCACCGGAGTGGATGATCCCCATCGCGTTGCCCTTGAGCACAGCGGCCTCGTCGAAGAATGTCTCTGGGCGGTCTTCGGCGAGATTGAGGTCGGCGGCGGCGAAGGCCTCCAGCGCGGCGTGTTCCGAATCTGTCATGCGAGCGTGCTCGACCGGGTTGCGGTCGGCCGGCCGCCGGTGATTGTGTTCTTCGCCCATCGAACCATCGTAGGCTCGACCGCTCGCGTTCGCCTGCCCGAGCCCACCACCCCGGGATCGCCGGCCACGGCGCCTCGACCGCTTCGGCCTAGAATGCCAGCATGACATCAGCGCAGATTCTCGGAGACCAATATCAGGAGGCGACCGCTGCCGGCGCGACCGCTCTGGACGCCGCCGATCCCTTGGCCTCCTACGGGGATCGCTTCATCACCCCCGACGGGGAGAAAGTCATCTACCTCGACGGCAACTCCCTGGGTCGGCCACCCGCGGCGAGCGCCGACCGAATCAACGATTTCGTTCGCGCCCAATGGGGCACCCGCCTGATTCGGGGCTGGACCGATGGGTGGATGGACCTTCCGCAGATCATCGGCGACCGACTGGGCTCGGTCATGCTGGGCGCTGCCGCCGGCCAGGTCACGGTGGGGGATTCCACGACCGTGATGCTCTACAAGTTGATCCGCGCTGCGGTCGATGCGCATCCGGAGCGGCGTGAGATCCTGATTGACACCGACAACTTTCCCACAGATCGTTTCATCGTGGAGGGGATCGCGGCCGAGCGCGGTCTGACCGTGCGCTGGATCCAACCCGACCCGACGGCTGGCGTCACCGTCGACCAGGTCGTCGAGGCGGTCACGGGGAACACAGCGCTCGTGGTGCTCAGCCACGTGTCGTATCGGTCCGGATATTTGGCCGACATGGAGGCGATCACCCGCGCCGCCCACGACGTCGGGGCACTCATCCTCTGGGACCTCTGCCATTCCGTCGGGGTCATACCCACCCAGCTCGACGCGTGGGGGGTCGACCTTGCCGTCGGCTGCACGTACAAATACCTGAACGGCGGGCCGGGCTCACCCGCCTTCGGCTATGTGCGGAGCGAACACCAGTCCCGGCTGCCGCAGCCGATCTGGGGCTGGCTGGGGCGAGAAGACCCGTTCGAGATGGAACAGGGCTACCAGGTGGCCACGGGAATTCGCGGCTTCATCAGCGGCACGCCCTCGATCCTGGGCATGCTGGCGATGCAGGACACGATCGACATGATCGACGAGGTGGGCATCACCGCCGTACGGGCAAAATCAGTTCAGCTGACGGAATACGCGGTGATGCTGGTCAACGAATGGCTGGTTCCGCGCGGGGTTGAGATCGCGTCGCCCCTCGACCCGGAGCGGCGAGGCGGGCACATCACCATCAACCACGACAGCTACCGCGCGGCCCTCGACACCCTCTGGGACAGGAATGTGATCCCCGACTTCCGCACGCCGAACGGGCTGCGCCTGGGACTGTCGCCGCTGTCCACCTCGTTCGCGGACGTCTATGCCGGCGTGGATGCCATCCACGAGGTCACCCGCGCTGCAGGCTGACCTCGTGGACGCTGTGCCTGATCCAGTCAGCCGACCGTCTTGGCGAACTTGCTGAGAAGGTGGGGGCCGGCCACCACTGGTTCATAGCGGGGTTGCTCCCCGGGCTCGACGCAGGTCGGCAGGCACTCGATCACGGCGCCGAAGTCGGCGTTGAAGAAGAACGGCATGCTCTGTCGACGGCTGCCGGCGCGTTCGGCGACCGGCGGGTTGACGACCCGGTGCAGCGTCGAGTTCCAGCGATCGTTGGTCCACCGGGCCATCAGGTCGCCGATGTTCACCACGAATGCGCCGTCGATGCTGGGGATGCCGACCCATTCGCCCGCGTTCTCGTCGCGCACCTCGAGGCCACCGGCCGAGGGCTCCTGCCGGAGAATCGTGAGGATGCCGTAGTCGGTGTGGGCGCCTGCGCGCAACTGGCCGGGCTGCGGGTCACCGTCGGGTGCCGTGTAGTTGATGGCCCGCAGCGCACTGGTCGAACGCTGGATCTTGTCGTCGAAGAACGCCGGCGGCAGATCGAGGCCGCGCGCGAACAGTGAGAGCAGTCGCCCGCTCAGTCCGAGCATCGACCGGTAGTAGGCCGTCCAGGTCTCACGCAACTCCGGCAGCATCTCCGGCCACAGGTTGGGCGAGTACGCGTCGGACTCTCCCTCGATCAGTTCGTGGGTGGGCTCATCGACCGGGCCGATGTTGAAGATCTCCTTCAAGTCACCGGGTCCTCTGGACCCCAAAGATTTGCTGAGTGCTTCCATGCCCATCGGAATGTAGCCGTACGGGTAGGACGCGCTCGGACGCTCCACCGTGAGTTTCTCTGCCAGAGAAAGGTCGAAGAACCTGCGTGCAGTATCCCAGGCCGGGTCGGCGATCTGAGTGTCGATGCCGTGCCCGATGATCTGGAAGAAGCCCACTTCGCGGCAGACCTCATCCAACTCGCGGCCGACCGTCTGCGGGTCGCGATCCAGATCGACAACCGGCAGCAACTCAGCGTCGCGACGGTCATCCAATTGAGCGGTAAAAGTAGTTTCGTCGTGAGAGTTGTTCATGGGCAAAGCCTATCGATCGGGCGGATCGATCCCGCACTCCCGGGTATCGGCGAGCACACGACGCATGTGGCGCCTCCGTCTGCCAAGCCCTTTGCGGCTGCCGATCGCCCCGTCAGCGTCGGCGGCGAGGCTTTCGGCCGGGCGCTGGGCGCCGGGGTGGTCCTGCAGGCCGCCTGCCGCCCTTCGACGAGGCGGGTTCCTTTTTCGGCGGCTTCTTCGTGTCGCCCTCTGCCTTCGCGGCATCCGGCTGCCGGCCGCGTGAACTCGCGGCCGTGCGACCCCGCACGATGCCCACCCAGTCATCGATCTCGTCGCTGGTCGCCTCGGTTGGCCAGACAAGGGCGATCTCGGTTTCTTCGGCGTCGATCAACGGCACGGCCCGCACGTCTTTGCGGCTGTACAGCCGCGCCACCGAATGGGGCAGCACCAGCACGCCGACTCCGGCCGCGACCAGTTCGACCGCCTGCTTCGTCGGGTCTGTGTCGGCACCTGTACCCGGTGCAGCGCCGGGTGGTGTGGAGTCTGCGATGGAAAGGGTCGTGTCGTCGGCCAACGAGGCCAGGTCGAGTTCGGACGCATCCCACAGCGGATGATCCTTGCCGAGCACTACGACGGGAACCTCGCCATACAGGCGAATGACGTTCAAGCCCTCACGCTCGATCGGAAGACGCACGAAGCAGACGTCGGCCCGATCTTCCATTACGACCGCGAGTTGGTCACGCTCGGCCACAGGGAGGAGCTCCAACGGCTCAGACGGATGGCGTTCCGCCCACGTTCTCGTCCATTTGGTGAGGGTGACGCCAGGCACGAAAGCGACTCGCAACGACATTGGCTCTCCTCACGGGGTCTGACGAATGGTGTCCTGCTACTGGCTTCAACGAATCGGCCTCCATCACGCGGTGTCAATCAGGCAGTTTCACCTCGGTGTCTCTGCGGCAGCCCCCTTCGGTCATCCGGCCTGCCTGCACAAAGGTTACGCTGTGCAGATGAGTTCGACGCGCACCCCCCAGATGATGAAAGCCGCCACGGCGGCAAAAAAGCTCGGAATCTACCTCCCGGCCACCCCGGAGGAGTTCCAGAAATCTGAGATCAGCCGAACCGAGCTGAACCAGCTGCAGGAGTCGCCTCCAGAATGGTTGCAGCAGTTGCGGCAGAACGGTCCGCACCCGCGTCTGGTGGTCGCTTCAAAACTTGGGGTCTCCATCGCGGGCCTGGTGCGCGCCGGGATTATTGACAACCCGCTGACCACCGCCGAGATCAAGGAATTGTTGCAGGCGCCACCAGCCTGGCTGGTTGAGGAGCGTGCCACGCACGCCGGTGTGCAGACAGAGAATCGCCGGGTGAAAGAGATCGCCGCCGCCGAGCGGAAGAAAAAAGAGCGTTCAGCGGGGCGCTGAGACCGGTTATCCGCTCTCGGTGAGCTTCGCTACCCACTGGCGAAGGAACCAGGCCCCGGCGTGGTCATGGATCAGGTCGTCGGGTACCACCACCGGGTACGGCTTCTGAAGTACGCCGTCTGACGGCCTCACATCGACGTGGGCCACCTCGTAGCCCGCATCGTGAAGAAAGTCGGCCATCAGGTAGTCGCTCCGTGAATCACCGACCGTGCGCCACAGCGTCGGCACCGGCCCGTGCCCGAGAAAGTACCCCAGTGCGCGCTCGGCGCCCCGATCCTTGTCGAGCAGCACCGACTCCACATCGATCGAGATGATGGTCGGGTCGATGCGGAACGGAACGTGCCCGTCTGAATCAGCAACGACCCGATCATTGAACCGCGCGCCGAGGCCGTGGTCGACGAGCAGATCGAATGCCGCAGCGGCGAACGACGGTTGTGCACGCACAAACGCCTCATGCTCGACGTCGGTGCGCTGCTCCACGGAGATCATGGCGTATTTGGTGCCGTCGAACTCCATCGTCTCAGCAAATGATGAGTGCACGAGTTGGCGAATCGCCTCGGTGTAATCCTGCGGCAGGGCGAGTGCGTGATCGATCTCGACCGTCCCAACGCCCTGCTCGGTGATCGGAAACCACACTCCACCCTTCTCGCAGACGCCGAACATCCGCCCGCCACCGGCAAGAACTGGCCCGAGCCCGGCATCGATCAACGGCCCGACCACGTGTTCGCGGATGAAAGATTCGCTCCGGCCAGTGACGAAAGCAATCGGAACGCCGAGCCCGCAGAGAGTGACCAGATCGTCGATGATGCTTGGAATGGCTATGGAGCGGCTGACTGGGCTGGCGATCGGGCCGTCAACATCAAGGAGCAGACCGAGGGGTGGAATGGTTGTGGGCACGGCTCCATTCTCGTCGGTTCACCTCGGAGCGGGCGTGAACGTCTGCTGTCTCGTCGCGGCAGCGCCCTGAGGCGGGCACTGTTTGACGGTGCAGAGTTATTTGACGGTGCAGAGTTATTTGACGGTGCAGAGTTATTTGACAGTGCAGTCTCATTTGACGGTGCAGTGTCATTTGACGGTGCAGTCTCCGGGCGCCACAGACTGGTCGAAGGAGTCTGCCGATGCGAGGACCGGTGCGAGTTCTGCCATGGTGAGTGCGTAACCGACAGATGCCCGATCCTCGCTCTTGGCGAAGACCACCCCGGCCACCCGGCCGTCGGTGGTGAGCAACGGCCCACCCGAGTTGCCGGGTTGCACGCTCGCCGTGAGCGTGTACACCTCCAGAAGCCGGGGGTTCGTGCCGTAGATGTTGGGAACGTCAACCGGCGATACCGCGCTGACGGCGGCCGGGCCCAGCCGGAACGGACCGCCCAAGGGGTAACCGGCAACCACGGCCGGCGAGCCGACAGGCAGCGTCTCGGCTGCCGGCAGCGCGGGCGTGGGCAGCCCGTCGACCGCAATCACCGCCAGGTCCCGTTCGGGGTCGAATGAGACCACACGGCCCGTAAACGTTCCCGAACGCGGTGTCTCGATCACCGGCTCCGACACGCCGGCAACCACATGGGCGTTGGTGACGATGCGCCCTGGGGAGACCACGAACCCACTTCCAGACTGGTTCTGGCCACATTTCCACGCTGTTCCGGTCACTTTCACCACGGAATCTGCCGTGATCGTGAGCGCCGGGGAACCCAAGTCGATGTCGGGAAGTTCGGCCGGCTCAGCCTGCTGCGTGGGCAGGCCGAGTACGCGAGGAACACCCTGCTCCGCCACCGTGGAACGCAGCTCAGCGAACAGTGACTGCACCGGTGTGGGGGTGAGCGAATGGATGACCCCCAGCACCGTGGATTGGGAGACGGCCTGCGACACGAACGGGATGCCCAACCCGCTGGCGCTGAAGGCCAGCATCGAGATCAAACCGGCAGTGACCACCACACCGACCACAGCCCCGAGCAGCCTGTCGATGATTCTGAGCGGCGTGCGGTCCACACCCCGGCGCACATACCGGCCGACCGCCGATCCGAGGGTGTGCCCGAGCACGATCAGCACGATCGCTGTGGCCACAACCGAAGGCACACGCCACACCGCATCCGTGACCCAGGAGCTGACCAACGGAATAGCGAGGAAGGCTGCCACCACGCCCAGCACCACACCGGAGATCGCGCCGAGACTCAGGGCCAGCCCGGCACGGAAGCCGTAAACGAGATAGCCCACGAGAACAAGCACCAGGGCGATGTCGAGAATCGGTAGTCCCACCGGATGCTCTCCTTGATCTCGTAGTCAGTCGCGGCAGCGCACCGTATGCATGCGACCGGCACCCGAGAATGTTACGCGACACTCTTCCGAGTTCACTGCAACGGTGTGAGACGAAGCATCGCTACAGACGAGGCAACGCTGTGAGACGAGCAGTAGCGGTGACCGTGCTGACGACGAGAGGCAGACCGGCCAAGCGGCAGGGGAGAGGCCGCATTCTATGACGGAATTCCCAGCCGATACCACTTGGGGAATATTTCGCCTCAGGGTATGGTTGAAGGTACTGTAGGTGTGCACTAGCATGCACTCCGACCAGCTTGATCACCGCACGTGCCACAGTATCTGCCGATGAACAGCGCCCCAGACACTATCTGGTCGGGCTGGAAGTCAGCGGATCGAATCGTCGTCAGGTGCCCAAACACATAACCATAGGGTGCTACGACACTTGTGATGCACGCGAGACGGGATCAAGCCGAGGCTCATGGACAAACAAGGGACAACTCAACATGATTTTTGAAGTCGGCGAAACTGTCGTATACCCCCATCACGGTGCTGCGACCATCACGAAGGTGACAACACGAAAGATCAAGGGTGTCGACACCAGGTATGTGAAGCTCGAGATGCACGAGGGTGATCTCGTCGTCGAGTTGCCGATTGACAACCTTGAGGAAGTCGGAGTTCGCGACGTCATCGATCAGGCCGGCGTCGAAGCCGTCTACGAAGTATTGCGCTCCGAGACGGTCGAGGAGCCAGGCAACTGGTCGCGGCGGTTCAAGGCGAACACCGAAAAGATGGGCAGCGGCGACGTCTTGCGCATCTCCGAAGTGGTGCGCGACCTCTGGCGTCGCGACCGCGAACGCGGTGTTTCCGCAGGGGAGAAGGCGATGCTGGCCAAGGCCCGGCGCAACCTCATCTCCGAGCTCCTTCTTGCACTGCACCTGTCGGCAGAAGAGACCGAGAGTGTGCTCGACGAGGTTCTCGAGTCAGCACTGGTCGCCGCATAGCCAGGCACAGCTGAAAAACATCGGTCCGGCCGCGTAGCTCTGAGCTACCCGGCCGGACCTTTCTGCTCATGGGCACCCTGCCCGGGAGATCGGTGGCCGTGCGCACTGGGCAATGCATCCGGAGCGACCTATATTGAGGTAACAAAACGCGGGATACGTTGAAGATCACTCTTTGGCGAGTCCATCCACTCGCGCAAATGACCCGATAGCTGTGCTCGTGTCTTCATTCTTGTATTCCTTGGGCCGCTGGGCCTTTCGGGCGCGGTGGCTGGTTCTCGTTGCATGGGTCGTGGTTCTGGTCGCGCTCATCGTGCTCGCGGGGCTCTTCGGCTCCGGCACCGACAACACCTACAAGATCCCCGGTACCGAATCTCAGAGCGCACTGGATTCGCTGGCCCGAACCTTCTCCGAAGTGAGTGGCACGTCCGCCCAGATGATTGTTGTGGCGCCCCCGGGCGAGGCCGTTCAACAACCTGAGTTCGAGGCCGCGATCGAGACCTCGATCACTCAGATCCTGACGATACCGCAGGTGTCGAATGTGACCTCTCCCTACGCGGCGACACCAACAGGCAACATCAGTCCTGATTCATCTGCCGCGCTGGTCCCCATCCAACTCTCGGTCACCCAGAGCGCGGTTGACGCCACAACATCCGACGCGCTGCAAGCGGCGGGGCGAACATTGAGCGCCGAACTGCCACCCGGATCGACCGTGGCGGTGGGCGGGCAACTCTTCTCGCAGACATCGGCCGGCATCAGCATCACCGAACTGATCGGTGTGTTGGTGGCTTTCATTGTTCTGCTGTTCACCTTCGGCTCGTTCGTGGCAGCGGGGCTACCGTTGGTCACCGCCCTCCTGGGCGTCGGCGCATCCCTGGCCGTGATACTCACCGCAACACGTTTTCTGACGATCACCTCGACCACACCGCTGTTGTCGCTCATGCTCGGGCTTGCCGTGGGCATCGACTACGCGCTGTTCATCATCTCCCGGCACCAGGAGAACCTCAAAGAAGGTCTCGCGCCAGAGGAGTCAGCGGCTCGCGCCATCGCCACAGCAGGGTCTGCCGTCGTCTTCGCCGCGATCACGGTGATCATCGCCCTGCTCGGACTGAGCGTGGCAAGGATCCCCTTCTTGACGACCATGGGGGTGGCCGCCGCGTTCGCCGTCGCCGTCGCAGTGCTCGTTTCGATGACACTCACGCCCGCGCTGTTGGGGTTTGCAGGAAAACGGGCCGTCGGCAAGCGCTTTCGTGTGGCTCTGTTGCCGGCCAAGATCTCGGACGGCGCGGCCACCGGCGACAATGCCACCCCACCTGCCCGGGGCGAGCTCGAGGCTTCCAAACCTGCTGACGATGACGACTCCACCCCCCGTTCTCTGGGCGAGCTCGAAGCGTCCGTGGTTGGGAACAGTGTTGGCGCAGACCACCACAGGAGTGTTGACGTCGCTGCGGCCGATCCCAGCGCTGATCCGCGCGGTAAATCCCGAGCGGGGGCCGGCACAGAGTTGGTACCCGTGCAGAACACGCCGGCCGGTCATCGACGGGCCTCGCACGGATTCTTCTTTCACTGGGTGGGAGTCATGACGAAATGGCCGATCGTCACGGTGCTTGCCGGGGTCATTCTGCTCGGGCTCGCGACCGTGCCAGCCGGGCACCTGCGCCTTGCACTGCCCGATGCCGGGTCACTCGAGGTGGGCGCACCGGGCAGGGTCACCTACGACCTCGTCAGCAAATACTTCGGCCCGGGTTACAACGGCCCGCTGATCGTGACGGGCTCCATCATCCAGAGCACCGACCCGGTGGGCCTGATGGCAACACTCGGAACCCAGATTGCGACCGTCCCCGGCGTGGCCGCGGTACCCCTGTCGACACCAAACCCCTCGGGCGACACCGGGATCGTACAAGTCATCCCCAAAGGTGGCCCCGACTCGCCACAGACGAAGGAACTCGTCGCCACACTGCGGGCGCAGCACGACACGTTCCTGCAGGAAGACGGCGTCGACCTGTCCGTCACCGGCTACACAGCGGCTGGTATCGACATCTCCGCCCGACTGGCCCAGGCGCTGTTACCATTCGCGCTGCTCGTGGTGGGCCTGTCGCTGATCCTGCTCATGATGGTGTTCCGCTCCATCGTGGTTCCCATCACGGCGGCGCTCGGCTACCTGCTCTCCATCGGAGCTGCTCTCGGGGTGAGCACCCTCGTGTTTGTGGACGGCGTTCTGGCCGGGCCATTGAACGTGAACTCGCTCGGCTCGGTGATCAGTTTCATGCCGATCATCTTGATGGGGGTGCTGTTCGGCCTCGCGATGGATTACGAGGTCTTTCTGGTGACCCGCATGCGCGAGCACTTCGTTCACCATGGCAACCCCCGAGAAGCCGTCGAACAGGGCTTCATCGGCTCGGCTCGGGTGGTGACTGCGGCCGCCATCATCATGTTCGCCGTGTTTGCGGCATTCATCCCCGAAGGCGACGCGTCTATCCAACCGATCGCAGTGGGGCTGGCGGTCGGAGTGCTCGTCGACGCCTTCATCGTGCGGATGAGTCTCATTCCCGCCGTTCTGGTGCTGTTCGGCCGCCACGCCTGGTGGCTACCAGCCTGGTTGGAACGCGCGCTGCCCTCGTTCGACGTGGAGGGGGAGGGTCTGCGCAAGGAGCTCGCGGTGGTGGGCTGGCCAGATCCGACCCGGGAGTTTGCGATCGCCGCGGAACACGCAACCGTATCGAATGCCAGCACTGTCGTCGTCAAAGACCTGCACCTGCTGCTCCCCTTTGGGGACGTACTGATCGTACGAGGTACACCACAGTCGGGAAGATCGACCCTGCTTCTCACCCTCGCCGGACGGTTGCAACGAGTAGAGGGGCCGGTGAAGGTCGCGGGTTTCGCCCTGCCGATGCGTGCAGCGAAGGTGCGATCGCTTGTCGGCGTCGCCCGCCCCAGTCGCAGCGGTGACCCGGTCGCCGACCTGCGCGCCGCCCTCTCCCACCACGCGGTGATCGTGATCATCGATGACCTCGACGCCGTCATGCATCCAGCAGATCGGGCCGCGTTCTCCCATCTGCTCGAGAGCGCGTGGACCGACGCCCTCGCCCGCGACTCCTCGCTGACGATCATCGCGTCCTGTGGGCTCATGGCGCGACTCGACGAACTGCTGCCGATGGGGCCGACGGTGCACACGGCGCTGCTCACCTCGGGCAAGTACGCACATCTCCAGGGAAAGTGAGAAGACATGCCAAAATCAGCCTTGTCTGCGCAATCCGGTTTCGAACGCATGGGGGGAGTCGCAGTCGTCGCCATTGTGCTTATTCCGCTAGTGCTCGGGGTGTTGCTCACCTCAGGGTTGGCCAGCCCGACGGCACGGGCCGACCGCATCACGGCCGCAATCGTGAACGATGACGTTCCGGTCACCGTCAACGGAAACTCTGTGCCGCTGGGCAGACAATTCTCTGCTGCGTTGATCGCCGGTGGTGCCGACCAGTTGTCGGCGTCCTCGGCAGGCGGGGTTGTGGCCCCGCCCGAAGACAACTTCACATGGATCCTCACAAATGATGACGACGCTGCTGCGGGTCTTTCGGATGGTTTCTACACCGCGGTCGTGACCATCCCCCCGTCGTTCTCGGCTGATGCAATGTCGATCTCGGGTCCAGCCGCCTCTGCCACGCAGGCGATTTTTCACGTCAGCACGTCTCCGGGATCTGCTTACATCGACCCAGCCCTGACCGAGGCGATCACTGGTGCCGCCACCACTGCCCTGAACCTGAAACTCACGACGCAATACCTGCAGAACGTGTACGCCGGTTTCAACACCATCGATGACCAGATGGCACAGGCAGCCTCGGGTGCGGTTTCGCTTGCGTCGGGTGCATCGTCGGTGTCGAGCGGCGCGCAGTCTCTGGCCACCGGTGCGAGCTCCCTCGCCGCAGGTCTGGTGTCGCTCAGCTCGGGTGCTGCTTCGCTGAGTGCGGGCGCGGCGAGCCTGGATCAAAAGGTGCAACCACTGCCGTCACAGACCGAGCAACTCGCTGAGGGTTCCGCGGCGCTGGCGAACGCCACCGACAATGCCCAGACTTCAGTGGCCGGTGCAACATCGTCTTTTTCGACCGTGGTCGCCGAATTGTGCCAGAAGCCCGGGCCGCTGTGCACCAGCGCGACAAATGCACTGGGGCGCCTGCAGAACGCCGACGCAGGCGTGACGCAGCTGGCGAGCGGCGCTGACGCCGTGGCCTCGGGGAACGCCCAACTTGCTGCCGCGATGCCGTCCCTGGTCGCAGGGGTGGACCAGGTCTCGGGCGGCGCTGGTCAGGTCGCCTACGCCGCCGTCCAGGCGAGCAGTGGCGGGGCGTCGGTCAATGAGGGTGCCGCCAGTCTGGTTGGGGGAGCAGAACAGGTCGACTCGGGGGCCGCGCAGCTGTCCCAGAGCCTCGGTCAGGCGGTCACACAGATCCCCACATACAGCACCTCCGACATGTCGACTCTGGCGGCGGTCGCCGCCGAACCGGTGGTCGCCCAGCAGGCACCCGGCGGGCAGCAGGGTTCGCTCTCGGTGCCGCTGTTCTGCGTGATTGCCCTGTGGTTCGGAGGTCTGGTCATGGCCCTGGTGCGCAAGGCGGTGCCGTCATCTCGCTTGTTGGCAACCACGGCTTCGTGGATGATCACGGGGAGGTCGGTGGCGATCGGGTCGTTGTTGGGGGCCGCGCAGGGGCTGCTGGTCGCACCCGTGCTGCTTTTCGGAATGACGGTCGACAGGTCGGAGTGGGTGGCTTTCACCGGCCTGAGCGTTCTGGCGGGGATCGTGTTTGCCCTGGTCAACCAGGGGCTGGTTGCCGCGTTCGGAGCGGTGGGGCGGGTGATCGCCCTGTTCGCGGGCGTCATCACCCTCATCGTTGGTCTGGTCTCAACGGTGTCTCCGGCCTTCCTCACCGTGGCCGGCCTGCTGCCGACCACCCCGGCCGTGCAGATGTTGCGCGCAACCGCCATCGGTGACACCGGTGGCGCGTGGACGAGCGCCGCCGTGTGTACGGGGTTCGGTGTGGTGGGCATCGCGCTGGTCTTCGCCGGGGTGATCGGCCGGCGAAGCGTTCGGACGCGGGCCTTGAGCCCGGCCAGAACCGCGCGATGGTGATCGCACCCCGTCACTACCTGCTGGGGAGGCCACGATGCCCGCTCCGTGCCGGCGGGATCCGGCATCGGCGAGAATGGTGCCATGGATATCACAGGGCAATACCGGCACTACAAGGGCAGCGTCTATGAAGTGGTCGGCATCGCCCGGCACAGTGAGACCGAGGAAGAACTCGTGCTCTACCGTTCGCCCGCCGGCGATCTGTGGGTCAGACCCCGCACGATGTTCTTCGAGCAGGTTCAGGTAGACGGCAACCAGGTTGCGCGCTTCACCAAGATCTCGTGACGCCGTTGGACACGTGGCACGGATCCGAGCCGTCGGCGCGCACCACCCGGCCGAGCGCCTATCCTTGGCTGAGATGATCACGAGACGACAAGCCGCGGTGCGGCTCGATATTCCGGTGGAAATGGCCCAGCGCAACGGCATCCCCGCGCGCATGACCGAGGCCGAATTGGCCGCCATCGATCAAAACCCGCCGTCCTGGCTGGCCCAGTCGCGAGCCAACCGCACCGGAAAGAAGCCGGTCTGGGTGCAGCTCACGTGTGTCGTGTGCGGATACTCCGAGGCAGCCCGTCCCAAGAAGTGGTGGCCAGAGGTCACTTATCTGAGCTGCTTCGATCACGGCTATGACGAGGTGCCGCCTCCCGCGGAAGGGCTGAGCCGTACTGAGGTCGACGGCATCGGCACCCGGTTCGTCGGCATCGTCGACGCTCCGGCCTGACACACCCGCGACCGCGCCCCTCGGAACGGTTCGCGCACGTTCGACCGGGCACGAAGAGTTCCATCTGGCGCGCGGGGCTGCCGACGTCGACCTGCGCCACGAGAAGCCCTCGGTGAGGCGGCGAATGCACGGCCACGTGTGCTTGGATTGCATCAATCATGAACACACTCTTAAACATCATCTGGCTGGTCCTGTCGGGATTCTGGCTGTTTCTGAGCTACATGCTCGCTGGCATCATCTGCTGCATCCTGATTGTGACCATCCCCTTCGGTATTGCATCGTTCCGCATCGGTCTGTACGCGTTGTGGCCGTTTGGGCGTGAAGTGGTCAACCGGCCGCATGCCGGCGTGTTCTCATTTCTCGGCAACGTGATCTGGGTGATCGTGGCCGGCATCTGGATCGCCATCGAGCACGTCATTGGGGGAGTGCTGTTGTGCCTCACCATCATCGGCATCCCGTTGGGGATCGCGAACTTCAAGCTGGTGCCCGTCGCACTCATGCCGCTCGGCAAAGAGATCGTCGACATTCGGCGCTGACCGCCGGGGCCACCCGCAGCTGAGCCGTAGGGGCCCGGCCATAGAATTGCACCATGGCTCTACTCCATCACGCTGACCTGAAACCGTCCAAAGTGGAATTCCTCGCCCGGTGGGTCCCGAGCCAACCGTGGTTTGCCGGAGACGCAGAGGCGGAGTTCAGCCGCGTGGGTGCGTATCGGTTCGACGATCCGGCCGGCGAGGTCGGCATCGAAACTTTTTTGGTGACCGCCGGCGACGGCCCGGTACTGCAGATTCCCCTCACCTATCGTGGAGCGCCGCTTGCCGGCGCCGAGGCTTCATTGGCGGGCACCATGGAGCATTCGGTGCTCGGGCACCGTTGGGTGTACGACGCCACCGGTGACCCGGTCTATCTCGCGGCAGTGCTGACGGCAATGCTAACTGGCGGCCACGAAGTGCAGGAGTACTTCATCGTCGACGGGGAGAAGGAATTTCGTGAACCGAGCGCGGCCGTGATCGGCAGCGGAACCGCTGGCACCGCGGTACCCGATCTCGCGCTGGATGCCCCGCTCACTATTCGGCAAGAAGACAATGCGACGATCGTCGAGACCGGCATCCTGACCCTCGCCCTGGCGCGTCGACTCGGCGAACCCTCCGCCGAAACCGGCGCCCTGAGCTCGCTGGTCACGGCCGACGAAGCCGCAACCCGGCACGTGCTCCGCGGAAGCTGGAACGGCCAGCCCACCCTGCACACCCTCGCGGTCGCCGCCCTCGGCTAGGTGCCGTTCTCACTTCGCGCAACTTGGCACTCTTCGCGCCAGGTCGAACGGGCGCGAAGCGAGCCAGCTGGCGCGGTGCGGCAGCGTTGACCGGCGGCGCTGCACTGCGGGCTCAGTAGTCGCCCAGACCGCCGAGCAGCGGACCGCCCGGGAGCGCATCCCGAATGTCGCCGGCCTGAATTCCGGCACCTCCCGGCCAAAGCACGTTGGCCATTCCCGGGTATTGAACGGCTAAGCCCTGCGGGCCCAGCGGATCATACAGAGGCTGGCTCGAAGGGTGGTCTGCACCGGGATCGCCAATCGGCTCCTCCATTGCTGCCCTGAACCTGCCCATTTCGGGAGGAACCTGGGATAGGTATGCCACCACTTTCATCCCCGGCGGAAACCCGAGTTCGAAGTCAGCAACAGACCCTGTCATGCGCCCGAAGGTTATCAAGCCCGTTGTGATGTAGACGAAACCGTCGTTGTTCGGTTCGAGTGCGCCAAATGCCACCTCAACGTTTGTCAGAACGATGACGACCTCCGATCGGTCGTAAACACGATCACCACCCGCGTAGTGGACCACCCTGCTGCCCTCGCTCACCTCAACGATTTCGCCGCTGACGACCAGATCGCTCTTCGCCCCGAGCACCAGGTTCGATGACACCGGATTGTAGTCGGGCGCACCCTTGACGAGACTCAAAGTGGCCTGCTCGCTGTACCGCCCACCTTCTGAGAAGTGTTCGCCCGAGCCCTCAGGGGTCGCGCCGACCGGAGTTGTCGACGGTGCCGCGGACGGCGTGGTCGGCTCAGCAAGCGTCGAAGGGGACGGTGGTTGAGACAACGACGAGACTGCCCAGACAACTCCGACTCCGGCAAGCACCAGTACTGCGGCCGTTGCGAAAGCCGCGCGTCGAACGGATCGGCTGCGGGCTGCGGGATCTGATCTCATGAAGTCGCCGAACCCCCAGATATCTTCAGTCGGTCAGCCATTGCCATCTCCGCCGAGCAGTGGCCCGCCCGGGAGTGCATCCTGGATGTGCCCAATCCGCATTTCGCCGAGTATCGGCCAGAGCACGTGCGAGCTACCCGGATGCTGCATCACGAGACTCTGCGGTCCGACCATGTACACGGCTTGGCCAGCCGGGCGTCCGGTAGCGGGGTCGACAGGCTGCATCTGCTCTTCTTCTTCGTTGGTCGGGGGTGATACGAGATAGGCCACTACCTTCATCCCTGGCGGAAACGCGATCCTGACGTTGGAAACGGACTCTTTCGTGCCCGGAGTCACGATGTAGACGAAACCATCATTGTTCGGCTCGAGTGCCCCTGACGCCACGTGGGCGTTGGAGACGACAAGCACCATCGACGTGGAGAAGGGCTGACCGTCGCCCACGCCGGAGACCCACGTGGGGCCCTCATTCACCCCCACGATCTCACCGCTGATCACCAGGTCGCTTCGTTGCGCGAGTTTCTGGTTCGTTGACGCCCCAATGTAGTCAATCGTCTGAGACGTATCGAACACAGTCATGATGGCCTGCTCGTTGTACCCGCTACCGTCTGAGACGCCGTTGTTCGAGCCCGGCTCCTCATCGGCTGCCTCAGGATGGGTGGTCGACGGTGCCGCGGATGAAGCGGTTGGCCCGGCAATAGTTGACGGGGATGAGGCGGTTGGCCCGGCAATAGTTGACGGGGATGAGGGCGTGACCGCCCAGACGACTCCCGCTCCGGCTAGCACCAGCACTCCGGCCGAGGCGAGCGCGACGAGGCGCAGGGAACGGCGGCGTGAGGCAGCATCCGAGGCCACCCGGGCCAGGAGTCGATCTTCCAGGTGAATGTAATCGTCGTCACTCGGCACGTCAGAAGTGAGGCTCATGCAATCACGTTCCCTTCAGGTGGTGCAGTTCGGATCGGAGTCGCACACGCAGTCGTGCGAGCCGGCTGCGCACCGAGCCATGGGTCAAGCCGAGCCCCAGAGCCGCCTGCTCATAACTGATCGACTCCAACAGGCACAGGTGAAAGACCTTCTGGTCGATCTCGGGCAACGCTCTGACGACGTCGTCAATGCTGCGCAGGGTGTCGGAAGTCATGGCCAACGCCTCCGGTGACGGCGAATCTTCGATCGCTTCGGTCACGGCGGCCGTCACGTGTGCTCGCTCTCGGTCGCGGGCCCGGCGCCGGTTCAGAGCCAGGTACCGCGAGGTGGTGGCCAACCAGGGCAGGGTTGACCCACCGACCAGGGTGATGACCGCGCGTTTTTTCCACAGCAGCAGGAAGGCATCCTGCATGATCTCTTCCGCATCGTGTCGGGAGCGCAACACGTTGAACGCGGTGAAGTACACGGCGCGCTGGTGCAGCTGAAAAATCGATCGCAACGCGTCGGTGTCGCCGGAGAGCATGCTCGCCAGAAGATCAACTTCCGCAGGCATGACTGCGGGTGGTCTCTCTGGCGACATTGTCAGTTTCCTCTCCAGGACTCGTCGTACCGGCAGTACGCGCCCTCTACCCAAGGTGTGTGCAGCAGCAGTCACATCGTCTCATTCCGATTCCCGCGCCGGTTACTGCCCCTCCGATTACTCGCCGCTTTCCGCACCCTGCGTGCTCGCTGCATCCGCCGTGCACAACGGATCATCGGTACTCCAGCCGGTGGCCCCGTACATACCGACCCGGAAGCCGCTGCTTTCGATCCCTGCGGGCTCGATCAGCACTCGCGCCAGCTCTTGGCCGGCTTCTGTGTAGGCGACCACCTCGCCGCCTCGATCTGTGCCGTTGTGATCCGCGCCACTGTGTTGTTGCTGCGCGAGTACATCACGAACAGCCCGCAGCCCGCGAACACTGATTTTCAGCCTGACCGGATGGTCAGGGTCACTTATCGGAGTGTGTGCCCCTGTGCCGGCAGGCAGCTCAGTCAGCTGGCGTTCCAGGCCTACAAGAATCTCCTGAACGGCGCCGACTGCGGTCGCCGGCCCGGGGCTGCCATCCCATTCCAGGATGGCGGCCCACGAACACGCTTCAGACCGCACCAATCCGGTTTCGGGGGAGGCCACGGCAACGGATGAGGCAGCTGAGGCAGCTGAGGCAGCTGAGGCCGACGTTGCAGACCCGGGCGAAGACGCCGTGACGCCGGCACAGGACACACACATCAGTGCGATGGTCACACCGATCGTGGCCGACAGAACTTGTCTCCCGCATCTCACGCACAACACCTCATCTCGGAGCACGCCCAATCGGCGTATGAATATTCCATTTATGCCTTATCCCTACAGTGTCCGACCACGCGCGAACCGTCTCACGGATGCCGCGTCCGACCGGCCATCGCGCACCAGTACATGCCGAGGTGAACATCGTGTCCCCACCACCGAATGGCCGAATTTGCCGGTCAGATGATATTTTTTCACGATCAGACTATGGTGAGTGAAGCCGTCAGACAGTGTTGGCGTGACCCGGTCACTGACCGTAGTCTGCACGGCAACGGGAATGGACCGGCCCGACACCGGCCTGTGGCTCACAACGAGGGGAGAAGACAATGGCGTTCTTCGAGAAGATCAAAGCGGCATTCGACAGCGGCGGAATCAAGGTCAAACTTGAAGTTCCGAGAAAGTTCACCTGGGGCGATGCGTCGGTTCCGGCGACCGTGACGCTGACCGGCCACAAGTCGGAACGACGCAGGGTCGAGGCATTGCGTTTCAGTTTCGAAGACGAAGCCCAAGAAAGCTCGTCAAGCGGCTCGAGCAGCAGCTCGGGCGGTGGTTTCAGCATTGGGCCGAGCGCCGGATTGAGCGGTGGGCCCGCCAACCAGAATGGCCAGAGGGTTCGAATCGACTACCATCACGAGGGGCCGATCGACCTGGAGCCAGGCCAGGTGGAGACTCTCACCGTCGACATGCCGCTCCAGATGCCGGCAAGCGCCGAGGCGGAGGTCGAAGCCGCGGTGCCCGGCTTTCTGGGGAAGGCCCTCAAATCGATGGCAACCATGGGAAGGCCCGACCTGATCACGCATTTTGTCGTGTCAGTAGCCACCGACGTCGAAGGGGTGAAGAAGTCGAAGGCGACATCCAAGCGAATATTGAACAGTGCTTCGCAGGGGTTCACATCGAAAACGACGGTGCTCGGGGTGGATTTCTAGCCACACGACCGTGCACCAGCGGTGAATGTGGCCGATGAGATCGCCGCAGAGATTACTCTCGACTCCCGGTTGATGGCCGGCTCCGTCAGGCGTCGTTCAGGTTCCCTCCGGCGGGGAGATGAGAAGGCCCACCCGCTCGGCGAGATACGCGTCCAGGCCAACGGCCGCGTCGTCGCCGCCCGAGGCGTTCCAGCGCACCAGCACCCGTGACCCACGGATGAACAGTGGTCCCGACGACCCGCGCAATTCATCAGCCTGCACGGGGATGGGGCGTGCGTCGAAGTTCACGGTCTCGCCTCGTTCGAACGGGCCCCGGAACGCGGCTCCCCGATACATGCGGCGCGTCTCGGCCGACAACGATTGGAACCCCGGACGGCCAGGCTCGAGCACCCTCGTTGTCAGACCTGTCGCGTACAGCCTCGCGTCCGCATCGAGCAGAATGACGCCCAGCCGCCAGACTCGGCCCATCGGAACCATGGCCGGCGCTCGCTTGATCAACATCACTCGGCGAGACGGCTGAAACGTGGCCAGCGCCTCATCCCGGGCCCCGGCGGCGCTGAGTTCGGCGGCCGCACGGTTCGCAAGGTAACAGATTTCCTGCACGATGGGATCATCGTTCTGGGCCCGACCGCCGACTCTGCCGTCTTCATGCACAGGGCCAAGTTTAGATGCGTGACACCGTGCGCCGAGAGCCAAGGATCAGGTAAGACGCGTTGATAGGGTGAAGAATGAACGAATGCCCAACTCCCCGTTCGAAATCCTGCAACTGGTTCTGAGGATCGCACTTGCAGTCGCATTCATCGGAATGGGAGTGATGCACTTCAGGCCCGGCCCGAAACGCGTCATGGCCAAGATCATCCCACCCGCTCTGCGTTTCGAGGGAGTTGCCAGACCGGCGAACCTCGTCACGTTCACCGGCATCTGTGAGATTGCGGGCGGCATCGGTCTGCTCATTCCAGCGACGCAACTGGCCGCCGGCATCTGCCTCGCCGTGTTCCTGATGGTGGTATTCCCGGCAAATGCCTACGCTGCGCGCCACCGCGACCGGTTCGGTAAGGTCGCCGTGCCCCTGGTGCCGCGGCTGATCGGCCAGGTCATTCTGGTCGCCCTGTGCCTGATCGCTGTGATCTGAAACCTGGCCGAGCCTCGCGGGCGAGTGTCTGGCCGCCTCGTTTCGAAACACTTTAGACTGAAAGGAGATCGTTGCGACCGGGTATCGTGGCGGATCAATCTGATGGCTGGGATGTTGCGAGGGGTTCCATGGGGAAATTCATCTACGGTACGCCGTCGCTGACGGTTGAGTTCGACGACCGCGTTCTTGCACACGTCAAGGTTGTGATCACCACAAAACTTCGGCGCGGTGAGAGTTTTCTGTTCAACTGGGAGTACGGCACCGACTCGGGGAGCGGGCACTCGTCTGTCTGGTTGCATCCGGCAATTCCCCTCCAATTCGAGTTTGCCGACGCCGGTGAGCAGAAAATGAACAGGGAGTGGTTGGAGGAGCTCTTGCGCGCTGCGAACTCCAATTCGGGCCTGCGTCTCGTTCCCGAACCGGCGGTCGAGGGTGAATCACCACCGGACTCAGACACTGTGGGGCACAAAGTCCTCTAGCGCCCCACCTGCATACTCACCACTGTCCTATAATGGGTGCGGCCTCCGCGATACTCTTCGGTGGACTGGATGCTGCCGACTTCACTGAGACCTTGAGGTACCCCATGGGAAAATTCATCTACGGCACGCCGTCTGTCACCATCGAGTTCGACGACCGTGTTCTTGCCCACGTCAAGGTAGTGATCTCCACCAAGCTTCGGCGCGGAGAGAGTTTTCTGTTCAACTGGGAACCCGCCGAAGAGTCGGACGCCAGCCTGTGTTCCGTGTGGTTGCACCCCGCAATCCCGATTCAGTTCGAGTTTTTCGGCAACCGCGAACCCCGGATCAACCGCGCCTGGCTGGAAGACCTGATTCGTACCGCCAACTCGAACAGCGGCCTGCGGGTGACGCCGGAGCCCGACGAGCCAAAAGAATAGGTTCGCCCGGCAAGTCATCGAAGAACCGGCGCCGAATACCGTGCCCTGAGCGGGCTGACCGGTGTTTACGGGGTGTTCGCAGGCATCCGTGCCGATTACGATGAAAAGTGCTGGCCACGCCTTCGTCTCGCGGTGCCAGCGTCCTGATCACCACGACCGCTCACGCCGGTCACGGTGCGGTCAACCGAAGATCCACGCGCATCGAAGCGAATCGAAAGGCACCCGAATGGCGTCATGGCTTCCCTCGGGGTTTGTCTCTGGCGAGCGGATTCGCGACGTCATCAGGTCGACATTCTGGCTCATCCCGGCACTCTGTGTCGTCGCTTCGATCGGCTTGGCTGCTGGGCTGATCGCGCTGGATCGCGTTGTCCATGATCCGTCAGGGGTGCTCTTCCTGTTCCCGGGCCCACCAGAAGGCGCGCTCAGTTTCTTGTCGTCGATCGTGGCCGCGATGATCTCCTTCACGGGTCTGGTGTTTTCGATCACATTCGTTGTTCTGCAGTTGAGCAGTGGCCAGTTCTCACCCCGGGTGCTTCGTCATTTTTTGCGTGATCGCACAGTGCGCTGGAGCCTCGGCATCTTTATCGCCACCTTCGTCTACGCCATGGTCGTTCAGCGCGCCGTGCTCGGCACTGCAGACCACAGCCCCTTTGTGCCGAGGATCGCGATGGCGATGTCGTTCGTGTTCGTGTTGGGCAGTGTTGGATTGTTCATCGCGTACCTTTCGCGTGTTTCCAATATGATCCGGCTGGCGACGATCGTCGCTGAAATCGGGGCCCAAGGCCGAGCCACCCTGAAACGTCGACTTGAGTGCCGGTCGCCGTTGGCGCGTTCCGGACCCCCGGGCACATCACTCACCTTGGCTTTGCCAGTGCGGGAAATGATCTTCAGCCCCCGTCCCGGTGTGATTGTTTCCATCAATGAAGAGGCGTTGGTGAGGGTTGCCGCCGAGAAGAGTTGTTTGCTCACCCTCAGTGCCCGGGTCGGTGATTTCGTGCCGTTCGGTGGGCCGCTGTGCGCAGTACGCGAACCGCATCGAGGAGGTCCACCCACTCTCGACGATCACGAGGCTGATGCCGATCTGGAAGGGTTACGCACCGCGGTCCAGACACATATTTCGTTGGACAACGAACGCACTTCTGAACAGGACCTCGCTTTCAGCCTGCGAGAACTCGTCGATATCGCCGAACGGGCACTGTCTCCGGCAGTGAACGACCCGACCACCGCGTGCCAATGCATCGACGAGGTGCACGACATCTTCCGCAGGCTTGCCGTGCGCGCGCCGGCTGCCAGCGAATGGGAGGACGAAGCCGGGGTACTCCGCCTGATGATTCCACAATACGAGTTCAGCGATTACCTCAATTTCGTGGTTGGGGAGATTTGGCTCTACGGTGCACGTTCTGCCCAGGTGCCCGCTCGGCTGGCCACAATGCTCGCAGACCTGGCCACGGTCGCGATGCCCTCGTACCACGCTGATCTTCATCGGTGGTTGCAGACAGTCACCCACGAGACCTCCCGCTGAAGCTTAATCAGTCGTGAGCCTTTGGTGGACAACGCTCCCGGGCGAGTCACTCCCACGCATAGTGGGCCAAAACACCCATTGTCAACCCCTTGAATTGGGCACATCTTACGCCAAGAATGATGAGAACGAAGATCTGACCAGCCGCAGTCCTGTATTGACCGTCTGATCACCAGAACCACGATCTTTGGTGAGGATGGAGCCAATTGTCAGACGCAGAATCGCTACCCATAGGTTCGTCTCCGTCTGCCCGCGAGCAACGTGTATCCGTCGATCCACTCCAATTGTCGCCGAGAAATGCTTCTCGGCTGCGAAATGAACGAGTCTTCCAGGCTGTTGAGCGAGTACCTGGGATGGATGGTGACGTAACACGCGCCTTGGAATGGGCCGTCGAGGTCGCCGCGTGGGCTCCGTTGCCCGGTTCTGGGGAAACGCCGCTGCTGTGGGAACTGCTCGCGTCGACGGCAGCCGCCGACGTCGCCGTCGCACGAGTGCTGGAGCCCCACTTGGATGCTCGGGCAATTCTGCACCAAGCCGGACTTCCCGTGGAGCTGGAAGACGTCGACGCGGACGCTCGCAGCACGTGGGGTGTGTTTGCCGCTGAAGGGCCGGGCATGAAGGTCACCGCGGCCGAACGCGGGTCGACGTGGTTGTTACAAGGCACGAAGCCGTGGTGTTCCCTGGCGGGTCAGCTCACGCACGCGTTGGTAACCGCTCATGTGCAGGACACGCGGCGATTGTTCGCCGTCGACCTGAGGCAAGATGCCGTGAGTGCGGATGCTGGCCCATGGTTTCCGCGAGGCCTCAGCCAGGTCGTGAGCGCTCCGGTGCATTTCAACTCAGCGCGGGCCATCCCGGTGGGGGAGGCCGGTTGGTACCTCGAGAGGCCCGGATTCCAATGGGGAGGTTTGGCCGTCGCTGCGTGCTGGTGGGGCGGCGCCGTCGGGGTTGCGCGATCACTGTACGAATGGGCACGCAGAGGCAATCCTGATCAACTGGCGATGTCGGCGCTTGGGGCGGTGGACACCGAGCTGAATGCAGCACGATCTGTTCTGCGAGAGGCGGCCGTTGGCATCGACGATCCGTCGCCATCGGCATCTTCCGAGGCGATGACAGCTCTGCGTGCGCGCAACCTTGTTGCCGAGGTGGTGGATTCCACGATTCTGCGCGTGGGGCACGCTCGCGGCCCCGGCCCCCTCGTGAATGACGAGGCACACGCACGCCGGGTCGCAGACCTACAGCTTTACGTGCGCCAGCATCACGCCGCCCACGACCACGCCGCGCTGGGCCGTGCACTTGTGGCTTCGAGGGAAGCCTCGTGGTGACATTCAGCGCGCGGGCCCCCGGCACCCCGGAGACGGCGTGGGCAGCGAGTATGAAGCTGCGCGCCCTCCCAGCGCTTCAGCTCGGTGATATCGAGAGTGTGGTCGTGATCTCGGCACATCCGGACGATGAGGCACTTGGCGCGGGCGGGCTCATCGCTCGCCTCGCTTCGGAGGGGATACCGGTCACCTTCATCGTGGCGACGAACGGCGAAGCGTCACATCCGGATTCGCCCACACATTCCGCCATCGAACTGCGCCGCCGCCGCCGTGCCGAGATGAGTGCGGCCGCCGCGGTCATGGCTCCAGGCTCCTCCGTCACATTTCTGAGTCTGCCTGACGGACGACTGGGGGAATACATCACCGAGTTGCACGACGCCATACGCGATGGTGTCGGCGACGGTGCCAACGTGCTCATTCTGTCGCCGTGGAAAGAAGACCGGCACCCGGACCATCGCGCCGCCGCACTGGCAGCCCGAAAGGTCGCGCGCCACGTATCAGTGACACTCCTGGAGTACCCGATCTGGTTCTGGCACTGGGCCGACGCCAACGAAGTGACGGCACCATGGCCGTTGATGCGTCGACATGAGCTTTCCGAGGCTGACCTTCGCATCAAATCCGAGGCGTTGGAGCAGCATCGAAGTCAGGTCGCGCCGCTTTCGAGCCAGCCCGGTGATGAGGCAGTGGTCGATCCTGCGAGCCTTCGTTACTTTTTGCGGGATTTCGAAGTTTATGTTGTCGCGAGGAGAGACCGTGAGTGAAAGCTTGAAACAAGGATTCTTTGACGACTTCTACGCTGACTCTTCGGATCCGTGGGGCTTTGAGGACCGGTGGTACGAGGAGCGCAAACGCGCCATCACGACTGCGGTGCTGCCTCGGAGGCGTTTCGCTTCCGCATTCGAGGTCGGCTGTTCGATAGGCGTCCTCACCGCCGACCTCGCGGCGCGCTGCGACCGGTTGCTCGCGGTAGACATCGCAGCAGCGCCAGCTGCGGCGGCGACCGAACGGCTCTCCGAAAACAGTCATGTATCGGTCACCCAGATGGCGACGCCCGAGGAATGGCCAAGCGGACGATTCGACCTCATCGTGCTCTCGGAGATCGGATATTACTGGAGTTCGCAGGACCTGGCACTGGCTCTGGACCGCACCGCACAGTCGTTGGCACCCGATGGCATTCTGGTGAGTTGTCACTGGCGACGTCCGGTGGCCGAATATCCGCTGACCGGTGATGATGTGCATCGGGCAATCGGGGCGCGAAGCGAGTTCACCAGGCTCGTGCTGCACGAGGAAGAACCGTTCCTCCTGGAAGTGTTCTCCCGCTGCGCACCGTTGTCTCCCGTCGCCGCAGAGAGCTGGTTGGGCTGACATGGTGATCGAACAGATCGCAATCGTTGTCCCGATCAGGGACGAGGAGGAATTGCTTCCTCGTTGCCTGGCTGCGATAAGCCGTGCTGTCGAGAATGTGCCGAAGTCGGTGAAGGTCTCGACGATGCTGGTCCTCGACTCCTGCAGCGACCGTTCAGGCGCGATCACCGAGATGTGGTCGTTTGACACGCTCACCGTGGCGGCGAACACCGTGGGCTGCGCCCGCGCCGAAGGAGTCTCAGCCGTACTCGCGCGCAGTCGCATCGGACTCGACTCTTTCTGGATCGCGAATACCGACGCAGATTCAGCGGTTCCCCGAGACTGGCTGACGCACCAGTTGGAGATCGCCGACGCCGGTGCTGCGCTCGTACTCGGAGCTATCCGACCCGATGAGACCGGTTTCTCAATTCGACAGAGGCAACGCTGGTACCAGATGCATCCGTCTGGAATCTCCCACGGGGGAGACGTGTATGGGGCGAACCTGGGAATCCGTGGGTCGGCCTACCGCGCGGTCGGCGGTTTCGAGGCGGTGTCGGAGGACGAGGATGTGGGACTGGTCGCGCGAGTTCGTGACGCCGGACTCCCGATAGTTGCGACTCGTGGCCACCCTGTGCTCACGTCATCTCGTGTCGCCGGAAGAACGCCGGGCGGCTACGCGCGATACCTGAGAGAAGACCTCCTCAACGCCTGAAGACCATCGCACGCGGGGCCGACCCAATGGAGGGGCCTTACTATCAGCCCTTCGGATCCATGTTGATGCCCGCCATCGCGAGGTGACCTGAGTCCACCGGAAGTGCCACACCGGTAATGTTCGACGCCAATGAAGAGTTCAGGAACAATGCGGCGTTGGCGATGACTTCGGGAGGCATGAAGCCTGAACCCTTGAGTATCCCGTAGCTCTTCCCGCCGTTCACGAGATCGTCATACGTTCCACCTTCGTGACCAGCCATCATGTCGTAGGCCTGCTGGTTATTAGTCATTCCCGTTAGAATCGGGCCGGGGTTCACGGTGTTCGCACGGATGCCCTGTGGCCCGAGTTCCACCGCAATCGCCTTCATGAATCCGACAACGGCGAACTTGGCGGACGTGTAATGGGAGAAGAACGGTCCGCCCTCAAGACCGTTGACGGAAGATGTCATCACTATTGAGCCCTGTTGGCGTTCAATCATGTGCGGCACGACTGCCTTCACTGATTGCCAGACCCCGGTGATGTTGATATCGAGCATTTCTTGCCACGTCTCGCGGCTCATCGTCTGAACAGGGCCAAGGGTCCAGATCCCCGCGTTGGCGATCAGACAGTCAATCTGGCCGAACTGCGCAAGCCCTTCCTCCACCGCCGAGTCAAGCGCCGCTTGGTCACGGACGTCAGCTTCGATCCCCAGCACGCGGCGATCCAACGCCTCGACCTGCTTCACTGTCTCGGCGACGTCGTCCGCAGTGGTGTGCGGGTATGGAACTGAGTCGAACGCCTTCGTTGTGTCAACGAAGATGATGTCAGCCCCCTCCTTCGCAGAAACGACCGCGTGCGCGCGCCCTTGACCGCGACCTCCGCCCGTGATGAAAACTACTTTGCCATCGAGAAGTCCCATTGTTCTTCACTCCTTCTTGCGAGATCAATCGCGTCCGTGCTCGGACACTGCAGAGAGCCCCTGCAGAAATCGGGAGAACCGGTGTCCACCATTAAGGCACTCAGTGCCTCCAGCGTATGTCTGTACGCACGTTGTGCACAGGCCCGGCATTCGGTTATCGAGTCGGTCGAACCACTTCACCCAGATCTTGGTTCGCCGTCACGCCGGGTTTGCGCCGCAGGTCGGGAAAGAATGTTCGGATGGTGCGTTCCCTCCACGCGCTCAACCACACCCCGGCACCGAACGCGAGATCGTCGAGGCGACGCGCCACGAAGTATCGCGGCAGGTCGAGTTCGGCCCTGTTCCGCCGCCGAGCCAGAACCGCATCCACCACAGCCGCCGCCGCAAGCACGTAGCGGAAGCGCTTGGAGAACACTCCCACGACCACGCTGATCGGCCACCAATGACGGAGGAGGATTCCCATCAATTGGTACTGGGTGGCAACGAGGTCTTCTGTCGCGACGAGGATGCCCAGGCGGACACGGCTGGTAGCTGGTCGCAGCTTCACGACGTTGCGTACGGCAATGATCGCCCACACCGCAGCGATCACTGGGACGCTCCACCGGCGGGCCGCGACCACGGCCACCATAGTGACGATGTTCGACGGGGAGAGGAGCGCGGGAGCCACGTAGTAGGGGAAGCGCTTGGTGAGTGCGCTGGAGGAGCCGCCATAGAAGGCTTTACGCCTCATCCAGGCGCCGAACTTCACCCGATGATCATGGCGCACCTGCACGGAGGGATCGTAGCGCACGCGCCAGCCCTGGTTTCCCAGCCGCCAACCCAGGTCGACGTCTTCGCCTACACGAAGGTCTTCGGCGAACCCACCCTCCAGTCGATCGACCCGAGCAATCGTGCAGGTGCCGGGCACCCAGGAAGCAACCGCGCGAGGATGCACGAGGGAAGGCAGCTCTCCCAGATCAAGCGACGATCGGGAGTTCTCGTACCGACCGATCCAGTTCGTCTCTTCTGATCCGTGCAGACCGAGAACCCGGGGCAAGACCAATGCGACCTTTGGGTCAGCAAAGTGCCTCACAAGGTGCGGAACCATCTGCGAATCCACGACGACATCCGAATCCACAAAGGCGACATATGGGGTGGTCACCTCCCGCAACCCGGCGTTGCGGGCGGCACCCGGGCCCATGTTGACCGGAAGGGCGATGAAACGCGACCCGTGCGCCCTGGCCACCCGTTCGTGAATGTGAGGATCCCGGGAACCATCATCGACAACAATGATTTGGGCGTTTTCACCGATACTGGCCAACACTCGTTCGAGTTGGGCGGGCCGATCAACAACCGGAATCACGTAGGTCACCAGATCGGGATCGACGACCGGCAGTTCATGGACCACAGGATGAGCCATTCCCAGGTCGATCAGCAGGTCGCCGAACTCCGCGCTCTGGTTGTCCGTCACGGTGAGACGCCGAGCGTCGAGCATCTCCTCGGCCGCTGGCTCGAGGTAGAGAATGCTCTTCGGCGCACCCCCGACGAGAGTGGTGCCCGAATCTCGGTAGCGCACGTTGGCGCTCAGCTCGATCACATACCCGTCGGGCAGCCGATCCGTCATCATGGTCCTTTCACTCGTTCTCCCTGGAGCGTCAGCCTATCGGCGCCCGGTGGCGCCCATAGCCGAGTGCGGTCGACACCATAGCGGGACACCGACCGTTGACAGCGATTGGTTTAGATTCGGCTGCCGTGGTGCGCGCCTAGTGCGCGCGTGAAAGTTGGCGGAATGTAGAAGTCAGCGGGCGACAATTCGTGGATTGAGGAATGACCGAGCCCGAGAACTGCAGAGTCGAGCCCACCCCGAAGAATATCGAACACGTTCTCGACCCCTGCTTGGCCATTCGCGGCGAGCCCCCAGAGATACGCGCGCCCGATCATGACCGCGCGCGCGCCCAACGCCAGTGCTTTCGCCACATCGCTGCCACGTCGGATCCCACCGTCGAGCAGAACCTCGACCTGTTCGCCCACCGCGTCTGCCACTGGCCCCAACATGCGAATCGTGGCCGGTGTGCTGTCGAGGTTGTTTCCACCGTGGTTCGAGACCGAGATCGCATCCACGCCAGCATCGACAGCGCGCAGCGCATCGTCGACCCGCGTGACGCCCTTGAGCATGAACGGGCCGCCCCACTCCTTGCGCAGCCACTCGACGTCGTCCCAGGTCGGTGGGGGAGTCTGCATCCATTCGCCGTACGCCCCAAAGAAAGTCGGCGCCTCGCCTCCCGGCGGCGCAAGATTCGGAGCAGTCAGGTCAGGTATGTGTCCCGATTTCGCGAAAGTCCAAAGCCACTTCGGGTGGGGGAGCACATTCGGTGCGAACGTGATCATCGTTTTCAGATTCATCTTCTCGGGGATGCTGGGGCTGCCCCAATCACGGCCATTGGAGAATGACCAGTCGAGGGTGGCGATGAGGCCCTTCGCTCCGGCGGCGCGGGCACGGTCCATCCGTTGAATCATCGCCTCCCGCGTGCCGGTCCAATACATCTGGAACAAAGTGTTCGGGTTGGCAGCCGTTACCTCTTCGACGGGTTTTGAGGCGAACGAGCTCAATCCCATGATTGTGCCGCGGGTTGCAGCAGCGCGGGCGACCGCCACCTCGCCCTCCGGGTGCACTGCCTGCACTCCGGTGGGCGAGATGACGACAGGGAGCGAGATCGGGATCCCAAGAACACTCGTCGACAGGTCACGTTCCACGTGATGACCGGCGACGTGCGGGGCAAAGGCCAGCTCCGAAAACGCCGCCAAGTTGTCATCAATGGTGACCCCGCGTTCAGAACCGGCTACCAAGGCGCCATAGACCGACGATGGAAGTCGTTTCTTCGCCCTACGTTGCGCCTCGGCGACCGTCTCGAACCATGGATTCCTGGCCATTGCTTCCTCTCACTCTCCCTGAGCCGATCACGACTCAGAACTGCTGCATGCGTGCGTTGGCGATCAGAAGTACTGCATGCCTTGATCGACACTGATGTGTTCCGAGGTGATGTACCGCGCATCATCGGAGGCCAGGAAGGCCACCGTGTTGGCAATATCCTCGGGCTCAGCCATCCAGACAGGAAGGAACGGGGTACCCATCTGGTTGAGCGCCGGGTTCGACTCCGCCGCATGAGTGAGGGCATCCACCATGTTGCCGGAGCCCATCGGGGTGTTCACACCTCCGGGGTGCACGCTGTTCACCCGGATCATATGCTTGCCGAGCTCGGCTGCGAAAGCCCGTGTCATCCCGGTCACGGCATGCTTGCTGGCGGTGTAGTGCACCATGAACGGCTGCATTTTCTTGCCGGCATACGAACTCGTCAGGATGATGGATCCACCGCCGGCCGTCACCAGATGCGGGGCACCGACCATCACCGTGTTCCACACGCCCACGACATTGGTGTCCATGGTGACCTGGAAGACCTCCGGCGTGGTCTCGTCCCACCGCGCGGGGATGCAGATCCCGGCGTTCGCCACAACGATGTCGAGCCTGCCGAGGTCGGCCACGGATGTGTCGACGAAGGAGCGCATCTTCTCGAGATCTCGCACATCGCATTGCTCGACGAGGATTCGCCGGTCGAGTGCCTCAACCAGGCGCACGGTTTCGTTCAGATCGTCCATCGTCGGCGAATCGTATGGCACGTGAGGAATTTCGCCGGCCAGGTCGACACCGATGATATCGGCGCCCTCCTGAGCCATCTTGACGGCGTGCGCACGCCCCTGGCCGCGGGCGATGCCCGTGATGAATGCAACCTTGCCTTCGAGTTTTCCCATGATGACCTCTCCTTGATTCTTCGGTTATGTGATTCTTGTGACTGCGAATCCGCGCAGTTCTTCTGTGTTAAGTTGTGGCGATTGATCAATGCTCAGGTGTGGAACAATTCGCTCAATGCTGGCGCGACGTCACGGTAGCCCCGTATGAGGCGGGTCTCGCCGTGCCCGAATCGGGCGAGATCACGACCGAGTTCGACGTCTTTCTCCCCGCCGACGTCGATGAGCACGTCGAGCCGGGGAAGCCTCGCCGCGCTCTCGCGCGGATCGGGACCGGCATTGTGCACGCAATCAGAGAGCAAGACGACGCGGGCGTCGCGAGCAGGCACACGGGCGAGCTGTCTACTCGCCAATTGCAGCGGGAACGCGACGTTCGTGAGCCCCCGAGCCGGGATGCCCAGCATTGCGTCAAGCAGGTCCATCGGTTTGATCGGCTCTCCGAGCTCGAGGAGGATCGCGGCATCCGACCAGAACGCGATGACGGCGAGCGAGTCATGTCGCAGGTGTGCCGCCAGCGCACCGACCGCCGCAGCGGCGGTCTGCACACGATCGCCCTTCATCGACCCAGACACATCTACGACCAGCACCACGGACCGCTTCGTGCGCACGCGGTCGCGCACGATGATGTCCTCGTCGTCGGGCACCGGTCGCTCGGCGAGCACTTCGATTGTTCGATCAAGATCTATGTCGTCGGACCCACCACGATAGGGCAGGCTCGCCAAGGTGCCAGAGCCGCGCCGGCCCAAGGCATCCGCCTTCGGCCTCGGTACGGCCAGCCGAGAAGCGATCTCTCGCGCTCGCGCACGCACCGCCGGATCCGGGGTGATCATTTCGAGGTCTGCGGCGAGCAGGGCGGCCGGTTCGCCCGTTTCGCCCGGCGCACTGCCCCCTCCCGGTGATTTCGGTACCAGTCGCCCTCTGCCCGGTTCGGCGCGCAACACCATGCCAGCCCCAGAGGATGATGGGCTGAACATAGTCGGATCCTCCTCGAGTTGCTTGGGCTTGCGTCGCAGCGGCCGACGCGCGCGGGCCGGTTGCCGTTGAGATTCGCGCGTGAGTGGCGAATCTACTTCAACATCCCTTCAGCCCGGAGCCGCGGCTGCGGGTTCCAAGATGAAATGGTCTTCCCAGATCTCGCGGAGCACGCGCTCCGGTGTTGTTTCGGCTGCCTCATCGAGATGGATGCGTCCGGACAGGGCAACCACCATCGCGTCGTAGACCAGCGGCTGGTACCCCTGGTCCTCATGCGAGAGCACACCGCGCAGCCCGGCGAGTTGCTCGGCCACTAGAACGCAGTCGATGGCCCCGCGCACACTGCTGCCCTGTCGTACATCCGGGTGCCGCCGGGTTGCACGGGTCACCGCAGCCGCATCCGCGATGAGCTGCTGGCCCAGGTCGCCGGAGACCTGACTGCGCAGCGCGACAATGCCGCGTTCGGCCTCCTCGTCCTGATAACCGATCGCGAGGCGGTTCAGGCGATCGTGCACACTGGTCGAGAGCCGGGTCGTTCCCACGCTGTCGTACGGGTTCATCGATGCGATCACCCGGAAAGTTGGCTGGGCTTGAATGATTCCCACCCTGGGCACCGCAATCGAGCGGTCGGCCATCGCAGCCAGCAAGGTGTTCAAGGTATCCTCTGGCGCCCGATTGAACTCCTCGATATAGAGGAAGCCGCCCTGTTGCATTGCCTCGACCAATGGGCCCGCGACAAAGTTGTCCGCGCTGTAATCCTCGCGCAACACTCGCGCCGGGTTGTGGTGACCGACGAGCTTCGCGGGGGTCAGATCGGCATTGCCCTCGACGAACATCAGTGGGATTCCCCACTCCTCGGCGATGGCCTTGAGCATGGTCGTCTTACTGGTGCCCGGTGGACCCTCCAGCACAATATCCCGCCCAGCCGCTACGGCGGCCAGCGTGAGTTCAAGCTCATGCTCACGCCCGATGAGGTGCGATGCGATGCGCTCCCTCGCGTCGGCGATGGCGCTTGTAGTCACTGTCTCTCCCTGCTGCTGTCACTCATGGTCTGGTTCGGGTTACTTGATTGCAGCTCCGCCATCCACGGGGATCTGAGCACCGGAGACGTAATACGACTGGTCGGATGCCAGCCACGCAACGGCATTCGACACATGAATCGGCTCGATCCAGGCTTTGCCCATCGGGTTCAACCCGGCGAACGCGGCCTCAGCATCCTCCGCCTCGGGGTGTTCGAGATCAGGACGAAACAGTTTGTAGGTGTGCTCGTTCTTCACCATCATCGTGTCGATCGCATTCGGATGGATCGTGTTGACCCGGATTCCGAGAGGGCCCAACTCATTCGCGAGCACCTTCATCAAACCACCGAGCCCATGTTTTGTGGTGGTGTAGGCCGCGACGTTCGCCAAGCCCTTGAATCCGGCCAACGACGAAATGATGATGACCGACCCACCCGCACCTGAAGCAATGAGATGCTCCGCAGCAGCCTTGTAGGTGTGCCAGACACCGGTCAGGTTGATGTCCATGAGATCTTGCCACGACTGCTCGTCTACTTTGTGGGTGTCTGAGCCGAATGTGAAGATGCCGGCGTTTGCCACCACGATATCGAGCCGCCCAAGTTGGGCCACACCATCATTGACCGCCTTGGTGAGGCCGTCAATATCTCGTACGTCTGCTTCGACAGCGAAGATTCGGCGATCAAGCTCTTCAACCTGTTTGACCGTTTCGGCGAGATCTTCTGGTGTTGCAGGTGCATAGAAATCAGCCACACTGTCGACTCCATCGCAGAGGTCTACAGCGATGATGTCAGCGCCCTCCTTCGCCAGCCGAAGTGCATGGCTGCGACCCTGTCCTCGTGCCGCGCCGGTGATGAATGCAACTTTTCCTTCAAGCGTTCCCATGATTTCCTCTTCCTGTACGACCGAGCGTTTATCCGCTTCGCACTTGTTGTTACTTGATAACGGCACCGGCATCGACCGGGAGAGCCACCCCAGTGATGTAGCGGGCTTCGTCTGATGCAAGGAATAGCAGTGCGTTGCTGATGTCGACCGATTCAACCCAGGGGATGGGCAACGCGTTGAGCCCCTGTGCCGCAACCGCAAAATCCTCCCGAGTTGGATTCTCCAGATCCGGCCGGAACAGCTTGAACGCCGCGTCGTTCATAATCATGTCGGTGTCCACCGTTGTCGGATGGATGCTGTTGACACGGATCATGAATGGAGCCAGCTCGACCGCCAGGGCCCGCATCAGCCCGACCACACCGTGCTTGGCTGAGGTGTAGTGACCGATATTCGGATATACAGTGAGGCTCGCTGCGGAGCTGGTCAGAATGATCGAGCCACCGCGTTCACCCGCCTTGAGGTGAGGGATCGCCGCTTTGGCGGTGCGCCAGACCCCAGACAGATTGACGTTGATCATGTCCGTCCAGATATCTTCCGGTATCTCCTCAGCCAGATATGGGCTGGACCCGAGCCCTGCGTTCGCAGACACGATGTCAAGTCTTCCCAATTGCTCCACACCGTCATCCACCACGGCCTTCACCGCATTAAAATCCCGCACGTCCGCTTTGGTGGCAATGATTCGACGATCCAGCGCCTCGACCTGACGGACTGTCTCTGCCAGGTCTTCTTCCGTCGCCATCGGGTATGAAATTCCCGGGGCGTCTTCACAGACGTCGATCGCGATGATGTCTGCACCCTCTTGGGCCAGGCGCAGGGCGTGGCTGCGGCCCTGCCCACGTGCCGCACCCGTGATGAATGCGACCTTGCCTTCTACTCTTCCCATGATTTTTACCTTTCTGTGGGCAGGATCGAGTGATCCTGCGCTGTGACGGTACGTGGGCGCCCGAAAGTCTGCACCGACGATGGTGGTGCGAGAATGACGTCCTGGGCGTTGCAATAAGCTCGGGTGAACCGGGTACGCTTCATGGAATCCCTCCTTGAAATCGACGACTGCGGCGAAAAACTGAGGTTTCAATCAGCGTAATGGCACTCAGTGCCAAACGGAAGGGGGTTGATCCAGATGGCTCTGCAGAATGCGCTCAGGGAGCCCGAGGCCCGCAGGCTTGGCCGAAAACCTGCCACGTCGCGTGCGGAGCTCAGCCGCGTCGCGCTCGAATTGTTCAGCACGCGGGGTTTCGACGAGACGACGACTGATGACATCGCCGAAGCCGCAGGTATCGGGCGACGAACCCTTTTTCGTTATTCGGCATCGAAGAGTGATCTGGCGTGGGGCGACTTCGACCTCGAACTCGAGGGATTGAAGAAGCACTTGGACAACCTGCCATCCGCGCTTCCCCTGGTCGATGCCCTGACCTCGGCGGTGATCGAATTCAATCGCTTTCCCGACGACGAACTGCCTTACCACCGGGCACGAATGCAACTCCTTCTCACAGTTCCGGCCCTCATCGCCCACTCGACGCTGCGGTACGCGGCCTGGCGCCAGGTGATCGCCGAATACGTTGCGCGGCGAGAAAACATCGAGGCGGCCAGTCTTCGCCCTCAAGCCATCGGTTGGGCCTGCCTCGGGGCGTCACTAGCCGCATACGAACAATGGTTGGCGGACGAACAGGCCAACCTTCTGGACCTCTTGGAGGCGGCGTTCGTAGTACTCACGGGCACCTTCAGCAATGGGAGCGCCCAGCCACTGGACAAAGAATCGTCCTGAAACCAGCGCCTGCAGAAGATCGATATGAAATACGACGTGATTGTGGTGGGGGCAGGAGCATCAGGAGCTCCTCTGGCCGCGAGGCTCAGCGAAGACCCGGCGCGGTCACTCCTGTTACTGGAAGCTGGACCCGTACCAGCGACGACTGAAACGTTCCCCACGGAACTGCTCAATGCTGTGACGGTACAGGGGGCAAGGCCGGATCATCCCAACAACTGGTCATTCGAGAGCCATCTGACCCCCGACCGCCCCTATTCCACTGCACGAGGACGCATCCTCGGCGGCTCTTCAACGATCAACGGCACGTATTTCGTTCGAGCGAGGAAGCGGGACTTTGACCGCTGGGCGGCGAACGGCAACAACGAGTGGGACTGGGAGAGGGTTCTGCCGTTGTACCGCCGGCTCGAGTCCGATCACCAATACGGTGAGAGCGCGATCCACGGTGGCTCCGGGCCCATGCCTGTGAATCGAGCCCCACTGGAGAACCCGATCGCGATCGCCTTCGCGAATGCCGCTACCGAACTGGGCTTCGCCGCCGAGCCCGACAAGAACGACCAGAGAGCACCGGGAGTAGGCCCGATCCCCATGAACGTGTCGGACGGAATCCGGGTCAACACCGGGATCGCGTATATCAACCCCGCGCGAGCTCGGAAGAACCTGACCGTTCTCGGAGACACCTATGTGCTCCGCGTTCTCTTTCGGGGGCAACGAGCCGTCGGAGTCGAGGTGATGAGTGATGGAATCGTATCGGTCATTGAGGGCGACGAGATCGTGCTCGCAGCCGGGGGAGTCAAGTCTCCGCACATCCTGCTCGTTTCGGGAATCGGGCCACGGGCGGCGCTGGAACACCTCGGGATTCCTGTGGTCGCCGACCTGCCGGTGGGAGCCGACTTCAGCGACCACCCACAGGTCTCGCTGAGCTGGGAGCCGCGAGCTGGCCTGGAGGAGAACTCGACCGCACCGGCCATGCAGGTCTGTCTCAATTTCGCCACGCACGGCTCAGAGCACGAGAGTGACGTAGAGATCATTCCGTGGCTGAAGTCGAGTCGAGACCTGCTGGACCCGATTCAAATCGATCACCATGCGGTAAGGCCCGGTGAGCTTACACTCCTGGTTTCCCTGCAGGCGCCTGTTTCACGCGGGCAGATCACCCTCCAATCAGCTGATCCATCGGTGCAGCCGCGCATCGACTACAACTATCTCGGCGAATCAGAAGACCTATTCCGCCTACGCGAAGGCCTCCGCGTTGCCGTCAGCATCGTGCGTTCAGAACCGTTTCGACCACTTGCCGAACGAGTCACCAATCCGACCGAAATTATTCTCTGTGACGACCACCTTCTCGACGAGTGGATTCGGGAGACTCTGGGCACAGCTTTCCACCTCTGTGGGAGCGCAAAGCTCGGGAAAACGGACGACCCGACGAGCGTCGTTGACCAATATGGCCGAGTGCACGGGATCGAGGGCTTGCGGGTCGCCGACACGTCGATCCTGCCCACGGCGCCCACGCGAGGACCAGCAGCGACGGCAGTCCTGATCGGCGAAATGGTCGCAGATTTCATGAAACGCAATAAAGCGAAGTAGAACTCGCAAGCGCGCAGAGATACCCCCTAGGGTATACTGATCTCGCGGGGTCACGAGACCACGTCATAGTCAGGGTATCGACACAGTTATTGAATGTGCACCATCGAAATCCTCTGTATGAACATCGAGAGCCGAGGAGTCCCACATGAGCGACTACACCATTACCGCCACCATGAACCAGCCATGTGCCGACACGGTGGCAGCCGTGCGCACTGCGCTTGCCGACCAAGGATTCGGCGTACTCACCGAGATTGACCTCAAGGCCACGCTGAAAGCGAAGCTCGATGTCGACATTGAACCGCAGATCATTCTTGGCGCCTGCCGACCGGCACTGGCCTATGAAGCGATCCAGGCGGATATGGCGATCGCAGCCGTGCTTCCCTGCAATGTGGTCGTGCGATCCGTGAACGAGACCACCACCGTGGTCGAGGCCATCGACCCCGACGCGATGATGGGGATCGCCGCCAACGACGCACTGCACGCCGTCGCGGCCGATGCCAAGCAGCGCCTGACCGCGGCGTTGGCTTCATTGTCCACTGAGAGCTGAACGAAGCAGACCTCACCGCGTAGCCCGCCGCCGACTCTGCTGTTCCCGGGCAGAATAGGTGCATGACCACGACACCGCGAATTCTTCAGAACTGGAACCCCACCGCGTTCGTGTTCTTGGGCCTGAGCCTGGTCGGGCTCGTCGGCACACTGTATTTCAATATCTTGTCCGTGGTGCAGTTGCGCAACTATCTGGGCGACTGGTTTGGCAGCGGCCCGGCGGTCAACTCGCTCGGAGTAGATCTGCTGGTCGTGGCGATTGCGGGGAGCGTCTTCATCATCGTCGAGGCGCGCCGGCTCGGGATGAAGCGGGCTTGGCTGTACATCGTGTTGTCTGGCGTGACCGCATTCGCGTTCACCTTCCCTCTGTTCCTGGCGATGAGAGAGCGTCGACTGATGCAGACTGCCCATGAGCGAGCAGTCAATTGACCGTCAGCGCTGCACCTTCCTGAGTGCAGGACAAGAACGAAACCGGCAGAAAGAGAAGGATCGCGACTCCCACGAGAGCGAGCACGCGGTCGGCGGCGCATCTAATGCGTGAACGTCGAGACGAGACCCTCGGTCGGCATCGGTGATTCCAAGTCGTCCAGGTACGCAGTTGCTTCGGCAATATCGAGCACCAGGCTCTCTGCGAGGTTGCGGCTGAGCCCGTTGCGCACCACGATGCGCTGCACAACCATGTCGGTGAGGTTGTCTGGCATCGGGTAGGCCGGGATCAACCAGCCCTTCAAGCGAAGGCGCTCAGACAGGTGGTAGAGGTTCCACTTGTCGGTGTGCCCCTTCTTCAACTGCCAGGCGAAGACCGGAATGTCGGTGCCCTCAGTCCAGAGTTCGAAAGCCGGCATCTTGGCGATCTCACCGGAGAGGTAGACCGCAACATCCTGTGACGCTTTCTGCACTTTGTAGTATCCATCCCAGCCGAGGCGCAGAAACAGGTAGTACTGCAACAGGACCTGGGCGCCCGGGCGCGAAAAATTGAGCGCGAAGCTCGGCATGTGACCGCCGAGATACGTCACATCGAAGACGAGGTCTTTGGGCAGGTCATCGATGGTGCGCCAGATGACCCAGCCGAGGCCCGGGTAGACGAGGCCATACTTGTGCGCAGACGTGCTGATCGATGCGACTCGTTCAACACGGAAGTCCCATCGCAGGTCGGGTTGCAAGAACGGGGCGATCATTCCCCCGGATGCACCGTCGACGTGGATCGGCACATTCAGCCCGGTGTCGGCCTGGATGCGATCAAGTGCCTGCGCGATCTTTTCAACCGGTTCGTACATTCCGGTGTAGGTGACGCCCATGATCGCGACGACACCGATGGTGTTCTCGTCGACATACTTCTCGAGCTCGAAGCCGTCCAGCACCTTGTGCTCGTCGCTGATGGGCACGTAACGCGCTTCGACGTCCCAGTAGTTGCAGAACTTCTCCCAGCAGACCTGCACTGCGCTCGACAGGATCAGGTTTGGGCGTTCGGTGGACGTGCCGGCGGCGCGACGCGCCTGCTGCCAGCGACGCTTCAGTGCCAGACCGCCGAGCATGCATGCCTCAGACGAGCCGATGGTCGATGTTCCGATCGTGTTGCCTGGGTCGGGAACGTTCCACAGTCGGGCGAGCATGTTCCAACAGCGGGCCTCGATCGCCGCCGTCTGGGGGTACTCATCCTTGTCGACCATGTTTTTGTCGGCAGACTCGGCGTAGAGTCTGCTGGCGTGTGGATCCATCCAGGTGCCGACGAACGTGGCGAGGTTCAACCGTGAGTTACCGTCGAGCATCGCCTCGTCGTGCACCACCTGATAGGCCGTCTCAGGGAGTGATTCGCCGGGTGGGATCTGGTTCAATGGAAAATCGGTTGCTTCGCCCGCCCGCGCGAACAACGGATTGAGCTGGTTCTGATCCCCGATGCCGGTGTGGGCGCTAGGTGGCGTGCCCGGCTTCGGAGACGACTTGATCCTTGTCATATCACTCAGACTAGGACAAGAGAATAGGGGAGTTGGTCACCTAACACGGGCACTCCAGAATCTACTACCCCGGGCATCTGCCGGCCCACGAGTGGGGGAGCGGCTCTGGTGCCGGTAGGCTCACCAGGATCGGTGCGGTCTGCGAAACCTGTTGGATGGCGGTTCCGCTTTCGGGCATCTGCGACAGCTGTGACGAACACGTCGGGTAGCCTGCAGGGTCGGCGTTGCGGCGAAGTGCCCTCGCTCCGGTAACCGTTCTGGCGCGCAGAATGAGAGTGGCGAAAGGAGCTTCACACGCGAGCTCGGCCTAGAGAGGAATCTGCCATGAATGACGACACGTCGGTACCCGAGCCGAAAGGCGTCTCGGTCGAACTGCTTGCCAACCTCGACCTCGGTCCAGAGATCGAGGGCATGGTGGGGCACCAACTGCGAATGCGCAAAGTGACCATCGAACCTGGTGGCGTCTTCGGCCCGCCCCACGACCACGTGGGTAGGCCGGGCATGGTTTACGTGCTGCAGGGAACGATCACTGATCATCGAAATGGCACCACTGTCGAGTACGGCCCCGGTCCGGGCTGGCCGGAAGACAGTCTCACCACGCATTGGCTCGAGAACATGGGAACGATAACGGCAGTCGAGATCTCCGTCGACATCGTCGTGCAGCCATAGTCCGTGGCCATCCGCTTGCAGGTAACCGACCTCGAGCCGTTGGTGCGACTAGATAACAGTCGCACTTTCGGATGTGGCCATTGTTCACTCAACGCCTGCCCGCTCGGGCAAAGCCAGACGTCTCTGCGAATGACAGCGAGAACTACTGGCCACGTTTCTAGAGTTTCATCAAGAAGGAGGACCAGGCGAGCCGACGCTCGCGGCGCGGATCTGTCGCGACATGGTCTATCTCGTCGATGATCAGAGTCTTTCGAGACTGCTCGGTGTACGGCGGCCAGGACTCGGAGAGCGCGCCGCCCTCCGCGAATTGAAGCCAGTATTCGCGCATTCGCCGCCCAGCTCGGGCATACGGTTCGCCTCCGCCCAGAGCAGTCATCGTTCGTGCCAACGGAGCGTCTACATGGTCAAACAGCGCAAACATCTCGACCCCATGTGTGGCGTCGACACCGACCAGTTTGAGCAGGCGGGGCGCGAAGTCGAAACGGTAGACATAGACAGGTGCGAATTTCGAGTGAGAGTCGGCGATCTGTGTCGACGGGTACCAGAAACCGTAGTCGCCGGCGAAGTCCGCTGCGGGCCGGCGACCAGGCAGACCGGGGTAGGCGGCTCGCATCTGCAGTTGCGCATCAGACGGTGCGGGGCCGAACAAAGCTCTGATCCGCGCTTCGGATCGTGGCAGGATGTCGATCTTGCCGCGAAAGATCGAACCCTCCCGGTCGTTGGTGCCAATGATCAGCGGCACCTTGTGAGCTCGGCCCCCACGAATGGCGACGATCGGCTCCTCAGGCAACAAAGCCCCATCAACCACCGGGGCGAGGCAGAACGCACCCGGGTACGCATCCGGCGTGTGCACCTGGAGCTGAACGCACGCCGTGACAAGATCCGCGGTCTTCGCCGTCGACAGCAAGTGTTGGATGCGGGCTCGCTCCCCGGGGTTCGTGTCTGTTCCTTCGATTGGCTCCGGCTGATGCATGATTCGGCGAAGGTTCGTGAGAAACTCGACGGCCCAGACTTCGGTCACGGCTGACCGGTAGATGGCATCCGGCGGAGCGCTCTGGGCGATGGCCCGCGCGAACAGCCCTCGTGCCGAGGGAACAGCCAGCAGGGTGGTCACTGCATTGCCGCCGGCGGACTCGCCAAACACGGTCACCTGGTGCGGGTCACCTCCGAATTGCCGAATGTTCTCCTGCACCCAGTGCAAGGCGGCAATCTGATCGCGAAGTCCGAGGTTGCTGTCGAAGGGTCTCTCCGGAGATGAGTAGCGGCTGAAGTCCAAATATCCGAGGGCGCCGAGCCGATAGTTGAAGCTGACGTAGACCACTCTGCCGCTCTGCACGAAGCCCTCGCCCTGACCGGAGAAGTCACTCGAGGATCCCATGCTGTAGCCGCCACCGTGAATGAACACCATCACCGGCAACAGCGCACCACTACTTGGGGACACAAGCGGCGTGCGCACGTTGATTGTCAGGCAGTCTTCGCCATTGCGGGCGGGCGCCGATGCCGGTCTGATCCGCTTCGGTAGCGTCTGGGGTGCGGCCAGGCCGAACGTGGCCGCGTCGCGGATACCCTCCCACGGCACAACCGGTGATGGCGACCGGAACCGTCGTTCCCCGACCGGAGGTGCGGCATACGGAATGCCGCGCCAGAATCGGGATGAGGATTCGTGCACGCCCCGCACCATCCCGCCGGTGACGCACACGTCCAGCTCAGGGCCGTTCGGTGAATGCTCGGCTGCCATCGAGACCTCATTCCTCGTTCCCATACAACTCTGCGGAGAGCCGCCGCGACACTACCCTCTCTGTGGACACCCTCACTGTGGACTGTGGTCGCCGTCTCGGTCTCGGTGGTAACTTCCTAGCTATAAGGAGCAACCACGGAGCTGCGGATCCGGCCGAATCAACGCCGCGCCCCTCGGCCCCAACACAATCCAGTCAGGAGCCGCATTCCATGAGCGACAACGAAGTGAAGATGATCATCCTGTCGACGGATGATCTCGACGAATCGATCAAGTTCTACACTGAGACCCTGGGCTTTCCGCTCAAGTTTCGCGATGGCGACCACTTCGCGGCCTTGGACGGCGGCACCGTGACTCTCGCGTTGGCCACTGCACTCGATCATCCGATTCCCGGCCAGATCGTCCTGGGCATCAAGACCGGCGACGTCGACGGCAATGCCGAAGCGGTCGACGCGAGTGGAGGCGGCATCGCAAAGGGCCCGTACAACGACGCCCACGAACGACGCGCCGTGGTCTATGACAGCAAGGGAAACGGGCTGGTCTTCTACAAGTCACTGCCACCGCGCTGACGTATTGTGGTGGTGCGGAGTTGCGGTGTTGCGGTGTTGTCAGCCTCGCCCTCTGTGCAGAAGCAGTTGGCCGTCTCATCTGTTCGGCGGCACCCTCGTGGCACCGGCGTCGGTCGGCTCATCACCGCCGCGTGGGGCAGTGGCAGTCGAGCCCAGGCCCTGCCGATCTGCAGCGGCGGCCGCGTGCTGTTCGCCGCCACCAGGGAATGATCGCGTCGTGGTGGCATTGACCAGAGCCAACTCAGCGTCGATCGCGGCTCGCCGGAACTCGGGAGCAGTCTCGCGCAGGTCTTCGAGCAGCGCGCGCATTCGGCGCATGGCTCGCTCTCGGGCATTCGCCCTACCGCAGCACGCGATCGTTCAGCAGCGCCCGGAAGTAGCCGAGCGAGTTGCCCAGCGCGTTCGGGTGCAGATTGGACTGCGCAAGCAGGTTCGACGGGTTGAAGCTGATGTAGGGGAGGCGCGCGCCGATGCCGTGGTTCGCGAACTCCTGCGTCACGTCAACAACCTGAACGTTCTTGCCCTGGGCGGTCACGCTGCCTGCAGCTGCGGTGATGACCCCGTTCAGCGCATCCGTCGCCTGATTGACAGCATCTCCCAACGGTGCCGTGCCCGGGTTGAACAGTCGCGGATAGGTGAACACGACGATCTTGGCGTTGGGCATGGCCTGGGCAACCGCGTAGTAGGTTGTGGCGAGTTTGGGTGCGAGTGTGGAGAGTTTCCCCGCAGCTTCCCCTATGGCCTGCTGACAATACGCACTTGCCGGATCGGGAACACAGGCCGCAAGCACTTGGTTGGAGCCGGCGTCAATGCCGCCCACGGTGAGTGTCACCAGGCGCACGGAGGAGGCGGGGCCCGTCAGCGTGCTGGGCAGCTGCCCCACTTGGGCCTGAACCGCTTCTGTGTCTGCTCCAGAGCACGACTTGTTCGCCACCAACTTGTATTTGCTGAGGGTTGCCGTGATCACCGGGTAACTCGTGTACTTGCTTTGCAGACAGGGTCCGCTCAGGTAGGGTGGCGCCCCTTGGCCAGAGGTGAACGAGTCCCCGAGCGCGACATAGTCGGAACTCGCGTGGGATCCGAACAATCCTTGTGGAACCGCGGCGGTGGCGGGTGCAGCGGCGGCGCCAAAGAGCAGCGCGACGGTCAGGACAGAAAAGGCGCCGAGGCGCCACGAAAGGCGGGGTCGAGGTTTCGGTGAGAGAGTCATGCGCGCATCGTACGCTCGGCGAAAACCGTCGGGTAGGGATTGATGAAGACAATTCAGTTTCTCTGCTCGATTGGGACCCAGTATTCGAGGTGCGGTGACCCCCTGGTGCGTGCTCTTGGGGTGGATCCGGCTCCCGCTCCGCCCGCGATATCGAGCGCAACCCCGCTGCTCCATCCGCGATGATCGGTTGCACGCGGAGCCCGCGCAGTTAGACTTTTCTATGAACGTGACACCATTCGAGGAGGTGAGCCCGATGCACACACCGTCCACTCTGGGCGCTCCTTGGAATTCACGATCGCGCGACTGACGTAGCCGCGGGGAGCGCTGAACGCACGCTCAGAAAGCTACGACCATGAATCATTCACTTCAGTACGACTCCAAGGCAGCCTCCAACGACGTCACGACGCACCCCTCCGGCACAGCGCTGGTTCTGGGTGGTGGCGGATCAACAGGCAATGCGTGGCTGATCGGCGTTGTCGCCGGACTGTTCGATGCGGGGTTAGATGTCACCAACGCCGATCTGATTATCGGTACCTCTGCCGGATCGACGGCCGCGGCGCAAGTAACGAGTGCGGCCCCGGCCGAGTTGCTTGCCGAGATCCTCGACGCTGCGCCCACGACACGGACCGCACCGGTCGCGTCCGACCGTGGACCTGCCGCGAGGAGGCGGGCGGTGAACCGGCTGGAGGCCACAGGCGCAATCATCGCCGCCGCTGAGGACGCGGCCGACATGCGACGACGGATGGGCGCGTGGGCGCTCGAGGCGGCCGCATCCTCGCCCTCTGGCGACGCCCCGACCACTGTGACGGCGACAGGAGTCATCCGCTGACATGGCCGAACTCACCTCTTCACAACCGTTAGACCTGCTTGCGCAGGAAACACGGATGGGCGCTGTCACGTTGCGCGTCGCCAACCTCGACGCGATGACGGCCTACTATCGCGACGCCGTCACGCTCACGCTGATCAGTCGCGACGGCGATCGAAGCATCCTGGGCCGTGGGTCCACCTCGATCGTGATTCTTGAACATGCGCCCGAACTGAAGCATGCCGCGCCGCATGAGGCGGGCCTGTTCCACACGGCGGTGCTGTTCGACACCGAGGCTGATCTGGCGACAGCGGTCCACTCCGTCGCGCAGCACTCTCCGCGAACCTTCACAGGAAGCGCCGACCACCTCGTGAGCAAGGCGTTCTACTTCACTGACCCCGAGGGCAACGGAGTTGAACTCTACTGGGATCGTGCTCGCACGGAGTGGAGCTGGACCCACGGCGAGGTTGACATGGCAACGCTGCGTCTGGACCGACGCAAATTTCTGGCCGAATCACTCAGCGAGGACGCCATCGCAGTCGCCCCTTCCCGCCCCGCCAAGGTCGGGCACGTGCACCTGAGCGTTGGCGACATACCTCAGGCCCGAGAGTTTTATGTGCAGCAACTCGGGTTCGAGACCACGAAGGTGATGGGTGACCAAGCCCTGTTTGTCAGTGCGGGCAAATACCACCACCACATGGCGATGAACACCTGGACCAGTGCCGGAGCGGGACGCAGAGGGCCCAGTCTCGGTCTCGGACTTGTACGAATCGAACTGCCGACGCCGGACGACATCGGCGCACTTTCAGATCGACTGAGACATTACGGAGTGAAGGCTCGTGACAACGGCCAGATCGTCGAGTTCGACGACCCGTGGCTGAACGTGATCCAGGTCGAACCGAAAGATTGACGAGCGGCCGAAGCCAGAATCCGGATGGTGAGGTCCGTCCGGTGCTCTGGCCAGGTCACCTCATGCGGCACAGCGCTTCCAGCCACTGGTGGCAAAATGACAGCATGGTCGAAATTTCGGATCAGGACTTCGAGAAGATGGTCACCGAAGAATATGACGCGATCCCAGACAACATGCTGGGCGAACTCGAGAACGTGGCGATCCTGGTCGCGAACCAACCGCCGGGGGAGCGGCCCCGACTCTACGGTCTGTACAGCGGGCATCCGCTGACCACGCGGGGAATGTACGGATTCGGGGAACTGCCTGACCGCATCACGTTGTACAAGAACAACATGCAGGAGCATTGCAACACTCTCGACGAGTTGCGCGCCCGCGTGCGCATCACCCTCGTGCACGAGATCGGTCACTACTTCGGCCTCGACGACAAGCGACTGCAAGAACTCGGCTGGGCCTGAAACCGGCCCCCCGCCGGGCGCTGAGTAAGCGGTATTCCGCCGGATTGCTAAGGTTTTTCGATCGGGCAGTGAGCCCCGGCGGCGCGGCTCGGACCCGCCGGTGAGGCACCCGATGATCGTGAGGTTCAAAGTGGTCTGCCAGTCATCATCGGTCACGTTGAGAAAGCCGCTTGCCGAACCGAACACGCGCAACCGAGCGCCTCTGCGGACACGACACACCGCAGCGATCGCGTCGCGGTCGAGCGTCAGCACCGTGGCCAAGCTCCAAGCCTACCGAAGGCCCCTAAAACTCGGCGGTTGCGAACGGCTCACGGTATTTCTGTCAGCCCGTGCTGGCCACCCGCTCGGCCTCGCCCCGCGTCTTCTCGTACAGGCCCATCGCGACCAGCGGCGCGAGGCTATTCATCTGCAGAAGCGCCATCGTCGGCCTTCTTTTCGCGCTTGAATATGCCAGCCATCCTTCCGGCGGCGTTTGCCGTGGCTGCTCCGACCGTCTTCGCTGTCCCACCTACGGCACCGCCGACCGTCTTCGCAGTCCCTCCAACGGCATCCCCGACAGTGGTCGCCGCGCCCTTGACGGTGGTGAGCGCTCGAGCCTCATCCGGAACGCCGTCCCCGTCGAGGTCGACGCTTCGGAACATTTCGGTCCCGTCCACCACACGCCCCCAAACGTTTTCGCCGAAATCTTTGGCGGACTCCGAGGCCGAACGCATCGCCAAGACCGCCCTCGATGGATCGGGCACTCCGTCGCCGTCGCTGTCGGTGAGTTCAAGCCAGGTCGGCCAGGATTCCACAGGGGCGGAGAAGCCTGCACGGCAGGACTTGACCACTCCGCTGCCGAAGTAGAAGCTTGTTGCTCCGCCGGCGACCGCACCGATCACAGGGATAGCCTTCGAACTGATCTTGACGGCCCCCATGACGGAACCTTGAGCAATCGCCTGCTTGGCCAGCACCATCGAAACAGGGACAAGCGCTGAGTCTGGTAATTGCTGGGCGAGCAAATCTCCCCACTTCGGTGTGGCTCCGGCAAACGCGACCCCTGCTACCGTGCGTGCACCTGCGACAGTTGCACCCGCCGGGAGCGCGCTCATCACCAGGTCGGTGATCTTGCTCTTCCGCTTCTCGCCGAGCACCGCTCCAAGGACAATCACCCTGGCCCGCTCCGGGTCTTCGATCGAGATTCCACGCAGCTCAGCCATGCAGAGCGCGAAAAGCGCAGTCGTCTCATAGAAGAACAACAGATCCGCAACACCGAGCCCGATAGCGATGGGAATACCCACGGCAGGGATGGCGGCGGAGGCGCCTATGGCCGTGCTCGCTGCCGTAGTGGTGGCAACGTACTGCGCTTCGATCGTTTTCATCACTTCGGCCGGGGTCGCGAAAGGCTTCTTCCGGCGGATCTCCTTGATATAGGCCGTCACTGCTGGTCGCTGGACGGCGATCGCCTTGAACACTCGGTCTTGGAAGTCGTCAGGAAGTGGGGACGTCTTCGGTGCGGCGCCCGACGATGGTGTCTTGTCCGTATCAATAACTTTGTTCATCGTTCTCTCATTTGGGTGTTTCGCCCCGAGCGCCCACAGTTCGGTTAACGCCCCCTGCGGTTGGGACCGAGCGACGGCTGCCGGTATAGATCCACCGTGGCACGTCATCCACTGATCGTGGTAGTCCACGAACAGGGTACGCCCAGCAATCATGCGCTCACACACGTCCTCGACTGAAACGTGCTGCTGTTGGACTTTCGATTTACGTCACTGTCCGAAGAACGGCTCGAAAGTCGACGACTCGGTACCGATCGCGTAGACCGCGATCGCTGCTGCCGCCACCAGCCAGATCCAGATCCTTCTCCGGAAATCGTGCCAGCTCGTGCAGTTGATGAACATGAGAACTGCACCGCCGACAGCGAGTATGGCCCCGGTCGACCACGACGGCTGAATGGAGCCCCCGACTCCGAACGCGGCTGCCGCGACCATCTGCGCGACTATTGATGTGAGCCCGATGGCGATCAATGCCGCCAGACCGAATACCCACCGTGAATATCCGAGGGCAGCCTTATCACGGTTCGGTGACGCCGCAGGTTCTGACATCTGTTGGTCTCCTGTTCGGCTGGCTTGTTTGTTGCGGGACAACTCCGAAAATAGCAGGCTATTCCTCAAAGCCCGGGCTGTCGGTCTTCACGCTCGCTCGCACGAGTAGTCACGCTCGGCTTCACGGCTGGCCTCACAGGTTCAGTGGCCAGAATGGCCGGATTTCAATCTGTCCGTGTCGGGCCATCGGATGCCGGTAGGCGATGTCGATGACATCGTCAAGGTCGTCGCATTCAAGAATGTCAAAGCCTGCGATCCATTCCTTCGTTTCGAGGAAGGGGCCGTCTGTCACGCTCAGTTTCCCGTCGCGGACCTTGATGGTTGTGGCATCGCTGGGGCTGCGGAGTCGGTCACCCGCTCGGGAGATTCCTCGACGATCGACCTCGGCCACCCAATCCGCGAGGCTCGTGTCGTCGTTGGGGAGTTCGGGCGCCGTCGAATCGGTGCAGATGAGCAGTAGGTATTCCATGAGCGTTCTCCAATCAGATGGGATACCATGCGACGCACGAGGAGCCGTCCGGAGGACATCTGCAATTCTATGAAGTGCAATTCTATGAAGTTCGCTGCACGTAACGGGAAAAATTTCACGTCTACGGCCAAATCAACGGAGGGATATACGCATGGACATGAAACTGGAATTAGTGCCCTTACCGGTGGCAGATGTGGACGTCAGCAAGAGCTTCTACACCGAGATGGTCGGTTTCAACCTCGATCATGACGTTCAACCCGGCAACGGCATGCGCATAGTCCAGCTCACTCCGCCCGGTTCGGCTTGTTCAATCGTCATCGGAACTGGAATGGGCAACAATGGCCCGACGGACGCCACTGTCAACGGCCTGCACCTCGTCGTCAGCGACATCACTGAGGCACGGCGCCAACTTGTGGACCGTGGGGTGGCAGTCAGCGATGTTCACGATATGGGCGGAGTCAAGTTCGCGTACTTCAGCGATCCCGATGGGAACTCCTGGACCTTGCAGGAATTGTACAAACCATAAGAACCGGTGAGTTTTCCCCACCGAAAGGAACGACCGCCGGACGGGTCAGGTCTACCGTTGTCTCGCGTCTCTCATTCGTCGTGCCAGATATCGCCGCTCCACATCAGTGGGCGCAAGCTCAAGGGCACGCTGGTACTCGATTGTTGCCTCATCCGCACGTCCGAGACGTCGCAGCAGGTCGGCACGAGTCGCGTGAAGCAGGTAATAGTCGTCGAGGCCGGTGATGGTCGCGAGAATGGCGAGTCCGGCATCCGGGCCCTGCCACATGGCGACGGCCACGGCCCGGTTGAGTTCGACGATCGGTGACGGCATGATTGCCGCGAGCTCCCCGTAAAGCCTCGCGATGTACTCGAAATTGGTGCTCGCGGGTGACGCTGCGGTCGCATGACAGGCCGCAATGCGCGCCTGCAGTTCGTACCTGCCCGGGCCCGGCTGCAGCCCAGCCAGAATATGGATCGCCTCGCTGATCGCGTGGGCATCCCACCGCGACCGGTCCTGGTTCTCGAGCGTTACAAGCTCGCCAGCACTATCGGTGCGTGCGTCGCTTCGCGCGTGCTGCAGAAGCATGAGCGCGAGCAGGCCGCGAGCTTCTGCGTCGGCCGGCAGGAGCTCGACCATAAGCCTGGTGAGTCGCACGGCTTCCGCGAGCAATGGTCGACGAATGATCGAATCGTCGCCGGTCGCAGAGTAGCCTGCGCTGAACAGCAGGTACAGCACCGCGAGAACCCCGTCGCGGCGTTCAATGAGTCGGGATTCTGGAGGCACCCGGTAGGGGATGCCCGCGTTCTTGATCTTCGCGCGCGCTCTGACCAGGCGTTTCTCCATCGTTGACTCGGTTACAAGGAATGCGCGCGCGATCTGTGCCGGGCTGAGACCGGCGACCGTGCGGAGGGTCAAGGCAACTCTGGCGTCCATCGGCAAAGCGGGGTGGCAACAGGTGAATATTAGACTCAGGCGATCATCGGGGTGAGTGAGAGCCTCCGCACTCACGCCTTCTGGCATTTCGGCTTTTACCGGCTCCTCGGGCTCACGAGCGATTCGATGCAGTGCACGCCTTTCCGCGGCTGCGCGCCGCAGCACGTCGACCGCGCGGTTCTTCGCGACGGTGGTCAGCCACGCACCCGGATTCGCCGGGATTGTATTCGCCCGCCAGTCGACCAGCGCCTTGGCGAAGGCATCCTGCAGGCAATCCTCGGCCAAGGTGAAATCGCCCGTCATGCGGATGAGCGTCGAGACGATCCGCGCGGTTTCAGCGGATGCTGCTGTCGCCAGCGCGTCGGCGACAACATCCGTCATTCGATCGGCTCCATCGTTCGAATCTCGATCTGGCCGTGGAGGCCCATCGGGGGCTTCGCTGGGAGCTCACTAGCCTCGTCGGGGTTGTTTGCCCATTCCGTGGTGGCGTGGTTCCGATCCCAGGCCGGCGCGGTCGAGTCGGTGCAGACGAACGGCATGTACTCCATCGAAATGCTCCTCCAGTTGTCAACCGTGATGCGACTGGCTCACGGCACATCGACGCAACAGCGCGAAGTGGCAGGACACATCGTCCGCAATTCGTGAACAGGTGTCCTCGTAGTCTTGCGCCATCCGTCGCTCTCGCATAGGCATAACCCCAATGAAGAAGTTTCGAGCAAGGAGCACCAATGAAATACATGATCCTCATCCACTCGAGCGCGGAAATGGAAACTGCGCTGGGCGCCGGGCTTGGCGAAGAACTCGACGCCACGCACGGAGCTATCATCGGCGAGCTGCGGGCGTCAGGTGAGTTCATTGACACCAGCGAACTGAGCACGACGGTCGCGAAGGTCGTGCACACCAGGGATGGCCTCTCGGTAACCAACGGGCCGTTCGCGGAGTCGACGGAGTGGGTGGGCGGTTACTACTTGGTCGACTGCGCATCGATCGATCGCGTCGTGGAGATCGCGGCCCGCTTCGTCGAGGCACGCTATGCAGCGATCGAAGTACGCGCACTGGTGGAGCACGAAGGTGGTTCCCTGGGGAGTTGAACGTGAAGCCGCAAATCATCCTGCCTGGCTCAAACCAGAAATACAACAGGCATCAAAGTCGGCAGGCGTGGTCTTCGCGAAACCCGCCGATGTCGTGATCGCCGGTGGTCGTGGCACCGTTCGTTCACTCGGAGAGGGTCTGCGCGGCTCGGGCATCCCCCTCGCGCTTTACCCACCCTGACCGGCCTCCCGAACCTGTGAGTTTGCATTCTTCGGTCATACCGCCATTGACTTAACTGGTGGCGAGCGCAGACTCAATTTAACCACTAGAGACCTCCGGTGGGTCCCCGAGTTTTTCTGTTCATTGAAGTCGTCATATGTACGAAGCTCATGAAGGCACATTGGTCTCACTTCAGGAAGCACAAACTTCCAAAAGCGGGACTGTCAGACTGCGTCCGGTTTCGTCCAACAGGCAAGGTTCGTCCAACAGGCAAGGTTCGTCCAACAGGCAAGGTTCGTCCAACAGGCAAAGCGCTGCTTCGATCACCAGCCAGTCGGTCACGGTGGTTTTCCTGTGCATGCACTGATCCATCTCAGTCAATCGACGCCAGGTATTTTTCTCACCTGGGGGGTTTTCGGCATACAACTCGGAAACCTCATCGTCATCGTCTCCATGTTCGTGGTCTTCGGTTTGGCGCTAGTGGTGCCGTTCCCGCGCGGAGCCCGGGAGGGCCGGGAGAGCCGGGAGAGCCGGGAGGATATGAAATGACTGACTCACAGCTGCCTCAGCCCACTCTGGAGCCGGAACCGGAAGATGTCGACCATTCGTGGAGCGGTCGGCTGAGACGGTGGGTGCTCAAGGTGCTCCCACCGGAGAAGCTGTTACCGACATCGCAACCCAGTTACGTTGCGACCTGGATTTATATGTTCGGGATGGGCGCCATCGCGTCGCTCGTCTTCGTGATTGGCTCTGGTGCCGTGCTCAGTCTCAACGGCCCGATGTGGTGGCATCTGTCTCCGCTGGGCCACTTCTTCAATAGCCTTCACCTGTGGAGCGTGGAGTTCTTCTTCTTTTTCATGGTCATCCATCTGTGGGCAAAATTCTGGATGGCTGCCTGGCGCGGCAATCGGGCTCTGACCTGGATCACCGGCGTGGTTTCTTTCGCCGTGTCGATCGTGGCCGGTTTTACCGGATACCTCCTGCAAACCAACTTTGACTCGCAGTGGATTGCATATCAGGCCAAGGACGCGTTGAATGCGTCCGGCATTGGTGCGTGGTTCAACGTTGCCAACTTCGGCCAGATGTTCATGTGGCACATCCTGCTGCTACCTATCGCGGTGCTTGTCATCGTTGCGTTGCACGTGCTGCTCGTGCGAGGACACGGTGTTGTCCCACCACTTGATGCGGCAGAGTCTGACTCCCAGTTGCGCGAGACGACGCCGACCGAGGCAACTTCCAGGGAGGCCTGAGGTGCCGGATTCACAGAAGTCGCGGGCCCGCCGCAAATCACTGGACGTGAGGGCATGGAACGGAACCACGCGCCCCTACGACCTTCTGAAAGAGTTGGCGATAGGTGTCCTCGTCGTCGGTGTCATCATCGTAGGATTTGCTGCGGTCGCAGGATCGCCCGATGAACCGACCATCACGCTGCAGAACTGGGCGCAGGCGAACCCGAACGACTTCGTTGCAACAGCGACCGCCGAACTTGCTGGCACCTCCGATACCGCCAGCTACGGCCCGCCGTACTCCTCAACCGCGGGTGCAACACAGACACTCGGGCCGATCGACCTTCAGACCATGTCCGGCGTGCAGCTTCGCATAGATGCAGCGAAGGATTTCGTCATCACGCCGTTGACGACGCTCGACTCGGCTCCCGATGCGGTTTCCACGTGGCGGGCGGCCACGAGCGAGCAGCAGACCGCGTGGGCGACCAGCTACTCAGACGCGCTCGGGAAAGCCTCAAATGGTGATCCCTCCACCGTTGTCTCGGGGAACTACGGTCCGGTGCCCCAACTCACTCAGGGGCTTCTCACCGTCGCGAAGGGCGGTGCGCTGGATGGAGCCATCCAATCGGAGGGCGGGCTCTATAACACCAACCCGACCCCCACGATTCTGTTCCTCAGCGATGGCACATACTTCTCATCCTTGGCCACCGCGCAACACCTCACCGGCGACCAATGGGGAATGATGAATGAGACAGGCAGCTATCCGGGCCAGTCCTGGTTGTGGCTGTTCTCGTTCTGGTATCAGGTTCCTCTCATTGGCAACCTCCCCAACGCTGACTTGGTCGTCGTCTTCATCATGGTGTTCCTCACCCTTGTGCTCGCGCTGGTGCCGTTCATCCCAGGACTGCGGTCGATACCACGATGGATTCCGGTCCACCGGCTCATCTGGCGTGACTACTATCGCAAACGGTGAACCGGTGACCACGGGTATGACCGCACCCGACCTCGGTACACATATCCTGCTGACCGCCTTCCGCAGGAATGCTCTCGGTGTGTCCACACCGGTCTGAAATGTTCCGCTCCCTGACGGGAGTCGCTGCATGTGCACCGGTGCTGGAACGGGGGAGTGGAAACGCGTTCGGTTGCCCGCTAGGGTCGCACCCAAATGGTCACCGTCTAACTGATCGGCGGGCTTCAGTGCCGCATGAGCGCGGCATGACTTTCGGAGATACCATTCTCGTCATTACTCCGGATCCGAGCAGCAGGATGCCCGCGTCACGTTTGCCGGCCTACCCTCGACCCCACCAGGGATTACCAACCCCAAAACGAAAGGAAACCGCTGAACCCAGGGGTTCAACGGTTTCCTATGTCCTGAGACAGGACAAGTGTGTCCGGAGGGGTGTTGTGGTTCAGGACATAGGAAACCCCTGTCTCGCGACATAGGAAACTTCCGCATCGGTCACAGTGGTGGATGTCGATTGCTCGTCTTGTCATCACCGCTGTTGTTCTTGAGGGTCGCTCTCAGGCTGATGTCGCCCGCAGTTATGGCGTTTCCAAAGGGTGGGTGAGCAAGCTGGTCGCCCGCTACCGGGTAGAGGGGCAGGCGGCGTTCGAGCCGCACTCTCGTCGCCCACATCATTCCCCGCAGGCGATCTCAGCCAGCACCGTGGAACTGATCCTCCGGTTGCGTGGTGAACTCACAGTCCGCGGTTCGGATGC
>NZ_QJHB01000069.1 GCF_003260275.1 Homoserinimonas sp. OAct 916 | reverse complement strand
TATTTATATATTGTTGGAATTGTTATTGACGGAGAGAGGAGAGCAGGCCAAGAGGACTAAGAGCGCCATGATGAGCACCGGCACGAGGAGGAGCGGCAGCGGCGGGGGCGGCAGGGGCGGCACGACGAGCGGCAGCACCAGCAGCAACAGGGACACCACCGCCAGCACCAACACTGTCTTCAGGTACTTCCACATCAAACGACGTCGTTTCGGTGGTGGTGACGGTGGTGGTGATATTGCTCTTGCACAACCATGTTGTTGTTGATTGGGATGATATAGTTTCCTTCTGACCTCTATCATGATGAAGCAACGGCGTCGTTTTCCATATCCGGAGGATTTGAGAAAAAC
>NZ_QJHB01000068.1 GCF_003260275.1 Homoserinimonas sp. OAct 916 | reverse complement strand
CCAAAACGCATAGTAATTAGTAGAGTGTCCACAAAACATTTAGCCCCGGTTGGGGTCTGTGAACCAGCTGTTGATGTTTGGCATGATTTCCGGACTCTTGCCGCGGACATATTTTCGTAGGAAATGCTCGGAGTACTTCTCTCCCTCAGCAAAGTTTTCCAAAACTCCCGCAGCTCTTTTCTCCTTCGCGACCCTGACTTCAGGGTTGATACAGATATTACGAACCAACTGAAACCCGCAGATTCCGACGGCGACACCGACGGCGGCGAAAAGAGGATAAACCTCAGGCCTCAGCCAACGACTCGTCGCCATTGATTGGATTCGAAGGTCCGAAGAGAGAGAGAGACTGAG
>NZ_QJHB01000067.1 GCF_003260275.1 Homoserinimonas sp. OAct 916 | reverse complement strand
CTCGCGACGGCCACCACCGTAGCCGCCGCCTCCGCCTCCGCCGCTGCCGCGCGACTGCGCCTCGTTGACGGTGATGTTCCGGCCGTCGAGGTTCTGGCCGTTCATCGCCTCGATCGCGTCTCTCATCGCCTTCTCGTTACTGAAAGTCACGAATCAGAAGCCCCTCGACCTCCCAGTCTCGCGATCGTTGATGATCTTCGATTCGATGATCTCGCCGTACGGAGAGAACGCGTTCTCGAGAGACTGGCTGTCGGTGGCCCACGCGAGCCCCCCGACGAAGCACCTGTACTCGACTTCTGCAGAACCCATGGATTTTGATTTTTTTCTGTTTGGTTGGAGAGAAAATGGGTAAG
>NZ_QJHB01000066.1 GCF_003260275.1 Homoserinimonas sp. OAct 916 | reverse complement strand
GCACGGTTTCCCGGCGCATTGTCTGAGAGTTCAAAACATGATACTGTTGACAATGCATCGCATTGTGTCCATTGTACACGCGCGTAGGGTCTGGATGCCTCTCAACTTCAATGAGTGCATGGCGTCTGTTACGAAATGCCTTAACGTCCTGGATCTCACTCCGCGGGGACGCATCAAGAAAATTTGAGGAATAAACTATAGCCTCAGATTCAAAATAAATATTTCCTTTCTCCTCCAACGAGGCCATATTCAATGCTACTGGTTCAAGGGAAACCAGAGGCATGAGCTCTATTTCATCGGACTTGCACGCGGCATTCGGAGTTGCTGCAAAATCGTCATACATCGTGACAAACTCACG
>NZ_QJHB01000065.1 GCF_003260275.1 Homoserinimonas sp. OAct 916 | reverse complement strand
ACATCGACAGCTATCAGGGCAAGTCCGGCCAGAACGCCAAGGCGTTCATCAACGCGCTGATGGACCCTGGCGTAATCGGTTTCGGCACCGTGGATGATATTGATCAAATCGCGGGGAAGCGCGGTGACCGCCAGTCGTCGGCCGGCCAGCAAGAGGTCACCGCCGTGCTCATGGATGCCTTTGCCGGTGCCAATACCCTGGTACGAGGCAACTGCACCTTCGGCATGTTCTCCAACTATCCCGAGAACGTGGACGACGCCCTGCGCCAGCGGTCGGGCGCCCGCTTCCTGGTGGACGGTCCCCAGACACGAGAGGACTATATTGATGTCCTGCATCTGTTACTTGGCGGCAACCACGAGATTCCGTTGGGCGAAC
>NZ_QJHB01000064.1 GCF_003260275.1 Homoserinimonas sp. OAct 916 | reverse complement strand
TCTCTCTCTGTCTCTCACTTCTTTCTCTTCTTTGGTGGCTGAAGTGCCGCCTCCTCTTCATCTTCTTCATCTTCATCATCTGGCTCCTCCACGTTCTCTTCCTCATCCTCGTTCCCACCATCATCGTCATCGTCGTCGTCATCGTCATCGTTATCTTCCCCGTCGTCATTCTCTTCGCCTCCATCATCATCTTCATCGTCATCACCACCATGGTTGCTCTCATCTTCTTGATCGCCTTCATCCTCTCCGTTCTCTTCGCCTTCTCCACCGGGCCCTCCCTTGGAATCATTGTTCTTGCCGTTTGGATTATTTTCAGCCCCTCCTCCCTCCTCGGAGGAGAAATCCTCTTCACCGTCTCCCAAGCCACTGTCCCCAAC
>NZ_QJHB01000063.1 GCF_003260275.1 Homoserinimonas sp. OAct 916 | reverse complement strand
GAACCTTTAGAATTACAAATAGAAGGAACGAACTGAACTGAACTGACCTGAACACGACCCATTTTTATGTACAGAGAGATTTTGCCGATGTAACAAATTCAGGCCTCCCTTTGATTTACTCACTTTCGTAATCTTCGTCATCCCCGAATGAGAAAACAGAGGCATCAGCAGCCATTGCCTTGAACTCGCTTTCCGAGCTAGGGACGGTTCCCCCCGCGACAGCAGTCTTGGGCTCACTAGCAGCATGAACCTGTGTGGAACCCGTGTTTCCTATAGAAACTTGCTTCGTGGCTTCTGTCAAGCTTGCTATCTGATCAGGCTTGGACTTAGCTTCAGAACTGGAGGTAGTGGTGTTGGTGACGCTTCTGCCTGCTGCCGAAGAA
>NZ_QJHB01000062.1 GCF_003260275.1 Homoserinimonas sp. OAct 916 | reverse complement strand
TCCCGCGGGCGAGGGCCCAGCACTGGTAGTCGCAGTTTCCTCCTCGGCAGTAAGAGGCTGCGCCGCCGCACCACCCGTGGATGCTGCAACACCTTCCGTTGCCGCACGGAGGGTTACCGACATTCGGTCCACATCGGTGGTCGGATCTCTCACAGTGGACAGAGACAAACCCTAGAACAAAAGCACAAGAAAAGATTACTATAGTAGTGGCAAACTTCATGGTTTTATTTTCTTTTTCTTTTTTTTTTTCTACTTCGGTCTCTTCATAGTCAAATCCGAGCCACAGCGAGGAGCGAGCTTCGGAGAATGCGACTTTCTGGTTCAGCTCTCGGAGGAACAAGTAGTGAGCGAGCTTCGGTGATGGTCGGTACTGTTTAGCTGCTGCGGCGAG
>NZ_QJHB01000061.1 GCF_003260275.1 Homoserinimonas sp. OAct 916 | reverse complement strand
TGCCATCAGCTGACCGATCTGCGCCACCGTAAGGCCGATGCGGTGGAGATAGAGCGGCAGCAGCGTATAGACGGCGGCGACTGCCAGACCGGAGCCGAAACTGCCCATCACCCCGGTGGGCGTGAGCGTGATCAGGCGCATTGGCGACAGCGGCTCGGCATGATCGATGAGCGGCGACACACGGGGGATCATCGCCATCGGCAACACCGACAGCGACGCCAACATGCCGATCACCATGAACGGCGCGGCCTCGCCCATGGCATCGGTGACACCGAGCAACAATTGACCGATCACCCCAGCCGCATACAGCGAGATCATGTAGAGCGCGAGCAGCCTGCCGCGTACCTTCTGGTCACCGGAGGTGAGCAGCCAGCTCTCGATGACCAGATAGACC
>NZ_QJHB01000060.1 GCF_003260275.1 Homoserinimonas sp. OAct 916 | reverse complement strand
AAAAGTCATGCCTCGCCGCTCAGGAGGACGATCTGCCCCTCGCCCAGCACCCCGTGCTGCACCACGCCCTCAACCAGTTCACCATGCTCCTCCTCCGGCACCTGCTCAACAAGCTGGAGGTGGTGGCTCCTTGCTAGGAGGGATAGGATCCACAATTGCTCAGGGAATGGCCTTTGGCACTGGAAGTGCAGTGGCACACAGAGCTGTGGATGCTGTTCTTGGTCCTCGTACCATTCAGCATGAAAATGTGGTATCTGAGGCTGCAGCAGCCCCAGCACCTACCGCAAGTAGCATGGGTGCTGATGCATGCAACATTCATACCAAGGCATTCCAAGATTGTGTGAACAGCTATGGAAGCGACATCAGCAAGTGCCAGTTCTACATGGATATGCTGAACCAGTGCAGGAAC
>NZ_QJHB01000005.1 GCF_003260275.1 Homoserinimonas sp. OAct 916 | reverse complement strand
TGCAACTAAGCCCTCAATTGTGGAGAACAAGTAGGCTTAGTGTCAAGGTTGCCCGAAGCGCGATTCGGCAGGACCCCCACCGCTGAACGACTATGAGGTGACTGATGAATTCAAGTTCTGCGCGCTCCGACGGGGCGCGATCACGGGCTGCATAGTAGGTACTCGGAGCCACCTGCACCAACCTGCAGATGGGCTCGACTCCGAGCGGACGCCCCTCGACGACATCGTGCTTGTTCGCGTCGATGAACGCGGTTACTTCCAGTGTTGGCGGTCGAGCTCCGCCCCGAAGAAAGACGCCGCTCGCTTGAGTATCTCGTTGGCTCGTCGCAGCTCGTGGACTTCTTGCTCGAGTTCCCGCACCCGGCGGGCCTCAGCTGTGCTGACCCCGACGACGTGACCGTCGTCGACATCAGCCTGCTTCACCCACATCCGCACCGACTCGACGCCGTACCCGAGCTGCGTGGCGACTCGATGCACCGTCCCATGGTCGGTCCCGAGCTCCGCCCGCAGCGTCCGCACCATCCGAACCGCGGCAGCCTTCTCCTCCGGCGAATACCGACGTCCCGTCGGCTTCCCAAATTCCTGCTTCGACACCATCGCTCCATCCTCGTTTCCAAGATTAGGAGCCTCCAACAAAACCGGGGCACTTCACTGCTGGGGCTCTTGCCTAGTCAGCGCAAGCGTCACGCCGCGCGACGCTGAGCCTTTGAGTGGGCCCCGCTGGTTTCCCATACATTCAAGGATCCCTCGGCAGGTGCCCAGCTCCTGCCCCCGCTGTCTAACCTAGCTAGACTTGATTGCAGTTCAGTGTCAGTATGAAATAGCCAGACTGTAACTTCATCGGACGACTGCCAAGGACGAGAGATGACTGATTTCACCGACCATGGACCAAACCCTTACATTGTGAACATTGAGGATGCAACGGTTGCGAACGATAAGTTTCGTAGCACGTTGTGGACTGGTAAGAAACTCCAGCTCACTGTCATGTCGATTCCTGTTGGAGGTGACATTGGGCTTGAAGTTCACTCCGATACTGATCAGTTCCTTCGTCTTGAGCAGGGCCGCGGACGCGTGCAGATGGGCCCGTCCAAAGACAACCTGACGTTCGACGAAGAGGTTTCAGACGACTGGGTGATTCTCGTGCCGAAGGGTTCGTGGCACAACATCACCAACATCGGTGACGAGTCGATGAAGGTGTACAGCATTTACGCGCCACCGCAACACGCACACGGCACCGTGCACGATACGCAGGCTGACCAAGACCATTAAGCCTTGGAAGATGAGGCCCGGCAGATAATGCCGGGCCTTTTCCCTGTGCGTAGTCTCGATACGGGATCCTCTGCGGGCAGAGCGGAGTGGCCATGTGTGCTTCGGTTCGACGTACTTCGCCTTCCGCTCTTGGTGGTGGTGCACTCGTAAGTGCCTCAACTGACCTGAACCGAAAAGGCCAAATACCTCAACTAGGTTGACTCAAAACGTCCTAATGCCTCAAGTTAGAACACACGAGACAGTAGGCACCCACACCATCGTTCAGCTGGTCATTCGGCTTCTGGTATGGGTCTGCTGCACGGATAGGTGACATCTGAGTTGGCTTGCTCGAGAAGGCGGGCTGGAAGGATGTCATTATGGCAAAGCCCTATCCCCGAGAGTTCCGTGACGATGTCGTGCGCGTCGCCCGGAACCGTGAACCCGGTGTGACGATCGAGCAGATCGCGAAAGACTTCGGTGTTCATCCGATGACGTTGCAGAAGTGGTTGCAACGCGCCGCGGTGGACGAAGGAAGCAAACCTGGCCAATCCCGCACCGAGTCGGCCGAGCTCCGCGAAGCACGCAAGCGGATCCGGTTGCTCGAGCAGGAGAACGAGGTGCTGCGGCGGGCGGCAGCGTATTTGTCGCAGGCGAACCTCCCGGGAAAAGGTTCTACCCGCTCGTGACTGAGCTCGCCGCGGACAGGATCCCTGTCACGGTGACGTGCCGGGTCCGGGGTCTTGCTCGCCAGCCCTACTACCGGTGGCTGGCTGCCCCCATCAGGCCCAGCGAGGTGGCCTGGGCGTATCGTGCCAACGCGCTGCTCGACGCGCACCCGGACGACCCGGAGTTTGGGCACCGGCTCCTGGCCGACGAGGCCCGCGACGCCGGCGAGGCGATGGCGGATCGGACCGCGTGGCGGATCGCGTCAGAGAATGGCTGGTGGAGCGCGTTCGGGAAGAAGCGGGACCGAAACGGCACGAAGCCCGGCCCCGCGGTCCATGATGATCTCTGCACCATTACCGACGAAAATGGGAGGATCCGGCACGAGTTCACCGCGCCCGGCGCAAACCTGCTGTGGCTGACCGACATTCCCCCGCCGGGAGCCTCCGGCGGGAGGTGCCCCCACCGAGCACAAGACCGCCGAGGGCAAGCTCTACCTCTGCGCGATCAAGGACGTGTTCTCGAACCGGATCGTCGGCTACTCGATCGACTCCCGCATGAAGTCGAGACTGGCCGTGAACGCGCTGGAGAACGCCGTAACGATGCGCGGTGGCGTCGCCGGCTGCGTTGTTCACAGCGATCGAGGATCTCAATTTCGAAGCCGGAAGTTCCTGCGCGCTCTTGCCGGTCATCGCATGGTCGGATCAATGGGTAGAGTCGCCTCGTGCGGGGACAATGCCGCGATGGAATCGGTCTTCAGCCTGCTGCAGAAGAACGTCCTGGATCGCCGTTCCTGGACCACCCGGCAACAACTGCGCATCGCGATCGCGACCTGGATCGAGCGGACCTACCACCACCGCCGACGCCAGCCGCGCCTTGGCCGTTTGACCCCGGTCGAGTTCGAGGCCATTATGAACATGCCAGCCGCACTGGCTGCGTGACTACAAACTGTCACCTATCCGTGCAGCAGACCCACGCGTCATGGCGAACGAATGTTTCTCGATAGCAGACTAGACATCGTCCCCCCGCATATAGCCATACGGCGCGGCAAAATTGCGTGACTAGGAACAGTTCGGTTGTACTTGCATCCGAGCCCTCGACAAAGCTGCGCTTGGCGCGGTGGGCACGCGTTGCGGCGGCACACCAGTGATGACGTTCGCGAACGGTTCAAGACCTAACTTCGCTGCGGCCGCCACGAGAACCTTTTGCGACCAGAGTTTCTTCGAGCCGGGCGTAGCTCGTCTCCATCCCCTCGGTCATTCCTGTGGCCAGGACGGCATCTCGCTGTTCGATGTCTGCGTAAGTGATGATGAGGGAAAGTAGCGTGCCGTCCTCGACGGGGGTGAGCGTGAGTTCGTTGAGCGTCGCAGGGAAGTCCATTCCGATCATCGCTTCTGTGGTGACAGACCGGTGAGGTTTTTCCGATTCGAGGAGTTCGCCCGTGAAGCCGAAACGACCGCCACCACCCTCCTTCTCCCACTCGTATCGATAACTGTCGCCGACGTGTGCGGCGGTCTGGCACACGGGCATCGTCCAGCCATCCGGCCCCAGCAACCACTTCCTTAGCAGGTCGGCGTCATTATGAGCGTTCCACACCTGGTCGATGGTGCCGCGGATGACGCGAGCCACCCGCACTTGGGTGTCACTGAGCAGCTGTGCCTCCACCGCTCGATCTGATGCAAAAGAGGCGAGGTCGGCGAGCACGGTGTCGATTTGGGCCATGGCCTCGCGCGTGCCTTCGTCCATTCCCATCTCGACAAGTTGTTGGAGCTGGTCCAGTGAGTCGAAGTATGAGGTCATGACGAGCCGAGAACCGTTCTCGGTCTCCTCGAAGGCGAAAGTCATCCTGATGGTGGGAAGCTCACTATTGGGTTCGCCCTTCTCATTCGCGAAGGAGTCAGCCACCTCAAACGCCTCGGGGGCGTTGACGGAAGTCCACTCCCAGCATCCATAGTGGACGTCGCCTTCTGGCCCCGTCATGAGGTAGATACTGCGGCCGCCGGTGGCGGCGTCATGCCGCAGAAAAGTCGCCGGATAGGTGGGCGGCCCCCAGAAACGCTCTATCTGCCGTGGGTCAACATACGCATTCCAAAGTCGACCCAGCGGCGCGTTGAAATCGGCGACAACGGTCAGGGTGAGGTGGTCGAGGTCCTTGTCGACGGAGGTGACAGGCATAGCGGGCCTTTCTAGTGGGAGGTGGTTTCATCTTCAGCAAGCAATGCATCAAGACGATCGGTTCGTGAGCGCCAGATCTGCTCAAAGTGGTCGAGATAGCGCTGTGCGCGCCGGATACGTTCGAGATCTGCCCGAACTATCCGCTCGCGTCCCCGCTGCTCTTTGGACACCAGCCCCGCCTCCTCCAGCAGAGCGACATGCTTCTGAACTGCCGCGAATGACATGTCATAGGCGTCGGCGAGTTCTGACACGGAGAGGGTGAACACGAGTGATCGCCGCACGATATCGCGCCGCGTCGCGTCTGCGAGTGCGCGGAAGATGCGGTTCACCTCATCGTCTGTCAACTCATCTACAACCATTTGGTTGTACTTTATACTGACTAGATCCAGCGCGCAAGGATAGATATCTCAAGTCTTCTCCTGCGCTCCTACTAGTCAGTGGTACTATCTACTAGTACTCAGTAGCGCTGACTAGTGCGGGGAGGGAATCCATGGGCAAGCAGATGACCGAGATGCTCAAGGGCACGCTCGAAGGCATGGTGCTCGCCATCCTCGCCGTGCAACCCGCACACGGCTACGAGATCACCGCGCAGCTGCGCGACCAGGGGTTCACCGACCTCGTCGAGGGAACCGTGTATGCGCTGCTCATCCGGATTGAACAGCGCGGCTACGTGGACGTGACCAAGGAGCCCTCCGAAAAAGGCCCGCCGCGCAAGGTGTACACGCTGAACGCCCAGGGCCGCGAGTACCTCGAAGAATTCTGGAACACGTGGAGCTTCCTTGCAGAACGACTGGAACAGCTCCGACAGGAAGGAAAGTGATGATGTGGATCGAAAAAATCGTCGGTGATCTCGGCGACAAAAAAAGCTATCTGGAATACAAGTCGCGTGTGAAGCGACTTCCCCCCGGCTACCGCGAGGCGGCCAAGGCACTCGAGCGCTACCTCATGTACATGGGCCCGAGTGACGACGGTAAGGCTCTCATCTTGATGCTCAACGATCTGGCGGACCTGCTCGAACAGAGCGTCGCCGACGCGACGCCGATTCGCGCACTCGTGGGGGATGACCCGTCCGAGTTCGCGGAGGCATTTCTCGACAACTACGCCGGCGGCAGCTGGATCCGCAAGGAGCGAGCCCGACTGGCGGACTCCATCGACCACGCGATAGAGGAGCAGGGCCAATGACGAGCGCTGCACCCGATACTCCAGCCATCCGGGTGCACGGCATCAAAAAGGCATTCAAGGACGTGCACGTGCTCCGCGGCGTGGACTTCGAGGTGACGCGCGGCAGCATCTTCGCGCTGCTCGGATCCAACGGAGCGGGCAAGACGACGCTCATCCGAATCCTGTCCACGTTGCTGGCCTTGGATGCCGGCACCGTCACCGTGAACGGATTCGATGTTGCTATGGACGCCGACAAGGTGCGCGAGTCGATCAGCCTGACCGGCCAGTTCGCGGCCGTCGACGACGTGCTCACCGGTCGAGAGAACCTGGTTTTGGTCGCCAAGCTTCGCCACCTGAGTGCCCCGAGCACCATCGCGGAGGACCTCTTGGCACGCTTCGCACTCACTGAGGCCGGAAACCGCGCGGCGTCGACGTACTCGGGCGGAATGCGCCGCCGACTCGACATCGCGATGAGCCTGATCGGCGATCCCCCGATCATCTTCCTCGACGAGCCGACGACGGGCCTTGACCCGCAGGCGCGGATCGAGGTGTGGCCGGTCGTGCGAAAGCTCGCCGATCAGGGCACGACAGTGCTCCTGACAACCCAACACCTCGACGAGGCCGAGCATCTCGCCGACCGCATCGCCATCCTGCACGAGGGCGTGATCGTCCAGAACGGCACCCTCGCCGAGCTCAAGAAGCTCCTCCCCGCGGTAGAAGTCGAATACGTCGAGAAGCAGCCATCGCTCGAAGACGTTTTCCTTGCCCTCGTCGGTGACAGCCGCGGCGAGACAATCCAGCGAAAGGCCAGCTGATGACCACCTCCGCGCTCGGCGACACCGGAGTTCTCACCGGTCGTTCGCTGCGCCACATACTTCGCAGCCCAGACACGATCATCACGACGGTGATCACTCCCGTCGCACTCATGCTTCTGTTCGTGTACGTGCTCGGCGGCGCGATCACCACCGGTTCCGACGAGTCGTACATCAACTACATGCTCCCCGGGATCCTGCTCATCACGATCGCCTCCGGAATCGCCTATACGGCGTATCGCCTGTTTCTCGACCTTCAGAGCGGAATCTTCGAGCGCTTCCAGTCCATGCCGATCGCGAGGTCGAGTGTGCTGTGGGCGCATGTCCTGACGTCGCTTGCTGCCAACATCCTGTCGATCACGGTCGTGGTCGGTGTCGCACTCCTGATGGGGTTTCGGACCGGAGCATCCGTGACCGCATGGCTCGCGGTGGCGGGGATACTGATCCTGTTCACTCTCGCACTGACCTGGCTTGCCGTGATCGCAGGCCTCTCAGCGAAATCCGTCGACGGCGCGAGCGCGTTCAGCTATCCGCTCATCTTCCTGCCGTTCATCAGCTCGGCGTTCGTGCCAACCACGTCGATGCCCGGGCCGGTCGCCTGGTTCGCGGAGAACCAACCCGTGACATCGATCGTCAACAGCATCCGTGCACTGTTCGCCGAGCAGCCGCTGGGAGGTGACATCTGGATCTCGCTCGCCTGGCTCGTCGGGATTCTTGTTGTCGCGTACACCGTAGCGACTGTTGTCTACCGCCGCCGATTCAGGTGAGTGTGAACTTTCTCAGCAGTCAGTGATCCGTGGATTTCGATTGCGATCCACAAGGCAGTTTCTGGGCTCGCGTGCCCGATTCTCACCGTGAATGTTCTTGTCTGTGGCCCACTAACGCTGTAGAAAGTAGTCACTGTTTCGAAAGAAGGCGCCCATGGGCACGCTGATCTCCGCAGGTAACATTTCACTCGACGGCTATCTCGAGGATGAGGACGGCTCCTTCGACCGGTCCGAGCCGAATGAAGAAGTGCACGCGTTCTGGAATGAGCACGAGCTGCTGGATCATCGCAGGTTCGGTAATGGTGTGATCTCCCTGCGGCACGCGATGCGAGACCAAGCGGCTAAAGTGCGAGTTCGAATCGGAGGGATACACAATGAGCGAGCCGAAACCCTTTGCAGTTCATGAGTCCGGATCGCTCTTGCACGGTACGAAAGCAGACCTTGCGGTGGGCGAACTGATAGTCCCCGGTCGTGCCTCAAACTTTGAGTCGGGACGGATCTCGAATCACGTTTACGTGACGAAGACTCTCGACGCCGCAACCTGGGGAGCCGAGTTGGCGGGGGGAGAGGGTCGGGGGCGCATCTACTTTGTGGAACCAATGGGCGCCCTTGAGGATGATCCCAATGTGACCGATAAGAAGTTCCCTGGGAATCCAACCATGTCATTTCGAACGCGAGAGCCAGTGAAGGTCGTCGGTGAACTTGTAGATTGGGTTGGCCATCCACCGGAAACAGTGAAGGCAATGCGAGATGGTCTCGCAGAGTTGCAACGTCGCGGGCTTGCTATCATCTACGACTGAGTGGCCCATTTCGCATGGTCGATGCGGGTCGGTATAGTCAGCGCTTCTTGCCGCCCACTCCCGGTACGGACGTAGTCTGTCTCATCCAGACCGCGACTTGAGCTTCGTCGAGCTCGCCCACGGACTCGAGTTCCACACCCCGCGTCGCCTTGCCCATCCCCACCGGCGTCACCGGCGGTACCGGATCGAGCGTCACGCCGTTCACGAACATGACCTTCATGTGGCCAACGAAGGCTCCACTACGAGCGCTCCACTACTGAAGCACCATCCGTCGCCGACTCCGTGATACGCCATTCCCCACTTCACCGAGCGACGTCTCGCCATTTAACCCTTGACTAATATAAGTCACGATGCAATTATTGGTGCATGCACGCACTCGATGTTCTCGGTGATCCGGTCCGCCGGCGCATCCTCGAGCTGCTTGCTGACGGCGAGGAGTCCGCGGGAGACCTCGGCAGCGTCATTCAGAGCGAATTCGGGATCTCCCAGCCCGCGGTCTCGCAGCATCTGAGGGTGCTCCGCGAGTCCGGATTCGCCACGGTGCGCTCCCAAGGCACCCGGCGGCTCTACGCGGTCGACCCGACTCCGCTTGCGGAGGCGAACGCGTGGTTCGACGCATTCCGCGGTTTCTGGCAGCCGAAGCTCGATGCGCTGGGTACCGAACTTGCGCGCGAGCGCCTCGCGCAGAGGAGAGCGGGTCCACCGAGATCCAGTGTCGCTGCCCACGACGACGACGACGAGACCATTTGTAATAAACCCTGACGAACGAACCCTCGCTCGAACAAACCCCAGAAAGAAGGAGACCGACATGGTGAACGTAAATGCCCAGATCGACGCCGTCGAACGCGGGCTCGAGACCAGAGATGTGGACGGCGTGCGCTCATACGTGCAGACACTCAGTCAGACCTACCCCTCCCCGATCGAGGATGTGTGGGATGCAGTGACCTCGGCCGATCGCATCCCTCGTTGGTTCTTGCCGATCACCGGAGATTTGCGCGTGGGCGGCACGTATCAATTTGAGGGGAACGCCGGCGGCGAGATCCGCCACTGCGTTCCGCCGAGTGGAGGCTCCGCCGAATACTCGGTTACCTGGGGCATGGGCCAGGGTGAGCCCGCGATCGTGCACATTCGGCTGACGGCGGTGGATGCGACATCCACCCGCTTCGAGCTCGAAAATGTTGCGGCGGTCGACAGCATTCCGGAGGGCTTCTGGGAGCAGTTCGGACCATCCGCAACGGGAATGGGCTGGGATTCCGGACTGCTCGGCCTCGCGCAGTACTACGCCGGCGGTCAGGACGGGATCACGCCGGAGATGGCCGAGGCGTGGGTCGCAAGTCCAGAGGGCAAGGCCTTCATGCGCGCCTCGGCGGATGCCTGGGCCGACGTGCACGAGCGTTCGGGAGCCGACCCCGCGGTCGCGAAGGCCGCGGCGAACACCACCTACGGCATGTACACCGGCGAGATCGCTCCGCCCCCGATGTAGCGTGCGGCAGCCCGGCGCACCGTTGAGGAGCAGCGGCACACTCACGATCTAGTCCAGTTCCGAATCAAGTCGGGTCGATGGAGCTCTCCCGTGGGTACTGGCGCGGTCGTAGCTGGCTCTTTCTTTGATGGAAAAGATCGCGAGTCAGGAATCTTGCAAGAGAGAATAGTCGCAGACGAGAAGGAGACCAGTATCGGGCAAACTATGCAATGCATGAAGTGATTTGGATCGCTTTGCGCACCGCTGCGCCCCGGAAACTCAAGGATCATACGGTGGCGCCTGGATGAGCGCGTGGGGATCGTCGGGCGCACTCTCCACTCGGTTCAGGTAGGGAGTCTCGACAACTTTACGATCAGCAAAACTTTGGAATAGCTACGCAAAGTCTTTGCACCCACTGCCAACTGGTGTGCACTTTTGTGACATTCTCGGCGATCTTGCCCGCCTTGGCCACATCATCAAGCCATGTGGGAAATCGCACGTTCCCCGCTTCTGATTCCGCGGCCCTCCATGAGGAAGCGCACGAGCCACCCCCAGCCGCGATGCTGAATAGGTCGAGTACCTGGTTCTCGGACTCGACAGATTGGGTTAAAGGCACTCCATTCCGTACCAACTCCCAATATGCCATTGTGCAGTCGAATACGGCTTTTCTGCTCTTGGAACCGTTGGTGAGCGCCTGCCGTTTCAGCGCCATCGAGTACTTCTCGAATGTCGCGAGGTACACCTCGTGAGCCAGCCACGTCTTGGTTAGTTCACGGTCAATATGCCACGCCACGTTTTCCGCTTGACTTGGCATCCGCAGCATCTCAGTCGGGACGATGATGGAGGAAGAGAGGGATAGGCTGGACCCAACGAATTCCCGGAAGGATGCCGCATCTTCGCCGCTCGATAGGATCGGGAGTCCTCCACCGGAAACATTGATGAAGTACCAGACGGCTTCAGAATTATTGACAATGACGGTTTCGCTCCCGTCAGTGCACGCCGGAGTTGCGTTCAGGTAAGACTGCTCCTCGGGGTCATCGGATGTTGTCAGCACTCGACTCGGCCAGTCCGCCGTGCACCCGTCGTCGGGCGGGGGCCGAGCAGGATCATCCGGAGGTGGCCCGCTCGAGTCGCCTGAGGTGCAACCTGCGAGAATGCACGAGACGAAGAGAGCAACGATGGCGATGCCAGCCAGCTTGCGTGTCGGTAGAACCAATCGAATTCTCGTCATTGCGCTGCTTCGGTTGCGGGAGAGGGGATCTCTAGCACTGAAGTTACGCCCATGGCGAGTAGGAATGCAATAGTCACATTTCTGTCATCCGAGTGCAGTGCCTTCGGTGAGGAGGTGGTGATCGGCACCATGGGTTACACCCAGGCTCGCTGCCGCTCATGCCGCAACACGGTGTCGATGAGCCAAAAGGACGCCAATGGTGGTTTCCGAAGTGATGCCCAAAGTGCGGTGCTTACACCCGGGCGAACTTATCGCGTTAGGACGCGCTGCCGAGGTTTGCGATGCGACGATTCCGCGCTGCGATGGATGCGATGGTCCGATCTCGGTACCCGGTATATGTCTCGAGATCAGTGGGCAGCGATGACGCGTCGAAGCCTTCGAACGGCAAAAGGAAGTTGACCTGGAAGCGATCTGTAACGAGATCCTGTGGTGCAGAGCGGGTTGTCCCCGCTCACCTGCCGCGGGCGCTCTTATTCGGCCAGCCGCCCGAGAACCTCCGGACAGGAACCTCAAGCTGCGGACCACCTACACGGGCTCGGTGAAGTGCGCGGCGACGCTCGACGCGGACGTGATCGTCGAGTTCACCGAGCGGTCGACGACCTCCGTCGAGATCTCCGCGGTGTTCAACCCGATGCCCCCACCGGCCGGGATCGGCGCCGAGTGAGTGCCGGTCGGCGCGGTGCGCGGGCCCGGCGAGCTGCCCGCGATCCGGCGCGACGGCGGGCTGCCGCTTCCGATCCCCTTCCCACCACGACCGCCGTTGAGCGGCATCCGCTTCGCCTTCCGTGAAGAGGTCGGACCCACCTTCTACGACATTTACATCCCGCTCGCGGCGACGATGTCGGCGACGGTGACGCTCACGTCGCCGGAGGGTCCGCACACGTCGGTGCGCGCGACCGGATAGTCGGTGGCGGCGGTAGAAGCCGTCCGAGGGGCGCGAGAATCTGCCCGGTAGGCGATCGCATACAATTGTCGCGTCTTGATGCGGGTACTTAGAGCGCTGCAGGCGATTCGATACTGGACTCCGAGGAATCGTCCGCAACAAAATGCCTCACATCACTTAGAGAAGCCGCTGGTGTAGACGACGAGAAAGGAGAATCCATTGGCCGGTCATCGTTGACATTGGAAAATCGAACAGTATACAATCCGAGGCAGGGTACATCGCAGTGCTGACGGAAAGGTAGGCCCCATGGCTGTTTCTTCGGACACTCCCAACTCATCGTTTCTCAGTGTTGCGGTGCGAGGTCTGTCCAGCTCGGGCGCGGGATTCGGTGGAAAAACTCGTGGCGTTCCAGCAGCACACCAAGCGAACGGGTCGCGCGAAACAATTCTCCTGTCGGATGGGTCATCTCCCAATACTGTACGCCGCCAGCTTTCCCGCCTCGGCTTGCATCGGGTGGCGATCTTTGTGCCCTGGATCGGATTCATCATCATTTTCGGCGCATTGCGCCCGGATGCATTCCTCTCCGCAGGAAGCCTCTTTGCTATCCTCAATTCGCAGAGCCCCCTCGTATTCCTCGCGATCGCCATCGTTCCCACACTCGTGGTGGGCGACTTTGACCTTTCGGTAGCGGCAAATGCTGCGTTCACGTCAACGATTATTGCAACGATGACTACCATTTATGGGTGGTCGCTGTGGTCCGCGATCGCATTGGGTGTGTTGTCTGCACTCATCATCGGGCTGACCAGCGCGTTCCTCGTAGTGGGGCTCAGACTCAACTCGATCATCATGACACTGGGAATGGCGACACTGATCGACGGCATCGCAACGCTCATCAGCGGATCCCAGACTTTGTCGGGGCTTAGCTCGGAGTTCACCGCTGCATTCACGTTTCGAGTGTTCGGAGTTCAACTCTCCGTCTTCTACATTCTTGTGGTCGCCGCGATCCTCGCCTACGTGCTTCAGTCGACTCCGCTCGGCCGACAGATGACCTTCACCGGACAAGCGCCGAAAGCCGCCAAGCTCGTGGGAATCAACACCGATCGCCTCCGCTACGGCGCATATGTTGGCGGTGCGCTCCTTGCATCCCTGTCGGGCATAGCAGCGGTGGCCAGTCAGGGTGGGATAACCCCAGGTCTGTCGGGCTCCCAACTTCTGCCCGCCTTCGCCGCAGCCTTTTTCAGCACAGTTGTCTTCACCATCGGCAAGTTCAATGTTTGGGGAACAGTCGTCGCTATCTACTTCCTCACGACAGGGATCGTCGGACTTCAAATTCTTGGCCTGAGTGGCTGGGTGACGGACGTGTTCTACGGCGGAGCGCTGGTGCTAGCGGTCGCTGGATTCACTGTTGCACGACGTCGAATCACCGGAGAGCGCGACTAGTCACGCGATAATTGAAAGAGGCAATGAACATGCTAAAAATCCACAATCGACTTCTGCAGAGCAAAGAAGTCGGTGAGGTTTCGACAACCAAGCCTCGCACCAAGCGTTTGGCTGTGATCGCCCTCGCGGCAGCGGCCTCGCTAATTCTTGCGGGCTGTAGTGGCACGCCCACTGATAACAGTCCAGGACAGTCCAGTGATTCGGCAACTGTCGCCGCCGCAGTGAAAGCGGCGGAGGCACGCTTTGTCGAAGCGCAGAAGGCGATCACAAAGTTCGACGCTCCTGGCCCAGACTTCAGTGTTAAAGGCTTGGCCGGCAAAACCGTGTGGTACGTGGTTCTCGACTATTCGATCCCGTTCTTCCACGTTGTTGGCGATGTCATGAAGGGCGCGCTTGCCGAAGCCGGGGTCGGCATGTCGGTCTGCGATGGGAAGGGTAACCCCAGCAGCATCAGCCAGTGCATGCTTCAGGCCATCGGTGCTGGCGCAGGGGCGATCATTGCGGACGGCCCGAGCCCAGCGATTATCGGCTCTCAAATGGCTGAGGCGAAAGCCGCCGGCATTCCGGTGATCATCGGTGACAACCTCGACCCCGACAGCCCCATCCCCCCAGGTGCGTCCGCCGTTGTCGCTAATTCGGCCTCCAAAGAGGGCGAGTTGTTCGGCGACGCCGTGCTGACGCTGGGCAAGGGGAAGACAAGCATTCTTGTCGTCTCGACGCTTGACGTGGCGCAGGGCGAGTTGCTCGCCAAAGGCCCGGTTGACGCTGTGAAGTCTGTTTGTGATACCTGCACCGCCGAAGTGGTCAATGTTCCCATTGCCAAGTGGGCGACGGATTTGCAAGCTACCGTGCAGGCAAAGTTGGTGGCGAATCCGAACATCAGCTACGTTGTTGTCAACTTCGACAGCATGACACCGTTCATCCGCCCGGCCCTCGCCGGCACAGATATCAAGATCATCACTCAGAACGCTAACGTTGCGCAGATGAAGGACCTCGCAGACGGCAAAGAGGTGGTTGTCGAGATTGGGTCTGACATGGGATGGCAGGGCTGGGCGTTCGCCGATCAGGCGCTCCGTTTGATGGCAGGCGAACAGCCCGTGACCCATTGGATTCCGTTGCGTTTGTTCACACAGGACAACGTGAAGGGACTGACGATCGATGAGAAGACTGCTGGTACCCAGGAATGGTACGGCGGCCCAGAGCTCGAGACGTTGATGACCGAGGGCTTTTTGAAGATGTGGGGGTTGGCTGGTTGAGCCCCGCAGGGGTGCCGTCTCCAGTGGGATCACCGGACCAGCCGCTACTTGAATTGCGTGATGCCCGAATAACATTCGGGGAGACTCATGCACTGCAGGGAGTTTCCCTTCATCTCAACGCAGGGAGTGTGCATGGCCTAGTGGGCCAGAATGGCTCTGGTAAATCGAGCATCGTCAAGATTCTCACTGGGATTTACCGGCCGGAGCAGACTACGAAGTTACTCGCTGGAGGAGAAGAACTTCACTTGCCGGTTTCGTCTGCTCACCTGGCGGCGGGACGCATCGGGGTTGTCCATCAGGACATTGGCATCGCTCCCTCGCTCAGCATCGTTGACAATGTTCTCGCGCGGCACTACCCGACGTCAGCGTTGTGGCACATCGAGAAACGCACTGGGCGAGACATGGCCCACCGGATTCTCGGCCGACTCGGACTGAACGTGGACGTCACGAAGCTCGCTTCCACCCTGACCGAAGCGGAGAAGTCGATACTCGCTTTCGCTCGGGCGCTCTATGATATTGAGCGCTCGGGCGGGACCGGGCCCGGCGTGCTGATTCTGGACGAAGTGACCGCGCGCTTAGGACCAAGCGATTCAGAAACTGTCGTCTCCACGATCCAACGACTCCGCGATGACGGCTGGGGCATTCTCTTCGTCGGCCACAGACTCGATGAGGTGGTGAAACTGTGCGACGTCGTTACGGTGATCCGGGACGGACAGGTAGCGGGGAAGCTGCTAGCTCCACAGGTCACCACGGATTCACTTGTGAGCTTGGCGATGGGGGAGTTGCCTGACCTCGGCAGTACACCTCCGCCCGCAGCGGGCGACAAGGAAAAGCGCGCGACCTTCGCGGTGCGAGTGGACGCTGGGCCGCTCCGGGACACTCGGTTCAGTGGCTACGACGGCGAGGTCCTCGGAATCACGGGGCTCGCGGGATCCGGCGTCGATACTCTGCCATATGCGTTGGTCGGACACATACCGCTGCGTGCGGGAGAATTGAGAGTTGGTGACGAGCAGTTTCGCCTGGACGACATGACGCCAAGCAAAGCTTTGCGTCACGGAATTGGCTTGATTCCAGGGGACCGGCTCATCAATGGGGTCGCTGGTGTACTCACGGTACAGGAGAACCTCGCGATTACTGAGCTCACCAACATCAGAGGTCGCCAGCTGTTGTCGCGAGTCAATCTGCGTAAGCTCGATGCGGTCACCAAAGAGCAAATCCGCAAATATCGCATCACGCCGACAGACCCCAGCCGCAAAGTTGCAAACCTCAGTGGAGGAAACCAACAGAAGATTCTGGTCGCGAGAATTCTCGAGCAGAACCCTCAAATGTTGATTGCGCACGAGCCGACGGCCGGTGTCGATGTTGGGGCGCGAGCCGAAATTTTTCACCTTATCCGGGAGTCTGCCCGAAATGGTTGCGCCACCATTGTGTGCTCACAGGATGTTGATGAGGTGTGGGATGCTTCAGACCGGGTGCTTGTGCTCTCCCACGGAAGGGTCGTCGCAGACCTTGACACCGCGGTTGATGACCAGAGTCTTTGTATGCGAGCGATTCTTTCATCGGGCTCTGAGTCCAATGCGCCGCAGTGAGCCCTCTGACGTCGCGCGGCGCCGGAACACGGCAGAGCGGCCACAGAGATGATGCTGTCGATATCCTCCGGCGCGGAGGCGCTGAGGCGCGGCGAGACGACCAGTTTGAGATTGACGCAGGCAGTGCTAGCCGCCGCCGACGACTTGGACGAGACACTGGGAGTTTTCCTAGCGCGTTTCGATCACGAGGCGCTCGCCGCGGCAGAGAAAGCGGATGAAGAACTGGCCAGCGGAATAGACCGTGGTCCCTTGCACGGTATCCCACTCGCCATCAAAGACAACATTGTGACGCGTGAAACCACTGCCCTCGCTCAGAGTGCGGTGCGACGCGGTGGTGTCGGGAATGAGCCTGATTCCGTGGTGGCATCTCGGTTGCGCACTGGCGGTGCCATCATTGTCGGTAAAACAACGTTGATGGAATTTGGAATCGGCCTACCCACCAGCTCTCACGGATTTCCGGTTCCCCGCAACCCTTGGGATATCTCCAGGTGGAGCGGAGGGTCCAGCTCAGGAAGTGCAAGCGGAGTCTCGGCAGGCCTCTTTTTCGGAGCTCTGGGAACGGACACTGCTGGCAGCATTCGGATTCCTGCTGCGTTCTGTGGAGTCACCGGGCTGAAGCCGACGTTTGGTTTGGTTCCTCGCGATGGCACGATACCGCTCGGATTCAGCTACGACACCGTTGGGCCAATCGCTCGTAGCGCCCGTGACTGCGCGATCATCCTGACGCAGATCGCAGGCAACCATGAACGTGACGGGTCCGAGCCGGGTTCTGCGCTGCCAGACTTCACTGCTCGGCTTGGCGGAACACTGGACGGCCTCCGGCTGGGTGTACACCGGCGAGAGCGGTCGGCACGCGACTCGTTTGCTGACGTCGAACTCCGAGAACATATGGATGCCGCAGTCGATGTTCTTCGGAATCTCGGTGCAGAAGTCGTCAATGTTGACATCCCGTATTATGACGAACTCACGACGAGCACGATGGTCGGAGAATTGGCTGAAGCTTTCGCATATCATCGTCGCAATCTGCAGGAGCACTGGAATCTGTACGGCCGCGACACGAGAATGACGCTCGCTTCTGGTTCATTGGTTTCCGGCCCTGACTTCGTTCAGGCCCAGCGCGTGCGCCGGATCGGGCAGCAGGCCGTGGGTCACTTGTTCGATACGGTCGATGCGGTGATTTCAGCAACGGTGTCAGGCACCGCCCCGTCGCTGCCGATTGCGTCATTCGACGATCTTGTAGCGCAAGTCAATACCCCTGTTTGGAACGCCACGGGTAACCCGGCCATATCAATACCCATAGGGTTTGACATGAACGGACTTCCGTTAGCGATGCAGGTGGCCGGAGACCTGATGGCGGATCCACTCGTCTTGGCAATTGCGGATGCTTTCCAAGGGGCAACAGAATGGCATAGTGCTATCCCACCCGTCGGTTCCTCCCGGATCCAAGATGCTATCGGTATGCAGACCGGCCTTACCTCCAAGTCACGGGGTCGAGTGTCATGAGCTCGGCGTACGACACGGTAGTGTCACTGCTTGCTGCTTCTGGTCTAGATCTGACTTCGGAAGAGACCGAAACCCTAGCGGCCTCCTACCCGAAACTGCGCGCAGCCGTCGATGCGCTGTACGACGTCGCCGTGCGCGACGAGGAACCCGTTTTGGAATTCCGTCCCGAGCCTCATGGCACGGTCCTGAAGGACGCTCGTCGTACTCACGAGAACACAAAGGAATGAAAGGGTTCGTCTGATGGCAAATGTATTGATCGCTGGAGGAGCGACAGGAATAGGACTCGCGGCGCTGAGGGCTTTTCGTCAACGCGGAGATTCGGTGCTGCTCGCAGATATTGATTTCGAAGCTGCAAACGCAGCCGTTCGCGAAGAAGGCGTGGGAAGAGCTGCCGCAATGCACTGCGACCTGGCCGTGCCGGCGAATGTGCTCGAGGCCGTCGCCGCCGCTGTAGATTTTGGGGCGGGCGAACTAGACGTGGTTTTTAGCAGCGCGGGTCTGCTCAGGGTGGCGCCACTGGAGGATTGGAGCCTGGACGATTGGGATAGGACCATTGCGGTCAACCTCCGTGCGCCTTTTCTTCTGGCCCAAGCATCGGCACCACATCTCAAGAAGTCTTCTATTGCGAGCATGATATTCACGTCCTCCACCGGTGCATATCGCGGGACCGCCGGTGCCTTTGCCTACAGTGCGTCCAAGGCGGGCCTTGTAAACCTTGTTCGGGCTCTCGCCGACGAACTGTCTCCAACTGGGGTTCGCGCGAACTGTCTCTGCCCAGGATGGGTCGACACGCCATTCAATGACTCGTTCTGGTCTCAGCAGGACGATCAGATCGCTGCTCGCACAGCGCTAGAAGCCCGCATCCCCATGCGGAGACAAGGCACGCCTGAGGACATGGTCGGTGCAATTCTTTATCTTGGCTCGGATTCCTCCGCTTACATGACGGGGCAGTCGATCATATTGGATGGCGGCTATTCCGCAGTCTGACGAAGCATCGGTGTCAGATGGCAATTCGTGTCTGCCGGCAGATGGAAGACATGACGACTCCACCCTGACAATGACTAGTCATGCGGCGCAATCACATATTGTGAACAATTCGAGTGCTGCTGATACGGGAATGTGGAATGAGCTTTGCTGCTCCAACTGGTGCGCAGGCGGTTATTCGCTGCGGACTTCGGCACGCCGCTGACCGAAGCAATAAGACGACAGATCGCGAATCGGATTCGACGCGGCTCCATTGAGGTCGACTGGCTGGAGGCGATAGTCTCCGGGAGTGGCTCTTGCAATAGGATTGCCGATACAAGCAAATTCGGGCGTGTCTCAACGTGATCACGCTGCTCGATCCGCCGGCGGGCACACTCAGACTCGTGGGATGTGTCGAAGTGCTGACTCATCGATCGCTTTCGATGACGCGGAAGTCGGCGCACTCAACGCGGACGCCATCAAAGAATTCAGGCGTGCCAAGGTCGGGTACTTGACGCGCTCGTGAGGAGTGACGTAGCCTTCAAAAGAACGCAAATTGTATACACTATCGTGTTGTTTGATTGAGCGTCTTGTCTCGACGCGGAGCTTCCCGCTGGGGGACCGCCACATATAGAGAGGTCTTCGATGAAACTCACCGCTGATGTCGTAGTCATTGGAGGGGGAGTAATTGGCACGTCGGCCGCTTATTTCCTTAGCAAAGCCGGCGCTGACGTTATCGTCGTAGAGAAAGAGCATGTTGCGGCAGGCGCGAGCGGACACGGTCCCGGCTTCTTCAATGCGTTCGGTGGCGACTTCTCCCGGGGCGATCACCTCGCGCTCGGACTTGAGAGCATCAGACTCATCCGCGAAAACCGTGAGCATCTGGAGCAGTTTCAGGAAGAACCTCACTGGTTCAACGACCGGCCGAGCATTGCGCCCGCGTTCAGCGAGGATTCCCGACAACACGTCAGGGAAATGTATGACACGAACGGTTCACAACTAGAGGCCGCGGGCTGTGGTGGAACGTGGTTCGAGGCAGAAGACCTGATCAAAGAAGAACCGCTCCTCGGGTCGAACGTTCTCGGCGGCTACATTTTTCCTTCTGTTATTCAGATTGATGGCTGGAAACTCTCGAGACTGTATATGTCAGCGGCAAAAGAAATGGGGGCACGGCTTGTCACTGGCGAGGTTCTGGGTCTCGACTGGGACAAGAACCGCGCCAGCGGGGTTCGACTGGCAGACGGTACCCAGATCTCCAGCGGTTCCGTTGTCGTGGCGATGGGGTCCTGGACTCCAGTAGCTTCGGTCTGGCTGGGGTTTCCTCTACCGATCTGTAATTTGAAGGGCCAACTGCACATCCTTCGAGTGCCGGGGGGCCACGACTTGAAGCACCATGTGATTGAGCGAATTGCTGTCATGCAGTACCCGAACGGAGAGTACCTGCTTGCCGCGACGCCCGACCCCGCACCAGGCGGGGGGCTTCGCCCGACGGATGCGTACATCCGCCCTCTCTATGAAACCAACGCCTTACCGGAGGACACGGACCTGCTTTTCGAAACGGGTCTTTCCATGTTCCCTTTTCTCAAAGGTGCGGAGATTGTCAAAGACCTCGCTGGTGGTCGACCGATGTCTGTCGACCTCCTGCCGATGATCGGAGCAACTCCCGCCTTGGACAATGTCTTCATCGCTGCCGGACACGGCCGAAAGGGGATCCACCTGTCGGCCGTTACTGGAAAGCTCACGGCTGACCTCGCACTCACGGGCAAGACCGACCTTGATCTCAACATTGACGCGTATTCGCCCATGCGTTTTATGCCCCCGAAGCTCTAGTTCGACCGAAGCTCCAATTCGACGACGATGTCTCCGAAAGGTTTGGGACTGATTGATGATCACTCATTTGATTCTCATGAATCTGAGCCAGGCTGGGGACAGTCCGTTCGTGACGGCTCAAGTGCTATCTCTGGAGAGTCAGGTGCCGGGGTTGACTAAGGTGCGCGGCGGACCAAGCGCCGTGCAGTTGCAAACAACGTGGGATCTGGGCTTCGTGATGACTTTCGTCGATGCGGATGCCGTCCGCGCGTATCAGACGCATCCGGCGCATCTCGAGGTGGGATCGAAGGTTCGGGAAATGATCCGCGAAATGGCAACGTGCGACATCGGAGACGATCTGTCGCTGGAAACTTCGCACGACGACGTCTCAAAAATAACAAGGAGTGCACATGAACAACGCTGATGCTCTGAACCCCGCCGAGCATATCGTGATCCCGAACGCAAGGGCCGAACACCACCGCATCACCCAGGTAGAAGGAGTCTCCCTCTCTGGTCCGGTCGACGTGAGAGTTCTGTCTGAGGGCGAGGACATGATACTTCTGGAGGTGACGATGCCGCCGAATGCGGCTTCTAACCCGCATACTCACGACCATGAGAGTGTCGGCTATCTGGTGAGTGGGCGCGCACAGACCGTTGTGGACGGCGAAACCTTTGACCTCGCGCCAGGAGATGGTTTCAGACATCCTGTCGGAGTGCTCCACCACATGAAGGCAGGGGACGAGGGCGCTGTATGGCTGGAGATCAAGTCGCCGCCGACTAGAACGTGGTGACGTAGCGCGAGTCCGCTACCTGAGAGCCACCAGCAGCTCGTTCTCCAGAACGGGTGGGACATGGACCGATACAAGCGCTGGCTTGCCGACGTGGCCCGTCGACAATTCAGCCAGTGCTTTTGAGCGGCGGCATCGGTCGGAGTTCGCCCGACGAACACGTCGTTAGCTGACGGCCTGCTTCAACAGTGCCACCAGGCGCTTCTGATCGGCGGCGGTCAACTTGGTCACAGCATATGAGTTCGGCCAGAAATTGCCGTCGTCGAGATTCGCGTCCGGCTGGAAGCCGATGGTGGCATACCGCACCTTGAATTTGGCAGCGGCCTGGAAAAAAACCACGACCTTGCCTTCAGCGTTCGTGTACGCAGGCATTCCGTACCAAGTTTTTGCGGTCAGGGCGGTGTGCTTCTTGACCAGCTGGTGCAGGGTCTCGGCCAACTCCTTGTCTGTGCCCGTCATCTCGGCGATTGCAGTGAGGCACGCCGCCTCCAAGTCTGCGCCCTGCTTCGCGGCCTTCGCTTCGGCCGCTGCCGCCCGCATGGCAGCTTTTTCCTCTTTGCTGAAGGTTGTGTTCATGGTCTGTTCCTTCCGCTGGTGCGCCGTACGTTACTCACTGTAGTTGGAATCATGAGGACCTGGTTCATCGGTTCTGCCTGGCGTGGTTTGCATCCGTGCACACGAAGTCCTGTTCCCGCGCTGGCACCGATAGGGTGCACCGCAAGGGCTCTGCTCCAGGCTGTAACCAATTCCTGCTGAACAACGACCTGCGGATTCAAAGCCTTGCCGTCGCCGATCAGAAGAGGCCTAATGGTTGAGACACGATAAAGGAGCAACGATGCCTGGGCAGAAGAATTCACCGCTGAAGGATCCGGAACTCTACGAGAAATTGCGCGACGACGGTGCGTCCAAGGAGAAAGCTGCGCGGGTCTCCAATGCGATTGCAAATCGTGGAGCGTCCGAGGTGGGGCGCAAGGGTGGCGAATCTGGTTCGTACGAGGACTGGACCGTTGAGGATCTTCGCCGCCGGGCGAAGGAGTTGGGTCTGAGCGGATACTCGGGGAAGAGGAAGTCAGAACTCATCGATCAGTTACGGCACCACTAGTAGAGGCAAAGAAAACTCCTAGGTGAAGTGCTTGTCCGGCGCCGGCGCCGGCGCCGGCTTCAGCGCCGCGATAGTTCGATCGTGCCGCCCAGATCCGTGAGAGCTGTAGAGATCGGGCACCCGCGAGGCCGGCGTGCATGTCCCGTTTCCAGAGATCTATGCCCGTAAGCCCGGGAGGCTCGCCCGGGTCCACTCCGTGATTCACGACACAATGCACGGGCCGACGAACGGAGCAAGCCAAAGAGGATCAGAGCATCTTGCGCAAGGGTTCGAGGGCGCTCTCCACCGCCCTGGCCACGGGGCGCCGGGCCTCCCACTCCTCGCGGTTCACTCGCCGGCAGTTATTGCGGTCGGCTTGAAAGATGAGGTCCATGTTCGCGGCGAATGCGGGATCCTGCACCTCCAACACGGTCTCGTAATTGAACCGCAGACTCAACCGGTCGATGTTCGTGGTGCCCACCACCGACCAGTGACCGTCGATAGTCATGGTCTTCGCGTGGATCATGGCGTTCCGATAGAGCAAAAGAGTGATGTTCTCGTTCAGAAGTGCACTGTAGAAGCCGCGGGACAGCCAGTCCGCGACGATGTGGTTCGACTCTTCGGGAATCATTATCTGCACATCCACACCTCGCCGCGCCGCTTCGATCAGGGCGGCGAGAATCTGTTCATCGGGGATGAAATAGGCCGTGGTGAGGTGAATGTGAACCTGCGCGCGACTGATCGTGTCAAGGTACACGGCCCGGATCGGGTACACCAGATTCGCTGGGATGTTGTTGATGGCCCGAAGCGATGGGCCCCACGGCGTGGGATTGTGCGGTGACAGCTGAGGGGCGCGTCGGCCCGCGAGCTGATTCCAAACCTGCACGAACGAATGTCTCAGCTCGTAGACGGCTGGCCCAGAGAGCCGCACGTGCGTGTCACGCCACTCCGTCGCGTACAGCGAACCAATGTTGTACCCACCGATGAACGCGAACTCGTTGTCGACCACCATCAGTTTGCGGTGGGTCAGCCCGGCCGCGCGCAGCGGCGACAGCAACAGCGACAGGCGCACCGGCGGGAAATGGAACACGTGCACATCGGGATGGAAGCGGTAGAACGACCGCGGCACCACCAGGTTTCCGAACCAGTCGACAATGACGTAGACATCCACGCCCCTGGCCGCAGCGTCGTTGAGAGCGTCCCGGAACTCGTGCCCGACCTCATCCGACTTCCACAGGTAAGTTTCGAAAAGGATCTGATGGCGGGCGCCACGGATGGCCTTGAGCATGTCGCGGTACAGATTCTCGCCACGGGTGTACAGCGTCGTGACGGTGTCATCGACAGTGGCCTCGAAGGATCCCGGATGTGGAAAACCAAACCGCTTGACACGGTCCTTCTTCTTGATGGCGTCTGCGATGGCCAGAGCCGCCGCCACTGCCACCTGCAGGGCCATCACCACCCCGAACAGCCGAAAGCTGAACCGGCGCGCCATCCGGTAACCCGTGCGCAGCGGTAACCGGAACATTATCCGAGTGTATCGCCCTGCGGCGGGTGACCTTCCGCGTCCGACCTGCCTCACGGTTCCGGTCTCAGCGCCGTCGCGTTGCGCCGGCCGGCATCGCCGTAGTTTTGGCGGGCTTTTCAGTGGTAGGGCTACGTTCCGGGGTCCGGATCATCGCCGCGCGACCACGCGATCTTGATGAGGCGGCGCAGCACGTCCTCATCAATGTCATCGAGCTTCTTGACGTACACGCAGCCCGCACCCTCGGTGTAGGTGCCGAGCTGGGGGAGCAGGTTCGCGCCCTCCGGGAGATCCTTCAGCCCGTAGATCGACAGGCTGGCCTTGCGTGGGGAGAAACCGGTCTTCGGCCAGTGGCCGTGTGTGCGCGGATTGGCCGGTGAGACATAGTGATAGCTGCGGACAGTGCTCGCCCTGGCTGCTCGACCACGGTCGGATGGCGACCCGGTCGGGTTCGCGCCGACACAGCGTCGGCCCAGCGTGGAGAGCCGCGCGCGGCCGGCGGATGAGCACGTCCGGCAGCTCTACGGCATGCCCGCCAGCCGCAGCAGGGCCGCGGCGAGGGCGCCGACGATCACGACCACGAGAAAAGGCGCGCGCAGCAGCGATGCGATCGCAGCGGCCACCAGGGCGCCCACGCGGGCATCGAACGTCAACTGGGTGCCGCTCGCCACCGCATTCACGACGGTGAGGGACGCCAGCAGGCCAATCGTCAGCGCTCCGGCGACCCGGGACATCCGTTTGCTCTTGAGCGCTCTCGCCGGAATCAGATAACCGACCAGCTTGGTGGCGAACGCGACCACGCAGGCGGCGATCACCCAGAACCACAATGACATCAGCGCCCCTCCTTGCTGTCAGATCCATGGGGGTACGGCTCGATATCCGGTTCCAGACCCTCATCCTCGGGCGCATGGCTGAACCAGCCCCAGACTCCGGCGACGACGGCCGCGACCAGGATCGGCACCCCCGGCGGCACGAAGGGAACCGCCAGCACTGTGGCCAGCGCACACACCACCGCGATCGCGACCGGCTCACGCGCCCGCAGCCGGGGCCAGAGCAGGGCGAGGAACGCGGCGACGGCGGCACCGTCGAGCCCCCAGGCCTTCGGATCGCCGAGCGCCTGGCCGAGCAGCGCGCCGAGCACCGTGAACAGGTTCCACAGCACGAAAATGCCCAGCCCGGCCACCCAGAAGCCGCGCTTCTGCTCGATCGGATCGTTCTGCCCGGATGCGGTGGCCATGGATTCGTCGATCGTCACGTGTGCGGCGGCGATCTTCCGCCAGCCCGACGGGCCCAGCAGAGCATTCATCTGCATTCCGTAGACGGTGTTGCGCAGTCCGAGCAGCGCCGCAGAGCCGAAGGCCGCCGCGCCGCCACCGCCGCCGGCGATCACGCCGATGAAGGCGAACTGCGAGCCGCCGGTGAACATCAGGGCGCTCAGCGCCACGGTCTGCCAGAAGGTCAGACCGCTGGCCACCCCCAACGCCCCGAACGAGATGGCGTACAGGCCCGTTGCCACCGCGATCGACAAGGCGACTTTGACGGCGGGTGATTCGCGAAATCTCACGTGGACAGTGTGTCGTTACCAGAGGTGTTCTGTCGAATTCGAACTACCGCAATGCGGGCGCTACGTTGTGGCGTGCGCATTACTGGGGGTACCGTTCGACTCCGGGTGCATCGTGCGCGATGACGACTACCCGACCAGCGCGCCGGGGGTGTTGTCGCTGGGGATGCCGGTCGCGGCCAGTCGCTCATTGTCTGAGCGATCGCCGAGTGCGGAAGTCACAGATGTCTCAAAAAAAGCTTCCCCGGGGCGCTCACCTCAGCTAGTGTTGCTTTACCCTCGGCGGGCGCAAACGTCATCGGCTGGCCGATTCCTGAATGCGAGCGAAAAGGAAGCAACCGTGACTGACCTCGAGAACCCTACAGCCGCTACGAACGCAGATGGTCCCGACGTGCACAACATCAAGGACTGGACAGACCTCGGCAAGGAAATGTGGTCTTACCTCACCGGTAGGAGTGCTGTCATCAACTACAGCTTCGTCGACATGACCGTTGAGGTGCCGCGTGATGTTGGACCCGACGCCCCGCGCGCCACGTGGAAGCTGAACGGAACCCTGAAGGTCACCACGAGCGAGGGCTCCGGCACCGAACCGCTTGCCCCGTAGCCATGAGCACGTCCACTCGACTAGACATCGACCTGGCTTTCTCACTCACGGAGCCGAACGGCACGCCTTCCGACCCGTCCGACGCTGCTGCTTCGGTGGCGGAACAGATGACCGGCACCATCACGGCCAGTGGCATGGACATCGAGATCTATTCGACCAAGCCCGAACTCTTTGCGCAGGCCGCAACGGTCAAACTCAAAGATCTCCGCGGTGTCGCCGCGGCACTGGCCGAGCGGGGTCTCACCGTGTCTCTGTCTGGTCCGGACGGCTTGATCGCGCGGCTTGGCGCTGTGCAGGCACCCGCCACCCAACGGCTTCTCACCGGCTCCTCGCATATCGGGCTCGGCAGCCGGACCGCGTTGGCTCCGTTTCTGCGCCCTCGCCGCTCCGCGGCGACCAAGCGCTCGGGGCCGCTGCTCCCACCGTCAACGCTGTTGCCGCTGCTGCCCACCTTTGATCGCCGCATTCGCCGGAGGATCACCACGACGCACTATGCGTCTGGGGCAGGTCGCCCCCGGCTGATCTTCGTCGTCGGTTCCGAGAACTGGAACGGTCAGAAGCCGCGCGAGTTTGACCTGCTGCCACACGTGACCACAATCGGATCGTCGCCGTCAGCCGATCTGCAACTCCCGGGTCTGGAGCCTTTGCACGCCGAGATTCGTCATGATGGCAATGACGAATATGTGCTCTACGCGCGAGGCGAGGTGGGAGGAGGTACACAGCCGCTTGCGGGCCAGGAAGAGAGTGGGCGGATCTTGCGAACGGGCGCGCGGATGGAAATGGGGCAATGGCGGATGGGTTTCTTCCGCGAGGAGTATGCCGACCACGGGCGGCCTTACGGCGGCCGACAGGGCGGTGAACTTTCGGACCAGAAACCGCAGCCCAGCCGGCGCATCGAGAGCCCGCCACCGGCTGCCGCGCCAGCGGAAGCCGCCGCGCCCAACACGGATCACACTCCAACGGACGAATTCGAGATCTAGTTTTCCGCACTAGTATCATTCGATCGACTACGAACGGCAGTGCCGATCCTGCGCGGAGTTCCGAACCCGAGTGCGTAATGGCCAGGGTCCCATCGTGCCGTCATCCGCTTACTTGACCGCAGCGCCAGCTGCGAGGTGACACACCTCCTCACCATGAGATAACCGGCGAAATTCCCGCAGCGGCTCGGGTCGCGGTGCTAGCGTAAGTAAAATCTTCCGACCGGTTCTTAGTGGAAAGGGGAATCATGCTTTCCATTGATGCCGACCGACTTGTCGCGGATCTCCAAGAACTCGGACAGATAGGCAGATCAAAAGGCGGCGGGTTGGACCGCAGTTCGTTCTCAACGGCAGATACTGAAGCTCGGCAATGGTACATGAGCCGTTGCGCCGAGGCGGGTTTGGCAGTGAAGATCGATGGCATCGGAAACATGATCGTTTGTTCGCCGAACGTCTCCGCCGAAGTTGCATCGCGCCCGGCAGTCTGGTCTGGCTCGCACATCGACACGGTTCCGAGTGGTGGTCAGTTCGATGGTGCGCTGGGCGCCGTGGCAGCCCTCGAATGCCTGCGCCGAATCCACGAAGAGGGCATCGCCCTGAATCGTCCGGTGTGCGTCGCTGTGTATTCTGACGAAGAGGGTAATTTCTCCAGTCTGCTGGGTTCTAGTGCACTTGTTCGAGGGTACTCACGCGATGAACTCGACGCCATGATCGGCAGGGACGGTGACCATTTTGTCGACACTTTTGAGGCTGCAGGTGGTGACATCGATGCCGCAACGCGAACGAGAATTGCGTCGGGCTCGTTACATGCCACGGTTGAGCTCCACATTGAGCAGGGCCCATTTCTGGAGCAACTCGGACATCAAATCGGCATTGTCACAGGAATTGTGGGAATGGGGGGAGGAGTTGTCACCTTTCGCGGCCGCAGCGACCACGCAGGAACCACACCAATGGCGGTACGCAGGGACGCTCTCGTCGCTGCGGGGGCGTTCCTGGCCTCTTGTCCGAGCCTCGCGACAAGTACCAGTAGTCGAGCAGTGGTCACCTGCGGGCTGATCTCAGTGGAACCTGCGAGCGCCAACGTAGTGCCGGGCGTAGCTCGGGTGACGATTGACTTTCGAGACCCGGATGCTGATCGAATGGTCACGCTCGAGACGAAGATCATCGATACTGCTCGCTCGATCGCCGAAGAGCACCATCTCGATGTTGATTTTGACTTCGAACGGACTATCCAGCCGGCTCCCCTGGATGCGAAAATTCAAGGGATGATCGAGGGGAACGCAAAAGCGCGCGGCCTCGTCGCAAGTCGGCTGTCATCAGCCGCCGGGCATGACTCGCAGAATATGGCCCTAGTGGCTCCCACGGGCATGATCTTTGTCCCAAGCATCGGCGGGCGCAGTCATTGTCCGGAAGAGAGCACCTCGTGGGCGGACGTGGAGAACGGCGCAAACGTCTTGCTTGATACCATCATTCAGCTAGCGACCTGATATTGCGTCTTGTCGGTTCCTTCGCATCTGGAACTGCGCAGACTTGATGGATGGTTCAGGTGACCCAATGGGCTGATCAATCACAAAATGCGAGCGTGTTTAGCGAGCATTTATCACGATTCAACTGTTGCGCTCTGCGACTGATATTGTTCCCCTACCAAAGTTTCTCACCCCAATAATGCTGCAATGTTGCCCCTCGGTGCATTTGCGATGAAAGGCACCTGATGAGCAAGAAGTTCTTCCTCTCGACCGTCGTGTTCGCGGCCGGCACCGCGTTGCTGTTGTCGGGGTGTGTCAACAACTCCGGCCCCGAAACGCCCGCAGCGAGCACGCCACCGTCATCGCAGGCCCCTGCCGCTGACGGCGTCGATGCGGCGGCCGCCGCCCTGCTCCCGGCGCGGATCAAAGATGCTGGGAAACTGGTCATTGGCATCGACCCCACCTACCCGCCGAACGAATCGAAGGATGACGCGGGCAACCCCATCGGCTGGGAGGTCGAACTCGGCGAGGCGCTCACGGCGAAGCTCGGCCTTGACCTTGAGTGGAAGATTTCGAGCTTCGAAAACATCATCCCCAGCGTCAACGCAGGCACCATGGATCTGGGGTTGTCGTCGTTCACCGACAACATCAAACGCGAGGAGCAGGTCGACTTCGTGAACTATTACTTCGCCGGCACCCTGTGGGCATCACCAGCGGGAAAAGCCGTCGACCCGGATGACGCATGCGGCCTGATCGTCGCCGTACAGGCAACCACACGCCAAGAGACCGACGAGCTCCCGGCAAAATCAGAGGCGTGCACGAAGGCGGGTAAGAAACCGATCGACATTCTTAAATTCGCGTCACAGGAGGAGGCGACGAGCGCGTTGGTGCTCGGCCGCGCGGACGCCATGACCGCAGCCGGGCCGGTCGTCGGCTACGCGGTTACCCAGACTGGAGGCAAGCTTCAGGTTGACGGGCAGGCTTTTGACGCGTCTCCCTACGGGATCGTGGTCAGCAAGAAGGAGACGGAACTGTCAAAAGCCACCCAGGCCGCCCTCCAATCGATGGTCGATGACGGCAGCTATATGAAAATCCTCGACAAGTGGGGGCAGTCGGCCGGCGCGGTGCAGGAAATTACGATCAACGCGGCCTCGAAAGGCAAGTAATAACGCGGCCGCGGGCGACAGAGCAAATCGGACGACGGTAGGGACTGGCAGCCGGTGGTGGAGTTCGATGGAGACATCGCAATCATCGGTGTCGGCGCCATGGGCAGCATGGCGATGTGGCGTTGCGCCTTGCGGTCTCAGGACGTGGTCGGCTTCGATACGACCTTCCCGGCCTCGGACAGGACGGCCGTGGGCGGCGACACCCGGCTGTTTCGCCGTGCGTACCAGGAAGGCGCAGGTTTCACCGACTTGCTCGCTGACGCGCAGCAGCTGTTCCATGAACTGAACGCCGACACCGCAGGGGTCTTCACCCAGTGCGGCGGACTGTCAATCGGCACCCGCGGCGGGGAGTATATGAGGTCTCTGGAAGCCAGCATCGCTGCATCCGGGGCAGATCACACTATTCTCGACCGCGACGAATTGATCAACCACTACCCACAGCACGCTTTGTTCGACGACGACTACGGCATTTTCGATCCGCTGGCCGGGGTGATCCGCTCGGATCAGGCGGTGCTCACGGCGGTACAGCTGGCCGAACAGGCTGGGGCAGTGCTGATCCGCAACACCCGCCTCATTTCGGTCGCGTCGGGACCGGGTCACGTCGACATCGCGTCCGACGATCGCCGCTGGAGGTTTCGCCGGGTAGTGGTGACGGGAGGCGCATGGTCTGCCGCACTGCTGCCTGAACGGCTCAGCGCCCACCTCATCGCGAAACGCTTGCCACTGACCTGGTTCGTCGCCAAGGAGCCCGAACGGTACTCCCCAGAACGGTTTCCGGTCTTCATTCGGGAGTCTCACGACCGTGTGCTCTATGGGGCGCCCTCGATCGACAACACCGCCGTCAAGGTGGCCGGCATGACGGCGTACGGTGCAGTGCATCCCGACCAACTGTCGCGTGACCTCAGCCCCATCGAGCTCGAGAGGGCAACGAGAATCGTCGCCGAGTTGCTTCCGGGTCTCTTCCCCTCCCCGGTGCGCGCCGATGCCTACCCTGACCAGTTCACGCTGGACAGAGTGCCGCTCATCGGTTGGATCGACGAGATGCCTGGCGTATACGTGGCGACGGGGTTCTCAGGTGGCGGTTTCAAGATGAGCCCGGCAGTTGGTGAGGCGATCGCGCAGGAGGTGGTGGGGAGACATCCGGTTCCTTCTGTGGCATTTGCTCGTCCCGCGCGAGTAAGGAATGTGCTGTGAAAGTAGTCATCATTGGTGCTGGCGTGGTCGGCCTGTCAATCGCGGTAAACCTCGCGCGACGCGGAGCGGAGGTAACGGTCATCGAGCGCAATTCGGCCGGGTCTGGAACCTCGTCGACGTCATATGCCTGGGTGAACGCGAACAACAAGGAGCCGCAGAGCTACTTCGATTTGAACCTCGCCGGCATGAGAGCGCACGCCGAGATCGCCGGCTCGGGCGCGTGGTTGCAGCAGACAGGCCACGTCGAATTGGCCACGGATGACGCGCACCGCTTTGAACTTGAAGAGCGCACGGCCAGGCTTCAGCAAATGGGGTACCCTGCCGAGCACATCTCGGCCTCGCGTGCGCGCGAACTGGTGCCCGACCTCCTCATTCCCGACGATTGCGATTCCATCGTCTCCTTCGCGAGCGAGTCGTGCTGTTACCCGTTGCCCTTTGTCGGCCATCTTCTTCGGGAAGCGGCGCTGGAGGGGGTGACAATCCTCACCGGTCTGAACGTGGAGCGTCTGGAGGCACGGGGTCACGGCGCGAACGTCATCCTCGAGGACGGCACTGTATTGGCGGCGAATCATGTGGTGAGCGCGGCCGGACGCTGGACCAATCAGATCACGGCGCTCGCCGGGGTGCCGCCGGTGATGTTCGAGTTCACCGAGCCTGGAGACGTCACCGTCGGTTACCTCACCATCACGAATCCGCTTCCCACATCGCTGACAGGACTCGTCACGAGCCCGCGGCTCAACGTGCGACCAGCCGGTGGCGGCCGGTTGATGCTGCAGGCGCTCGACCTTGACGTGAGCGCAGATCCGACGTGCGTGCCGGACACCAGTTCGGTCATTGCCACGGAGTTCATCGACCGGTTGCGTGGGGTTCTCCAGAACACCGCTGAAGCGGAGATCGTCGAACTGCAGGTGGGGCAGCGGGCCATGCCGCGGGATGGCCTCAGCGTGATCGGCCCCGCGGAATCGGCGCCGTGGTTGTACCTTGTGGCCACGCACAGCGGCATCACACTGGCCCCACTGCTTGGTTCGGGCGTCGCGGGGGAGATCTTCGGCGACTCAGAGCCCCTTTTCGCGGACTTCAGACCGAGTCGGCTTGCAGGGGACAAGGTGGTGAACGTGCCCGAGGCTCCGCGCCACCCGGGGGAGCAGTAGCCGAGCCTGCTCCGCGCACGTGGAGCCCGAGAGAATGAGAATCTCGTGTCGCCGGTCGGTGGGCTGACTGCCCACACGCGATTCTCAACAAACATCTGGTGCCTGCGACCCGGTCATCCATCCAGCCACTCATTCGACCGAAGTATTGACTGCTCCGAGAAAAGGGGTCAAGCGGTGGGCCTGCTCGCACCTTCCCCACTGCTATGGTGGGTGGTTACCGCCCGCAGAGTCGCGTAGGCCGTGATGGGGTACAAACACAATTTCTGCGCGTCTTCCAATTCCTGATGGGGCGGCCCGAATTATGAGCTGATGGGGTGTACAGATGGGTTTCATTAAGGCGTTCGCGGGTGCAATCGGCGGAACTTTTGCAGACCAGTGGAAAGATTTTCTCGTTCCGCCTGCCGGGCTGGCGCCGACTGCAGCGCTTTTTCCCGCGGTGGCCCAGGGGCAGGATGCCGGCCGAGGCTCCAACACCAAGGGTTCTGAGCACATCATCACCAACGGCAGCCGGATCATCGTGCCGGAGGGCTACGGCCTGATGACATTCCAGGATGGTCAACTCACCGGATTCATCGGAGAGCCGGGCGGTTTCATCTTCACCAGCGAGGATCAGAACGCGCAGTCGATCTTTGCCGGAGACGGAATCATCAGCCCCACGATCACGACATCCTGGGAGCGGTTCAAGTTCGGCGGCCAGCCCGCGTCGCAGCAACTCGCGTTCTACGTGAACCTGAAAGAGATCCCGAATAACCGATTCGGCACACAGTCTGAGATCTATTGGGACGACGCGTATCTGAACGCCCAGGTTGGTGCCATCACCCGCGGAAGCTACTCACTTCGTATTGTCGATCCCATTCTTCTGGTCAAAAATTTCATTCCGCTGAGCTACCTCAGCTATGACGCCAAGGTCTTCGACTTCTCTGATCTCGACAATGACGCTGCGAGCCAACTGTTCAACGAAGTCGTCGGTTCGCTCGCCGCAGCGTTCTCCTATTACACGAACGACCCGAGCAAGGGCAATCGGATCGCCCGCATCCAGGGCGACGCGATCGGGTTTGCGCAGTCCCTGAGCGCGGCCGTGGAAGACGGCTACCAGTGGACGACCGATCGGGGTCTGACGATCGTCAAAGTCGCGCTGCAGTCGATTGAATACGATGAAGACACGCGCGCACTGCTCAGCGACGTCAAGAAGGCGGATGCGCTGGGTGGTGCCCGCGGCAACGCGTTCATGCAGCAAGCTGCTGCCCGCGGGTTCGAGGCGGCCGGCTCGAACGAGGGCGGAATGGGCGGGGGTGCCGGCATGGCGTTCCTCGGTATGGGCATGAATGCCGCCGGGGGAGCGGCATCCGGATTCCAGCAGCCCAATACAGCTCCACCACAGCATCAGGAGGCCGCACCCGCTGCCGCCGCACCTGCTGCCGAGGATCCAATGGCGAAACTGCAGCAGTACAAAGGCATGTTGGATCAGGGGCTGATCACCGAGGCTGACTATGAGGCGGCCAAGGCTAAGGTTCTCGGTCTGTAGGCCGGGGGCACCGATGGAGAACCAACCCCCTCAACCCTCACCGACGAACCTGGTTCCTCCCCCCGCGCAGAACGCGCAGGGGATGCCACCGGTTCAGCCTGCACAGGGGCAACCCCCGCCCCCACCTGCGCAGGCAACGCCGCCACCCAACTCAGTCCAGGGGGTGCCGCCTGCCCAGCCTGCGCAGGGAATGCCCCCTGCTCAGGCGGCGCAACAGGCGCCACCAGTGCACAACGACCCGACCGCAGCACCGATCGAGCAGCCGGAGAACACCGGCGACACGCCTCGGGTGATCAAAACCGATGAGGGCGCAAAAGACGGGCTGGCCAAGTGCGCCCGTTGCGGGGCGACCGAGATCTCTCTCAATCTTGCGACGGGGAATCTTCGGTGCGGATTCTGTCGTGCCGAGTTTTCGGCGCAGAACGCGATAGAGGCATTCAATCTCGACGCGGATATTGGCAAACTCGTGGGACTGGTTCTGGGGTCGGGCTCGAGCGACATCGTGCCTTCCACCTCCGAGGTGCTCACCTTCAAGTGCAGCGCCTGTGGGGCGGAGGTGGTGATCGACACCACGAGCAGCACCCAGGCTCGCTGCCACTGGTGTCGCAACACGTTGTCGATGAACCAACAGGTTCCCAACGGTGCGGTTCCCGACATGATTCTCCCGTTCAAGATGACGAAGGAGGCGGCGGTCGAGCGCATCACCCAGTTTGTGAAGAAGCGGCAGTTCTTCGCGCATCCGAAGTTTCGGGCGGAGTTCAACGCCGACAACGTGATGGGGGTGTACCTGCCCTACATGGTTGTGGATATCAACGCTCACGCCCGGCTCAGCGGGCAGGGGGAGCACGAGACACGCTCGTACACAGTCAAGGTCGGCGACGACGACCAACAGCGATACGACGCCGACGTCTACGATGTGGCGCGCGAGTTCGATATCCACGTGAACGATCTCACCGTGGAATCCTCGAGCGAGCGCCTCGACCAGAACACGTCGCAGAACTCCAACAACATCATCAATACGATCATGCCGTTCGACGTTGAGAATTCAGTACGGTACGACGCCAACTACCTCAAGGGTTTCACCTCAGAGCGCAGGGACAGCAACCTCGAGCAGCTCTCGCCGATCGCTCGGGTCCAGGCAGAGGACGTCACCCGCCATCGCGTCAACGAAACCCTCACGTTCTACGACCGTGGAGTGCGCTGGACGCAGGAGGACATTGTCGTGCGCGGTGAACGATGGGTGTCCGCCTACCTGCCGGTCTGGTTGTACAGCTACCAAGAAGTGAAATCGAACGGGAAGACCTTTCTGCACTATGTGGCGGTGAACGCACGCACCGGGGAGACCATGGGAAGCGTTCCGCTTCACCAGAGCCGACTGTTGTTGGTGGCTGGGGCTGTCCAGGTGGTTGGAACGGTCATTGGAATTGTGCTGACGGTGTTGGGAATATGATGCTTACATTGAGCGCGTGGGTGATCGAGAACGGCCAGGTAATGGCCGCATCGTCCTCCGACGGCGAGGGCGGGAACCTTGGGCTCCTGTTCTTGTTGTCTGGGCCAATTTTCTATGTGGTGATCTACCTCAAGTATCGAAACGTCGACAAGCGCCACAAACATGAGTCTGAAACCGAGGCGAGCCTGCACAACATGCAGCTGCACGATCAGTTCGTGCAGTCGAAGACCGGACTCACGAAACGAGAAATGGCCGGGGCAAACAATAACGACGTGCGGGGGGCTCGGCGCAAGTTCTTTTGACAGGGGGAGAGCCTTCGACCCAGGCTGAGCTTGAATCGCCGTCAATCGCGAGTGCGGCCTCGTACGTGGCCTGATCTTCCGGGTCGTTCACGCTGGTGGCTTCAGCCGTCAGATCGGAACGAGTCACCAGATGCAGATCGCCGGGATCGTCGCAGCTCGGACTGGTCAGAATAGTCTGGATCCACGGCGCTACAAGCCATGCCGTGAGTCCGGCGAACGCGACCGTGAGCGCAGCCTTCCAGACTTCATGCCATACGCCGCCGAGGCGCGATTTCCATCCGCGAGAGGCGGCTTCACTTGCTGTGCTCGGGCTCATCGGTTCTCCGTTGCTTCATTGCTCTCAAAGTACGACGCCCAGTACGAGTCAGCACCGCCGTTGAAACTGATTCTCTCACCCAAGACGCCGCGAAAGAAGGGTCGAACTTCTTTCGCGCGAGCGCATTGGGCGCCCGACTTCCCCAGTAGTCCCCTCCGGGTCGACATGGGCGAGTTGGAAACCTCCGGGCATTCCGGGTCTCGCTAATTGCGCGGGCAGAACTGAGCGTCGTAACCCGTGCGGGCGACACGATCGACGTGGCGCACCTGGTCGGGGACGAGTCTGCGGGAGATCCGGTCGCGCAACCAGCCCGGCAGCACGTTCACGGCTGCCGCCAGCGGGCCGACGTAGCCGGGGAGGGTGACCTCAAAGCGCGGTCGTTGGATGGTGCGCAGAACTGCGGCGGCAACATCCGTCGGCTGCAACAGCGTGGCGGCACCCGTCGCAGTTCCCACTGACATGGCGGTCTCGACCACGGTGGGCATGATGACGGATAAGCGCACGGGGGAGCGGTACAGTTCCGCGCGCACCGCCTTCATATAGCCGAAGACACCGTGCTTGGTCGCGGAATAGCTCGCCTCCCCGGGGGTGGTCAGTATCGAGGCTGCCGACGCGACAGTGATGATGTGCCCCGAGCCGCGGGCCACCATCGCGGGTGCCGCGAGCTTCACCCCCAAGATGACGCCGAGAAGGTTCACGGCGATCTGACGCTCGGTCGCGGCGTCGGGTTCGGTGTCGAACGGGCCGGCCCACATCACCCCCGCATTGTTGACCAGAACATCGATGGTGCCCCACTCGGCTTGGATGGTCGCCAGGAAGCTCGCGAATGAAACCGCGTCGGTCACGTCGAGATCGGCGCCGAGGAGGATGCCGGCGATTTCATTCGCGGCCTGCCTCGCCGCCTCGCCATCTTGGTCCCCGATGGCGACCTGGGCACCTGCTGAGGCCAGAAGCCGCGCGATCTCGCGACCGATTCCGTTGGCACCGCCGGTGACCGCGATGATCTTTCCGGTCAGATCTGGTTGCCGAGTCAAGGCTTGTTCCCACTGAGCGTGTGGTTCGATGCTGCACCAACTTGGCTGCCAGCGCGCTTTTGGCCGCGACGTCGTTCGCGTGCGAGATGCCAGAGGTAACGGTCGAAGTCCACCTCCATGGTGTGTCGCGGCGACGCGTAGAACTGTCGCTTGTTGCGTTCATGTTCGGTGGCCATCTGCTCGCGGATCTCGCTCGAGGGCGGGGGAGCGTAGCGTCCGCTCAGGGTCTCGGCCACCCACGCCCCCTGCGCCTCGGCCAGCGGCATCACCGCCCCGACCGGTTGCACCAGCCCGATGAAGAACAGGCCGGGCAGGTCGGGATGCACCGTGCGCTTCCAGAGCGGCAATTCGTTATCGGTCGCGGCGATCAGGGAGGGGGCAAGGAACGGGAACGTCACCGTGTATCCGGTCGCCCACACGATCAGATCGGCCTTCGCACGGGTGCCGTCGACGAATACGACCCCATCGCCGTCTAACCGCTCGATGCCCGGGCGCACGGCGATTCGGCCTTCGGCGATGCGTGCGCGAATCTGGTCCGATTGCACCGGATGTGATTGGCCGGGTCGGTGCGGCGGTCGCGGCAGCCCATATTTGCGCAGGCTGCCCGAGGCCATCGCCCCGATGCGCAACCGCAGCGCGGTCACCCACCACGGCATCCAGCCCGGCAGCACTACTTGGTCGCTGGGGCGTCCGAGCAGAAATTTCTTCAGCACCCATTGGCCGCGGCGAATCGACAGGGTGACGCTCTTCGCACGGTGGGCGCCCTCGACGGCGATATCCATGGCGGAGTTGCCCGCACCGACGACGACAAGATCACGGCCCGCGAGCTGGTCGCCGGATCGGTAGTCGTGGGCGTGAATCTGTTTGCCATCGAACGAGCCGGGGTAGATCGGTTCAGGCCACCGTCGGTCCCAGTGGTGCCCGTTGGCGACCAGCACCGCCTGGTATTCGCCCACCCGCTCGCCATCCGGGCCGCTCGAGCGCACAAGCCAGCTGTGGTCGCCATCGCGCGTGACTTCTTCGACCGTCGTATTGAAGGTGATCGTGTGCCGAAATCCGAAGTGATCGATGTAGTTCTCGAAGTAGTCGTGCACCTGGTCATGCCGGGCATACGGCGGGTAGTCAGCCGGCATCGGAAAATCGGAGAACGCCATCCGGGGGCATGAGGTGTTGATCTCCAGAGTTTCGTAGCAGGCAGAGAGACCGTTTGGGTTGTCGAAAAGCCAATTGCCGCCGATCGCGCTGCCGCTCTCGAACCAGTCGAACGGCACACCGGCAAGGTAGAGCGCCTTTGCAGCGGTGATTCCCGAGGCGCCGGCACCGATGATGCACGTGCGAGGCAGTGACTCGTTCACGGGGACGGGGGCCGTCACCGCTTCGGCACGGTGTTCGGGCTTCACCAAATAGGGCATCGGCGACGCCTCACAGCGGCAGTAGGTGCTTTCAACGCCAGGATGCCCTTCACAGCCCTACCCATCTCCGACTCGGGCCGCGTTACGAATGCGCGCCGTGGCGGTGAGGTCGTTTGGCGGCACGGCAGCCCCAGGGCTGTGAGGCGGTGGAATGTTCGTCATTTAGTCGAAATTGTACCAACATCCTGCCTATTGTGCGTTTGCCGTTGCTGTTTGCCGTTGTGGTTGCCGTTATACGGTCGTTGAATGACCGCAACGCGGCGGTCATCCGCAATCAGGGAAACCTGGGTCGGACCAGACCCCCTTCGTAGGCCGCGACGACCGCCTGAACACGGTCGCGAACATCGAGTTTCGCCAGTATGTGCGCGATATGGGTCTTCACGGTCGTCTCAGCGAGAAAAAGTGCCTGCCCGATCTCTGCGTTGCTGGCTCCGAGGGCCAGATGTCGGAGCACGTCGAGTTCACGGTCGGTGAGACCACTGAACGCGTCGGGCACGCCGCCCTCGTTGGGTGGCGGAGAGTCCACGAAAGCTGCAATCAGCCGCTTGGTGATCACCGGGGAGAGCATCGACTCGTCTGTCATCACGTCGCGCACCGCCTGAATGAGCCTCTCCGGTGACGTGTCCTTGAGCAGGAAGCCGGCAGCACCTGCTCGCAACGCGTGGTAGACGTGCTCGTCGGCATCAAAGGTCGTGAGCACGATGATGCGTGGGGGAGCTGTTGTTCGCATCAGCTCCCGGGTGGCGCCCAGTCCATCCAGTACGGGCATCCGAATGTCCATCAGCACCACATCAACGGTAGAAACGGCGGCAAGTCGCAGTGCTTCCCGGCCGTCAGCCGCCTCACCTATCACTTCGAAATCGGGTTGCTTCTCCAGGATCGATCTGAACCCAGCACGCACCAGGGCCTGATCGTCGACGAGCAGGATGCGGATCATCGTCCCTGCTCCATGGGGATGCGGGCGCGCACAGCAAAGCCGTCTGGTTCGGGCCCCGTGACCAGTTCACCGCCAAACATGCCGACGCGCTCTCTCATGCCCGTTAGCCCGTTGCCTCCTCCGTTCGCGAACTTGGGCGCAGAACCGGCGCACGAATCCACGACTTCGATTCGAAGGTCGTCGGGTCGGGTGACAGTGACCCGCACCTTCCCCGGGCCCGAATGTTTCAGCACATTGGTCAGCGCCTCCTGAATGACTCGATAGACAGCCAAGGCACGCCCGGGATCGAGGTCAAGGTTCTCCTCCACCTCGAGGCGCACGTCGAGACCGGCCACTTTCATCGACTGTGCGAGTGCCGGCAGCGCGGCAAGGTTGGGAGTGGGATCGGCGCCGGCTGCCGATTCGGGGTCACGCAAAAGACCTACCGTGTGGCGCAATTCAGTGAGCACCTCGCGCCCGGTCTGTTCGACGATCAGCAGTGACTCGCGTGCTTTGGTGGCATCGGATGCCAATTCAAGGCGAGCAGAGCCGGCCTGCACGACCATCACGCTGATTCCGTGAGCCATCACATCGTGCATCTCGCGAGCAATCCGGGCGCGCTCCTCGGCCAGCACCTGTGATTGTCGACCCCGTTCCTGTTCGCGCAGCTGCACCATGGCAGCGTCCAGCGCCAGCCCTTGTCTAGTGAGACGCGAAATCACCGCCCCTGACAAATAGGACAGCCCGAACAACGCGCCACCGAAGGCATAGGCTTCCACGTCGGCGAAGGCGGTGGTGCGGATGCCGTATGTGGCCAGCACCAAAACAGCCATTCCGAGTGCAAGCACGGAGGCATGCCGGTGCTCCGACCATCGCGCCACCGAGTAACAGAGTATGACCAGCGGCACGCCCATCCCCCAGAACGTCAAGGCATGCACGGTGAACAGTGAGGCGATAACCAGGGGAACCGCAGCGATCGCAAAAGCTGTGAGCGGCCAGCGGCGACGCACAATCAACGGAACGGCGCAGAGAAGGGAGAGCACGGTGTTGAGCGCGAACGACCCCTCCTGATAACCGGATTCCGGGAGGAAGCGCAGTTCATACTGGCCGATCACGACAAAGGCCGCAGCCACGGCCACATCGAAGCACCACTGGCCGCGACTCAACGACTTCATACGGCCAACGATAGCCGTACATCGAACGCTCCACGGTCGTTCGCAGGTAGGGAATCCCCACTCCGAAAGGATGACGCTGACGCTTCGAACTGCCGACGCGGCGGCCCATACCGGCGACCTAGATTTGCTGAACAAGATTTGCAAAACACGACGTCAGGAGACGAGAAGATGAACAGATCACCCAAGGCAATGACGGTACAGCGGAGTTTTCCAGCGAACGGGATGGCCGCCGTTGGGCTCGGCGGGGCATGGATCGCCGTGGCCGTCGCGGAGACGTTGCTCATTGGCGGGCAAGACGCTCTGAACGACGTCGGCATGATCGGCGAGAACTACCTGGTCATCACGATTGCTGGAATGTTGCATTGGGCGGCGGCGCTCTCGCTCACCGTGGGGCTGGTGGGTGTGGCGCCCCTCATCTGGGCGAGCAGGATAGGGCGCATCGGGTGGTCGCTGACGACGGCCCTGGCCGCCGGGCTCAGTGCGTTCGCGATGGTTCACCTGCTGGCCCTGGAGACGGCGGCGGCCGGCCTGGACGGCCCGGCAATGAACCAGTTCCTGGTCGAACGACTCGGAGATGGCACCGGACCCTGGGTCATCCCGATCTTCTTTGTAGCTCTGGTCGGGCCCTGGTCCTTCGCGCTTCTGCTTTTCGGCCTGGTACGTGTTCGCCGTGTCCATTGGATTTCACCGGTGGTGTTTGTGATCGGTGCGCTGATCCATCTGTTGTTTGCAGCAGAAATTCTCGAATCTCTGAGTGTCTGGGTCATGGCGGCTGGTGGGATGATTGCTGCCTACGGCATCCTGCGGTCCAGGGACCGCGTGGGTGACGACGCGGGTGCAGCGAATGCTCGCGTACGCGAAAGCGATGACCTACGGGTTGGCGGATTCTGATCGTGAACCCGGCGACGGTTCCGCACCCGCACCAGATCCTGCGCACGCTCGCTCCCGGACTGGGTGCGGGGCCGTTCACGGGTGCGGCGTGGCAATTTGCGGGGCGCACACACCGCGACACGGATCCCGACGGGGTTCCGATTGTGCAACGCTTGGTGAATGGATCTGAACGTGTCGTCTGCACTCACGATCCCGGCATCGGAGCTGAGCTGGCGATTCTCACGGTCGTCGGGACCAGGCGGCCAACATGTCAATACCTCCGACAGCCGGGTGGAGCTCACATGGAACGTTGCCGACTCGGAGGCACTCTCTGAGGAACAACAGAGGATGCTGATCACTCGACTCGGGCGTCGACTTATCGCCGGGTCAGTCACCGTCACCGTCTCCGAGCGGCGCTCCCAGCTGCGGAATCGTGAGATCGCCCTAGACAAGCTCGCCAGGCTGGTGAGCGCGGCCCTCGCCCCAGGTTCGCCTCGTCGCCGTGCGACGAAACCCACGCGAGGCTCCGATCGGCGACGCCTCGCGGCAAAGAGCCAGCGGTCAACAACGAAGAGGCAGCGGCAGCGGCCGACCGCCGAGTAGGGCCTGTGGGAGTTGCCGATCACCCGCGCGCGACGGGTTACCGGAAACTGTGTTCTCACGTAGGGTTCAGTCGCCTGCCCGCAGTGGAGCGCTAGGCCAAACATTTAGGCCCCCGATTCCCATACTGGCCAGCGACCGCGGCCCCCGATTGCCCGGCGCCACACAGGCCTGGCGGCAAGAGACTCCGAGCCCTCGGGAAGCGGATTTCAGCTCAGTTGCGTTCGGATGTCAGGACTCCGGCAATGAAACCTATGATCGCCGCGACCGCGGCCACGATCAGCACCATTCGGGTCGGGTATTCCTTCACCGTGGCAGTCGCTTTGTCGCTGATGTCCGAGGCGGTCCTGGTCGCTTGGTGCAGGCCTTTCGAGACGGTCTTGTGAACGGTGTCGACCGCGTCATCCACGGCGCTGGTTGCGGATGCGAATGCCTTCGCTGCTGAGTCAGAGACGTGTCCGGCCGCATCGGTCACCGCGTCTGCAGACTTGGAAACCGCGTCATGCGCAACGTCCGCGGCGGCATCGACTTTGTCCTGTGCTGTGTCATCGGTTGGTGGAGTCATAGTTTTCGTCCGATCTTCTTCGCTTGTTTCGTGGCTGACTTGGCGACTTTATCGGCCTGTTTGGAGGCCCTTTTGCGCGCCTTCTTGACGCGAGGGTCGTTCCAGACCGCGTCGAGGGTTGCTTTGATCTCGCGGTAGCGTGCGCGCCCAGCTTTCGCGCCGTAGGTGTAGGCGACGAACGCCACCACTCCGATCGTGAGCCAGGTGAGAAATTTACGCATGTGATTCCCTTTCTATTTGTTTGGGTTGGAAGTTTCGAGCGGTCGTACTGCGCGTCGAGTTGTCACGCTACGGGTCCTTTGGTTTCGGGTACGTGATCTGCCCGTCGTCTACCTCGGCGAATTCGGTCAGCTCCGCCAGGCGTGTCGATGTTGCAGACATGATGTTGAACACATCGACGCCGGCGACGAGCAATGCGTCCGTGATCAACCGGCGATGGCACCGCCAGGGGACGGCTTCACTGCACATGATGGCCGGCACCCGGTCACCTGCGTCTTCCAACAATTCATGCAGCCCCGACCGAAACGTGTCCGTCGTCATATAGTCGGCGTAGTCTCGGAACGCTTTCACCCGCCACCCGCTGTTGGGACTCACCACATCAACCGGGGTGTACCTTCGGCCCCCAAGATCCTTGATCCATCGATACCCGATGTCAGCCGGCATCGACACTTCAAGCGTCTCCCGGTTCCACTGCGGAAATTTTCGGGAGCCCGGGAGCGAGCGAACATCAACGAGCTCATCCACGCCGTTGTCGCGAAGCATCGCAACAACTTCGTCAAACTCTCGCGTCGAATGACCGATTGTGAAAACCCGCAAAGCAGAGCTATCGTCAGCTGCTCGTTCCACGGAGCGCGTCATGGGCCAACCTCCTGTTGTGCGGCGATCGTGTCAGCGTTCGGTCCGCGCTTCTGGCATCGCGGCGCCGACAGGCTCATTCGCGGGCGCTCAAGCAGAGTTACTTGGAATCGTTCACAGTTCTTGTTTACGGGAACATGCACCCTGTTGCCAAGGGGTTGACATGACGCCCCTTTCGTGCGGGGCCGTTGCCCCTCTACACTGGGCCCATGAAGGACAACTCAGCGAAGAGCGTCGCCCGTGCCGCCAAAAACAGCACCACCTTACGTGTTCTTGCACGACTCGGGTTCGCCACCAATGGGCTTTTGCACATACTCATTGGAGGGATCGCCATCAGTGTTGCTATCGGAGCCGGAGGGGGGTCGGCAGACCAATCGGGGGCGCTCAAACAGTTGGCGTCCACTCCCGGCGGGGTGTTTGTGCTCTGGGCCGTGGTGATCGGCATGTTCGCACTCGGTATCTGGCTGATCATCGCCGCATTTCTTATCCTGGGAGGTGACCCCAAGAAGAAGTGGGCTCGTCGTGTGGCTGAAGTGAGCAAGGGAGTGGTCTACCTCGTTCTCGCGTTCACCGCCTTCACCTTCGCGAACGGCGGCTCATCAAGCTCCTCGGGCAGCGCCAGCGATGCTGCGGGAACCCTGATCTCCTCCCCGGGCGGTGTCATCCTTCTTTTTATCGGCGGGGTCGCAATTCTAGCCATCGGAATCTATTTCATTCGTAAAGGTGTAGCCACCAAATTCACCGAGGATATCGTCGTTCCGCCCGAGCCGGCTCGAAAAATGGTCATGGTGCTCGGTATTGCGGGTTACGTATCGAAGGGCATCGCGTTGGGCGTCGTCGGGGTCCTGGTCGGCGTGGCTGCCATCACTCATGATCCCAGCAAGTCCACCGGTCTCGACGGTGGGTTGAAGACTCTCGCCGAACTTCCTTTCGGAGTCGTGATCCTCTGCGTCGTCGGGGCTGGCTTGATCGCCTATGGCGTTTATTGCTTTGTGCGGGCCCAGCGGGCACGTTTCTGATTGTCGGGCATGGAGTAATTTCTGGCGACTCTCGCCTGAACCGCACTCGCAACCCAGCACGAAAGGGGGACGATATCTGGGCTAAACCGCAACGTCTTTGCTCGACGCCGGCGGCGAGTCGTGTCGCCGCCTTCGGAGCTGACGCTCTCCGTCGATTCGTGACGCCAGGGGTGCCCAGATCAACAGCGTGAGGCCAATGCCAAGCAAGAGCCCGCCAATAGTGTCACTCAGCCAATGGGCACCCAAATACGTGCGACTGAACATCATGGTCACCGTATAGACCGCTGCCGCGAGCCAGACCCACCATTTGGGGAACAGGATCGAGAGAATCAATGCCATGGCCGCGGCATTCGCGACGTGGCCCGATGGAAAAGACCCGAAGTCTACGCTCACCATCAAAGACTCGGGTCGCACTCGACCGAAAAGATGTTTGAGGAGCTGCACGGCACCGCCCGTCAGCACGGTCGCCAAGAAAAAGAACACAGTGGCCCACGGGCGCTTCAGCAGAAGCAGGATACCTATCAGCGCGATCGGCACTATGAAAGTGGCAATCACTCCTCCGCCGAGATTGTTCATCACCAGAGACAGAAACTGCCAGACGGGGGCGCGGTTCTCCATCAACTCGTCCATCCATCTGGTGTCGATCGACAACGCCATGCCGTGATCGCGCGCCGTGATCAGAGCTCCTAACGCGAGAGCCAGGACTATGAGCGCTATTCCGCTAACCCACGGCCAGCGCCTCGCGACACGGTGAGCACGCGGGGTGGCGACGGCCTGCCGATCGCGAGGGGATACCATGAAACAATATTAGGTGCCGTAATCGCACGCTGGTCGCAAGAGAGCAGGTCGTTGCCCGGGTTCACCAACGAAAGCAGAAATGGGAAGAATGACCTCCACACGCTCTGACGCCCAGACCAAAACTCATACCGCGGCCGTCATCTACAACCCGATCAAGGTCGACCTCGACGTCATCAAGGCGGCCGTGAGCGCCGAGCAAAATGCTGCTGGCTGGAATGAAACCCTTTATTTCGCCACCTCCGTCGAAGACGTCGGTCAGGGCGTGGCACGGCAAGCGTTGGAGGCGGGTGCGGATCTCGTCATCGTGGCAGGGGGTGACGGCACCGTTCGAGCCGTAGCTGAAATTCTGCACGAGAGCTCGGCACGCCTCGCGCTGATTCCCTCTGGCACGGGCAACCTGTTGGCGCGCAACCTCGAGTTCACACTCGACGACGTGGAGCATTCAGTGAAGACCGCGTTCACCGGGGTGGAACGGGCTGTGGATGTCGGGCTCATCGACATCCGTCACGGCGACGGTTCGCTCACCAAACATGCCTTCGTGGTCATGGCGGGCCTCGGACTCGACGCGAAAATGCTCGCCAATACCGATGACAAGCTCAAGGCCAAGGTCGGCTGGCTGGCCTACGTCAGTGCCATCGCCAAAGCACTTCGAGATAAGAGTGAGCTGCGAACCCGGTACCGCCTCGATGGCGGACGGACAAAATCGGTGCGCGCGCACACAATCATCATCGGCAATTGCGGCTCCCTTCAAGCGAACGTACTACTGCTTCCGGATGCAGTCGTCGACGACGGACTGTTCGACATCGCTGTTATGCGCCCTGAAGGGGTGTTCGGTTGGCTGCAAGTACTGGTAAAAGTCTTCTGGGAGAACGGCGTGCTCAGGCGAACCAAGCTGGGCGAGAAACTGACGACTCCCGAAGTGCGAGCTCTCAAGTATGCGAAGGCGGCTCGGATCACTATGCGGCTGGGCAGTGCGGAGGAGATTGAGCTCGACGGTGACAATATCGGTGAAGCAACGGCCATCAAGGCGCGGGTGAAGCCGCGCGCCCTCCAGATGATGGTGCCGCGCTGACGCGCACCGTGCGCTGAGTATCCACCGCAATCACTGCCCCGAGGATGACCAGAGACAACGAGATAGAAGCGACGGCGTCGGTGGCCCAGTGATAGCCGAGGTAAATTCTGCTGAGCGCAACAGCCACGATGAGCAGACCTACCAGAATGAACGCGGACACTTCTGCACGCGGATTGTGACGGCGGGAAAAAATCAAATAGGTGAGCAACAAAAGAAAATTGCACGCCCCGAGCACATGCCCCGACGGAAACGAGAAAGTTGAGTCGGCGCCGAACAGCATCAGTTCCGTTGGCGGCCGGTGTCTCCCGACTGCATGAGTGATGGTGAGCGCGAGAACCACGCCAGTGGTCGTTCCAGCGGCCAGAAGCATCGGTCGCCAGATGTGTTTTGCGATGATGGCCCAGGCGACGACGACGACAAGGATGATGATGGGCAGCGCGATCGGGCCGAAACCAACCGCGAGGCCGATCATGATCCCGGTGAGGAAATCTGTTCTGCCGTCATACAGCCAGGATTTCAACGGCGCATCGATCGATGCCGGGGCCACGTTCAGAAGCACCCCCCGCAGCGTCAACAAGAAGCCAGCGAGCCCTATGGTAATGAGCCCTGCAGCAGTGACGTACAGTTTTCTCTTAGCCTCACGCGGCATGAACCGCTCTTCGACCAAGAACTTTTCTCTAAAGCCTGCATCGGAGGTGCTCACGCGCTGGCCACGCGCTTTCGCTCGGTAGTCAGGTCATAGTCGGGTGATGGCCATTTCAGTTGCATCGCTTCGAGTTTCTCAATAATGATCTGCTGCACCGCGAGACGCGCGTACCACTTGTGATCAGCCGGCACGACGTACCACGGCGCGTGATCGGTGGAGGTTCGCGCGATCGCGATTTGGTACGCGTCGTGAAGTTGGCGCCACAGCTCCCGATCGTCCACATCGCTGGGGTTGTACTTCCACAGTTTTGAGCGACGGTGGAGGCGGGAGATGAGTCGCCTCTTCTGTTCTTTTTCGCTTACATGAAGCATCACCTTGACGATCGTGGTCTGGCTCTCAGTGGCGTACCGCTCAAAGGTGTTGATCTGGTTGTAACGTCGCTCGATTGTCTCTGGAGGGGCAAGGTTGCGCACTCGGGCGGCCAGCACATCCTCGTAGTGGGAGCGATCGAAGACACTCACCATGCCCGGCTCGGGGAGTCTTTTGCGAACTCGCCACAGAAAACCGTGCTTCTTCTCCTCGGCGGAGGGTGCTTTGAATCCATGCACCATCACGCCCGATGCGCTCATCCCAGCGAGTGCGTGAGTGATGACTCCGCCCTTTCCAGAGCTGTCCATTCCTTGCAGGACGAGCAGTACTGATCGTTCGCCGCCGACGGTGCTGTCGGCAAAAAGCTTGCCCTGCAGCGTGCGGAGGGACTTCTTGTTCTTGAGCCGAAGCGCAACGCCAGAACGTTTGCCGGAGTCAATCCCGGGCGTCGATGCCGGGTCGACGTCTTCGAGCCGGAAATCGGGCCCAACCCGGAGTAATTCACTTGCTTTTTCTGACCACGCTGTCTTTGACATGGGTAAATAGTAGCGGTTTGCGCCAGCGTATCCGCTCTGTCGCAATAATTCCTTTCCGGCTCATGGAGAAGGAGATGGGTTCGGGTCTGGCGTGATTGATGGAGCCGGTTCTGGTTCGGGTTCCGGATCGGGAGCCGGTGGTTCAGGAGCGGGTGAGGGGTCGGGGGTAAGCGTCGGGACGGGGGACGGGTCAGGCTCAGGTATGGGCGTGGGATCCGGTGTCGTCTCGGGTTCGGGCTCCGGTTCCGGTGGAAGCTCGGGCTTTGATTTCTGTGCATCGATCAATGCGTTCAGGTCAAAGCGCACATTCTCAATCGCCCCGCGAATGCGGGCCTCCCGGTCACCGCCGACATCGCCTCGCGCGGTGGCCTCGGTCAACTGCGCCTGCAGGGATTCAAGGTTAGTCAGCGCGTCTGCGAATTTTCCGGCCGCCGCTACTTCGGCGATGTGCGCGACCGATTCCTGGAGTTTGGCCGCCGTGGCTTCGTCTAGATCAGGCGGCCCGCTGACGCATCCGGTCAGAATGATGCTGCTGGCCAGCACCACAGCGGCCAGATGGCACCGAAATCTTCTCGCGGGCGTCACGGTGTCACGCTTTTCATCAGCTCGTGCAGATGCGTGCCGAGCGGATCGTCAATAGCGGGCAGCGCTGGCGGGCTGGACGTTCCGGACGACAACATTGACCACAGCACTACCGTCACTGTAGCTAGAACCAGAACTCCAAGAATTATGGCCACAATTGCGAGCCATCGACGGAACTGGCCTTGTCTTCGATCGGAGGCGAAACCGCTCTGGTCCAGCGTGTTGTTGTCGGCCGTCACAGCATTGGCCGTGACAGTCTCCCGTGTCAGGGTCGATGTCGACGGTGGCACGGCCCCTCGTGGCTCCTGCAGGTCGAGCCTGACGGTCGGACTGTCCGACCCGTCCGGTGATCCTGGCACCCTCGCGCCCGCCGTGTCGAAGTCGCTTCGCTGCATTGGAACGGTGGGAACTCCAATTTGGTCGAGCGGCATCGTGTCCTGGTTTGCCGATTCCCCCTGCACCGATGAGTGTGACGGTGACCGCTTGTTCAATGAGTGGGCGGCGAGCGTCACGTCGAGGGCAACCGGGCGCTGCCCAGGGTCGCGGACGGTCATTGACCGGAGCAACGTCTGCCAATCCTGATCGAGGGAATCCGGTATCGGTGGGTCGCTCACCAACCGCGCACTGACCGATTCAACCATCGAGCCCGGGAACGCGCGAACTCCGGTCAGCGCCTCGAGAATCACGAGACCAAGCGAATAAATGTCGGACGCGGGGCCAGACCCGTCGCCCGTGGCCTGTTCAGGACTGAGGTAGGCGGCGGTTCCGATAACGGCGCCCGTGGCGGTCAGGCCGATGGAATCTGTCAGGTGCGCGATGCCGAAATCGGCCAGTTTCACGCTGAACTCGCGGTCAGGTAGCGGAGATGCCCTGAGCAGCACGTTGGCCGGCTTGATGTCACGATGCACGACTCCATGGGAATGGACCACGTGGAGGGCTTCGGCGAGATCACACAACATGGCGGCGGCATCATCGTGAGCGACGGGCCCCCGCTCGATGCGGGTGCGCAGGTCTTCGCCGTCTACCAGCTCCATGGTCAGGTAGGCATAGCCGCTCTCAGAGGTGGTTGCGACGCGGGCGTCGAAAACCGTGACGAGCGCGTGGTGGCTCAACGATGCGAGAAGTTTGACTTCGGTCGCGGCCCGCTCCATATCTACCGGGTCGGCCGCATCACGGTGAAACAGTTTGACTGCGACTGTACGGTGAAGCGTCTCATCGGTCGCGGAGTATACCTCCGACATGCCACCTCGGCCCAGGAGGCTCTGGATCCGATACCGCCCGTCGATGAGATCGCCGGCTTCGACGGCACGGCTCACTTTCGCGCCATCTGACAAGAAATCCTCCTCGTTCTGCCACCGATGGCACCGTTGCGTGGGGCAACGGGCCGCTGTGAGTTGATCGTCAGCCCCGACAACATGATATTAGTGGCCGCTCCACTTCGCGGTCTACCGACGGATCTGCCGAAGCTGGAAGTCCTCAGGTGTGGCCTCGTCGTGCGACATTGCGTGGGTGCGCCGAGCCTCCTTCATTTCTCATTCGAATACGTGCTTCTTCCCTTCAACCAGTGCTTGGAGGTTGCTACTCTGGCCCAGTGAGGAGCTTTCAGATATGAAGAACTTCGACACCGTCATCATCGGTGCGGGCGTCTCTGGGCTGACCGTCGCGCGGTTGCTCGCGCAGGCGGGGCAGCGGGTCGTCGTACTCGAGGCACGCGATCGCGTCGGAGGCCGCACCTGGACTGAGCGCTCCGGCAGCTTCACCTGCGACCGTGGCGCCTCGTGGATTCATGGCATCGACGACAACCGATTGACCGCGGTGGTGCACGACTTCGGAATGCGAACGGTCGAGTTCACTGTCGGCAGTTACCAGCCAGACGGAAGACCCATCGCCTATTACGATCCCGCCGGCAAGCGACTGAATGATGGTGCGATCCGCGAGTTCGCCGACGACGTGCGCAACTTCGATCTGCATCTGGCGGTCTCGATCGATGCATCTGAGGTTGGCAGCACTTATTTGGAGGCGATTGAGGCAACCCTGGCCAGATTGGTGTGGGAACCTGACCGCGCTGAGCGAGTGCGGGAGTTCTTGTTGCACCGTTCCGAAGAGCAATACGGGGTGTGGGCGGGAGACCTCGATGCGCACGGCCTCGACGACGACATCGTGGACGGCGACGAGGTGGTCTTTCCCGACGGCTTCGACCAACTCTCTGCGAACCTCGCAGAGGGAATCGATGTCAGACTCGAGCACGTGGTGACGCGCGTCGCGAGGTCGGCCGGCAGAGCCACAGTCAGCTCCAATCAGGGCGAATTCGCCGCTTCGAATGTCGTCGTCACCGTTCCGATCGGGGTCTTGAAATCTGGCACCCTCGCCTTTGATCCCCCGTTGCCCGAATGGCTCACCAGCGCCATCTCCGGTTTCGAGATGAACAGCTTCGAGAAGGTATTTCTGCGCTTCCCCACCAGGTTCTGGGACAAAGACGTCTACGCCATTCGTCAGCAGGGCGACGCCGGTACATGGTGGCATTCCTGGTACGACCTGACCGCCCTGGATGGGGTGCCGACCCTTCTCACCTTCGCCGCGGGGCCGAGCGCCATTGAAACCCGCGAGTGGTGCGACGACAGGATCGTCGAGTCGGTGCTGCAGTCGCTGCGTGGTCTCTACGGGGAGCGAGTGGTGCAGCCAGATCAGGTGCTGGTCACCGACTGGCAGAGCGACCCATACTCTCGTGGTTCCTACGCCTACATGAAGCCCGGATCAACTCCTGGTGACCATGATCTGCTGGCAACGCCGGTCGACGGAGTGCTGCATTTCGCAGGCGAGGCGACGTGGACGGAAGACCCGGCGACCGTGACGGCAGCGCTGCGCTCCGGCCACCGTGCGGCCGAGAATATACTCGGCCGCAAGCTCCAGTTTCGTGAGTTGGCGGATCCGCTCTGATTCGGCGAGTGCCCCAGGAGATTGTTGACGTCGTCTCTTACGCGGATGTCGTGACAGTGCCGTCGAGCCATTCCACGGCCCAGTGGCTGCGGTCGGTGAAGTGGATCGCCTTGACCGTGGGCCGGCACGTGGCCGGTGAGCCACCTCGTCCGATGAACACGTCTGCGGCCTTGATCACCTCGACCAGATCCTCCCATCTCCAGCCGGGGAAGTTTTTGTCGACGTGCTCCTTCGTGAAGCCCTTACCCACGGGAATGACGTGCAGATAGTGGAGAAAATTGCTGATCTGAAGCCCTGTGCGGTGCTCGGCGTAATTGTCCCAGCTGTAGTCGCTCGGGGCGGGGCCGGAACGCGGTGACCACGTGTGAAACTGCACCGCCCCCTCCATCCCGAAGTTTTCGGCATCCGGAACTGCGTCGAGTTTCGCGAGAAAGGTGAGCACCGAACTCGCGATGAGCTCGGCTCGCTCGATTTCACGCTCGTTCCGGAACTCGGGTGGCTCAGGAGCTGCCAGCTGCCACGTCCATGTTGTCTGACCGCGGGTCAGGTAGGGCCCGTTCGGGCCGCTCGCTGTGATGACGTCATCCGGTGACCGGTAGATCGTCACCCAGGCCACTTCCTGATGCCGGTCAGTGATCCGCACGTCGAGAACGCATGCGGGTTGGAGCGCCTCCACGCGGGCCAGGAGGCCCACGGCAAAGTCAGCCCAGCCGCGGGTCGGCGGGAGGTGAAAGATGCGGGCGTTGTCGTGAAGCCCAGACATGAATTGTCCTTTCCATCGTGCTTGTCGCCCGGGAACTCGGGCAACCCGTTCTTTCCCTGGGGCACCCGGTTGATGGATCGGGTTGCCGTGCGGCCAGCCAGGTACTGTCGGCCGCAACTCTGGAACGTACTTTTGACGATAGCTGTGGCGTCCGACATTGGGGGTGCAGGATCGGCCGCAACGACGCATGCGACTCGCGGACGCCCTGCCTGGGCCCAGGGAACCCCACACCGAACACGTGCGGGATTCGCGTCGCCGCAACGATGCAGCTGAAACGCGCGCCCGTCATTGTTGTGCGGTAGTCACTGTTGTGCGGTAGTCACTGATGTCCGGGAGGCTGGTGGGTGACGCGTGCAGCACGGTTCGGCGGGGGCGTGGAGGCCGCCTGGTGTTTTTGGGGTGGGTCGAAGATGCGATAGGCGAGCAGCTTGATGCGGTCGTTGATCAGCGCCCAGACCGCTGCGTATCCCCAAACGAACGCGACCCATCCCAGAGGCAGGGGAGTCATGAGGATCCCGAACAGCGCGAAGCAGGTGGCGATCAATTGGGTTCCGAAGACGGCAATCACCAGGATGCGGGCGGGCCGTTGAGACCAGAACGGCCCACGGGTGCGGGTCAGAAAAATAGTGAGATGCCCGGCCACGGAGAGCATCAGGTACATCATCGTCTGCAACTCCGGGCGCGACAGGTGAAAGACCTCCTCGCCGAGATAGAACAAGCCGAACGCTGCGATCGGGCCCATGATCCCGAGCACGGTGGAGATGCTCAACACCAGGCGCATGTTCCATTTTTCGGGCTTCTTCTTGTAGCGCACGTTGTCGTACGCGATTGACAGGATCGCGCCATCGTTCATCAGCGCAAGGATCACGATCATGATCGCGGTCAACGGGTAGAAGTTGAAGAACAGGATCGCCGCAGTCATGAACAGCAGCACCCGCAATGTTTCAGCGATGCGGTAGATGGCGTAGCTGTTCATGCGTTGGAAGATTCTGCGGCTTTCTTTGATCGCGTCGATGATCACCGATAGTCCTGGCGTCATGAGCACGATGGCGGCCGCAGCGCGTGCGGCGTCGGTGGCGCCAGAAACCGCGATACCGCAGTCGGCCTCCTTCAGCGCTGGCGCGTCGTTCACTCCGTCTCCGGTCATCCCGACGATGTGACCGCTCTTCTGCAACACGTCGACGATATGGAACTTGTGTTCCGGGAACACTTGAGCGAATCCGTCTGCTGTCTCGATCGAAGCCGTCGTTGCAGGGGTCTTCTGCTGCGTGGAGTCGCCGAGACCGGCCGCGTCGAGGACGTTGGTTCCCAGGCCGAGTTTCTTCGCTGTCTCCTGCGCGATCGCCAGTTGGTCGCCGGTGACCATCTTCACGGCGACACCCATCGCGACTGCTTCGGCGATCGTCGCTTTCGCGTCATCCCGAGGCGGGTCGAACAGGGGAAGCACCCCCTGGAACCTCCACTCGCCCTCTTTGTCGGCCCGTGCGACACCGAGAGAGCGGAAGCCGCGGGCAGCGAACTCTGCGACAGCCTTCTGCACCGCGGGGGTGACCGAAGTGGCGTCTGCGCACATGGCCAGGATCACTTGCGGTGCACCCTTGGTGACGGTGAACGGCGCACCGTCCTTCGGCGTGACGGTCGCTTCGGTCCGTTTGTGAACGGGGTCGAAGGGGCGAAATTGCGTGACCACGTAGTCGCCGAGGTTCTGGTCGGCAGTGACACCGCTGATCACGGCGAGGTCGATCGTGTCCGAGTCTTCTGCACGGGAGGCCAGAGCCGCGAAGAGAATTACGGAGCCGGCGTCCACACCGCTGACTGAATACGGCTCCCCGAGAGTGAGTTGATTCTGGGTGAGAGTGCCGGTCTTGTCTGAGCAGAGGATGTCGACACCGGCGAGTTCCTCGATAGCCGACAGTCTCGTCACGATCGCTTTCTTCTTTGCCAACAAACGGGCCCCAACCGCCATCGTCACCGACAGAACCGTCGGCATCGCCACCGGGATCGCTGCCACCAGGAGCACCAATGCGAATTGGATCGTTGTGAGGATCGGATCCCCACGGAAGGTCGCGACCGCAATGATCGCCGCCACCATCACCAGAGCGAGAACGATGAGGAAATTGCCGATCTTCAGTACCGCGCGCTGAAAATGGCTGACACTGTGGGCCTCCTGAACCAGACGCGCCGTCGCTCCGAAATACGTGCCCGACCCGGTTGCATAGACCAGGCCGTCGCTCTCGCCCTGACGTATGATCGACCCGGAATACGCGGCATCACCCGTTTTCAGGCTCACCGGCAACGATTCACCGGTCAACGCCGACTGGTCGACTTCCACGGGATCACCGGCGCGCAGGCGCACGTCTGCCGGAATGATGTCGCCGAGCCGCACCCGGATCACGTCGCCAGGCACCAGTTCGCGTGCGGGATGCTCGGCCCATGCCCCGTCTCGTTTGACCGTGGCAGTGATCGCGAGCTGCGCTTTCAGTGCAGCTACAGCGTTTCCGGCCTGACGTTCCTCGGTGAACCCGACCACTGCGTTGGCCAGAAGCAGAACCAGGATGATGAAGAAGTCCGGCCAATGTCCCACCACAGCCGAAAGGATGACTGCCACCTCGATCATCCACGGAATCGGCCCCCAGAAGTAGCCCAGAAACTTCCAGAACGCATTCGACTTCTTCTCCTCGATCTCGTTCGGACCGTACCGAACCAGAGAAATCTCGGCGTCAGCTTGGCTGATCCCCTCAGGGGATGAGCCCAGCTTCGTTTCGAGCTCGGCCAAGGGAAGTGTTTTGTAGTCATCAGCAGGGGTGGTTGCAGGGACAACGATTGTGGTTTTTGGCGTCACCGCTCCGTTAATCCGGCGGCCGGGGGTCGTGCTGTGGTTGTGGGTCATCTTCTTGACCTTTGGTCCTGACGATCAGGGGTGCCGCCGGAGTAAGGCGCGGGTGATCGATGGGCCGGCTGAGTCGGGGTTTTGCCGGCAACGGCAGCGGGAGGAATCGGCAGTGTCTGCGGTTCGAGCGAAGCCACCTGCATCGAGGTGTCATAGTGGCGAAGGTGCAGGGGTGGCCCGCTCGTTCGGTCATAAGTTGCGTGCGTGCGCGTCAGCTTGACGCGGAGTGTTCCGCCGGCCATGCGCAGCCCGAAGCTCATTCGTGAGAAGCCGCGTGGTAGTCGCGGGGTGAAGGCAAGTCCAGTCTCGTCGTGGCGCATGCCGCCGTAGCCGGCCACCAGTGCGCTCCATATTCCGGCGAGGGAAGCGATGTGCAATCCGTCGCGAGTGTTGTGTCCTGTATCGTCCAGGTCGAGAAACGCCGACTCGGCGAGGTAGTCATGCGCGAGGTCCAACTGGCCGATCTCGGCAGCAATTATTGCTTGCACACTGGACGACAGCGACGAGTCGCGCACGGTCAACGCGTCGTAATAGGCGAAGTTGCGGGCCTTCTGCTCTGCAGTGAACGCGTCTGAACGAAAGTGCATCGCCAACACGAGGTCGGCTTGTTTGACCACTTGTTTGCGGTACAGGTCGAAGTAGGGAAAATGCAGCAGCAACGGGTACTGATCGGCGCCGGTCTTCTCGAAGTCCCATTTCTCATGATGAGTGAACCCCTCAGACTGCGGATGCACCCCGAGCGTGTGGTCGAATGGGATGAACATCCCAGCTGCTGCGCGACGCCAGATGGCCGCCTCGTCGTCACCGACCTGAAGGTCGGCGACACGCTCCGGATGCCGTGCGATGGTGTCAGCGGCTGCAACCAGGTTCCGTTGCGCCATCAGATTGGTGTAGACATTGTTGTCGGCGACGGCGCTGTACTCGTCCGGACCGGTGACCCCGTCGATGCGAAATCGCCCATCCGCGTCGAAATACCCGAGCGACGTCCACAAGCGTGCGGTGTGGACCAGCAGGTCGACACCCACTGACTGCTCGAACTCACGGTTGCCGGTTGCATTCACGTAGCGAAGAACAGCGTCGGCGATATCCGCGTTGATGTGGAAAGCGGCGACTCCCGCAGGCCAGTACCCGGAGCACTCCTCGCCGTGAATGGTGCGCCAGGGGAAGGCCGCGCCAGCAAGGCCCAACTGTGACGCGCGGGTGATCGCCGCAGGCAGGGTGTCCTGCCGCCACCGCAACCCATTTGCCGCTGCCTCAGGAACGAGATAGGTCAACGCCGCAAGCACATAGCTCTCCATGTCCCAGAATGCGTGGCCGTCATAGCCGGGCCCGGTCAACCCCTTTGCGGGAATGGCCACGCCCTCGGCCCGCGCTCCCGCCTGCAGAGTGTGGAAGAGCGCGAACCGCGCCGCCTGTTGAAGGCGCACGTCACCCTCGATCCGAATGTCGCAATGTTCCCAGTAATCATCGAGATAGCTGCGCTGTTCGGCGACAAGGTCATCCCAGCCAGCGCTCGTCGCCCCGGTGAGGGCGGCGTCGGCCTGGTCACGAAGGGCCGGCAGCGAGCGGGAACCAGACCACGCAAACGCGACCATCTTCACGAGACGGAGTCGTTGTCCGGGGACCAGGTCGGCCGACACGCTCACGCGGCCCAGGTCTGGCGAACTGTCTGAACTGACCTTGGTGCCCGCGGGCCCATCCACAACATGGTCCATCGAGCTCGCGATCGTCAACCTGCTTTGCCGTGTGACGTGCGCCAGGGCAACCCGGCGCCCGTCAGAACGGTGTTCAGCACCCTCGAGGACATCCGCCAGCTCACGCGCTGCACGAGGGTCCGCCGCCTGGGGCGGAAGCGGTTCGTTCGCGATCAACTCCGACTGCAGCACCACCCGCGCCGGCCCGTCAAGAACCTCGACCCCATAATCCACCGCTGCAATCGAGCGCTGGGAGAAGGAGACGATCCGCGACGAGGTCATTCGGATCGCGCGGCCAGCAGGTGAGATCCACTCCACCCGCCGACGCAGAAGTCCGGTGCGAAAATCCAGGCAGAGCTCGTGGGAGCGCAGCACGCCGGTGCGGATGTCAAATGGTTCATCATCGACCAGTAAGCGGATCACCTTGCCGTTGGTCACATTGATCATGGTCTGACCAGACTCGGGATACCCGAATCCGGCCTCGGCGTAGGGAAGCGAGCGCAGTTCGAACACACCATTCAGGTAGGAGCCCGGGAGCCCATGTGGCTCTCCCTCGTCGAGATTGCCGCGCCAGCCGAGATATCCGTTCGAGAGCGCAAATATGGACTCCACTTGAGCCAACACGCTCAGATCCAACCCACTGGCGCGCAGACGCCACGGTTCAGCCACGAAATCTGGGTGCGTTATCACTGGTGCACCAACAAGGCGGCCAGATCAGAGACCACGATCGTCGCACCGTGTGCCCCTAATTCATCTGATCGTCCCGCCCGGTCCACCCCGACCACTTGGCCGAAACCACCGGAACGGCCAGCCTCCACCCCCGCGATCGCGTCTTCGAAGACGGCGCACCGTGCTGGCGCCACTCCGAGTGCACGAGCTGCGAACAGGTAGGCGTCTGGAGCGGGTTTTCCCGCCAGATGTTCGTGTCTCGCGGTCGCTCCATCCACCCGAACCTGGAACAGGTCCTCGATGCCGGCAGCCTCCAGGACCATGCGGCAATTCGTGCTCGACGAGACCACCGCACTCTGAAGCCCCATCCGCCCGATAGCGTGCAGATACTCCACCGACCCCGGGTAGACCTGTACTCCATGCTCACGCAGGCGCCACAAAAAGAGTTCGTTCTTTCGCTTTCCCAACCCGCTCACCGTCTCGGCGCTCGCCGCGTCACCCATATCACCCTCAGGAAGGGTAATCGCGCGCGAGGCCAGGAACGAGCGGATGCCGTCCTCCCGCAACTCTCCGTCGACGTACCGGTCGTAGTCGGCGTGCATGTCGAACGGAACGAACCGTGTGTTGGTGCGACGCGAACGCTCCAACAGGAACGCGTCGAACGTGTCCTTCCACGCGGCAGCATGCACGGCGGCAGTCTGCGTCACTACCCCGTCCAGATCGAAGAGGCACGCAATGACGCCCTCCCTGAGCCCGACCGAGACCACGTTCACGCCACCATCAGTGATTGACATAGTCATCTTCCGCTGGGGGAGAGGATGGTGAGTTCGACGCCACAATCCGAACCGAACGTGCGCCGTCCGAGCGGTGGTGCCGCGACTCTCGGGCGTGCCTGCATGGCCGAGTCACCCCGCTTTGGTGCTGTGCGCCCGCGGCAGGATGCGCGGGCCATCGTGAATGAGCACCTTCAGGGCATCATGTTCGGCCGCGTTTCCGAACACATCGTACGCCTCCTGAACCTGGTCGAAGGTGAATTCGTGAGTGACGAACCTGTCGGCGGGCAGCGCGTGTTCGGTGACCAGTTTGAGCAGCATGCCCAGCGTGTTCGTGTTCACCAATCCGGTCGTGATGGTGAGGTTGCGGATCCACAGCTCGTTGAGGGGGAGTTCGACCGGTTTGCCGTGCACCCCGACGTTCGCGACGTGCCCGCCGGGCCGAGCGATCTGGGTGGCCATGGTGAACGTCTGCGGGATGCCGACCGCTTCGATCGCGACATCTACGCCATCCCCGTCAGTGAGGGCAAGCAGTTGTTCCTTCCAATCGGAGTCACCCGAGTTCACAGTGTCTGTGGCGCCGAACCCGGCCGCACGTTCCAGCCGTGCCCCGTCGAGGTCGACCGCGATGATTTTTGACGGCCCATACAGGCGGGCGGTCATCACGGCAGCCAGCCCGACCGGACCGGCGCCGATCACGGCCACCACATCGCCCGGCTTCACCTGGCCGTACTGCACGCCGATCTCGAACCCGGTGGGCAGAATATCCGAAAGGAGCACTGCCTCCGCATCGCTCACGCCTTCGGGAACCTTGTAGGCAGAGTTCTCGGCGAATGGCACGCGTACGTACTCGGCCTGGGTGCCGTCGATCATATAACCGAAGATCCAGCCGATTCCCGGAGTTCCTTCCGGATCCAAGCAGTGGCTGTACAGGCCGGTCCGGCAGTTCGCGCACCGCCCGCACGAGCTCACGCAGGCCAGAATGACCCGATCGCCGACAGCAAGCTGATCGACGCCCGAACCGATCTCGGTGATCACCCCGACACCTTCGTGGCCAAGGATCCGGCCCCGCTCTACCTCGGGCACGTCTCCTTTCAAAATATGCAAGTCGGTACCACAGATCGTCGTGGCCACCATCTTGACGATCACATCTGTCGGATACTGGATGACCGGATTCGGTACATCCGTCCAACTCTTCTGGTTGGGCCCTGAATAGACGAGTGCCTTCATGATCTGTCTTCCTCCTCGTCGGCGACCGAGCCCCGACGTTAATTTGATAGTGGCACGGGTACGGAGGAGTATGAACAGGGTGAGAAGACCCGTGGGATGCCAAGGTTGCCCGCATTCTCAGGCTAACCCTCCACCGATCGGCCAAGCAGTGTGCGGACTATGAATTCGTCCCGCGGAATCCTCGCCGGACCCCAGGAGATACGCGCGGTTTCGGCCATGGTCAGTTGTCGTTCCCGGTGTCGTCGAATCCGGTGGCTGCTGCCTTTTCGGTGGTTGGGGTTGACCGGCCCCATCGCCATTCGGTGACTTCGGGGATGTCTTCGCCGTGAGCGCGCGTGTAGGCGCGTGCCGTCAACCGGGCGTCCTGCATCTCCTGCCGCAATCCGGCATAGCGGGCGGCGAGCCCGGGAACCCGGTCGAGAACGTCGATGACCAGGTGGTACCGGTCGATATCGTTGAGCATGACCATGTCGAAGGGGGTCGTGGTGGTCCCCTCCTCTTTGTAGCCACGTACGTGCAGGTTGTCGTGACCGTGCCGACGGTAGGTGAGCCGGTGGATCAGCCACGGATAGCCGTGGTAGGCGAAGATCACCGGTTTGTCGGCGGTGAAGATCCCGTCGTACTCACCGTCTGACAACCCGTGCGGATGCTCACTCTCGCTCTGCAACCGCATCAGGTCGACCACATTGACGACCCGCACTTTCAGTGTGGGCACCTGCTGGCGCAGAATGGAGGCTGCAGCGAGCACCTCCAGCGTTGGCACGTCCCCGGCCGCAGCCAACACCACATCTGGTTCCACGCCGGGCGACTCGGTGCCGGCCCACTGCAGTATGCCCAAGCCCCGAGTGCAGTGCGCGACTGCTTCGTCCATGTTCAGCCAGTTGTATTCCGGCTGCTTTCCGGCGACCACCACGTTCACGTAGTTGACGGAACGCAGGCAGTGGTCATAGGTGGAGAGCAGGGTGTTCGCGTCGAATGGCAGGTAGACACGCACGACGTCCGCCTTCTTGTTGACGACGTGATCGATGAAGCCAGGATCCTGGTGCGAATTGCCGTTGTGATCCTGCCGCCAGACGTGTGAGCTGAGCAGGTAATTCAACGACGACACCGGTCGGCGCCACGGGATCGATTGCGCCGTCTCCAACCACTTCGCGTGCTGGTTGAACATCGAGTCGACGATGTGCACGAATGCCTCGTATGAGTTGAACAGCCCATGGCGCCCAGTCAGGAGGTAACCCTCCAACCAGCCCTCGCACTGATGTTCGCTGAGCATCTCCATCACTCGCCCGGTCGGCGCGAGGTGGTTGTCGAGTTCGTCGATCGGCCAGGTTTCCGCATTCCACTGCTTGTTTGTGGCTTCGAAGACGTCTTGGAGCCGATTGGAAGCGGTTTCGTCCGGGCCGAAGATGCGAAAGTTGTGAGGGTTGTGCCGGATCACATCGCGCAACCAGCGTCCCAAGACCTCTGTCGCCTGGTCGATCGAGCCGCCAGGTCTCGGAACATCGACCGCGTACTCGCGAAAATTCGGCAGATGGAGTTCCTGGCGCAGAAGCCCGCCGTTGGCCACGGGGTTCGCGCTCATGCGCCTCTCACCCTCTGGTGCAAGTGCAGTCGCGAGGGGGACGGGCGCGCCGGCATCGTCGAAGAGCTCCTCGGGCCGATATGTGCGCAACCACGTCTCGAGCAGTTCGGTGTGCGCGACGGTGTCGCGAGCGTTGGTGAGCGGCACCTGGTGGGCGCGCCAGTTGTTCTCCGCCGGATGCCCGTCGATCTCTTTCGGGCAGGTCCACCCTTTCGGGGAGCGAAAGATGATCATCGGCCACGCTGGTCGCTCAGTCGAAATGCCGCACGCGGCATCCGCTTTGATCTGCGCGATCTGGTTCAGTGCCCGGTCGAGGGTTTCAGCGAAGCGTTTGTGCACCTCGATGGGATCCTCGTCGTCGAAACCGCCCGAAACCAGGAAGGGGGTATGACCGTAGCCCCGCATCAGTTGCAGTAGTTCTTCTTCGGGGATGCGCGCCAGCACGGTCGGGTTTGCGATCTTGTACCCGTTGAGATGCAGAATCGGCAATACCACCCCGTCCTGAAGCGGGTTCAGAAACTTGTTGGAATGCCAGGCGGTCGCGGACGGGCCGGTCTCGGCTTCACCGTCGCCGACGACGCAGGCGACGAGCAGGTCTGGGTTGTCGAACGCGGCGCCGTAGGCGTGGGAGAGCGAGTATCCGAGCTCGCCGCCCTCGTGGATCGAGCCCGGAGTCTGCGGGGCGACGTGCGAAGGAATGCCGCCGGGAAAGGAGAACTGCCGAAAAAGACGGCGGAGCCCGGCTTCGGAGCGGTCGATGTCGTTGTAGACCTCGCTATAGGTACCGTCCAGATACGCGTTCGCGACCATCCCGGGACCACCGTGGCCGGGACCGGTCACATAGATCGTGTTGAGGCTGCGTTCCCGGATCGCCCGGTTCAAATGCGCGTAGATGAAGTTCAGACCGGGTGTGGTGCCCCAGTGCCCGAGCAGTCGTGGTTTGATGTCTTCACGTGACAGCCGACGGCGGAGCAGCGGGTTGTCCATGAGGTAGATCTGCCCCAACGAGAGGTAGTTGGCTGCCCTCCACCAGGCGTCGAGCTCCGCACCCGTCTGGTCGGTGAGTTCGTGTATCGGTCGAAGTTGCCACGATGCTGGCCTGCTGTTTCTCTGGTCCATGGGATGAGGTTCCGTTTCAACGGGCTGAATGACCGATCGGAACTGCCCGGAGACGGCCTGGCTCGACGTGAAATCGCTCGATTTGCAGTCAATCCTCGCCGCGAACCATAACTGCAGAATAGGCGTGCGCGCAGTGTGCAGACAGGGGCTGTGGTCACACGCCGCGTCGCCGTGCCGGTGAGCGGCCCGGATCGGGGCAGAATTGTCCCCACCGATCCCGTGCTGGAGGGCAACCAGCAGACAGGTTCGACATCACGTCACGTGCGACGCAGTGGGATCGTAGCGGGTGCCCACCACCATGACCGGGGAAGCGATGTTCTGCAGCACGTCATGGCAGACGGAGCCGAGAACAGTCGACGCGACCTTGCCTCGTCCGCGGGTGCTGACCACGAGGAGTTGTGCGGTTCTCGCGCGTTCGATCAGCGCGAGGGACGGGTTCTGACGCACCACCTCGAGAACTATCGACTCATCGCCCCCATCAGCGACTTCTCGGATGGCCTCGTGCAGGAAATCGAACGATGACTTCGGAAACGTGGGTTCTGGCTCCGCTCCGACCAGCACATCGCGTTCGAGCATTTCCGGCACACCCCACGCATGAACAGCGTGTACTTGCGTCTTGAGCCAGGTTGCCTCCACGAGTGCGAGAGAGAGTGCACTGTGGGCACGAGAGGTCAGATCGACGCCCGCGATCACTCCGGACCGACCCTCGGGATCGAAGGCGGGGATGACAGCAACGACGCACTCGGCCCGTGCTGCGACTTTCAACGGAAGAGTCCCGACCCGCGGCGCATTCACTTCCGGGAGTTTATCGGTGCCGACAACGATGAGGTCATAGGCCTTCGTTCCTCGAACCAGTTCTCGTGCCGGACGACCGTCGACCCATCGGGTTTTGACGACGACCCGGGGTTGGCGCGCCTCCACGCGGCGACGTGCCTCCGCCAGAACATCGCTTGCTATGGAGACCGGATCGAACTCGGAGCCGTAGATGGCCGATATGACCTTCAGGTCTACCGCGCACAGCGCCTCCAACCCTCCGCCACGAACAGCTACGCGATCCGCAGCCCAATCCAGAGCACGATAGGAGGCGGGCGATCCATCCACACCGACGCGGGTCCAACTGTCCATAGCGCACCTCTCGAGTGATGACGTTCAGATGATTCACGGCGGGCTGCCTGAAAAAGCTGCCGGGTTGCCCAGCGTATCGCTCCGCGACGATCATGGTCGAGAGTAGCCGGTGCTGCCGGGCCGTCCGGGCAGTTCTCCTCAACAGAACCCGGCCTCACCCACTGGCTACAGATCTCTCCTGGGTCTCGAGGCGAGTGGAAGCAGAGAACTCCGCGGTGTTTCGTCTACGCTACGTGTAGATGAAAGTGATGTGACTTTGCCTCCTCCTCCGCCGCCCAATCGCGACGACGACAGCCTCGAGCTCTCCGGGCTGACTTCCGGGGAAGCCAGGAGCCGCGTGCGGGACGGCCTGGACAACCAACTTCCCGATGATTCCAGCCGAAGTATTTGGCGCATTTTCCGCGTGAACGTTCTGACTCTGTTCAACGGCATCGTCCTCGGCGGTTTCCTGCTTCTGGTGCTGCTCGGGCATTGGAGAGATGCGCTTTTCGGCTTTGCCGCGATCGCCAACAGCATCATTGGCGTGAGTCAAGAATATCGGGCGAAGAGATTACTGGATCGACTCGCCATCCTTGATTCCTCAAATGCCCGAGTGCTTCGCGATGGGACTGTTCAGCACGTCGCGGTCGAAGACGTTGTGCAGGATGATGTGCTCATCGTGCGTGCTGGTGACCAGGTGGCCGCAGATGGGGTCATCATCGATGACGACGGCCTGGAGATCGACGAGTCTCTACTCACCGGCGAATCGGAGCCCGTCGACAAGTCGCATGGTGATGAAATACTGTCGGGCTCACTCGTTGTCGGAGGACAGGGCAGAGCGCGTGTCACACGGGTCGGTGAAGCGTCCTACTCGAGCCGCCTCACCGTTGAGGCCAAGCGCTTCGCCATGTTCAACTCGGAGATTCGCAACTCGCTCAATCGGCTTCTCGGCTGGATAACCTGGGCGCTTCTGCCGATCACCGCGATCGTAGTCAACGGACAGATGCAGGCTTACGGCGGATGGGAATATGCGCTCAGCTCCGGGGCCTGGAGGGATGCGGTGGTCGGTGTCGTGGCCAGTATCATCGCGATGGTCCCGTTGGGGCTTGTCCTGATCTCCAGTGTTGCTTTCGCAGTGGGCGGTATGAAGCTGGCCGGAATGAATGTTCTGGTGCAGGAGTTGCCCGCACTCGAGGGGCTGGCCAGGGTGGACGTGCTCTGCATCGACAAGACCGGAACGCTGACCGATGGCGCCATGATCTTCGACGCCGTACACGACACCGCGAAAGTGCCGCCGGCAGGTTGGCGGCAGGTACTGGGCTGGTTCGGCGATGATCCGATCGCCAATACGACGGCTCGGTGTCTCGCCACGGAATTCTCTGCCAGTGATGGGCTGGAGGCGCTGTCGAGCGTTCCGTTTTCTTCGGAACGGAAGTGGAGTGCTGTCACCTTCACCGATGATTGCGGATCGGCGGGCACCTGGATATTGGGCGCTCCCGAATTTGTGCTGTCGCCGGCCGCACCTCACGCAGACCAGACCCTTCAGAAGGCGGCAGAGTTGGCCGCGGCGGGCCTTCGCACCCTGATCCTGGCTCATTCGCCTGAACAGCCTTCGACTGGTGGGGATCCGTCGTCACCCAGCTTGCCGGACAATCGTGTCCCGGTCACCTTGTTGACGTTTCGCGAACGTGTTCGCTCCGATGCAGCACAAACGCTGGCCTATTTCCAGAAGGAGGGTGTCGAGATCAGAGTGCTTTCCGGGGACGATCCGCTCACGGTGGCGGCAGTTGCCCGGGAGGTCGGCCTGCCGGTGGAACGCGGATATGATGCCCGTACCCTGCCGGAAGACCTGGACGAACTGAGCGAGGTGATGGCGAACAATGTCGTCTTCGGCCGGGTCACTCCCTACCAGAAGAGGGATATTGTGCGGGCATTGCATGCTCGCGGACATGTTGTGGCGATGACCGGTGACGGCGTCAACGATGCCTTGGCGATGAAGGAAGCAGATATCGGTATTGCCATGGACTCTGCCGCCGCAGCGACCAAAGCCGTGTCACGGTTGGTTCTTCTCGATGGCCGTTTCGATCGGCTCCCGGTCGTGGTCGCCGAAGGTCGACGCGTGATTGCGAACATCGAACGGCTCGCGATGTTGTTCCTCACCAAGACCGCCTACATAATCGTATTGTCGGTGGTGTTCGGAGCGCTCTTGTGGGAGTTTCCCTTCCTTCCTCGCCAGCTTTCGGCAACCGACGGGCTCACGATCGGTATCCCTGCTCTCTTCCTGGCGTTGATGCCCAACACCAGTCGATACGTTCCCGGGTTCCTGAGACGTTCGCTGTCTTTTGCGGTACCGGCCGGTGCCACTATCGCTGGGGCGCTTATCGCTGTCGGCATCTACTCCAGATCAGGGACGGGGCACGGTGAAGGCGCTCAAACCAGCGCAGTGATCACCTTGGCACTGATTGGGCTCTGGGTGCTGATCGTGCTCTCCCGGCCGTTGAACCTCTGGCGAGTGCTCATCATCGGATCGATGTATGTGGGCCTCGTGCTCCTGCTGGTCGTGCCGTTCGTGCGAGACTTCTTCAGCGTCGCATGGCCCCCAACCGATCAACTGATCGCCAGCCTCATCATTTCGTTCATAGCGTGCGCGGGCATCGAAGTCATGTTCCGGTTGAACCGCACCAGCCGGCGAAGACTGTTGATCGCGAACGGTCCCGGTCATCAGAACACCGAGGTGCCGGCGCAGCGGCCCTCGCGAGATTGAGATCTCTCCAGCGGGCCACTGCTCTTTCAGCGGCTGCAGAGTTAGAATTTGATTGCCGGATTGGAGATTCATGTCCCATTCCATCGGAAACTATTCCCGACTGGGTGGGACTTCCCGAGCATCCGAAGCGAATCTGACTCATATCACTCGTGAGCATGGCAACAACGTGATCCGTGCGGTCGTGCGAATGCGGTTGCCGCTCTCCGTCGTTGCCAGCGGGCGTGGAGCCGAGGATGACAACCCGCCCGTCGTCTGAGACCGACGATCGAGAAGCGTCGGTCATCTCAGCCCTTGACTCACGGCAAGCCGCCTGCCTCGAGGTCTATGACGTGTGCGGCCGGATGGGAGTGGACGACTCGGGCCTTTCCTCGAGCGAGGCGGCTGCTCGGCTCGCGCGGTTTGGCCCCAACGCGGTGTCGTCTCACCGGGCACGGGCCCTGTTGGTGCTGTGGCATCAAGTGCGCTCCCCATTACTCGGGTTGCTTCTCATCGCCGCGGTCGCGTCATCGTTCGTCGGAGAGATCAGCGACGCCATCATCATCGGTGTGATCGTTGCCCTGTCCATTGGCCTCGGGTTCGTCAATGAGTACCGTGCCGAAAAGGCGGCCGAGTCCCTGCACTCGCAGATCCACCACCGGGCGACAGTGATCAGAGACGGGCGTCGTGTGCCGGTTGACGTCACGGGGTTGGTCCCGGGGGATGTCACCTCATTGCAGCTCGGTGACATTGTTCCAGCAGACATTCGACTCTCAGAGGTGCAGAATCTCGAATGTGACGAATCGACCCTGACCGGTGAGTCATCTCCCGTAGAGAAATCGGTTGCACCCGTGCCAGAGCACACGGCACTCGCTGAGCTCTCCAGTGTGGCAATGATGGGGTCGGTGGTGCACGGTGGCGCAGGCACAGGAATTGTGATCGCCACCGGTGTCAACACGGAATTCGGACGGATCGCGGCCGGACTCGGCGAGCATCAGGTCGAGACCCAATTCCAGGTGGGGCTGCGTAAGTTCTCAGTGCTGCTCGTCTATGTGGCGGTCATCCTCACCGGGTCGATCTTCGTGATCAACATCGCGCTTCACAAGCCCCTCTTTGACGCGCTCTTGTTCTCGTTGGCCATTGCAGTCGGAATCACACCGCAGCTGTTACCCGCAGTTGTATCGGCGAGTCTCGCAGCGGGTTCGAAGCGGATGTCGGCCCGTAAGGTGCTCGTGAAACGATTGGTGTGCATCGAAGACTTGGGCGACGTGGACACCCTCTTCACCGATAAGACCGGAACACTGACGGTCGGCAGCATCAGCTTCATGCGCACGGTCTCTGCAACGGGTGCCCCGTCGGCGGATCCGCTGAAGTGGGGGCTGGTGTGCACAGAAGTGGTGGGCGCCCACGGGCAGGCGGTGGGAGGCAATTCGCTCGACATGGCGCTATGGAACTCTCCGGCGGCCAGCGCCCAGGCCAGTGCCATTGCGGGATACGAGCGGGTGTCGATCCTGCCGTTCGATCATGATCGACGTCTCGTGTCGGTGCTGGTGAGAGATGCTGCCGGCACGGGCATCATCGTCACCAAGGGCGCTCCGGAGACGGTGCTGGAGCGTTGCACACACGTTCCGGCCTCTGCCGAGTCGCGGTTGGACGCTGAATTCGCGGCGGGCAATCGGGTGATCGCCGTGGCAACACGAGCCGCCGAGGACAGGCATGTGGTCACTCCAGCGGATGAGCGCGACCTGACGCTGGTGGGATTCCTTGTGTTCCTCGACCCGGCGAAACCGGATGCCGAGGCGGCACTGAAACGATTGTCGGCGCTGGGGGTCTCGGTCAAGGTGATCACCGGCGACAGCGCGGTCGTGGCGACGAAGGTGTGCGACGATCTCGGGTTGGTCGACGGGGGCACGCTCACCGGTGTGGATCTTGACGCCATCGACGACACTCGACTGGCCGCTGTGATAGCCGCGACCCGAGTGTTCGCTCGAGTCAGTCCTGAACAGAAGGCCCGGATCGTCTCGCTCCAGCGACGCACAGGCGGCGACGTGGCATTCCTCGGCGATGGGGTCAATGACGCACTCGCGCTGCACGCCGCCGATGTGGGCATCTCGGTGGATTCGGCGACCGACGTGGCAAAAGATGCGGCAGACGTCATCCTGCTTGAGAAGGACTTGAATGTGCTTGCCGACGGTGTGATGGAGGGGCGACGCATCTTCGCAAACACCATCAAATACGTTCTGATGGGTACCTCCAGCAATTTCGGGAACATGTTCAGTGCCGCCGGTGCTTCGATCTTCCTGCCCTTCCTTCCCATGCTGCCCTCGCAGATCTTGCTGAATAACCTGATTTACGACGCCAGTCAGCTTGCGATTCCGACCGACAACGTGGATGAGGAACAACTGCGCAAGCCCTCCCAATGGGACATCCGGTTCATCCGCAGGTTCATGCTGATCTTCGGACCATTGAGCTCCGTGTTCGACTTCATTCTCTTCGGAGTGATGCTCTGGGGGTTCAACGCCGGGCCCGAGCTGTTTCACACGGGCTGGTTTGTGGAATCGCTCGCCACTCAAACCTTGGTCATCTTTGCAATCCGAACCCGAAGGATCCCGTTCTTCCGCAGTCACCCGAGTCTTCCCTTGACTCTCGCCGCGCTCGCAGCGGTGACAATCGGCATCATCCTTCCGGCCAGCCCTCTGGCTGGCGTGCTCGGATTCTCTCCGCTTCCGGTCGGGTTCTTCGCCGTCCTGGCACTCATGGTGGTCGGGTATCTGGTGCTCGTTGAGTTTGGGAAGACGCTCTTCTACCGCATGGCGGTCACCCGCACGGGCGATGAGACCCCACGAGCCCCACGTGCCGACAGCCACCTGCGCCGCCGGATGCGCCGATTCAGTACCGCAGAACGCCTGTCACCCGCTGGCAGGTCGAAGCGGTGACGGTGGATACGGTTCTGCGAGCCTCATTCCAAAAAACGGAAGTCGAAGGCTTTCAACTCTCCATGAGGAAGGAGGATGATGGGGGCATGCGCGCACTCCAATATCGAACCATCGGGGCACCCCCCGAAGTCGTCGAGATCGACACCCCAGAGCCCGGACCGGGGCAGATCCGGCTGAAGGTCACAGCAGCGGGTCTCTGTCATTCCGATGAATTCGTCATGACCCTGCCGGAGGAGCAATACATCTACGGACTCCCGCTTACTCTGGGCCATGAGGGTGCCGGTGTTGTTGAGAAACTCGGCGCCGGGGTGGTCGGTGTCGAGGTCGGAGATTCGGTCGCCGTCTACGGCCCCTGGGGCTGTGGTCTCTGCCATGCATGCGCCCAAGGCAAAGAGAACTATTGCCTCCGTGCCGCGGAGCTCGGGATTGCGCCGCCGGGCCTCGGCGCTCCCGGCGCACTCGCCGAGTACCTGATCGTTGACGACGTCAGGCACCTTGTACCTCTCGGAGATCTGGACCCGGTCGAGAGCGTCTCCCTCACCGATGCCGGGCTCACGCCGTACCACGCCATCATGTCGAGTCTTTCCGCCCTGGTGCCTGGTTCGACGGCCGTTGTGATCGGTGCCGGTGGGTTGGGGCATGTGGGTGTGCAGATCCTCCGCGCAGTCAGCGCGGCGATGATCGTGGTGCTCGACGTCGACAGGGAGAAGTTGCGGCTCGCGACCGAGGTCGGAGCCCACCATGTTGTTCCCTCGAACAGCGATGCCCCGGCATTCATCCGCGAGTTGACAAAAGGACGCGGTGCTGACGCCGTATTCGACTTTGTCGGGGTGCAGGCGACTCTCGACATCGCGCGAGAATCCGTCGTGGCCAATGGTGTCATTCAGATCGTCGGGATCGGGGGAGGCGTGCTTCCTACGGGTTTCTTCTCCACGCCGTTCGGCGCATCTGTTCGCGCACCCTATTGGGGCTCGCGATCGGAGCTGATGGAGGTTCTCGACCTTGCCCGCACCGGACAGATCAGGGTTCACACCGAACGCTTCGATCTTGAGCATGCCCCTGAGGCCTACGAACGCCTCAGGGCCGGCACCATACTGGGACGAGCGGTCGTGGTGCCGTGATGACAAGCAGGATGAGGGATCGAGAGAGACATCTCGCCGAAATGAGGAAGCACATGGAGCACAGATTCAGCCCCGGCCAACGAGCGTTCTTCTCGGGTGTCGTCGTGTGGGGTGTCGCGTGGAAGGCTGTGTCCATGTGGCATGCGGCCCGAGATGGGAGCAAGCCGTGGTACACGGCATTGCTCCTGGCCAACACCGCCGGGATCCTCGATGCGATCTACATCTTTCGGTTCAGCTCGTGGGGTCGCGCTCGCAGAAGTGGCGACGGTACCGGGTCTGTGTGATCCCGACTCGCCTCAGATGTGAGGCAACAATTTTGGTCCCGATGGAGTCCAGGCGATGACGGGATGCTAGCGATTCGACTCCCGGGCCGATGCGATCGATCGGATCCAGGCGGCCGCGCGGGCGGGCTCGCCGTCGACGAGAGGTCCCTCGTACCCGTGAACGCGAAAAGTTTTTGCTTTCTGGGATGTTTCGAAGCCCAGGCTCCGTAACTCGCGTCGGATGACTTTCGCGGCCGATCCCGGCAGTCGGGGTGTGTCTACACGGGTGTCGAAGGCCACAGCAGTAACCGCATTCTCCGTTCTGGATAGAGTTTGAAGCCACTCGCGAACGCCCGACACCGGGACATGAGGCGCGTTCCGCTCGCTGGCCGCCTCCTGGCGGGTTGCTGGGCGAGACAGGGAGAACGCGTGCGTCGGTGCACCCACAACCAGCAGGTCGAACCCTTCAATGGAGGGGGGAGCCGAATCGGAATCGACGATGTCCACTGTCACGGTGGAGCTGAGCTCGGCACCGATTGCCCGGGCTATCAGTTCTGTGTTTCCCCACATTGTCTCGTAAACGATGAGAGTGTTCATGGTGTCTCCAGTCGTAGAGTTCGCCGGGGTGAAAGATCATCAGCTTCCAGCATGCCCCGTAGCAACGTATTCGGCACGCACACCCCTCGGCGATGTTGCCTGGAGAATGGGGTGCGGGGCGCGCACGCGTAGTGTGATGTCGGCGCGCCGCGTTTGTTCATCCGGCGAATGCTGAGGCGCTTTGCCGCGGCGGGAAGTGCTTCGATTCGAGATCAGGAGGTGGGCGCATGACACGCAATGATGTAGATGGCTGGGTTCGAGTTCGGGGCGCGCGCGAGCACAACCTCAAGAACGTCGACATCGACATTCCCCGAGACAGCCTGGTGGTCTTCACCGGTGTGTCAGGCTCGGGCAAGTCGTCTCTGGCGTTCGGCACGTTGTATGCGGAGGCCCAGCGGCGCTATTTCGAGTCTGTTGCGCCCTATGCCCGGCGGCTGCTGAACCAGGTGGGCGCACCCGAGGTGAGGGAGATCACCGGACTGCCTCCTGCAGTCGCGCTCCAGCAACGCCGCGGAGCGCCCAGTTCGCGCTCGACGGTCGGCACGATCACCACACTGTCCAACCTTCTCCGCATGCTCTACTCCCGGGCAGGCACGTACCCAACCGGTGCCACTCACCTCGCGGCAGAGGCGTTCTCCCCGAATACAGCGGCCGGCGCATGCCCCCGATGCCAAGGTCTCGGAAAGGTGCACGATGTCACCGAAGATCTCCTCGTGCCGGATAGCACGCTGAGCATTCGCGAGGGCGCGATCGCCGCCTGGCCGGGTGCCTGGCAGGGAGCGAACCTGCGCAGTGTTGTGCGTGGCCTCGGGATCGACATCGAGAAGCCGTGGCGTTCGCTGCCGCGAGCAGATCGAGACTGGTTGCTGTACACCGACGAGCAACCGTCGGTATTGGTCGAACCCGAAGCCGGTCGCATCGACCACGGCTATTACGGAAAGTTCTGGAGCGCACGTGAACATGTCATGCATGTGCTCTCACAGTCGCAGAGTGAACGGATGCGCGAGCGTGCTCTGCGTTTCGTGAAAAGTATGCCGTGCCCCGACTGCGACGGCAGCGGCCTACGCCCGGAGGCGCGAGCGGTGACGTTCGCCGGTCGCTCCATCGTTGAAATGAATGCGGTTCCTCTCACAGACCTCGCTGACACGTTGCGCATGGGCGTCGACGCGACTGGAGCGACCTCCCCGAGGGCAGCAGCGAAGCCGCGAAACGAATAGCCGCCGACGTGATCGGCCGGGTCGAAGAATTGCTCGGGCTGGGGCTGGGCTATCTGAGTCTCGGTCGAAACTCGACCACCCTCTCGACCGGAGAATCGCAGCGGCTGCGTATCGCCACCCAGTTGCGCTCCGGGCTGTTCGGTGTCGTCTATGTGCTCGACGAACCCTCGGCCGGATTGCATCCGGCCGATGCCGCACCACTTCTTGACGTTCTGGAGCGCCTCAAAGTGTCAGGCAACTCGCTGTTCGTGGTCGAACACGATCTCGACGTCGTGCGCCGCGCGGACTGGGTCGTCGACATCGGCCCGGGTGCCGGCGAGGGGGGCGGGCACGTCGTCTATTCCGGGCCGGTCGACGGGCTTCGAGCTGTTGAGAACTCGATCACCGCTCGTTATCTGTTTCCCGACGCCCGTGAAGCAGATCGTGAGCCCCGCACCTCCCGTATCTGGCTCCGCCTGAACGGGGTCACTCGGCACAATCTTCGAGATGCTTCGGTCGAGGTGCCGTTGGGTGTGATGACAGCGGTGACAGGCGTCTCCGGCTCAGGCAAGTCAACCCTCGTGACCCAGGTGCTCGCGCATGTGGTGCGTGGGCATCTGGATGCGCCGGCCGAGACCCCGGACGAGGTGATGCTCGAGGTGGACATCGCCGGTATATCGGGCCTGGAGTCCCTCGATCGGCTGGTTGTGGTCGACCAACGGCCGATTGGCCGCACACCCCGGTCGAACCTGGCCACTTACACCGGAATGTTCGATGTGGTGCGCAAGCTCTTCGCCGCGACACACGAGGCGCGAATTCGCGGATACAACGCCGGACGATTCTCGTTCAACGTTGCGGGTGGACGGTGCGAGACGTGCAGGGGCGAGGGTTTCGTCTCGGTGGAATTGATGTTTCTGCCCGGCACCTACGCACCCTGTCACACGTGTCACGGGACGCGATACAACTCCGAGACACGTGAGGTGAACTATCGCGGAGAGTCCATTGCGGATGTTCTGGCGATGACGGTCGATTCGGCCGCGGCGTTCTTCGCCGATGTGCCGGCCGCCTCGCGGAGTCTTGAGACCCTTCGTGACGTGGGGCTCGGCTACCGCAGGCTCGGCCAGCCTGCGACTGAGCTCAGCGGAGGCGAAGCGCAGCGCATCAAGCTCGCGACAGAACTGCAGCGGGCCCGGCGCGGGCATACACTCTACCTTCTCGATGAACCGACCGCAGGACTGCACCCGGCTGATATTCGGTTGCTGCTCGACCAGTTGCAACGACTGGTAGATGCCGGCAACACCGTCGTGCTCGTGGAGCACGACCTGGCGGCGATCGCCGCCTGCGACTGGGTCATCGACCTGGGCCCGGGCGGCGGCGACGCGGGTGGGCAGGTTGTCGCAACCGGTACTCCGAAAGATGTCGCGTGCGCTATGGGCGCGACGGCGGAGCATTTGTCTGCCTGGTTCGCGAGACAGGACCCCGCCGGGGCAGTGGTCGCCAAGTAGCGGAGAACCACCGATTATCGAAGACCGGTTTCGTGACGAAAGACGCTCTGCAACGTCTCTCGTGTCCAAATATTCAGAAGTCCTTTGTTCACCCGCCGAAGAGTCGGGAGAAGAAACCCCCACGGCTGGCCTTCGCAGCATCGATTTGCGCCTGCGAGTGACTGCCCTTGCACCAGTTCGACGCCGGCACTATGCGCCTCACGTCTTGGATGTGCTGGCCGCAGCCTGCCCACGTCGTCTTGTCGCACACACTGCATCTCACTGCTCGGCACATAGCGCTCCCAAAAGTTTGTCGGTTCCACAATCGTGATACCGGGCGGTACAGGGTCAACTATACCCCATGGGGTATTTATTTCGCCAAATCGGATGTTCCAAGGGGAGTTTTACAGGGGTGACCGGCAGTGGGCGGCCGATGGCGCCCGGTGCGGCGGCCGAGAATTGGATTGCAACCGACGCGTTGCTCGTTCTGACCCCGGTAAAGTGCGATGACCAGTGTGGAGAATGCAGCGGGCACGGCTGTGACTACTCAGTCTGAACCACGGCGAACACAGCAGCATCGGTGGTGTCGCCGTCGTAGCCCTCGCGAGGCATCGTCTCTCCGGACACGATCACCCACATCTTCTTCTTCCCAGACAGGGAGTCTGCGTCTGGAACGGCAAACGAGTCCAGCATCGGACATTCGTAGAGCGTTCCATCACCAATGCCCACGGCCCTAGTCGCAAGCGGGTCGACACCTGGATTCGTATCTGCGGTCGCCGACGGGCTGAACTCCATCACGCACAACCCTTCCCCATCCGCCCCGGTCAGGATGAGTGGTTCGCCCATGCTGCCATAGATGATCAGTGTCTTTGCCAGATGGGAGGCCGGGTCATCCATGATCTGCATGAGAGTGGTGTCGTCCACCTCAAGGAATTGACTCAGTTCCTCCGCGGTGAGGGCCTCGGCCGCTGGTGTGGGCTCCCCGGATTCCTCCAGCGGGGCGAAGAGCCCGGTGTTCCAGTTGGCCAGACCGACGATCAAGAAAATTGTCGCGCCGATCGAGACGAGTGCCGCGATGGAACCGAGGATGATCCCAGTGATCGAGAACCCCTTGCCCTGTCGTCTGACGAGTGAGATGGCACCCAGCACGACGGCGCCGATACCGAGAATGAGCCCGAGGCAAGGAACCCACCCGGTCAGAAAGGCGATGATTCCTAGAACCAGCGAGATCACGGCGAGCGTGGAGGACGCGTGGGCGACGGGTGCAGTCAGAGGCTCGGAGACGGGGTGTTGTTCGGTCGGTGGGGAAAATGTCATCCGTCCAGTCTTCCAGAACGGCACCCCAGTCTCATTTTCCACTCCAGGGAGATGGGCGAATCTGACCGGTGAACGGGTTTCGCTGGGCGGTTCAACGAGGTCGGTTGACCGAGACATCGTTGCCCCTTGTTCGGGATGGGGCTTCGACATACCATGGGGCCCATACGAAGCACCATCGGTAGGAGCATGGGGACGACAAAGTTGTTGTTGGGTTCCCGCAGATGCCGAAGGTGTCGGTTCTCGGGTGACCCTCGTTGTTCGGCTGAGTGAGTCTTCCGCGTTCGGGAGGAGGAATCGTGTCTGCGCAATATGAGGCATTCACGACGCGCATCACCTGGGTGCGTGTGGAGTGGCGGACCCAAATCAGAACGGTTCGGCTGACGGCCATCCGGCATGATGAACTCACACAGGAGATTCGTCTTGACGGGCGCGTCATCGGCTTCATCCACCGGGCAGGTCGAATCTTCGTGGCCTTACTCGGGGCGCGATCCGACCGAGCCGTGGAGTGCGAGCAGTCCCCGTTCTGGGATAGAGCTGCGGCGCGGCTGATTATCGAATCCGGTGGCTTCCCAGAGGTGCAGTCCGCGTTGCACTCGGCGAGGAGGCGATGGGCGACTCGCTGCCGCATTCGTATCGCAAGCCCCAGGTTGGCGCGCAGCCGTCCGCGTTCTCGTGTGAAGTCCCGATAGTGAGGAGGAGTGATGGAAAAGGTATTCTTTGGGCCCGGAGGCCCGGCCTGCGGTCCAGATGACGCCGACAGGCGTGACACGGCGCCGTCCGGCGAAAGGGTGACGGGACACAGTCCAGTTCGCGTTCGAGAGCAATTGATGGGACCCACTTCTTCGATCGTCTCCAGCCCGCCGCTCAGCGCCGACGCGGCCCGCGACGGTCGTTAGACCAGAGCCCCGCCGACAATCCTGCACTCGGCTCCCGGCGGGCAATGACCGATGGGTCGACCGTGGTGTACTGCCCATGGAGGTCAGTCAACCGGCTGATGCGCGATTATTCATCTCCCGAATACGTGTAAGGTGCGCTCGCCCCTACGCCGATGACGGCAACGCGCAGGCTGGGTGCCTCGGGTTTGCTCCTGCCGCCGCGTCTTCGACGAGCTGGTTCTCACCGCAGCCTTCTGCCAGCAGCCCAGACAGCGTCGACGTTCAGGGTCTCGTCGAGCAGCACGGCGTCGGCGGCGTAGCCCGCGGCCAGGGTGCCGAGGTCGCCTGCGCGACCGATCGCTCGGGCAGGGGTCTCGGTGAGAGCCTGCACTGCTCCGCCCACGTCGATTCCCGCGGCCGTCACGGCATGCCGGAGCGCCGCGTCCATCGTGAGTGTGGACCCGGCGATGGAATCACCGTCAACAAGGCGGGCGCGCCCGCCGCGAACGGTGACGCGGAGTTCGCCGAGCAGGTATTCCCCGTCGCCCATTCCGGCCGCGGCCATGGCATCGGTGACGAGTGCGATTCGGCCAGGTGCTCCCGCGAACGCGAGCCTGGTCATATCGGGGTGCAGGTGCACACCGTCGGCGATGATCTCCAAGGTCACATGCGCATCGTGCATGGCGGCGACGATGGGGCCGGGGGCCCGGTGGTGGATTCCATTCATACCGTTGAAGGCATGTGTGAGGATCGACGCGCCCGCGTCGAATGCGACCCGTGCCTGTTCGAGGTCGACATCGGTGTGACCTATGGCCACCACGACACCTGCATCAACGAGTTGCCGCACCGCGTCGAGACCGCCGGGTAGTTCGGGGGCGATCGTCATCTGCACGAGCGCGCCCTCGCCCGCTTCGAGCAATAGCTCGATACTCTGCGCATCGGGAGTCCGCAGCAAGGATGGGTTGTGCGCCCCCTTGTGGCCGGGATCGAGAAACGGGCCTTCGAGGTGGGCGCCGAGTACGAGGGGGTCGGTCGCTGTGAGCTCGGCGATGGTGGCGAGTCGCTGGGCGAGCGCATCCAGCGGCGCGGTCACCAGCGAGAGCACCGACCGGGTTGTTCCACGGCTGCGGTGCAGCGCGAGCGCGGTCTGGATCGCCTCGGCCCCGTCGTCGAAAGCACTGCCGCCGCCTCCGTGGCAGTGAATGTCGATGAACCCGGGGGAGAGGAAACGGCCGGCGGCATCGATGACCTCTCCTGGCATATCCGGCACAGAATGCTGTGCTTCGGTGTCACGAATCGGAGGCTCTCCGACGCCGGTCGCGACAATACGGTCGCCGTCGAAGATCACCCAGGCGTTGTCGGTGACGACACCGCCAGAGACGAGGCGAGCGGAGTGAATGAGGGTGGGCACGTCGGTACTCAATGTTTCGGGCTACCGACGAAGATGATCACTGCCGGTCTTCGTGAACACCCTGCGGTTGGGCGATCTGGATGAGGGCGCGGGTGAGAAGGGTGCGGCATGACGGTGTCCTCACAAAATCTGGCCGAAAAGTGAACTGTCCTTGATTTCACGGTAGTCGGTGTCGAGCTTCCAAGTGATGAGCATCACGTGAAGAAGCTCGCGGCGGCATCCCAGCGGCAGGCAGCAAGATAGGGGCATGACTCCAGCTCACGGATTTCCGCAGTACTTCCGACGCCCCAAACCCATCAAGCCTCACGCGGGCCAGGAGTCGGTCTGGGACTACCCGCGGCCGCCCAGGGTCGAACCTCGGCCCGAACGCGTCGTCGTTCGCCTCGGCGGTGAGGTGATCGCCGACACGACGGACGCCGTGCGCGTGCTGGAGACCAGTCATCCGCCCGTCTACTACCTGCCGCTGAATGCGTTCCGCAGCGGAGTGCTCGTGCCGGTGGACGGCACCAGCTTTTGCGAGTTCAAGGGTCAGGCGCACTATTTCGACGTGGTCGCCGGCGGAGTGGTGGCTCCCCGCGCCGGGTGGACCTACCCGGAGCCGGCACGCGGATTCGAGGCGCTCGGTACCCGAGTGGCACTCTATCCGGGCCTCATGGAATCCTGCGAGGTCGACGGCGAAAAGGTGATGAGTCAGGCAGGCGATTTCTATGGTGGCTGGATCACCGCGCAGATCGTGGGCCCGTTCAAGGGTGGCCCCGGAACAATGGGATGGTGAGGTTCACCCGGGCAGAGTTGGAGTCGTATCGCGACCAGACGATGCCCGACCTCGTCACTCCCGGTGTGCGCCTGTTGTTCGTCGGCATCAACCCCAGCCTCTGGACCGCAGCCACGCAGACTCCCTTTGCTCATCCGGGCAACCGATTCTTCCCGGCGCTCGCCGCTGCCGGCATCATCCCGCGTCTGCCGGGTTTCGCCGACGGGCTGAGCGACGAGGAAAGGCGCAAGTTTCTGGAGCGTGGACTCGGCGTCTCGAACCTCGTGCGCCGGGCGACCGCGCGAGCCGACGAACTGACCCGCGCGGAATTGCGCGACGGAGCGGAACGACTTGCGGTGAATGTCGCTCGGTGGCAGCCGCGGGTCGTTGCGATCGTCGGGTTGACCGCATATCGGCAGGGGTTCGACCGGCCAAAGGCGACGGCGGGCCGTCAGAGCGAGGCGCTTGCGGGCGCCGAACTGTGGGCGGTGCCGAATCCGAGCGGACTGAACGCCCACGACACGATCGCATCACTTGCCGACGCGTATGCAGCGCCAGCCAGGGCGGCCGGCATCCTCCCGGCATCGGATCGCAGGGAGCCTGACGCACGGCTCTGAGGCTCATGTTGGCGCGTGGGTCGGGAGATTGTCCGTCGCTTTGGTGGGGGCATGTCGTTCGCCGCGGTCCGGTGCCAGCTGTGACCTGCCGGTAGGCTCGAAACCATGCGATTCGGAATGTTTATCCCGCAAGGCTGGCGACACGACCTGATCGGAATCGACCCGGCAGAGCAGTGGCAGGCCATGAACGACGTGGTGAAGCGGGCGGATGCCGGTGATTGGGACTCCGCGTGGGTCTACGACCACTTTCACACCGTGCCGGTTGCGACCGAGGAGGCCACCCACGAGGCGTGGACGCTGATGAGCGCTTTCGCGGCAACAACCTCACGCATCCGGCTCGGTCAGATGTGCACCTGCATGAGCTACCGCAACCCGGCCTACCTGGCGAAAGTGGCGGCAACCGTCGACGTGATCTCGGGCGGCCGGGTCGAGATGGGTATCGGTGCAGGCTGGTACGAACAGGAATGGCGTGCCTACGGCTACGGGTTCCCGCGGGCGGGGGAGCGACTCGCCCGACTTGACGAGGGCGTGCAGATCATGCAGCAGGCCTGGACCACAGGCACCGCAACCTTGGACGGCGAGCACTACCAGGTGGATGGAGCGATCGTTCGCCCGCTGCCACTGCAGCAGGGCGGGATCCCGATGTGGGTTGCCGGTGGGGGCGAGAAGGTCACCCTGCGCATCGCCGCAAAATATGCGAACTACACAAACTTCGAAGCCAGTCCCGAGGGCTTCACGCACAAGAGCGCCGTGCTGAAGCAACATTGCCGGGAGGTGGGTACCGACTTCGACGCCATCACCCGCAGCTCCAACTACTTCGGCCTGATCGGCTCCAGCCAGGCCGACGTCGATCAGCGTCTGCGCCGGATCGAGGAACGATTGCTGCCGGTACTCGGGCACGAGCAGACCGAGGCGGTGCTGGCCGACTATCGCCGCCCCACGTTACTCGCGGTCGGTACCCCCGACCAGATCGTCGACCGGCTCTCGGCGATGAAGGAGAAGGGGCTCGACTATGCGATCTTCTACTTGCCGGAGGCCGCGTATGACACGTCGGGGATCGAGATGCTCGAACGCGACGTGCTTCCGCAGCTGCGCTGACGGTCGGTACCGGCGTCGGTCCCGGTCTCCGTTCCGATTGCGGCGCAGGGTCAGGCCGGTCGATCGTCTTCGTCGGACGACCGTCTGCCCGGTGCTGGGAGTAGCCGTGAAACGAGCGTTTTGACACGCTCCTTGATCTCGTCGCGGATGTGCCGCACCGCTTCGATTCCCTGACCGGCCGGATCTGCCAGATCCCAGTCTTCATAACGAATGCCCGGAAAGACCGGGCAGGCGTCGCCGCAGCCCATTGTGATGACGGCGTCAGCGAGGCGAACAGCCCCATCAGTGAGCACAGCAGGTACATTCCCTGCGATGTCGATCCCGACTTCGTTCATGGCCTGCACGGCGACCGGATTGATCTGATCCTTCGGCTCCGAGCCTGCCGAGAGCACCTGGATTCGGTCACCGGCGAGGGCACGTAAGAACCCGGCCGCCATCTGGGACCGGCCGGCGTTGTGCACGCAGACGAAGAGTACTGTCGGTCTGCTGTTCATGGGGTGCACATCCTGTTCTGAACCGATGGTTCCTCTCAATAGAGAATCTCACATCGGGCCGGCGGTGAAGTCACGCGCGCGGTACCTGCCCCGGCGGAGTGCGAGACGCATACCAGCCGTCGAAGCGCGGCCCGATGAAGTCGACGGGCCACCCGGCGAGCTCCACCGCGGCATCATACGTCGCATCGCCGAACTCTATGACAGCCTGAGCCGGATCGTCGGCAGAGATGACGTCGCTCCACGGCAGCGAGGCGAGACCGGCATCCGCCAGCCAGGCTGCGCCGCGTGGTCCCCATGAACGGTTCTCCACGCCATCGGGCTGCGGCACGATGTAGGCGAAGAATGCGGCGTCGGGCGAGTCAGCAGTTCCGAATGCAAAACCCACCGCGACCACCTCCTCGGCAGCGTCCCACTGCAGAAACACCGGCCGATCAGATGCGGGTGGTAGGGCTGCCCCCCGGTAGCGGGTCGCACTCAGGTCGAATCCGCCCCACATGACGCCGGTCCGTGGTCGGTGGCCGCGATAGGGTGCCTGCCACTGCTCGAGGGCACCGGACGCGTCGGCGAAGGCTGACCAGAGCAGCCGGGCCGCGTCCGGGTTCCAGTCGCGCACCTCGTGGTCTCTGTCCAGGTGCAGTGCACCAGGTATCTCGGTGGCGATCGCGCTCCCTGGGGCCGGGATTCCGAGATGTGCGGCGGCGGCCACAAATTCTGCGTACGCGTCGGCCATCGACTGTGTGCGGACGGGAACCGAGACGACTCCACGATCGCTCTCGAGCACGATCTCGGCGTCAAGCAGGTTGCAGTGCACCCGGAACGTGACGTCGGCGACCCGCAGGGTCGGGGTCGACAGGCCGCGCGGGGAGACATCGAGAACGATGTTCCCCCAACTCTGCTCGAAGGGCTGATCCAGGGTGTACTTTCCACCGAGCTGAGCCAATCGGCGCACGTAGTCGACAGTGGGGGCCAACTCGTCGTACGGCAGGGGCTGCCAGCGCTCACGAGCCTTCGCGTTACTGTCGGTCATGGTGTCATCCAATCAGTCGGTGGTCGCCGGAGTGTCTTTAAAGACCGGGGAAGGCGTCTGAGAGCGAGGTCAGCACGTGGTCGGGTTCTGCCTCCCGCAGCTCGTCCACGCTGTAGTGTCCACTGGCGACCCCGATCGCGGTCACCCCTGCGGCACGGGCGGCCTCGATGTCTCGCGGAGTGTCCCCGACGACAAAAACGTCTTCTTTCGTGAGGCTGTGTCCGTGCAGGCGGGCGGCCTTGCCTGCGGCGAGGTGGGTGATCTCGGTGCGGTCGGGGGAGTCCGAGCCGTAGGCGCCGAACACGAAGAAGCGGTTCAGCTTGCCCGGGTCCATCTTCATGCGGGCGGCTCCCTCCATGGCGCCGGAGATCACGCCGAGGATGACTCCGGAATCCGCAAGCCGGGGGAGTAGACCCGCCACCCCCTCGAGTACCTTGTAGCCCTTCGAAGCCCAGATCTCGTCAGAGAGGTGCCACAAGTACTTCGAATACAACTTTGCCAGCTCATCGTTGCTCGGCTCGCGCCCGAGCACTGCCTCGAACGTGGCCCGGCCGACCTGCGGGTCGGTCTCACCGGCGGAGGAGTGCTCGCCGATGTCGGCTTCGATCCCATACAGCTGGTTGAAAGCCCAGGTCCAACTGCGGGCCCCTGCGCCTCCGGTATGCACCAGAGTCTCATCGATATCGAACAGGACCGCCACCGGTCTGGTCATGCCATCTCCTCTCACGGTTCGCGCGTCACTACAGCGGGCGTTGCCATTCGATGATGTTCACGCCAGCGGCTTCTCGTCGTGGCCACCGAACTGTTTGCGCATGGCTGACAGTGCCTTGTCGGCGAACTCGCCGAGGTCGCGGGAGGCGAACCGGGAGTTCAGCGCGGCATTCAGGATGGGTGCGGGCACCCCCTCGTCGATGGCGGCGATCGCCGTCCAGCGGCCCTCACCCGAATCGGACACGTGTCCGGAGAAGTCGGCGAGATCCGGTGACTGTTGCAATGCGGCTGCGCTGAGGTCGACCAGCCAGGAGCCGATCACACTGCCGCGGCGCCACACCTCGGCGACCTCGGCCAGATCGATGTCGTACCGGTAATACTGCGGGTCACGCAGCGGCGTCGTCTCCGCGTCGCCGGCTGCGCGCGGGCGCTCGCCGACATCCGCATTGTGCAGAACGTTCAGACCTTCCGCAATCGCGGCCATCATCCCGTACTCGATGCCGTTGTGCACCATTTTGACGAAATGCCCCGCCCCGTTCGGCCCGCAGTGCAGATAGCCCTTCTCGGATGTCGCGAGCTCACCGTTGCGGCCCGGGGTACGTGCTGCTGCCTCGAAACCGGGAGCGATCGACGCGAACACCGGTTCGACCTGCGCCACCGCCTCTGCGTCGCCGCCGATCATCAGGCTGTAACCGCGCTCCAAACCCCATACGCCGCCGCTCGTGCCGCAGTCCAGCAGATGGATGCCGCGCTTCGACAAAAGCTCTGCATGCGCGAGGTCGTCGCGGTAGTAGGAGTTGCCGCCATCGATGACCGTGTCACCGGCCTCGAGCTTCTCGCTGAGCTCGGTGATCACCGATGTGGTGATGTCTCCGGCCGGCACCATCACCCAGACCGCCCGCGGGGCCTTCATCTTTTCGATCAACTCATCGACCGACGCGGCTCCTATCGAGCCCTCATCGACCAACGCCGCAACAGCTTTGGCATCCCGGTCGTAAACGACACACTCGTGTCCGTCGCGCGTCACGCGTCGCACGAGGTTGGCGCCCATCCGGCCGAGCCCGATCATTCCTAGTTGCATGGTGCGTCTCCCGGTTCATTCGGATCGGCTCTCGGGTTCGCGGTGACTGCGACATTCTGTGATTCAGCGTCCTCAGCCGCTCAGGCCCGTAATTTCACCCTAACCCCCTGTCCGGGAAACACGCCATGGGAGCCGGGGCAGAACCGCTCGCTCCCTGGCCGACAACAGGTCACTGGCAAAGCTCCTCTGAGCAACGAGCGTGAGCGCCAGGTACTGCTCAAGAAGATTGAGGTTCTGCAACCTGAGTTCGATGATTGGTCAGGGCCAGAGTCACTGACCGACCGGCGATCCAGCCGATCCACACGGTGACCACCCCAAGCATCAACCAACTCCACGCTTCCCAGCCGGCCGGTTGGGTCACCCATAGCCAACGAATGGCATAGGTGGCCGGTGCCGCCGCCGAGAACGTGAACGACCAGTAACCAACACCGAACGGAACCCGCGCATACCGCGGCACGAGGAACACCTGGCTGAGCAGGAGGAAGACCATCAGCCCCATCAGGATCTGCTGCACGACATCGATCTGGTCGCCGTTGATCCCGAACCACGCAATGCCGGCGACGCTCGGCGGAACCGAGAAGATCGCCAGCGTCGGCACCAGCGGCGCCGGGAGGGTCTCGATTGCGATGAGGCGGGTGAGAACAACCGCGGCCAACACTGCCCAAAAGAAGATACCGATGCCGAACGCGACCAGGGCGAGGTCGTGGGCGCCGACCTGGGCAAGGCCGATCGCCCCGATCAGTCCGCCGGCCAGGATGGTGAGGAAGTAGCCGGGGTGGAAGAGGTGGGCGTCTATTGCTCCCGTCATCCAGGCGGCAAGTTTCCAGGCGCTGAGAATGACGATCACGATGAACCCGGCCGCCACGAGCACGCGGCCTGCGACGGGCAAGACGCCGGCCAATGACCCACCGAGCAGGATGGCCACGACGGGGACGAGAGAGCCGAACGGGCCAAGGATCGGGTGCCGGAGGTCGGCCAGCAGCGAGCCCTCTGCACGCATGCCTCGCCAGGCATACACGCCGATCATGCTGAGCCACGCGACGGCGGTGATGATCCAGAGGATGATGGCGACGGCCGCGGGTGCCCCGAGGGCGGTGCTTGCGACGATCCAGGTTCCGGTGATACCCGCCAGCCCGAAGGGAATGGCGAAGTAGTTGAGCGGGAGTCTGGTGTGGCTCGTCATACCTCTAACCGTAAAGGGTTCGCAGGACCATCGTCAGTGATTGCAGCCCGGTGCATTCGTGGATCCAACGGATTCCGTCTTTCCTTGATGGAGTCAGAAGGAGGAGGACGGGGAGATCATGATGAAACACCCACCGATGTTCGACCGCAGCGATCGTGTGATGCGGGAACACTTTGGGCGTGCCCGGTGTTCCAGATAGAGTCCGTGGTATCTACCGTCGAACACAGCATGGTGATGTCGAGCCCGTGCCCAACATGAAGGAGTCCAGACGATGACAGCATCGACCGAAACCGCTATTTTGGCCGGAGGATGTTTCTGGGGAGCCCAGCACCTTCTCCGTACGCGTCCGGGGATCGTCTCGACGCGCGTCGGGTATTCAGGGGGCGACATTGAGAATGCGACCTATCGGCACCACGGCAGCCATGCTGAGTCCGTGGAGGTGGTCTTCGACCCGGAGCAGATCTCGTTCCGCGACATCCTGGAGTTCTTCTTCCAGATCCACGACCCATCGACGAAGAACCGTCAGGGCAACGACATCGGAACAAGTTATCGCTCGGCGATCTTTTACACCAGCGACGAGCAGAAGCGGGTGGCCGAGGAAACGATCGCCGATGTCGATGCATCCGGCCTGTGGCCGGGCAAAGTGGTGACCGAGGTCACCCCGGCCGGTCCCTTCTGGGAGGCTGAGGACGAACATCAGGACTATCTGGAAGTGAACCCGAACGGCTACAATTGCCATTACGTGCGTCCGGGCTGGAAGCTCCCGCGCCGAGAAAGCGAGCCTGCAGCAAGCTGAGCGAGGTAGCCTCAGCGCTGACCCTGCCGAGCCATTGATGCCCTCCCCGGGATCGTCGTGGCTTCGGCAGTGGCGAGCGGGATGGCACCCGCACCGACCATCGAGGCATCGGGCCTGACGGCGAGAACGGCTGTGGCGCCCTGTTCCAACGCCCAGGGCAACCCCTCGTCTCCCAGAACGAAGACGGATGTCGCCAATACGTCGGCCGTGGTCAGGCGTGGCGCGAGAACTGTGACGCTCGCGAACTGAGCGGACCGGCATCCGGTTCTGCCGTCAAGGATATGAGCGCCACGTTCGTAACTGCCCGATGTGGCCACAGCGCCCCCGTCTGTCACGGCCAACACGGCCAGGTGGCCGGCGGCATCCCAGGGGGAGCGGACAGCGATATTCCAGCTGGGCAAGCCGGTTGGTCTGCCATGAACGATGACGTCACCGCCCGCGTTGAAGCAGAACGCCTCGACGTGGCGAGCCACCAGCAGGTCCGCGGCCCGTTGCACAGCCCAGCCCTTGACCACGCCATTCAGATCCAGGTTGCGGCCGGGTAGCCGGGCACTGAATGCATGGCCTGAGTTTCGTTCGGCACGTTCCGCAATGGCCAGTACCTCACGCAGGTCTTCGCTGTAATCGTCGTAGCACAAGCTGCCCCGATTCACCGCGGCCACCTCGCTGTCGTCCCTGTAGGTGCTGAACCTGCGGTCGGCCGCCTTGATCAACTCGAACGCCTCCCGGGCCAAGGCGACCGCCGCGTCATCCGCCAACTCAAGGATCTCGACGGACATGGGAATGCCCATGACCGTCTCGACGAACCTCATCGCTGGTCGATCGCAGATTGAACCGACAGTGCATAGCCATCAGACGTGTAGGTGGCGCCTGAAACAGTGTCGATCCGCGCTGACTGTGAAGTCAGCACTTCTTGGGCGAGGATCGGCGCTGCCTGAGCGTTGATCTCGATGCTGAGCTCGCGGTCATTGGGCGCCTGCAGTTCGGTGACCGACGAGATGGTCTTACCGACGAACGTCACTGACACCTGGATTGGCCCGTACGGAGTGTCTTGCGTCTGACCTGAGATTGTCCTGCTCGCCGTCGGAACTGGCGCAGGTGCGGGAATGGTGGCCGGGGAGGGGGATTTCGGGGCGGGTGTTTTCGGCGTGTTCGGGGCTATCGGCGCGGTGGTGGTCCGTGACGATGTGCCGCTGGCCTGGGACGTGGCACCGAGCGCCAGGGCTGTCGCACCGCCAACCGTTGAGTACAGCCTGAGCCCGACCGTGAGGCCCAACACCGCGAGAACAACGAAGAACATGAGGGTTCCGCGCCATTTCTTCAGCTTCATGACATGCTCAATTCTTCTCGGTGGATGAACTCTCCGGGAACGTGAAGACTCCGAAGGGATGATTCGGCCTGGAGCGCCATGGCTTCCGGCCCGCAGATGAAGACCTCACGTCTGCCGACATCGGGAACGTAGTAGGCCAGGGCATCCTCGGAGAGCGGATCGTAGCCCAGATCCCATCGGCGCCCCGGCAAAGCGATCACGGTCAGACCCGGCATCGACTGGAGTTCTGCGAGCAGCGCCAAATGGCTTTGGGATCGTGCGCGATACAACAGCACAACGTCCCGGCCCGCGGCCGTCATCTCCTCTGCAAGAGCGCAGATCGGCCCGATTCCAGCGCCGCCCGCAATGAGCAGAATGCGCCTGCGGCTGGCCCGGTCTGCTGTGAAGTGGCCGAAGGGCCCCTCCGCGAAGACGAACGTTCCCGGTCTCAGCCACCGGATGAGGCTGGAGTGGTCGCCGAGAGCGCCTACGGTGATGCGCAACATGTCTGCCTGGGGCACACGGGAGATCGAGTAGGGGTGCGCCGTCAGAAGATGTCCCCACCCGATGAACCGGAAAAGCATAAAATTTCCGGCACGCACCCCCAACTCCTCGAGGTTGCGGCCCCTGAGCCACACGCTGGCCGCAAACGATGACTCCATGACCACGCGGTCCACACTCAAGCGGTTTCGCCACGCCGTTGCCGCCGGCACGACGAACCGCCACGTCAACACGGCCGAAGCGGTGCCGAGATACAACAGCAACCACAGAAGGCGATTCACCGGGTTGCTGACGAAGTTCACGCCGGCACTGAGCTGGTGCAGGAACGTGAGGAAGATGGCCGCATACGTGGTCACGTGCAACCAGTACCACGTTTCATAAGACAAACGCATTCTGACCAACCGGGCGCTGCTGAGACCCACGGCGAGAAAGAGTGCGGTTCCGATCAGCGCTGTGAGTATGTCTGGGTAGCTGCCCAGAAGGATGAAGACCTCATTCCAAGGCGTCGAATGATCGAGCAGCATGCCACCGACGATCATGAGGCCGACATGTGTGAGGATCAGAAAGATCACGGTTGTGCCGAGGTTGCGATGCCAGCGAACCAGCTTGTCCAGGCCCACTGCCGACTCGAACCACGGAATCCGCGCGATGAGCAGCACCTGGGCGCACACCAGATAACCACCGAGCATGCCGGCCAGTTCGCCGATCGTGTTTGCGAGCTGCCCGGGTGTTGCGGCGGGCCCGGCGGGAGTGTCCATCCACCACATCAGCAGCACCCCTGTGAAACCGATGGCGAGTACCGCCCGCACGAGTCGGGACCGCAGGCGGGCGGTCCGCCCGGGCTGTGACCGACGCGGATGCGGGTCTGCGTTCGTGCCGAGGTGTAGCGTAGGCGCACTCGCCGTTCCTGCGGTCATGACTTCTCACGCATCGTCCTGCCAGCCCTTCGATCATCAGCGGATACTTCCACACTGATGCGACTTTCTTCCAACTTTCTTAGCTGGGCAGGGAGCGAGCTGTGAGTTCCTCAGGAGTCGGCTGGTAACCGCACGGTCACCACCGCCCCGTGGCCGAGGCGGCTGTCTTCGACGCTCACAGTTCCGCGATGGCGGGTGGCCACCTCTGCGACCAGGGCGAGGCCGAGACCGTAGTTCCTCGTGCGTTGCTCATCATTGTTCGTCGGTCGAGAGGTGGCGAAGCGCTCGAACGCGTGCGTGTCCATCCCCGAAGCAAACCCCGGGCCATCATCCATGACCCGGATCAGCGCTTCGTGTTCCTGCACCGTGACCTCGACATCCACAGCCGATGTTGCATGGTCGAGCGCATTAGTGATCAAGGCTGTGAACAGCCGCTGCAAGGAGACGGGTGCGCCGGTGATCAGCACCGGGTGGGTCGACCCGATTCGGCGAAGCGTGATCGCGCGGCCGTCGGCGTTCGACTGCAGGCTGTTGACGGACTCATCAGCGAGTGCCGCGAGATCCAGGTGGATCTTTTGCGCCATCTCTCGCGGGTCGGCGGCGATCAGCAGGTCCTCCAGAATCTCCGACAACGCTTTGGAATCCTGCACTATCTCGTCCAGCCCGGCGACGACGCCGGTCACCGAACCGGAGTCCATCGAAGCCAGTCGCCGTCGAACCAGTTGGGCTCGTGTACTGAGCAGTGTGAGGGGGGTGCGCAGCTCATGGCTGGCATCCATGACAAAACGTCGCTGAAGTGTGAGCGCATCGACCAGCGGCCGCATCGCGCGCCGAGCCATCCACAGCGCGATCAGGCTTGCTGCGACAGCGGCGATGACTCCTGAGACGACCAGGGCCGTGCCCAATCGCCGCAACTCCTCCTGACTCTCGTGCAGGTTGACAGCGACCTGGGTCACGCGGCCATTGTCACGGGCGGTTCGGATGACGTAGGTCTGACCGTCGATCGTCGTGTTCTGCTGTACGGTGCGGCCGGTCGTGACAACATCGTGCAGTGCACTCTCGTCAGGCAGGCCCGCCGGAAGGTCTGGCGGAAGTTGTACTCCGTCCTCTCCAACAATGGCGACGAATACACCGGAAGGAGCGTCCATGGGCGAGTCGATCACCGATGCATCGCGGAGGGTCCGCTCGATCGACTCACCCTGGCTCGCTTGGACAATAGCGAAGACGACTCCACCGAGAATGGCGAACAACACCACGATCAACGCAGCGAACTGCGCCGCCAGTCGAAGTGACGCCCGCCTGAGCTCGGTGCCATCGTGGGGGTTCACGGCAGCCGACCCAGGCGATAACCGATTCCCCGCACGGTGAGCACACATTCCCGCCCCAATTTCTTGCGCAAGTAGTGCACATAGGTATCGACGACACCCGCATCGTCGGCGTCAGCGAACACGGACGACAGAAGGTCCCCGCGCGAGAAAACCTGTCCTGGCCGCCGAGCCAGTTTCTCAAGCAGGTCTCCTTCACGTTCGGTCAGGGGTACGACACCGTCTATGCCAGAGCGGGTCACCGAGCGTGAGGCGGTGTCCAACATTCCGCCCGGGATCTGCAGCACGTGCAGAGTGGAGGTGAGACGGCGGCGCAACGCCCTCAGCCGTGCCAACAATTCGTCGATGTCGAATGGCTTCGAAAGGTAATCCTCGGCCCCGCGATCGAGGCCTTCGACCCGGTCGGAGGGGTTGCCCAAGGCGGAGAGGACCAGAGCCGGGCTACGGACTCCATGGGCGCGCAGTCGCATCAAGACGTCGAGGCCTTCGATCACAGGGAGCCCCCGATCGAGGAGGATCACATCGAACTGCTGCGTCAGCCCTTCGTGCAGTGCGCGCTGGCCGTCGCGGGCGATGACAACTTCGTAGCCCTCGCCCTGAAGCAGTTCGCGCAGCATCGCTGCCAGGCGCGCGTCATCTTCTGCCACGAGGATACGTGCGCCTTCGTCCATGGTCGAAGTATAGGTACCAGAGCTTGGTGTGGCTCGGCTTGGGCGAAACGCAGCGCCGTCGACCCGGTGAAGGCGTAGCCTGTCCGGCAAATGAATTTACAGCCGCCGATCATGGCCGACTGTGGATTCGAAGACGAGATGGAGACACGATGACCGTTCCGGCCCGCGAACACGTGGTGAGGGCGATGTGGACCCTGTTCGAGCCAATCCATGCGGTTTCCTACTTCACGCCTCAGGCGCGCGAAGGGTTCGCGTCCGTCGGGCTGACCCGGTACTGGGATGGCTACTTCGCCGGCAGAGCCGCACCATTGGGCCCGGTGGACGCGGCCCCCGTGATCGCCCTGTTCAGCGGGTTCGCTCCGTATCTGGTCGAGAGGGCCCTACCGAGTGTCTGGTCGTCCGCATCAGTGGAGGAGGTGCTTCACGCACGGTCCACCGGGGCAGCCGAGGCCCTGCGCACCATCATCCCCGACGAATCCTCCGTCGCCCGGGCCGCGGATGCACTCACCGTCGCAGCTCAGCGGGCCGATACGATCGGCCGTGCGCTGTCTGCTGCTAACCGGGCGCTGCCCGACGAGAGAGAACCGTACCGAAGGCTCTGGCAAGCAGCGACCACGTTGCGCGAACACCGTGGTGACGGGCACGTGATAGCACTGGTCAGCACAGGTATCGCAGGGTTGAGCAGTGTTGTGCTGCGAAGCGCGCTCGACCGCAATGCTAGAACCCTGAGGCTCAGCCGCGGGTGGACGGACCACGAGTGGGCCGCGGAGGGTGATCGCCTGGTTGCACGCGGTCTACTGAACGCCGACCATACAATCAGCTCGGCTGGTGTGGAAGCGCTCGAGGGTGCCGAACACCTCACGAATCGGCTCGCCGCCGAGCCGTGGAGTCACCTGTCGGACATCGACCTGGTTGCTGTGGCGAGTCTTGTGGCGCCGTTGGCGCACGCCTGCAGGCAGGTGCTGCCACAGCCGAGCCCGTTGGGGCACCTCCCGCAGTGGGATCCGCAAGCCGACCCGCTGGCGACTGCGGTCTCGACCACGCCCGTCGCCGACGATAACCCGGTGAGGGGTCAACATCGGCAGCAGAATTGATGATTCTGATGCCGATGTTGACCCCTGGGGCGGGGCGTCGAGAAATCAGTCGCGCCAGTAGTTGTTTGCGGCTGCGATGGTCTGGAACTCCAGCGCGATCACCTGCGAAGTGGCGATGAGGCTGTCGGGGTTTGTCGCGTACACGTGTCTGTCGGCGGCAAGCACCTCGGCATCGGGCTGAATCTTGTGGATGCTGTGCCTGGCCATCGTGATGGCGAGTTCACGGCCCTCTTCGGCGGTTGCTGTGATCAGCGTTCCGCCCGGGATGAGCACAAGCTCGGAATCGGGCAATCTGGTCATTATCTACTCCTTCAGATCATTGGAGACGGCGCGATCCTCACCGAGATGCTTGACTTTGGGGCGCGCAAGATCTTCTGGACCGCATGCGCCACACTAGGCCCGTTCCGGCAGCCGGGGCAGGCTGAGCGAAGGATCGGACGGCATTATTCAGTGCCGGATGGGATGAGTTGCCTCGTCGCGAGATTCTGTCTCACGCCTATTTGGTCAAAGCAGATACTCCCGCACGGGTGATCGACGCCACGTCGCCGACCTCGAAAACGGCGATGAGCATATCGAGCAGGTGCGTGAACGTTGTGATGGCCAGAACCTGCTGATCGGTGCGACTGGTCACGTAACTCGCGAGGAGCGGAGCGTCGAATTTCTCCGCTGCCTCCGTCGAGATCATCAGATCCTTGGCGCTCCACTCGAAGGCCGTACCGAGTGCAACGTACTCGAGGGCAAGCAGAAACTCGAGTGAACGCTCGCCGCTCCAGCCGTGGCGCGCCATCGCCACCATCACGGTTTCATACATGCCGATCGTTCGCCCATCCCGGATCGGACTGACGCTCAGAACGGGGATGGTGTTCGGATGACGGGCAAAGACCTCGTGGTAGGAGAGCCCGAACGCGCGCAACGCATCAGCGAGAGGCAGGCTTTTAAACATTGACACGTCGATCTCGGCGACCACCAGGTCTCGAACGAGGTCGATCAAATCGTGTTGGCCGGAGATGTGGTGGTACAGGGAAGGTGCCCGTGCACCAAGTCGTGATGCGAGCGATGACATGGTCAGCGCCGCCCAGCCGCGTTCATCGATGAGTTCCAGCGCAGCAAGCGCGATGCCTTCCGTGGTGATCTTCGCGATCGTCGGCCGACCCGGGCGCCTTCGACGCCCAGCACGAATTGGGCCCAACTCTTCAGCCACGCTGGATCAATCCCCCTTCTGGGAGTGCGGAGACCACGCCACCAAATATTCCAATTCGGTCACTGTTCACGTGAACACGGTTGCGAAGTCAATCTAACGCCATTAGTTTGAATCCAACACGAACCCCGGCAAAATGGCAAGGGTCGTTCCACAGAGCGGCGGTGTGCACGTCTTGACTATTCCAGTCACCACGATTTCCGGATACGACCGGATCGATCCCAGTTCCTCACCGTCACGCGAGATCGTGATCGAAGGTGCGCGAAAGACGTACATCACTCCTGAAAAAGTTGCGATCAACGCGATCGACGACGTGTCGTTCAGTATCAAACAGGGGGAATTCTTTGTCATGCTCGGCCCGTCGGGCTGCGGCAAGACCACCCTGCTGCGCTCCATCGCCGGGCTCGAGACGCTCGACGCCGGTGAGATCCGACTCGGTTCCAGGCGCATCGATCAGCTTCCGCCGCACGAGCGGCCGGTGAACACGGTGTTTCAGTCCTACGCGTTGTTTCCCCACCTCACGGTGGCGCAGAACATCGCCTTCGGCCTGGAGATGGAGGGCCGTCCGCGCCCCGAAGTGCAAGCCCGGGTCACTGAAATGCTTGAATTGGTGCAGATGCAGGAGATGGCGAGCCGAAAGCCAGAACAACTGTCCGGTGGTCAGCAGCAACGGGTCGCACTGGCGCGGGCCCTCGCAAAGCAGCCCGAAGTATTGCTTCTGGACGAGCCGCTCGCCGCGTTGGATCTGAAGCTGCGCCGCGGCATGCAGGCCGAGCTCAAGCGCCTGCAACGCACCACCGGGATCACTTTCGTCTTCGTCACCCACGACCAGGAGGAAGCGTTGAGCATGGGTGACCGGATCGCTGTCTTTGACAAGGGTCGGCCGGTGCAGATCGGCACGCCGGAAGAGATCTACGAAAAGCCGGTCAACCGGTTCGTCGCCGACTTCATTGGGGAGACCAATTTCATCAACACGGACGCGGTCCGGGCTCCGGACGGGGCGGCCGCCGTGGCGGACTCCCCGCTGATCATCACGCTGCCTGGCGGACAGTCGGTGACACTGCCGAAGACAGTGCCCACGCCCGACGGCACCGTCACTCTCGCCATCCGGCCCGAGCGCATCACGGTGGGCGATGGCGCGCACCACTTTGCCACCGGCACCATCTCCGGGCTGGTTTACATGGGAACCGATCTGCGGTGCACCGTCCTGCTTGATGATGGCACTGAACTCGGTGTGCGCATCCCGCCCCCGTTCGACGACAAGGCGACCAAGGTCGGCTCGGTGATCAAACTGTACGCGGAGCCCGCGAACATACGGCCTCTGATGCCTGAGACCGCGCGATGACCCGCACCGGTACGGTCGAGGCGGAGAAACGAATACCCGATCCGTCACCTGCGAGGATCAAACGACGCAACCCCAAGAGACCCGGCCAGATCGGCTGGCTCGGGAGTGTCCCAGCGCTCATCATCGGCTTGTTGTTCACCGTCGGACCGCTCATCATCATCGTGATCTTCTCGTTTCTGAGCCGCCCGAAGACCGGCGGTGGGGTCATCTACGACTTCTCCCTCGAGGCCTACCGTTCGTTCCTCGTGCAGGTTGACTTCCTCGGCAACACCACGTTCGATCCGCGCTACCTCGCCGTCTTCGGCGACTCCCTCGTGCAGGCGAGTGTCACTAGTGTGGTCTGCCTCGTCCTCGCGTTTCCGCTCGCCCTTTGGATGGCCACCCGCAAGCCGCGCATGCAGAACGTGCTGGTGCTGTTGGTCACCATCCCGTTCTGGACCAACCTGTTGGTGCGCACGTACGCGTGGATGCTCATCCTCAACGAGAACGGCATCGTCAACACCTTCACGAAGGCCGTCGGCATCGGCAGTGTCGACCTGCTCTACACGCCGTTCGCGTCCCAGCTCGGCCTGATCTACACCTTTCTGCCCTTCATGGTGTTGCCCATCTACTCCTCCCTCGCCGGATTCGACTTCCGTTTGGCTGAGGCAGCCTATGACCTCGGAGCGAAGAAGATGGCGGTCGTGCGCCGGATAATCCTGCCGATCGCGACCCCGGGAATCGTCTCCGGGCTGCTGCTCGTGTTCATGCCGGCGTTCGGCTCCTACGTGCAACCGGTACTGCTGGGCGGCGGCAAACTGCTCCTGATCGGTAACCTCATCGCGGCACAGTTTGGCGCCTCGCGCAACTGGCCGTTCGGCGCCGCCCTGTCGGTGATCGTCCTGGTGATGCTCATGCTCACCCTCATGCTGATCGCGTTCTACTCACGAAGGTCCGGACGCAAAGTGGAGATATCGCTATGAGCAGCACGAGTGCGCCCACGCGCAGGGTACCGAAGAGCCTGCGCCTGCGCGAGTTTCCGGGTTTTGGGGCGATCGCGGTATTCGCGCTGGTCTTCCTCTACGTTCCCATCGTCATCACCACCATCTATTCGTTCAACGACGGGGATTCGGCGCTGATCTGGAAGGGATTCAGTCTGCGCTGGTTCGAGAGCGTGCTGACCAACGCGAACCTGATCAACTCAGTGATGATCTCGCTGCAGATCGCGGTCGTCGCGACCTTCTTCGCCACGACGTTCGCGATCCTGTTCGCCCTTGCGGTCGAACGGTTACGGGCGAAGGGCAGTTCGATCGCACTCGGCATCCTGTCGGCACCGTTGGTGATCCCCGAGATCGTGCTCGCGGTGGCAACGCTCGGGTTCATTCGCATCATCGGGTTGCAACCCGGAATGCTGGCACTGATGCTGGCACACATCTCGTTCTGCATCCCGTTCGCCCTGATGCCGATCCGGGCACGGCTGCGAGGAATCGGTGGCACCTACTTCGAGGCGGCGACCGACCTGGGCGCATCCGCCTGGCAGGTGGCTCGCCGAATCACCCTGCCGCTGCTGGTGCCCGGAATCATCTCGGGCGCGCTGCTGGCCTTCGTGATCTCGCTGGACGACTTCATCATCTCGAACTTCCTGTCATCATCGGGGGCCACCCCGCTGCCGGTCTACCTGTTCAGCATGATTCGTCGCGGCGCCAGCCCGGCCGTCAACGCCATCGCGGTGCTGCTCCTGGTGATCGCCATCCTCGTCACAACCATCGCGTATCTGCAAACCCATCGAAGGAGCAAGAAGAATGCATAAATCCCACAAGCGGTTCGTCACGGCAGCCGCGATAGCGGCCATCGGCGCCCTCGCCCTCAGCGGGTGTGGCGGTGGAATCAGCGACAACGGCGCCGATGCCCCGGCAGCCGGTGACGGAGGCGTCGAAACGACGGGCTTCACGCCGGCCACCAGCGGCGAAGTGAGCCTCTACACGTGGAGCGACTACTTTCCGGAAGAGTTGATCGGCAAGTTCAAGGAAGACACCGGTATCACTCTGAAAGTCGACTACTACGACTCGAACGAGAGCCTCGAAGCCAAGCTGCGAGCGAGTGACGGTGCGGGCTACGACGTCGTCGTGCCCAGTGACTACATGGTTCAGATTCTCAAAGACGACGGACTGCTCCGACAGATCAACGCAGCCGACCTGCCCAACGGAAAGAACATCCAGCCCGACTTTCTCGATGTCTATTTCGACGAGGGCCGCCAGTATTCGGTGCCTTACCTCTACGGCACCACCTCGTTCGCCTACAACAACGAGATGATCTCTGAAGAGGACGCCCCGAAGTCCTGGGCCGACTTCTTCAACCCGCCGGCCTCGGCAGGCGGTGTCGGAATCATGGATGACATGGTCGAAGGTGTGAACTCCGCCCTGCGTGTCGTCGGCGGCGACTTCTGCACCACCGACGGCCCGAAGTTGCAGGCCGCCCAAGATCTGCTCGTCGGGTTCAAACCATCGGTGGGCACGATCAACAGCGATGGAATCCTCGAGCGCCTCGCCGGTGGCGAACAGGCCATGGCGATGATCTGGAACGGTGCCGCCTGGCGGGCCGCGCAGGAGAACCCAGCGGTGACATGGGTGTACCCGGAGGAAGGCGTCGCCCTCTGGCAGGACAACTTCACGGTTCCGTCCGGTGCGAAGAACGTCGATCAGGCACTCACCTTCCTCAACTGGATGATGGACCCGGTGAACATGGCCGTGGCCGTGAACTTCCAGGCGTATGCCTCAGGCATCCTCGGCACGACCGAACTCATGAAGCCGGAACTCGCAAACAGCCCGGCGATCGTCGTCCCAGAAAGCTATGGCCTCGCCCTTCCGGTTCAGCCGTGCAATAACGACGAGCTCAGCAACTACTCCAAGATCTGGGAAACCTTCAAGGGCTGATGAACCGATGACCGCACCAGATACGACTGGGCGCCACGGCGGGACCACCGTTTTCCACGGTGGTCCCGTCTGGTTGGCACCCGGCAGCCGCACCAGCGCACTCGCCGTCACCGACGGCATCATCGTTGCCCACGGTGACGATGCACGAGCTCTCATGGACAGAGCCACTGATGTCGTCGATCTTGACGGGCGACTCGTGATTCCCGCGTTCAACGACGGGCATTGCCATCCGGTGATGGCCGGCTTCGAGTCGTTCGGGCCGCAGATTGCTGAACTTGACGACCTGGCTGCCGTAATCGCTGAGGTCGGTCGCTATGCTGCCGACCACCCGGAAGAGGAGTGGATTGTGGGCGGCGCATACGATGCGGCGCTCGCCCCAGAGGGTCGTTTCCACGCTTCGTGGCTCGATGAGGTTGTGCCCGATCGACCCGTGTTGCTGCACGCGAACGACCACCACACCGTCTGGTGCAATTCGGAGGCGTTGCGTCGGGCGAAGGTCACCGCTGAAACGCCGGATCCGAGGCTTGGGCGGATCGAACGCCGTGATGATGTCGCGCCGTACGGTACTCCGCTCGGCACCATGCGGGAGTGGCACGCCGTCGCTCTCATCACCGATGCCGCGCCTGAGCGAACCATCGACGAGCAGGTTTCGGCCGTCCAAGCCGCCTGCCGGATCGCGAACTCCGAGGGCGTGGCCTGGATGCAGGATGCGTGGGTTGAGCCCGGCGAGCATGAGATCTATTTGGAGTCGGCGCGCCGGGGTGTGCTCACCGTGCGCACCAATCTCGCTTTCCGGATGGACCCCGACAGCTGGCAGGATGACCTGGCCGGGTTCCAAGCGGCACGCGCGCAGGTCGACGCTTTCGGGCACCCGCAGCTCCTGACGGCCAAGACAGTCAAGTACTTTGTGGATGGGGTCATCGAGGGCGGAACTGCCGAGATGCTCGATCCCTATTGCGGCTCACATGACCACGGACTCGCCAATTGGGAAAGGGAATCACTGATCGAGGCTGTGGTGGCCGGCGATGCCCGTGGGTTCCAGGTGCACCTGCACGCCATCGGTGACGCGGCGGTCAGGGACGCCCTCGACGCCGTGGACGCCGCTGCTGCAGCCAATCCGGCGTGGGACCGCCGCCCGGTGATCACCCATGTGCAACTGGTGCATCCGGAGGATTTGGAGCGCTTCGCCCAACTCGGTGTGATTGCGAACTTCCAGGCGCTGTGGGCGCAGGAAGACGCAGTGATGCGCAACCTCACCCTGCCACGCATCGGCCAGGAGCGCTTCGATCGGCAGTATCAGATTGCCTCCCTCGACGCCCTCGGCACCCGGATCTCGTTCGCCAGCGACTGGCCTGTGTCACGGAACAACTTTGTGGCCACGATCTCGGTTGCGGCCACCCGACAGACGGACGCGGGAGAGCCGGAAGGCGGGTGGATTCCCGGAGAACGGTTCGAGGTGGAGAAGGGGCTACTCGCCTCGACGCTCGGCAGTGCCTATCAGGGCTTCACGGACCACTGGCGTGGCACCCTCCAGATCGGCCAGGCGGCTGATCTTGTGATTCTGGGATCCGACATCACCACCGCCGATCCACTTGAGATGCGCTCTGTGCGGCCAGAAGCGACGTATCTCGGGGGAGTGCGCGTCTACTGGGCGGCGCTGCAGCCTCCCGAGTAGCGATGTGGAGCACTCCGGCGCACGCTACTGCGGGAGCGGCACCGGGCGCTCAGCCAGCCGCCGAAAACGTGGCCATCGAAGAACTGAACCGAAAGGGATAAACGTGAACAGCGACCAGTGGGACGCCCGCTATCGGGATGCGCGCACGGCATCAGGCGACAGCCTCTGGGTGGCCGAAGCGCCGCTGCGTTTTCAGCAGGTACTCGCGGATGTCCCACCCGGGTCGGCACTGGATCTCGCCACTGGAGACGGACGCACCGCGCTGTGGCTTGCGGGTGTCGGCTGGGACACCACCGCGGTGGACTTCTCAGGCGAGGCGTTGGTCACAGCCCGAACGCGGGCCGCGGAACGTGGGGCGAACGTCCATTGGATTCAGGGGGATGTCACCGACTGGGAGCCGGGCCGAACGTTCGACCTGGTCACTATCGGTTACCTCCACCTTCCGAGGGAGGCCATGGCAGCCGTGCTGAAGCGTGCCGCTGGCTGGCTGGCCGACGGTGGTCGATTGCTCGTGCTCGGCCATGACGTGCGCAACGTCGACGTCGGGGCGCCCGGCCCGCGTGACCCCGGGGTGCTGTACACGCCTGAGATTTTGCGCGAGGCGGTGGGCGAGGTACTGGTCATCCTCGAATGTGAGACGGTGGAGCGAGACGGAAGCGCCGATGCTGAAGTGCCGGATGCCCCGGCCCATGTTGCACTTGACACATTGCTGCACGCTCAGAAGGACTGAACCGGCGAGGTGCGGGGCCGCCAGCGTGGTCATCCGGGCGCACCCCTACTTTGACCACGAACTCGCCTGCGCAGTCTGCAACATTTCGTGATCGCCCCGTCGCACCCCGCCGGGCGCGGGTAGGTTGGCTGCACAGGTTGGCAACAGACGGTGGCGATGAAGGGTGGCAACCAGAATGAACGCAAGCGTAATCGGGCACGGTGACGACATGACCGGAGCCCGGCCCGATCTGCAGGTCGTGCGGGAGGGCACTGAGTACTTTCTGCGGAAACTGCGCGAGCTCACTGACGATCGGTTCGATGGGCCGTCGCTGCTGCCGGGCTGGACACGTCGCCATGTTGCGGCTCACGTTGCCTACAATGCCCTCGCGTTGCTGAACCTCGTCGAGTGGGCCGAAACCGGTGTCGAGAAGCCGATGTACGAGTCTCCCGCTGCCAGGGACGCCGAGATCGAACAGGGCGTCGCCCTTACCCCTGCCGCGTTGCGCGAGTTGAACAACCAGGCCGCAACGAAACTCGACACCGCGTGGAACGCCCTGACTGACAAGGCCTGGCGGGCGGAGGTGCGTACGAGGATGGGGCAGCCCGTCGCAGCATCGGCGACGGTGTGGATGCGCACCCGAGAGGTGTGGCTGCATGCAGTGGATCTGAATACCGGGTCCAGTTTCACCGACATCCCGGCCGATTGCATCGACCATGTGGCGGCAAATGTTATCGCGGCGTGGCGCGCGCGTCAGGCCGCTGAGCAGATCCCGAATTTTGTTCTCATGCCGGATGACCGTCCCGGTCCGTGGGCGGTCGGCTCAGAAGACGCAGGCGATGCGGTCATCCTCACAGGCTCGGCGGCGGCCCTGGCCCAGTGGGCCACTGGCAGGGGAGCGGCGGGAGTCGCGACAGAATCCGGTACCCCGGCACCGAGACCGCCTGCCTGGTTGTAACCCTCATTCGCAGCATGAAACGTCTCGTCTTCACGAGTGTTCTTCGACGTTGCCGACGGGGAGTTCTTGGTCAAGGAATGTGCTCGACGGCGTGCCCATTTTGTGACTATGATGACTGTGACATCGTTGATGCCCTCGTAAAGAACCGTCCAGTGGGAATTCTTCCCAAGGACCGTGAGAAAGATAGAACAACCCGCATGGTCATCGACAACGCTCTCATCAATGCGCTCGGTTTGGGCGCAACCGCTCTCTCCATTCTGATGTGGATTCCGCAGGCCCGCTCCACCTGGCAGCACCGCAATGACCCCGTGCGGTTGGCGGCCATCTCAGAGACCACGCAGTGGCTTCTGATGGCCTGTTATCTGCTCTGGGGCGTGTTCGGTATCGCCAGCCAGTCCTTCTGGGTGGCGGCGCCCAGTGTGGTCGCGTTTCCGCTGGCGCTCGCAACCGTGGTCATTGTGCGTCGCGGTCGTCGTCTGCCCTCGGCGATCGGCACCGTGGCCATCATCGGAACCGCCGAGATGATTCCCGTGGCACCGGTTACGGCGCCGCATCCGATCTTCTCCGCCGAGCGGGGAACCACGGCCGACGTACGCCCTCGGGACGCCTTCACCGCTACGGGCGCGATCCCGATCCTCGCGTAGCCGCCTGCCACCGACCCCACAAAACAGGAGGATGCGGCCTACAGGTGACCGGCTCGCCGGGTTGAGGCCGCCGCGAACGCCGCAATTCGAGCCTTCGCCTCGTCTGTCTCGAAGGCCGCACCGATCGAGCGGGCCTCCTCGTCGAGGTTCGTCGCCAAGTCTCGATCCATTCCCGAGCGCAGCAGATGCTTCGCCTGCCCGAATGCCCCGGCGGCGTTGTCGAGCCAGTAGCGGGCAACTGCCCGAGCCCGATCTCTGAGATCCGCCTCGGGTGTGACCTCAGCGACCAAGCCCCAATCAAGTGCCTCGGCTGCACTGAGCGCACGGTCCTGCAACAGAAGTTGCAGCGCGCGGCGTTCACCGACCGCGCGGGGAAGCAGGCTGGTCACCGACATGTCGGGGGTGAGCCCCATGTTTGCATAGCGGCTGCTGAAGGTGGCGTTCTCAGCTGCGACGACATAATCTGCGGTGAGCACGATTCCCAGGCCACCACCCGCTGTGACGCCATGCACGGCCGCGACAATCGGAACCGTCGACAGCACCAGGGTGCGGATGCCGTCGTGCAACACCTCGGCGGCTTCAGTGACCGCAGTACCGGCGCCGATGGCCCCCGACGCCATTGCCAGCACATCGCCGCCGGCAGAGAATGCCGGCCCGTTGCCTGCCAGAAGTACCGCTTGGATGTCGCTTCTGTCGGTCACCTCGTGGGCGATGTCACGCCAGCGGTGAGCGGTCGGCACATCGAACGCGTTATAGCGATCTGGCCGATTCAGGGTGATCGTGGCAAGACGATCATTGACGTCGAAGAGGATGTTGTCGACCACGGGTCACCTTTCGTAAGAGCCTGATCCGGGAAGATTAGTCGCGCCATCAGACGCTTTGCCCCGTGCCTGCACTCTATTCCTTCTCAGGCCTGCAGATTTTCGGATGACCCGCCCCCGGTTTGACTGTCGTCGGCATCACCCAGTCCACCCGCGGTAGTCGGCCGCAGACGGGAGGGGGCGAAGGCGTTAATCTCCAGGGTTCGATCAACGATCTGCGCGGCCACGGTGCGAATGCTGGCATTGGTGTTGCGGGCATGGGCGCGCATTGCGGAGAAGGCCTCGTCGACCCCGATTGTTCCTGAGGCGGCCAGCACTCCCTTGGCCTGTTCGATGATGATTCTGCTGTCGAGAGCCCGCTGCAGCTGCGCGGTCACGACGCTCGATTCGCGAGTGTTTCGTTCTTGCAGAATGCCGATCGTCGCGGCGGCGGCCAAGGCCTGGGCAAGGGCGGCATCCCGCTCGGTCAGCCTTCCGGGTCGCCTGTTGAAAAGGTTCATCGCGCCGATGGTTTCTCCGCGCAGCCTCATCGGAACGGCATGAACGGAATGGAATCCCGAGCTCAGGGCAGCCAGTCGGAACTCTGGCCAACGTGCACCCGTTTCGGCGATGTTTTGCACGACGACGGGTTCGCCGGTGTTGAACGCGTCCACACACGGGCCCGATCCGGCGTCCAATTGCAGGACCTCGACCAGTTCGATCTTCTCGCTGGTGGATGACACGGATTGCAGCCCGCCGGTTGCATCGAGCAGCAGAATGCCGCCGGCGTCGACTGGCAGGAGTTCGGTGCATTCCTCCAAGAGGGTGTGCAGCAGGTCGATCACATCGTACGTGTCGACGAGAGTGTCGATGAGGGCTACGAACGCCTCGATCAGTTTCTCTTCCCGTCCAGATTCTGCCACGGCGGCCTCGTTTTTATTGACGATTGAGGCCTTAAATTCTCCCCGCTACGACGTCGAAAGGCAAGCCACTGCCAGTTGGTGCGGTGTAGCCGTCCAACGCTCCCGGAACCAGACGATAGAGATCCACCACCCCGATTGCGGCCGATCCCATGACAAGCGGGAACGCGAACACCGCACCGACGCTGAGCCCGAGTATTGACAACCACGTGATCATGGTTTTGAATTGCCATACCGCATTGCCCTGGACCTCGGTGGCGGTGATCGCCGAGTTCAGTTCAGAGGAGCACAGTATGCGTGTCCTGACGCCAGCCCACACAGGCGAACGTTCTGCCGAGGTGGTTCCGTTGCCGACAGCCGTCTCGCAGTGGTCAGCGGTGCCTGCCGGCCATCACAGCGCGGTTGCGGGTCACATCACTGATGCGGTGACCCAAGCCGTTCAGGAATGGCTTCGCGGTGTCGAGGCTGAGCGGGCCGCAGCATCCCCGAGTCGGAGAGAGCGAGAATAACTGGGGCCGCCCGTCCGGGTGGGTGATGATCACTACGAACCCGAACGCAGTGATCATCACCCACCGTGGACGGGCAGACCGCGCTGGTAGTCGGGTGATCTACCCCGCCGCGAAGAAATCGGTCAGATGCTCGGTGATGATCGAGCGCACCGTCGGGCTGCTCAACGATGCGGTTCCATCCCCGGGTTGGGCGCCGTAGTCGCCAAAGCTCGCATGGTTGGCGCCGTCGATCTGGAAGAAGATCGTGCCGGGTGGCAACAGGTGCGACGATTCCCTGATCTTCTGCGGTGTGCTCAAACCATCGTCGCTCCCGCTCAGGCTGAGCACCCGCATCTTTGTGTTGGACAGGTCGTTCGCGCAGTAGCTTCCGAACAACACGAGACCGCTCACATCCGGCTGCTCGCCGTATTGGCAGGCCCGCACCCCGCCGAGGGAGTGACCGCCGACAGACCAGGTGCTGATACCCGGGACATGATCGGTGAAGGTTGTCAATGCGCGTAGGTCGAAGAACGCGAGATTGAGGATGGGCTTGGTGACCACGACCGTCACACCGGTTTCTTCCACGGCGCCCGACAGCTTGTAGAGGTACGCGTTCGGGTCCACTTTGGCGCCGGGAATGAATATCAGCCCTGAGCCGGATGCCTCTCCTGTCGGTGCCAGGACCACCGAATCGGAATAGTCGGTGATCGAGATCGCCGGATTCGCCTGAACCACAGCCAATGGTCCTGGCTCTGCCTGCATCACTCCGACGTTGGCCCACACCAGGAGTCCGACCACCGCGGCAACGAGGATCGTGACGAGAGAAAGCAGTACCCAGGTGAGGATCCGGCGGGCACGTGGGTTCGACCGAGGTGACTTCTTCGGTCTGGCTGCCATCATGCGTGTGCGCCTGCTTCCCTGCGATCCCGAGCCAGTCCACAATACCAGCGGCCACACTGCCCGGCCGCGGATTCGTTCGCACCGGGTGGGCGCTGTTATGGTTCAGGCCACTATGGAGTCAGCGTGGAATGTGTAATCGTATTGAAAGGTGCGTTGGAACCGTGAACTTCAGGAAATATCCGCAGCAGCCCCACGGCGGAGTGCTCGTCGACCAGGTGGTCGCCGACGGTCAGCGTGACGAGCAGATAGCGCACGCGCGTGAGCTTCCGTCGATTCGAATCGACCTCGAAGCGGCGATCACGATCGAGATGATCGCCACCGGCGTGCTCTCCCCGATCACGGGGTTCATGAACCGAGACGACTACACCTCGGTGTTGGAGAGCAGCCGTCTGGCCAACGGGATTATCTGGCCGGTGCCGCTCAGCTTCGCGCCCAGCGGTGCCAAGAACGCCGAGATCGTGCGCGGCCTCGAAAACGGCGACGAGGTGGCACTCACAGACCATAACGGTGACCCGGTCGCCGTGCTGACGATCCAAGACATCTTCGACTACGACAAGCAACACCGCGCGCAGCACCTCTTCGGAACTGTCGACCCCAGCCATCCGGGTGTCGATTCGATCAACCGGCGGATGGGTGACGTCTCCCTCGGTGGACCGGTGCGGTTGTTGCAGCGGGTGGACTGGGGCCCGTTCGAAAAGTTGCGCCTCGAGCCCAAAGACACCTGGCGCATGTTCTATGACGAGAAGAAGTTCGGCACGGTAGCCGGTTTCATCACCGGCGCGAACCCACTGCACCGAGGACACGAATACATTCACCGGAACGCTCTGGAAGAGATCGACGGGCTTCTGCTCCAGCCGCTGGTGGAGATGGCAAAGCGAGAATACGTGCGGCACGAATACCGAATGCTCGCGTACCGTAACGTTCTCGACCAGTATTACCCGAAAGACCGCACGGTGCTGTCGCCGCTGCGCGTCACCTACATCTTCGCCGGTCCGCGCGAAACCGTTCTGCACGCGCTGGTGATGAAGAACTACGGCTGCACGCATGCGCTCATCGGGCGGGATCACGCCGGAATAGGCGACTTCTACGACAAGTACGCCAGCCACAGCATTTTCGATGAGTTCTCGCCCGAAGAGCTCGGTATCGAGGTGCGCCTCTTTCATGAGGTGTTCTACTGCAGTCGCTGCTCCACACACGCGACGACCCGGACCTGTCCCCACGGTGAGAAGTACCGCATTCAGATCTCGGGAACCGGCATTCGCGAGATGCTGCGCCAGGGCATGCTTCCGCCGAAAGAAGTGGTGCGGCCCGAATCGGCGTTCACCGCGATCCAGGGGGTGCAGCCGAAGGGCGTCGACGAGGCCGGGCAGAGTATTGCCCCGGTCGCGAAGACCATCTCGAGCATCTTCCCGCACTACCGCGAATACGAACGCTTGGGCGGTGCCCGCCGGCCGGTCGCACTCGAGGAGCACGAGCTCACCCGGCGTGACCTGGAGGTCGCGAACCGGGACGCCCGGGTGAATGCAACCGCGATCTATGCCGAGGTATATGCCGAACATGCTGCTCTGAGCGATCACAACCGGAATATGCAACCCGCGTGGGTGGATGAGGCCAGGCAGACGTTGCGGTCCCAGCAGGAACGCATCGTGCGTGATCTCGAAGAGAAGCTGGAGCAGGCCCACGCCGAGGCCTCCGACGAGTTTCTCTACCAGGATCGGGCTGAGACCGAGCGGGAGCTTTCAGCGGCTCGCACGCTGCTGGCCGAGATACCGGCTGCGGCCGACAAGGATGCGCTGGATGCGCGGCGATGGAATGCGCTTCCATACAAGCGGTACCGTGGTGACGACGGCGAGTAGGCCTGCCCATGGTGCCGCGTCAGCGCGGGTGGCAAATTAGTGACGTCGCGTGTGCTCGACGCCGCGGGGTGGGAGAACTTACCAGTGGCCGAGGTGAGAAGCAAGCCCTAGCCGGACGGTGGGAGCCCGACGTAGGGTGAAGTTTCAGATGGCGTATTCGTACAGAATCGCACCTGCGGCAAAGGAGTTCCACCATGAGCGATCCGAGCACCGAGGACCTGAGCGCCGAGGATCTGGGCACCGAGGACCTGAGCACGGACGACCTGGGCACCGAGGACCTGAGCGGCGAGGACCTGGGCACCGACGACCTGGGCACCGACGGCCTGGGCACCGACGACTTGGGCACCGACGACGAGTATCTGGACGAACTTCCCCGGCTCGGCGAGAGCCCGGAGGAGGTGTTCGAGGAAGAATCTTTCGACGAACTTCCCCGGGTCGGCGATGAAGGGCAGGCGACGTCTGACGAGGCCTTCGACGAAATGCTCTCGGAGTCTGACGACATAGACCCCGACATCGCTCCCTGAGCAGACGACCGCACACAAAACAACCGACGAAAGGTACAGCATGAAAGCCTCAACGACTCTTGCGAACAACCTCCAGGCCGTACTCGTGGACCTGATCGAACTCCACCTCCAGTGCAAACAGGCTCATTGGAACATCGTCGGCCCGAACTTCCGAGACCTGCACCTCCAGCTGGACGAGATCGTGGCTGACGTGCGCGAGTTCTCCGACGTCGTCGCCGAGCGGATGCGTGCTCTTCAGGCCGAACCAGACGGCACGTCCCAGACGGTGAGCGCGAAGACTTCCCTCAGCCCGTTTTCCCATGGAGAAGTCTTGACGACGGATGCGATCGACCTGATCACCGATCGCCTCGACGCGACGACCGCCACGATGCGCGACGTGCACGATGCGATCGACGAGGAGGATCCCACCACTGCGGACATCCTCCACGCGGTCATCGAGAAGTTGGAGCAGTACTCGTGGATGGTGAGTGCGGAGAACCGCACCCCGGGTTCGGTGAAGCAGACGAAGCCTTCGAAGTCGACCGCGGCACGCGCCAAGAAGTGACGAAGCATTAGCGTGCGGCTGCGCATGGCGGATCCGTCTGCCCCAGGGTGGACCCTGCGTCGTCGTGGCAGTGGTTTCAGCCTGCTGGACGAGACCGGGGCCCCTCTGGATTGCGTTACGGCACGTGAACGGGTGGATCAACTCGTCATCCCGCCGGCATGGAAGAATCTCTGGATCGCTCCGTATCCGAATGCGCACATCCAGGCGATCGGAACAGACGCAGGCGGTCGGCGGCAGTACATCTACCACGAACAGTGGAATCGTCGACGGGCGCGCCAGAAGTACGGGCGCGCGCTCGATCTGGCTGAGCGGCTGCCGGCGGCCAGGCGCCTCGTCACTCGAGATCTCCGCACGCGAGCCGGGACGCGGGAGCGTGCGCTTGCCGCAGCATTTCGCCTGTTGGACAGCGCCTATCTCAGAGTAGGAAGTGAACGCTACGCCCAGCAGCACGGCAGCCGCGGTCTCACGACTCTGGAGGGCGCCGATGCGCGGGTTTCTGAGAACACCGTCTTTCTCAACTTCGTCGGCAAGAGCGCTGTCGACTGGTCGTCCCAGACAACCGATGAGGATCTTGCGGCGGTCATTCGGTCACTGAAGCGCCGGGGCCCGCACGCCACACTTCTGGCGTGGAAGGACGAGGGTGACTGGCGCGCGGTGCGGGCAGGAGACGTCAACGAGTATGTGCGCCTGCGCACCAGGGGTGAGTTCACCGCGAAAGACTTTCGCACGTTGCACGGAAGCATCATCGCTGCAACCGAACTGGCCACGCACGGCCCGGCGAAGGACGCGTCTGAAATGAAGGGGGCGATCACCGAGGCTGTCAATCAGACTGCCGCGGTTCTCGGGAACACCCCGGCGATCGCGAGGAACAGCTACATCGACCCGCGCGTCTTCGACCGGTTTCGCGATGGCCATTGCCTGGAAACCGGCACCATCGCTCCGGAAACCGCAATCAGACGTCTGATCCTGGGCAGCGATGAATGACGAACAACCGTTTGGAACTTGCCGTCGAGGCGCCGAACCTGTCTACTGAGTGGAATGAGCAGACCGACCGCGGGCGCAGTCCGTGCACAGGCGCCCGCGCAGGTGGACGGGCCAAAGAACCCGACCGAACTCGGTGCGAGTTCGTGGAAGTACATCATTCGACGCACGATCAACGAATTTCGTCGAGACGGGTGCCTCGACCTGAGCGCCGGCCTAGCGTTTCGGTCGGCGCTCGCCGCATTCCCGGTGCTGCTGGTTGCCGTGGCGGCACTGGGCCTTCTCGGCAGCCGGAACAAAGTGATCGAATTCATCGTGCAGACGATCCAGGAATTGGGCTACGCCGAAACGGCTGCTGCCGCAAAAGATCTGTTCGACACTCTTTCACAGGCTCCCGACGGCTATGCATTCACGGTAGGTCTCGTTCTTCTGCTGTGGTCGGCATCCGGCTACCTCTCCGCATTCGGGAGGGCTATGAACAGAGTGTATGGACAGAAGGAGGGGCGTTCGCTCTGGAAGACGAGAATCGCCTTCGTGCCCCTCGCCGCTCTTATCGTCGTCATGATGGCGATCGCCGCATTCGCGGTCACCATCGGCGATGCTGTCGCCGACACCGCCGTGGAAATACTTGGGATCGAACCTGCTCTCGTGATCGCGTGGAACATCCTGCGATTCCCGGTCGCGCTCATCCTGATGCTCGCTGTGTTCGCCCTGCTGTACTACTTCACGCCCAACGTACGACACCCGAAAGTGCGATGGGTGAGCGTCGGAGCACTGGTCGCCGTCGTCGTCTGGATACTGGCATCCGTCGGGTTCACAATCTACTTCGCCAATTTCTCCTCGTTCGAGCGCAGTTATGGCGCGATCGGTGGCGCGCTCGTATTCCTGTTGTGGCTGTGGTTGACCAACTGGTCTTTGCTCGCGGGCGGTGAGTTCGATGCCGAGTTGGAGCGGATGCGACAATTGCGCTCGGGGCTGGACGCCGAGAAGAGCATCAGCGTGCCGATGCGCCAGTCGCGGAACGTGACGAAGGCCGCCAGCCTCCGGATACGGGATGTGCTGGCGGCCCAAGAGATAAAAGACCACGCGCGCCGGAACGATGCCCCGACCGAACGAAACAAATCGACGTGAGTGAAGCTACTCGATCCAGGTGAGGGCCCGCTCCAGAACTCGGGCCCGTCTCTCGGCGGCTTCTGACGGCACGGACCTGGCGACGCGGGCGGCAGGGGGAAAATCCGGAACAGGGAACAGGGCGTCTTCCACTCCCTCCGCCAAGTCGCTGGAGTCTGAAACGCCCAGTGATGTGGCTGGGGTCAATACGAAACTCTGCAGAGAAACGCTGCCGTCCGGCCCTTGGACGGGTATGTGCACCGCCCGGGATGATCCTGTTCGACCGAGTTCGGGAAGATATTTGGTCAGTGCGTCGGCAATGGCGGTGCCCGTGACTACAGAGCAACCAGGGAAGTTGATCTGTTTCATCTCATTCCTCTCCAAGGTGGCACCACTCGCAGGTAAAAAATGACGAGGTGTTCCCACCGAATGGCGGAGAACACCTCGTCATTTACTCTGGTTCAGCGCGCGCGGCGTCAGACTGTTTTTCGTCCAGACATCGATCGGATCAACCAAGCGATGATGGCGATGACGGCAAGCACGATTCCCACCCAGAGGAGGAAGTTGAGCGACTGCACGAGGCCACCCGTGATTGCGAGAATAACCGCAATGACAATGACAATGATCAGTAGAAGGTTCATGAATTACTCCGTTGCACTCTTGAACGCGTCTTTCACGTTCTCGCCGGCCTGCTTGACGTTCGCCTTGGTCTGATCGGCGCGACCCTCAGCCTCAAGGGACTCGTTGTCTGTGACCTTGCCAACGCCTTCTTTGACCTTACCGGCCATCTCTTCGGCGGTGTTCTTGATCTTGTCGTTCAATGTCCTACCTCATTTCTTTTGCAGAACTCTGTTGTAGAGCACTAATAGGAATAAGCATCCCACCCTGAATTACCCCACCACAAGGGGTTGACATGTAACGCTCGCATGAGATAAAGGGATGCGTGGTTGAGTCCGCCGTCAGTCGCGGCCAAGCACCCAGTTCAGCGCAGCGATCATGGCGCTGTAGGCGACCGATGCCATCTCGTCGCCCATGGCCTCACCACTGGCGATCTGCAACTCGTTGATCTTGAGCTGCACCTCCTCCTCTCCGGCGGAAGTGTTCACCACCCATTTCAGAGCATTCATCGCGCCCGTGTTGCCGAAGGCCATCTGCTTGGTGACCAGGTCACGGCGACGCTGCGACTGCAGTTCAGAAAGCCAGTCGCCTACTTCTTCCATAGTCTTCATAGTGTTTCCATTCTCCCCGGTGAAGATCTGGTACGCAGCTTCCGCATACGCAATCCGTCACGGCGGTACCGGCTGTTCATTGGGCGAATTCACAGGTTCTGCAGATGATTTGCCGAGAAACGCCTTGCAGACTGGCCACTTCGCCCGCGCGACACCCGTCGCTCGAGGATCGTCGATTATAAGAATCGCTCCGTGGCACGCGCGCCTATGCGTTGCCCGGTGTGATTCGACAGGTGAATTCTATGCATAACTTTTTTTCTCGTTCACGCACGCCCGCTGATGACAGCACCGGCTCCATCTCAGAGACCCGAAGTGCGATTCGCGCTCAGAAACGACAAACGAGGATGCGGGGCGGCTTGCTCGTTGCCGGCTCCCTGGTGGCTGTCGGTGCCCTCGTCGGCGCCGGGTTCGTGGTGCAGTCCAACGTCGAGGCCACGAATGCGAGCATTGCCGCAACGGAGGTGCTCACCGCAAGCACCGGGCGTCAATCAGACCAGTTGGCCGCCTACGGCATCGTGAGTTCTGCTCGCGCGAAGAGCAAGGCAAAAGACACCATCACCGTAGCGAAAGACGCCATCGGCTCGGCGAAGGGCAAGGCAGACACGGCCACGCTCTCGGCATCAGTCGCCTCCCTCGGAAATTACGAATTGCTCACACCGGGGCGCATCTTCGAGCTCGTGGACCAGACACATGCCGAGACCACCAAGGTGAAGAAGGCCACGAAGAAGGCCGAGGAATTGGCGGCCAAGAAAGCCGCAGAGAAGAAGGCTGCCGAAGAGAAGAAGGCTGCCGAAGAAGCGGCCGCAGCGAAGTCTGCCGAAGAAGCGGCCGCGCAGGCCGCAGCGGAGGAGGCCGCCGCGAACAGCGCGCCCGTCACTGGCTCCGCTCCGAGCGCACCCAGCAACCCTTCGGGCGCCCAGGCGATCGCGCGTGACATGGCGGCATCGTCATACGGTTGGGGCGACTCCCAGTTCGGGTGCCTGGTGGCACTCTGGGACAGGGAGAGCGGCTGGAACGCCAACGCGTACAACGCATCCAGCGGGGCTGCCGGAATTCCACAGGCGCTTCCCGGCAGCAAGATGGCCTCCGCAGGCGCTGACTGGCAGACCAACCCCGCGACCCAGATCAGCTGGGGACTGGGCTACATCGCCGGCTCGTACGGAACCCCGTGCGCGGCGTGGAACCACTCCGAGTCGGCCGGCTGGTACTGACCGCCAAGGGGTTGATCCCCGCCGAGCCCGCCCGACGAAACCGAATCGGCTCCCAGCGCTCTGGCATGTACCGATCGATACCCTAGTCGGGGCCGGAAACCTATGACCGCGCCTGACAACGAGTACGACCGGAGGCGTGACAGTCGTGGCATCACCATCTGCAGGAGAACCTCGGGGCGGGTCAGCCCAGAAGAACCGAGCGGATGGGTCTCGCACCACCAGGCTCAGACTCACCTGGACTCTCGGCATCCTGCTCGCGGTCGCCCTCGGTGCGGTCGGAATCGCGGCGCAACAGCAACCCAACGCGTCGAACGAGTTTGCCCCCGGGCCGACAGGCGCGGCCGAGGGGAGCCCGCCGGCATCCGATGCCGAACAGGAACAGGGCCCGGAACTTTCGCAACTGGCCCGCCGCGACCCGGCTGACGCGGCAGCCAAGGGAGAGTTGGACGCACCCGTCGTCATCATCGAATACGCCGACTTCCGCTGCGCATACTGCGCGGTCTTCGCGAACGAGGTGCTGCCAACGGTGATGACAGAGTACGTCGATACCGGCCTGGTGCGGTTCGAGTGGCGAGACGCCCCTGTGCTCGGCAAGACCTCCCCGGACGCGGCGATCGCGGCACATGCGGCAGGCGCCCAGGGGCTGTTCTGGGAATATGCGGGCGCCCTGTATGCGACAGCGCCGACCGGCGGAACGGTCTGGGACCAGGCAGCCGTCACCGCCGTCGCAGAATCGATCCCGGGCCTGGATCTCGCGGCATTCACCCTCGCCCTGGATGACCCCGCCCATGCCCGACGAGTGGCGGCCGACCTGCAGGAGACCCAGGCGATCGGCGTGAGTGGCACACCCACGTTCATCGTTGGCAACACCCCGGTGCAGGGGGCCCAGCCGCTTGAGGTCTTCCGCGAAGTCATCGAGCAGGAATTGGTGGCAGCCCAGCAGTGATCGACATCGGCTACCTCGGGGCGCTGTTCGGAGGGGTGCTGAGCCTGCTCAGCCCGTGCTCGGTGATGCTGCTCCCGGCCTTCTTCGCCTATGCGTTCAGCAACCCGGCGACCCTGGTCGCCCGCACCGGCATCTTCTACCTCGGTCTCGTCGCCACTCTGGTGCCGTTGGGGGTGCTGGCCGGGGCGGTCGGGGCGTTCCTGATGACCAACCAGGGCCTGCTGATCACCATTGCTGCGTCACTGCTGATCGTCCTCGGCCTGGTGCAGCTACTCGGGATTCCCCTGCCAACAATCGGGCGCAGTGACCCGAAGGACACCGGAACGAACCTGACCGTCTTCGCGCTCGGCGCAGCCTACGGTGTTGCCGGCGTGTGCACCGGGCCCATCCTCGGCTCCGTACTGACAATGGCTGCCGTCGGAGGCAACCCGGTCTACGGCGGCACCCTGCTGGCGATCTACGCCGCCGGCATGACGGTGCCGCTGCTCGCACTGGCGCTCGGTTGGAAGACCTTCTCCCAGAGGCGCCGCGGGTGGATCCGCCCCCGCATGGTGCACATCGGGCGCTGGAGCAACAGTTGGCACGCCATCATCTCTGGAATGTTCTCGCTCGCCCTCGGCGTCTTTCTGGTGGTCGTGGGCGTGGATGGCCTGGGTGGCGTTCTGTCGACCAGCACCTCGTTCGCGGTCGAGTCGTGGGTGGCGGGCGTGGGCTCGCGCGTCCCGAACCTCGTGGTCGTGCTGCTCGTGGCGGGGGTCGGGGCGGTGATTGCCCTGCTGCTGGCTCTGCACCGCCGGCGCGCACGGCGCGCAGAGCAATGGGCTGATCGAGAGCAATTGGCCGTGCCCGTGCAGGTGCCGGAGCCGGCACGGCCCAGCGAGCCGGAGTATCCCGCGCGAACGGAACAACCCGCCGAGGCGGAGTAAGCGTTCGGCGCATAGCGGTGGGCGTGCTTCATGAATGCTCCCGCGGTTCTCGATAGGGTGCGAGTATGCGTAGCCACATGAATCATCGTTCCCTTCACCGCTCACTCACGGCGGCGGCGGTGCTCGCGGCCGCCGCCCTTCTGGTCGGTTGTGCAGCCGGACCCTTCAGCGGCTTGGTCGGCGATGCCGCGCCGGTTGCGGACACGCCCGTCGTTGACGCTCCGGCGGCTGAGACTCCCGCTGGCCAGGCTCCCGCTGGCGAGGCTCCCGCCGCCGAGAGCCCGGTGGACGCGGCCGACGGCGCACACACCGCCACGTTGGTGTTGGATGGCCAGTCGTTCACCTTCAGCCCGACCACCTGTATGTCAGGCGACGAGGATGTGCTGGTCTCCGGGCCGGGTGTCGACGACGGGTCACAGGAGCCGGCTTTTCTCGACATCGATTTCGTCCGGGTGGATCTGGGTTGGGATGGTGAGGTGCGTATCGACCTGGGCACGGACCAGCCGATGTCAACCACCGAGCGGTTCTACTCGATCAGGGTTGGTGGCGACGACGACCACTCGGTGGGCCAGGTCGCATTCGACGACGTCGCTGAACTGAGGGTCGACGGCATTGTTCGCGAAGGCGGCGAAGCCGAACTCGGCGAGGGCACCCTCGAGGTCACCTGCAGCTGACACCGACACCGATTCCGGATCGGGCCAGGGTGCTGTCGGCTCATCATCTACGCTGTCCGCTCATCACCTACGCTGGCCGCCGACTGAGATGGTGGATCGGGTGATTGTTCGGGCGTGCACTTCCCAGGCTCACATCGTTGTGGTGCCTGGCACTGAGCGCACGGCTACGGGGTGCGCGGCGGGGGAGTGCGGCGGCTGCCGGTCGCCTCGAAGGCCGCGGCGATTGTCAAAAGGGCCGTGTCGTCGTAGGCGCGCCCGGCGAAGGTGAGTCCGACGGGCATGTGGATGTCGGCCATCGTGCCCATCGGCACCGTCACCGTCGGTATTCCCAGGTGTCGCACCGCGAGGTTTCCGTTGGCCACCCAGACTCCGTTGCGCCAACCGAGATCGGCGGATGCCTCGTTCACATCCATGTCGGCCGGGCCGACATCGGCGACCGCCGGGAACAGCACGGCGTCGAGTGCGAGCTCATCCATCCACTCCTCCAGGTCGAGGCGGCGCGTGGTCTCCAGCGCTGCCAGCCCCTCGGCGAGGTGCGGAATCTCGGTGAAATGCTCGACCGGGTGCTCGCGCACGTGCCGCGGGTATTCGGCGATGTCGTCGTCGAACCCCACGTAGCGGTCGGGCAGCGCTCCCTCCGGCTGCGGAAAGATCTGTGCCCCGTCGATGTCGACCAGGCGGTTCAGCTCCGGGTCACCGTTCGCGCGGAGAAAATCGTCCCAGGCCCAAGCCGACAGGTCGACGATCTCGCGGTGCAGGTACTCGGGGCTCACCAGTCCCCGGGTGCCGATTGTCGGGGCGCCGGGGCGGTCGCCCTCATAGTTCGAGACCACCGGGAAGTCGACCGGCACCACCTCCGCGCCGGCAGCCTCCAGGTCGCGGCGCGCCTTCTCCCAGAGCGCCATGATCGAAGGCCTGGTCTGGATCGCCTGCCCGGTCGGCCCGCCGATTCCCGGCCGTTCAGCGGTGCCCGCCTCGGGGTCGGCGTTAATGTACATGCGCGGCACTCCGAGGCGCAGCCCTGCGAGAGTCTTCCCGGCCGCGGCGGCATCGGCTGGTCGCAGTGCCGGGTAGCTGGGGGGCCGCACGGAGGAGGCCGCAGGCAGGGTGACCCACGGTTGGGCGCGCCAGAAGTCCCCGCGGCTGTTGGGGTCGTCGGCGACCACCACATCGAGCACCTCCAGCAGGTCGGCCATGGTGCGCGCGTGCGGCACCACCACGTCCATCGTGGGTACGAGCGGCCAGTTTCCGCGCACTGAGATCACACCCCGCGACGGGGTGTAGGCGCAGAGGGCGTTGTTGGATGCGGGGGCCCGTCCACTCGACCAGGTCTCCTCGCCCAGACCGAACGCGGCGAAGCTCGCCGCGGTCGCCGTGCCGGAGCCGTTCGACGAGCCGGATGCGAACGCCGAGGTCAGAAAGTCGGCGTTGTACGGGCTCTCTGCCCGGCCGTAGACCCCGCGCTGCATGCCCCCGTTCGCCATCGGCGGCATATTGGTGAGCCCGATCAGCACCGCGCCGGCCGCCCGCAGCCGCTCGATCGTGAACGCGTCCCGCTGGGCGACGAGGGCGGCGAAGGCCGGTGACCCGGCCGCTGCGGTCAGCCCGGTCGCCAGGTAGCTGTCCTTGGCGGTGTAGGGGATTCCGTCGAGCGGGCCGAGCACGTGGCCGTTGGACCGCCGGGCATCGGAGGCGCGGGCGTCGGCCAGTGCATCGGGGTTCAACACGATCACCGAGTTCAAGCGGATGCCGGCGCTGTCGAAGCGTTCGATCCGCTCGAGGTAGGCGCGAGTCACCCCTTCGCTACTGGCCCGGCCGTCAGCGAACGCCGCGCGCAGGTCGGCGATCGGTGCCTCGACCACATCGAATGTGCCCGTCATGCCCTCTGCCTCAACTGACTGGGGCCGCGGGCACGGCCGGCTGTTGCTGGGTGATGCAGTGCACGCCGCCGCCGCGGTCGAAGATCGGCCGTGAGTCCACGGTGACCACCCGCCGACCCGGGTAGGCCTCGGCGAGAATCTCCCTGGCCGTTGCGTCTGCCTGCTCCTCACCGAAGCCGCACGCGATCACTCCGTCGTTCACCACGAGGTGGTTCACGTAGCTCCAGTCGACGAAGCCCTCGGAATCTCTCAGCGTGACCGGTGCAGGCAGGTCGATGATCTCCCAGGTGCGGCCGGCGGCATCCGTCGCCTGTTCAAGATGTGATCGCAACTCGCGGCTGACCTCGAAGTCGGGGTGTGCCTCATCGGACTGCAGGTGCAGCAACACGCGGCCGGGCGAGGGAATTGTGGCGATGATGTCGACGTGGCCGCGGGTGCCGAACTCGTCATAGTCACGGGTGAGGCCGCGCGGCAGCCAGATCGCGTGTTTCGAGCCGATCGTGCGGGCCAGTTCTGCCTCGACGCCGGCCTTGTCGGCGAGCGGGTTTCGGCCCGGATCGAGTTGCACGGTCTCGGTCAGCAGCACGGTTCCCTCGCCGTCGACGTGGATGCCGCCGCCCTCGTTGACCAGCATGGAGCTGACCAGTTCGGCACCGACGTGGTCTGCGATGAAGCGCGCGATCTGGGCGGACAACTCCCACTCGGCCCAGGCAGGCGCACCCCAGCCATTGAAGATCCAATCGACCGCGCCCAGCACCCCGGGGCGGTCGTCGTCGAGAACGAAGGTGGGGCCGAAGTCACGCATCCAGAATTCGTCAAGGGGCGCCTCGAGAATCTCGATCTCACTGCCGAGCATGCGACGGGCCCGGATCATCTCGCTGGGGTCTACCACCATCGTGACCGGCTCGAACTCGGCTGTGGCGTGTGCGACGGCTGTCCAGGCCGCGTAGCCCTCCTCGGCCTCGGCGGCATCCTCGCCGAGGGTGAGCCCGGCGCGCGGAAAGGCCATCCATGTTCGTTCGTGGGGGGCGGTCTCTGTGGGCATCAACCAGGCCATTGGTTCCTCCGGGATCGGGTCGGCTCAATCAGTCTTCGGCACCTCTGATCGTATGGTCTATTCGAAGGCTCACGGTACCTGGGGCAGGCCGGCGTTGTCACGGGCCTCCGGCCACGCCGTTGGCAGTTGATCGGATTCCGTAGGCTGGGTCCATGCCTGCCTCCGACCCCCGCGCCGAACTGGCGGCGCTGTGCGCTCGCGGGCTCGACTGGCATCCCGACCTTTCGCGCGTGCAACTGGATGTCGATACGGCGCGGCGGGCCGCGGTGCTCGTGTTGTTCGGGGTGCTTGACTCGGTGCCGGCCAAGCTGCCCGCCAGCGTTCCCGGGATGGTGGCGCGCGACCTGGATGTGCTCCTTCTCCGTCGGGCATCCACCCTCGGAAACCACCCGGGGCAGATCGCCTTCCCCGGCGGCCGACTCGATGCCACGGACTCGGGACCCATCGAGGCGGCGGTGCGCGAAGCGGTCGAAGAGACCGGCCTCGAACCGAGCGGTCTCGAGCCATTGGGAGTGTTGCCGACGTTTGCGATCCCGGTGAGCAACCACGTGGTCACACCCGTGTTGTGCTGGTGGAGGCATCCGTCGCGAGTCGCAGCCGTCGACCATGCCGAAACCGTGGACGTTTTTCGCGCACCGGTGGCCGATCTGCTCGATCCCGGCAACCGGGCGAGTACCAGCCACGTGATCGGTGACCGCACGGTGACCGCACCCGCCTTCACCACCGAGGGCAGGCTCATCTGGGGGTTCACCGCGATCGTGCTCTCCCGAGTGTTCGACGAATTGGACTGGGCGGTGCCCTGGGACAGCGACCGAATCGTGCATCCTGAGAGGTGATGGCGCGGACCCCACGCACGTGGGGTCTGAGCACGATGGGCATCGACGGGCCGGTTGTGGGCGCGCGGGGTCTGGCGGGGCTCGACGATGCCGATTAGCCTTTGGGTATGGGCAAGAAAATCGATTTCGATGCGCTCGCGGGCCGCATCTCCGAGTACGGGTTCGCCTATCTGATCACGGTGGGTGACGATGATCGGATTCACACCTCTCCGGTGAATCCCACGGTCACGGCTCCTCACCTCGCGGTGAACACGCCAAGCGCACGCGTTCGAGCCAATACGAGCAGCCGCCCCCAGGTCTCATTGGTGTGGCCGCCGACCACAAGCGACGGCTACTCCCTCATCGTCGACGGTGAGGCCCGGGTCGTTGCCGACTCCCTGACGGTCACCCCGACCCGTGCGATCCTGCACCGTCCCGCACCCCGGCCAGATCCGGGGGCGGACGACACCTGCGGTTCGGACTGTATCGAGCTGTGACGACCGACCGCTGAAAAGGTTCGAGGTGCGCGAGCCTGCCCGAGTAGGCTCTCCGGCGTTAGGCTCCGAAGTATGAACGTCAGCGGCACGAGTGAAACTGCCGAGGAGTATCGTCCGTCCAGATTCGGGCGGGCCTTTTATCGGGTTGGTCCCGAAATGGACAGGCGCGGAGCTATCCAGCACCGGGTCAGGATGCTGTCGGAGCTCACCGGAAATGTGGTCGAGATCGGGGCGGGTTATGGCGCCACATTCTGGCTGTACCCCCCGCTCGTCACCGAGGTGCTTGCGCTGGAGCCCGACGCGTTCCTGCGCCGGCACGCCCGTCACGCCGCAGAGCACTCCGGCCTCAACGTGCGGGTGGTTCCCGACATGGCCGAGAGCATTCCCTGTGATGACGCGAGCATGGATGCCGTCGTGTCGAGCCTTGTGCTGTGCAGCGTCGAGAGACAGGAGACGGTCCTCGCCGAAATCGGTCGCGTTCTGAAACCGGGCGGTGTGCTGGTGTTCTACGAGCACGTGAGGTCACGCAGCCGGATGGTCGCTGGTCTTCAAGACCTGGCCACGCCGCTGTGGCGGCGTGCGGCGGGAGGATGCCGTCCCAACCGTGACACCGTGCGGGCGATCACCCAGGCCGGGTTCACAATGGACTCGGTCGAACGGTTCGGGTTTCGGGTGAATGCCTTTGCCCCTCCGGTGGCCCACGTGATCGGGTGCGCACGGAGGGTTGGCGCGGAAGTGGCTGGCGCATGACGTCGCCCGACCTCGCGACCTCGTTTCTCGCCCTTCATCACGGCGCCGGGCCGCTACTGATCCCGAACCCGTGGAATGTGGGGAGTGCCCGCCTGTTCGCTTCGCTGGGATTTCGGGCGCTGGCGACGACCAGCAGCGGGTTTGCGTGGACGCTCGGCCGCTGGGATGGTGAGGTGACCAGGGAGGAGGCCTTGGAACACTGCGGCCAGATCGTACGAGCCACCCCACTGCCGGTGAGCGCCGACCTGGAACACGGATTCGGAGACAGTCCGGAATCAGTTTCCGAGACTTACGAGCTTGCGTGCCGGGCGGGGCTTGCCGGTGCCTCGATCGAAGATTCCACCGGCGACCCGGAGACGCCGATCCGTGAGAAAGAGGCTGCGGCCGAGCGAGTGCGTGCGGCAGCCCAGGCTTGCCACCGGGGTCCAGCGAAGCTGGTGTTGACCGGCCGTGCAGAGAACTTCCTGCACGGTCGCCGTGACCTCGCCGATACCATTGAACGCCTGCAGGCATACCAGGAAGCGGGAGCCGACGTGTTGTATGCGCCGGGGGTGACACAGTTGAAGGACATCCGCTCCATCGTGACGTCGGTAGACCGCCCGGTCAATGTGCTCGCCATGGCCGACACTCCTCCTGTGGCCGCGTTGGCAGATGCGGGCGTGGCCCGAATCTCAGTGGGCGGTGCGTTTGCGTTCGCCGCCGTCGACGCGGTGCAGGCGGCGGCGAAGGAGTTCTTGGAACAGGGCAGCTACGGCTACACGGCCCGAGCACGGTCGGGCAGGGCCGCAGCGATCGCGTCCGCCGAGGGGAACACCGCCGCCGAAGCGAACAACGCGGCCGAAGCGGACAACGCGGCGCCCGAAGCTCGTCCGGTCGACTAGATTCGGTGCATGACGAAAGCACAGGGTGTCGGCCCGTACGAGAAGGTGACGCAGCGCGGGTGGCCGGAATGGGTCGCGCTCATCGACGGGATGGGCGGGAGAGACCTTCCGCACCCCGATATCGTGCCCCTGGTGCAGAAGGAGATCGCGCACCTGGATCTGAAGAACCACGGTTGGTGGGCGCAGGGGATCACAATCGCATACGAACAACACATCGGCCGACGCATCCCGGGGCAGCAGGGAGACGGCACCTTCGCATCGAGCGCCAGCAAGACCGTGCCGGGCACCATGGATGAGGCGCTCGCCGCCTGGGAAGAACTGGTCGACCGCCGCACGGAGTTCAACGGGTTGGAGATCACGGAGCAGCCCACCACCTCGGCCACTGCGAAGTGGCGCTATTGGCGCTGTGGGCTGGAGGATGATTCCCGGATCAACGTCACAGTCAACGAGTCGGCCCCGGGCAAATGTCGGGTTGCGGTGCAGCACGCAAGGCTGCTCTCACCCGAGGCCGCGGCCGAGTGCAAGGCGTACTGGAAGGACCAGCTCGCTCTTCTGGATTGATCGTGGGATTTGCCTGAAGTGACGTTGGGCCTCGAGCGTCGCCTGCGCGGTGTTGGGTGAAGAAATTAATGGGCGGCGCGGCAAGGCTCGTAAACGCAACCCTCCTATTCTGGGGTCGAGGGTGATAATCATCCGGGATCGGGCTGCGTCTGGCTTGCGTCTGGCCTGCGTATGCAGGGTGGAATCCGCCGAACTTCTCAAGACTTCTCCTCCACAGGCAGGTCGGTCAATATTTATCCACGAAACTTACTCTGAACAGGGGTTTTGATGAGTTGAGTGTCGGTCGCTGGTGCTTGAATTGAAGCATGAACAACCCGGCGCCGCAGCTCGACACGATCAGCGAACAGCTGGCCGCGCTCACCGCCGATGACCCGTTCACCGGCCTGTCCGGTGACGAATTGCTTGGGTTCACCGGGGCGATCGAGCGAGCCGGTCGGCGCCTGGACGCCCTGCGCGTGATGGCCGCGGCCGAGATCGGCCACCTGTCCCGCAGTGAACTCGGCCAAGACGGGCTCTCAGCGCAGAAGGGCTGCCGCAACGGCGCCGACCTGGTCGAGCGAGTCACCCTGGTGTCTGGGCGCACCGCCCGCGACCGTATCTCCTTGGGTGAACAGCTTCGGCCCCGCCGGTCGCTGACCGGGGAGCTCTTGCCCGCCCGGTTCCCGGCCGTCACCGAGACTTTCACTGCCGGCGCGCTCGGCATCGATGCGGCGCAGGCGATTGTGACCGGTTTGTTGCCGGCGTTGCCGGTCGCCGGCGTTACCGGGATCCTGGGTGCCGAGCTGGAACTGGTGGGTGCGGCGACCGGGACCGGTCCGGCCGGCCCGGTCCCTGAGGGTGCCGATGAGATTCGCCGGCAGGCGAAGGTGTGGCAAACGATCCTCGACCAGGACGGTGCCCGGCCGCTCGAGGAGCGGGCCCTCCGCCGGCGCGGGTTCAGCGGTGGCACCGCCCAGGACGGGTTGATCGTGGGCCGGTATGCGTTCATGCCCGACGTGTACGCGAAGCTGGAGCGGGTCTTCGACGCCTATATCTTCACCCGCAGCGCACCGTCGTTCTACTCCGATGAAGAACTCGACGCGCACCACAGGGAGAAAGATCCCCGTAGTTGGACCCAGCAACGCCACGACGTGTTCGCCGCGATCGTCGACCTGATCAGCCGCAGCAGCGACGTGCCCACCATCGGCGGTGCCCCGCCGACCGTGCTGGTCAGCGTGCGGGCGGAAGACCTCGAAGCCGGTAGGGGTGCGGGCCATATTGACGGCATCGACATCCCGGTCTCGCTGGGCACGGTCAGACAGTACGCCTGTACCGGCGGCACCCAATTGGTCGTGATCGGTGAGAACGGGGCGATCAACGCGCTCGGCACCGAGCAAAGACTGTTCAACCGGCAACAACGCCGGGCGATCAACCTGCGCGATGGCGGCTGCATCATCCCGGGCTGCACGATCCCGGCGTATTGGACCGAGATCCACCACGTCATCCCCGACGCCGTCGGCGGCCCGACGCACACGAACAACGGAGTTTCTCTCTGTTGGTATCACCACCGCACGATCGAGACGTCCGGCTGGATGGTCCGCATGATTGCCGGGGCACCCCAGGTGAAGGCCCCACCCTGGCTGGAGACGAACGCAATCTGGCGGCCCGCAAGCAAAGCGCCCACCCACCTCAACCGCACCCTCGTGAAACGCACAGCCCAGTCAAAGGCGAAACCCGCTTCCCATCCGGCGACATCACCAAGCCCACCCCCAGCTCAGCAACCCGAACCGCGAACGCCTGGAGAACCACCCCCGTGACCACCCGCGAGGAAAGGCGAACAGGGAATATCCCTCGCCTATACGCGCCTCGTCTCACCACGACGACGGGCCGACCCACCTGCCAAAAGGGGTGTGCCTGTGCTGGTAGCACGACCGAACAATCGGTGCTTCCGGTGACACCGTCTTGGAAGCCATGCTGCACTGCTGAAGGTGACTGTTGCTGGCTGCCCCTGCGCAGGTAGTGCAGACTGCGCAGACGTCAGCGGTGCCGCCTGGGGCTAGTCGTGACGAGGTTTGCGCGGCGGACGCTCTTTGCCGTAGGCGGGGCTCGATGACGATCCACCGCGGTCGGGACGCAGCTCGATCAGCTTGCCGCTGATGCGGGTGTTCTCAAGCTTCTTGAAGACCTCGGAAGACAGGTTTGCCGGCAGGTCGACCAGGGAGAAGTCCGGGCGGATCTGGATGGCACCGAAGTCTTCACGGCTCAATCCGCCCTCATTGGCCAGCGCTCCGACGATCTGCCTCGGCTCGACCTTCTGGCGCTTGCCCACCGCGATACGGTACGTGGCGAGGCCCGCATTGCTGCGGCTGCCCTGCCGGTCGCCCCGATCGCGCCGGCCGGGTCGCTCCTCGCGCTCCCAGCGGCCGGAACGCTCTTCGCGGTCTGGTCGGCCGGGCCGCTCCTCGCGATCGAATCTTTGTTTCCGTTCGGCCTCGGGAGACAGCAGCAGGGGAGTGTCGCCCTGAGCCACCACGGCGAGGGCTGCGGCCACATCTTCCTCGGGCACATCGTGGTGCTTGATGTAATGGCCGACGATGTCGCGGAACTGGCTGATCAGCTCGACCTGGCCGAGCGCCTCGGTGATCGCGTCGTCGAAGCGTGCCAGGCGCGTGATGTTCACTTCATCGACGCTTGGCAGCTGCATCTGCGTGAGCGGCTGCCTGGTAGCCTTCTCGATCGCGGTCAGCAGGCGGCGTTCGCGCGGCGTGACGAAGCTGATCGCGTCACCCGAGCGGCCCGCCCGCCCGGTGCGACCGATGCGGTGCACGTACGATTCGGTGTCGATCGGAATATCGAAGTTCACCACGTGGCTGATGCGCTCCACATCGAGTCCGCGGGCTGCGACATCGGTCGCCACCAAGATGTCGAGTTTGCCCGATTTCAGTTGGTTCACGGTGCGCTCCCGCTGCGCCTGAACCACATCACCGTTGATCGCGGCCGCTGAATAGCCGCGCGCGCGCAACTTCTCTGCGAGCGTCTCGGTCTCGTTCTTGGTGCGAGTGAACACGATCATCGCCTCGAAGTTCTCCACCTCGAGGATTCGGGTCAGCGCGTCGACCTTCTGCGGATAGGAGACCATCAGGTAGCGCTGGGTGGTGTTCGCCGAGGTGGTGGTCTTGCTCTTGACCGAGATCTCCTCGGGGTTGCGCAGGTACCGCCCGGAGATGCGTCGGATCTGCGCAGGCATGGTGGCCGAGAACAGGGCCACCTGCTTGTCTTCTGGGGTGTCGGCGAGAATTGTCTCAACGTCTTCGGCGAAACCCATCTTGAGCATCTCGTCGGCCTCGTCGAGAACCAGGTACTTCAGCTGGGAGAGGTCGAGGGTGCCTTTGTCGAGGTGGTCCATGATGCGCCCGGGGGTGCCGACGACCACGTGCACGCCGCGTCGCAGCGCCGACAACTGTACGCCGTAGCCCTGCCCGCCGTAGACAGGAAGCACGCTGACGCCCTTCAAGTGGGAGGCGTAACTCTCGAATGCCTCACAGACCTGCAGTGCGAGTTCGCGAGTGGGCGCCAGCACCAGCGCCTGGGGCGTCTTCTGGGTGACATCCAGCCGTGACAGGATCGGGGTGGCGAACGCGGCAGTCTTGCCGGTTCCGGTCTGGGCGAGGCCGACCACGTCGCGGCCCGCCATCAGTGCGGGGATGGTCGCGGACTGGATGGCCGACGGCGTCTCGTAGCCGACCTCCTTCAACGCTTTGAGCACGGGTTCGGAGAGCCCGAGCTCGCTGAAGGATGTGACGGGGGCTTCGGTTGAGGTCATCTACCAAAGGTAGCGGTTCCGGGTGGGATGGAACCCAAGTTTCTCCGAAGCGAAGCCCGCGCCAATGCGGCCTAGCTGCGCCAGTAGTTGTTGGCGGCCGCGACAGTCTGGAAGTTGATCGCGATCACCTGGGATGCGGCGGTCAGACTGTCGGCGTTCTCCGCGTATTCCGGGCGAAGCCGATCACGCACTTCGGCAGACGGTTGGGTCACCTTCACGCCGATGCGCGACATCTTGACGGCGAGGTTGAAGCCGTCTTCGGGGGTTTCGGTCTGCAGGGTGGGTAACCAGGTGTCGGCCATGATCTTCTCCTTGAACGGGGTGATGTGGATATAATTGGATCGTACACAACTTGGTTGTACACAATCAACTGCACGAATCGAAATGGGTGGGAAGCGGATGACGCCAGAAAGCACCCACGCACGCCTGGCCGACCAACTCTGTTTCGCGCTCTATGCGGCGTCCAAAGCCGTGGCGGGCGCTTACCGTCCCCGCCTCAAAGCGCTCGGTCTCACCTACCCGCAATACCTCGTGATGCTCGTGCTGTGGCAGAGCGACGGCCTGACTGTTGCCGAACTGGGGGCGATGCTTGGTCTCGATTCCGGAACCCTGTCGCCCTTGCTCAAACGACTGGACGCATCTGGTCTGGTTCGACGCGAGCGCACCGACCGCGACGAGCGGGTGGTGCGGGTCTACCTGACCCCGAAAGGTGCCGGGCTCGAGGAGCACGCTGCTTCGGTGCGTCGCGAGGTGGAGTCGGGGGCGGGTTTGACCGACGACGGGTTTGCGCAATTGCGGCTGACGCTTCACGAGTTGACCGCGACAGTGAACGGATGCGTACCGGGCTGAATCCCGCCACTTGCACCGACGTGTCAGCGGTGGAACGCTGGAGGTCATGGCTGACGACGATTCGAAAGAAGTGCTGCATCGCTACCTTCGAGCCGGGCGGGAGGCGGTGATCTGGAAGCTCGACGGCTTGGGCGAATACGACCTTCGGCGCCCTCTGGTGCCGAGCGGAACGAATCTACTCGGCTTGGTCAAGCACCTCGCCGCCACAGAGGCCGGCTATTTCGGGGACACATTCGGCCGACCGCTTCGTGACCCGCCGGCGTGGTTCGACGACGACGACGAGCCGAACGTTGACATGTGGGCCACCCGGGACCAACCCCGGGAACAGATCGTCGAACTCTATCGCCGAGTGATCGACCATGCCGACGCCACGATCGACACGTTGCCGCTGGATGCCGTCGGTCTGGTTCTGTGGTGGCCGGCCAATCGTCAGGAGACCACACTGCAACACATTCTCGTGCACATGATTGCCGAGACACACCGTCACGCGGGCCATGCCGACCTGGTGCGGGAGCTGATTGACGGCACCGTCGGGTTGCGAAAAGACAATGACAACATGGCCGATGGGGACACCGCCTGGTGGGCGGACTACCGGCAACGGCTGCAGAAAACGGCGCAGTCGTTCGATCCGCACTGACGCGGCACGGACGCGCGGCCTGCGCACAGGAACCCCCAACCCCCATGAGCTAAAATTATTGTGGCGTTACTGTGGTTTCGGTGCGTCACCTCAGTGTGCTCTCGGTCCGGACTTTTCCCGGCGCGGGACAGCTATGCTGAACCCTGGCCGCACTTCGACTGGAGTTTCTCTCGTATGACCTCGCGTGAATCGTATGCCTTTCAAACGGGGGCGGACGGTACGGATTCAGCCATCGCCGCTCGGGCGAGTGGCCACGGTATTCGTGACACAGTCACGCGGTACTATTCGCTGACGAAGCCCGGAGTGCTGTACGGAAACGTGCTCACCGCAGCCGCCGGCTTTCTGCTCGCCAGTCGCGGTGCAGTGAATCTGTGGTTGTTTGTGGCCCTGATAGTCGGCACCTCCATGGTGATCGCCTCCGCCACAGTGTTGAACAACGTGCTCGACCGTGACATCGACACCGTCATGGAGCGCACCAAGAAGCGTGCGACGGTGACCGGCAGCATCGGAGCCCGCAACGCGACGATCTTCTCGATCCTGCTGGGCGTCATCGGCATTGCAATCCTGATCGTCTGGACGAACTGGTTGGTCGTCGCGGTTGGCGTGGGCGGATTCCTGGTCTACGTGGTGCTGTACGGCATGTGGTCGAAGCGCATGTCGATCCACGGAACCCTCGTCGGCAGTGTTTCGGGTGCCGCACCCATCCTCGCCGGGTACGTCGCGGTGACCGGGGCCGTCGATATCAGCGCCGTGCTCGTGTTCCTCATGCTGTTCTTCTGGCAGATGCCAGAGTTCTATTCCATCGCGATCTACCGCCATGACGAGTACGCCGAGGCGGGTATCCCGGTGATCTCGGTCACACGCGGAATCGAGTACACGAAGGTGCAGATTCTGCTCTACACCGTCGCATTCGTCGTGAGCACCATGTTGCTGCCGGTCTTCGGCCACGTCGGCATCGTCTATGCCGTGGTGATGGGTGCCCTCGGCGTGTACTGGATCTGGCTCGGCGTGAAGGGACTGCGTGCGGCCGACAGCGCGGCGTGGGCGAGAAAGATGTTCGGGTTCTCCCTGGTCATGATTCTCGCCCTGTGCCTGATGCTGTCGATCGGGCCGATCCTTCCCTGAGTCGTCCAGCACTGCGCGGTCATGCACTGAGCCGTCATGCCCCTTACCGCTCCTTCGCTCTGCTCGCTGAGCGGCTCGCTGTCACTGTTTGGTTCAGCGCACCGTTGCCGAGCGCAACAACGTCCAGGTTCCAAGCGACGAAGCCAGGATGGCGACGACGGCTGCGATGGCAAGCCACCACAGTTCGAACGAGGCCAACATGCTGGGGAGCTGGGGGATGAGCACGATCAGCGCAAGGATGATCACGATGCCGATGCCGACACCCAGGACGACCGGCCCGTTGGCCCCGTAGCGTACCCACGACGCCCCGAAGACGCCACCGACAGTGAGCAGCAGGAGCGTCGACAGGAACACGATCGGAATGAGCAGTCTCAGGTCGCCCGCACCCAAGACGATGATGTCAAAAATGTAGAAACCGGCGAACCAGTGGTTCGTGGCGAGCTCCAACATCAGCATCACTGCGAAGACGACGGCAAGGTAGGCCGACATGATCACATTCCAGACCAGCGTGCCGGCCGCGAAGGAGCGCCTGGTGGAACCCAGTGTCAGTGCGAATGGAAACGTCGTTGCGACAGACTGCACCCCGAGGTAGACCAAGAAGCCCGACAGGGCATAGATCATGCCCGGGTTCATTCGCGAACTTTCGATCCATTCGGCGGAGCCCGGCACGCTGCCGGCCCGGAGGAACAACAAAGAGATCAGCACGGAGATCACGGCCACCATGGCTGTGATGTACAGCGGCACCGCAAACGTCGCCTCACGCTTGTTCAGGTGCAGCTTGGTGGTGGAAACAACGGTGCTCATGCTCGTACCTTCTCTTTCGTCTCTGAGGTGGATTCGTTCACGCCGTAGGCGGAGACCAGCTCCTGCAGTGATGCCCGAGCGAGCTGCACGCCGGCTACACGGGCGCTCTGGCGCAGGGTGTCGTCGAGGGTGCCGGCCGCGGTGACCGATGCCAGTGCGCCCACGGTGTGAGTCTCGAGTATCCGGTGGTTCACGAGCAGGCGCCCGACGGCGTCGGTCTGGCCACTGGCGACGAAAGCCCCGTCTCGGGCGTTCTCGGTCTCGTCGTCGACCACGATCCGGCCCTTGTCCATGATCACGACCCGGTCGAGCAGGGCCGCCGATTCCTCGATCAGATGTGTTGAGAGCACGATCGTGCGTGGATGCGTCTGGTAGTCGTCGAGCAATACCCGGTGGAACAGGGCACGACCGGTCACGTCGAGGCCGAGGTAGGGCTCGTCGAGCAGGGTGATCGGGGCGCGGGATGCCAGCGAGAGCACGATCGCGACGGAGGAGAGCTGCCCGCGGGACATCTTCGTGATCTTCGTCTTTGCCGGGATACGGAAACCGTCGACGAGTTCGTCGGCGAGCTCCCGGCTCCAGTTCGGCTTGAAGGCCGGCGCGATGCGCAGCACGTGGTGGAGCATGTAGTTGTCGGGGTAACGCTGGTTGTCGCGAACATAGCTGATCCCGGAGAGCGTGTTCGCGCGTTCGAATACCTTGTCGCCGAGCACCGTCACGGTGCCGGTGTCTGGCCGGTCCTGGCCGGCCAGCATTGACATCAGTGTGGTCTTGCCGGCGCCGTTTCGGCCGAGCAGCCCGACGATGGAGTTCTCCGGCACCTGGAAGCTGACGTTGTCGACGGCCGCCGTGCGCCCGAAGCTGCGCGTCACTTGTTGGATATCCAGTGCGTGTGTCATGAGCTCTCTTTCTGGTTGATCATTTGGGCGAGTTCTTGGGGGTCGATCCCGAGCAGCGCGGCTTCGCGAAGGAGCGGAGCAACGTGTTGATCGCGGAACGCTGCCCGACGCTCCGAGCGCAGCTGCGCGGGTGCGCCGGGTGCCACGAACATTCCGATGCCGCGCTTCTTGTACAGGAGGCCTTGTTCGACCAGCACGTTCATCCCCTTCGCCGCGGTGATCGGGCTGATTCCATAGAAGCTGGCATACTCGTTGGTGGACGGCACGCCGGTGTCTTCCGGATACGTTCCGTTCAGGATGTCTTCGGCCACTCGGTCTGCGAGTTGCTGAAAGATCGGACTGTCATCTGTAAACATCCCACCGCCTAGGTTCTATAGTGCACTATAGAACCTAATGACCTGAAGCGGCGGTGTCAAGGGCCAGCCGCAACCGGGCCCTTACTCAGCCCTGGCGATCTGCCAAACGCCACCGCCGAAGTGCGAGGATCAGGCGCACCTCCCGTACTCTTGTTCGTCATGAGACTCTTCCGCAGCCGCCTGGCAACCCCTGTCGAGCCCGCAGAGCCCGCAGAACACGCCGAACCCGCACAACCCGCACAACCCGCACAACCCGCACAACCCGCACCGAGTGGGTCGAAGCTGTGGAGCGACCGTTTCGGCAGCATCGCGACCCGCAGTGTGCAGATTGTCGTGGTGCTCCTGCTGGTGGCAATCCTGGTGCTGATTCTCACCCAGTTGAGCCTGGTCTTCATCCCGATCACGATCGCCCTGATCCTGGCCTCGGCTATTCGGCCGTTCGTGGCCTGGATGCGACGCAAGGGTGTGTCCCCGATGCTTTCGGCGTGGACGGCCATGCTGTCGATCCTGATCGTCGTCGCCGGCGTCGTCTGGCTGATCGTCGCGGCGGTGCGCGATGAGTGGGGTGAGTTGGCGACCAGTGCAGCCGAGGGCGTCGTCAAGCTTCGCGACTACCTGGTTCACCTTCCGTTCGACATCACGGATGCCCAGTTCGACCAGTTCAAAAACACCCTCACCGACTTCTTCACGAGCAGCCAATTCGGCCTCGGCGCGCTTGCCGGGGTATCTGCAGCTGCCAGCTTCATCACCGGACTCTTCCTGATAGTCTTCACGCTGTTCTTCTTCCTCAAGGACGGGCCGCGCATCTGGGAGTTCATCCTTCGCCCGTTCACCGGCGATTCCTACGCGCGCGCCAAACGGGTCGGGCACAAGACCGTCACCACCCTCGGTGACTACGTGCGCGGCACCGCGATCGTGGCCGCAGCCGATGCGATCGGCATCGGGTTGGGGCTGTTCATCCTGCAGGTGCCGCTGGCGCTGCCGCTCGCGGTGGTCGTCTTCCTGACGGCGTTCATCCCGCTCGTCGGAGCCACGGTGGCCGGGATCCTCGCCGCCCTCGTCGCCTTGGTCGCCAACGGCCCGATCACCGCACTGATCGTTGTCGCGATCGTGATCCTGGTGAACCAGTTGGAGGGCAACCTGCTGCAACCGGTGCTGATGGGGCGTTCGCTGAAACTGCACCCACTGGTGATCCTGTTCGCGCTGACGGTCGGCACGGTTCTCGGCGGTATCGTCGGCGCGGTGCTGTCGGTGCCGATCGCGGCCGTGGCCTGGGGGATCGTAAGCGTCTGGAACGGCGAACACACACCAGCGCGTCCTGCCCAGCGAAAAAGACCCGAGCTGAGCTGACCAGAGTTTCGCCGATTCCCGGCCTCCTGCCATACTCTTCTGAGTGAATATTGCTCGGCTTCAGGCCGCACCGAACCGACTCGCGAAGGAGTGACGTGGAGAACGAGAAACCACGCACCAGACGACGACGCATCATCCGCCGCACTCTCATCATCTCTGGGGTGCTCATCCTCACCGTCGCCGTGGTCCTGGCCGGGGTCGGCGTCTGGACGGTGACCCGTTCCTTTCCCATGTACGGCGGTGAAGTGCATCTGGCCGGACTTTCAGAAGACGTGTCGGTCTACCGCGACGACGCCGGCATCCCGCAAATCGTGGCCAAGAACTCCGCAGATCTCTTTCGCGCCCAGGGCTACGTGCAGGCCCAGGACCGCTTCTGGGAGATGGACTTTCGCCGACACGTGACCTCGGGGCGGCTGGCCGAACTCTTTGGTGAGAGCCAGGTGGACACTGACGCGTTCATTCGAACTCTCGGGTGGCGCAAGGTCGCCGAAGAAGAGGTGCGCATGCTCGATGCTCGGACGCTCGGCTACTATCAGGCGTATGCCGACGGCGTCAATGAGTATCTGGCGTCACACTCAGGCGCCGAACTCTCCCTGGAGTATGTGGTGCTCGGTCTCCAGAACTCCGACTATGCGCCCGAACCGTGGACGCCCGCCGATTCGGTTGCCTGGCTGAAGGCGATGGCCTGGGATCTCAGGTCGAACCTCGAGGACGAGATCGACCGCGCCCTCCTGTCGACGGTGCTCGACCCGGCCGAGGTTCAGCAGCTGCACCCGGACTACCCGTACGGGGAGCATCCGACGATTGTGTCTGCTGACGAGAATGAGACCGGCAAGGATGCCACTGATGCAGCCTCCGCCGGTGACCTGGTTCCGCTCGCGGAGCCGACAACGTCCGCTGTCGCCGAAAATGAGGCGGCAACCGCCGGGCTGAGGGCCGCGGCGACAGCGTTGCGTGCATCGCTGGATACGATTCCGGAGCTGCTGGGGCCGGCCGGCGGTGAAATCGGTTCGAACTCCTGGGTGATCGACGGAAGCCTGAGTGACACCGGAAAGCCGATCCTGGCCAACGACCCGCACCTGGGGCCGGCCATGCCGTCGGTGTGGCACCAGATCGGCCTGCGCTGCGAAACGATCGGCGACGAGTGTCCGTTCGACGTGTCCGGCTACAGCTTCTCCGGGCTGCCGGGAGTCGTGATCGGACACAACTCCCAGATAGGTTGGGGGTTCACCAACCTGGGGCCGGACGTCGCTGACCTGTACCTGGAAAAGGTGACCGGAGACAACTACGAGTTCGATGGGGAGTCCAAGCCACTTGACGTGAGCACAGAGACGATCACGGTCGCCAATGGTGACGACGTGAGCCTCACAATCAGGGCGACCGAACACGGCCCGCTGATGAGCGACCTGGCTGGCCAATTCTCATCTCTGGCCGACGAGTATCCGGTTGCGGTCGATCTTCCTGAACCCGGTGATGCCCGCTACGCGCTGAGCCTCAAGTGGACCGCGCTGTCAGCAGGCTTCACGCCTTCTGCCATCTTCGCGATGAACACCGCGCAGGACTGGGACCAGTTTCGAGCAGCTGCCGCCCTGTTCGACGTGCCGAGCCAGAACCTGTTGTACGCAGACAAGGATGGAAATATCGGCTACCAGGCGCCGGGGGTGATCCCGATTCGTGCCAAAGGCGACGGAACCCTGCCAAACCCGGGCTGGACCAGCGAATTCGACTGGACCTCCTACATTCCGTTCGAGGAACTCCCGTCGGTGTTCAACCCAAAGTCCGGGTACATCGTCACCGCCAACAACGCCGCGGTCGGGCCCGAATACCCACACCTGATCACCAGGGACTGGGATCTCGGGTACCGCGCCCAGCAGATCGAGACCCGGCTGAAAGACCTGATCGCCACCGGCGACCCGATCTCGGCTGAACAGATCGGGGCGGTGCAGGCAGACAATCACCTGGCGATCGCCCAGACGCTGGTGCCGGCGCTGAAAGCGGTTTCCGTCGATGACCAGACCTCAAAGGCGGTTGCCCTGTTCAACGGTTGGAACTTCGCCGTCGACCCCGACAGTGCGGCGGCCGCCTACTTCAACATCGTCTGGCGCAACCTCTTGGTGGCCATGTTCGACGACACGCTGCCCGACGGAACCCACATGACCGGCGGCGACCGCTCCTTCGCGGTGGTCGAGTCGCTGCTCGACGAGCCGAACTCCCGGTGGTGGACGAACCAGACGCTGGGTATCACCGGGCGTGACGCCATGCTCGCCTACGCCCTGGAGGAGGCATGCATCGAGGCGAAAGATCTCATGGGTGCCAACACCGATAGCTGGCGCTGGGATCGCATCCATACACTCACTCTCACGAATGCGAGCTTCGGCGAATCAGGAATCGCACCGATCGAGTGGTTGTTCAACCGCGGCCCGTATGGGGTTGGCGGAGCCTCCGCCGTGGTGAACGCGGTCGGTTGGGATGCCACCCAAGGGTACGAGGTGAACTGGGTGCCGTCGATGCGGCAGGTGCTCGACCTGAACGATTGGGACGAGTCGACCTGGATCAACCTCACCGGCTCATCAGGACACGCCTTCCACCCGAACTATGCCGACCAGACCCCCCTGTGGCAGAACCACGAGACGCGGCAATGGCTGTACACGCTCGACCGCGTCGCCTTCACTGCTGAACACACGCTTGTGCTGACCGCAGAAGAGAAGTGATCTTCCGGGTCAGGCTGTTCCAAGCGGTCGACTCAGTGGGTCGATCGGTGACGCGGACGGCTCATCATGGAGACGAGCGCCGCCGCACCGAGGATGAAGTTTATCGCCAGCAGGGCATAGAGTAACGGGGCTACGGGATCCATATATCCAGTATTCGCCGATTTCGGCTGGGTACCAGTGGCAATCGACGGATAGCAGGGGCAATCGACTGAGGGGGTTGCAGAATGGCATCAAACGCGACAAACTCCCAGCGAATTGTCATCTGGCGCCCGTGCGGTGGAGGACAATGGAATGTTCGCTTCGATCAGCGAACGGGATGAGGAAAACGCCGTGAACGGCAATGCGACGTCGAGACATGCCAACGCGGCGCTGTTGGCGGTCGCCTCGGTGCTCGCGCCTCGCGTCACCACGTCGACCGAGATCGATTCCAGGCTCACAGATGCGCTGAAGAGGCTGCGCCTCCCCAAAGGATTGCTGCAACGGGTCGCCGGTGTGTTGGAGCGTCGCAACTGGGACGCTGAACAGGGCTTTGACGAAGCCGCGGTGACGGCAGGCCAGCTCGCTTTGAAGAAATCGGGTATTCGAGCCGATCAGATCGGTCTGATGATCAACACGTCGGTCACCCGGCCGCACCTGGAACCCTCGGTGGCCGTGCGCATCCACCACGGCCTGGGACTGCCGTCGTCGGCGACAAACTTTGACATCGCCAACGCCTGCCTCGGGTTCGTGAACGGCATGACGCTCGCGTCGCAACTCATCGACTCCGGCCAGGTGAAGTATGCCATGGTGATCGACGGCGAAGACGCCGACGACATTCAGACCAACACGATCGAGCGCCTTCGCGGCGCCGACATCGGCCGCAAAGAATTCATGAGCGAATTCGCCAGCCTCACCCTCGGCTCCGGTGCCGCTGCTGTGGTGCTCGGCCCGGCCGATGAGCACCCGGAGGGGCACCGCATCTTGGGCGGCGTGACCCGCGCGGCCACCCAGTTCAATGACCTGTGCGTCGGCAGCGTCGACGGCATGTTCACCGATGCCCACGCCCTGCTCACCGGGGGCATGGATCTGGTGGTGTCGGCGTGGAACGAGGCCAAACGCGACTGGAACTGGTCGAAGATGGACCGCTACATCGTTCACCAGGTGTCTGACGTGCATACCAACGCCATCATCAAGGCGGCCGGAATCGACCGGGCGCGAGTACCGCTGACCTATCCCCGGTTCGGGAATGTCGGCCCGGCATCCATTCCGATCACCCTGGCTGAGGAGGCCGCGTCATTGTCGCGCGGCGATCGCGTGTTGCTGATGGGGGTCGGATCAGGCCTCAACACGGCCATGATGGAACTCGCCTGGTGACACTCCCCAGGCTGTCCCCGACGAAGAAGCACGCCGCTCGTTCTTCACAGGCGGCGCCCATGCAGTCGGCGCGGTTGCCGCCAGTGCCTCTGGACGGGCTCGACGAGCGCTTCTCCCGACTGGTCGATGTGCCGCGAGAAGCAGAATCGGGTGCCGCCCCGGATCGGGTGAGCACCTGGCACATTCTCGACAACGGTGATCGGCTGGCTGAACTCGGTGTAAAACCGGCGGGCACGATCCTCTGCGTACACGGCAACCCCACGTGGTCGTATCTGTGGCGCCGGCTGGTCTCTGCTGCCACTGAAATGGCGGCGACCGGTGCGGGGAGCGCCGCGGGCACCGAAGCCTGGCGGGTGATCGCCGTCGACCAACTCGAGATGGGATTCTCTGAGCGCACCGGCCGCACGCGCACGTTGGCTGACCGGGTTCTCGACCTGAGCGGATTGACCGACGAGCTACAACTCGCCGGGCCGGTCGTCACCTTCGGGCACGATTGGGGAGGCGTGGTCTCACTCGGTTGGGCCCTCGCGCATCCCGAGTTGTTGGCCGGGGTGATGCTGCTCAACACGGCGGTTCACCAGCCCGCGGACACGGCGATTCCGGCACCGTTGCGGCTGGCGTTGAACCCGGCGCTGCTGAAGGCCTCGACCGTGACCAGTCCTGCATTTCTGGAGACCACCCTCGCCCTGGCCCATCCGCCGCTGACGCGAGCGGTCAAGGACGGCTACCGGGCACCGTACCGAAGCGCCGCCCGTCGCGGCGGGATCGGCGGATTCGTGGCCGATATCCCGGTGGGTCCCGAGCACGAGAGTCATGCAGCACTCGAGAAGATCGCCGGCGGCCTGCGCGAACTCACAGTGCCTTCGCTTTTCCTCTGGGGTCCGAGCGACCCGATTTTCGGCGACCGGTATCTTGACGACTTGATCGATCGGATGCCGCACGCCGACGTTCACCGATTCGAGGGCGCCGGTCACCTCATCGCCGAGGACGTCGACTATGCGCAGGCAGCCCTCGGCTGGCTCGCGTCGCGGGTGCAGCCGCGCTCTGACCCGGCCGAAGTGGCGGCCCCCGGGCAGACGACCAGCGTAACCAGTGCAGAATATCGTCCGCTCTGGCATTTTCTCGACGAGCTCGAAGACAGCGTTGAGACCGCGCTGATCGAGATGCGGCCAGCAACCGGTGCCCGACCGTTGCAGGTGAGCTGGCAACTGCTGTCGCGCCGGGTGCGCGAGATCGCAGCCGGACTGGTGCGGATCGGGGTTCGGCCCGGCGACCGGGTTTCGCTCCTGGTGCCGCCCGGCGCCGACCTGACCGCCGTGCTCTACGCCTGCGTTCGGGTGGGCGCCATTGTCGTGGTCGCCGACGCGGGGTTGGGGTTGAAAGGCCTCAGCCGCGCCGTACGCGGCGCGCAGGCCGACTATGTCATCGGCCGGCTCCCGGGGCTCACCGCCGCACGGGCGCTCGGCTGGCCGGGGCGTGCCATCTCCACAGCCCGTCTGCCCGCAGCCGTGGCGCGCACGCTCGGAGTCTCCTGGTCGCTCGGGGAGCTCGCGCGGCTGGGCCAGGACACCCCGTTGCCGCCCGAACCCCGCCCGACCCAGGCTGCCGCGCTACTGTTCACCTCGGGCTCCACCGGCCCAGCCAAAGGCGTCGTCTACACGCACGGCCAATTGGCGGCTGTCGCCCGGGCCCTCTCCCGCCAATACGGGGTGGGTCCCGGCACCGGATTGGTCGCCGGGTTCGCCCCGTTCGCTCTGCTCGGCCCGGCCCTCGGCACGACATCCGTCACCCCCGACATGGACGTCACCGCGCCGGCCACCCTCACCGCGACGGCGGTGGCCGACGCGGTGCGGGTCGCCCGGGCGTCGGTCGTCTTCCTGTCCCCAGCCGCGCTCGTCAACGTCGATGCGACCAAGGCGGCGCTCACCGACTCCGATCGGGAAGCGCTTGCCGGCGTTCGCATCTTTTTGTCTGCGGGGGCGCCGGTCTCCGAGCATCTGCTGGCACGGGCCGCCGCACTCATGCCGAACGCGCAGGCCCACACCCCGTACGGAATGACCGAGGGACTGCTGTTGACCGACATCGACCTCGACGAAATCAGGCAGACTGTGCCAGTCGTGGGAACACCGTCAGGTGTGTGTGTCGGCCGCCCGGCAGCAGGCAGCAGGGTCCTTGTTTCAGCGCTCGACGACGTGGGTGATGCCGTCGGTTCGCCCTCGGATACCCCCGACGTCACCGGCGAGATCGTCGTGTCGGCGCCGCATATCAAGGACCACTACGACCGTTTGTACCTGACCGACAGGCAGGCCCTGCGAGGGACAGGTGTCACCGGTGCCGACGGTGCCAGACGTTGGCACCGCACCGGTGACGTGGGGCACCTGGACGATGTGGGACGGCTCTGGGTTGAGGGCAGGATGGTGCATCTGATTCGCACGCCCGCCGGAGTGATCACGCCGGTCGGCCCCGAACTGCAGTCGGAACGCGTGTCGCGGGTCGCACGTGCGGCCGCGGTTGGGGTGGGGCCGGCGGGTACCCAGCAATTGGTCATCGTCGTCGAGACGAGTCCGGCCAGCCGCCGTGTTCGATTGGCCGAACACACCCTGGCTGCCGAGGTGCGGGCGGCGGTCGACGCTCCCGTGGCAGCCGTGATTGTCGTGCCCCGCCTGCCGACTGACATTCGACACAACTCGAAGATCGACCGGGCCGGCCTCGCGGACTGGGCCACCGGCATCCTGTCCGGCGGCCGGATGGGCAAGCCGTGAAAGTCCTGGTCACCGGGGCGAGCGGGTTTCTCGGCTCGACGGTTGCAACCGCGCTGGTGGCCGCCGGGCACCGGGTGCGCACCTTGCAGCGCGGCCCGTCGAAGGTGGCTGGGGTGAAGGACGTGCTCGGCTCTCTCCTTGACCCGGAAGCCGTGTCGTGTGCCGTCGCCGGAATGGACGGGGTCGTGCATCTGGCTGCGAAGGTGTCGCTGGCCGGCCCAGCGGCCGAGTTCGATGCGGTGAACGTGGAGGGCACCCGCGCGTTGCTCACGGCAGCCACGGCCGCGAAGGTTTCGCGGTTCGTCTACGTCTCGTCTCCGTCGGTCGCCCATTCCGGGGATTCGATCATGGGGGACGACGCCGGACCGGCAGACCCCGTGCACGCCAGGGGCAACTATGCCCGCACCAAGGCCGAAGCCGAACTTCTCGCTCTGGCGGCCGACTCGGCCGAATTTCAGGTGGTCGCCATCCGGCCGCACCTGGTGTGGGGGCCGGGCGACACCCAGCTGGTGGAGCGCATCGTCGAACGAGCCCGTGGCCGTCGGTTGCCGCTGCTTGGCCACGGAGCCGCACTGATCGACACGACCTACATCGACAACGCGGTGGGGGCCCTGACCGCCGCACTGGAGAACATCGACCGGGTGCACGGCGCGGCCTATGTCGTGACCAACGGCGAGCCGCGCCCGGTCGCGGAACTGTTGGCCGGGATCTGCCGGGCGGCGGGTGTTCAACCACCCACCTGGCGGGTGCCAGCAGGCCTTGCTCGCGGAGCCGGTAGCCTGATCGAACAGCTCTGGCAATCCACCGGCGGAAAGGACGAACCCCCGATGACCAGGTTCTTGGCCGAGCAACTGTCCACCGCGCACTGGTTCGACCAACGGCGCACCCGACGTGACCTTGACTGGCACCCGTCGGTCAGCCTTGATGAGGGGCTCGCGCGGCTCGCCGCTTCCTACGGTGCGGCATGACGGGTGGAGACGCGGCGGCCGAACCGTATTACCGCTCGAACGGAGACGGCCGGTACACCTCGACCGTGCACGCCCAGGGGGCGTGGAACGACCATGAGCAGCACATGGCGCCGGTCTCGGGCATACTCGCCCATTGCCTGGAAAATTTCGCACCTCGTGACCGGATGCAGATGGCCAGGCTCAGCTTTGAGATTCTCGGAGTGATTCCCGGCGGGGAGTTCGAGGTGGTCACCTCGATGCTTCGGCCCGGTCGCAGCATCGAACTGCTGCAGGCAGAACTGGTCGCGGGCGGACGCACCGCCGTGCGGGCCACGGCGTGGCGTCTGCAGGCCTTCGATACCAGCGCCGTCGAGGCGATCGAAGATGCACCGTTGCCGGGAATCGACCAATCGGCGGGGCAGGTGAAACTCGATTGGCCCGGAGGCTACGTTCGCTCGATCGAGGCGTACCCCCTGCCCGAGCACCGGGCCGGCCGTGGTCGCTCCTGGCTGCGCACCAGGCACCCCTTGATCGATCATGAACCGTTCTCCGACCTGGCCCGCCTGGTCGGGCTGGTCGACACAGCGAACGGCATTGCGCCCCGGGTGCCCCCGGGCGCGGGAACTTACATCTTTCCGAACGTCGACCTGCAGATCCACCTGTATCGGCAGCCGACAGGTGAACTGCTCGGGTTGGAGAATGCCGTCAGCTTCGGCCGGCTGGGTGTTGGCGTCACCTCGTCGGTGCTGCATGATGAGTCGGGCCCGTTCGGTCGGGCAGAGCAGACACTCACGGTACGTCCCATCTGAGCCTGCACGCCCTGAGCCTGCACCGCCCTGCGCCTGCAGAACGCGCAGGCCCGGCGCGTCAGTGCTGGGGTTCAGACTCAGCGCTGGGGTTCAGGCTCAGCGCAGGTCGTCCGGCTCAGCGCAGCATCCGTCGGGCGAGGAAATACGCCGGGATGGACGACAGGACGACCAAGGCGAGCGCATAGGGCGCCGCGTCTTTGTAGTCGAGCAGTTCGGTTCTGGACCAGAGCCCGGTTGACAACATGTCGAACCCGGTCGGATGCAGCAGCAGGGTGGCTGTGAGCTCCTTGCCCACATCGAGGAAGACCAGCAGGGCACCGGAGGCGATTCCGGGCAGAGCCAGCGGCAGCGTCACCCGACGGAAGGTCGTCAACGGCCCTTGCCCCAACGATCGCGACAGCTCGTCGAATTGGGGCGCGGCCGCCAACAGGCCGGAACGCTGGGCGCCGACCGCCAGCGGGAGGAACAACAACACATAGCCGAGAACCATCAGGGCGATCGTCTGGTACAGGCCGGGGAGATAGCGGGAAGCCAGGAAGACCAGTGCCAGGGCCACCACGATCCCGGGCAGTGATCGGGTGATCCACGTGGCACGCTCGGTGAGCATGCTCAACGTGGAGGGATGCCTGGTGATGAACATGCTCACCGGGATGGCGACGAGTGTGGTGACGAGTGCGGCGAGGGCGCCCACACTCGCGGTGTTGCCGATCGCGGTCAGAAGTCGCAGCCAGTCATAGTCAGCGAACCCGCTGCCGAAAAGGCGTTGGAACAGGCCCCCGAAGATGCCGGTCAATGGAACGACCAACCCGATGAACACTACCGCCGATGAGCCGAGCAGTGCCGGCACCTGCCAGGCGTGAAGCGGCGCCGGCGTCGAGGTGCGGGTCACTCCCGATCCGAGCCGGATCCGGCTGTCGGGTGCGGCCCGCCCGACCCCTCGGAATAACAACCGGTCGAATCCCAGCACCGCGAGGCAGAGCACCGTCAGCAGGGTGGACAGCAGGAGCGCCTCTTCGGCCCGGCCGAACTCGTAGCGGGCCATGATCGCCGTGGTCAGCGTCTGGTATCGCAACAGCACCAGTGCGCCGTATTCGGCCAGCATGTGCAGCGCGATGATCAGGGCGCCCCCCGAGAGCGCCGGCCGCAACTGGGGCAGGGTGACCTTCAGGAAGGTCGCCACCAGCCCGTGGCCGAGCGACCTCGCCATCTCCTCCTGAGTGGTGTCCAGGCTGCGCAGCGCAGCGACCACTGGCAGGAACACATACGGGTACAGGGACGAGCCGAGGATCAGCACTGCCCCGGGCAGGCCGAATAGGGCTGTTGAGGCCGGGTTGACCGCATAGCTGAGCGATACCCAGGCGTAGGAACCGACGAACGCGGGAATGCCGAGAGGCAGGGCGAACAGCATTGCCCAGATTCGGCGGCCCGGCAGGTCGGTGCGCACCACCAGCACGGCCAGCAGGACGCCGAGCACGACAGAGGCCAGCGGCACCAGAATGGTGAGCAGAACCGTATTGACCAGATAGCCCATGGTCGTGGGCAGCGTCAGGGTGTCAACGAGTGCGCCGAGGCTCACCCCGCCGCGCAGCAACACGTAGCCCACAGGGATCAGGGCAAATCCGGCCACGAGCACGGCAACGAGGGCCAGGAGGCGCGGCGCGCGCATCTTGGCCCGTCGTTTCGGCCTGCTCACGGGATTGCTCAGATGATGCCGACCTCTACGAGCAGTTGCTGCGCGTTCTCCGGGTTGGCGAAGTCGCCCGAGTCGACCACCGGCGGATCGAGGTTCTCCAGAGGCTCCAGATCTTGGGTGCTGGTCACGCCGATTCCGAGAGGATACTGGGGACTGTCGCTCGCCACGATCTTCTGGCCGCCGTCTGCGTCGGCCAGCCAGCCGAGAAACTGCTGCGCCTCGGCCTGGTGACTGCTCGTCTTCAGCACCCCTGCGCCCGAGGGAAAGACCAGAGCGCCCGCATCCTGGTTGCCCATGTAGTGCTGTTTCGACACCATGTTCTCGGCACCGACCTCGTCTGCCTTGAGGAACCAGTAGTAGTGGTTGATCAGTCCGAACGAGATCTGGCCGGCCTCCACGGCGTCACGGACGGCCGCGTTCTTTCCCAGGTTCTCGCCGTTGTCGCGGATTCCCTCCAACCAGGTGCGCGTCTTATCCGCGCCGATCGTGTCGATCAGGTAGGTGACGGTGCCGACGAAGGCCCCGCTCGGGGCGTAGGCGAAGGTGCCCTTCCACTTCGGGTCGGCGAGGTCGAGCAGGTGTGCCGGAAGCTTGTCGGCGGAGATCATGGTCGGGTTGTAGACCACGGAGCGTGCACGGGCGGCCCACGCCAGCCAGAGGCCGTTGCCGGGATTGTACTGGGTAACGGTCTTTGCCAGGGTCGGAGGGGAGACCGGGCTCAGAACGCCGGCGGCGGCGAGGGTGTCGATCGGTCCGGGTTCCTCCGTGAGAATCACGTCGGCCTTGGAGTTGTCGCCCTCCTCGATGATCTGGTTGACCAGTTCCACGTCGCTTCCGGCCCGGAGTTGGGTGGCGATTCCGGTATCCGCAGTGAACGCGTCCGCCAGGGATTGCGCGAAGGCCTCGTGCTGGCCGGAGTAAATGGTGAGCGTGGCCGGCGTGGCCGCGCCACTGGGTGATTGGCCCGTCTCTGCCCCGGGTTCGGCGGTCGTGCCGGCGCTGCACGCGGTGAGGGCAGTTGCAAGCAGCGCGGCGGCGGCCAGACCGCCGATCAGGTGAAGGGAGCGCGGGAGATGAACCACAGAGGGCCTTTCGTCAGGGCGCCGTTCAGATACGGCACTCACCACTGTAAGGGTAGGCTAACCTAACCTGCAAGCTGTTTGGCGGCGGAATTTGCGGCGACCGCCGAGTCGGTGGGGGAGGAGAAGGCGGTGCTCGCACCCACGACGTCAACGGCGACGGTGTCACCGACCTGGGGCAGGTCGTGCCCGAGCGTGCGCAGCAGTACTGAGGGCCCGTGCCCGTCGGCACCGAGTCGAACGGTGACCAAGGCGTCATGGCCGAAAAAGGTGACGGCGGTCACTCGAGCCGGGTGGCCGGAATCGCTCAGCCGGATCTGCTCCGGGCGCAGCATGATCAGGCAGTCATCCTGACACGGGGTCTTTGCGGTACCGGCCGTTGCGGGCAGGCCGGAGTGGTCTGCAGCCCCCGATCGCAGGCTCACGGCGAGGCACCCGAGTGCGCATTGGGCGTAGGTGGCCGCGGGCGATGGCGGGCTCGCGGTGGTCGTCGTGGTCGTTGCGGTGGGGGAGAGCGGGGCGCTCAGATCGGCGACGAGCCGGCCGGGCAGAAAGACCACATCGCCAAGGAATGCTGCAGTCTCCCGGTCACCGGGCTGCTGATACACCTCGACCGGGCCTCCGACGCGCACGACCTGTCCGCGGCGCATGACCGCGACATGGTCGGCCAGCGACAGGGCTTCTTCCTGGTCGTGAGTGACCAGGACGGCCGTGGCCTGCACCGCGGCGAGCACCTCGCGCACCTCTTCACGCAGGTCGCTGCGCAGTGCGGCGTCGAGCGCGGCAAATGGTTCATCGAGCAGTACAAGCCTCGGGCCGGGGGCGAGTGCACGAGCGAGGGCGACGCGTTGCTGTTGCCCACCAGAGAGTTCGGCCGGGTAGCGGTCGGCGTAGCCGGGCAGACCGATCAATTCGAGCAGTTCCTGCACGCGCTCGCGACGCCCGGCTGCAGAGAGCCGGGGGGTGCGCATTGCGCCGCGTGAGCGCGAGGTGAGGCCGAAGTCGATGTTGCGTGCGACGCTCAGGTGCGGAAAAAGGGCACCCTCCTGAGGGACGATCCCGACGCCACGATGCTCGGGCACGACGTGTTTGGGGCCGGCGATGACGTCGCCGTCGAGCACCACCTCGCCGGCATCCGGCCTGTCGAAACCAGCGATGATGCGCAACAGTGTCGTCTTTCCGCAACCGGATGCTCCGACCACCGCGGTGAAACTGCCGCGCTCGACGTCGAAGTCGACGCCGCGGAGGGCCTCGACAGGGCCTGTCCGGGCGGCGAAGGTTCGATAGACGCCACGCACGCTCAACATATAGGTAAGCCTACCCTAAGTGCTGTTCGGTTCCCTAGGGCTTTTTCTTCGTGAGCCCTGTGATTCGTGGGCTTTGTTGTCCGTGAGCTCCCGTTGTCCGTGAGCTCAGTTGTCCGTGAGCTCAGCGGTTCGTGGATTCACCGGCTCCGTGGATTCACCGGAAGTCGCGCGACGTGATCACGACCCGCAGCGGCAGGGCCTCCAGCTGGTCGGCGATGAGATTGATGACCCCCTCTGGCGAACGTTCCAGGATGCCGCGCACGACCATGGCCGGTGACTCGCGTGCGACCCGGCGAAACCTGTTCCACACCCCCACACCGACGATCACGTTGAGAGTGCCGGTCTCGTCCTCCAGATTGAGAAAGGTGACCCCGCCGGCGGTCGCCGGTCGTTGCCGGTGGGTGATCACCCCGGCCACGTGGATTCTCCGGTCGGACTCCGCGTGGGCCAACTGCGCAACCTGCAGCACTCCGCGGTCGGCCAGAGGCTCACGCACATGCCGCATCGGGTGTTCTCCGCTGGGGATGCCGGTCGCCCACATGTCGTAACTGGTCTGCTCCGCCGCGGTGAGCATCGGCAGCAGGGGCGGCTGCACGCTGACAGCGCTGCCGAGCAACTGGTCGGCGCGCTCACTGGCCGCATCGCCGGCACTCCACAGCGCGGCCCGCCTGCTCACGTCCAGCGAGTCGAAGGCGCCGGCCGCCGCCAACGCCTCCAATTGTGGCGCGGTCAGCCCCACCCGCCTGGCGAGGTCGGCGAGATCCAGATAATCGCCCCGCTCGCGTTCGGCAACGATCCGCTCGGCGAGCGGGGCGCCTATGGACGTGACCTCGGCGAGCCCCAGCCGCACCGCGAAGCGGCCGTCGCGCCTGTGGTCCTCCGACTCGTCGCGGGCGGCCCGGTCGAAGGCGCCGACCGGTGGCTGCTCGAGGTGCAGGCAGTCGGCCAGTCCGGTTGAACAGGTCGAGCCGTCGTCGCTGATGGGTTCCAGCCCGGCGTGCACCCCAGAGGCCAGGATGTCGGGTTGCAGCACCCGCACGCCGTGCCGGCGCGCATCGGCCACCAGGGTGTGTGGGGCGTAGAAACCCATCGGCTGTGCGCGCAAGAGCGCGGCGAGGAATGCGGCCGGGTAGTGCAGTTTCAGCCAGCTGCTCGCGTAGACCAGCAGGGCGAAGGCGAGGGAGTGACTCTCGGCGAAGCCGAAGCTCGCGAACGCCTCGATCTTCTGGTAGATCACATCGGCGTCTGCGGCCGAGATCCCGTTCTGCGCCATTCCGGCGTAGAGCTTGGCCCTGAGCGTGTCGATGTGCTCCACCCCGCGTTTGGAGCCCATCGCCCGACGCAGCAGGTCGGCGTCTTCGGCGCTGCAGCCGCCGACGGCCATCGCCATCTGCATCAGCTGCTCCTGAAACAGGGGCACCCCGAGGGTGCGCTCGAGCACCGGTTCCAATGCCGGGTGCAGGTAGCTGACCTTCTCTTCTCCGGTGCGCCGCCTGATGTACGGATGCACCGCCCCACCCTGGATCGGGCCCGGCCTGATCAGGGCGATCTCGATCACGAGGTCGTAGAACTCGCGTGGCTGAAGCCTCGGGAGAGTGCTCATCTGGGCCCGGCTCTCCACCTGGAACACGCCGATCGAGTCGGCCCGGCAGAGCATGTCGTAGACCGCTGCCTCCTCACGCGGAATCGTATCGAGCCGCCACCTCTCACCCAGGTGCTCGTCGGCCAGGTCGAAGGTGTACTGCAGCGCGGCGAGCATGCCGAGGCCGAGCAGGTCGAATTTGACCAGCCCCATCCATTCGCAGTCCTCCTTGTCCCATTGCAACACCGTGCGGTTCTCCATGCGGGCGTGTTCGATCGGGCACACCTCACCCACAGGCCGCTCGGTGAGCACCATGCCACCGGAATGGATGCCCAGGTGCCGGGGTGTCTTCAACAATTCGGTGGCCAGTGCCGCCACCGGCGCGGGAATGTCCTGGTCCGCCCCACCGATCGGCCCGCCACGCTCCACCTGCTTCGACCAGGCGTCTTGCTGGCCTGGGCTGTGCCCGAGCGCCTTGGCCATGTCGCGCACCGCAAATTTGGGTCTGTAGGAGATCACGTTGGCCACCTGTGCGGCGTTGCGGCGGCCGTAGGTGCGGTACACGTACTGGATCACCTCCTCACGCCGGTCGGAGTCGAAGTCGACGTCGATGTCGGGCTCCTCATCGCGGATGCTCGACAGGAAACGCTCAAACGGAAGGTTGTAGTAGATCGAGTCGACCGCGGTGATTCCGAGCGCGTAACAGACGGCGGAGTTCGCCGCCGACCCGCGCCCCTGGCAGAGGATGCCACGCCCCTTAGCGAACTCGACGATATCGCGCACGATCAGAAAATAGCCCGGGAAGTCTTTGGCCTCGATCACCTGGAGCTCTTTCTCCAGACGCGCCCAGACGGCATCCGTCGCCCGCGGATACCGTTCGGCCGCACCGTGCCGCACCAGCTCACGCAGCCAGCTCATCGGGGTGTGCCCGGCGGGCACGTCGAGTTTCGGCAGGCGGGGGCGGGCGGTGCGCAGCGCGAACGACAGATCGTCGGCCACTTCGACGGTGCGTTCGACGGCCCCGGGGTAACGGGCAAAACGGGCGGCCATTTCGGCCCCGCTTCGAAGGTGGGCGCTGCCCGCTGCCGGCAGCCAGCCGTCGATGTCATCCAGACCGCGGCGGCCGCGCACGGCGGCGATCGCGGTCGCCAGTCGGCGTTCGCCCGGGGTGGCATAGTGCACGTTGTTGGTTGCCACCGTGGGCAGCCGGCGACGAGTGGCGAGGTCGGCGAGCAGGTCATTGTTGGCACTGTCGAGCGGATGCCCGTGATCGTACAGTTCGACGAGCACGTTCTCCCGGCCGAACAGTTCGACGAGGTGGTCGAGCTCGCGGGCGGCGCAGGCCTCGGCTTCGGTTGTATCGGATTCGAGTGCCTGGCGCACCGCGCCCTTGCGGCAGCCGGTCAGAATCATCCAGTCGCCGGCGGCCTGCTCCGCCAGAGCGTCGAGGTCATACACCGGCCGCCCCTTCTCGGCGCCGTCGGCGAGTTGGGCATCGGTGATCGCCCCGGCCAGCCGATGGTAACCGGCCTGGCCGCGGGCCAGCACGAGCAGGTGGCTGCCCTCCGGGTCGGGATTGCCGTTCTGGGGGGCACCCAGCCCGAGGGAGAGTTCGGCACCGAACACCGTCTTGACCGCGGGGTGGGCCTCGGCTGCCTCGGCCAGCCGCACCACGCCGTAGAGCCCATCGTGATCGGTCAGGGCGAGCCCGTGGAGGTTCAGCCTGGCTGCCTCGGTGAGCAGTTTCTCGGGCGATGAGGCCCCATCGAGAAAACTGAAGTGAGAGTGTGCGTGCAGCTCGGCGTAGGGCACGCAGGGGGCGCTCGGACCCGTGCCTGGGGTCGGAGCCCCGGGAATCAGTGTCACGGCCGCCGGCGCCGAAGACACGCGCGGCCCCGCTGGCGTCTGTCGGGGTGCGGGGAAATCGGGTGCGAGGCGGCCCGAGAGCGCGCGCTCCAGCTCCGACCACGGCATCGGCGGATTATTCCAGCCCATGCCCGCCTCCGTCCTTCAGTGGCTCAGTCATAGCGGGCCTCCGCCTGCCACACCCGGTGGCTCTCGAGAAGCAACCAGGCGCAACCGGTGGTGTCCAGCACTTGAAAGCGGTTCACGGAGCGGGCGGCGCTCGCGTCCCACCAGCGTTCATCGACCGGCCAGGGGCCTGCCCAGGCGGCGATCTCGACCGGTTCGGTCGGGCTGAGCGTTTTGGCTGAGCCGAGCGTCTCTGCCACCTGCACCCGAACGGGCACCGCCGAAAGCATCCCGCGCTCATCGACGCCGACCGAAACGCCAGCGGCATCGACGACCCGGGCGGCCAGCGGTGGGGCGAAGACACTTCCCGGCAGCGGTGCCGGGATGCGGCCGGGCCACGGCCCGGACCCACCAGGCGCGGGTGGGCGATCGCCCCACGGCACGAGAAGTTGGCGGTCTGCGAGCATCCGGCCGCCGCCGATCACCGCTGTGAGAACAGCATCATGGCCGAGTATGCCCTGCACGCGGGCAAGGCCGTGGTGGATGCGTTCGTCGGGGGCGGTCGACCAGAGGCCGTCTTCGTGGTTGCCGGCCCCGTCGACAGTCTCCGGGCTCACAGTGACACGCACGACGGCGCCCAGCCCAGTGTCTGAGTTGTCTGAGTTGCCTGAGCTGCCTGAGCTGCCTTGGCTGTTGGGCTGCACCTGCCAGCGCACCCGATCAATCACATCAGCAGCGGTGAACCAGCGCGGGTGCAACCACACCTGCTCCGACACCGACTTTTCGCTGTCGATCCGCACCCGGATCGCAGTGCACACCCGATGCTGCTCGGCAAGCTGCGCGGTGAATCGCTCGGCCACCGGGCGCAACGCGAAGGCGATCTGGTCGGCACGGTCGAGTGATGGTTCGAAATCGACCTGAACATCGAGTTCTTTCTGCACTGCGCGGGGTACGACGGCGGTCTTCTCGGCAGCGCGGGCCAGGGTGTGGGCGCGACTGCCGGCCTCACCGAAGCGATGGCGCACCTGCATCTGATCGAGCGCGGCGAAGGAGCCCAGCGTGTGCATTCCCAGTTTGGGCAGCAGAGCCGAAAGTGACGGGATGCCGAGTGCCGCAATCGGCAACGGCGCGAGAAACCCAGCCGAGTCACCTGCTGGGATGATGCAGACAGGAGCAGACGCCGTGGTGCTTCGCGCAGCCTGCTCGGCGGCGAAGAGTCCGTCAGCGATCCCCACTCGGCAATCGGGCACGGTTGTGGTGTCACTCCTGTCGTTCCTGTCGTTGCCACTTTCGCTTTCGCTTCTGCTGTCATTGCCGGCGCCATTGCTGGCGTCCTTGTCGGCGTCCTTGTCGGCGTCGCCGGCGGCACCGCGCAACCGTTCGATCAGCAGTGCCGCCGTTTTCTCCTCGCCGCCGTAGAACCTCACCGGCCCCCGTGCGCGAACCGCGCACATCCCGGCACGGATCACCTGCACCCCGGGCATCAACTGCTCGACGGCCATGATGATCGGCTCGAAGCGCCGCAGTCCGAGAACCTGGTCGTTGGCTATCGTGACCAGGTCGACACAGCGGGCCTGGGCTTCACGCAGCCGCAGCCCCCGGCGAATCCCGGCACTCCTCGCCGCCGCGGAGCAGGCGAAGACGAGCCCCTTCTCGATCACGGCCACCGGGGCTGAGGCGAGAGGAGCCTCGTCGCCCTCAGCCCGGCGCGCGGAGGGTGTCGTCGCAGCGATCACGGGCCAGTCGGGAACCCAGACGACGATGGTGCGGCCCGGATCGGCGGGTTGCGCGGGTGAGCGGTGCATGTATCAATGTTCGAACAAAACTACGAATGAGTCAACTTGATGCCAGCATTGAGCATGGATCCGCTTTCGAGCGGTTCGTGAGTGGTCAGGGTGGGGACTCGAGGTGATTTTCCTCCGTCAAGCCCTCAACCCGCGGGGCTGTGCGTCGGGACTGTGCGCCGGACATGCGGAAGATTCAGGAGCACAGAGCCACCGACCGCCCCTGAGCACCCGCAAGCCTCTCATCCTGAACTTTTGCCGCATCAAGCGGTTGACTGTGCGGGCAGTTGTTCGAGCCGCCGAAGGGCCGATTCGACGTCTGGCGGGTCGACGCGTGCGCCGTGTGCATCCAAGCGGAGCAGGCCCTGTGCCGGGCGGCCCAGGCTGCCTCCCGACACGGTGATCACCACTTCCCTCGCGGTCAGATGCCCGTGCCCCAAGCCCAGGCCGCTCCAATTGTTCTCGCCCAGGCTGAGCCTCGCTTCGGACCCGGGCCACTCGCCCAGGGCGATCAGGGTCGAGCCACGTTGGCGCAACCGGGCGGCGAGCCGGGCGGCATCGGCGGGCAGAACCTTCGTGGGCACCCGGGTGACGACCAGGGGGAGCACATCGGTCAGTGCAGCCGTCACGGTGAGCCATTTCTCGCCCGGCCGTGGCACCAGCACCAGGCGGTCTGTGGCAATACCGAACTCGCTCGCGCACTCCAGTCCCAGGTCGGGCACGCCGACCACCCCGCACCACGAACCCGCGGCACTGGCACCGGCCAGCATTGCCAGCAGCAGGGTGTGCGAACTCTCGACCGAATAGACCGCCCCGCAACGCAGTCCGCCGCCGGGCAGCAGTGCGCCAAGGCCCGGCATCGTGGGCAGCAGTCGCTCGCCCAGCCCGCGCTTCTGCATGCTGCGGATGCGCGACTGCAGCGCCTGCACCTGGCCCAGGCGTGAGGCGCCCGTGGTCGTGCGTGCCGAAGCGGGCCCCCGATGCGGCACAGGGGCCGGTTCGGGGGCTGGCCGAACAGCGATTCCTGACCGGGGGATGACTTCTGGCATCCTTCAATAGTCGAACATAACTACGAATATGTCAATCACTGAAATGGAGGTTATCCTGCTGTCTATGTGTGGCAGATTTGCAATGGATGACCGCGTGAACGAGATGATCGTCGAGTTCGTGGCGGTGGGCGGGGATTCGAACGCGTGGAAACCCGATTGGAGACCTTCTTACAACATACGTCCGACAGACCAGGTGCCGATCCTGCTGGAGACGCTGGCCGACCGGCACGATCCGGACAGTGCGACCCTTCGTCGGGCCGAACTGGCCCAATGGTGGCTGGCGCCGTCGTTCGCGAAAGAGTTGAAGAGTCGGCATCCGATGTTCAATGCTCGCAGCGAGACGGCCGCCGAACTGGTTTCTTTTCGGGCGTCGGTGAAGAACAAGCGCGCGATCGTGCCGGTCAGCGGATACTACGAGTCAAAGACCGAGGGGAAGACGAAGACCCCGCATTTCATTCACGCTCCCGAGGGGTTGCTGTATTTCGCCGGGCTGTACTCGTGGTGGGCCGATCCGACGAAAGAGACCGATGACCCGTCCCGTTGGCACCTGACGACCACCATCCTCACCCGGGAGTCTGTCGGCGAGGTCGCCGCCATTCACGACCGCACCCCGGTGACGTTGCCGGTCGAGGCGATAGAGACCTGGATCGACCCGCGCACCACGGGTGACCAGTCGCTGGTCGATGCGATGGTGGATGCCGCCACCGGTGTGGCCGAGACCCTCGAGTTCCATGAGATCCGCTCGCCGATCACCGGCGACGCGCTCGAGATGACCCAGCCGGTCTGAGCGGATCGGCCCAGCTCAGTCGGGGGTTTCTCCGGTGACGCGATTGATGAGATCGACGGCCGTGGCGACCAGCTCACGTGGTGTGCCGTTGAAGCCGGTCTCGAACCAGGCTCTCATCGCGAAATGCATGCCGCCGGCACCCAGGGCCACCACCATGCGGGCCTCGTCGAGCAGATCGGGGGTGGCCTGCTCGCTGCGGCCGTGTGCTCGAAATCGGTCGAGTACCACCTGAAGCAGATTTCCCTCTATCTCGACGATGCGCGCCATCTGTTTCGCGGCGAGTGCCGGTGTGTTCTGCAACACCTGGCGCCTCAGGCGCAGCAATTCGGTGTCAGGCACTTGGTCGACGATCGCCGCGGCTATGGTGCCGACCAGGTCGCCGACGATGCTGCCGGTGCCCTCGATGAATGCACGGGTGGCGGCTTCGTCGGGCATCGGTGGTGCGGTGCCAAGTATCACACCCTCCTTGGTTCCGAAATAGTTGAAGAAGGTGCGCTGCGACACCATGCTGGCGTGGCAGATCATCTCGACCGTGATCGTGTCGTAACCGTGCTCCAGCGCCAGTTGCACAGCGGCTCGCTCGATCGTCTGGCGGGTGGCTGCCCGTTTGCGTTCGCGGAGGCCCGCTGGAGGATCCGCGGTCTTGTTGCGGGCGGAGTGGTCCTGTTCGGGCTCACTCACGGCTTCGGACTCACTCATAGCGCAGCGCGTCGATCGGGTTCTGCCTGGCCGCCCGTCTGGCGGGGAGGGTGCCGGCGAGGAACGCGATCAGCATCACGATGCCGATGATCACTGCGATCGATGCCGGCGCGAACTGCATGATGTGCAGCCCGGGCAGTCCTGACAGCACGGTATTGGACAGCGCGTTGCTGATCACCGAACCGAGGGCGATGGCCACCACTGCCCCGATCGCTGAGCCGAGAAAGCCGATGAAGATCGCCTCCATGCTGAACAGGGCGTATATCTTGCCCCCGCTCATGCCCATCGCCTTCATGAGGCCGATCTCGCGGGTTCTCTCCTGCACGCTCATCAGCAGCGTGTTGATGATGCCGAAGCCGGCAGCGATCAGCGCGATCACCGCGAAGGCGTTCAGTACACCGACGATGCCGTTGATGACGGTCTCGAAGGTGCCCAACTGGTCGGCTACGGTTTGGGCTTTGAAACCCTGCGCGTCGAGGTCGGCCTTGATCACATCGATCTGTTCCTGGGTGGAGTTCGCGTCAATGTGCGCTGTGGCCGCGAAGAAGCCCTCTACCGTGTTCGACGGCTTACCTTGGTTCTGGATGGCACTCAGCGCATCAGTCAACGGCTGGCTGAGCCCCACGCCGTTGGAGAACAGTGATTCATTCTTCACTCCGGCAACGGTGGCTGTGACCTCGCGTTGCTCTCCTGTGTAGGTGGTGATGCCGAGTGTCACCGTCTTGCCGACGGCGGCATCCGCCTTGCCCAATCCCAGGTTCTCCAGATACGAGCCCGGCAGCAGGATCTCGTTCGCGTCGCCGCTCTCGCTGAACGGTTCTCCGGCGACCAGATCGGGAGTGGTCAGCGCTGCTGCCGGGTCGACGGTGAGCTCAAACTTGCCCCGCCCGTTGTATTCGATGTAGTTGGGTGAGACCTGCGTGAGTGGGTTGGCGTCGAGGATGCCAGGTGTCGCCCCGATCGTGTCGATGTCTTTGAGCGTGAGCGCGCTGAAAGAGACACCGGGCGGTGCCTGTCCGCCGGGGCCGAACCCACCGGACAGACTGGCTTTGGCCGGGTCATATTTCGCTGGCCCCGCATCGATGTTTTTCGTCTGGTCGCCCTGTTTCGTGACGGTGAGCACGTCGGCCGCACCCATCGATGCGACCTGCGTGGTGATGTATTCGTTCACGCCGGTGCCGATCGCACTGGTGATCGTGAGGGTGAAGGCCCCGATGAACACGGCGATGACCGTGAGCGAGGTGCGTAGCTTGCTGCGGAAGCTGTTGGAAACCGCAGCGCCGAGAATATCGACGAACCTCATTCGGCACCTCCTTGCTCGGTGCCGGCATGTCGGCCGCGCCTTGTCGGTGTGCCGGGTGTTGGGGCGTGCACAGGTGGTGAAGCGGGCGCGGCTACGGGTGCCGACGCGGGTGCAGACACGGACACGGGCCGGGTGCCCGCGCCGGATTGCTCGAGGCCGGGCTCTTCGAGGCCGTCGTGCAAGAAGAGCTGCCGGTCACAGCGGGCAGCGAGATCGAGATCGTGGGTGACGAGAACCAGGGTGATGCCTTTTTCCTTGTTCAGCGAGAACAGGATGTCTTCGACGATGCCACCGGTGACGCTGTCGAGGTTTCCGGTGGGTTCGTCGGCGAAGATCACGGCGGGGTTGTTGACCAGGGCTCGCGCGATCACCGCGCGCTGCTTCTGGCCGCCGGAGAGGTTCGTGGCCCTGTTCTTGGCCTTGTCGGCGAGCTCGAGCTGTTCGAGTACCGCCATTCCGCGCGTCTTGCGTTCACGGGCACCCATCCCTGCGATGCGCAGTGGCAGGGTCACGTTGTCGAGCACCGACGCGTTCGGGGTGAGAAAGAACTGCTGAAAGACGAAGCCGAAGTCGGCGTTGCGCAGCCGGTTGAGTTGGGAATGGCTGAGGCTGGTGGCATCCGTGCCGTTCACCGAAAGGGTGCCGCTGTCGGGATTGTCGAGCAGGGCGAGTAGGTGCATCAGGGTGGACTTGCCCGAACCGCTCTTGCCGACGATGGCGACCGATTCTCCGGAGTGCACGTCGAGGGTCACCCCTTTCAGCGCATCAAACCGGTTCGCGCCGCGACCGTACGACTTGCGGATGTCCTGTGCCGATAGCACTGGAGTGTTCATGGGGATCTCTCTTGAAGCGGATTCGGCGGCGCGGGCGGGAAGCACTGCGTGTGCAGTGAGGTGAATAATGCAGTGACTGCAAGCTCACGCTAGATCTTCCCGCTTGTGAGTTCGCTGATGGCCACGCGGTCGTCAGGTGCTTTCGGTGAGTGTGCTTTCTCATCCATGCTGGCTTCACGTGGGTCAACACGGCCATCAACTGGTTGCTGTCGTAGTCTGGGGCGATGAGCGCGGCGAGGCGGATCTTCGAGACGCTGTTCAAACGTGACCCGCAGGCGGTCGAGGATCTGCCCGAGGCCGCCCGCCGCAACCTGCCCGGAAACGCGTTGCGCCTCGTCGGTGCGACTGCCCTGCAGAGCACCGGTGACCAAGTCGTGAACGCGTCGACCGTGTTGCCCTGGCTGTTCACCACCCTCGGAGTGCCTTCCGCTCTGGTCGGCCTTCTCGTACCCATCCGGGAATCGGGTTCAATGTTGCCACAGGCGGTGCTCACCCCGCTGGTGCTTCGTGTGCGCCGGCGCAAATGGGCGTTCGTCACCGGTGCCCTCGTGCAGGCCGCGACGGTGGCAGCGATGGCGCTCATTGCAGCGATCGGCCACGGACTGGTGGCGGGGGTGCTCATCCTCATTGCGCTTGCGGTTTTTGCGCTCGGCCGCAGCCTGACCTCGATCGCCTCCAAAGATGTGCTGGGCCGCACCATGCCCAGGGGATCGCGCGGCCAGATCAATGGCCTGTCGACGACGGCCTCGGGCATTGTGGCGATCACTCTTGGGCTCGTGCTGCGGCTGGTCGGGGGCAGAGATCTCTCGCCCGCGGTACTCGCCTGGTTGCTTGCCGGTGGTGCGATCATGTGGCTGTTCGCCGCACTCGTGTATTCCAGGGTGCGCGAACCCGCCGGAGAAAGCGCCGATCAGACAGCGCCTGAGGATGGTGAGCGCAGTGCGGAGACCACGCCCGATCGGGAGGATGAGCACAGTGCGGAGACCACGCCCGATCGGGAGGGTGAGCGCAGCGCGGAGACCACGCCCGATGGGGAGGATGAGCACAGTGTTCCCGCGGCACCTGGCTGGTTCTCAATGACCGTGGCACTGCTGCGCGACGACGTACCTTTTCGCCGGTTCGTCATCGTGCGCAGCCTGTTGCTCGTCTCTGCGCTCAGCCCGCCCTTCGTTGTCACGCTGGCCGTGAGTTCCGGGTCTGGTGCGCTCGGCGGTCTGGGCGGATTCATCATCGCCTCGGGCCTGGCCGCCCTGATCGGCGGGCCCGTGTTCGGCCGCATCGCCGACCGCGCGAGCCGCACCCTCATGGCTGTGGGCGCAGGGGTGGCCTCGTTGGTGCTCGTGCTGCTGCTCGTCGTGACGAGGCTGCCCGGTTTCGACGGCGGCACGGTGTGGGGTGCTGCCGTGTTCGTCGCGACATACTTCGTCCTCACGCTTGTACACACGGGCGTTCGGGTCGGGCGCAAGACCTACGTCGTGGATATGGCCGAGGGCGATCAGCGCACCAAGTACGTGGCGGTGTCCAACTCCGCGATGGGTGTGATCCTGCTTGCCGCCGGCGGCGTCAGCTCTGTGCTGTCGCTCTGGGGCGTGGAGTGGGCACTTGCCTTCCTCGCCGGTCTCGGGCTCATCGGCGTGCTCGTCGCAGTGCGACTGCCCGAGGTCTCGGCCCGCTGAGCGGGGTTGCGTTGCCGGCGGAATATCGGAGCAGTTCGCTCGGTTATTGGCTATATGTCAGATTGGAATCAACAGGTCATCGAAGAGTTCCGCGCCAACGAGGGAAGGGTCGGCGGCAACTTCGTCGGAGCCCCGATGGTGCTCGTGCACCACACCGGCCGCCGCAGCGGCCGAGAATTCGTCACCCCGATGATGTATCTCGCGGCCGAAGAGCCCGACAAGATCTACGTCTTCGCCTCGAAAGGTGGCGCACCGAGCGACCCGGATTGGTATCGAAACCTCGTCGCTGCGGGCCGAGGCAAAGTTGAAGTCGGCGCCGAGACGTTTCCGGTTGTCGTGAGCGAGCTCACGGGTGACGCGCGCAATAGCATCTATGCCGAGCAGGCCAAGCGATATCCTGGTTTTGCCGCCTACGAAAAGAAGACGGCCGGAATCCGCACGATCCCCGTGCTGCAGCTGAGTCGGTCCTGACGCTGAGTCGGTCCTGACGCTGAGTCAGCGCTGACGCTGAGTCGGGCCCGTGCGTTGTGAACGCCGAGTAGGCGTCGAGCTTTTGGTCGCAGGACCGATCGTCGATACAGTAACGATCGTGAATGCAGCGACGATCGTGAATGCAGCGACGATCGTGAATGCAGCGACGATCGTGAATGCAGTGACGATCGTGAAAACACGCCGGCGGTGGCAATGGATGTGATCGTGGCGATCATCATCGCCTGCGAGGTCGGTTTCTGGGTCCTCGTGGTTGCGGGCCTGGTTGCCCGTTACGTCTTGCGCCGGCCACGACTCGGCGCCTGGCTACTGGCGATGACTCTAGTGGTCGACCTGGTGCTTCTGACTGCGGTCATCGTCAATCTTCAGGCGGGGGGCACCGCAACCTTCTTCCACGGCTTGGCCGCGGTGTATTTCGGTGTCTCGATAGCCTACGGTCGAAAAATGATCGGATGGGCTGATAGCCGATTCGCGCACCGATTCGCCGGCGGTCCGGCACCGGTCAAGCTGGCCGGCGCGGCGTATGGGAAGGAGCGCAGGCACGACGTCGTCCGCACCGTGTGTGCCGTGGCCATCGCAGCGGGCATCCTCTGGTTGTTGACCACTCTGGTCGCTGATGCGAACTCGACCGATGAGCTCCTACACCTCTACCCGCTCCTCGGCATCTGGTTCGCCGCCGACCTCGCCTGGGCGATCTGGTACACGGTGGTGCCCAAAAGCCGACCTGCTGTGGCTCGGTGACGGCCCACGTGAACGTCAGGACGGATTTTTTTTGTAGTGGTTCGCGTCCGGCGGCGCGATCTGTTCGGGGTCACGAGGCGGCAAGCGTGTTGCCGAGCCAGTCGAGCACGCGTTGATCGAACACACGTTTGGTCGAGCACTGACTGATCGCCCATCTCCTAGGCCCGCTGGAACGCGCTCACCTGCTTTTCTAATGCCATGCGGCCACGCGGATGCACGAAGGTGCCGCACGACCGAGTGAGATATCAACGAAGTGGTACGCGCACGTCCGAGCCACCCTCGTGAGTGAGGCGGTCGTGAACCTTGAGCAGCGTCGGCGCCGGCACGAACCCGCCGGCGAACAGTGCCTCACCCTGCTGGAACTGGGGTGAACGGGCCAGCATCGATTCGGGTGCGAACCCAAAGATGGTTGCGAGTTCCGCAAGGTCTACGGGCGAGCTCATCTTCATCAGCGCCAGGTTGTCGCACTGGGAGAGGATGCTCGGATGGATCTTGGAGGGCCGCTGGGTCGACAACAGCATCCACAACCCGAACTTGCGGCCCTCAGCGGCGATCTGGATGATCCGTTCACGCACGGCCCGATGCAGTGGCGTGTCGTTGTCAGGAGAGCACAGGTTATGCGCCTCGTCGATGACGATGAGGATCGGTCTGCGTTCTTCGCGCTTGGCCCACAGGTGGTCGAGAACGGCGAGGGCGACTACCAGCTTCTCGCCGGGAAAGGTGAAACCTCCGATGTCGAGCACGGTCGCGTCGGGTCGCTCATCCAGAACCTTGTTCACGTCTGCACTGTCGTAGGCCCACACTGTCCAGTCGGCCAGCCGAAGGTTCTCGACCCGTTTGACGAGCAGATCGCCCGCAGGATCATCGGCGGCGCGCAGCGCCGGCACGATCCCCTCACGGTCAACGTGTCCGAGCCCGGTGACGCGTGTGAGCGCGTTGTACTCGTCCCTGTCGGCGACGGGGTCGAGGCGGAGCACCGCTGCTTTCGACTGGATGGAGAAATCACGAAAGCGGGCTCGGAGGGCTCCTGAGCCCTGCCCACCGGGGCTGAGCACGCGGATGTCGCGCGCCCGGAGTGCGCGGTGGCCGTCGGCATCGCTGTCGGAGCGCAGTTCGTTCAGACGCACGAAGTCGGCATTGGGGTCGAAGATGACCATCGGCAGTGCCGTGTGAATCAAGAGCTGTTCGAGCACGACGCCGAGCGCGTAGGTCTTGCCCGACCCACTCTGCCCACACCAGAACGTGTGCCGATTGAATCTGTGGGGAATGAGCTTTGCCTCGATCTCGGGCGTTTGCACCAGAGAGCCCACGGTGAGCGTCGCATCAGCGGCCCGGTACACCGACTCGATCACATCAGCCGTTGCCTCGTGAAGCGCAACATCGAAGAATGAGCCAACATGGGTCGTGCTCAGGTTGCCGTCAGCGTCGATCTCTCCCAGCACGCGACCGACGCCAGACAGGGCGCCGCCGTCGGTGAGCGTGACATCGTCGACGAACCCGACGTGGCGCATGGCCGACGAACCCTCTGTCGTGACGAAGGAACCCGCGACGAAGGGCGCGTCGATTGATCCCACGAACTGGAAGAGGCGACCATCGATCGAGCTGGCTGTTGTCATGGTGCATCCTTTGGCCTCGGGCGGCTGGTGCGACCCCGGCACGCCACCGATTGGCGACCGCGCGGTCGCTGTTTCAGCATAATGTTCCCTCCTCCGCCGATTCGTCGGATCTCAGCACAAACCGCTGCGACGAGTGTGCTCCGGGGTGACGACTGAATGAGAATCTCAACCGGACTGGCTACCATGCGGTGGCCGTCGTTGCGCCGTCAGCCGTCTGGTGTTCCAACCAACCAACCAACAGGGCGGGGCGGGTGGGTCAGTCTGTGTGCGCGTAGGCGAGCGTTGACCAGTTCTCGCGTGCGGCGTCGGCGGCACCGTCGGCGTCGCCCGCCCGGGAGAGTTCGATGATGCGCCTGTGCTGTTCAACGGATTCGCGGGCGGCAAACGATGAGAACCGCATCCGTTCGACGCGGCGCAGCACCGGGGTCATCTGTTCCAGTACCTCACGAATCATGGGGTTGCCGCTGGCGGCCACGAAAACCTCGTGAAAGTCATCATCTGCCGCCAGTGCGCCCTCGACATCGAGTAGCTCGAGTGCGGCCTCGAAGCGGTCGTTGGCCGTGGTCATCGTGGCCAGCGCATCGGTCGGCAGGCGTGGCACGGCCAACCGCGCCGCCAGTTCGTGCATCGACGCGGCCACCTGTTGGGCGTTCAGGGCCGAGGCCAGATCGAACGGCGCCACCGACGTGGATCTGCCCGGCTGCGCAATCACGAGCCCGGCCCGTTCCAGGCGCAGCAGCGCTTCGCGGATGGGGGTGCGACTGACGCCCAGCCACGACTCCAGTTCGGAGTCTTTCAGCCGTTCCCCGGGCGCGAGCGTGCCATCGACGATGGCGTCGCGGATGGAGCGGTAGACGTCATCCCTGAGCAGGGACCGCTTGTGCACTCCGTCATGGGATGGAACCGGCATGCCTCCAATTCTAATGGTTGCAACGAGCTGTGATGTGCAATATATTGCATGTCAGGCCTCATTTCCCGCGACAAAGGAGTTTTCATGGCCATCACCGATTTCGAACGGTACCCCCTGACGTTCGGTCCGAGCCCGGTGCATCCTCTGCCGCGCCTCAGCCAGCACCTCGGTGGCGCCCAGATCTGGGCGAAGCGTGAAGACGTGAACAGTGGTTTGGCGTTCGGCGGCAACAAGACGCGAAAGCTCGAGTACCTGGTGCCCGATGCCCTGGCCCAGGGCGCTGACACACTGGTCTCGATCGGGGGCTACCAGTCGAACCACACCCGCCAGGTTGCTGCGGTCGCAGCGAAGCTCGGGCTCAAGGCGCGTCTGGTTCAGGAGAACTGGGTCGACTGGCCAGACCCGCTGAGCGACCGCGTCGGCAACATCCAGCTCTCCCGCATCATGGGGGCCGACGTGCGCCTCGATGACGCCGGCTTCGACATCGGAATTCGCTCCAGCTGGGAGCAGGCCATCCACGAGGTGGAGGCGGCCGGTGGCAAGCCCTACGCGATTCCCGCGGGCGCGTCTGACCACAAGCTGGGCGGTCTGGGCTTCGCGAACTGGGCCTATGAGGTTGAGCAGCAGGAGAAAGACCTCGGCATCTTCTTCGACACCATCGTGGTGTGCACGGTCACCGGGTCGACCCACGCGGGCATGATCGCCGGGTTCGCCGGCCAGGACACACCGCGCCGAGTGATCGGCATCGATGCCTCGGCCACCATCGAGAAGACCAGGGAGCAGGTGGCTCGCATCGCCCGCAACACCGCCGAACTGATCGGTGTGGAGCGTGAACTGCGCGACGACGAGATCACCGTGATGGAGGGTTGGGCCGGCGACCGGTACGGCATCCCGGTCGAGTCGACGCTGGAGGCGATCCGCCTCGGAGCCTCACTGGAGGGTTTCATCACCGATCCGGTCTACGAGGGCAAGTCGCTCGACGGCCTGATCGACCTGGTGACCAGCCGCGAGATTCCGGCGACCAGCAACGTGCTCTACGCGCACCTCGGCGGCCAGTTGGCCCTGAACGCCTACAGCGGCCTCTTCCGCTCCTAGGCTGGAGCAACCCCCAGGGGCGGGTGCTCACACAGCCGCCCCTGGGTCCGCCTCGAGAGTCAGCACCACTCGACCGCCCAGCGCGGCAGATCACATCAGGAGTACCCCGCCATGCCCGACGCCATTGACCACCGCGACACCGACACCGAGAGAACCGACGTGGATGCCCTCGACGTGGACGCTCCCACCGCCGGCGAGCGGGAGCCGAGTGTCAACGACCGGCCACTTTCGGCGGCGGCTTCGCTCGATGCCGACGCATTGGATGAGATCGCGCAACGTGTGCTCTGGCTGTCGACGGCGATCGTTGACGCAGCCAACCGCGGACGCGACAACTCGTCAGGGGTGAAGGCCGGAGGTCACCAGGCCTCGAGCGCATCGATGGTGGGCATCATGGTTTCGCTCTGGTTCTCTGAGCTGACCCGCCACGACCGCGTCTCGGTCAAACCGCATGCGTCCCCGGCACTGCACGCGATCAACTACCTGTTGGGCGACCTCGACGAGTCCTATCTGCCCCGATTGCGCGAGAAGGGCGGGTTGCAGAGTTACCCGAGCCGCACCAAGGATCCCGATACCGTCGACTTCTCCACCGGCAGCGTAGGCATCGGCGCCACCGCACCACTCTGGGCGGCGTTGTCGCATCGCTATCTGAGAGACAAGTTTCCAGACACTCCGAGGGGTGGCCGATTCATCAGTCTGCTCGGCGACGCCGAGCTCGACGAGGGTGCTGTGTGGGAGGCGATCGGCGACCCCGAGGTGCCACAGCTGGGCGAGTTGCTCTGGATCGTCGATCTCAACCGGCAGTCGCTCGATCGTGTGATCCCCGATGTGCAGATCGAACGCCTGCAGGGACTGTTCCACGCGGCCGGCTGGCAGGTGCTCACGGTCAAGTGGGGCAGGCGCCTGCAGGCACTGTTCCAACAGGGCGGCGGACCTGAGTTGCAGCAACGGCTCAAAGACATGCCGAATGAGGAATATCAACGCCTGCTGCGCAGCCATCCTGACGAGCTGCACGAGCGTCTGTTGGGGGAGAACCCGCCGGCCGCGCTGCAAAAGCTGGTTGGCGGATTGGGTGCGCGGGAGTTGGCGGCCGCGATCCGCGACCTGGGAGGGCACGACATCCGGGTGCTGCTCGAGACGTACCGCGAGGTGGACCCGGGCAGGCCCAGCGTCATCTTCGCCTACACAGTGAAGGGCCGCGGGCTGGCGACCGAGGGCCATCCGAATAACCATGCGGCACAGTTGACCGAGACGCAGATGGAGCAACTGGCCACGCTCTCGGGTATGGAGCTTGAGTCTCCGTGGCACCGGTTCGCAGCCGGAACCGAAGCGGCCGCAGTGTGTGCAGCCGCGGCCGAGCGCCTGGCGCGCCCCGAAGTCCCCCATGGCTCGGACGTCGACATTCCCACCCAGCTGCCGTGGGGCTACCGGGCGACCATCTCCACCCAGGCGGTGCTGGGCCGATTTCTCTCCGACTTTCGCCGGGCGGCACCGGAGGCGGCCGAGCGGGTGGTCACACTCAGCCCCGATGTGGCATCCTCGACCAACCTCGGCGGCTGGATCAACAAGACCGGGGTCTGGAGCGTGGGAGACCGGCACGACTGGTTCGCCGATGACGCCGACCGGCTGCTCACCTGGGCTGAGGGCCCGAGCGGGCAACATATCGCGCTGGGCATCGCCGAGATGAACCTGGTCTGCCTGGCCGGTGAACTCGGGGCCACGTGGAGCAGGTGGGGCAAACCGCTGATCCCGATAGCCACGATCTACGACCCGTTCGTGACGAGGGCGCTGGAGCCGTGGTCATACGGCATCTACGCCGGCGGGCAGTCGATACTGGTCGGTACTCCCTCGGGCGTGACTCTGGCCCCGGAGGGCGGGGCACACCAGTCGATCATGACCCCCTCGATCGGCATCGAACAGCCCGGCTGCATCTCGTGGGAGCCGGCATTCGCGCAGGATCTCGAGTGGTGCCTGCTCTCGACCATGGCCCAGATCGGAAAGCCCGAGGGCCAGAGCGCCTACTTTCGGTTGTCCACCCGGCCCATCGACCAGGTGCTGGCCGCACTTCCGCGTGACGAAGTGCTGCTCGAGCGCCGTCGAGAGCACGTCGTGGCTGGAGGCTACCGGCTGACAACGCACCCCGCCGAACAGGTGACCCTGGTCGGAGTGGGCGTCATGATGCCCGAGGTGCTGGCAGCAGCCGAACAGCTGGCCCGGATCGGAATCATCGCCGGCGTGGTCTGCCTGACGAGTCCCGATCTGGTCTTCCGCGCATTCCAGAACCGCGACAGGGTGGATGCCACACCACGCAGCGCCATCATCGACACGCTGTTCCCGGCACACAACCGGGCGCCTATCGTGACAGTGATGGATGGGCATCCGCACACCCTGGCCTTTTTGGCCGGCGTCCGCGGTGACCGCATCCGTAATCTCGGCGTCACCGAGTTCGGCCAGTCGTCGAGCGTGGAAGATGCCTATCTGATTCACGGCATCGACACGGCGTCGATCGTGCGGGCCGCGGTCGACCTCGTCTGAGTGCGCCGCACTGCGACGAGCAGGCCACTGCGACGAGCAGGCCACTGCAACGAACTGGTCGCAGTGGCCGACTGGGCGCAGTGGCAGACTGGAGGGTATGAGCGATTCTCCAGCTGGCATCGGGCCGCTCGATGCAGGCGGGGCCGTGGCGCCGCAGTCGGGTTCGGGCCGCCGCATCATTCGTGCCGACGCGCACGCCGATTTGCAACGGCGCGCCCATGGCAGCGGTGACGCCTGGGTACACGGTCCGAATGGTGAGAAATACTGGGGAACGCACGGGGCGGCCGGCTTGCTGGCCCACCACCCGGACGCCGGCGTATTGTTGCAGCTCCGGGCAACCTGGAGTCATTACGGCGACACGTGGGGGCTGCCGGGCGGTGCCCGCAAGCTGGGGGAGAGCGCGGTGGACGCCGCGGTCCGAGAAGCGAACGAAGAGGCCGGGGTGCCGCCGGCGCTGTTGCGCGTCGAGTTCGAGCAGGTCTTCGACCGTGGGTTCTGGTCGTACACCACCGTCGTCGCCGAAGCGCTCGAAGACTTCGACCCCGTGATCGGCGATGCGGAGTCGGCCGCGCTCAGCTGGGTGCCGATGGATGAGATCGACCGGCTGCCACTGCATCCGGGGTTCGCCGCGAGCTGGACGGGTCTCCGGCGTCGCCTTTCGTGATGCCGGCTCTTCGTGGCCCAGCTCTTCGTGACCCCAGCTCTTCGTGACCCCTTTCCCTGAAAGTGGCCTCTCTGGTGCTCGCTTTCGTGAGCCGCCTACTCGGTCGACTTCGACACGGCATGCAGTCGGAACAAGCGGGTCTGGCCGTCTTCCTTGAGCTCGATCGCGTGGCTTCGCGACTTCACGAAGTCGGTGAACTTGCTGAAGCCCAGTGCACGCTCGCTGAACGCCGGATCCATTCGGAGCATCTGGTTCTTCAGGGCAGAGCTGTTGATCCAATCGGTGTCCTGTTTTGAGCCGACCAGGCGCATCGCGCGCACCAACAGATCGGTGGCGACGGAATCCGGGGTGACCGGCTTGGCCTTCTTGGTCGCGGCGGCAGAGGCCCGTCGCGCCGGCTGAGCCTTGCGTGCAGCCTGTGGCTCGGTCTCGGTAACCGTCGACTTTTCGTCGGGCGCGTCGGTGGCTGTGCCGTTTCCAGCTGTGCCGTCTCCAGTCGTGCTGTCTCCAGTCGTGCTGTCTGCCGTCGTGTCGTCTGCAGCTGTTCCGCCCGCAGCGCCCGAGGCGCCCGAGCCAGACGCGCGTCGTGACGAGCCTCGTCTACTCGTTGGTGCAGTTTCTTCGGCGACGGGATCGGCCTCCAGGTCAAGGTCGAGGTCGTCGCTTGCGAGGCTCGGCAGGGCGTCGTAGTCGGCGAACTCGTCACAGGCAGACGTGAGCGCCTTGCTGGTTCCACCGGCCACACCGATGCCCACCACGTAGCGGCCCAGCCGCCGACAGCGCTGGGCGAGCGCGATGAAGTCCGAGTCGCCGGCGACGATCACCACATGGGTGAGGTCGGGCAGACGAAACAGGTCTTCGACCACGTCGACCGCAAGCCGGATGTCGGCACCGTTCTTCATCGACACGACGGTGGGAAACAACTGGGTGAGGTCGACCGCACGGTCGATCAGCTGTTGCTTGTAGCTCGCGTTGACCGGCACCGACCAGTCGGCATATGCGCGGCTGATGACGATGGTGCCGAACGAGGAGGCGAAGTCGAGAATGGCCCCGACATCGACCGTCGCCTGGCTGAACCGGGTGCCCACCTCTGTGTTCTGGTTGGCGCGGGTCGGAACGAAATCGCGAGCCTTGTCCCGCTGGAACACGCCCTTGCCGTGCAGTTGGTTGTACCGGGAGATGACGATGTTGTCGAAGTCGATGTACACCGCGACACGGCCTTCTGTAGGTTCGGGCATGGGCACTTCCTTTTCCTCGTCAACGTTTCATGAGCACTGATATCCGGAGAATATCAGCCCAGAGCTACAGCGGTGCTGAAGCGGGAGTCGTCGTGCGACGACGACTACAGTAGCGGCAGGAATGCAAAGGCGATTCCCCAACTGACGAAACTCCCCACCAGCACGTACTCGGCCTTCGTGCCGATGTTGCTGTCCTTGGCGATCTCTGGAAACCGCAGGATGCCCTTGGCCGCGATCACGGCGGTGACCGCCAGGTACTGGCCGGCCAACGCCATCGCGAAGATGAAGATGCGTTCGATCGGCCCGAGCATCCGGCCGCCCTTCAGCTCGGATGCGCCCGCCTCATTCCGGGCACCGGTGCCGGTCAACACCATTCGCACGATGACGTTGGCCGTGTCGATCAGAAACACCAGGCAGGCCACCGTGAGGGCAAAAGTGTCGAAGGAGACCCCGGCCAGGGCCGGCACTCCGAGTGCGGCGTACCAGTCGGTCAGCCAACCATCGGCCGCAGGCACGTTGGATCCGGCCGCAAGGATCACCAGCACCACCGCGATCAGACCGATCACGGGCCACGGGTAGGCCGGGCCGCGCTCCGCCATCACCCCGCGGGTCGAGGCAGTCCAGGCGGCGAGGGCCGCGAGGCCGATAGGCAGCCACCACCAGGCCAATCCGGTGCCCCAGATGCCGAGCGTGAGAACGAGGCCACCGATCAGCAGCATCCGAATCATGACCGGCCGGGTGCCGTGCCCGGCACCGGACCGCACCAGGTCGGCCGACCCGAGGGTCACAAGCAGCAGTGCGAGCAGAATCATGGGCGACCCCCCGTGTCGATGATGCCCGGCGCCAGCAGTTCGGTGCCGCCGACCACGGAGTAGGCGCCGCTGCGTCGCAGGTTCTGCGAGACCGCCGACTGCGTGATCTGCTCGGCTGCGGCCATCCGTGCCTGTGAGTGGCCGTTCAACAGACCCAGCAGCAGCCGCTTGCTGCGTGCCGACATGGTGCTGACGATCTGGTCGCGGCACATCAGGTAGGAGTTGGTCATTGCCTGCTCGGGTACGTCGGCATCGGGGTCGGACGCCAGATACCAGGTGCGCAGGGTCGGATGGCGGCCGGACTCCCGGGTCTTGGCCTCGATGATCGCGTCGCGGGCCGTCCACCAGGCCGGTCCGTCCTGAATGTCGCCGCGGTCACCGCTGCCCACCGTTTCGAATGACCCTCGGCCAATGCCAAAACGGCAGTCGAGCGGGTCAGGCAGGTGAAGGCGAAGCAAGAGGGTCGCGTGCACGGCGGAGCGCACATCTGGGTAGAGTGCCTGGGATTCGTCTCCGACCGTCGGGGCGAGGGGCTGCAGGGCAGGCACCGCGTCGTTGACCCGGCTCAATGCCGCCACGAGTGCCTCCTGGGCTGCGGCCCGATTCGGTTGCTGGCGTGAGCGCACCAGGTCGACGATCACCGCTGCCGCAGTATCACTGTTCAGGGTCATCAACTCTCCGCATTCAGTGGCTCAAACCGTCCCTCGCCGGGAGTCACGTATTAGTGTATAGCTGATGAAGTAAAAACTGAAGCTCTGATCTAATGTCAGGACGTCCACTCGCCGTTCACGAGTGAAGTGGCCACCGGCCGGATCTCGACCGTGCCCCATGCGGCGGCGGGGCATTTCTCTGCCCAATGGCGTGCCGCTGTCAGGTCGTCCACGTCGATCACGATGGTTCCGGTGAGCGGCTCAGCACTGGTTTCGAGCGGCCCGTTCAGCACCGTTGGCATTTTGTCGCGCACCGACACACGCACGGTGGCCGTCGATGGCTGTAACACATCCGCTGACACGAGCACGCCCGCGGCGACCAGGGCCTTGCCATACTCGTCAAAGGCCGCCCGGCCCTGAGCCATCATCTCGGCGTCCACGTCGGCATCGGTCACCTCGGCGTGGTGCATCAACAGTGCGTATCGCATGAGAACTCCTTCGATCCCCAAATCGTACTCGCCCGGCAACCGCGGGCAAAGGGTGCGGCGTGGCCTCGCCCGCACGCAGGCCCGCTCCGCCGTGCCCACCACCGCGCAGTTGCGAGCGATGGGGGGAGAGGTCGAGCGATGCTCGCGCGAGCATCGCTCGACCTGATCGCTCTCACGCGACGATCGGGCGTGGGCGGCTACCCGGGTGGGCTGGTGACTACGATCACAGCCACCGCTGCCCAGAAGGCAAGGACGAATACCCAGTCACGCACCCGGAACGGCACGAGAAAGCGTTCGGTGCGGGTGGGATGGGCACCGAATGCTCGCGAGTCCATGGCCAGTGCCACCCGCTCCGCATGCCGGATGGCGCCCGCCAGCAACGGGATCACGTAGCCGTAGTAGCGTTTGAACGCCGCAATCGGCCCGCGTCCGCCGGCCACGCCGCGCACCCGGTGAGCCTGCCGAATCGTCTCCAACTCGAAGCCGAAGCGTGGCACGAATCGGTACGCGGCCAGCGCCGTGTAGCCGATGCGATACGGCACCTTCAGCTGTTGCACCATCGAGCGCACCATGTCCGGCCCGGTCGTGGTCAGCCCGCCCAGCAGGGCCATCACCAGCAGGCTCGACAGCCGCAGCGAGGTTGCCAGGCCGATCAGGAAGGCTCCGAGATAGAAGCGGTACTCGCCGATCTGGAACAGGATCACGCTGTGGTCGACATCTCCCGGGGCCGTCCACAGGCCGAAGCTGGTGGCGATCACCACGACGAAAACGGGCAGGCCGACGAGCAGGGTGACCAGTGCCCGGCGGCTCAGGTGCGCCCCGACCAGGATCAGCGCGACCGTGAGCAGCAGAATGAGCAGTGGCGTGTAGATGTCACGGGTGAAGATCACCAGGACCATCACCGGCAGCAGCGCCGCCGCCTTGCTCAGCGGGTTCAGCCGGTGCAGAAAACGCCACGGCCCATAGTCGGCCGTGTCGTTGTAGGGGTCCAGCCCGGCGGCTGCCTGTGTCGGCTGGGTCATGCGCCCGGCAGGTCCTGCAGTCGGGTGATGCCGTGCCACTGGGGGTGATTGACCAGGTTACGCATCGCCGTCGCGAGTGGCGGCAACCGCAACCCTGCGGCGATCATCAGGTCGGCATCCGCGATGATCTGGGCGGTCGGTCCGTGCGCGGTCAGGCGCCCAGCCTGCATCACCGCCACCTGGCTGGCGTAGTCGGCCACCAATTGCATGTCGTGGGTGACCACCAGAACGGTGGTGCCGTCGTCATTGAGCTCGCGCAGCAGTCCCAGCAATTCCGCCGCCCGCTCGCGGTCCTGGCCGAAGGTCGGTTCGTCGAGCGCCAGGATGGGGGCGCCGGCAATCAGGGCCGTACCGACCGAAAGTCGCCGTTTCTGTCCTCCGGACAACAGGAACGGATGCACCGCTCGCAGGTCTCCGAGGCCGAATCGGTCGAGCATCTCATCGACCCTGGCGGCGACCCGCTGCTCGTCCACTCCGCGGATGCGTAAACCGTGCGCCAACTCGTCGAAGACGGTGTGCGTGATGAACTGGTGTTCCGGGTTCTGGAACACGAAGCCGATCGTCGACGACAGTTCGCGCACCGACGCGCGCCCCGGGTCGAGGTCGCCGACCCGCACGGCGCCGCGAGGCGGAGCCACCACGCCGGCGATGGCCTGCACCAGCGTGGTCTTTCCCGCACCGTTGGTGCCCACGATCGCCAAGAATTCCTGCGCGCGGATGTCCAGGTTGACGCCGTGCAACACCGGTGTCCGTCCGCGCGTGACGCTCAGCTCGCGCACGGAAATCTGGATCGGCCGCTCCACGGGGTCAACGTTCCGCCGGGCGGCTACGGCGGGAACACGGGGGAGCGCATCCACGCTGCGCGTCAATTCGGCCGGGGTCAACGGCAGGGGATCGAGCTCGATCCCGCAGCCGTGCAACCGCAGGGCCGCCAGCGTCGAGACCGGAAGCCACACGCCCATCCGAACCAGCTGATCGAGGTTGTCCAGCAGCGTTGGCCGCACCGGCCCGTCCAGCACCAGCGTTCCGGCCTCATCGAGCACGACCACCCGGTCAACCAGATCGATGGCCGCGTCGAGATTGTGTTCGATCAGCACGATTGAATGCGGCACCTGCTCGCCCTCGCCGGAAACTAGGGCGTGCAATACCTGGTACACCTCGTCGATGCCGGCAGGGTCGAGGTTGGCGGTCGGCTCGTCGAGCACCAGCAGCCGTGAGCGCATGGCCAGCGCGCAGGCGATGGCGAGCCGCTGCCGCCCGCCCAGTGACAGGCGGTCCGGGTTCTCGGTGCGCCGATCCCACAGACCGACGTGGCGCAGCGCCAATTCGGCGCGGTGCATCACCTCGTCAACGCCCAGGCGCAGGTTCTCCGGCCCGAAGCACACCTCATCCAGCACCGTGCCGGTCACGATCTGCGCATCCGGATTCTGGAACACCATCGCCACCTGCTCGCTGAGTTCGGCGACGCCGGTGTCGGCGACCAAGCGCCCACCGCAGGTGACCGTGCCCTCGATGGTGGCGGAGATGGAATGCGGGATCAAACCGTTCAGGGAGAGCGCAAGCGTCGACTTTCCGGAGCCGCTGGGGCCGAGGATGAGTACGACCTCACCGTCGGCGACATCGAGGGTCACCCCGTTCGGGGTCCAGTTGTCGCGCTCGTCGTGGCGGATGCGAACATTGTCGAGCGCGAGGATCGGCTCGCCGTTCGTCACGCGTCAGCCGGTGTGCTCACGGCTTTTCGGCGGCGCCTGTCCACCGGAAGCGACAGCCCTCGAGCGACCCCAGCACGGGTGAGACCGGCAGCGACGGCCCGGCCCAGGTAAGTGAACAGCACCAGGCTGACGACGAAGACAAGCGGCTTGGTGACCTGCACCCAGATGGGGGCACTGGCCGCGTTGACCGCGATGAACTCGCCGACCGCGATTCCAAGGCCGACGACGACCGCGGTCAGGTAGAAGATCCAGCCCTTCCAGTAGCGGTACAAGGACAGGGCGAACGGCACCTCCTGCAGCAGTCCAACGAGGGCGAACAGCGGAATGTAGCCAAATCCGCCGGGGAAAAACGGGGCGGCGACAATCCCGGCAAGGGTGGCGGTGACGAAGGCGAGACCGCCGCGCCGGGCGAGGGACTGTGCGATCACACCGGGAAAGATGTAGGCGCCCACGACGAGCCCGTAGAACTGGGGAGCGACGGCCAGCAGGGCGGTTCCCGCATAGATCGTGGGCAGAACGACGAAGCCACCGGCCACGCCGATCGCAGCGCACGTCAAGAGCAGGCGGGTACTGAGCCTTTTCATCACACTCTTCCAGAGGGGTAGTCAGTGGGGTGGTTGATGGGTTGTACGGTGGTGGTTCTGATGTCAGTCACGATGTGGATCAGGCGACTGCCCGCGCCTTTGCCTCGGCGAGATCATTGAACAGTTCGGTGTTGAAGCGGTACGCGCGAGTCACCTCGTCGATGATTCGGTCCCGTTCGTCCTCAGACCAATTGATCGCATCCAAGCGGTCCCGATAGGTGACCTTGAACGCACGAGCGTCGCTGATGCCGTCGAACAGGTAGAAGCGGATGCCGTCGGTCTCGAAGCCGAAGGTGCGCTGCATCACCTTGTAGATCATCTGGCCGCCCGAGAGATCGCCGAGGTAGCGGGTGTAGTGGTGGGCGATGAACCCGCCGCTCCAGGTCGCACCGACCTCGTTGATGCGTTCCACATAGCGCACTGTCGATGGCATCGGCGAGATCTGCTCGCGCCAGTCGTCACCGATGAGAAACTGCAGGTCGGCCTCGAGCGCCGGCAACCGCGTCAGGTCATCGGTGATGAACCCGGCGGCCACCTCGCTGTCGCGCTGGAAGGCCTGCACGGATTCCAGTGCTTCATAGATGAAATAATGTTGGGCGACCAATGCGACGTAGTCGTCCCGACTGCCGTTTCCCTCCATGAGATCGGCCATGAAGCCGGCACCCTCTGAATCCGCATGGTCACTCCAGGTGCGTGAGCGCAGAATCGTCGAAAAGGAACTGCTGGACATGCGTCACTCCGGAATCGGTGGTTAGGGCACCCTAAGTCTAGTGGTACTCAGGTGAAGAAACTGAGAGATGTTATGCGGGTCACTGCTCCTGCCGGCGCTCGATGCCGAGCACTGTACAGGCGTCGGCGAACAGCACCACGACGGCACGACGGATCTGGGCTCGTTCGGTCACCGGTTCGGGCCACGCCACGCGTACAGTCCGGGTCTTGTCGCCCACCCGCACCGACCAGAAACCGGCCTCGCCGTCGAGCCCGCTCATTCGGGCCTCCTCGGCCAGGGGTTCGGCGAACGCGCGCACGATCACCAGGCTGTCGTCAGTATGGTCATCATTCATGTGCTTCATGACCGCGTCGATGATGTCCTGACCGAAGATATCCATGGAGTCAGGTTATCCGGGTTCAACTTTTGGCTCGCCCACACTTGCGGTAATCCGGTACGCTGGGGAGCCACGAGGCAGTGCATTGTGGTTGACTCAGTGAACACGAAATCGCTTGAAGGTGAGGATGACTCGAACAAAATGTCTGACTTCGACAACAAGAACCCACAGGGTCCGGTGAACCCCGCTTCAGGTGAATACGAGTCCGCCGACACCACAGTGACCTTCGGCAGCGACTTCAGTTCGAAATTGGCAGCACTGACTGGAGAAGTCAGTACTGAGGAGAACGATGCAGTGGCAGCGTTGCCCTCCGGCTCTGCGCTCCTCGTCGTGCGGCGCGGGCCGAACACCGGCGCACGCTTTCTGCTCGATTCCGACCTGACAACGGTCGGCCGGCATCCCGATGCCGACATCTTCCTTGACGACGTGACGGTCTCGCGTCGCCATGCCGAGTTCACCAGGAACGGCACCGTGTTCCAGGTCAAAGACCTCGGTTCGCTGAACGGTACCTATTTCGACGGGGTTCGGATCGAGAGCGCGTTGCTCACCGACGGCGCGGAGGTGCAGGTCGGTAAGTTCCGACTCACCTTCTACGCCTCGCGGATCGATCTGTCCCAGGCGAGCGGGTAATGGCGGCATCTTCGGCTTCGATACGAGCGCAGGGCAGGGCGGCACCGCCCACCGGCCTGTTGAGCATCGGACAGGTTCTCGCCCGGCTGACGCCTGAGTTCACCGACCTGACGCCGTCAAAGCTTCGGTTTCTCGAAGAGCAGGGGCTGGTGTTGCCTGCGCGGACCGAGTCGGGTTATCGCAAGTTCTCTCCGTCCGACCTGGAACGGCTGCGCATGATCCTCACCATGCAGCGCGATCATTACCTGCCGCTGAAGGTCATCCGCGCCTATTTGGCCGACCTTGACGCCGGGCGAAACCCCTCAATGCCAGGCACAGCGAACGGCAGCATGCTCGACACCGGACGCCGGTTCAGTCGTACCGAACTGGTGCGAGAGGCGCAGGCGACCCCCATGCTGCTCGGCGACGCGATCTCCGCCAACCTGATCGCACCCGCTGACGTGTTCGGCGACGATGTGCTCGGCGTACTCAGCGCTCTGGTGGAATTACAGAAGTGTGGAATCGAGCCGCGGCACCTGCGCGGATTTCGCGCCGCGGCCGAGCGCGAACTCGGCTTGATCGAAAGTGCCCTGGTGCCGGTATCGCGTCGAAAAGACGCCTCCAGCCGCGCCCGTGCCGCCGAACTCGCGATGGAGATCGCGGTGCAACTTGAGCTCGTGCGCAGCAGTCTTATTCGCAGTGCACTCGGTCGACTGGTACCGTAGGCGGCGGGGGCAAATTTCCGTGAATGCAACGTGCAGGATCGGGTGCGAGTGTGTCGAAGACGACACGCCGAACCACATTGCGTGAATGTCGTCGACGGGAGCCGCCGGGATGGGTAGCGTAGCTTGTAACCGTCGCAACCGTGTTTGAAGTGAAGAGGCAAAACGAATGAGTGCAATCAGCCGTGGCGAGAGTTCTCGCTACGACCTTGGTCTTCTCTTCACCGACGGTATGCCTGAGCTTGACGACGCCGCCGGATACCGCGGTGCGGTCGCCGCTCGCGCCGCCGGGATCACATACCGGCAATTGGATTACTGGGCACGCACCGAATTGGTGGAACCCACGGTTCGTGGCGCCGCCGGTTCCGGATCCCAGCGGCTGTACGGCTTCCGCGACATCCTCGTTCTGAAACTGGTCAAGCGGTTGCTCGACACGGGCATCTCGTTGCAGCAGATCCGCACCGCGGTGAACCAGCTGCGCGAATCCGGCGTGCACGACCTGGCCCAGACCACTCTGATGAGCGACGGCGCCAGTGTCTATCTGTGCACCTCCGACGACGAGGTGATCGACCTCGTCAGCCGCGGTCAGGGTGTGTTCGGCATCGCCGTCGGCAAGGTGTTGCGTGAGGTGGAGAACTCGCTGGTCGAGATCGACGCAGGTTCCAGCGACCCGATGGACGAGCTCGCGGTGCGTCGGGCAACACGCGCCTCCTGAATCGCCTTCACCCTCCTGAATCGACTTCACCCTCCTGAATCGACTTCACCCTCCTGAATCGACTTCACAGGGAGATCGCGCTGCGGGAGAGATCGTGCTGCGCGAAAGTTCGTGCTGCGGGAGAGATCGTGCTGCGGGAACCGCCTCGGCTCGTCTGAGTAGGCCCACTTCAGCCGAGCAGAGTCACTCGCTTGTTGCCGCCATGTCTGCATACTCGCCGATGCGGGCGGTACGCATGATGCGATCGAGCAGCTGATCGAAGTTGCCGGCCATCTCCTCGGCGCTTTCACCCGGCCAGACGTGCAGCGGCTTGGCGGCTCCCTGCGCCTGTTGCAACGACGTGCGTTCGGGAAGCTGCGGCGAGAGCACCAGCGGGCCGAACATGTCGCGCAACTCCTTGATGCGGAACTGGTGCTCGACCGACGCCATCCGGGCACGATTCACGATGATGCCCAGGGGCTGGAGGCGTGGACTCAGCCCGCGCCGGATCTCCTCGATCGCCCGCAGGGCCCGGTCTGCCGCGGCGACAGAGAACAAGCCCGGCTCGGTCACCACGGCGACCCGGTCACTGGCTGCCCAGGCGGTTCGGGTGAGGGCGTTCAAACTGGGCGCGCAGTCGATGAGCACCAGGTCGTACTCCTGCTCGACGTTCGCGAGGGCCTCTTCCAGCTTCCAGATGTCGCGGATGCTCGGGTGCGGCCCGTCAAAGTTGATCGCGGCCGGGCTGCCGATCAGCACGTCCACCGTGCCTGCACGGTTCTTGGTCCAGCCGCTGGAGGCGATTGCCTGGCGCACGATCTTCTCTTTGGGCGACTCCAACACGTCGGCGATGTTCAGCTTGCCGGTGATGTCGATGTCCATCCCGGTGGACACATCCGACTGCGGGTCGAGGTCGACGACGAGGGTGCGCAGTCCGCGGGAGAACGCGGCGGAGGCGAGGCCCAAGGTGACGGTGGTCTTGCCGACCCCACCCTTGAGCGAACTGATGCTTAGTACGTGCACAACAAGCTACGTTACCTTCACTAGTCTTAGACCACCTAACTGTTTGCTGAATGCGGCGTTCTGTACGAAGGGTTTCAATGTTCAAGAAGATCCTTGTGGCCAACCGTGGCGAAATCGCGATTCGTGCCTTTCGCGCGGCGTTCGAGTTGGGGGCGAAGACGGTGGCTGTCTTCCCCTTCGAGGATCGCAACTCCCTGCACCGGTTGAAGGCTGACGAGGCGTACCAGATCGGTGAGCGGGGGCACCCCGTCAGGGCATATCTCGACGTCAGCGAGATCATGCGAGTGGCAATCTCCAGCGGTGCCGATGCGATCTACCCCGGCTACGGCTTTCTCGCCGAGAACCCCGAGCTGGCCCAGGCGGCGGCGGATGCGCACATCGCCTTCATCGGGCCACCGGCGTCGGTCCTCGAAATGGCCGGCAACAAGGTCACCGCGAAAGAGCATGCCGCCAAGGCCGGAGTTCCCGTGCTGGCCTCCACAGTCGCCAGCGACGACATCGACGAGTTGCTTGCCGCAGCCGAGGGGATCGGCTTTCCGGTGTTCGCAAAAGCTGTCGCCGGCGGCGGCGGGCGCGGCATGCGCCGGGTAGACAGCATCCAGAAGCTGCGCCCCGCGCTGGAAGAAGCCATGCGTGAGGCGAACAGCGCCTTCGGAGACTCCACGATGTTCCTGGAGGAGGCCGTGCTGCGGCCGCGCCACATCGAGGTTCAGGTTCTCGCAGACGCACACGGCGACACCGTGCACCTGTTCGAGCGGGACTGCTCTGTGCAGCGGCGCAACCAGAAAGTCATCGAGATAGCACCGGCGCCCGGCATCAGCGAACAGCTGCGTGAGGCACTGTACCGGGATGCGGTCGCGTTCGCCCGATCGATCGGCTATGTGAACGCGGGAACGGTCGAGTTTCTGGTCGACACGGTGGGGGAGCGCGCCGGCCAGCACGTGTTCATCGAGATGAACCCACGTATCCAGGTCGAGCACACGGTCACCGAGGAGATCACCGATATCGACCTTGTTCAGGCCCAGATGCAGATCGCGTTCGGCGACACGTTTGAAGAACTCGGTCTGACCCAGAACAGCATTCGGATGCACGGCTCGGCCCTGCAGTGCCGCATCACCACCGAAGACCCGACGGCCGGCTTCCGCCCCGACACGGGGAGCATCACCGCGTACCGTTCGCCGGGCGGGTCCGGCATCCGGCTGGATGGCGGAAGCATCAATCCGGGCGCCCAGATCAGCCCGCATTTCGATTCCATGCTGGTGAAGCTGACCTGCCGCGGCCGAAACTTCGAGGCAGCCGTGAACAAGGCGAGGCGCGCGCTGGCCGAGTTCCGCATTCGAGGCGTGTCGACGAACATCTCGTTCCTACAGGCCGTGGTGGATGATCCGTCGTTCATCGACGGAGACCTGAGCACGTCGTTCATCGACGAACGGCCGGAGCTGGTGCACGGCAAGCGCTCGAAAGACCGCGGCACGAAGATTCTGAACTGGCTGGCGGATGTCACAGTCAACCAGCCGCACGGTTCGCGCCCTGCCCTGCACGTGCCAGCGCTGAAGCTGCCCGACATCGACCTGCAGGCGCCGGCGCCGGCTGGTGCCAGGCAGCAGCTCGAGTGGCTCGGACCGACCGGGTTCGCTGCCGCATTACGCGCCCAGACCGCTCTGGCCGTCACCGACACCACGTTCCGCGATGCGCACCAGTCGCTTCTGGCGACCCGGGTGCGCACCCGTGACCTGCTGGCTGTCGCCCCGCACGTCGCCCGGTTGACCCCCCAACTCTTGTCGGTCGAGGCGTGGGGTGGCGCCACCTACGATGTGGCACTGCGTTTTCTCGGCGAGGATCCCTGGGAGCGCCTGTCGGCGCTGTCGGAGGCATTGCCGAACATCAACATCCAGATGCTGCTTCGTGGCCGCAACACGGTCGGATATACGCCGTACCCGACCGAGGTGACCGACGCCTTCGTGCAGGAGGCCGCCGCCAGCGGGGTGGGTATCTTCCGCATCTTCGATGCGTTGAACGATGTCTCCCAGATGCGGCCGGCCATCGACTCGGTGCTCGAGACGAATACGACGCTGGCGGAGGTTGCCCTCTGTTACACCAGCGACCTCAACGATCCGGCCGAGAAGCTGTACACGCTGGACTACTACCTGCACCTGGCAGAAGAAATAGTCGAGGCCGGTGCCCATGTGCTCGCGATCAAAGACATGGCCGGTCTCTTGCGCCCGGCCGCGGCGACCCGCCTGGTCACGGCGCTGCGAGAGCGGTTCGACCTGCCGGTCCACGTGCACACGCACGACACCGCGGGCGGCCAGTTGGCGACGTTGATCGCGGCCAGCCAGGCAGGTGCCGACGCGGTGGATGTGGCCAGTGCACCGATGGCCGGAACCACCAGCCAACCGTCTGCCTCCGCGCTGGTTGCCGCGCTCGAGCACACCGAGCGTGACACCGGGCTCGAGCTGGCGAAAGTCACCGAGCTGGAGCCGTACTGGGAAGCCGTTCGCCACATCTACGGACCGTTCGAATCGGGCCTGCGCGGCCCGACCGGTCGGGTCTACCAGCACGAGATGCCGGGTGGCCAGCTGTCGAACCTCAGGCAGCAGGCGGCGGCGCTCGGGCTGGCCGAAGACTTCGAACTGATCGAGGAGATGTACGAGGCCGCGGATCGTATCCTCGGGCGTGTGCCCAAGGTCACGCCGTCGTCGAAGGCCGTCGGCGACCTGGCCCTGTATCTGGCAGCGGTGCGGGCCGACCCCGACGACTTTGCCGAGAACCCCGACAAGTACGATGTGCCCGACTCGGTCGTCGGTTTCATGGCCGGCGAACTGGGAGATCTTCCGGGCGGTTGGCCCGAGCCCTTCCGCACGAAGGTTTTGGCCGGCCGTACCATCAAGCACGGTGTGAACGAGATCTCTGCCGCGGAGCGGGCCGCCTTGCACGGTGACAGCGAGTCGCGGCGCACCGCGCTCAACCGGTTGTTGTTCCCGGCTCCGGCGCGCACCTTCGAGGAGGTGCGGGAGACCTTCGGCGACCTCTCGGTATTGGAGACGGTCGACTACCTGTACGGTCTGCAGAACGGCATGGAGCACGAAGTCGAGATGGCGAAGGGAGTGAAGCTCTTCCTCAGCCTGGAGGCGATCGGTGAGGCCGACGAGCGCGGCGTGCGCACCGTCATGACGGTGATCAACGGCCAGTTGCGCCCGGTCTACGTTCAAGACCGCGGTCTCGCCATCGAATCGGCCCAGGCCGAGAAGGCTGATCAGAACTCGGCCGGCTCGATCGGCGCCCCCTTCTCCGGTGTGGTCACGCTCCAGGTCGACGAAGGTGACACGGTGACGGCCGGCAGCACCGTCGCCTCGATCGAGGCGATGAAGATGGAGGCGGCAATCACCACGCCCGTCGATGGAGTGGTCGAACGGCTCGCCATCCCGAAGACGCAGCAGGTGGATGCCGGCGACCTGCTGGTCGTCGTGCGCCCCACCTTGAGCCGTGCTCTGATCGAGTAGGCGCCGGGCGCCGGAACTGCGGGTGGGCCGTGCGTTCGACGGTCCACCGGTATGATTTTGACGTGACCACTAGAAAGGCCGGCCAGAGCTTGTCAGACGACCCCTCGCTTCCCACTGACCCGGAGGCCGGCGTCGACGACGAGCGCGACGAACCGGTGAGACCCAGGGTGAGCGTCGACCTGCCGCCCGCCCAGATCCACACGGTGCCGGAAGACGAGGCGGCGGTGTCCATTGACAACGTGCGCGTCGACCCGTTGTCGGTGCCGAGCACCGGAGAGATCATCACCTCGGTCGCGATTGACGCGGCCATGGGGGATTCTCCGTCGTACGATCCACCGGCACGGCAGGCCCACACCGGCGCCTCGTTCGGTGCACCCGCCGATACCGCCTATGACCAGTCACGCCGCGGGCGAATGCGCGGGGAGGCCTCAGCGAGGCCGGAGCCGGCGACGATGCTCACAGCCGACCGGCTGCTTGAGAACAAGCGCGGCTCGCGCGTCGTGCCCGAGGGGCGCTGGCCGAAACTGTTGTACACCGTGTCCTTCGGTGCGATCAATCGGGGCGACTCCGCCAAGGTGCGCGCCTACAAGGAACTCACGACCAAGATCGACAAACCGTTCGAGGGCGGAACCAGGTTCGTGCCGATCCTCACCCGTAAGGGCGGTGTGGGCAAGACAACCGTGACCGCGCTGCTCGGGATGGCGCTGGCGGATGCGCGGGAAGACCGCATCATTGCCATCGACGCGAACCCCGACCGGGGCACCCTGGCTGAGCGGGTCTCCAAGCAGACCAGGTCGACCGTGCGCGACGTGGTCACGAAGGCGTCGAGTATTCAGGGTTTCACCGATTTTTCGACGCTCGTGTCGCGCGACGAGACCCGGTTGGACATTCTCGCCTCCGACACTGACCCGCTTCTGTCCGAGGCCTTCGACGAGGATGATTACAACGTGGTTGCCGACCTGGCCACCCGGTACTACTCGATCGTGCTCACCGACTGCGGTACGGGAATCGTGCACTCGGTGATGCGTGCCACCCTGCAGCGAGCCGACTCCGTCGTGATCGTCTCAGGGGGCAGCGTTGACGAGGCCCGGCTTGCGTCCGAGACACTGACCTGGCTGGAGGCGAACGGTTATGGCGATCTGGTGCGCAACGCAATCGTGGCGCTGAACACCGCAACCCAGGGCACGAACCTGGTCAAATTGGAGGAGATCGAGTCGCACTTCCTGTCGCGCGTGCGCGAAGTGGTGCGCATTCCCTACGACCCGCTGCTTGCGGCCGGATCCGTCATCTCGTTCAAAGATCTGAAACAGTACACGCGAGACGCCGCACGTCTATTGGCGTCGCTCGTCGTCGAGGGCCTGCCCAGCCGCCGGGGCGCCTGAGAGGTGGCGGTCAGGCAGATACGGCTCTTCGGCGACCCGGTGCTCAAGACGGTCTCCGATCCGATCACCGCAATCGATGACCGCGTCAGGCGGCTGGTCGAAGATCTGGTCGACACGGTGACCCTGCCTGGGCGGGCGGGCGTTGCCGCCTCCCAGATCGGCGTCAACCTCTGCGCGTTCAGTTTCAACATCGACGGCGACATCGGTTACATCCTGAACCCACAGATCACCGAACTGGGTGGAGAGCCCGAACTGGTCGATGAAGGTTGTCTCTCGGTGCCGGGCCTCTGGTTTGCCACGCCCAGGCATCCGTTCGCCAGGGTGACGGGTACCGACCTGGACGGTGGTGTCATCGAGTTGGAGGGCACCGGCCTACTCGCCCAGGCGCTCCAGCACGAGGTGGACCACCTGGCCGGCCTGCTGTACATCGACCGGCTCGACAAACCCAGCCGCCGCCAGGCGATGCGCCAGATCCGTGAGTCGGACTGGTTCTAGCGGCGGCTCACGTTCGGGCCAGGTCAGTGCGCGATGCCCTCGGTGGCGGGTGCACCGACGTACATCGCCTGGATCTCGTTGTCGAAGTCCTTCACGATCACGTGCCGTTTGATGCTGATCTTCGGCGTGAGGTGGCCGCTCTCCTCGGTGAGGTCCGTCGTGAGAATCGTGAACTTGCGGATCGATTCAGCACGCGAGACCCGAGAGTTGCCCACGTCGACGGCACGCTGCACCTCGGCAAGCACCTTCGGGTTGGCGGCGGCCTCGGCCAATGACATGTCCTTGTTCTCGCCGTTGTTGGACAGCCAGAGTGGCAACATCTCCATGTCCAGGGTGATCAGCGCCGAGATGAACGGTTTGCCGTCGCCGACCACGATCACCTGGCTGATGATCAGGTTGGCGCGGATCGGGTCTTCCAGCGCCGCGGGAGCAACGTTCTTCCCGCCAGCGGTGACGAGCATCTCCTTCTTGCGGCCGGTGATCTTCAGGAAACCATCGGAGTCGAGTCGGCCGATGTCGCCGGTCTTGAACCAGTCACCGTTGAACGACTTCGCGGTCTCCTCGTCGTTGTTCCAGTAGCCGTCAAAGACGCAGACACCCTTCACTTCGATCTCGCCGTCGTCGGCGATGCGAACAGCATTGCCGGGGAGGGGCGGGCCGACGGTGTCGATCTTGAACTTGTCAGCCAGGTTCACGGTGACCGGGGCCGTGGTCTCGGTGAGACCGTACCCCTCGAGAATCTTCAGCCCGAGGCTGTGGTAGAAGTGGCCGAGGCGCGGACCGAGCGGTGCCGAGCCGGACACCGCGTACTTGACGTTTCCACCGAGAGCGGCGCGCAGCTTTCCATACACGAGCTTGTCATAGAGCAGGTACTGCATCTTCAGCCCGAACGGCACCGTGCCATTCTCCTGTGCGATCGAGTAGTCGACAGCCACCTGGGCAGCCTTGCGGAAGATCTTCCCCTTGCCACCAGCCTCCGCCTTCTGCTCAGACGAGTTGTAGACCTTCTCGAACACACGAGGAACAGCGAGCAGGAAGGTCGGTTTGAACGTGGCCAATGCCGGCAGAAGCTGCTTGGTGTCTGGTTGGTGCCCGACCTTCACCCCGGAGTGCACGGCCAGCACCGAGATGAATCGGGCGAACACGTGGGCGGTGGTGATGAACAGCAACGTTGACGCACCGGGGTGCACGACCTCTTCGAGGGCCGCGGCCGAGTTGCGGCACAGCTCAACGAAGTTCGAGTGGCTGAGAACGCAGCCCTTGGGTTTGCCGGTCGAGCCGGAGGTGTAGATCAAGGTGGCCAGATCGCTGCCGACGGCGAGGTTGCGACGTCGCTCGATCTCTTCATCGGTCACATCGACGCCCTGGGCGACCAGCTTGTCGATGTCACCCAGATCGACCTGCCAGACGTTCCTGATCAACGGCAGGTCGGCGTGAACCTCGTCAAAGCGTGCGAAGTGGTCTGGCGTCTCCACGATGATGGAGACCGCACCGGAGTCGACCATGTTCCAGGCCACCTGGGCGGGTGCGGAGGTCTCATAGATGGGCACCAGAACGGCGCCCGCGAACCAGGTGGCGAAGTCGATCAGGGTCCACTCGTAGCGGGTCTTGCACATGAAGCCGATCTTCTCGCCGGGCTCGATGCCCGCAGCGACGAAACCCTTGGCAAGCGCAATCACCTGGCGCTGGAACTCGGCGGCAGAGACATCCTCCCAGCCACCCCGTGACGGGATCGCGAACAGCGCCGCCTCCGGTGCCAGTTTTACCCGCTCGACGAGCAGATCCGTGGCATTCGCATTAGGGTCGGCGGGGACGATCGCGGGAACTTCATACTGTTGCACGGCAACTCCTTTGAAACCGGATGTGAATATATCTCAACCCTAGTGTGCACGCGGGGCGCGTCAGACACTCAACAGGTGGCAGAATCAAGACAGTGTCCATTCTACCCGGGGGCACGCGACGACACGTCACCCCGGGGGCCCGCGACGCTAAGCTGGTGCGAGCCCACGAGGAGGATGTCGATTGTTCTACTGGTTCATGAAGAACCTGGTCGCCGGACCCCTGCTCAAAGGGGTTTTCCGGCCGTGGGTCATCGGGCAGAAGAACATCCCACGCACGGGTGGGGTGATCCTCGCGAGCAACCACCTGTCGGTCATCGACTCGATCATCCTGCCGCTGGTGCTTGACCGCAAGGTGTCCTTCCTGGCCAAGAGCGAGTATTTCACCACCAAAGGGTTGAAGGGCTGGCTCACCAAGACGTTTCTGAGCGCCACCGGCATGCTGCCGATCGACCGTTCCGGCGGCAAGGCGTCGGAGGCATCGTTGAACACCGGTCTCAGGGTGCTCGCCGACGGGCAGGTGCTCGGCATCTATCCGGAGGGGACGCGCAGCCCTGACGGCAAGCTGTACCGCGGGCGCACAGGGGTGGCGCGCATGATCCTGGAGGCCGGCGTGCCGGTGGTTCCGGTCGCGATGATCGATACCGAGAAGGTGATGCCGATCGGCACGAAGGTGCCGAAGATCCGCCGCATCGGAATCATCATCGGCGAGCCGCTCGACTTCTCCCGCTTTGCCGGGATGGAGGGGGATCGGTTCATTCTGCGTTCGATCACCGACGAGATCATGTACGAACTGGCCAGCCTCAGCGAGCAGGAATACAGTGACGTCTACGCCACCAGCGTCAAGGAGAAGCGCGCCCACGTGGCTTGATAAACTGGAACGGTGTACGCGTGCAGGCTCCAGGCCGCCGCTGAGGGGAGGCAGGCGTACCGCTGGGCCACAAAGCTGCAGTTGAACGAGGCTGCAGTTATAGCGAGGCTGCAGTTAAACGATTAGGGAGATCACTCACGTGTTAGATCCGTTAGGCCTGCTTGTAGAAACCGATGAGCGAGTGCTGGCGGGCCTTGACTCGTGGCGAGACAAGGCGATCAAGCAACAGCCGAACTGGCCGAACGCGGCTGCCGCATCCAAGGCATCCGCACAGTTGTCGGCCCTGCCGCCCCTGGTCAGCCCGTCGGAGGTGAACCGCCTGCGCACGCGCTTGGCCGCCGCTGCCCGGGGTGAGGCGTTCCTCCTGCAGGGAGGGGACTGCGCCGAGACGTTTGTGGATGCGACCGCGGAGAAGATCCGAAACCGGGTGAAGACGGTGCTGCAGATGGCGGTCATCCTCACCTATGGCGCTTCGATGCCGGTGATCAAGATGGGCCGTATGGCGGGTCAGTTTGCCAAACCGCGCTCCAGCGACACCGAAACTCGAAATGATGTGACTCTTCCCGCGTACCGCGGCGATATCGTCAACAGCTTCGAGTTCACCGAAGAGGCGCGCACCCCAGATCCGAAGCGCCTGCTCGAGGCGTACCAGACGGCCTCATCGACCCTGACGATGATTCAGGCGTTCACGCAGGGCGGCTTCGCAGACCTGCGTCAGGTGCACACCTGGAACCACGGCTTTCGGTCGAACCCGGCGAACCAGCGCTATGAGCAGCTGGCTCGCGAGATCGATCGTGCGATCAAGTTCATGATCGCCTGCGGCGCCGACTTCGAAGAGATGAAGCGCACCGAGTTCTACACCAGCCATGAGGCGCTGCTGATGGACTACGAGCGCCCCCTGACCCGAATCGACCCGTCCAGCGGCACCGCGTTCAACTTGTCCAGCCACTTCCAGTGGATCGGCGAACGCACCAGAGACATCGACGGCGCACACGTGGAATTCATGGCGAATGTGCGCAACCCGATCGGCGTGAAGCTGGGCCCCACGACCACCGCCGATGACATGCTGCGGTTGATCGACCGGCTCGACCCCGACCGCGAACCCGGCCGGTTGACGTTCATCACGCGCATGGGTGCCTCGCGCATTCGAGAGGCGCTGCCGCCGCTGTTGGAGGCCGCGAAGACGTCGGACGCGTTGCCGCTGTGGGTCACTGACCCGATGCACGGCAACGGCATGACCACGAAGAACGGTTACAAGACACGACGCTTCGATGACGTGGTCGACGAGGTGAAGGGTTTCTTCGAGGCGCACCGGCAGGTGGGCACGTTCCCCGGCGGCATCCACATCGAACTCACCGGCGACGATGTGACCGAGTGCCTGGGCGGTACCGAACACATCGAGGAGGCCACGCTGGAGACCCGGTACGAATCACTGTGTGATCCGCGTCTCAACCACATGCAGTCGCTCGAGTTGGCCTTCCTGGTGGCCGCGGAGCTGCGCGAGCGCTGAAGGCACGGCTGCGCGCGGACGTGAACGCTGCTCAGCACGGTTGCTGAATCACAGAGAGAGCGTCAGCCCGAGACGGTGATGCCCAGGGTGACGACCTTGTCCCGCACGGCCATCTCTCCCGCGGCGGGTGTGCTCGAAGTCACCTTGGTGAGCGCATCCGGGATGACTTTGAAGAAGTCTGCGTACGCGAAGCGGAAGCCGGTGTCCTCCAGAGCCTTCGAGGCCTCATCGCGGGTCATCCCAACCACATCTGGCACCTCGACGAGGTCTTGGCCCTTGGAGATGACCAGGTCGATCACGGCGCCCCGGGTGACCGTGCCGTCGGGAACGCTCATCGAGATGACGCGGCCCTTGTCGACCTCGTTGCTGAACTGGTTGTCGGCCACATTCACTTCAAGGCCCACTTCGGTCAACCGCTGTTGGGCCTGATCGAGGGTGTCGCCTTCCACATCCGGAACCGCGCCGTCTGAGACGACGAGGGCAATCGTGCTGCGTTCGGGGAACAGCTCTGGAAGTTCTCCGCCGTCGGTGTCTGTCGCGCGGATGACGACACCGCGCTTGACCTTGCCGGAGAACTGGTTGGTCACCTCTCCCTGCACAAAACCGGCCGATGCGATCAGGTCGGAGGCCTCCTGCTGGCTGAGCCCGGCGAGCGTCGGCACCTCGATGTCTTTCGGCCCCTCTGAGACGATCACGGTGATATCGCTGCCGCGCTTCAGCATGGTGTGTGGGCCCGGGTTGCTGGTGATCACGATCCCGGCCGCGATGGTCGGATGGGTGTCGGTGCCGTGCAGCGCGATCAGGCCGATGTCCTGGAGCATTGCCGCAGCAACCTCAGGGGTGGTTCCCGCGGTGACAGGCACTTCGACCAATCCGCCGGGACCCTGCCCGAAGTACCAGCCGGTGCCGCCGGCGACTGCCGCCAGCAGAATCACCAGGCTGAACAGCCAGTAGCCCTTGCGTCTCCGCCGGTTCGCACGCACCGCAAGCTGGCCCGGTTTGTCGAGAACCTGGGGAGGTGCAGCCTTCGCGGGCACAAGCAGCTGGGTCTGGCCGGTGGTCTGGTGGTCGACGGCGTAGCCGCGGGGGAGAACCGCGGTCGGCTGGGTCTGGTGGCTTCCGGGTTGCCCGAATCCGAGCACCGCGTTCTCCACCTCGATCAACTGGTCCAGCATCGCGGTCGCGTCTCGTGGTCGCTTCTCGGGATCCCGGGCGGTTGCCCAGAGAACCAGTTCGTCGAGCTCGACCGGCACGCGTGGGTTCTTCGCGCTCGGCGCGGGAACCTGGTCGTTGGCGTGCTGGTAGGCGATCTGCATGGGCTGTTCGCCCTTGAACGGCTGCTCGCCGGTCAGCATCTCGTACATGACGATGCCCAGGGCGTAGATGTCGCTGCGGGCATCCGCCACGCCACGGGTCACGAGTTCGGGGGAGAGGTAGGCGATGGTGCCGAGCAGGGCCTGGCCGGTGGCGGTGTTGTTGTTGACCGCGCGGGCAAGGCCGAAGTCGCTGATCTTGATGCGGCCGTCATCGGCCAACAAAATGTTCTCCGGCTTCAGGTCGCGGTGCACGATGCCCGCCTTGTGTGCTGCCGCGAGGCCGTGCAAAACGGCGCTCATGATGTCGAGGGTCTGCGCGGCCGTCAGCTGGCCGTGCTCCTTGAGCAGGTCGCGCAGGGTGATTCCGGGCAGGTACTCCATCACCAGGTAGGCGATGTCGGCGTCTTGACCCTGATCGAAGACGTTCACCACGTTCGGGTGGGCGAGCCTGGCCGCCGAGCGGGCCTCCTGCACGAAGCGCGACTTGAAGGTGGAGTCGTCGGCGAGGTGGCCGTGCATGATCTTGAGGGCGACGCGTCTCTCCAGACGCAGGTCGGTGGCGAGATAGACCGTCGCCATGCCACCGCGGGCGATCCGTGAGCGCACCTGATAACGGCCGTCTATGAGACGGCCGATCATCGGGTCGGTCTGGTTGGATGCCACTGTCTGAGTCTAAGGAGGATCAGTGGGTGATTCCCGCTAAAACACCGGGAGGTTCAGAGATCAGCCGAGCTGTTCGAGCCAGTCTCGGGCCGCTGCTTCCCACTTCGCGTAATGGTTTGGCCAGCCGGAGATCTGAACGGCCTGTGCGGCCTGGCTCACCGTCATCTTCTCCCAGCCGGGGATATCGAGCAGCCCACGGGTTCTTCCCGGGTTCGGGTTGCCCTCGCCACCGAAGAATGCCCGTGCGGCCCGTTCCGGGTCGCGCGTCTGGGCGGCAGTGCCCCAGCCGGTGGAAGGGCGCTGCTGAAAGATGCCGAGGGAATCCCGATCGCCGTGGTTGAAGTTCTTCAAACCAGACTCCTGCATCGCTGCGGCCAGGGCAATGACGATCCCGTAGTCGTTCACGCCCGCGTTGCGTCCGACGCGAATGACGGTCTCGGCGTTGGCGCGGCGCTCGTCGGTCATCGTGATCTCGGGCAGCTCATCCGTTGTCGTTTCAGTGGCTGCTTCGGCCTTGCCGGTCGATGCCACGGTGAAATCGGCGCCCGGTACGACAATGCTCTGACCCGGGTAGATGATGCTGGTGGGAACGAGGGAGTTGGCGGCCAGCAGGTCGCCCAAGCTGGTCCCGGCCGTCTCGGCGATGCCACTCATCGTGTCACCGGCGACCACCGTGTGGGTGCGGGCAACGGCCGCTTTGGGTGCTGGAGCCGGGGCGGGGGACGACTGGCTGCCGGGCACGACGATTGCCTGTCCCGGAAAGATCAGGCTGCTGGCGACCAGACCATTCGCCGCCAACAGTGCAGCGAGGCCGCTGCCGGTGCGTTCGGCTATCCCGCTCATGGTGTCACCAGATTTGACAGTGTACTTCTTTGCGGTACTCGCCTTCGCCGCGGGTGCCGACCCTCCGGCAAGCTTCAGGTGTTGGCCCGGGAAGATGATCGATGTGGAGTCCAGGCCGTTGGCAGCCAGGACCGCCTGGGTCTTGAGGCCGAAGCGATCGGCGATCTCGCTGACAGTGTCGCCCGCGACCACTGTGTATTCCTTGGGGGCAGCCTTCTTTGCCGCCTTCGAGGCCACTACCTGGGAGGTGACGACGACCGATTGCACCGTCCGTTGCGCGGTCGGTTTCAGGAATCGCTGCGGCATGGCCGGACGCTCGACCGGAACGGCGTGGGCGGGCGTGGCCGAGAGCCCGGACGCGCTCACGGCAAGAGTGCCGGCGATCACGAACGGGAGTGAGGTGCGGGCGGCGTGTCCGAAGCGGATCACCGGAAACCGGCGTGACTCTGGGCGGCAATTCGTCGTCGCGGCTGGGGCCGGGAGAGCCGCTGGTGTCGCGGCCGTTGCGTGTGGCATTCAGATAGTCCTCTGGCTTGGTGCGTTATTCCTCCCCATACGCTGACATGCATAGAGGCCAGAGTCAACCAAAGTGACGAATGTTACTGGAATTAATGGCGTGACGAATGTTACTGGAGTGACTGGTATGCACCGTGAGCCATCTGTGCGAGAGCTCTGTGCGAGAGCTCTGTGCGGGAGCTCTGTGCGAGAGCTCGCTTCTCTTCGCCTCTCAGCTTTACCAAGTGGTCGCAGTCATGGCACGATTATTCCCATGACTTCTGCGCTGCCGACCGCGACCTGGTTGACCGTCCCCGACCTTGTCGACCTGCTCGGCCTCTCGGTGAGCAAGGTCCGCACCCTCATCGACGACAAAGAGCTGCTGGGTGTGCGCCGCGACGGCATCGTGGTGGTGCCAGAGGATTTCATCCGTGATGGCAAAGTGCTGGCGGAGCTTCGCGGCACGCTCACCCTGCTCATGGATGCCGGATTCAGCGACAACGAGGCGATGCATTGGCTGCTCGAAGCCGACGACTCGCTGGCCGCCCGCCCGATCGACGCCCTCCGTGCCGGGCGCAAGGCCGAGGTTCGCCGGATCGCGCAAGCACTCGCCTGAGCGGCGTGCAGCCCCGCGGGGCTGAAGGGGTTGCGCGGTACGAGGAATTGTTTCGGAATGTCCGCCTGATCAGGACTTCGATGCGGTTGATGCCAAATCGCTCCGACGAGTCGTGCCCGGACTGGCGCCGCTGTGCTGGCGCCGGCTGGCCGCTTTAAGAATAGTTTAAGCCGCCCTCACTACGGTGAGCCGAGCTCATCTGCCAGTTTTGGCGATGATTCTGGATCACACTGGGGAAAGTAGGAACAATGACGTCCACAACTATTCGTACGGGGCCGCCCGGCCGAACGCTCGCGCGTTCCCTGGCCGCAGCAACATCGGCGCTTCTGATCGCCGGCCTGCTGTCGGTCGGGGCGCCGGCCACACCGGCCGCCGCCGCGACGGAGATGTTCGCCGATTTTCCTGGCGCTATCGCCCCCACCATCATCGCGGCCAACGGGATGACCCAGCCGGTCACGATTACGATCAGGGACCGCGACAACTCCGGTGTCTGGTCGCTTCCCGGCAATCTGCCCGAGATAAGAAATCACGTCTCGATCGTCGGTCCCGGTTCCGGAAAGCTGACGATTGATTTGGCCGGAAAGAATGGCTTCTTCGCCAGGGGCGCTGGGGGCACCATTGACTTCGCCATCTCCGGCCTCAGCCTGACCAATCCGAATTCATACGCGGTGGCGGCTTTGGACACGAACCTGACTGTGGCAGACCTGATCGTCAGGAACGCGCCAACGTTCGGTCTCGTCGTGGAAAGCACCGGCTACAAGACCGTGAATGTGAGTGATTCGCACTTCTTGGACTCACGCTACGGAATCTTGGTAGATCTCGGCAACGCCGGGCCACGAAAGCCCAAGGCGCTGTTGGACAACGTGACCGTCCAGGGCAACGTGTCGGGTCTTCGCTTGTCCGCGGCCGGGAACAGTGAGATCACCCTTGCGAACAGTGACGTCTATCAGAATACTTATTCGGGCATCGAGGCGTCGGTGAAGGACGCAGGGGTGATTATTGTCAACGACTCGATTATCGAGGACAACAAGGGCGGCGGCCTTGAGATCTGGGGCGACGAGACAGCCGGGGCATACTCAGGTTTCGTGGAGATCCGGCGCTCGGCGGTGGTGGACAACGGAGCCACGACGACTGCATCGGGAGGGATCCGAGTCGCAGGCAAACCTGAAGGGCTGCATGTCATGGTGGACCGGACGTCCGTATACGGCAACAAGGCGGACAACGGCGGCGGAATCTTCATGAAGCCAGGGCTGAACAGCAGCCTGGACCTGCGACACTCGACGGTTTCGGGCAACAAGGCTCAGGGGCTGGCGAGCGGTCTCTATGCAGAGGGCACGCCCAGCAAGAAGGTGGGAGTCTTCATCAGCCACAGCACGATCGCTCACAATGGCACCACGAACCAACCGGGCGCGTGGCTCCAACATTCGTCCGGATCAATTGATCACACCATCCTGTCGGACAACGGTAACTCCGCGAATGGCGATCTCTTTGCGAACGGCAGCGACCTACAGGTCAGGCACAGTCTGGTCCAGCTCAGCAGCGGCACCGCCCAGGGGCTGGTCGATGCGTCCACCACGAACATCGGTGGCAGGTCGGCGGCTCTTGGCCCGCTGCAGCACAACGGTGGTGCGATCTCTCTGAAGACACACCTGCCGACGGTCTCGAGTCCTGCGCTGGAAGCCGGAGACAAGGCGATCAAGGCAGAGAACACGGTTGATTTTGACCAGCGTGGCACGGGCTTCCCGCGGGTTGTCGGGGTGATCGACATCGGAGCGGTCGAGGCCGCGGCGAGGAATGTGGCCTCGAAGGATGTCACGATCAGCGGCACGGCGCAGGTCGGCCAGACGTTGACGGCGAATACGGCGGCGTGGACGCCGGCACCGGTGACGTTGGCCTACCAGTGGTTGCGTGACGGTGCTGTGATCAGCGGGGCGACCGGCAAGACCTACAAGCTGGTGACTGCGGATTCGGGTAAGAAGGTATCGGTGAGGGTGACCGGCACGAAGCAGCACTACACGACGGCCACGAAGACGTCAGCGGCAGTCACGGTGAAGGCCGCCCCGGCAAACCCGAAGGACCCAGTGAAGGTGAACCGGATTGGTGGCGAAGATCGATACGAGACGGCGATCAACATCTCCAAGGCTGGCTTCCCGGCTGCGAAGCCGAACGTGCCGGTGGTGTTTGTGGCGACCGGTGCCGATTATCCGGATGCGTTGTCGGCTGCCGCGGCGGCGGTGAAACTGGGTGGGCCGTTGCTGCTGACCCCGTCGAAGGCGTTGCCGAAGGCGGTCGAGACTGAGATCAAACGGTTGAATCCGGCCCAGATCGTCGTCGTCGGTGGGACGGGTGCGGTCTCGAACACGGTGTTCAACAGCTTGAAGAAGCTGAAGAAGACGGTGCGGGTCGGCGGAACGGACCGGTTCGACACGTCTCGGAAGGTGACCGCGTTCGCGTTCAAGGCCGCTGACACCGCGTACATCGCTACCGGGATGAACTACCCGGATGCGTTGTCGGCTTCGGCTGCCGGTGCTGCGGCGGGTGGGCCGGTGATCCTGGTCAATGGTGCGGCGAAGGCGTTGGATGCGCCGACGAAGGCGACGTTGAAGATGCTGAAGCTGAAGCGCACGTTCACGGCGGGCGGTTCTGCTGTGGTCAGCAACGGCATCCATGACGGGTTGAAGGCCTATGGCACCACGAAGCGGTTCGCCGGTGATGACCGGTTCGACACGTCGAGGCTGATCGGGGTGGATGCGTTCCCGAGTGCGAAGCAGGTGTTCCTGGCGACCGGGATGCAGTTCCCAGACGCGTTGGCCGGGGCCGCGTTGGCCGGGGCGAAGGGTGGCCCGTTGTTCACGTCGATGCCGACGTGTATTCCGAAGCAGACAGCGGCCGTGGTGAAGGGGAAGAGTGTCACCCATGTCACCTTGTTCGGAGGCACCGGTGCGCTGAGCAACAACGTGTTCAACCTGAGCGCCTGCACTAAGTAAAAGCTGGCAGGGGCGGCCCGGTCCGAACCGGGTTCGCCCCTGTCCCTTTCGGTGGTGGAGGGATCAGAGGCACGAGGATCGTCTCGACCTGACGGTGATCGGGGTTCCACGATCATCGCTGCGCGATCCCTCGGCCGACCGGCAGAATGCCGGGCCTCGGTCTGCGGACAGGCCCGGCGCGTCTCAGCCCCCGGCGCGGTGTGCCGTTACGTGCTGCGCCGGGTCGCGGAATGAGTGAGCGCACGCAGGCGTAGCAGGGCATCCGGGGCCAGATCGGCGGTGGCGAGTGCATCTTCGGCCTCAATGACGTTCTGAGTGATCATCGACTCCACCTTCTTGACAGCGCCGCAAGCGGTCAGATCTGCCTGAAGCTGTTCGATCTCCGCCGCGCCGAGTTCCGGATCTCCCAAGAGTTTATCCAGCCGCGCGCGCTGCGAATCCGCCATTGCCTGGCGGGCGAGGGCGATCAAAACGGTGCGCTTGCCCTCGCGGAGATCATCGCCGCTCGGTTTACCCGTCACGGCCGGGTCACCATAAACCCCGAGAAGATCGTCGCGAAGCTGGAACGCTATCCCGAGGGGCAGGCCGAACCGGCGCAGTGAGTCAAGCTGCGGAGCGGTCGCACCACCAAGAGATGCCCCGATCACCAGTGGCGCCTGCACGCTGTATTTGGCCGATTTGTAGGTGACGACGCGAAGTGCGCTGGCCAATTGTTGGTCCTCGGGCTGGCTCGCCCACGCCTGTTCTTCGCGAATGTCTAGAAACTGCCCCGCGGTCACCTCGGTGCGCATCAGGTTGAATTGGTCGCGAGCCGCGGCTGCGAAGGCACGATCGTCGGCCTGGTCCAGCCCCTCGTCGAGAAGCTCGTCACTCCACCCGAGAAGCATGTCGCCCAGCAGCAGTGCAGACGATGTCCCAAACGCCCGCCTGTCCCCGCGCCAGTCGTTCTCCTGGTGGATGGCTTCGAAACGCCGGTGCACTGACGGAAGGCCACGTCGGGTATCTGAATTGTCCATGATGTCGTCGTGAACCAGCGCGGCGGCATGGAATATTTCCAGGGCGCTGGAGACGGAAATAACCGCGGCGGTCGGCTCTGAAGATGCCTGACCGAGCGTCGGCTGCACCGCGCGCCAGCCCCAGAAGCAGAAGGATGCCCGAAAACGTTTCCCACCGCTGAGAAAGTGCCGGGAGATATCGGTGAACGCGGCCAGTTCACTGCTGATTGAGGAGAGAATTGAGTGACGACCGGAAATGAAGTCGTCGAGTCGAGATTGCACGAGCAAGATCAATTGGGTGCTGTCAGCCACTTGTCTAGCCTAGTCATAGCTGTCGGACTAGAATTGGGTTTAACGAGCAGGACCCGGAGGGGATGAAGATGCCGCTTTCGGAACACGAGCAACGGCTTCTCGATGAGATGGAGCGCAGTCTCTATCACAACGACACCGATTTCGTAAACACATCATCAAGTGGACTGAGCCGTCCGAATTATCGGGCGGCGGCGCTTGGCGCGCTTATCGCCATTGCGGGGATCGGCGCTCTGGTCGCCGGCGTCATCACCCGATTGCCGGTAGTCGGCGTGATCGGGTTCGCCGTCATGTTTGTCGGAGTTCTGATCGCACTCAGTCCGCGACGGGGTTCTTCCTCAACCGACAGCCCCACCCAGTCGCGCCCGACCGCGGGCGCCGCCGCCAACCACCAGGCGGGGTTCATGGATCGCTTGAACGAGCGCTGGGACAAGCGCCAGGACGGCACCCACTAATCAAGTTGGCCGACGTGCCCCCTTTGACTGTCGATGTCGAGTTGTGATTGAGGGGATTTCGGCCAAGTGGGTGAAACAGTGCCCTCGTCGCTGATCTGGAATCAGCGTTGCTATCGAAGCGGATAGCACCTGCGGATGTGGGCCGGCAGTCCAATGGTGGGATGGCGTGTCCAAGGTCAACGAGACCTTTCGCAGTCGTCGTCGTACAGCGAACTTCAACGCGGGCATCTGTGCTGCACCCTGTGACCACGTTCCCGCGTCACTCCCGCATGCCATTACCCCGGCGCTCCATCAGCTACCGGCCATAGCACGGTCAACCAGGCCATCACCCGGTCAATCGCCTGGCACCTCGTATGCCACGATCCAGTATGCCGAGGGGGCTTGTCCTCCACAGCTTGGCTGGGATGTCACTTATCCACAGAAACACGGTCTGAACAGGGGTTCTGGTGGGTTGAATGTCGGTGGCTGGTGCTTGAATGAGAGCATGAACACCCCGACCAGCCAGCTCGAGACGATCCGCGAACAGCTCGCGGCCGTCACCGCTGGCAACTCGATCACCGGTCTGTCCGGTGACGACCTGTTGCGGGTCACCGGGGCCATCGAGCAGGCCGGCCGGCTGGTGGATGCCCTCCGGGTGACCGCTGCGGCCGAGATCGGTCACCGGTCTCGGTACGAACTCGGCTCCGCCGGGCTTTCCGCGCAGAAGGGCTGCCGCAACGCGGCGGACCTCATCGAGCGAGTCACCCGGGTTTCCGGGCGCACCGCCGCAGGCCGCATCGTGGTGGGCGAACAACTCCGCCCGCACTCCTCCCTGACCGGGGACGAGCTCCCGGCCCGGTTCCCGGCGGTCGCGGCCGCGTTGACCGGTGGGGCACTCGGGGTGGATGCGGCGTCCGCGATCGTGACCTGCCTGCTGCCGGCGCTGCCCACGGCCGGTTTTTCGGCGTTGCAGGGCGCCGAACACCAGTTGGTGGCGGCCGCGACCGGTGCCGGCGCCGACACGCCGGTCCCGGAGGGGGCTGATGAGATTCGGCGTCAGGGTCAGGTGTGGCAGAGCGTCCTCGATCAGGACGGCGCCCGGCCATCCGAGGAACGCGTCCTCGCCAAACGGGGCTTCGGTCGGGGGGCCGCCCGGGACGGCCTGATGGTCGGCCGGTACGCGCTCGCGCCGGACGTGTATGCGAAACTGCAACGCGTCTTCGACGCCTATATCCTCACCCGCACCGCGCCCAGGTTCTTCACCGACGAAGAACTCGCCGCCCACCAGTGCGAGAGGGATGACCGCAGTTGGCAGCAGCAACGCCACGACGTGTTCGCGACCATCATCGATGTCATCAGCCGCAGCCGTGACGTGCCCACCATCGGCGGGGCGCCACCGACCGTGGTGGTCAGTGTGCGGGCCGAAGACCTCGACACCAACCATGGGACTGGGCGGGCCGCCGGGCGGGGTGCCGGGCAGGGTGCCGGGCAGGCTGCCGGGAGGGGTGCCGGTGGTGGTGCCGGGCAGGGTGGTGGTGGTGCCGGGCAGCGTGGTGGGCAGCGTGGTGGTGGTGGTGGTGGTCATATCGACGGGCTGGATATCCCGGTGTCGCTGCGCACGGTGAAACAATACGCCTGCACCGGCGGCACCCAACAGGTGCTGATCGGCGCGAACGGTGCGGTGGTGGCGTTGGGGACTGAGCAGCGGTTGTTCAACCGGCAGCAACGCCGGGCGATCAACCTCCGGGATGGCACCTGCATCATTCCCGGGTGCACGATACCGGCGTACTGGAGTGAGATCCACCATGTCATCCCCGACAGCCAGGGTGGGCCCACTCATACGAACAACGGTGTTTCGTTGTGTTGGTATCACCATCGCACGATCGACACGTCGGGCTGGCAGATCCGCATGATCGACGGGGCACCGCAGGTGAAAGCGCCCCGGTGGCTGGAAACGAACGCGAAATGGCGGCCCGCCGGCACAAGCCCCACCCAACTCACCCGCACCCTCGAACAACGCGCAACCCGGCCGCCAGAGAAACCAAGTACCGATCCGCCCACGCGACCCGCTCCTCGACCACCCGAGCAAACCGAACCTCGAGCGCCTGGGAATTCCGAGCCGTGAACGCTGAGAGAACCGCCTCCTCGACCACCTGGGCAAACAGATTTTCGAGCGCTTGGAAATCCACCTCCGCGACCACCGGGTGAAACACGTGGCGGGCAGGTCGAGCAACCAATACACCCCCCCCAACGAGCGATCGGAGCCTCGGTCGGACGGGGATCCTCCACTTTGAACCACTGAGTGACCTGAGTCCAGACCGCACGGCGAATCGCTGCCGTAACTTTCTCCATCGACCCTCCCCGCCGGCCGCTCGACATCGGCCATCTTGAAGCAATGCTTCGAAATCAGCCGTACCCAACCTGCGCCAGCGAGCTGATCGTTCCAAATCGTGGATTTCCCCTCCACCGAGACATCCCCTTGAATTCGCGAGGATATTGGCCCCTCTTCGGGAAATAGCTCAAAAAATCTTCATTTGTGGTGAGAAGTGGAGTAAAGTGGAGTATCACCACAACTCGGGCCGGAGAGAATGAGGGGGAGAGGCGATGCTGCTAGGCACCTATGCCCCCAAACTCGACGAAAAGGGCCGCATCATCCTGCCGGCCAAGTTTCGTGACGAACTCTCGGACGGCATCGTGGTCACTCGCGGCCAGGACCGCTGCCTCTACGTCTTCTCCAGCAAGGAGTTCGAGGTGTTGCACGACAAGATCCGCCAGGCACCCCTGACCAGTAAGGAAGCCCGCGATTTCATGCGTGTCTTCCTCTCCGGAGCCAGCGCCGAGACTCCCGACAAGCAGAACCGGATCACCCTGCCGGTGCCCCTGCGCGACTACGCCGGACTCGACCGTGACCTCACGGTCATCGGTGCGGGCCATCGGGCCGAGATCTGGGACACCCAGGCCTGGGAGACCTACCTGGCCGAACAAGAAACTGCCTTCGCGAACATCAGCGAGGAGGTGATTCCCGGACTCTTCTAGTACCTGGCGCCTGACTCCCAGCCATCACACGCCCTGACACACCTTCCCCGGTGGCAGGTCGAAATGGATGGGGATCAGGAATCAGGACAGGTCCGATTCACCATGACGAACAATGACATCCACACCCCGGTTCTCCTGGAGCGTTGCATCGAGCTACTCGCCCCCGCCCTCGAGGTGCCAGATGCCGTGCTGGTCGACGCGACCCTCGGCATGGGCGGGCACTCGGAGGCGCTCCTCGAGCGGTTTCCCCACCTGCACCTGGTCGGGCTCGACCGTGACCAGGATGCGCTGGCCATTGCCGCAGACCGGCTCGCGCCATTTGCTGACCGCACCGACTTCGTGCACACCACCTACAACCTCCTTGACGAGGCCATCGCAGACCTGGGCATCCCCGCTGTGCAGGGCATCCTGTTCGACCTCGGTGTCTCCTCATTGCAACTTGACGAGGTCGACCGCGGATTCTCCTACTCGAAAGACGCCCCACTGGACATGCGGATGGATCAGGATGCCGAACTCACCGCAGAACGAGTGATCGCCACCTACAGCGCAGACCAGCTGCGGAGTATCTTTCACCGCTACGGCGAGGAACGTCTCGCCAAGCGCTACGCCGACCGCATCGTCGAAGCGCGCGACAGGGCACCGATCACACGCTCGGCCCAACTGGTTGAGATCATCACCGCCGCAACCCCGGTCGCTGTGCAACGCACGGGGCACCCCGCCAAGCGGGTCTTCCAGGCTCTGCGGATCGAGGTGAACCAGGAACTGGCGGTGCTCGAAGACGCCATCCCACGCGCCATGCACACCCTGGCCGTCGGCGGGCGCATCGTCGTCATGGCCTACCACTCGTTGGAAGACCGATTTGTGAAGCAGGAATTCGCGCGGGCAACCTCGTCCAGCGCTCCCGAGGGCCTACCGGTCGAACTGCCAGAACACCAACCACACTTCTCCCTTCTGGTGCGCGGGGCCGAAAAGGCCAGCGCCGACGAACAAGCCAGTAACCCTCGCGCCACGCCCGTGCGCCTGAGGGCAGCACAACGAACGAGACGAGCAGCATGAACGGTAACCTGGCCTACGATTGGGCGACCGAACGCACCCCGCGCGACCTGTCTCACGCCTTTCCGGCACCGAGCCAACCCGGCCCGTGGCAGGATTCCCGACCCAGCCACATCACAATCGCACCCACGCGCCTGCAGCGCAAAGCTCGCCCCCGCGTGGTCTATGCCCTGATCGCAGCCGCCGGCATCTTCGGCATCATTGCCAGCCAGTTGCTGCTGAGCGTTGCCACCTCGCAGGCGGCCTACGAGATCGCGTCCCTCGAGGGCCAGGCCACGGCGTTGTCACGCACCTGGCAGTCATTGACCGTCGAACTAGACAGTGTCGCGTCGCCGCAGAACCTGGCCGCCCACGCCGAGTCCCTCGGTATGGTTCGCAACACGAACCCATCCGTATTCCTTCGCCTGTCCGACGGAGCCGTCCTCGGTCATCCGGCGGCCGCCAACGCCACCGCCGGCTCAGTGATCGGGGCTGGCGACCTGGTGCCCAACTCACTCCTCACGCAGAAGAAGACGCAGTCGCAGAAGGCCAAGGCCGCAGCAAAGAAGACCAACGCCGATTCTCCCGCGGCAGGTGCAGCTGCCGGAACAGCGGTGATCGGGGTGAACCCTCCGACCGCCCCGACGCCGGCAGTCGGAATCGATCTGTCAAAAACAAGCGCGCCTGACACCGCATCGGCCGGTTCCCTCGTACCGTTGCAGGGCGGGCTGCCCTCACCAAAGACCCACTGACCGGCCCGCGACCGACGTTTCTCGAAGAAAGGCATCACCGGTGGCCCCGACCTCCACGACGCGCCGCAGGCTTGCACTCACCATGCTCCTCGTCGTCGCGTTGATGGCCGTGTTCGTGGTGAAGCTGGTCGATATCCAGGTGGTGCGCGCCAGCGAACTCAACGAGGCGTCGTACGGCAAGCGTGCCGTCGGTGTCACCACATACGGCCCGCGCGGCGACATCGTGGATGCCAACGGGCAGATGCTCGCGGGAAGCATCATGCGCTACGACGCCCAGGTCTCGCCGATGATGGCAATGGAGGCCGACCACAAGTTCGCCGCTGGCGAGGGAACCGAGAACGTGCTCGATACGGCGGCGAAGATCGGTGACATCACCGGCCAGACGCCGGCCGAAATCGTCGCCGTGATCAACGACGCGTTGGCCGTCGACCCCAAGTCGAATTACGCCATGCTGATCAAGTCCATCGATCTTGACCAATACCGAGCCCTTGACGCACTTGACATCCCGTGGTTGTTCTTCACCACGAACCCCGGTCGCACGTACCCGAACGGCGCAGTCGCCGGCAACCTGGTCGGTTTTGTCGGGACGGACGGCGCGGCGCTCGAGGGTTTGGAATGGTCGATGAATTCCTGCCTGGCCGGCACCGACGGTGAAGAGGTGTACGAGCGCAGTCTCGACGGCGTGCGTCTGCCCGGAAGCACGGTCACGACCAAAGATGTGGTCAAGGGCGGGCAGCTCAAGCTGACCCTTGACCTCGACCTGCAGTGGTACGCACAACAGGCGCTGGCCGAGCGTGTGCAGGAGGTTGGCGGCACCCACGGAATGGTGATCGTGCAAGAGGTGAAGACCGGCAAGTTGCTCGCGGTGGCAGAGTATCCGTCGGTCGACCCGAACAACGTCGAGGCATCCGCCGTCGAAGATCGCAGCTCGCGGGCCTTCCGTGACGTGTTTGAACCGGGCTCCACGTTCAAAGCACTCACCGCCGCGGCGCTGGTCGATGCCGGAATCGCCGAACCCACCAGCCGGGTGGTCGCTCCGTATTCCATTCGGATGCCCAACGGGGCCGACTTCCACGACAGCGACTGGCACCCGGATGAGCAGCTCACGCTGACCGGGGTGCTGGTCAACTCATCGAACACAGGAACCGCGCTGTTCGGCGACAAGATGGACGACAACGTGCGGTATGACTACTTGCAGAAGTTCGGGCTCGGCCAGAAGACAGCGGTCGACTTCGACGGTGAGGCATCGGGCATGTTGCACCCCGTCGAGGATTGGGACAACCAGACCAAATATGCCACCATGTTCGGCCAGGGACTCTCGATGACGGCCGTGCAGGTAGCCAGCTCCTATCAGGCGCTGGGCAACGGCGGCGTTCGCCTGCCGGTGCAACTGGTCGAGGGGTGCACCGCAGCCGACGGGACTGTCACCGACGTTCCCCCGGCCTCCAAGGGCACCCGGGTGGTGTCAAAGGCGGCAGCCGATTCCACGGTGAACATGTTGGAGAACATGGTCACCAAGGGCTGGCTGAACAACGTGCTGCCGATTCCCGGCTATCGGGTCGCGGCCAAGACCGGTACGGCACAGCAGGCCGACGGTAACGGCGGCTATGGGAGCCTGTATCTGGTCTCGCTGGCCGGAATGGCACCGGCCGAGGATCCCCAGTATGTTGTATCGGTGAACATCGCCAACCCGGTTACGATTACTTCGTCGGGTGCAGCGGCTCCGGTCTTCCAGAAGGTGTTGACCCAGGTCCTCAAGATGAACCGCGTGAAGCCATCGACCACGCCGTCGCCAGACCTTCCGGTGCACTAGCGATGACAAACCCATTGACCAATTGACCAGCCGAAAGTGGGTGCCCCGTGAATGATCGGGCCAAGGCCGCACTGCGCCCCGAGCACCCTGTCGCTCGACCCCTGTCCCAATTCGCCCACGACTTCGAACTCGGCGACCTGCCCGGCCTCGATGGGGTAGAAGTGACCGGGGTGAGCATCAACTCCCGAGACGTCGAGCCAGGCGACTTGTACGTCGGGCTCGCCGGAGCGCACTCGCACGGTGCCACCTTTGCCACGAACGCGCGGGAGGCCGGCGCTGTCGCCGTACTCACGGACGAAGCGGGCGTGGAAATGGCCACGGCAAGCGGCCTGCCGGTGATTCACGTGGCAAACCCGAGGGCCGCATTGGGCGACGTCGCGGCCTGGGTCTATCGCACTTCCGAGAACCCGGCGACGCTGTTCGCCGTCACCGGCACCAACGGCAAGACCAGCGCCGTCTACATTCTGAACGCGTTGCTCACCCAGCTGGGCGTGCAGTCCGGGCTCAGCTCCACGGCAGAGCGCAGGATCGGCCCGATCGCCGTCACCAGCTTGCTGACCACACCTGAGGCGAGCGAAATGCACGCCCTGCTCGCCCGCATGCGGGAGTCCGCTGTGCGTGCCGTGGCCATCGAGGTCTCGGCGCAGGCAGTTTCACGCCACCGCATCGACGGATTGCTGTTCGACGTCGTCGGATTCACGAACCTGAGCCATGACCACCTCGACGACTACAGCACCATGCGGGAATATTTCGAGGCCAAGTTGCAGCTGTTTCAGCCCGACCGTGCCCGCCGTGGTGTGGTGATGGTCGACTCCGAATGGGGACGCACCATGGCGGAGGAGTCACGCATCCCGGTCACTCGCATCCAGACCAGCCCTGACGGTGATGCCGAGTGGACGGTCACGATCACCGACCAGACCCCGTACAGCACCTCATTCCTCCTCGAGGGTCCGGAGAAGAGACGGTTGGCGACCAGCGTGCCGCTGGTCGGAGCGTTCATGGCTCACAATGCGGCGGTTGCGATCGTGATGCTCGTGGAATCCGGGTTCGACCTCGCTGCCATCGAACATGCCCTGGGGCGTGACGGTGAGATCAAGGCGTTCATTCCCGGCAGGGCCGAACGTGTGTCCGGCCAGAGCGGACCCATCGTCTACGTCGACTACGGACACACTCCGGCCGCGTTCCAGAGCACCCTGCAGGCAATCCGCCAGGTGGTGCCCGGAAAACTGATCATGGTGTTCGGGGCCGATGGCGACCGCGACACCAGCAAACGCCTCGACATGGGGGCAATCGCTGCCCGAGAGGCGGATGCCGTCGTCATCTGTGACTTTCACCCGCGTTTCGAAGACCCCGACACCATTCGGGCACAGTTGGTCGCTGGTGCACGCGCGGAGAAACCCGAGGGTGAACTCTACGAGATCGCCGATCCTCGCCAAGCGTTTCGCAAAGCGCTTTCCCTCGCCGGTGCGGGCGATGCCGTGCTGTATGCCGGCCCCGGTCACGAGGATTATCGTGAGGTCGCCGGTGTGCGACTGCCATACTCGGCCAGAGACGATGTGAGACTGGCGCTGATGGAAGCCGGGTGGCCACCAAATGATTGAACTGACACTGGCGCAGATCACCGACGCGATCGGCGGCGAGTTGGTATTGCCCGCAGATGGTCGTGGCCCGGAAACCGTGATCTCGGGTGCAACCGAGACCAACTCCGGCCTGATCGAGCCCGGTTCGATCTTTGTGGCCAAACGCGGCGACGTCACCGACGGGCACCTCTATGCGCCGGATGCCTGTGATCGCGGCGCGGCTCTGCTGATCGTTGAACGCCGGCTCGCCCTCGACGTTCCCCAGATCGTCGTGGATGACTCCGTTCGCGCTCTGGGTGCTCTCGCCACGCACGTCATCGCGCTGGCCAAGCAACACGGTCGGCTCCGCATCATCGGCATCACCGGATCCAACGGCAAGACGACCACCAAGAACCTCCTCGGGGCCATCTGCGCTCGTGCGGGGAAGACCATCGCTGCCAAGGACTCGTTCAATAATGAGGTCGGTGGCCCGCACACCATGCTGCGCGTCGACTACGACACAGACTTCCTGGTCGCCGAGATGGGCGCCAGTGCTATCGGCGAGATCGCCAGCCTGGTGCAGATGGCGCCACCCGATGTGGGAGTGGTGTTGAAAGTCGGCCTCGCCCACGCCGGAGAGTTCGGCGGCATCGAGGCCACCACCACAGCGAAGACCGAGATGGTGGCGTCGTTGGCTACGAACGACGTCGCGGTGCTGAACCGGGACGACGGTCGTGTCGTGGGCATGGCGGCGCACACCAGGGCTCGCGTGATCTGGTTCGGACTCGGCGACGAGGCCGACGTGCGCGCGACCGACGTGCACGCATCGGCGGACGGCACCACGTTCACCCTCACCCTGCCGGGTGAGGCTGCACAGCCGGTTCGGTTTCGCGTTCTCGGCGAACATCACGTGATGAATGCGCTGGCGGCCGCCGCATCTGCCCACGCCCTCGGAATCGGCCCGGCCGACATCGTCGCCGGGCTCGAAGAGGTCACCCGTGCGGAACGCTGGCGCATGGAGGTCATGGGCGGGGCGCGCGGGGTCACCGTGATCAACGACGCCTACAACGCCAGCCCCGACTCGATGGCCGCGGCCCTCAAGACACTGGCCCAGATCACCGATGAGGGGGAGCGGTCGGTGGCGGTGCTCGGACAGATGAGCGAACTGGGAGAGCTCGCCGGCGAGGAGCACGACCGGATCGGTCTGCTCGTGGTGCGCCTGAACATCAAACAGCTGGTAGTTGTCGGGCACGACGCCCGTAGAATGTTCATCACGGCGAATCTGGAGGGATCGTGGGACGGAGAAGCGCTGTTCGCGGCTGACCAGGCCGAAGCGTTGACAATCCTCGAAGAGATCCTGAGGCCGGGCGACCGGGTGCTGGTCAAGAGCTCGAATTCGGCGGGTCTGCGATTTCTCGGCGACACATTGGGAGAGATGTATTCGTGAAGACCATGTTGTTGGGCGCGGCCATCGCATTGGCGTTCTCCCTTTTTATGACCCCGCTGTTCATCCGCATGTTCAAGAGGCTCGGCTGGGGCCAGTTCATCCGCGACGACGGCCCACAGAGCCACCACTCGAAGCGGGGAACCGCGAGTATGGGCGGCATCGTCGTCATTCTGGCCACCGTAATCGGCTACTTCGGCGCCACCCTCCTCACCGGTGAAGCACCCACAGCCTCACCGATGCTCGTCCTGTTCCTGATGGTGGGGCTCGGCCTGATCGGATTCCTGGACGACTTCTCGAAAACGCGCAAGCAACGCAGCCTCGGCCTCGGCCCGTGGGCCAAGCTTGGCGGACAGGCGGTCGTCGCGGGAGTGTTCGCGGTACTGACGCTGCAGTTTCCGAACCAGTACGGCCTCACACCCGGGTCGACCAAGATCTCGTTCATTCGGGAGCTCCCGATCGATTTCATGGTTCTGGGTGCGGTCGGCGGGGTCATCGCCGTGATCCTCTGGACCGCCCTGATCGTGGCGGGAACCTCCAACGGGGTGAATATGGCCGACGGCCTCGACGGCCTCGCCACCGGCTCGTCGATCCTTGCGATCGGCTCATTCGTGATCATGGGTTTCTGGCAGTCGAACCAGTCCTGCGTGGCGTTGAACCTCGACCCGGCCGTTGCGTACAAATGTTACGACGTTCGTGACCCGTTCGACCTGGCCGTCATCGCCGCCATCATCGTCGGGGCATTGATCGGGTTCCTCTGGTGGAACACTTCGCCCGCACAGGTCTTCATGGGTGACACCGGCTCGCTCGCCCTCGGTGGCGCGCTGGCCGCCCTGGCCATCTTGAGCCGCACCGAACTGCTGCTCCTCCTGATCGGCGGACTGTTCGTGATCGAGGTCGGCTCGGTTGCAATGCAGAACCTGTACTTCAAGGCGACAAAGGGCAAACGGATCTTCCTGATGAGCCCCCTGCATCATCATTTCGAATTGAAGGGCTGGGCCGAGGTCACCGTCGTCGTACGGTTCTGGATCATCGGCGGGCTCCTGGTGGCGGCCGGAGTCGGAAGCTTCTACCTCGAGTGGCTGTCACAATGATTGTCGCGCAGCCGTGACACCCCGAGAGTTCCGCGATCTGTCCACCCTCACCAGTTGGCATGCCGATTGGCGCGGGTTGAAGGTGGCAGTGCTCGGCCTCGGTGTCACCGGGTTCGCGGCGGCAGACACCCTGGCCGAACTCGGCGCCGAGGTTCTCGTGATCTCCGCGTCGCACGACGAGATGCACGAGAGATTGTTGGCCGTGATCGGGGCGACGTTCACCCTCGCTGTCGACCAGCAGTCGCCGCCAGAGGCGCTGATCAGCTTCGGTGCCGACCTGGTCATCGTCTCGCCCGGTTTCGCCCCGCATCATCCCTTCGTGCAGTGGGTCGAGGATACGGGTATCCCTCTCTGGGGCGATGTGGAACTGGCCTGGCGACTGCGCGACAAGGTGGGCACCCCCGCCGAGTGGATTCTGGTGACCGGTACGAACGGCAAGACCACCACAGTTCAACTGGCCGCGACCATGATTGCCGCAGCCGGTATCCGGGTGGCCCCCTGCGGAAACATCGGCACGCCGGTGCTGGACGCGATCCGCGACCCGCAGGGCTTCGACGTGCTCGTGGTCGAACTCTCCAGCTACCAATTGCACTACCTGGGTGAGATCGAGCCATACTCATCCGTCTGCCTGAACATCGCCGACGACCACCTCGACTGGCACGGCTCCGAGGGCGAGTACATCCGGGCAAAGGCCAAGGTGTACGCGAACACCAAGGTCGCCTGTGTGTACAACAGAGCCGATCCGGTCACCGAGCAGATGGTGCGTGACGCCGACGTCACCGAGGGTGCCCGGGCGATCGGCTTCGGCTTGGATGTACCTGGGCCGAGCGACCTCGGCCTGGTCAACGGGATCCTGATCGACCGGGCCTTCCTCGACGAGCGCGCCAGCCACGCGCTGGAGATCACAACGCTCGACCAGTTGGTGTCGCTGGGTCTCGGCGCCGGGCACATCGTGGCCAACATTCTGGCCGCCAGTGCCCTGGCCAGGTCGATCGGGGTCGAGCCCGAGGTCATCCGCGATTCTCTGGTCACATTCCAGCTCGATGCCCACCGCATCCAGCCGGTCGCGAACGAGGCCGGCATCGTCTGGGTGGATGATTCCAAAGCCACGAACCCGCATGCCGCTGACGCGTCCCTGAAGTCATTCGATTCGGTCGTGTGGATCGTCGGCGGGTTGCTGAAGGGGGTCGACCTAGACGACCTGGTTCGCGCGCACGTGGGCCGCCTGCGGGCCGCGGTCATCATCGGCGCCGATCGCACTGCCCTGCGGGCGATATTCGCGCGACACGCCCCCACCCTCACGGTGCGAGAGGTCGAGGAGAACGAAACTAGTGATGTGATGGCTTCGGCGGTGCGTTTGGCCGCTGAGCACGCGCGGGCAGGCGACGTCGTTCTGCTTGCGCCTGCAGCAGCCTCGATGGATCAATTTCGCAACTATGCGGAGCGCGGCGCAATGTTCGCGGCGGCGGTACGGGAATTCTTGGGAGGTGAGGCGGATGGCGAATCCGCCTCGGACGACCGCTGAATCGCCGGCCAACCCCCACGGGAACCACGAGCCGCACACTCCTGCGGTCTCGGGCGCCCGAGTGCGGTTGACCCGCCTGTTCGGCACCGAATCGGTCAACTACTTCCTGTTGCTCGGAACCACACTGTTCCTCGTCGTTCTCGGTCTGATCATGGTGTTGTCGTCGTCGTCGGTCGAGCAGTACGCCGGCGGCAACGGCTTCTTCAGCGGATTCTGGAAGCAACTGACGTTCGCCGCCGTGGGAATCCCGCTGATGCTTGTCGTCAGCCGTCTGCCGGTCGGGTTTCTGAAGAAGTGGGCGTGGCTCGCGCTGATCGGCAGTTGCGCATTGCAGATGTTGGTCGTGTTCACCCCGCTGGGTGAAGAAATCGGTGGCAACACCAACTGGTTGCGCATCGGCGGGTTCCAGTTCCAGCCATCGGAGATCATCAAACTCGCCCTGGTCCTCTGGCTGGGTCTCGTGCTCGCGAGGAAACAGCCGTTGCTGCAGAGCTGGAAACACTCGTTGATCCCGGTGATCCCGATCGGCGGTGGGGCTATTGCATTGGTGATGGCCGGCGGCGACCTCGGCACCGTGCTGATCATGCTGATGATCCTCTTTGCCGCTCTGTATTACGCGGGTGTCAGGCTGCGGGTCCTCGGTGCCCTCGTGCTCACAGCGGTGCCGGTGATCTACGTATTGACCCTTGCCAGTCCGAGCCGCATCCGACGTATCACGATGTTCTTCGGCGACGGCTGTGTCGACTACGAGAACGCGTGCTGGCAGCCCCTGCACGGAACCTGGGCGCTGGCGAACGGCGGAATCCTGGGAGCCGGCCTCGGCAACTCCAAAGCGAAATGGTCGTGGCTGCCCGAAGCAGACAATGACTACATCTACGCAATTATCGGAGAAGAACTCGGACTGATCGGAGCGGTGGTGGTGTTGGTGCTGTTCGCCCTGCTGGCGTTCAGCTTCATGCGCATCATCCGCGCCGCCCGTGACCCGTTCGTGCGCGTGGTCACCGGTGCGGTGATGGTGTGGCTGATCGGCCAGGCCTTCGTGAATATTGCCGTGGTGCTGGAACTGGCTCCCGTGCTCGGGGTGCCCCTACCACTGATATCCAGCGGCGGAACGGCGTTGGTGAGCACGCTGGTCGCCATCGGCATCGTGCTGTCCTTCGCCCGGGTGGAGCAGCGACCCGAGAGACGGGCGCCCGTCACAGCGGACGGGTCACACCGGTGACCACGTACCTTCTGACCGGTGGGGGCACTGCCGGGCACGTGAATCCGTTGCTCGCGGTGGCCGATCAGCTGCGCGCCGATGAACCGGAGTCGAGCATCCTCGTACTCGGCACCCGTGAGGGCCTTGAGGCGCGGCTGGTTCCAGAACGCGGCTACGAGTTGATCACCATCGAAAAGCTGCCGTTTCCGCGCCGCCCGAACGTCGACGCACTGCGGTTCCTGCCCCGTTTCGTGCGCGCCGTGCGCGAGGTGGGCCGGGTGATGGCCGAGCGCGATGTTGACGTCGTCGTCGGTTTTGGCGGTTACGCGTCTGCCCCGGCCTATCTCGCTGTGCGGCGTACCGGCCGGCCGCTGATCATCCACGAGCAGAATGCCAAGCCGGGCATGGCGAACAAGCTCGGCGCCCGAATCACGCGCCATGTCGGGGTGGCCTTCGAGCACACCCCGCTCCGGCACGGCCAGCTGGTCGGGATGCCGTTGCGCCACGAGATCGAAACGCTCGACCGCACGGCCCGACGCGCCGAGGCGATCGAGTTCTTCGGGCTGGATCCCGACCGCCCCACCGTTCTTGTCACCGGCGGGTCCCTCGGAGCCCGCCGCATCAACCAGACGGTCACAGCCTCCGCCGAAGCGATCGTTGAGGCCGGCTGGCAGGTGCTTCACGTCACGGGGTCTCGCGACAGGGTCGCGGATGCCGGCGGTGAGCACTACCGGGTGATCGAATACTGTGACCGGATGGATCTCGCGCTGGCCGCAGCCGACTTCGCCATCGCCCGAGCCGGTGCGAGCACCGTCAGTGAATTCGCGGCCCTCGGGGTCGGCGCGCTCTACGTTCCCTACCCGGTCGGCAACGGTGAGCAGGCCATCAACGCCCGTGAGGTTTGCGCAGCCGGCGGTGGCCGCCTGGTCGACGACGAGGCCTTCACCCCAGATTATGTGCGGCACAGTCTGGTGCCGTTCCTCACCGACCCGGACAACGCACGTGTGATGGGCGACCTCGCGGCAACCACCGGGGTGCGTGATGGCGCCCGGCGCATGGTCGCCCTGATCCGATCTGCACTGCGATGATCGGCACGGGACTGATCGGCAATGGACTGATCGGCAATGGACTGATCTGCACCGTGTTGAGTGGCAGGGCGATGAGGGCGCGTTCAGCTGCATACAGTACAGATTGTTTCAGCACCCGCGGGTGTGGTGTCGACGGCGGTCAGAGCCTGGACCGCCGGCCGCCGGCACCCATGAAGAGGAAGGTTTCACGGTGATCTCGTTCGATCCGACACTGGTCGTACCCGATGAGCTCGGCTCGCTGCACTTTGTCGGCGTCGGCGGTGCTGGAATGAGCGGCATTGCACGACTCTTCCTGCAGGCCGGCCACCGAGTCACCGGTTCAGATGTGCAGGAGAACGCCAACACTCGCGAACTGGTGAGGCTCGGGGCCACCATCCACCTCGGACACGATGCCGCACACATCGGCGACGCCGACGCCCTGGTCGTGACCAGCGCCCTGTGGGAGGACAACCCCGAATATGTCTGGGCGAACGAGCATGGCATTCCCGTGCTGCATCGTTCCCAGGCGTTGGTCTGGTTGACCCGCAATGCTCGCGTGGTCGCTGTGGCCGGTGCACACGGCAAGACCACCTCCACCGGCATGATCGTGAGCGCACTGGTCGCCCTCGGTGAGAATCCAAGCTTCGTCAACGGAGGGGTCATCGAACCGATGGGGGTCAGCGCCGCTGCCGGCTCCGGCGAACTCTACGTCGTCGAGGCAGACGAGTCGGACGGCTCCTTCCTGCTCTACGACACTGCAGTGGCACTGATCACGAACGTCGACCCCGACCACCTCGACCACTACGGGTCCAGGGAGTCATTCGAGCAGGCTTTCGTGGACTTCGCGGCCGGGGCCAGCGAATTCGTGGTTGCATCCAGCGACGACCACGGGGCCAGGCAGGCGGTTCAGGGCCTCGGACAAAAGCGCGTGATCAGCTTCGGAGAGAGCCCGGACGCGACGGTGCGAATGCATTCCGTGCAGACGAAGGGGCCGGTCGCCTTCCGCCTCGACTACGAGGGCCAGACCCTCGACGTCGCGATGCGGGTTCCCGGCCACCACAATGCGCTTAATGCCGCCGGCGCCTTTGCCGTGCTGGTCGGGCTGGGCTTCGACCCCGTGAAGAGCGTGGCCGCGATTGAGTCGTTCGGCGGCACCCAGCGGCGGTTCGAACTGCACGGCACCGTGGGCGGGGTCAGCGTCTTCGACGATTACGCGCATCACCCGACTGAGGTGCGGGCCGCGCTCACCGCCGCACGCACGGTCGTGGGCGACGGACGCATCATCGCGGTGCACCAACCGCACCTGTACAGCCGAACCCGGTTGTTCTGCGGCGAGTTCGCCGAGGTTCTGGAAGAGTGCGCCGACCATACGATCGTGCTCGATATCTGTGGTGCACGGGAGGATCCGGAGCCGGGGGTGACCGGTGAGCTGGTTTCCGCGAAGTTTCGGGATGCGAGCAAGGTCGCCTTCATCCGGGACTGGCATCAGGCTGCCGAATACACCGCACAGGTGGCTCGCCCCGGTGATTACGTGATCACCCTGGGTTGCGGCGATGTGTACCGGATCGTGCCGCAATTGCTTGAATCATTGGCCGACGCGGCGAAGACCACCGGCGGATGAAACGCCCCCAGGGTTTCGACGTGCCCACCGAGACGCCACCGGTTTCGCGCGCGAAGAAGAAGACGTCTGCGCCGCCGGCGGCCCAGCAGGCCGCCGCGCAGAAGGCGCCGGGAGCCACCCGACAGAAGACGCCGCGGGCCACAAAGCAAACGGTGAACGGCGATTCGCCGGCGGCGCCGAATACTCCCGGAGCCCAAACGGGGGAGCCATTGGCCCCTGTGTTGCCCCTGTGGAAGCCGTCGAGCGACCCTGAGGCATCGGACGCCCAGCACGACGATCGACGGGGAGGGGCCACGCGGCGCGCGGGACAGGAGGCGCGAGCCGCCCGGAGACACGCGCGGGCTGCAACCCGGGATCGGCGGCGCTACGAACGTGATGAGGTGCGCCGATTCACCCTGCGCAGCCGGCGCCGACGCACCATCTGGACCGTCTGCCTCGGAGCCGTTGCGCTGCTGGTCGCATTCGTCCTGATCGGCGCATTCTCGCCGCTGATGGCGTTACACACGATTGACGTGCAGGGGGCGGACCGCATCAGCGAGGACGACATCGCTCAGGCTCTGGATGGCCAGTTGGGCAGGCCCTTGACACTGATCGACTACGGCGAGGTCGAGCGGGTCTTGGGAACATTCCCGCTGATCCGCAGTTACTCCACCGAGGCGAGCCCACCGAACACCCTGATCCTCAGAATCATCGAGCGTACTCCCGTAGCCGTGCTGAAGGTCGCCGACGATTTCCAGCTGGTCGACCAGGCAAAAGTGGTGATCGAGCAGACGCCGAAACGCCCCGAGGGCTACCCGCTGATCACAACCGCAGAAAAAGATGGCGACGACACGGGATTCACGGCAGCCATCGCCGTGATCGACGCGTTGCCCGGACAATTGCGTAAAACAGTCGACACCGTGACCGCGGGAACACGAGACGACGTGACCCTCATCCTCGCGGGAGGGGCCAGAGTGGTTTGGGGCAGCGCCGACGACTCTGAATTGAAAGCCGTGGTGTTGGAACAGCTGATGAAGAACAACGACCCCAAGTCAGTGAGCGAGTTCGACGTGTCGTCGCCCGAGAGCGCCGTCGTCCGCTGACCGGGCGCAGGCGGGCCAGCGCACCGAGGAAGGGCGCCACTGCGGCATCCGCCGCATCCCAGAAGTTTCCATGGGAATTCATCGCGAGTTTCGCGACACGCCTGAGAGGGGCACTGCTCGAACGGCAGGAGCGCATACCGTACAAGACAAGTAATTGTATACCCAGCATAACTTTAAACTTCGACTAGAGGTTTAACGTTTCCACCGGAGGCCGACGTGACATCAAACCAGAATTACCTTGCCATCATCAAGGTTGTCGGAATCGGCGGAGGGGGTGTCAACGCGGTCAACCGCATGATCGAACTCGGTCTGCGCGGGGTGGAGTTCATCGCGATCAACACAGACGCCCAAGCCCTGCTGATGAGTGACGCCGATGTGAAGCTCGACGTGGGACGGGAGATCACCCGGGGCCTCGGCGCCGGCGCCGACCCCGAGGTGGGCCGCCGCGCCGCCGAAGACCACGCGGAAGAGATCGAAGAGGCCCTCGCCGGCGCTGACATGGTGTTCGTCACCGCGGGAGAGGGTGGCGGCACCGGAACCGGTGGCGCGCCCGTTGTTGCCCGCATCGCGAAGTCGATCGGCGCCCTGACCATCGGCGTCGTCACGCGCCCGTTCAGCTTCGAAGGCAAGCGGCGTGCCGCTCAGGCCGAAACCGGGGTCTCCACTTTGAAGAACGAAGTAGACACGCTGATCGTGGTTCCCAACGACCGCCTGCTCGAGATCAGTGATCGCGGCATCAGCATGCTGGAAGCATTCGCCACGGCCGACCAGGTTCTGCTCGCCGGTGTGCAGGGGATCACCGACCTGATCACGACCCCCGGGCTGATCAACCTCGACTTCGCCGACGTCAAGTCGGTCATGCAGGGCGCCGGTTCCGCGTTGATGGGCATCGGCTCGTCGCGGGGAGCAGATCGAGCGATCAAAGCCGCTGAACTGGCGGTGGCATCACCCTTGCTTGAGGCGAGCATCGAAGGCGCCCATGGCGTGCTGCTCTCGATCCAGGGTGGCTCCAACCTGGGTATCTTCGAGATCCACGACGCGGCCAAGCTGGTTCAGGAGGTCGTGCATCCCGAAGCGAACATCATCTTCGGTGCGGTCATCGACGACACCCTCGGCGACGAGGTGCGGGTGACTGTCATCGCCGCAGGCTTCGACGGGGGAGAGCCACGCCAGGTCAGTTCCGAGCCAACCGGAGCGCGTGTTCCTGATGTGTCTGAGCCAGATGTGCTGACGGCCCACGCCGTTGCACAGGGCCCAGCTGTGACCGAGGGTGCGACAGCCGATGCTCCCGAATGGAGTTCCCCGGTTCCCGTACACGCGGTGGTCGGCGGCGACTCGTCATTCGACGAAGACGACGACGATCTCGACATACCCGATTTCTTGAAGTGATCAGATGTCGTTGAGTGCCCTCCGGTCACCGGCTGATCGGCTGGCCGAGGTCCGTCAGCGGATCTCGGCCGCCGCCACGGCCTCTGGGCGCGACCCGGCCGAGATCACCACGATCATTGTCACCAAGTTCCATCCGGTGTCGCTGGTGCGTGAACTCATTGCCCTCGGTGCTCATGACTTTGGCGAGAATCGACACCAGGAGGCGCAGCAGAAGGCCCGCGAGCTTGCGGGCGAGCCGGTCACCTGGCACTTCGTCGGACAATTGCAGAGCAAGAAGGCGCGCCAGGTTGCAGGCTATGCCCACGTCATCCACTCGATCGATCGAGACTCGGTGGTGAAGTCTCTGGCCGGCGGTGCCGGTGCCGACGGCGTCGATGCTGTGGCCCGGCCGGTGACGGACTGTTTCGTGCAGGTGAACCTCACCACCGACCCGCGACGCGGGGGTGTCGCTCCCGAGAGTCTGGAGCCCTTGGTCGAAAAGGTTCTCACTACCGACTGTCTGCGGCTGCTGGGAGTCATGGCGGTGGCACCGGCAGACGGCGAACCTGCCCGCGCCTTCGCCGAGGTGCGCACGTACTCAGAGCGAGTGCTGGCGATGGCTCCGGAGGCCCGATTCATCTCCGCCGGCATGTCACACGATTTCGAATCCGCGATCGCGCACGGGGCGACACACCTGCGCATCGGCAGCGCAATCACCGGAAATCGCCCCGAACACGGTTAATCTCAAGATGAGCAGTAATTTTCGATACGGAGGAACGACATGGCCAACCCGCTGAAGAAGACGATGGTCTACCTTGGCCTGGCAGACGAAGAGCTCGAGTACGACGAGCCCGAGCAGGCGGTGACGGCCGTGCCGGCTCCCACTCCCGTGGCGACGCGTGCCCCGGTGACCCCTCTGCGCAAGTCGACGAACACAAGAAATGCGGCGCCAGCTGAAATGAATGAGATCCTCACCGTTCACCCGCGGGAGTACCGTGACGCACAGTCGATTGCGGAGAGCTTTCGCGATGGGATCCCGGTCATCATCAACCTTTCACAGATGAGTGAGTCAGACGCCCGTAGGCTGATCGACTTCGCCAGCGGCCTGTCCCAGGGGTTGTACGGAAAGATCGAGCGCGTCACGAAGCAAGTCTTTCTGTTGTCGCCATCTCACGTGTCGATCTCCGGCGACCGGGGGAACAATCAGGCCGAGGGTGACTCCTCGTTCTTCTCACAGACTTCGTGAGCGTCGGAGCCTCGAAGCGTCATAAGGCCGGGTGACCATGTCGTTCATCGCGACGATCCTCTACTTTGCGTTCCTGCTCTACTTCTTCGCGCTCTGGGCCCGATTCATCCTCGATCTGATCCGGGCATTCAACAGGTCCTGGCGCCCACACGGGTTCGGACTGGTTGCGACCGAGGCGGTCTACTCGATCACCGATCCACCAATCAAATTCTTTCGGCGCATCATCCCTCCGATCAGGTTGGGACCGATCGCATTGGACCTCGGGTTCACACTCACGATGCTGATCTGCCTGATCGGCATGGTCATCACCGGGGGTCTGCGGTGACTTCGGTGCGCTGACCTGAACAGTGGCGCCGGCTGGCGGCAGTGTATTCTTTGAAACACACTTCGATTGACTGCACGTGAGTCAGTCAGCGTGCACGCGGCAGAGTTTGCTAGCGTGGAGGAAGTGTGTACACGTGTTCATTCAGTCTCGAGTTTTAAGGGTGGGAAGCCATGGCGCTAACTCCGGAAGATGTTGTCAACAAGCGGTTCCAGCCGACAAAGTTTCGGGAGGGCTACGATCAGGACGAAGTCGATGACTTCCTTGACGAAGTCGTCGTCGAACTGCGCCGACTGAACCAGGAGAACGAGGAACTGCGTCAGCGTCTGATCGCCGATGAGTCCCGGTTCGCCGAACTGCAGCGAAGTGGTGCACAACCGGCCGCGCAGTCGGAAATCGACGCCGAGCCGCATCACGCGGACCCTGTGGCCGCGGTGCAGGAGCCCGTGGCCGAGCCCGTGGAGGCCGAGACCGTCGTTCCCGAGCCCGTTCAAGCCGCTCCGGTTGCACAGCCCGCAGCGTATGCTGCCCCGACTGATGGCTTCGACGAGAGCCAGAGCACCAACAACCTGTTGCAGCTCGCCCGCCGTCTGCACGACGAGCACGTCAAGGAAGGCGCCGAGAAGCGCGACTCCTTGATCGCTGAAGGGCACGCCACGGCGGCCCGGGTGGTTGCCGAGGCAGAGAGCAAACAGCGCGAGCAGATGAATGTGCTCGAAGCGGAGAAGTCGAAGCTCGAGCACAAGATCGACGAACTGCGCACCTTCGAACGCGAGTACCGCCAGAAGTTGCGCGGCTACATCGAGGGGCAGCTGCACGAATTGGATGCGTCCGCGTCCTCCTCCGGTCTGGCACCGGCTAACGCCGGCGACTCGGCCGACGAGGCACGCGCACAGACGTACCAGGGCTTTGGGGGCTGACGCAGCTGCGAAGGTGAGAGCGTGGGCGCTGGTCGTTCTGGCCGCTGTCGCCCTCGTTGTCTACACACTCGATCAAACAGCCAAGATCTGGGTGACCGAGAATCTGGAGCTGGGTGTCCCGCACCAGGTTCTCGGTCCTCTCTTGACAGTGCAATTCGTGAAGAACCCGGGTGCGGCGTTCTCGCTGGCATCCGGTGCCACCTGGATCTTCTCGATCGTGGCTGCAATGGTGACGGTGTTCATTATTTGGTTCGCCCCGCGAATCCGTTCGATGGGCTGGGCGATCATGTTCGGTCTGCTGCTGGGCGGCGTTCTCGGCAACCTCACCGATCGACTGTTCCGCGACCCGGGGTTCGCCGTCGGGCATGTCGTTGATTTTTTAAAGATCCCCTTTCTGCCGGCGATCTTCAACATTGCCGATGTCGGCATCGTCTCAAGCATGGGACTGTTCATCATTCTGACCATCCGAGGCGTGGCGCTCGATGGGACCAGGCACGTCAAACGCGCCGGTGGTTCCCCCGACGAGACTGTGGCGGATCGAGAGCCGCACGCGGATCAGGATGCTCTCGGCCCGGATCACCAGCAACCGAACCCGGAGTTGAAAGGGTAGTGCAGTGACCGAAACGCGTTCGCTCCCGGTTCCGGAGGGCCTCGACGGCACGAGGGTCGATGCGGGCATCGCCAAGCTTCTCGGTTTCTCCCGCACCTTCGCGGCGGAGGTCGCAGAAGCCGGCGGGATCAGCATCGACGGTCGCGTGTTGGGCAAATCGGACCGCCTCACGGCAGGAGGCTGGTTGGAAGTCAGTTGGCAACCGAAGGAGCCGGTTCGGGTGATTCCGGTCGCCGTGCCCGATCTCACGGTGGTCTACGAGGACGACAGCATTCTTGTGATCGACAAGCCGGTCGGTGTGGCAGCCCACCCGTCGATCGGTTGGACCGGCCCGACCGTGCTGGGCGCCTTGGCGGCAGCCGGGTACCAGGTGGCCACCAGCGGCCCTGCGGAACGCGCCGGGATCGTGCACCGGCTCGATGCGGGCACGAGCGGGCTGATGGTGGTGGCGCGGTCTGAGCACGCCTACTCCGTGTTGAAGCGGGCCTTCCACGACCGGGAGGTCGACAAGGTCTACCATGCCGTTGTCCAGGGGCACCCCGATCCGCTCACCGGCACCATCGACGCTCCGATCGGCCGTCATCCACGCGGCGGTTGGCGCTTTGCGGTGGTCGCTGACGGCAAACGCTCGATCACCCACTACGAGACGCTCGAGGCGTTTCCGAGTGCATCGCTGCTGGAGATCCAATTGGAGACCGGGCGCACGCACCAGATCCGCGTGCACATGGCCGCCCAACGGCATCCCTGCGTGGGCGATTCGATGTATGGCGCCGATCCGACGATCAGTGCTCGGCTGGGTCTCACCAGGCAGTGGCTGCACGCGAAACAGCTGGGATTCACCCACCCTGATTCCGGACAACACGTCGTCTTCGAGTCTCCGTACCCTGCCGACCTGCAGCATGCCCTCGATGTGCTCGACGTCGACCAACGCTGACGACCGCTGACCCTCGACGCCGAGAGCCCTGCCTGACGCGCCCGCCGGACGAGGCCGATAGGGGATCGCCAGGAGTTCGGTTTAGGCTGGTGACAGTCAACCTCAGGAGTTCAATTCGTGCCCACCACCGGCGACTCGTTCGCTCATCTCCACGTTCACAGTGAATACTCGATGCTCGATGGAGCTGCCAGGGTAAAACCGCTGGTTGAAGCCGCCGTGGCGCAGAAGATGCCCGCCATCGCGGTCACCGACCACGGCAACATGTTCGGGGCCTACGACTTCTGGAACACCGCCACCGACGCCGGCATCAAGCCGATCATCGGCACTGAGGCCTACATCACCCCCGGCACGGCGCGCGGCGACAAGACCCGGGTGCGCTGGGGCGACTCCACGAGCGGCCGAGACGACGTCTCCGGCGGCGGCTCGTACACCCACATGACCTTGCTGGCCGAGACCACAGAGGGCATGCACAACCTGTTCCGCATGTCGTCATTGGCCTCACTTGAAGGTTTCTACTTCAAGCCAAGGATGGACCGCGACCTGCTGACCCGCTACGCCCCGGGGGTGATCGCCACCACCGGATGCGCCGGTGGCGAGATCCAGACCCGGCTGCGCCTCGGGCAGTACCAGGAGGCCAAGAAGGCCGCCGCCGAGTTCCAGGACATCTTCGGCAAGGAGAACTTCTTCTGCGAGGTGATGGACCACGGCATCGACGTCGAGCGGCGCACCATGAGCGACCTCTTGCGGCTGGCCAAGGAGCTGTCCATGCCGCTGCTGGCCACGAACGACCTGCACTACACCCACGCGGAGGATGCCAAGGCCCATGCTGCGCTGCTCTGCGTGCAGTCTGCGTCGACCCTGGACGACCCGAACCGGTTCAAGTTCGACTCGGACGAGTTCTACCTGAAGACGGCCGCGCAGATGCGGCACCTGTTCCGGGACAACCCGGAGGCCTGTGACAACACCCTCCTGATCGCTGAGCGTTGCAACACGAGCTTCGCCAAACGCGACCTGATGCCTCGTTTCCCGGTGCCAGAAGGTGAGACGGAGTCGAGCTGGTTCCAGAAGGAGGTGGACCGCGGGCTGGCGGTGCGCTTCCCCGGTGGAGTTTCTGACGCGCACGTCGCCCAGGCCAAATACGAGGTCGACGTGATCAACCAGATGGGGTTTCCCGGCTACTTCCTGGTCGTCGCCGACTTCATCACCTGGGCCAAACAGCAAGGAATCCGGGTCGGACCCGGCCGGGGGTCCGCGGCCGGCTCGCTCGCGTCCTACGCGATGGGCATCACCGAGCTCGACCCGTTGGCGCACGGGCTCATCTTCGAACGCTTCCTCAACCCCGAACGTGTCTCCATGCCCGACGTCGATGTCGACTTCGACGACCGGCGGCGCGGCGAGGTCATCCGGTATGTGACCGAGAAATACGGTGACGATCGAGTGGCGCAGATCGTGACGTACGGCACGATCAAGGCCAAACAGGCGTTGAAAGACTCTTCCCGGGTTCTGGGCATGCCCTATTCGGTGGGCGACAGGCTGACCAAGGCGATGCCGCCGTCGGTGATGGGCAAGGATGTCACCCTGACCGAGCTGACCGACCCGGCAGCCAAACGGTACAAGGAGGGCGCCGACTTCCGGGCGTTGATCGAAAACGAGCCCGAGGCTGCCCGGGTATTCGAGACCGCGCGCGGGTTGGAGAACCTGAAACGGCAATGGGGTGTGCACGCGGCCGGAGTGATCATGAGCGCGGAACCGCTGCTCGATGTGATCCCGATCATGAAGCGCGAAGACGACGGCGCCATCATCACCCAGTTCGACCAGCCCCCGTGCGAAAGCCTGGGCCTGCTCAAGATGGACTTCTTGGGACTTCGCAACCTCACGGTGATCCAAGATGCGCTGGCGAACATCCGTGAGAACAACGGTGACGAGGTGGTGTTGGAGGAGCTTGACCTCGACGCCGACCAGAAGACCTACGAACTTCTGTCGCGTGGTGACACGCTCGGCGTGTTCCAACTCGACGGCGGTCCGATGCGTTCGCTTCTTCGGCAGTTGAAGCCGACCCATTTCGAAGACATCTCAGCCGTGATCGCGCTGTATCGCCCGGGCCCGATGGGAATGAATTCGCACACCAACTACGCCCTGCGCAAGAACGGGTTGCAGAAGATCGAGGCGATCCACCCCGAACTGGCCGAGCCGCTGGCAGAGATCCTCGACACGACGTACGGGCTCATCGTCTACCAGGAGCAGGTGATGGCGGTCGCGCAGAAGGTGGCCGGCTTCAGCCTCGGACAAGCCGACGTTCTGCGCCGCGCGATGGGCAAGAAGAAGAAGGAAGAGCTCGACAAGCAGTTCGCCGGCTACTCCGCGGGCATGGAGGCCAACGGCTACAGCAAGAATGCGATCAAGACCCTCTGGGACACCTTGATGCCGTTCGCCGACTACGCCTTCAACAAGGCGCACAGTGCCGGCTACGGCGTGCTCAGTTACTGGACGGCGTACCTCAAGGCCAACTACCCGGCCGAGTACATGGCCGCCCTGCTGACCAGTGTGGGTGACTCGAAGGACAAACTCGGAATGTACCTGAGCGAGTGCCGGCGCATGGGCATCCGGGTGCTGTCGCCGGATGTGAACGAGTCGAACGGGGTCTTCTCCGCGGTCGGCAGCGACATCCGGTTCGGCCTCGGGGCGGTGCGCAACGTCGGAAACAACGTGGTAGAGGCGATCAAGACCGCCCGCGCCAAGGAAGGGCAATTCACCTCGTTCTCCGACTACCTGAAGAAGGTGTCGGTGCAGGCGACCAACAAGCGAAGCATCGAATCCTTGATCAAGGCGGGCGCCTTCGATTCGCTCGGCTCGACCCGCCGCGCCCTGCTCGAGGTGCACGAGGATTTCGTCGACGAGGCGGTCAAGCTGAAGAAGAACGAGGAGTTCGGCCTGATGGCCTTCGACTTCGGCTTCGATCTCGAGGAAGACCCGAATCCGGTGCCGGAGCGGCCGGAGTGGTCGAAGCGCGACAAGCTCGCCTTCGAACGTGAAATGCTCGGGCTCTATGTCTCGGATCACCCGTTGGCCGGGTTGGAGGTCCAACTGGCCAAACACGCGAGTATCACCATCAGCGACCTTCTGAGTTCCGAGCACATCCAAGACGGTGAAACGGTGACAGTGGCAGGGCTGATCACCGGGGTGCAGCATCGCATGGCGCGCAAATCCGGAAACATGTACGGGATGGCCGAAGTGGAGGATTTCGGCGGGGAGATCACCGTGATGTTCATGGGCAAGGCCTATCAGGAGTTCTCCCCGGCGCTGGTCAATGACAGCGTCGTGGCCGTACGCGGTCGAGTGAGCATGAGAGACGACGGCATGAACCTGCACGCGTTCAGCATGTTCACTCCCGACCTCGGGCAGAGTTTCGGCAGCGGGCCGTTCGTGCTTTCGTTGGAGGAGTCGCGAGCCACAACCGATACGGTGCAAAGCCTGTGTGACGTGCTGATTCGTCACCGCGGACCGAATGAGGTCAGGTTGAAGCTGGTCAAGGGCGACGTGGCCCGGGTGTTCGAGATTCCCTATCCGGTCACGGTGTCAGCCGACCTGTACGGCGAGCTGAAGTCGCTGCTCGGTCCGAACTGCCTGACCTGAGCGGCCGCACAGGCTGGGCGTCATACAGCCAGTGGCGGGTTCGGCGGGTAATCTATTGGGATGCACTGCCCATTCTGCCGGCATCCGGACTCTCGTGTCATCGACTCCCGCACCACCGACGACGGCGTCGCAATCAGACGTCGCCGCCAATGTCCTGAGTGCGGTCGCCGCTTCTCGACCATCGAGACGGCGAGCCTCAACGTGGTCAAACGCAACGGGGTGACCGAGCCGTTCAGTCGAGAGAAGATCATCTCCGGGGTTCGCAAGGCCTGCCAGGGTCGGCCGGTGACCGACACCGACCTGGCCATGCTGGCCCAGAAGGTGGAGGAGAACATCCGAGCCACCGGAGTCTCCCAGATCGACGCCAATGAGATCGGGCTGACCATCCTGTCGCCGCTGCGCGAACTCGACGAGGTCGCCTATCTGCGGTTCGCGAGTGTGTACCAGGCCTTCGATTCATTGGAGGACTTCGAGAGCGCGATTTCTGACCTCCGCGTCGAGCGGGTGGGAGACGACGTCGAGAGCTGATCGATCGGTTCTGATCGTTCGGTTCTGACCGTTGCGGCGACGTGCGGGGCCACGCTTGTGGGGCCACGCTTGTGGGGACAAAGTGTGGGACCAGCGTGTGAGACCAGCGTGTGAGACCAGCGTGTGAGACCAGCGTGTGGCCGCCCGATAGTCTGGGCAGCAATGTACTCTCTGATCTTTCAACTCCTTCTTCGCAGGCTCGACCCGGAGCGCGCGCACCATCTGGCACTGGCCGTGATTCGAGCCCTGCCGGCTCTCGGGTTGGGTGCCCTGCTCAGCCGATTCACCCGGCCCGATCGCAGTCTCGCGGTGCAGGCTCTCGGCGTCTGGTTCGACAGCCCGTTCGGGGTCGCTGCGGGGTTCGACAAAGATGCCCGGGCGGTCATCGGTCTCGGCCAGTTGGGGTTCGGACACATCGAAGTGGGCACGATCACGGCGTTGGCGCAAGCTGGCAACGAGAAACCCCGGCTGTTTCGCCTGGTCGCTGACCGTGCGGTGATCAACCGGATGGGTTTCAACAATGAGGGCGCCGAATCAGCCCAGCCGAGACTGGCCGCGCTCCGCCGCAGGCGCACCCGGCCGGTGATCGGCGTCAACATCGGCAAGAGCCGGGTTGTGGATGTAGCCGATGCCACCGCCGACTACGTCACCAGCGCGCGCCTTCTCGCCGGCCATGCCGACTATCTGGTGGTCAACGTGTCGAGCCCGAACACCCCAGGTCTTCGCGGGCTGCAGGAGTTGGAACAACTCGCGCCACTGTTGACCGCAGTCAAAGAGGCCACGCTCGACACCCCCCTATTGGTCAAGATCGCGCCGGACCTCACTGATGACGAGGTTCGCACGGTCGCGCAACTGGTGGTCACTCTCGGCTTGGAAGGCATCATCGCGACCAATACGACCCTGAGCCGCGAACACCTCGAGTCACCGGCCTCCCTGGTCGCCGCTGCAGGCGCTGGCGGTCTCTCCGGGGCACCACTGTACGCGCGCTCCCTCGAGGTGCTGAAGCTGATTCGAGCTGTGGTGCCCGCCTCGCTCTGCGTCATCTCGGTCGGGGGAGTAGAGACTGCCGCCCAGGTCGAGGAGCGGCTGGATGCCGGCGCGACGCTGGTGCAGGGCTACTCGGGGTTCATCTACCAGGGTCCGTTGTGGGCGAGGCAGATCAATCGCGGTCTGCTCGCGTTGCGGCAAGGGCGCTGACCGCACACTCACCGTGAACGCCGATCGTCGATCAGCGCCGAATCTGCCACCACCGCCAGGATCAGCGAGCCGATCTCAGGCCGGGTACTGGCCGCGCTTGACCTGGGGCTTCGGCAGGCGCATCACCCGCAGCTGCAGGGCCCGCATGGATGCGTACCAGGCGGTGCCCTTCTGCGCGGTCTCGACCTTGAAGCGCTCCTTGATCTTCGCTTTCACCCGCATACTCAGCCAGATGCAGTCGAGCACGGCGGCCGCGAAGAAGATCCACAGCACCAGGATGCCCACGCTCTGGATGGTCAGGTCGGGCAGGAAGGTCAAAATGATCACCACGAACATGATGGGGATCATGAACTCGCCCACATTGAAGCGGGCATCCACCCAGTCGCGAACGAACCGCCGTTGGGCACCCTTGTCCCTCTCCGGCAAGAATTTCTCCTCGCCAGCAGCCATTCCCACCCGCGCGCGGTCGCGGGCATGGCTCATCTTCGCCCGGGCGTCTTTGTTCGCCTGTTTGCGATCGCCGGAAACCAGCGGACGCATGAGCGCCGCCTCCTGCTGTTTGCGGGTCGGTGTGGGCGCACCCTTCCCCGTCGGGGGCACCTCGGGCTTGGCAGGGTCAGGCAGGTTGGTCGGGTTAGTCTTCTTGGCCACATCAGTCCTTGAGTTCGTCTCTGCCTTAAGATTACCGGTATGACCGAATCAGAGCAGACCCAGGACACAAATACCGGCGGTTCAGTGCTCGGAGGCGCCAGTGCCACCGAATCGGCAGCTCGGAGAGCGGTGATTGCCGGGCTCGACCAGGCGATCGACGAGTTGAAAGCGCTGGTGCGCATCCCGTCTGTGTCCTGGGACGCGTTTGATCCGCAACACGTGGCTGCCAGCGCCGAGGCGGTGGCCGAACTGGTCAGAGGGCTGGATGTGTTCGATACGGTTCAGATCAAACAGGCCCGGATCGGCGAGGCCGACGTGCTCGGACAGCCCGCAGTTCTCGCCACGCGGGCTGCCCGCAACGGGCGACCGACGGTGATGCTCTACGCCCACCACGACGTGCAGCCACCCGGTAAGGACGAGGATTGGGATTCAGCTCCCTTCGACCCGGTCACCCGTTCCGGGCGCCTGTACGGCCGGGGTGCCGCCGATGACAAGGCCGGTGTGATGGCGCATGTCGCGTCGATTCGCGCGCTGGTCGCCGCAGCGGGTGCAGACTTCGATCTGGGGCTCGCCCTCTTCATCGAGGGGGAGGAGGAGTTCGGTTCGCGCTCCTTCGCGAACTTCCTGGCCGACAATCGTGATGAACTCGCCGCCGACGTCATTGTCGTCGCCGACTCAGACAACTGGGACACCGAAACGCCGGCGCTGACGGTCGCACTGCGCGGAAACGTCACCTTCAAGCTCTCCGTGCGCACGTTGAAGCACGCCTCGCATTCGGGCATGTTCGGGGGAGCGGTGCCCGACGGCATGCTCGCCATGATCCGATTATTGGCCACGCTGCACGATGAACAGGGCTCGGTGGCGGTGGCCGGCCTCAACCGGTATGAGATGGAGACCCCCGACTACGACGAGGCCCAGCTTCGCCTGGAGGCGGGTCTGGCCGATGGGGTGAGCCCCATCGGCGATGGCACCATCCTCAGCAGGTTGTGGGCGCAGCCGGCGATCACGGTGACCGGGATTGACGCGCCGACGGTGGCGAACGCCTCCAACACGCTTTCACCGGAGATCGCGGCGCGGGTCAGTGTGCGGGTCGCCCCCGGACAGGACTCCGCAGACGCCTACCGGGCTGTCGAAGAGCATGTGAAGGCGAACGCCCCCTTCGGCGCCCAGGTCGTCATCTCCGAGGTCGACCAGGGGCAGCCGTTCCTGGTCGACACGTCGGGGTGGGCGGTCGCCGAAGCGAAGCGGGCGATGAAGGATGCCTGGGGAGCGGAACCTGTTGAAGCGGGGATCGGCGGTTCGATCCCGTTCATCTCCGACCTCGTACGGGTCTTCCCCGAGGCGGAGATTCTGGTGACCGGAGTCGAGGATCCGGATTCCCGGGCCCACAGCCCCAACGAGTCGCTGCACCTCGGCGTGTTCGAACGGGCGATCCTCACCGAGGCTCTGCTCCTGGTCCGGCTGAACGAGCGGGCCTGAGCCCGACTGTAGTGGGCAGGGCGCCCGCGAAGCGCCCCAGGAACCACCGACCTGCATTCCCGCGTCCTTTCGATCGCATACCGAATCAGCGGTCTTTCGGCTGTCGCGGGTAAGATTCAGGTAACGAATCCGCCGGAGCATCGCGCCCGGCGGCAACGATGGGCAAGGAGCATTCATGACCGACACGACGACCAACGACACCCTGACAGAACTCGGTGACGCTCAGGCTGTCGACGCCCCCGCGCACGGGGTCGACATCACCGATACCGCGATCGGCAAGGTCAAGAGCCTCCTGGCCCAAGAAGGCCGAGACGATCTGCGCCTGCGCATAGCCGTGCAACCGGGAGGATGTTCCGGCCTGATCTATCAATTGTTCTTCGACGAACGCACCCTTGACGACGACGTGAGCGTCGATTTCGACGGGGTGGGCGTTGTCGTGGACAAGATGAGTGTTCCGTACCTTTCCGGGGCCACCATCGACTTTGAAGACACCATTCAGAAGCAGGGATTCACTATTGACAACCCCAACGCCGGAGGCAGTTGTGCCTGCGGAGACTCGTTCAACTAGGGAATTCTGGCCGGAAATCGGTTAAGCTGAGGTTCCTAAGTGCACGATGAGGCGCGTGTCGCCCGGTAGGGTGTGTACTGAGCAAATACAGTTGTAATTGAACTGTTCACGAGTTTTTGAAGGGTCACTGGTGCGATCTACACGTCGATTCCGATGGGCTGCGATTCCGGCAGCAGCCGCGTTGGCTTTTGTCCTGGCTGGTTGTACCCAGGCTCAACTGAACGGGTACCTGCCCGGGCACATTGAAGGTGCGCCGCCGGCCACGAACCAGACCGACCGGATCACCGGTCTGTGGGTGACATCCTGGACCGTCCTGTTGGTGGTCGGCCTTGTCGCCTGGGGTCTCACGATCTGGGTCATGGTCGTCTACCGCAGGCGTAAGGGCCAGACCGGTCTTCCCGTGCAGCTGCGTTACAACATGCCGATCGAGATCTTCTACACGGTGATCCCGCTGATCCTCGTGATCGGTTTCTTCTCCTTCTCGGCCAGAGACTCGTATGAGATCGAGACCCGGTTCGACAACCCAGACGTAACGATCCACCTGCTCGCCAAGCAGTGGGCGTGGGACTTCAACTATGTCAACGAAGACGTCTACTCACCGGGGATCCAGGCGCAGCCAATCGATACCGGGCCGCAGGGCTCGATCGATGAGGCATTGCTCCCGACCCTGTATCTTCCGGTCAACAAGTCGGTCGAGATCATTCTCGATTCTCGAGACGTGGTGCACTCGTTCTGGGTTCCCGACTTCCTGTACAAGAAGGACGTCCTGCCCGGCAAGACCAACTACATGTCGATCATTCCTGAGCGTGAAGGCACCTTCATGGGTAAGTGTGCTGAGCTCTGCGGTGAATACCACTCGTTGATGCTGTTTGACGTGAAAGTCGTGTCGCAGGCCGAATACGACGCGCACATCGCATCCCTCCGTGCTGCCGGCTATGTAGGCCAGCTGGGCGTTGAATTCGACCGCAACACGAACCTGCCGGGTGTCACAGCGCCTGACGCATCCGAGAAGTAGAGGTTATTCCGATGACTACAACGACAACGGCGCCGGGTCAGGCAACTGCTCCCGGAACACCTCCCAGCTCCCAGGGGACGGCCAAGGCGCAGACCAAGGGGCACCTGCTCGTCAACATTGTCACGACGACGGACCACAAAATGATCGGGTACATGTACCTGGTCACCTCGTTCATCTTCTTCTGCATCGGTGGCGTGATGGCCCTGATCATGCGCGCCCAGCTGTTCGAGCCGGGCCTTGAGCTGCTGGCCACCAAAGAGCAGTACAACCAGATGTTCACGATGCACGGCACCATCATGTTGCTGCTGTTCGCGACACCCCTGTTCGCCGGCTTCGCCAACGTCATCATGCCGTTGCAGATCGGTGCTCCCGACGTAGTGTTCCCGAGGCTCAATGCGTTCGCGTACTGGCTCTACAGCTTCGGTGGCCTCATCGCGGTCGCGGGCTTCCTCACACCGCAGGGTGCCGCAGCTTTCGGCTGGTTCGCCTATGCTCCACTATCCAGCGCCACGTTCTCGCCAGGCGCGGGTGGTGACCTGTGGGTGATGGGTCTGGCCCTCGGTGGCTTCGGTACGATCCTCGGTTCGGTGAACTTCATTGCGACGATCATCACGTTGCGGGCACCGGGTATGACCATGTTCCGGATGCCGATCTTCACGTGGAACACGCTGGTCACCGCGATCCTCGTGATCATGGTGTTCCCGGTTCTGGCTGCCGCGCTGCTGGCTCTGGCCGCTGACCGGATCTTCGGTGCGCACATCTACGACGCCGCCAACGGCGGGGCAATGCTGTGGCAACACCTGTTCTGGTTCTTCGGGCATCCGGAGGTCTACATCATCGCGTTGCCATTCTTCGGCATCGTGACAGAAGTGTTCCCCGTATTCAGCCGCAAACCCATCTTCGGTTACAAGACCCTGATCTTCGCGACGATCGCGATCGCCGCGCTGTCTGTGACGGTGTGGGCTCACCACATGTACGCGACCGGATCGGTGTTGCTGCCGTTCTTCTCCCTGTTGTCGATGCTCATCGCGGTGCCCACTGGGGTGAAGATCTTCAACTGGATCGGAACGATGTTCCGGGGCTCAGTGACGTTCGAGACCCCCATGATGTGGGCGATCGGCTTCCTGCTCACCTTCACCTTCGGTGGCCTCACCGGTGTCATCCTGGCCTCGCCGCCGCTTGACTTCCACGTGACGGACTCCTACTTCGTTGTGGCGCACTTCCACTACGTCGTGTTCGGTACCGTCGTGTTCGCCATGTTCAGTGGGTTCTACTTCTGGTGGCCCAAGTGGACCGGGCGCATGCTCAACGAGACCCTCGGCAAGTGGCACTTCTGGTTGCTGTTCATCGGCTTCCACACCACGTTCCTCATCCAGCACTGGCTTGGTGTCATCGGGATGCCGCGTCGCTACGCGAGCTACCTTCCCACCGATGGCTTCACCTGGATGAACCAGCTGTCAACTGTGGGCGCGATGATTCTCGGTGCGTCGATGATCCCGTTCTTCCTGAACGTGTACATCACCCATCGCAGTGCGCCGAAGGTCACGGTGAACGACCCCTGGGGCCACGGCCGGTCGCTCGAGTGGGCGACCAGTTGCCCGCCGCCACGGCACAACTTCACCTCGATTCCAAGGATTCGTAGCGAGTCTCCTGCTTTCGACCTGAATCACCCAGAAGTTGGCATGCCTGTCGGGATCGGCCCGATGAAGGATGCGCCGGAAGCTACGGTCTACGACAAGTTCGACGGAGAGGTGAAGTAGCGTGAGAACGAGCACGAATGTTTTTTGGATACTGGCCGCGTTCTACGCTTTTTCAACAGTGCTCTACGCCGTGTGGAGCCTGTCGGATCCGTTCCACCACACTATCGAGTGGGCCGGCACGATTGCCCTCGGTCTGCTCGCGGTCATGTTCGTCTTCATCGCGTTCTACCTCAAGCTGGTACACCGCGGCCAGGGTGCGGAGCTGCCCGAGGACATCAGCACCGCGAACATCGATGACGGAGACCCCGAGCTCGGACACTTCAGCCCGTGGAGCTGGTGGCCGATCGCCCTCGCCGCCGCAGTCGCACTGCTCTTTCTGGGTATCGCGGTCGGGTTCTGGATCGCCTACATCGGCGTCACACTGATTGCGATAACCATCGTCGGTTGGGTGTACGAGTACTACCGCGGATACTTCGCCCGCTAAAGGCATCACGACAGGCGGTCGGTCCCTTCGGGGGCCGGCCGCTTTCGTTTGCCCAGGCACCAACGGGTCCCACTCGCGTACCGCTGGGAAACCAACGGGCCCCACTCGCGTACCGCCGGGAAACCAACGGGCCCCACTCGCGTACCGCCGGGAAACACTGAATTTCAGGAAGAGACACCAGCCGCGGCTCCTAGACGTCCCGTGACCCCGTCAGCCTGAATCGTCGCCCTGGTGGGTGCATGCGGAACGTACGAATGCGGAGTATGGTCGGTGCACCGGCACACATGATTCGAGGGAGGGCAACGTATGTCCAAGAAGTTCGCTCTGGGTGACCACGTGTCGTGGAACTCAGAAGCAGGGCGCGTGAGCGGCACAATAACCAAGAAGCACACCAGTGACTTCCAGTTCAAGGGGTACACCCGCCATTGCAGCGAGGACGACCCCCAGTATGAGATCACGAGCGACAAGACCGACCATGTCGCAATGCACAAGGGCAGCGCACTGACCAAAGCGTAGGGTACGTGCCTTCGTACTCCTCACAGTCGCGTGACGGCCCACGACCGTAGCGCCCTCGTCGTCCCGAGCGCGGCCCACGTGGTCGTCCCGAGGGCGGCCCACGTGCGCTCCTACATCGCCTCAGGAGTTGACGCGCGAGGCCGCTGAGCAGGCGCGCGCCAGGTGGCGCGCTTCGCTGCAGATCGATCAGGAGCGAAGCGTTCCACGTGGCGCGAGCTCAAGGAAGATCAGCTCAGCGACATCGCCGCACCCGACATCGTCGCACCCGACTACGCCGCCTCACAGCAAAGGGCCCCGGCGCGAACGCCGGGACCCTTTGCTGCAGAACTGAGCTACTGTAACTACTCTTAGTGATGATCTCCGTGCGAAGCCTCGATCTCGGTCTGCGAGGCCGGCGCGATGCGGTCCTCGAAGAACCACCGCGACAGTCCTGCGCGGGTGCGCTCGGCCATGGTGATCTTGCCCTCGGCGTTCGGCCGCAGCATCAACGGCTTGTATTCGTTGTAGCTGACTAGCTCCCACTTCTGGTACTCGTCGGCCGGCTGGTGCACCTCGATGTACTCGCCACCAGGCAGGCGCACGATCCGACCCGACTCGTAGCCGTGCAGGGCGATCGAGCGGTCCTTGCGTTGCAGGGCGAGGCACGTGCGCTTCGTGAGGACGAAGGCGATGAGCGGCCCGACGAACAACAGTGCCTGAAGCGTGTGCGTCACGCCCTCGATCGCCAGATGGAAGTGCGTCGCGATCAGGTCGGAGCTCGCTGCCGCCCAGAGGACTGCGTAGAACGTGACTCCGGCAGCACCGATGGCAGTGCGGGTCGGGGCGTTGCGCGGGCGGTCCAGCAAGTGGTGCTCGCGCTTGTCTCCCGTGATCCAGCCTTCGATGAACGGATAGAACATCACGACCGCGATGAAGATCCCGATGATGATCATGGGCATCAGGATGTTGAACGACCAGGTGAATCCCAGCCAGACGAACTCCCAGCCTGGTGGCACCAGCCTCAGCGCACCATCGAGGAATCCGATATACCAGTCCGGTTGGGTACCGGCAGAGATCGGCGATGGGTCGTATGGCCCGTAGACCCATACCGCGTTGATCGAGAACAGCGATGAGATCAACATGATCACACCGAAGACGATGAAGAAGAACCCACCGGCCTTCGCTGCGTACACCGGCATCACCGGGTAGCCGACCACGTTGTCCTGCGTGCGCCCGGCTCCGGGGAACTGGGTGTGCTTGTGGGTGACCACGAACAACAGATGCAGCGCGATGAATGCGACGACGAGCGCCGGCAGGAACAGTATGTGCAGGGAATACAGTCGCCCGACAATGTCTTCGCCCGGGAACTCTCCACCGAATATCAGGAACGAGGTCCAGGTTCCGATTATCGGGATGCCCTTGACCATTCCGTCGATGATGCGCAGTCCGTTGCCGGAGAGCAGGTCATCCGGGAGCGAGTAGCCGGTGAAGCCTTCGGCCATGGCCAGGATGAACAGGACGAAACCGATGACCCAGTTCAGTTCGCGCGGCTTGCGGAACGCACCCGTGAAGAAGATGCGCAGCATGTGCAGGCCGATTGCAGCCACGAACAGCAGGGCCGCCCAGTGGTGTACCTGGCGCATCAGCAGGCCGCCGCGAACGTCGAAGGAGATATCCACCGTCGATTGCATCGCAGCCGACATCGTGATTCCCTTGAGCGGCACGAAGGAGCCGTCATAGACCAGCTGGGTCATCGACGCCTGGAAGAAGAACGTCAGGAAGCTGCCCGAGAGCAGGATCACGACGAAGCTGTACAGCGCGACCTCTCCGAGCAGGAACGACCAGTGGTCGGGGAAGATCTTGCGACCATAGTCACGAACGACGACAGAGATCTTGGTGCGGTCGTCGATGTACCCCGCAGCTGCTGCGGTGAAACCGCCCTCGCGGGGTGCAGCAGCAGTGCGGGTTTGGCCGGTGGTGGTCACGGTGTTCATGCGCGCTCCCAGAAGCTCGGGCCGACAGGCTCAGTGAAATCGCTCTGGGCGATGAGGTAACCCTCACTGTCGACGGTGATCGGCAGTTGGGGGAGTGCTCGCTTGGCCGGTCCGAAGATGACCTCACAGTTGTTGGTCACATCGAACTGCGACTGGTGGCAGGGGCAGAGCAGGTGGTGCTTCTGCTGCTCGTAGAGAGCGACCGGGCAGCCGACGTGCGTGCAGACCTTGGAGTAGGCGACGATGCCGTCGTAGGCCCAGGTCTCGCGACCTGGCAGCGGGTTGAGGTCCTTGGGATCAAGGCGCATCAACAACACAGCGGCCTTGGCCTTTTCCTCGATCTTGTGGTGCTCCAGTTCCGCCAGGCCTTCGGGAATCACCTGGACGGACGAACCGAGAGTCAGATCAGAAGCCTTGATCGGAACACCGGAGGGGTCGTGCGTCAAGCGTGTTCCCTTTTCCCACATGGTGTGCTTGAGCAGAGCGACAGGATCCTGATCCATCGGTGCGAGACCACGGAACAAGACGACGGCAGGCAGTGGGAACACGATCAACGCGCCCAAGAGGCTGTTGCGGATCATGGTGCGCCGGCCGAAACCGGATTCGCGGTTGGCCTCATCGATGACGTTGATCGCAGCCGCACGCTCTTCAGTGGTGCCCGGCTGCGGGTGGCGGATGTCGATTCCCTCGTGGTCGTGCATGAGGGCCTTACCCCAGTGCACGGCACCCACGCCCAGTCCGAGCAGTGCGAGCGTCATTCCGAGCCCGACGAACATGTTGTTCAGGCGCACCGAGCCGGAGTCGCCTTCAATGATCGGGAAGGCGATGTATGCGGCGATCGCGAAGATGCTGCCGGCCAGCGACAGGTAGAACAGTGTGTAGACGACCCGTTCGGCACGCTTCTCGGCCTTGGGATTGATGTCGGTGGTGCGCGGTCGGTGCGGTGGCAGTCCGGGATCCTGAACGGCGTCCCGAACGATCACGGCTGTGCCGGGCGAGGCGCCGAGGGCGTCGTGCGAAACGTGCTGCCCGCTCGACACCGAATCCTTCCCGCCGTTATCGTCCTGTGCCATGGTTCTCCTTTTCGTGCCTGTTCTGGTCTGACTTCGTCTGAGTTCGTTCAACGGCAGGTTGAGCCGAGAATACGGTGGTCAATTGGATCGTGCGGTTATCCAGATCGTCAGCGCAACGATCGATCCGAGTCCGAAGATCCAGAGGAATAGACCCTCGGAGACCGGCCCGATCGAGCCAAGCCCGAAACCGCCTGCAGAGGGAGCTGCCTCCAGGTGCTGCAGGTACGAGATGATGTCGCTCTTCTCGGTGGGGGTGATGACGAGGTCGTTGAAGACGGGCATGTTCTGCGGGCCGGTCACCATCGCCTCGTACTTGTGAACAGCCGAGACGCCCGCGAGCGGGGGAGCGAACTTGCCCTGGGTCAACGCCCCGCCGGCGGCGGCGACGTTGTGACACATGGCGCAGTTGATGCGGAACAGTTCTCCACCGTTGGCGAGATCGCCGTCACCCGTGAGGTACTGGGCGTCGGGAATGCCGGGCCCCGGTGCGAGCGAGCCGACGTAGACGGCCAACTGCTTGACCTGCAGGTCGGTGAACTGCACTGGCTTCTGCTGAGCCTGGGGACCCTGCATCTGCATCGGCATACGGCCCGTTCCGACCTGGAAGTCGACGGATGCCGCGCCCACGCCCACCAGGCTCGGGGCGTCGACTGTGCCGTCGGCCTCCATGCCGTGGCACGTGGCGCAGTTGGCCTGGAAGAGCTTCGCACCCTCATCAATATTGACTTGCGTATTGATGTCGGTGTCGGCCGTGGCGGTTCCGGCGTTGATGGCCGCATAGGCGCCGCCGGTCATCATCAAGCCGATCGCGATCAGCGCGACTGTGGCCAGTGGGTGACGTCTGCCGGTCTTGGTGCGTCCGCGTCTGGAGGGTTGAGTTGTCTTACGCATTCTGAAGTGTCCGCTCCTGCTTGCTATTTGAGGACGTAGATGACGAGGAACAGTGCGATCCACACCACATCGACGAAGTGCCAGTAGTACGAGACCACGATCGCAGTCGTGGCTTCCTTGTGGGTGAACCTTCGCACCGCGAATGCTCGACCGATGACCAAGAGGAACGCGAAGAGCCCACCTGTCACGTGAATAGCGTGGAATCCGGTGGTGAAGTAGAACGCCGATGTGTAGGCATTGGTGTCGAATGCGATGCCTTCGGTTACGAGCGTGGCATATTCGAGAACCTGGCCGGAGACGAAGATTGCACCCAATGCGTAGGTGAGGAAGAACCACTCGACCATCCCCCACTGGGAGGGCCGCCAACCCGTGGAGCGTGACTGGAGACGCTCTGCGGCGAACACCCCGAACTGGCAGGTGAACGAAGAGCTCACGAGGATCAGGGTGTTGATGGTGGCATAGGTCACGTCGAGCTTCGAGGTCTCGAAGCTCCAGAGCTCGGGAGACATGGCGCGAAGGGTGAAGTAGATCGCAAAAAGGCCCGCGAAAAACATCACCTCGCTGCCAAGCCACACGATGGTGCCCACCGCAACAGGATTCGGTCGATTGACCACGGGCGTATTCGCCACAGGAGTAATTGATGTGCTCGTCACCGTTCCATTATGGCCGATTTTTGGTCCAAGTTCCGCATTCAATGAGAGTGTGCCGTGTCCAACTACGCTGGAGTACATGTTTCTTACTCCGACTTGGCCGAATCTTCTCACCTCACTCTTGGATGGAGAAGACCTGAGCGTTGCGGAAGCGACGTGGGCGATGCGCGAAATAATGCGCGGCGATGCCACGCCCGCACAGATCGCATCCTTTTTGGTGGCACTGCGTGTCAAGGGGGAAACCGTTGACGAAATGGTGGGTTTTCGAGATGCGGTGTTGGAAGAGGCCGTGCCGCTAACCGTGGATCCGATCGGTTTGGACATCGTCGGAACCGGCGGCGATCGTTTCGGAACCGTCAACGTGTCGACGATGGCGGCTATTGTGGCCGCGTCGGCGGGGGTGCCCGTCATCAAGCACGGCAACCGCGCGGCCAGTTCACAATCGGGCTCATCCGATGTGCTGGCGGCGTTGGGCCTCGATCTGTCTCTGCCCACCGAGCGGGTGGCACAGATCCTTTCAGAGACGGGGATCACGTTCGCCTACGCCGCAAAGTTTCATCCCGGATTCGCGAACGCAGCCACAACACGCCGTGAGATCGGCATACCGACGGTGTTCAACTACCTCGGGCCGTTGTGTAACCCGGCCAGACCGGAGGCTTCGGCAATCGGCGTGTCTCAATTGGACCGGGTGCCACTGATCGTGGGCGTGCTGCAGACCCGTGGGGCCACCGCGTTGGTCTTCCGCGGCGACGACGGGCTGGACGAGTTGACCACGACGGGGCACAGTCACATCTGGGAGATCAGCCTCGGAATGGTCACCGAACACGACCTCGAACCGCGTGACCTGGGTATCGAGCGGGCGCAGATACAGGATCTCCTCGGTGGGGATTCCGAACACAATGCGCGCGTGGTGAGGGAGACCTTGACAGGGGCTGCCGGGCCCGTGCGGGACATCGTGTTGTTGAACGCGGCGGCGGGCCTGGTCTCGTACCGGCTGTCTCAGGATGTCACAGAAGGGGATCGAAGCATTCTTGACCGGTTTCGGGAGGAGATGGTGGTTGCCGCCGATGCGATCGACTCCGGCAGGGCCGCCGCCAAACTTGAGGAGTGGGTGCGCGCGCAGCACGCCTGACACTGACGGGCCCCGGAGCGGGGCCGTGAACCTGGGTCAGCTGTTGCCGAAACCAACGAGAGGGAGTGCCAGCCCATGCTCCGGTCCGCCCGTTGGCAGACAGTCAACGGGTCAGTCGGCCGGGTCGACCCAGTCGAACGTGCGGGTGACCGCCTTCTGCCAGCCGCGCAGCGAGGTGTCGCGCTGGGCCTCAGTGGTGCGCGGCTCCCAGCGGGCTGATTCGTGCCAGTTCGCCCGCAGATCGTCCAGATCTTTCCAGAAGCCGGTGGCGAGACCGGCGGCATAGGCCGCGCCCAGGGCGGTGGTCTCGGCGATCTGCGGGCGCACCACCGGCACGCCGAGAATGTCGGCTTGGAACTGCATCAGCAACTCGTTGGCGATCATGCCGCCGTCGACCCTGAGCTCTTCAAGTGGTACCCCGGTGTCCTTGTTCACCGCGTCGAGCACCTCCCGCGTCTGGTATGCCGTGGCCTCGAGTGCGGCGCGAGCGATGTGGCCCTTGTTGGTGAACCGGCTCATCCCGACGAGGACGCCACGGGCATCCGATCTCCAATAGGGCGCGAAGAGGCCCGAGAACGCGGGCACGAAATAGATTCCGCCGGTGTCGTCGACGGTGCCGGCGAGTTGTTCCACCTCAGAGGAGGAGTGGATGATGCCGAGGTTGTCGCGCAGCCAGTGGACCAGTGATCCGGTCACCGCGATGGAGCCCTCCAAGGCGTAACGTGGAGCATCCTCGCCCAACTGGTAGGCGACGGTGGTCAGCAGGCCGTTCTTCGAGAAGACGATGTCTTCGCCCGTATTCACGATCAGAAAGTTTCCGGTGCCGTACGTGTTCTTCGCCTGGCCGGTCTCGAACGCGGCCTGACCGAAGGTGGCCGCCTGCTGGTCGCCGAGGATTCCCGCGATCGGAGTCTGCCTGAGGAGGCTGGACGATTTCACCGTGCCGTACACCTCGCTGGATGAGCGAATGGAGGGGAGCATCGACCGCGGCACGTCGAAGGCGGCCAGCAGCGAGTCGTCCCACTCGAGGGTGTGCAGGTTCATCAGAAGTGTGCGCGAGGCGTTGGTGACGTCGGTGACATGCACACCGCCGTCGACGCCGCCGGTCAGGTTCCAGATCAGCCAGCTGTCGGTGGTGCCGAACAGCAAGTGGCCGGCCTCGGCATCTGCCCGGGCACCGGGAACATTCTCCAGGATCCAGACAATTTTGCTCGCCGAGAAATAGGTGCTCAGTGGCAGCCCGGTGAGCTCCTTGAACCGGTTGAAATCGGGGTCGCCGGTCTCAGCCTTGGCCACCCGGTCGACGATCGCCTGGGTGCGGGTGTCCTGCCACACGATGGCGTTGTACACGGGGGCGCCCGTACGCCTGTCCCAGACCACGCAGGTCTCGCGCTGGTTGGTGATGCCCACCGCGTGGATCGCGTGCCGGGTGATATCGCCGATGCCCAGGGCCCGGCCGATCACCTCGCGGGTGTTGTCCCAGATCTCGAGAGCGTCGTGCTCCACCCAGCCTGCCTGCGGAAGGATCTGTTTGTGCTCGAGTTGACCGCTGGAGATGACTCGGCCGCCGTGGTCGAAGATCATGGCCCGGGTACTGGTGGTTCCCTGGTCGATGGAGAGAATGTATTTGTTCACGAGATGCGTCCTTAGGATCGCGGTTGCCCGGGGCCATCCCGCGCCGGAGTTTTGTTCACACTATCGGGTGGGCCAGCTCGCCTGCAGTCCGAGTAACCGGCACTCCGAGTAACCGGCACTCCGAGTAACCGGCACTCCGAGTAACCGGCACTCCGAGTAACCGGCACTCCGAGTAAACGGCGCAGGTTACAGTGGTGCGTATGATCACGGAACTGTCGCCAGGCGAGGTCTTTGTTTTTGGCTCGAACGCCTCAGGGCAACACGGTGCCGGTGCTGCTCGCACCGCGTACGAGAGATTCGGAGCCGTCTGGGGCGAGGGGCACGGGCTGCACGGCCAGTCGTACGCCATTGACACGATGAGTGGGTTCGAGACGATCCGCGACGAGGTGCTGACGTTCCTCGAGTTTGCCGTCAAGCATCCGGATCTCCGCTTCCTTGTCACCAAGATCGGGTGCGGCATCGCCGGATTCACCCCTGACCAGATCGCGCCGCTGTTTGCGCATGCTCCGTCGAATGTCGTGCTGCCGGACGAGTTCGCCCAGAGGCTTGCCTCGTTGTAATACGCGGGGCACAGTAGGGGAATGATCCCTGCAGACGCCGTACTCTCTCCAGCCCAGACCCGCGATGCCCTGACCGGCGCATTCGTGCACCTCGACGGTGCGCTGTACGCGTCCTACTCCACCGACGACTTCGCCCGGGCTGCGCAGCTGGTGGCCGAGGTCGCGGAAGCTGCAGAACGCGCCAACCACCACCCCGATGTGAGCCTCGGCTACGGCCAGATAGCGTTCACCGTGAGCTCCCATGACGCCGGGGGAGTGACCGGTCGCGACCTGCGCCTGGCCGAGGAGATCGAGCAACTGGCGCACCGTGCCGGCGCGAAGGCGAACACCACACGGCCGACCAACTACGAGATCGCAATTGACTGCTCGGACGCCGACGCGATCCGCGATTTCTGGCGGGTGGGCTGCGACTACATTGAAGACCTGGACGGTGACGGCGACGTGGAGCTGCGCGACCCGCGGGGGAGTGGCCCGAAGATCTGGTTCCAGAAGATGGATCCGCCGCGCACAGAACGCAGTCGTATCCATCTCGACGTCTATGTTCCCACCCAGGATGCCCGCGGCCGGGTCGACGCGATCGTTGCGGCCGGCGGCACCCTGGTCACCGACGAACACGCACCCTCCTGGTGGGTGATGGCCGACGCCGAGGGCAACGAATTGTGTGTATGCACCTCGGCTCGATGACTTTGGCCACGCCCAGGAGATTTGTCTCAACTCTCAGGAACCTGCCGAGATTGTGGGGTTACCGTGGGGTGAATAGAGGTGACGGCGTTCCGCGCGCCGCTGAGTGATGCCTCTCATTCGAAGAGTGATCTCATGAGCGATCCAAGCACCCCGAACCACCCGAACACTCCGCCGGTTCCGCCGAACGGCAACCCCGGCTCCGATCCGGGTGCACCGGTTCCGCCCGCGTACCCTGGAGGGCAGCAACCGGGCTACCCTCAGGTACCCCCACCGGGCGGCTATCAGCCGGCGCCCGACTATGGCTATCCGATGGCACCCCTCTCCGGCGGGTATGGTGCTCCTCCGGTCCAGGTTGACCCGGGTAAGACGCTTGGAATCATCGGCTTCGTTCTTGCCTTCGTGTTCCAGCTCGCGGGGCTGGTGGTCAGCATCATCGCGTACCTCCAGTCGAAGCGAGCCGGCTACAAGAACCCGTTGGCGCTGGCCGGAATCATCATCAGCGCCGTCTTGATAGTCGTGGGCATCATCGTCTCCATCATCCTGATTGCAGCGTTTGCGACAGCCATGCGAAACGGTGTGCCGTATTACGGCAACTGAGCGAGGGAATCTTCGACTCGCGGGGCTGAAAAAGAGTGGTGAAAGAGCAGATGAGTCAGGGTTTTCGAGAATACAATTGTGCCCCGAACAGGGGAATGGCGGCAGTAATATATCAGCTGGTACGGTGAAGCTACTCAGCCGCACAAGCGACTATTCGGGTTAGTTTCTTGTGCATGAGGCAAGGCCGCAAGGCACCTGGGTGGGGCCGCACAGTGTGCGGTCCCACCTTTTATTGTGGCCCTCGAGCGTGAGGGCTTCGGTCGCCAGCCTGCGGGCCACTGGCAGTGGTATTCCGACGCGCGCACACTGGGCGAATGAAACTCCCTCACGCGAGATCGACACCTGAATCCACCCTCCCGGGGCGCCGGGCCGAGGCCGAACGATCAATCCCTGTCGGAGTTGAGATCGCCGGCCAGTGGGCGTGGAGACTGTTGGTCATCATGGCGCTCCTCGCCACCGTCTTCTGGCTCTTGGCGACGCTCAAAGACCTTGTCGTCCCGTTTCTTGTAGCGCTCCTGGTCAGCGCGCTCCTCACACCCTTTGTGAGTTTCCTACGCAGCCACCGCTGGCCGAAATGGCTTGCAATCGTCACAGCACTGGGGCTCCTGCTCGTGGTGATCGGGGGGCTCATCGTGCTCGTCACCTTCGAAGTTCGTGCTGGGCTGCCGCAGCTTGAGAAGGAGTCTGCGCAGCGCTACGCGGATTTCAAGACTTTTCTGCTCAGGTCACCACTTCAGATCGGGGACGCTCAGATCGATGGATACATTGCGCAGGCGGTTGCACTCATACAGGAGAACAGTTCGAGGATTCTCAGCGGAGCGTTGACGGTCGGCTCGACCGCTGGCCACTTCGTGGTCGGTGGCCTGTTGGCTGCTTTCGCAACGATCTTCATGCTGATCGACGGCTGGGGGATCTGGGCGTGGATCGTACGGCTGTTTCCGCTCCGGGCACGCGCAGCCGTCGACGGCGCAGGTGAATCCGCCTGGTTCACTCTGACGACCTTCGTGCGAGTACAGATCTTGATTGCGGCAGGAGATGGCGTGGGGATCGGGCTCTTCGCCTTCTTTCTCGGCCTGCCTCTGGCCATCCCGCTCGCCGTCGTCGTGTTTCTCGCCTCGTTCATCCCGGTTGTCGGAGCGATCGTCACCGGAATAGCCGTCGTCGCTGTCGCACTGTTCTACGTCGGGCCCATCCAGGCGCTCGTGATGCTCGCCGGGGTTCTGCTCGTGCACCTCTTGGAGGCACATGTCGTACAGCCGCTCGTGATGGGGAGCGCCGTCAAGGTGCATCCGCTCGCTGTGGTGTTCTCGGTCGCGGCGGGCACGTTGATCGCTGGAATCCCCGGCGCACTTTTTGCAGTGCCTACTGTCGCCGTGCTCAACGTCGTTGTCGTCTACATCGCGAGCGGGCGTTGGCGGCACGGTGTGCGTGAGCAGGATGAGGCGGCGGCCGCAGAAACGGTGATCGATACGTAGTGCGCCTCGGTGACGCGTGCCAGGGCTGTGGACCGGTCAGAGCCTATTCCTCGTGAAGCCAGGAGATGCGAAGGGCGCTGACTGCTTCTTCCAGCGAGATGTCGTGGGCATCAGCAACGCGGGCAAGTGCGCGCGCGGCTTCGAGTACGGGGGAGGGGGGAGCGGCCACCTGACTGCTCACCCTCGTGCCGGCGCCCGCGCGGGAGACGACCAGGCCCTCGGCCTCGAGGAGCCGGTAGGCCTTGGCCACAGTTCCGGTGGCCACCGCGAGGTCACGCGCCAACTGGCGGACAGAGGGCAGTCGTTCGCCGGTTGCGAGTGCGCCGCCACGGATCATGGCCTGCAACTGGTCATAGACCTGGTCGGACGGGAGGCCGCGCTCGGTGATGGTGAGTTCGGCCACAGTCAGCCGATCGCTCGGCGCAGTGCCGATGAGTCTTCGGCCAGTTCACCGGAGGATTCTGAGCCTGCCGGTGCCCCTTCTTCGCGCACCGTCGGCCGCCGCGTCACTGCAGGAAGCAGTAGGGCAGCAAAGCCGAGGCCTTCGAAGAGCCACGCGCCGACTTGCAGCCACCAGGAGAGTCCGGCGAGCCCCGTATCGAAACGCACCGTTCCGGCCGAGCCGAGGTCAACCCACGACTGCAATCTCACCGCGCTGGAGATGAATGTCCAGGAGAGCCCGGTGGCGACCAGCATCGCTCCAGCGCCCATCGACAGGATTGCCCGAGCACCGAGCGTGCGCAGCACGATATCGACGGTGCGCCCCGTCGATGCCGTGGCGGGTATGGGGCCCCGCGCCCCGAATGTGAGAGAGACAACGGTGACGGCTGCCAGCGCGGCTACGGCGATCAGCATCGGCACACCGTAGTACCACCCGAGAAACTCACTGTGGCCTCCGAGCGCACCGGTACCGGTCGAGAGGGCGGCGTGCCGTCCTTCATCGTCGACATCCGCTATTAGTCCGGCGGTGACGACCGTGGTCACGAGCACAGTCGCGGAAGCCACCCACGTAACAATCCATGGGGTCGATGCAAAGCTCCAGGTCGTTCGGGGCTCAAGTGTCACCGTGATCGGCCCGTCAGCCGCGGTTGCACCGTGGTCAACGGTGAGCCACGTGTGAGCCAGTACGCCCAGAGACGCCGTGGCGACCGGAAACGCGTAGAAACCCCAGCCCCAGTGATCAACGAATCCCGTTCCAAGCAGGTCACTCAGAACATATTGGATCTCGATCACAAAGAACCGAACCAACACCGCTGCGAACAAGAGCACGCAGATGACCCTGGTGGCGGCAGCATACCGGGATACCAATCGCGACCACTGGCGAAACGACTCGCGGCCGAGCGCCCGCATGCCGGCCTGTCCGACTGGGTCGTTTCGCCGGGCAAGGTGAGTGAGAATACCCAGGGCGACCACGACTGGCGCAGCCAGGGTCAGAGCCGACATCAACAGCATCTGCAGAGACATCGGTGACCCCATTTCATAACCGCTGATCTAAGAATCTCAATGTATCAATATTGTGATACATTCACAATGGGGCGGCGACCCATACGTGGCCTGAACTGGGGATGGAGCCCGCTGCTTCCGAGCGGCTACGGTCGAAGATTTGTCCGAACTCTTCACGGCTCTCCAGAATCTGCTGCAATCGCTTGTCGAGCTGATCCTCGTGCTCGTCTGGCATCCGATAGGTGCGATGGTCGGTGCCGCGCTGCTCGCATTCTTCCTGTGCGTGGGCCTGATCACCTCGATGCGCTGGTGCGGGGAACGGATTCGTCTGAGTCGGGGCCGGCGATGGGGGAGGCGGCGATCGGAAGCCGCACTGTATCCGCCGAAGTCTTTCGCGATGCCGAGATCGGTGCGGGCTGTGGTGACGGAGTCGTCGGGCTTGCCGGGCTCGTCTGGCTCGTCGGGGAGGAATACCCGCGAACCACTTCGACGCGCACCTGGGCCGCGCGACTGGAGCGCACTACCGTTCGAGTGAGCGCAGGGGGCGCGCGGGTTGTGGGCAAAATCTATTACTTGACATAATGTGCATTATCGGCGCATTTGAGTGAGGCGGGGCCCTGGTGGACTCGTCGGCAGCCGCACGCCACGCGCGGCGCCGCTCCACTATGTTTTAGTGAGGGTCGTCGTTCGCGAGCCCCCAGGCAATCGGTCAGGAGCCAGAATGTCCACGCAATCAGGGCAACCGCAGTTCAACCAGTCATTCGCGTTTCAGAAACGTGCCAGCGAGCTCGGCAAGTCAACGATCAACCTGATTCGGGTCGCCATGTTCGTCGGTGGCCTCGTGGCGGTCATCCTGGGCGCCTGGGCGGTGTTCTCCACCGCGGCGACGCTGAATGTCATCGCAGTGCTGTTCGGCCTGTACTTTCTCGTGATCGGCGCGATCCGCGTGGTCACCGGGCTGGTCGCCACCGGCCTGAACGCCGGCGCGCGCATACTCGACCTCTTGCTCGGAGTTCTGGTTCTTGTCGCCGGTATCTTCATGCTGCGCAACCCCGACACAACGCTGGTTCTGCTGAGCCTGATGGTCGGAATCGCCTGGATCATCGAAGGCGTCGCTTCGATCGCCGAATCCGCCGACGACTCGTCACGTTGGGTCGGCATCGTCTTCGGCGTGATCAGCATCCTCGCCGGCATCGTCGTGCTGTCCGTGCCGATGCAGGCGATCAGCACGCTGGCGATCGTCGCGGGAATCTTCCTCATCGTGGCCGGCATCAGCCAACTGTTCCGCGCTTTCCGCTTCGGCCGGGATGTCGTGGCCGCGCTCTAAATTACTTGACATAACAAGACTTCAGTCGCTAAGCATGACGCCCAGACGCACACCACCTGCGCACCGGCATTGGGGAAATCTGGGGTTGGTGGCGCTCGGCGGCATCCTTGGCACCGCCGGCCGGGAGGCCCTCGGTCTGATGATCCCGGCCGCAGGCCCCGTTCCGGTGGCCATTGCCACCATCAACGTGATTGGTGCCTTCCTGCTTGCGTTTCTTCTCGGGAGGCTCGCACGCCGCTCCGCCGGCGACGTCACCGCCCATCGCCTCCGACTGGCGGTCGGCACCGGCGCGCTCGGTGGTTTCACCACCTACAGTGCTTTCGCAACAGACACCGTGCTGTTGATTGTCGGCGACAATGTCGGGCTCGGGCTCGCCTACGCGTTCGGTACCCTCATCCTCGGCGTACTGGCAACATGGGCGGGGCTACTGTGCGCCGGCCTTCTGGGCCCCGGCACCAGGACTGGCCCCACTCTTACAGGCGGTGGCCCACGATGACTCCGCTGCTGTTCATCGCCGCGGCCGTCGCCGGCGGAATCGGCGTCGGATGCCGATTCTTCATTGATGGCGTATTGCGGGGTTTGCGCGTACACACGTTTCCGCTGGAAACCGGCGTGATCAACATCACCGGCTCCCTCCTGCTCGGCTTTCTCACCGGGATCGCGTTGGTCGGCACGCTGCCAGACGAATGGCTGTTTGTGATCGGCACCGGCTTTCTCGGCGGGTTCACCACCTTCAGCACCGCCACCTTCGAAACCGTTCGACTGTTTCAAGAGGAACGGGCAGCCGCGGCACTGGTTCATGGACTCGGAATGATGGTGCTCGCGATTCTGGCAGCCGGCCTCGGCTTCTGGTTCGCAATCAGCCTCTGAGCGGCCTCTCCCCTGCCGAAAAAGACCCGACCGGGTACTGTGAAAGTTATCGCAGCCTCCGGGCTGGACGGAGCAACTGGATGGGACATTCAGCATGCATCTCGCAGTCGTCGGCACATCAGCAAAGGTCACCGGCACCGTTCAGGTACCGAACTCGAAGTATCACGCCCACCGGGCACTGATCCTCGCCTCGCTGGCCCGGGGCACCAGTTCGATCACCGGGCTGAGTGACGCCACGCACGTGCACTACACGGTGCAACTACTGAAACAACTCGGCGCAGACATCGACATCCACGGCGACACGATGCTCGTGCACGGAGGCCGATACCGGCCCGCCAGTGATGCCCTCTCGGTGGGCAGTTCCGGCACCACCCTCTACTTCATGGTCGGGCTGGCCGCGCTATGCGAAACACCACTGACAATCACCGGGCAGCGCTACTTCGAGCACCGACCCATTGGTCCCCTGCTGCGCGCATTGGGCGAGATGGGAATCGAGACGAAGTCGGCGGATGACCGCCCGCCCATCACCGTTACCCCCGGACGCCCTCGCGGAGGCGTCGTGCACATCAGCGGCACGCTCTCCCAGTGGATCTCATCGTTGCTGCTGGTGGCACCGTTCGCGACGAAGCACACCACGATTGTGGTCAATGGCGAGCTGAATGAGCGCAACTACGTCGAACTGACGGTGACGATGATGCGCCAATTCGGGCTGATCGTGACCGCATCGGCGGATTGGCGTCGTTTTGACATCAAACCGAACCAGCACGCCGTTCCCGCCCAACTCGCCCTGCCGCCCGACATCGGCTCGGCCGCGTTCGGCCTGGCTGTGGCCGCATTGCACCCGGCCGACGTGTTGCTCACCGGAATGCCCGGCATGCGCGCAACCGACTACGACCATCCCGAAGCCGGCTTCCTCGACGTGATCCGAGGTATGGGCCTGCCCATGCGTGTCGAACGGCGAAGTGGTGGGTTGCGCGTGAGCCACGACGGTGGGCCCCTCGAGCCGATCGACGTCGACTGCCGCGACCTTCCGGACATGTTGCCAATCCTGTCGACCCTGGCGGCGACCGCTCGTGGTGAAAGCATCCTGCGCAACGTGGAGCACGTGCGGTTGAAGGAATCCGACCGGGTGACTGCAATGCTGCAATTGAACAGCATGGGCGCCGACGTCACGGTCGACGGTGGCAACCTGCTCATCCGCGGGGTGGAGCAGTTGGACAACGCCCACCTGTCCTCGTTCAACGATCACCGGGTGTTGATGTCGTTGGCGGTCGCAGCATCGGCGGCCACCGGGCGCTCCACCCTCACCTACCCGAACGCCTACCGCATCTCCTACCCGCGGTTCATCGAGGCCATGCAGACCATGGGTCTCGATTTTCAGGTCGAGAAGAGGCCGGCGACCTCTGCGGGCCGCCCGCTGCACGCGGTTGGCCCTGCGGAGACCCCGGCCACCGCAGAAACGATGACTGGGCCCGGGTGGATCCGGCACTGGGCGAACGCTCGGCCGCACGCCCTTGCCGTCGTGGATGCGCGTTGGGACCGCACCGTCCACGTGTGCTGGGGTGAACTCGACGAGAAAGTGGACCGCGTTGCAGCTCTACTGTTGAGCTTGGGGGTTGAGCCCGGTGACCGGGTGGCTGTGCAATTGCCGAACGACAAGGAGTTCGTGATCGTGGCGGCGGCGGCCATGCGCATCGGTGCGGTGATCTGCCCGATCATGCCGATCTTCCGCACCCATGAGGTGTCTTTCGCGCTGAGGCGCTCACGCGCACGCGTGCTCGTGGTCATCGACAACTTCCGTGCGCGCGCCCATGCCCATGAGATCGCACGCATGCTCGATGAGGCCGCCGTGGCGGCCGCCAGCCGGGCTCCCGGTTCCCCGGACCCGGAGCCGTTTTCATTGCAACACGTGGTGGTGATGCACGACACTCCAGGCACTGCGCGCGTCCTGCCGGAGTGCCAGCATGCGACTGTGCAGTGGCACGGCTGGCACCGCGCGATGTCCGAAGCCATCGTCGACCGCGCTCGAATCGAAGCCGTGGAGCCGAACCCAGACGACCCCGCGCAACTGCTGTTCACCTCGGGCACCTCCGGAGAACCGAAACTCGTGGTGCACACGCATCGCACCCTGAGCCGCGCCGTGCAGATGGAGATCGAGCACCTCGGCCTGAATGCCAATGATGTGATCTACGTGCCGTCTCCGCTGGCCCACCAGACCGGGTTCCTCTACGGCATGTGGTTGGCATTCGCTCTCGGGTCACCCCAGATCGTGCAGGGGACCTGGAATCCGCGTCGTGCCCTCGAGGTGTTGAACCGGTGGGAAGGCACGTTTGTCCAAGCAGCGACGCCGTTCCTGTCCGACCTGGTGCAGGCCGTGGCCGAGGGCGCTCCCCCACCGCGCACGTTGCGGATCTTCGTCGCGACCGGCGCCGCCGTTCCCCGAGTGCTCGCCGAACGCGCCACCCGCACGCTTCAGACCATGGTCTGCGGCGCCTTCGGCACGACCGAGACCGGGCTTGCCACCCTGGCCACCCCGCTTGATGAGTCCACAAAGGTCTGGGGCACCGAAGGCCGCGCCCTGCCAGGAGTGCAGTTGCGGATCACCGATGACAGCGGGTCGGTGCTCCCAGCAGGTGTCGAGGGCAACCTCGAGGTCAACGGCCCCACAGTATTCGACGGCTACCTGGAACGTCCCGATCTCACCGCCGAAGTGTTCACCTCCGACGGCTGGTACCGCACCGGCGACCTGGCCACCCTCCACGACGGTGGCTTCCTTCGCATCACCGGCCGTGTACGTGACGTGATCAACCGGGGAGGCGAGAAGATCCCGGTCGCCTCGATCGAACAACTGTTGTACACCCATGATGCCGTCAGCGATGTGGCGATCGTGGCCATGCCGGATCCCCGGCTCGGTGAACGTGCCTGTGCATTCATCACCTTGGCCCCGGACAAACGCCTGACCTTCCGGCAGCTGCAGCAGTTCCTGGACGAGAACGGCGTGTCCAAGTATTTCTGGCCCGAACGACTTGAGGTGATCGATGAGATCCCGCGCAACGCGGTCGGCAAGATCCAGAAATTCATCCTGCGCGATCGTGCGGCCGGGTTTGTCCCGCAACGACTCTCAGTGGTGGCAGACCATGAGAGAGAGGTAGGTATCAATGTCGACACCGGACGGCCGCGGACAGCAGCTGGTGCAGCACGAATTCAGCGTTCTCCGTGACCGGGTGCGTGAATGGGTGGAAGGTCCCGGCGAACTGTGGGGCAGCCGGATCGAGGCTGACGATGTCGCGCCTGGAGAACTGTTTGACGCCCTCAGGACCGAGGGCTTTCTTGGGCTAGCAGCACCGGTCGACCTGGGTGGCGCCGGGCTGAGCTTCAGCCAGTGGATGCTGCTGATGGAGCTCTTCTCCCGCACCCACGCCTCCGTGCGCATGCTCGTGCACGTGATCAACGGCACCTGGCGGTCGATGAACCCGTACGCCGACCCGTGGCAGCGGGAAACGTTCGTGACCCCATCGGTGCGCGGCGACATCCTGGTGGCATTCACCCTCACCGAACCTGACAACGGCTCCGGCGCCGACATCACCTGCACGGCGCGCCCGGCCGAAGACGGCTACCTGCTCACCGGGCGCAAACACCTGATCACCTTCGGAGTGAGGTGCGACTACTGGCTCCTGTTCGCCCGCCTCGCTGGCTCAAGCGGCAAACAGGGCACCGTCGCCCTGCTGGTCGACCGGCATGCGCCGGGTGTGACAGTCGAAGACACTTCGAGAACAATGGGCGTGCACGGCACCGACCACGCCAGCCTGACGTTCTCAGACACCCCGGTTCCGGTAACGAACCGGCTCGGTGCCGAAGGTGACGGACTCACCATTGCCCTCGGCGGGTTTCTCACCCCGAGCCGTATCTCGGTGGCGATGAGTTGTGTCGGCCTCGCCCAGCGTGCCCAGCAGTTGGCGGTCGACTACTCCAGGCACCGGGTCACCTTCGGCAAGCCCATCAGCTCCCGCCAGGCGATCGCGTTCATGATCGCCGAGAACGAGGCCGACATCGAGGCGGCCCGGGCACTGGTGCTGCACGCCGCCGACGAATGGGAACGCGGAACCGACCGTGCGGGCGCCCTGTCATCGATGGCGAAGATGGTTGCCGTCGACATGCTCACCCGGGTCACCGACAAGGCCCTCCAGGTGCACGGCGGCCGGGGCTACATGAAGTCGGAGCCGATCGAGCGGGTGTACCGAGACGCGCGCGCCCAGCGCTTCGAGGAGGGCACCAACGAGATCCAGAAGACGGTTGTCGCCCACGACGTGTTCGAACGGGCTCGTGATCGAAAGGACCAACCATGACCACAACGGATGCGAGCCGCCGGGACATGGTTGCGGTGATCACCGGGTCGTCCCGGGGAATCGGACGCCGACTGGCCCTCCTCTTGGCAGCCCAGGGCGCCTCCGTCGTGGTCAACTACCGCACCAACAAAGACCTCGCCGACGAGGTGGTCGCTGAGGCGGTACGGCTGGGCGGGGGCGGGTTCGCCGTGCAGGCTGATATGGAGAACCCGGAAGACATCATGCGGCTTTTCGACGAGGTCGCCGACCGGTACGGCAGGCTCGATCACTTCATCAACAACGCCGCGGCGTCGGCATTCAGGAAGATTCTCGACCTGAAGATCCACCATCTTGATCGTTCCTACGGCATGAACGTGCGCCCGTTCGTGCTGGGAGCCCAGCAGGCGGTCTCGCTGATGGATCACGGCGGAAGGATCGTGGCCGTCTCCAGCTACGGCTCCACGCGCGCCTTCGCCACGTACGCGGCGCTGGGGTCGTACAAGGCCGCGATCGAGTCGTTCGTGCGCTTCATGGCCGTTGAGTTCGCCGGTTACGGCATCACGGTGAACGCGGTGAACGGCGGACTGATCGAATCGGACTCTCTGCACTACTTCTATTCGATGCCCGGCATGGCCCCGGTGGAGACCGTGTTGGCGGCCATCCCGCTTGGTCGGGCCGGCACCGTCGATGACATGGCGAACGCGATCGAGTTTCTGCTCTCCGAGAAGGCGGGCTACATCACCGGCCAGGTGCTGGCCGTCGACGGCGGGATGACCGTGGCCGCACCCCCGTACTACCACGACACCAGCGATCCGCTCCGGCTGCCGGAGCGGCCAACCCACGGCACCCGGCCCGATGACTTGCCGCACGCTTCGTCGTGACTGCGGCAGGCAGTGCCGAGACGGCAGGTGAACCGATCACCGGCCAGGCTCCACATGCCCAGACTCCGCAAGCGCAATTCCCCTACGCCAGGTCCCCGGTCACCATCGGAACCCTTGCTCTCCCCCACCGCATCATGACCGGTTCCATGCATCTCAACCTCGAGACCGTCGACGACGGTGAGGCCCTTGCCGCGTTCTATGCCGAGCGGGTGGCCGGCGGCACCGCACTGATCGTCACCGGCGGGGCCGCTGTGAACCGCGAGGGCGCCGGCGGTCCCGGCTACATGCTGATCAACGAACCCCGCCACCAGGAACGCCTGGCCGTCGTCGTCGACGCGGTGCACGCCGCTGGGGGAAAGATCGCGCTGCAACTTTTCCACGCCGGCCGCTATGCCCTGCCCACCGACGAAGGCCTCGACGCGGTTGCACCGTCAGCCGTCTACAGCACATTCTCACGACGCACCCCGGTTGCACTTGACGAACACCACCTTCGGGAGACCATCGCTGATTTCGCCCGAGGTGCGGAGCACGCCGCTCGCCTCGGCTTCGACGCGGTCGAGGTGATGGGTTCAGAAGGATACCTGCTCAACCAGTTCGTGTCCCCGCTGACCAACCGCAGAAAGGACCGCTGGGGTGGCGACGCCGGGCGCAGGCTGGCATTCCCGGTCGCCGTGGTCACCGCGGTCAGGGCAGCGATCGGCATCCTCCCGCTCCTGGTGCGCCTGTCCGGTGATGATCTGATGCCCGGCTCGTCCACGGAGGCCGAGGTTGACGACCAGGCGCTCACACTCGTCGCGGCCGGAGCGGATGCCCTCGATATCGGCATCGGCTGGCACGAGTCGCGGGTTCCGACCGTGCAGACCCTGGTACCGCACGGCATCTGGGTCGACACGGCGTCACGCATCCGTGGAGTGCTGCGAAGTGCGGGCCGCACGCAACCGGTGATCGCCTCCGGGCGCATCAACAAGCTGGAGCAGGCCGAGACCATCCTTGCTGCCGGCCACGCCGATCTCATCTCGATGGCCCGCCCCTTTCTTGCCGACCCCGAGATCGTGGCAAAGTCATTCAGCGGCCGGCAACAGCTCGTGAACACGTGCATCGGCTGTAACGAGGCCTGCATCGACCGGTCGTTCGGCACGCAGCCGGTTTCATGCCTGGTCAATCCGCGCGCCGGACGTGAACGGGAGTTCGAGGTACCCGCGCCACAGCCTGAGCCAGCCAGGTCTATCAGCCGCACCGGCCCCGCGGTCGCCGTGGTCGGTGCCGGCCCTGCAGGGATGGAGGCAGCCCGCGCATTGGCGGCAGCGGGTGCTCGGGTGTCCCTGTTCGAGGCCGACGCGCGCATCGGTGGTCAGTTCTTGATGGCTGGCATGGTGCCCGGCAAGGCCGACTTTCTTCAGACGGTGCGGTACTTCGAGAACGAATTGGAACGACTCGGCGTGCAGGTGCTGCTGAATGCGCGGGTCAACGAGGCCGCGCAGGTCGCCGAATTCGATCACGTGATCATCGCCTCGGGGGTGCGTCCGCGCGAGGTTTGGCTGCCGGGTGGCGACGAGGTGAAGATGGTCGACTACGCCACGGCCTTTCGTGACCCGGATGCCATCGGCGAACGGGTGGCGATCATCGGAGCCGGCGGGATCGGCGTCGATCTGGCACATCTGTTGGTGGAGTGCGCCGATGGCTGTCGATACGGGTATCAGGCACCAGGGTCAGCGAACAGGCGCCGGGAGTTTCGCGCCCGGGCCCGCGTTTCGGACGACCCCGATTCGACGCAGCCGCTGGCCAGGCCAGCCAGGCAGATCACTCTCATGCGCCGCAGCGGATCGATCGGCCGCGGAATGGGCGTGACCACCAGGTGGGCGGTGGTGCAGACGATCCGGGCGGCCGGAGTGCGCACCCTGACCGGTGTCGATTATCTCAGTGTCGAACCGCGCGGAGTCTGGATTTCTGCGGACGGCAACGAAGAATTGGTCGAGGCCGACACCCTGGTGCTGGCCGCCGGCCAGGAATCCCTGCGCGAGCCCGCCCGGGCACTGGCGGGTACAAACATCCCCCACACCGTGATCGGCGGGGCCAGGCGCATTGATGGCATGAACGCGGTCGCCGCGTTCGAGGATGGTCTGCGTGTGGGCACCGCAATCGGGCGCGGCTGGAAGTGAGACTATTCAGCGACGAAACTCGAAGTGTCACCGACGTAGCGGGTGTTATCGGCCGGAACCGGTTCGACCGCGGCGAGGGCCACCTCGGCGGCGAACTCACTGACGTTGTACAGGCGGCCAGCCGATTCCTTGCGTGAGGAGATCGCGCCCGGATTCATGCGTTCCAGCAACGTTGCGGTGATGGTGCCTTCGATCATGTCACCGGAGACCACAACGAACTCGATCCCCCGCGCTTCCAGCTCCGGCAGCATCTCGCGCAATGCATCTTCTCCGGCACGCTTGCTCCGGGCCACCACGTCATATTCGGCCATCGTCTCGGTGGTGCGGATGAAGTGCGCCTGGTGACTGGTCACAAAAACGACTCGTGAGCCCTGGCCGAGTAGGGGAAGTGCCTGCGTCAAGACGTTCACCTGGGCATCCCGGTTCAGCACCATTGCATAGTCGGCGGCCATCCCCGATTCCATTCCGCCCGAGGCGTTCAACACCAGAATGTCGAGTCCGCCGTATGCTGCATTGATCTGCTCGAACATGCCGGCAACCGACGCGGGGTCGGTGAGGTCGGCCCCGGCAGTGATCACGGTGGCGCCCTTTTCGGCCAACTGCGCGGCCAGTTTGAGGGCTCGCGCCTCTTTATTGCGGTAGTTGATGACGACCTTCGCGCCCGCCTCAGCAAAATAGGAGACCGTCTCGGCGCCGATGCCCCGCGAGCTTCCGGTGACCAGAGCCCGCTTGCCGTTGAGGGATCCTTGAACCAGGGGTTGTGACACGGTGTGCTCCTTGGGTGACTGAGGTGCTGGGGTCGGTTCGGGCACGTGCGTGAAAGTGTCGCACGCATTCGACACCGAAGTTACGAGAATACCCCTTTTCACGTCAAGTCTGCGGGTTCGACTGCTAGTTTCATAGGTGATAGGACCGATGGTCGAAAGGGGGATGAACCAGATGAACGACATTCTGAGCTACGCCTGGATTGTGTGGCTGGCCTTGATCCTGATCTTTGTCGTGATCGAGATGTTCACCCTGGAGTTCACATTCCTCATGATCGCGTTGGGAAGCCTCGGCGGCCTGCTCTCCGGGCTGATGGGCGTGCCCTGGTGGGGGCAGATCATCGTCGCAGCGGTTCTAGCTCTCCTGCTGCTGACAGTGCTCAGGCCGCCTCTCCTTCAAGCGTTGAAGAAAGGCGGCGACCCGGCCAGATCGAACACCGACGCCGTGATCGGTCTCGACGGCATCGTCATCATTCCGCTGACGCTCGGCTCCGGTCAGGTTCGGCTTGCCAACGGTGAGATCTGGAGCGCACGACTCGACCAGCCGGCGAACACTGAACTCGCCCTCGGAGAACACGTCACCGTCTACGGGATCGACGGGGCGACGGTCATCGTCTCCCCGGTGGAAAGGACATTTGAGAATTGAACACCATAACCGTCGGCGGGGTCGTTGTCGTCACAGCGATCGTCGTCATTGTCATCTTTGTACTGGTGACCCTCGCCAAGGCGATCCGCATCATTCCACAATCCAGGGCTGGGGTGGTGGAGCGGCTGGGCAAGTATCACAAGACGCTTCTGCCGGGCCTCAACATTCTGGTGCCCTTCATCGACCGCCTGCTTCCGCTGCTCGACCTGCGTGAACAAGTCATTTCGTTCGCGCCGCAGCCGGTGATCACCGAAGACAACCTGGTCGTATCGATCGACACCGTCGTCTACCTGCAGGTGACGGATGCCCGAGCCGCCACCTACGAGATCCAGAACTACCTCTATGCCGTGGAACAGCTGGCCACCACCACACTTCGTAACGTGGTCGGCGGGCTCAACCTGGAAGAGACCCTCACCAGTCGCGACTCGATCAACAGCAAGCTGCGTATCGTGCTTGACGAGGCCACCGGCAAGTGGGGAATCCGTGTCGGCCGCGTAGAGCTGAAGGCGATCGACCCGCCCCTGTCGATCCAGGACGCGATGGAGAAGCAGATGCGTGCCGAGCGTGACCGCCGCGCGCTGATCCTCACCGCGGAGGGCACGAAGCAGAGCGCAATCCTCACCGCCGAGGGTGCCCGACAGGCCGCCATTCTTGAGGCCGAGGGTTTCGCCAAGGCGGCGATCCTACGTGCCGAGGGTGAGGGGAAGGCGATCGAGACGGTCTTCGGCGCGATCCATGCCGGCGATCCCGATCCGAAACTGCTTGCCTACCAGTACCTGCTCACCCTGCCGAAGTTGGCCGAGGGCGCCGGCAACACCACCTGGGTCATTCCGGGAGAGTTCACCGAGGCGCTGCGAGGCATCAGCTCTGCATTCGTCGACAAACTCGGCCCCACCAAGGGCCCGGAGAGCACTGGGCTCTGACCGACTACTTCTCCCCCACCGGCCCACGAGTGCTAGCGCACCGCGGGCTGGCGCTGACTGTTCCCGAGAACACGCTCGCGGCGTTCGACGCAGCCGTGACGGCGGGCGCCACGCACCTCGAGACCGATGTGCATGCCACGCGTGACGGTGTCGCCGTGCTCGTGCATGATGCGGAGGTCGTTCACCAGGGCGTCCGCATCCCCGTCGCCGAGCTCACCCTGGCAGAACTGCGCTCCATTGACCTCGGTGGCGGCGAGCGGGTGCCGACGGTCGCCGAAGCGCTGGCCGCGCTCCCGGAAGGCCGATTCAACATCGACATCAAGGAGCCACGGGCCGTCTACCCGACTGCCGACGCTGTACAGAATGCCGGTGCGGTGGATCGCGTGCTGATCACTTCATTCTCCGAGCGCCGCCGCCGCGGTGCGGTTCAGTTGCTGCCTGGGGTGGCGACCAGTTCGTCGTCTGCTCGGTTCGTGGCCGCACTCGCGGCCTCGAAGGCTCGAATAACGCCTGGGGTGCGGGCGGCGCTCCGAGGGATGGATGCGGTGCAGATTCCCGAGCGGTACTCCGGCATCCAGGTGGTCACGAGTCGAAGCGTTGCAATGTTCCATGCGGTGGGTGTCGAGGTGCATGTGTGGACGGTGAACGACCCCGCTGCCATGAGTCGTCTGCTCGCGTTGGGCGTCGACGGTTTAGTCACCGATCGCACCGACATCGCGGTATCGGTGATAAAAGGTACTGCACCGTCGGGCTGAAACTGGTAGTTTGCACACAATAGCTCTGCATCGGGAGGGGATTACACAGCTCAGGGGTTTATAACTGGTGAAGCGACGCGAGAGGAGACCAGACAATGGCAGATCGCAGTTTGCGCGGAATGAGGCTCGGATCCCAGAGTTTACAGAGCGAAGAAGGGGTCACGTTCTCGCCGAGGACCGAGTATCGCTACCAGTGCACCGTGTGCGGCAAGTTGAGCCAGGTCACGTTCTCTGCTGACGCGGAGGCTCCCCAGACGTGGGAGTGTCGTACCTGTGGCGAAGAGGCCGTGTTGCTGGAAGGCACAGAGCCGGTGACACTGGATCGCCCGGAAGCCAAGATCCCGCGTTCGCATTGGGACATGCTGCTGGAGCGGCGCACCCGGGAAGAGCTCGAAGAGCTGTTGGAGGAGCGGCTGACGTTTCTTCGCTCCCGTCGGGGAACCCTCAAAGCCGCTGACGAGAAGTCGTCAAACGGTGAGGTGAAGTCGAGCGGCCAGAGGTCCAAGGCGCCGGCAGCAAAGAGTCAGCCAAAGAAGAAGACGGTGTCCAAGGCATAGGCGATAACACGTGACCGGAGAATCCATCTTTCCGGTCTGGAAATGGTTCAGGGCGAGTTTCGGGGCGTCCTGAACCTTTTTTCTGCCTGACGGAGGCGGTTCGGCAATCGACGCTATCTACATCCTCTGCGGGCCGCCGCCCACCCGGGTGCTAGTTGGGAGTGCAAAGTACAGGAGCGGTCTGGTTGCGAGCATAGTCCTTGGAGCGCTTCGGCGTAGGTCGTCCGACCGAGGCTCGTGCGGTCGGTTGTTGATTCCGGTGATGACTTCGTCCAGATCGGTCCTGGCGAGGTCATGGAAACCGGTGCCCGGGGCGGGTATTTGAGGATCCGTCCGTTGCGTAACTACAACTGAGAACGTAGTGGGCATTCGCTCCAGGTGCGGGCGGCGATTCCATGGTGCTGCGGTGCGGTACGTTGGTGGGATCATGATGCCTGACCATACAAAACAAGCTCAAAGTTCAATTCTCGAGCAGACTGCTGAAACGACGAATGGCGATCACACAGCGCCGCGCCCTTCACACAGCGTTTCGAATCTCGAAACCGGCCCGCGTCGTATTCTCCAGCGGATCGATCTTTATTGGCTTGGTAGTACGTTTGCCCTGCTGACGGTTCTCGCTTTCCTGTTCCCTCTGAGCGGTGATGACTGGGCATGGGGCTCACAAATTGGCATCGACCGCCTGGATGCATTCTTCGAGAATTACAACGGGCGTTACGTCGGTAATCTGATCGTTCTCGCCCTGACTCGACTTCCCCTAATTGCGCCGTTCGTGGTTGCAGCAACCTTCACGTCGATTCTGTTTCTCATCCTTGACATCAGCAAGAACCGTACCGCTTGGGGATACGCGATCACGTCCGCCTTGTTGCTTGCCATGCCTAATTTGCTGTGGAATCAGACGATCTCGTGGCTTTCGGGTTTCGTGAACTACGCGTTGAGCACTCTGCTCGTTCTGATCTTTGCGCGAGCGGTGCAGGCAGATTGGTTAGGCCAACTGTCCACCTCTCGCCCGAAGATATTCCGTGTGACGGCAATTGTGTCGCTGGCATTCTTGGCAGCCCAGTTCATGGAAAATGTGACGGTCTTTTTCGTAGCGGCATCTCTGATTCTCCTACCGCTGCAAAGGCTCGCACTGGGTAAGGTATCAGCGGACGCCTGGGGGTGGGCAGCGGGTTTCCTAGCGGGCGCCATTGCAATGTTCTCAAACGAGGCCTACCAGCGCGCATTTGGCGGCGACGAAGGGTATCAGCAAGTTTCAGGAATTCAGCGTGCAATTTCGAAGCTTTTCGGCCCGGTTAGTCAGTCTGCGATCATTGATAACCTGGCTCTGAACGTGGCATTGGCATCCGCGGTAATTCTGCTCGGCACGTTTCTCGCGCGCAGCAGAGGGTGGGGCAAAATGCTCGTGCCGACGATACTCATCTTCGCGTTCATTGCAGTTGCGTTCGCGCTGAATAGGGTCGATGCGTTGACGGGATTACCTCCATCCTGGCGCAAGATCAGCGGGATCGCAGCGTTACTTCTGCTGGCCGGGCTTTTCACAATCTCGGGTTCGCTTTCGAAAAGTAGAAAGCATTTGTTGCTCGCGTGCATCGCGGCAATGATCATGCTCGTCGGGCCTCTTGCTTTCGTCGATCCCATCGGACCGCGCCTCTTCCTAGTGACCTATGCCATAACGCTGGTGATCGTGAATTTGCTCTTTCAAGAGGTTGCAGAGAACATCGGAAGAACAGTCATGTCAGGACTTGCCGCAGTGGCGATGGCCGTGACGGTGGGCCTGTTGTGCAGTTACTTCGTCATCTACATCTCAATTTCGGCCGTGTCTGCAGACCGGCTTTCCGACATCCGGCAACATGTCGCAGCGGGCGAGCAACAAGTAGTGGTTCCGAAATTGCCATTCCCTAAATACGTGCACGCACCTGACCCAACCGAGGGAGTTTGGGCGACTCGGTATAAGCTGTTTTACCATCTACCACCGGATCTGACAATCCAGCTTAAATAGTTCGGCTATGTGATCTTCTCAGAGCACCATAGATTTGATACCGCGGCTACCTCGTCGAGTTTGTCATGACTGCGCTGCCAGCGGAGACATGGCCAACGACAATTCATACAAATTGGCTCCAAGTTCACACGCTGTGAAATCGCTCCGGTCACGGCAGATTCTGTAGTTTACTCGCACCTGGTTTGCCACAGCCCTCGTAATTGCGGAATGGTCCTCTAACGCCAAGCCTTCCGCACACCGGACATGAACGACTCGCTCTTTGCAAGAGAGGCTCATCGGCCGCGACGGTTAGATCTCCGAAGAGGTACTGACATCAAGCATTGGGCAACTGCTGCCACGCCCCAACATCACGTAGAGGACCACAATGCGGGTGAAGGTAAATTCGCAACGTAACCCAACAATTTAGGAAGTATGAACCAACCATTGTTAGGGCGAAGGCTCGAGTGCGCAAACAAGTGCGGTGAAGTCGAGTGCAGTAATAAATACAGACCGTACTAAACGCCTGTGTTGATCACGCGGATAGCCCCAGACTCGGCAAGCCGGCCGATACTGAAAGGTTCCACTCTGCCCGCTTATAACTGTGGGCTTGAGCTCACGCCGTCCTCTCGGAGATCGTTGGTCGTGCCTTCTCACTCGCCATGTTCGGACTCTGCTGGCAACACGTGCTCCGGGCTTCTATTTCCTCAGTCAAAGCACCCGAACCTGTAACCGGCGTACTGACCTCTTGGAGGATATAGTGAGGCCTCGCCTTGGTTTCCAGATAGATTCGCCCGAGGTACTCACCGATAATGCCCAACAAGATCATTTGCAGTCCACCGAACAGCACAACGGCAGAAATGGTGGTGACGTAGCCAGACACGGTTACGCCGCTGATGATCGCATCGACCACCACCCATGCAGCGTAAAGAACTCCTAGAACCATAACGACTAGACCTACATGGATGGCAGCACGAAGTGGCCTGCTATTGAAAGACAAGATTCCGTCGATCCCGTAATTCAACAGAGTTCGGAATCCCCATTTGCTCTCGCCGGTTTCGCGGGTGACGTTTTCGTAGTCGACAGTGGCCGTCGCGAACCCGATCCAAGAGAACAAACCCTTCGAGAAGCGGTTGTACTCTCGCAGAGCCAGCAACGAGTTCGTCGCCTTTCTACTCAATACACGGAAATCGCCCACGCCGTCTTCGAATTTTACGTCCACCATGCGGTTCACCAGGCGGTAGTAGAGTCGCGAAGCGAGCGTCCGAGCCGCAGGGTCACCCGTCCGTGTTCTGACGGCGACCACCTGGTCGTAGCCTCGATCAAGGAAAGGCAGCATCTCGGCGAGCAGCGCCGGCGGATGCTGCAAGTCGGCGTCCAGAACGGCAACGGCGTCACCAGTCGCTTCGCTCAGGCCAGCCAGAATGGCGGCTTCCTTCCCAAAGTTCCTACTGAACGACAGGTACCGGAACCGATCGTCGCGTCGAGCTACGGTTCGTAGTCGGTCAAGAGTCCCATCGCGACTCCCGTCGTCCACCAATATGACTTCGAAAGAATCCACCATGCTCGAAAGCGTTGCAGTCAACACATCGACCAGACGTTGGATGCTGGCTTCCTCGTTGAAGCAAGGCACGACAACAGAAAGCTTCATATTCTTTAGCTTACCCGGAGGCGCGGCTGGACTCCAAGACCACGGATACTAGACCGGTGGAGCGCTCTGGGTTTTGGGAGACTCAGCTCAGTTGATTTCGAGCAGTTCCTTGGTGCCGAATCTTCTTCCCCCGGGGAAACAGCGCGATCGCCAGCCCGCCGAGGGCGAGGCCCGAGACCAGCCATTCCAGTTGGCGGCCGATGAGGGTTGCACCCGTCGTGCTCGTGCCGAGCGGAACATCCTCGACCATCGCCCCTGCGGTGAACCACTCCAGTTGGGCCAGAGTGCTGCCGTCCGGGGCGATGATCGCGCTGGTGCCGACGGTGGAGATGTTGACCACGCTGCGCCCGGTCTCGATCGCGCGCGACCGCGCGATAGCCAGTTGTTGCACGCTCTCGTCGGTGTGCCCGAAGTCGGCATTGTTCGTCTGTGCCAGGATCACCTGGGCGTCACCCTGCATCATCTCCTGGATCAGCTGGTCGTCTGCGATGTCGAAACAGATGGCGACCCCGGCACGGATCCCGTTGACGTCGAAGACGTTGGGCAGGGTTCCCGGGGTGTAGTCCCGGGCGATCAGGTCAATCAGCTCGGGGGCGAACGGCCGCCAGAACGCACGGTCGGGCACGTACTCCCCGAACGGTACCGGATGCTTCTTGTCGTAGAGCTGCGTGGCACCCACGCCGTGCTCCCAGACGAACGAGGTGTTGAACCATTTGTCATCGCGGTGTGTAATGGTGCCGGCCACGAGTGGGGCGTTCATCGCCCCCGTCAGGTAGTCGAACACCTTCGCGGCCGCGGGCACGGTCATCGGGTCGAGGTCGGTACCGTTCTCCGGCCAGACCACCATGTCGACGTCTTCACCGACCAGCGGCAGGGTCGCCGAGACGTGGGCATTCAGAATGTCGCCCGGTTGACGCTGATCGAAGTAACCGGCTTTGGCGTTGCCCTGGATCGCCGCGATTCTCGTGCTGCCCGAGGTTTCGACCGGGAACGCCGGAATGGCCAGAACGGCCACCACCGCAGTGGCGGCCACCAGCGCCCGTGTCACTCGGGGCAGAGAATACTCGAGCAGGCATTGGAGGAGAACAGCCACCATGAGCACGAGGAGAAAGCTGAGTCCGGATATTCCGAACCAGGCCAGCAGCGGTGCGAAGAACCCCTCTGTCTGAGACAGCGCCACCCTCCCCCAGGCGAAGCCGCCGTAGGGCCAGACGCTGGAGATCGCCTCCCTGGCCGTCCACAGGCCGGCCACGATGACCGGCAGCAGAACCAGACGTCCGAAGGTGCCCGGCCATGCTCGCGGTACGAACCGGTAGGCCAGCGCGATCAGTCCCCCGCCGACGGCGACGAAGAGGGCCTGCAGCGTGGACAAGGCTACCCACGGCAGCGGGCCGAGGTAGGTGGTGGCCCATTCAATGTGGATCAGATAGAAGGCGAGTCCGCCGATCAGCCCGATCAGCAGACCGCCGCCAAAGGTACGGCCGACCAACGCCCACAGGAACAGGCCGACGCCGACGAGGGTGAGCGGCCAGATGTCGCCGTCGGGAAACCCCCAGTCCATCATGACGCCGGCGGCTGCAGCGGTCAGCGCTGAAAGGGGCCCGGGCAGCCTCCATCGTGGAGCCGGAACGCCCAAAATTGTGCTTCCGTTGGCTTCTGGTTCGATGACGGAAGACATCGCCGTGCGGGAGGAGGTCATTTGGATTCTTCGCGGCCTAGGCCACCGACGAGTAGGCCACGATGCCTCGGCGAATCTTCTCCAGCGCCGCCCGGGCGTTGCGCCCGAGGTCGCCGTCGGCGACGATCGACAACTGATCGAGCAGGTCGATGGTCTGCTTGGTCCAACGGATGAAGTCGCCGGCCGGCAGATCGGACTCGTAGAGAACGTCGCTGAGGCTGCCGCCCGAGGCCCAGGTGTGCATGGCCAGGCTGAGTGCCGGCGACAGAGGTAGGCTACCGGGCAGCCGGTGCTCCCGCTCCAGCGCGTCAAGGCGCTCCCAGAGGGCTTCGGTCGCCTCCAGCGCGGCGCGGAAGCGGCCACGTGGCAGGGCGGCTTCGCCCACGTCGTCGCGTCGCGGCTGATACACCAGGGCGCACGCCATCGCGGCCATACCGGCGGCATCCAAACCCTCCCACGCGCCCACCCGCAACGCCTCGGTGATGAGCAGGTCGCGTTCCCCGTAGATGCGGCGCAGCATCTGCCCTGCCGGAGTCAGCACGAGAGTGCCATCGTCGGAGGCCTTGAGGTAGTCACAGGAGACCAGCACGTCGGTGACGCGGTCGAACACCCGGGCGACGGCGCCCGTGCGCGCACCGATCTGCTTTCGGAGCGCCTTGTTCTCTCGTTGCAGGCGAATCCACCGCTCGGCCCAGCGCGCGTGTTTGTCTCGATCCGGGCACCCGTGGCAGGGGTGCGCCTTCAGGCGGGCGCGCAGGTCGGAAAGGGCCTGTTGGCGTGTGCTGCGCACGTGGTGGGTTTCGGTGTCTGCCCGCCCGGCGCCGGCGCGCTCCAAATCACTGAGTTCGCGTCGCAGCGTCTGGTACTCGCCGAAGTCACCCCGGTCACACGCCATCGACTTCTGGAATCCGGCGAGCGACTCCTCCTGGCTTCGTACCTTCTGCGCGAGATCGACGACTGCCCGGTCGGCCTGGAACTGTGCGAATGAAGATTCCAGGATATCCCGGGTGCGTTCACGGCCGAACTGATCGATCAGGTTGACCGCCATGTTATAGGTGGGGCTGAAACTCGAGTTGAGAGGGTAGGTGCGCCGGGATGCGAGTGATGCCATGGCTTGGGGGTTCAATCCGGGCTGCCATTGGATGACGGCGTGGCCCTCGATGTCGATCCCGCGGCGACCGGCCCGCCCGGTCAGTTGGGTGTACTCCCCCGGTGTGATCGGTACGCGCTCCACACCGTTGAACTTCTCCAGCTTCTCCAGCACGACGGTGCGGGCAGGCATGTTGATGCCCAGTGCCAGCGTTTCGGTGGCGAACACCACCTTCACCAACTTACGTCGGAACAGGTCTTCGACAACTTCCTTGAACGCCGGCAGCATTCCGGCGTGGTGGGCGGCCACACCGCGCTCAAGACCTCGCAGAAAGTCCCAGTAGCCGAGCACGGCCAGATCTTCGTCGAGGATCGTGCGACAGCGCTCCTCGACCGTCTCCCGAATCTCATCCCGCTCGTTGCTGTCGGTGAACTGTGCCCCGGAGCGCAGTACCTGCGCCACCGCCTGGTCGCACCCCTTGCGGCTGAACACGAAGAAGATGGCGGGCAGCAGGTTGCGGCTGTGCAGCAGATCGGCCACCTGAAAGCGATTCATGCGGGACTGGTCGAAACCGTGCCGGTTGCGAACCTGTTCGCGCTGGGATCTGCGCGACTGGGGTCGCCCGCCGATCTTCGCCAGCTGCATCAATTCGGGGTTCACGCGCTGGTTGTCCGCGTGGCGGGTGGTCGCGAACAGCGGCAGCAGCCGAGAGCGCATCAGCACGTGCTGTTCCAGCGGAACAGGGCGGTCTTCAGAGACGATCACATCGGTCTCACCGCGCACCACTTGCAGCCAGTCACCGAACTCCTCCGCGTTGGAGACGGTCGCGCTCAAGGAGACCAGCCGCACTGCCAGGGGCAGGTGGATGATGACTTCTTCCCAGACGGCACCGCGAAAGCGGTCGGCCAGATAGTGAACTTCGTCCATGACGACGAAGGCGAGGTCATCCAGCAGGTCAGAGTCGGCGTAGAGCATGTTGCGCAGCACCTCGGTGGTCATCACAACCACCCGGGCGCGCGGGTTGATCGAGGTGTCTCCGGTGAGGAGGCCGATGTCTTCCGGCCCGTAGAGAGCCACGAAGTCTTGAAACTTCTGGTTGCTGAGCGCCTTCATCGGCGCGGTGTAGAACACCTTCGCGGCCGGTTCTTGGAACGCCAGGTGCACCGCGAAGTCGGCAACGACCGTCTTGCCTGCCCCGGTAGGGGCAGCGACCAGTACGCTTCGGCCGTTCTCCAACGACTCGCACGCGCTCACCTGGAACGGGTCGAGATCGAATCGCTGCCGCTCGCGAAATTCGGCAAGCCGCGGAAAGCGGACACCGGCCTGGTGCGCCTGATAGCGCTCGGCCGGCGAGGCGGTCTCGGTCACGCAGGCTCTCCTATGCCGAGAGAGTCGTCGAAAGCTGCCGCGCGCTTGGCAACCCGTCGATCGTGCAACCAGGCGACGAACGCTGCGGAGAAATACAGGATGATCATCGGTACGGCGAGCATGAACATGCTGATCACGTCGACCGACGGCGTTGCGGTGGCGGTGAAGAGGATGATCACGAGGATCGCCACCCGCCATGATTTCAGGATCGAGGCCGCACTGAGCACCCCGACGAAGTTGAGGAGTACGAGAAAGACGGGGAGCACGAACGCGACGCCGACAATGATGATCAGCTTGAGGGCGAAGTCGTAGTACATTCGCGCATCCATGATGTTGCTGGCGCCGTCGGGAACGAAGCTGGTCAATAGGGCGACGATGTTCGGAAACACGAACCAACCGGCGTACGCGCCCATGAAGAACAATGGAATGGCCGTCAGCATGAAGCCCAGGCCGTACTGTTTCTCCTTCTTGTTCAGCCCGGGCATCAAGAAGGCCCAGATCTGGTAGAGCCACAGCGGGCTCGCCAGAAGGATGCCGACGGTGATCGCGATCTGGAAGCGCAGGTCGAACCCGGTGGTGATCGCCCCGAAGTTGAATGACGAGACCCGCCCGTATTCGAGGGCTATCTGCTCGATCGGCTTGCTGATCGCATCGAGGATATACGCAGAGAGGAACCAGCCGACGATGGTCGCCACCAGAATGCCGCCGGCAGAGATATAGAGGCGATTGCGAAGTTCGATCAGATGCCGGCCCAGCGACATCTTCCCTTCGCCGGACTTGCCCCGGTTGAAGAGGGTTGCCACTTCAGTCAGGGTTTGGGCGGGGTTTCCGGCCCGGTGACAATGTTGGAGGGTTCGCTGCTCGTACGGCCTGCGTCAACGTTCGCGTCGACAGTGGAATCGACCGGATCGGCGTTCTCCTCCTTCATGGTCTTCACTTCGCTCTTGAAGATGCGCATCGACTGTCCGACACTTCGGGCGAGTCCCGGGAGTTTCGGCGCACCGAACAGGAGCAAGATGACCACCAGAATGATGATCAGGTGGAAGCCCGTAAACGTATTGCCGAAGATTCCCATGGAGGGTCAAGTCCTTTTCGTCAGGTACAAGTATTGCCGGTAATCGGCGCGTGTCAGGAGTTTACCCCGGTTCACTCTGTTATTCCTGCGAATCTCCACGCGTTCGGCCCGTTTCTCACGTTCCGCCTCGCGTCGGGCGTGCACGTCGGCCATGTCCTGGGAGACTGCAGATCGGAACGGTTGCTCGGGAGTGTTGTCTCCGGCAGCGTGCAGGATCTCTGCAGCAGCGGCCAACTTCTCGAGCTCGCGGAGGGCCACCATCAGCTTCTGGAAGAGGCGCCAGGCGAACAACGCCAGCACCCCGACCAGCAGCAGGAACAACCCGAACCAGATCAACACCCATGACCACCACGGCATCGGGTCACACCCCCTCGTAGGCGGCTGCCCCGGCACTGGCCCACTCGGCGACCACCGTGCGGGCCTCGTCTGGCGCAACCACTCGTACCACGCCGGACAGGCCGGCGACGAGTCGTTTGAGCCCGTGGAAACCTGCGGCCCTGATGGTCACGTGCACCAGGCCGTCCGCATCGGCTTCGCCGACGGGTTCGGGCGCGAAGTCGGCGATCAGGCTCAATGCGGTGCTCGGAAGTTCGAGAAGCACATTGACATCCTCGTCAGACCCGTCGAAGAGCGTCTCCGGAAGCACCACCTCACCGGCGTGGCGGGTGATGGGTGCGTCGCGCAGTTGCACATCGCTCATTCGGTCGAGCCTGAAGGTGCGCACGCTCTCGCGCAAATGACACCAGGCACGCAGGTACCAACTGTTGTCGGTCGAATCGATTCTCAACGGGTCGACGATACGTCGCTCGTGCTCCCCGCGCGCCGACAGGTAGTCGAACTCGATCTGGAGGCCTCGTTTCACCGCGTCGCCGATGAGGGGCACATCCCGCTCGTGGACCGTGTCTGCGACGGCCACTTCGCTCGGGGTCTGGGAGGTGCCGCGTGTCAGCTTGGCCATCAGGCTCGCCACTGCCTCTCGGTCGGACTGCTCCGGCAACGCCGACAGGTATTGCAACCCGGCGATGAGCGCTGCGGCCTCCTTGCCGGAGAACTTCGGTGTGTACTCGATGGCCACCCGGTGGGTCAGCACAATCTGGTCGTTGTTCTCGAAGTCGTCCCAGACGATGTCGAAGAGATCGTCGGGAAGGTATTGGCCGGTGTCGCCGGGAATGCCTGAGATTGCGATGAGCTTCACCCAGTCGCGGATCTGTTGCGGCTCCACCTGGAAGTGTTCAGCAGCATCGGTGACACTGACGCGATTCTGGGCGATCAGGTACGGCACGAGCGTGAGCAGGTAGGTGAGCTTGTCGCTCGCGCGCAACAGTTGACCGGGCTTGTCAGCCATCCGTGGCCCCTCCCCGCAGGTCGGCGGGCCGGCCAGGCTCGGCATGGGCTTCGGCGACGAGGAGCAAGCGATCCCGCACGGCGCGCTGCAATTCGTCTGGCGCCACCACCTGCACCTCGGGGCCATAGCCGGCAAGCTCATCGGCGAGAAGCGCGAGATCGGTGTAGTTCACGGTGATTGATTCCGCGTCAGCGGTGGTGCCCTCTGCCCGCCTGGAAAGCCGCAACTGCGCGTCACTGCCGGGGGTGACCCGGAGTTCTGCAGAGTTCGATCGCAGCAGGGCGTCAAGTTCTTCGATGGTGCGGTCGGCGTGGCCGCTGCCCGGGGCGGGGAAGCTCTTTCCGGTGGCGCGAACGGGAGACACGATGCGAGACAACAGGAAGGTGCGCCGGGCGCCGGCTTCCAGATCGTTCCCGTTGAGCAGCCAGCGCCCGTCGTGTTGCACGAGGGCCAGCGGCTCCACCGTGCGCCTACCGGGCGCCGTGGCGCCTGGCTTCACATAGTCGAACGACACCACCTGATAGCGGTCCATTGCGCGTTGCAGCGGCTCGAACGCCGAGTCCCGTACCCGCAGCTGTGGCGCGTAGCCGATGATCGGTTCGTCCGGATGCAGGTCGAGAGAACGCAATTTTGTGATCGCCCGGCGGGAGTCGGCCGAGAGCGACCCCTCTTTCCAGACCATGGCGGCGAGCGACAGCAGGGTCATCTCATCTGGGGTGAAGGTGATGCCGGCCGGCAACTCGTAATCGTCTTTCGAGATGCGGTAACGCGCGTCGTGGTTGTTTCCGGTGTGGTCGTCGACGACTTCGAGCGGCACGCCGAGGTCGCGCAGCTCGTCCTTGTCACGCTCGAACTGCCGCTCCAGATTCTCGTTGTCTCCGGAATGTACGTAACGCTGGCTGTAACCCTGCACCGTCTGCAGGATCTCGTTCTTGGTCAGACCGATCCTGGTGGCCACGAGTGCGAGCACCAGAGAGAACAGCCGTTCCTCCACCGGTGGTGGAGGCTTCTTCGCTGGAGTGGTCACGTTGCAATCCTAGGGTGTTGGCCGGCAGACCGGCCAACACGCCGAGCCTGCCCGATGACTAGCCGATGCCGAGGATGTCCACCACGAAGACCAACGTCGAGTTGGCCGGGATCGCCCCCTGAGCCTTGTCGCCGTAGCCCTGGTCGGGCGGAATCACGGCGAGCATCTGCGAACCGACCGTGTGGCCGATGAGCGCATCCGCGAAGCCCGGAACGACCTGATCGGTGGCAAACGTGGCCGGCTGCCCCTTCTCCCAGCTGGAGTCGAAGACCTTGCCGGTGTCCCAGAGCACACCCGTGTACTGCACGGTGACGCTGTCACCCTTCTTCACCTCGGGGCCAGCGCCCACCCTCAGCGCGGTCACCTTCAACTCGGTGGGTGCGTTGATGGGCGGGATGGTGATCCCCGGTTGACCGTTCTCAGCCAGAACAACACTGGGGAATCCGGGCTGGGCTGCCTGCGGTTTGCCGTCAGCGCGGGCCGGGAACACCTGCTTGACATCCATCACGAAGACCAGGCTGTCGTGGGCGCCGACGCCGATCTGCGGGTTGCCCCCGGTCGGACCGAATGCGTCAGCGGGCGGAACTGCCGACGCGATGCGCGAGCCGGCCTGTGCGCACTCCAGCGACTTGGTGAGCCCCGGCAGCCCGTCTTTGGTCAGCACGAAGGAGGCGGGAGACTGCTTGTCATACTTGGAGGATTCGATCGCCGCACCGGTGCTGCCGTTGTAGACGTTCAGCTCGATGACGACCTTCTGTCCCATCCCGGCGGTGATTCCTTCGCCCGGGATCAGCACGCTGCGCTCTGTCTCGCTCGGGTGGAGCGGGGTGGGAAACTTCACTTTGGGCGGGGTGTCGAGCGTTCCGGTGGCGGTGATGGTTTCCGATGAGCTTCCCGGCTGGGCCGCGGGCTGGCAGTCGCTCGCCACAGGATTGTCTGATCCGCCGCTGCACGCGGTCAGCCCCGCGAGCAGCACAAGGGAGGTGATGATGGTGGCGGTCTTGCGCACGAAGCCTCTATTCAGTGAAAGTCAGTGGGGCGCTCGGTGACGAATGCGCCGTGAATCATCCTATGCGACCGGATCGTGGGTGCCGGCTGAATTGTCGCTGTGGGGTTGCTGATGCTGAGGGTGCTGGTCCTGGTTTCGCTGATCCTGGGTTGCCTGATCCGGTGGTTGCTGATCCAGGTGGTCCTGCTCAATCGGCTCCGGCGCCGCCTCCGCGCTCGATCCGCCGCGGGCAAGGTCTGCGCCGGCTTCAGCCTGGCGTACCCGCTTGCGCAACACCTTGGGGCTGGCCTGCCGCTCTCCCAGCGCCCCGGGAGTCCAGACCTCGACATCTTCGTCGGCGAATGACGTCTTCGACGGGCGGCGCTTGAGTTCGGGCAGCACGGTGTCGGGCGCGAGCCGTCGGGCCGTGATGAGAAAACCGGTGTGTCCGATCATCCGATGGTCGGGACGCACCGCGAGCCCCTCCACGTGCCAGCCGCGCACCATGGTTTCGTTCGACTGCGGCTCGGTGAACAGGCCGGATGCCCGAATCGCCTCGGCGACCCGCGAGAGTTGGGTGACCGTGGCCACATAGCAAAGCAGAACGCCACCAGGGGTGAGGGCGTCAGCGCTTGCGTGCACGCACTCCCAGGGCGCGAGCATGTCGAGCACGACCCGGTCGGCGCCGCCGGATGGCACCGTCTCGGGCAGTGCGGTCTCGAGGTCGCCGACCGTGACGATCCAGTTGGTGGGATCAGCGCCGAGGAAGGATGCCGCGTTGCCGCGGGCGACGGCCGCGAACTCCTCGCGGCGTTCGAACGAGTAGAGCATTCCCCCCTCGCCGATGGCGCGAAGCAACCAGAGCGAAAGTGCGCCAGAGCCGACGCCCGCCTCGACCACTCGTGCGCCCGGAAAGATATCGGCCAGTGCGAGAATCTGTGCGGCGTCCTTGGGATAGATGATCGCAGCCCCGCGCGGCATCGACATCACGAAGTCGACCAGCAGTGGGCGCAACGCCAGGTGTTCCACCCCGACCGTGTTCTCGATGACCGAACCGTCGGGCTGGCCGATGATGGCGTCGTGGTCGAGGATCCCGCGGTGGGTGTGGAAGGTCTTTCCCGCCTCGAGGGTGATCGTGTTCCGCCGGCCCTTGGGTCCGGTCAGTTGAACCTTGTCACCGGCACGGAACGGTCCGCTCCGCTTGGGCACTCCCGTGGGCACAGGCATCTCGGGTGCAACAGGTGCTTGCGCTGGCCCAGGCTGTTCTGTTGGCCGAGGCTGTTCCGATGGCCGAGGCGTTGTTGCCTCATCCGGTGCTCCACTCATGCGCGGGCCGTCGACTGGAACTGGGTCTCTTGGGTGCCCCTCACGACATGTTCCAGGTCGCCGAGGCCGCGGCCCGACAGCGTCGACCAGAGGGTGTACCCGGCGCCTTCGGGTAACGGCGACTGATGGGGAACGGCGATGGTCATCGTACCGGCGGCGACCGCCGATGCCGTTCCCGGCACGGAGTCCTCGAACGCGATCGACCGGGTCGGGTCGACGCCCAACTTCTGGGCGGCCATCAAGTAGGGCTCGGGGTGGGGCTTGTTGTGGGTGACGTCATCGCCGGCAATGATCACGTCGAACGGCGCGAATGGGATGCTGTCGGCCACGTGTTGGGCCATCGAGCGAAAGCTCGCGGTGACCAGAGCCTGTGGAATTCTGGCATCCTGAACCTGCTTCATCATCTCCAGGGCGCCCGGCCGCCACAACTGCTCGACGGTCAAAAGTTCGATCACGCGCGCCGTCAGGCGGTCGATGATCTCGGCCTCGCTGAGGTCGACGCCGCGGGACACGAGGATTCCCGCGCACTCCCAGAGGCCGAAACCGACCGTCAGTTGGGCGTCTTCAGCCGTCCACGCGTGACCGAACGAGGTGACCAGTTCGGATTCGGCGCGCATCCACGCGGGTTCGGAGTCGATGATGGTTCCGTCCATATCCCATAAGACGGCGTCGGGAAGCATTTTAGTCATATGCGCCAATGATACCGGTGACGGTTGATGCGGCCCTGAGCGAACGCATCCCTGCACCACGGTTGCTGGGGCATGCGACGTTCTATCCTTGGAGGATAAGGTTTTGTCCGGGCGTGAAAGCGCGCCCGGTCAAAGAATAGGCACTGAGCGACTAGGCACTGAACGCGCGTGATCAGAGAGATGGACTGAATGGGTTTCCTCGGCGGACGACTGCTTGTGGTGGCATTCGAGGGGTGGAATGACGCAGGCGAAGCCGCCAGTGGCGCCGTGCGCCTGCTGAAGGAGCAGGTTCAGGCGCAGCCGATCAAGGTGCTCGACGCCGAGACGTACTTCGACTTTCAGTTCAACCGCCCCGTGGTGAGCCAGGACGAAGACGGTGCCAGAACCCTGCAGTGGCCAGATGCGACAATCTTCGGGCCCGCGGAGGGAGCAGCCGAACGGGTGGCGTTGGCGGCGGATGCCGAACTCAATGTGAGCGGTAGCAATGTGAACAACCTCTACCTGTTGCTCGGCGCCGAGCCCTCCCGCAACTGGAAGAGCTTTACCGCCGAGATCATCGACACGGCGCTGGCCGAAGACATCTCAGCGGTGGTCTTTCTCGGGGCGATGCTGGCAGATGTACCGCACACGCGTCCGATCTCCATCTTCGTCTCCAGCGAGAACGCCGAAGTTCGCGCCGAGCTCGATGCTGAGCGCAGCAACTACGAAGGTCCCGTCGGAATCCTCAGTGTGATCGGTGAGGCCGCCGAGAAGGTGGGCATTCCGACGGTTTCGATCTGGGCCTCCGTGCCTCACTACGTGCACAACGCGCCCAGCCCGAAGGCGATGCTTGCCCTGATCGACAAGCTCGAAGAAGTGATCGACGTGGTGATCGACCGCGGCGACCTGGTCGATGAGGCGGCTGCATGGCAGAGCGGGATCGACGTGCTGGCAGGGGAAGACGACGAGATGGCCGCATACATCCAGCAGTTGGAGCAGGCCAGAGACACCGTCGATTCTCCGGAGGCGAGCGGCGAGGCGATCGCGAACGAGTTCGAGAAGTACCTGCGCAAGCGGAGCGACGGTCGCGGAGACGGCCGGGGCGACGGTCGCAGTGATGGCCGCGCCGACGGCCGTGGTGACGGCAAGCCGGACGAGCCCTGGCGCGGCAAGGACTGATTCGCAGACTCCCCTACGTTGGCTGAGCGAACGCCTGGGACCCGCAAAAGTTCAGGAGCACAGGGCCGCCGACCTTCACAGGGCGTCCGCACGGCTCACATCCTGATGTTTGTGGGCTCAGCGTTCCAGGTTGACGCCCAGGAGCGCGTTCACAGCGGCCGCCAGCAGGCCAGGGTCGTCGACGCCGGAGCGCACCGCTCCATCCACGACCGCGATCGCGGCTGGCGTATCGAGGTCGTGGTTCAGCGCTTCGCGCATCTCGTTGACCACACTGATCGCGCTCGCCGGTGTTGCGCCTGATCGGGGGCCGGCATCCGCTGTCTCGGTGAAGGCGGCCAGCCAGTCGCCAAGCCGGCAGAAGCTGTCGGCGAGCAGCCGGTCGGTCCACTCCCAGTCACTTCGATAGTGCTGGCTGAGAATGACCAGACGAATTGCGCGCGGGTCGACGCCGCCTTCAATCAGCCGGGACACCAGAACGAGGTTGCCGAGCGACTTGCTCATCTTCTCGCCGTGGTAGGCGACCATGCCGGAGTGGCTGAAGATCTTCGCCAACGGAGCGCCCGAGAGAGCAGTCGCGTGGCCAGCGCTGAACTCGTGATGGGGAAAGATCAGGTCGGTGCCGCCGCCCTGCACGTCGAAGTTGCGGCCGAGGCTTTCCAACGCGATGACCGAGCACTCGATGTGCCAGCCGGGTCGCCCGGCGCCGAGCGTCGACGGCCACGAGGGCTCGCCTTCGCGCTGTGCCTTCCAGAGCAGCGGATCGAGCGGATCCCGCTTGCCGGGCCGCTCCGGGTCTCCCCCGCGCTCGGCTGACAGGCGCAGCATGGTGGTCTCGTCGTAATTGCTGTACTGTCCGAGGCGCCACTCGGTTTCCTGTTCGGTGCGCGTGTTGTCAAAGTAGATGTCGACCCGCCGGGTGCCCGTACCGGCGATCTCGGAGTCATCGTCAACCGCCACCTCGTACGCCAGTCCGCGGTCGACCAGGTTTTGCACGGCCCGGGCGATGTCGTCGACCACCTCGGTCACGCCGATGAAGTCATCGGGCGGGATCACCTGCAGGTTGACCATGTCGTTGCGAAACAGCTCGACCTGGCTCTCGCCGAGTTCACGCCAGTCGACCCCGGTGGCATTGGCCCGCTCGAACAGCGGGTCATCAACGTCGGTGATGTTCTGGGTGTAGCGAACGGCATAGCCGGCGTCCCGCCAGACCCTTTGCAGGGTGTCGAACGCGACATAGGTCGACGCGTGTCCCATGTGGGTGGCGTCGTAGGGGGTGATGCCGCAGACATACAGGCGGGCGGTTTCGTCTGACGGCCCGGCTTCGATCATCCGTTGGCTGGCGGTGTCATACAGGAGCGGAGGTTTCGAGTATCCGGGCAGTCTCGGTATCTCGGGTCTCGTCCATGCCTGCACGCTTCTACCCTACCGAGATATCTGCAGGCCGCCGTGCGCCCGCGCCCGGCGCTCATGCACCATCACATCTGCGGCCGGTCGGACCCGAAGCGAAATCTTCGCTGGCGGATGAGCGCATCTGCTGCACGGGGCGAGCGCCCGAGGCGAACTACGGTAGCAGCACCCCCGTCGAGAGCAAGATGATGAGCGTCAGGCCGAGCAGGATGCGGTAGATCACGAACGGCGCGAAGCTGTGCTTGGAGATGTAGCGCATGAAGAACGCGATCACCATGAAACCGACAACGCCGGCGATGAGCGTGGCGAAGGCGGTCTCCCAGCCGGTGAAGATCTCGGGCTGGCAGGTAGCGCCGGCGACCAGGCAGGGCTCCTTGACCACTTTGTACAACTGGTACAGCCCGCTGCCGAACACGGCGGGGATCGCCAGCAGGAACGAGTAGCGTGCGGCGGCTTCCCGGTTGAATCCCATGAACAGCCCGGCCGAGATTGTGGCGCCCGAGCGGGACACCCCGGGGATGAGGGCCAGCGACTGGGCGAGCCCGAAGATGATCGCGCGCGGCCAGGTCAGCTGCTGGACCGTGCGCTCCTTCTTGCCGAACAGATCGGCGGCGCCGAGCACGAGACCGAACACGATCAGGGTGATGGCGACGATCCACAGGGAGCGCAGCGTCGTCTCGATCTGGGTCTGGAAGAGCAGTCCGAGCACCACGATCGGCACGGTGCCGAGGATGATGAACCAGCCCATGCGGGCATCCGGGTCGCTACGGGGCACCTTGCCGGCCAGCGAGCGAAACCAGGCGCTGATGATGCGCGTGATGTCGCGCCAGAAGTAGATGATCACCGCGGTCTCGGTGCCCAGCTGCGTGATGGCCGTGAATGCCGCGCCGGGGTCGGCGCCGGTGCCGAGAAACGCGCCGGCGATGCGCAGGTGGGCGCTGGAAGAGATCGGCAGAAACTCGGTGAGCCCCTGGATCAGGCCGAGGATGGCGGCATTGAGAAGATCCATAAAAACTTTCTGTCTCGACAGGTGCGGTCATGCGACTGGCTGACCCCATGCGACGGGCTGACCGAGGCACAGTGCAATCGCCGGGGTTCAGCGTAACGCCTTGCGGCACGAATCCTCAGCCCCACGGCAATATTCGGTCAGATTGAGGGCGTTCTGGGAGTGTTATCAGGGCCACCGGCTCCGCGCCTCGACCTCAGCGCCCCAACATCGATCCCCCTGAAATCAGGGCCGCAGAAATCAGTACCGCAGAAATCAGTGCCGCAGAGATCAGTACCGCAGCAGCAGGTCGGTCAGTGTGGCTGTACCGAACTCGAGGGCGCTCAGCGGCACGCGCTCGTCAACCCCGTGGAAGAGCGAGACGAAGTCGAGGTCGGCCGGCAGTTGCAGCGGGGCAAACCCGTAGCCGCGAATGCCCAGCTTGCTCAGCGCCTTGTTGTCGGTTCCGCCCGCGAGCATGTAGGGCAGCACGTCGGCATCCGGGTCGTGGCGCTTCAGGCTGGCGATCATCGCGTCGACGAGGGGGCCGGAGAAATCAGTCTCAAGCCCGACATCCTGGTGCACCATCTCGATCTCGATGCCGTCGCCAGCCAGTTCACGGATGCGCGCCAGAACCGCGTCCTCCTCCCCCGGCAGAACGCGCACATCGATCAGCGCCTCGGCGGTGTCGGGAATGACGTTGTGCTTGTATCCGGCGGTGAACACTGTCGGGTTGGTGGTGGTGCGCAGGCTCGCCGAGAGAAACTTGGAGGCACTGCCCGTGGCGATGGCGAGGTCTTCGGCCGAAATCTTCTGCGGGTCGTGGCCGAGGATGCGGGCCACACCGTCGAGCAGTTGGCGGGTGGTGCGGGTGAGGTGCACGGGCCATTCCTGGCTGCCGATACGGGCGACCGCCTGAGACAGGCGGGTGATGGCGTTGTCAGGGTTGATCGCCGAGCCGTGCCCGGCGGTGCCGGTGGCGATCAGCTTGATCCACATCATTGCCTTCTCCGCCGTTTGCACCAGGTACGCGCGGCGGCCGGCTAGGTCGATGGAATAACCGCCCACCTCGCTGATCGCGTCGGTGGCACCGGCGAACAACTCGGGATGCTTGTCGACCAGGTAGTGCGCGCCGTACGTTCCGCCGGCCTCTTCGTCGGCGAAGAAAGCGATCACAAGATCGCGTGCCGGTTGGCGGCCCGACGAGAGGATGCCGTGCAACGATTCGAGAATCATGGCATCCATGTTCTTCATGTCGACGGCGCCGCGGCCCCAGAGCATGCCGTCTTTCACCTCGCCGGCGAACGGGTCGACCGACCAGTTGTCTGCGATCGCGGGCACAACGTCGAGGTGCCCGTGCACAACCAATGCGCCCTGCGAAGCATCGGCACCGGCGACCCGCGCGACGACGCTGGTCCGCCCGGGGGCGGAGTCGAACAACTCGGGTTTCAAACCCATGGCGGTCAGCTTCGCGGCCACATATTCGGCCGCCACGGTCTCCCCCACCGACTTGCCCTCACCGAAGTTGGTGGTGTCGATGCGGATGAGATCGCGGGCGATCGTTGCGGTGCGCGAGAGTGAGGAGATACCCGCTGTGGCGGCAGAAGAGTCGAGGGTCATGGCTTCACGTTACCGGGCTGAACCGTAACGGTCGATTATGAGTAAGTGTGCGTCGATTTCGTGCTATCGTCGTACGTCGAGCCAAACTTCAGAAGATGTGAGGATTGGATCGAGAAGCACCTGTCCGGGTGGCGGAATTGGTATACGCGCTAGCTTGAGGTGCTAGTGCCCGTATAGGGCGTGGGGGTTCAAGTCCCCCTCCGGACACACTTGTCCTGTCTCAGGACATAGGAAACCGTTGAACCCCTGGGTTCAGCGGTTTCCTTTCGTTTTGGGGTTGGTAATCCCTGGTGGGGTCGAGGGTCAGTGCCCTGAGGAGTTCTCCTGTTTGGGCGTTGACGATATGGATGTCCAGGTCTTGGATGAGCATGATCACGGGGGTTCGGGCGAGGGCTCGCCCGATGCCTATGTGGTGCAGCTTTCCGTTGTGTCGCAGGGTGAGTTTTCCGTTGTTGTCGACGGAGTCGTGGCGGATCCGGTTGTGTTCGCCGGCGCTGGAGCCACGTGGTGTGGCCTTGGGCCGGCTGGCATAGGCGG